>CAWIMG010000039.1:0-152625 GCA_963837105.1 uncultured Actinomycetes bacterium | reverse complement strand
GCCCGCTGAGCAGCGGTTTCTCCAGAGTCACGGCTCTGGAGAAACCGCTGTTTTTGCGTTCCCGGCCCTCATGTGCGCACAGATTGCGCACGGAGCCGTTGGGCTCACTATCCCGCCAGCCCCTTACAGGGCGGGCCGCCGAAGGCGCCCACGACGCTGCGGCGGCCCTAGATCCGGCACCTATCGAGGAGATACCAAACCATGACCGCCACACTGCCAGAGCACGTGCCGCCTTGTGTTGCCCGCGTCGGCGACCGCACCAATCCAGACGGTGGCCCGTGCCTGCGCTGCCGGTGCACGGGAATCGACCCTGATCCATTCGCCCCTACCGGGATCCCGGTGGCGACATGAGAGGCGAGCAGATCATCCGCGCTGCCACCGCTGCGGCGGTGCTGCTGGTGGCCGCTATCGCGGCCGTCGTGTCATTCGTCCACATCGAGCACCTGGCGGTTACCCACGGGCAGACCTGGCTCGCGGCCGTCCTGTTGCCGGTCAGCATCGACGGCACGGTCGCCGCCGCGTCGCTGGTGATGCTCCGGGCCGCACGGGGCGGGCTGGGTACGCCGTGGCTGGGCCGGTTCATGCTCGTGCTCGCGGTTACGGCCACGCTGGCCGCGAACGTGGGTTATGGCCTGCCCTACGGTCTGGCTGGCGCGGCGCTGTCGGGGTGGCCGGCGGTGGCGTTCATCGGTTGCGCTGAGATGGCGATCGGCATGGTCCGCCGCGCTCGCAATGCAAATCCCAGCGCAACAGGACTCGCATATCTCGCTGCAGTGCCACCTGATTCCGTCACGGCAGCGGAAGCGTCCCTGCGCGCGACGGTTGCGGCCGGGAATCCGCTGTCGGTCAACCAGCTGCAGGAGCGGTTCTCGCTGACCCGTGGGACCGCGACGAAACTGCACCGGGCCGTGCTCGCCGAGAGCAACGGCCACCCAACCGAATAAGCCCCCGGCCCGGGTGCACTCGCCTGACAGCAAGCACCCGGGCCGGGTCTCTCCCACCGAAATGAGAGGAACCCATCGTGACATCCGAACCGAACAACGGCGGCAGGGACGCCAAGGTTGTCCCGCTCCGCGCCGGCGACGCGCACACCGAGGCCCGCACCACTGAGGCGGCCGGGCCCCGCCTACACCGACATGTCGGACGGCCGGCCGCAGCGCAAGCCGGTCATCCCCGCCCACTGGCTCACCTGGGATGCTGCCCGCGAGCATGTCCGCCTGGCCGCCGCCCGGCACGGGCACGCCGCCGCGTACCACGGCGTCCGCGCACCTGCCTACCTGGTGCTGACCACTTGGTGGGCGCTGGTCGGCGTCGTCCGCACCGCCGTGAAGCTGCTGGCCTGGTGGCATGTGCCGGGCCTGGCCAGGCTGGAGCGGCAGGCCGCCGCGGACGGGCTGCTGTCGGACCACCTGCGCATCCACAAGGCCGGGAAGGACACGCGCACTGCCCGGGGCATCATCCTGGCCGTCTGCGCGGCCGGGCTGCTAGCCGCGGTCGCCGCGCTGTCCCGGGCTCCGGCGTGGGCGTGGCTCCTGGTGGCCGTGGTGACGGTGCCGCTGCTGGCACGCGCTGGGCGGCCGGCACACAAGCCGATCATCACCCCGGCGGTGCTCCCGGCCACCGTCCAGGCGCCCGATCAGGACGTCATCACCCGGGCGCTCGGCTCGCTGGGTATCGCGGGGATCGATCGCTGGCTGCGCGACGGCCGCCAGCTGGTGTTCCCGTCTCCAGTGCGTGAGGACGGCCCAGGCTGGCGGGCCGAGGTCGACCTGCCCTACGGGGTGACCGCAGCCATGGTCACCGAGCGGCGCGAGCAGCTCGCCTCCGGCCTGCGACGCCCGCTGGGCGCGGTGTGGCCGGAGCCGGTCACCCACGAGCACGCGGGCCGTCTGGAGCTTTGGGTCGGCCGCGTCGATGTTGCCAAGTCGAGGCAGGGACCGTGGCCGCTGGCCCGCGGCGGCCAGGCCGACGTTTTCGCCCCGGTCCCGTTCGGCACTGATGTGCGCGGCCGGGTGGTCAAGGTGCCGCTCGTGTATCACAACTGGCTGCTGGGAGCGATCCCACGGCAGGGCAAGACCGCCGCGGTGCGGGTGTTGGCCTGCGCGGCGGCGCTGGACCCGCTGGCCGAGATGTGGGTCCACGAGCTCAAGGGCTCTGGTGACCTCGACCCGCTGGAGCGGGTCTCCCACCGGTTCGTGTCCGGCGTCGATGACGAATCGATCGGCTACGCAGCCGAGTCGCTCCGGTTGCTGCGTGCCGAGGTGATGCGCCGCACCGAACGGCTCAAGGCCCTGGACCGCGAACTGTGCCCGGACAAGCGGACCACCCGGGCAGATCGCCGCCAGGCGGTCCCTGCGGCTGTGGCCGATCGTGTGCGTCATCGACGAGGCGCAGAACCTGTTCGCCCACCCCGAGTACGGTAAGGCGGCCGGGCTGGACGCTGAGTTTGTCATCAAGATCGGCCCAGCGTTCGGCGTGATCCTGGTCATCGCCACCCAGCGCCCTGACAAGGCATCCCTGCCCACCGGGGTGAGTGGCAACGTCTCCACCCGGTTCTGCCTCAAGGTCACCGGCCAGGTCGAAAACGACATGATCCTGGGCACGTCGGCGTATAAGAACGGGCTGCGGGCGACCACCCTGCGCCCGGAGATCGACGCCGGGATCGGCTACCTGGTGGGCGCCGGGCCCGCGGCGCAGGTGGTCCGCACGTTCTACCTCGACATGGCCGCTACCGAGCGGATCGCCGTCCGCGCCCGGGCGCTGCGCGAGGCCGCCGGAACACTCAGCGGCCACGCCACCGAACAGGACGGCGAGGCAGTCCGGGACGTGCTGGCCGACATGCTCGCCGTGTTCGGCACCGACGCTGGGCTCCAGTGGGCCGACGCCGCGGCCCGGCTCGCCTCCCGCTTCCCCAGCCGCTGGGAAGGCGCCAGCGCCGATGCGGTGTCGGCCGAGTGCCGCGCGCTCGGGGTGCCCAGCGTCAACGTCAAGGCTGGCGGTGGCGTCGCCCGTGGCTGCCGCCGGGTCGACCTCGAGGCCGTAGCAGGTGCCCGGTGACCCCCCGTCCGGGTAGCGCTGCCGCTACCGCCGCTGACCTGGGGGAACACTATCCGGCCGCTACCACCGCTACCGGGACACCTGCGCTGACCTGCGCGGTAGCGGGAGGCGCCTACCCGTATCCAGGTAGCGGGCCGGTGGACCCATGGGGGTGCTGACCGATGCACACAAGCAGCACCTGTACCAGACCTGCCAGGACCCCGAATGCCAGCGGTACGCCTGCCGGGTCTACAAGGAAGGCCGCCGCCACGGCCGTGAGGAAGGCAATGCGGAAGGCCGCGCCGAGGGCCATGCAGCCGGGTACTCCGAGGGCCACAGCGCCGGCTACACCGCGGGCTACGCGGCCGGGAGGAGGTGACCGGCGATGAGCGCCATCACCGTCCTGCTCGCCCTGGCCGCGGCCGCCATCTGGGCCGGATGGCTCTACCTCGCCCCGTTCGGCCCCTGCCCCAGGTGCAAGGGCACCGGGAACATCCAGCGCGGCAAGCGCCGCCCGGTCTGCCCCCGGTGCAAAGGCCACCGCCGCGCCCAGCGCCGCGGCTCCCGCACCATCCACCAGCTCGCCCGCAAAATCCGCGGCGGCCGCCGCGCCGCCGACCGCTACCAGGAGGACACCAATGGGGATACCTGACGGCGCCCACAGCCACGGCCACGGCGGTGGCGGCCTGGGCACGGCGGTGCTTGTGATCCTGGCCGCTGCGGTCCTCGGCCCGGCGGTGGCCGCTGCGGCAGCCGCGATCGTCCACGCGCTCATCATCGCCGCGGTCCTGCTCGGCCTGACGGCCGCGGGGCTGGTGGCCCTCGGCGGATGGCGGCTGCGGCAGCAGCAGCCGGAACCGCCGCAGGTGGTACACCACATCATCCCTGCACCAGCCCGGCCGTCTCAGGCGCTCCCAGAGCAGCCGCCCGCGATCGAGCGCCCGCGGGACATCCATCTGCACTTCCACGGCGTCGCCCCGGCAGACGTCGCCGCCATCATCCGCGAGCAGGAGCAGCGGTGAACTGCCGTTACCACTGGCTGAGACCGCCCAGGGCAGGCCCACGGATCTTTCCCACACGCATCTAGGGCGTGTTTCAAAAGTTGGGTGCGTGGCCAGAAGCGATCTTGAGTTGCCCGCGTGTCGCTCAGCCGTGAGGGATGAGGTCTCCGGTAGATGAGTCAACGACGAAGAAGACCATCTGCACGGAGACCTCGTGGCCACCTTAACGGTGAGCAGGCGGGCGGACCTGACGGACGCGCAGTGGGCGGTGCTGGAGCCCCTGCTGCCGCGCAGCCGGAGGCCGGGCCGCCCGCCGAAATGGACGAAGCGGCAGCTCATTGACGGGATCCGGTGGCGGGTCCGGGCCGGTGCGCCGTGGCGGGATGTGCCGTCGGCCTATGGGCCCTGGCAGACGGTATACGGGCTGTTCCGGCGCTGGCAGCGGGATGGCACCTGGCGGCAGGTCCTGACGTCGTTGCAGGCCCGGGCGGATGCGGCCGGGGTGATCACCTGGGATGTCAGCGTAGATTCCACGATCGCGCGGGCGCACCAGCACGCCGCTGGGGCGCGGAAAAGGGGGATCTGCAGGCCGAGCCGCCCGGAGGCATCGATACCGAGCCGGATGATCATGGGCTGGGCCGGTCCCGCGGCGGGTTCACCACCAAGGTGCACCTGGCCTGCGAGCAGGGCCAAAAGCCACTGGCCATCCTCATCACCGCCGGGCAGCGCGGTGACAGCCCCCAGTTCCAGCCCGTCCTGGAACGCATCCGCGTCCCCCGGCCCGGCCGCGGCCGGCCCCGCACCCGCCCGCGGCGGGTCCTGGCGGACAAGGCCTACGGCTCCCGCGGCAACCGCTCCTACCTGCGCAGGAAAGGGATCCGGTGCACCATCCCGGACAAGGCCGACCAGATCCGCAACCGGAAGAACAAAGGCAGCGCGGGTGGCCGCCTGCCCGCCTTCGACCCGCAACGCTACAAGGACCGGCACGCGGTGGAATGCGGCATAAACCGGCTCAAACGCAACCGCGCCGTCGCCACCCGCTACGACAAGCTCGCCGTCCGCTACGAAGCCACCGTGCACATCGCCGCGATCAACGAGTGGCTCCGCCCCTACTTATGAAACACGCCCTAGTCGTCTCAGGATCCAGGGCTGTCACCCCGGAGTGCACTGGTTGGCAGCATCACCCCTGCTGGTGGTGTGCCGTCCCAATCGAACCTCGGCGGCCGGGACCAGTCATACGGGTTACGGAAGTCGGCCGTGCCGCCGGAGAACTTGGCGTGGCTGAAGCTGACTTGGGTGCCGGAGAACTCGGTGTCGCCGAAGTAGACCTCGCCGCTGGAGAACTCGGTGCCGTCGAAGCTGGCCGTGCCGCCGGAGAACTTGGCGTGGCTGAAGCTGACTTGGGTGCCGGAGAACTTGGCGGCGCCGAAGTAGACCTCGCCGCTGGAGAACTCGGTGCCGTCGAAGCTGGCCGTGCCGCCGGAGAACTCGGTGTCGCTGAAGTTGACCGTGCTGCCGGAGAACTCGGTGTCGCTGAAGTTGACCGTGCTGCCGGAGAACTCGTGTCGCTGAAGCTGACCGTGCCGCCGGAGAACTTGGCGCGGCCAAAGCTGACCTCGCCGCCGGAGAACTTGGCGCCGTTGAAGCCGACCAGGGCGCCGGAGAACTTGGCGCCGCTGAAGCTGACTTGGGCGCCGGAGAACTCGGTGTCGCGGAAGTCGACCACACCACCAAGGAAGCCGGCCCCGTCAAAACGGACAATCCCGCCGGAGAATCTCGCGCCGTTGAAACTGCCACCGTCGAAGATCACACCCGTGAAGTCGAGGTTGAGGCCCTTCCAAGACCATGCGGCGTCTGCGCTCAGGTGCGTGCAGATCAGGTGGATGATGGTGTGCCGCACCTCCCGGTTCGCCAGGTAAGACGCCCGGGCTGGCGCGTCGACATCTTCACCGGGGTCGGGGTCATGCGGCAGGCGAAGGTAAGCGCACAGAACATCGACACAGGTCTGCCGGTTCTCCGTCCAGTCATCAGCCAGCCCAGCCATCGCATGCACCCCGGCCAGGCGCACCGCTGGCTCACTGTTGCCAACCTGGGTGGCGATCGCCGTGAAACGCTCGTTGAACACCCGGAGCTGGTCATGCGCGGTACTCGCTTCCCAGTGTTCCTTGTCCACTACCGTGGCGACCTCGGCAACGCGCTGTCGGCGGTAGGCCACGACCAGTGCGACCAGCGCACCGGCCCCAGCCACCGAGGCGAACACCAGCTGCGCCACCCCAACCGAGTCATGCACCGAAATCACACGAGAGCGCGGCAGCGAGGGGTGGTGCAGCAGCACCAGCGCCACCACCCACAGCACAGCGAGCCCAGCCACCGCCACGGCAAAACAGGCCGCCAGCGCATACCCGATCCGCCACAGCCGCACCGGCCCAGGGTCATGCAGGCTCGGCAGCCACCTCCGGTTCCTCCCCACAAAGTGAAGGTAGGACCTATGGGCCGGGCAAACCAGCCCCTCAGCTGGGTGGCTCGGCCCGTTCGGCAACAGGATCGGCCACCGGCTGTAACTGGTAGCGGGTAGTCAGTCCTGGGCGAACTCCCGCACTGCCTGCGTCGCCGTCTCCATATCCCGGCGGATCGCTGCCCGCAGCTGACGCCTGCGGAACTCCCCACGGCTCTCGTTTAGGAGCTTCTGCCAGCCATCCCGCGGCGTTGCGAGCTTCTCAACGACCAGGAACTCGATTACGTCCTCCAGCGCCGGCCGGTACCGGCGTCCACCGACAGGGAAATGCAGGTCACGAAGCGCCCGGGCCCGGGTCCGGTCAGCCATCCGCCACGGACCCAGCGCATCTGAGGCACCCTCGACCTGAAGATGCGCCTCCGGGTAACCGTGCGTCTTGTTCCGCTCGTAGTCCATGTGGCAGAGCAACGACCGGTCTCCATCGTCGGCGTAAATCGACCAGGCCCGTTGCTTGCTGATGCCTAGGGCGCAGCCGATCTCGCCGAAAGATGCGCGCTGGCGCCGCATCTCGACCACCTGGGCGCGCTTCTCGGCGGCGCTGTGCCGCTGCCCGGTACGGCGAGTTTCGGCCATCGTCAACCCCCTCTAGGTCAACATGACGGGCCGTCCCTTCCATGATCCCTCAGTGGCGGCGCTGGAGTGGACAGGCGCGAGATGCGCGCGTGGCGGGGCTGGCCGTTGGGGTCTGTGAGAGGCGGGGCTAGTCGAAGCCCAGCAGCTCGTCGCGCTGCTTGCGGAACTTGGCGAGTTCTTTCTCGGCGGCGAGGGCGGGGCGTGGGTCGAGGACGGGCCGGCCGGTCTTGGGGTCGGTGACGACTTTGCCGCGGCTGACGAGGGGGTGTCGCGTTCGATGATCTCGCGGAGTCGGGCCTCAGCCTTGTCGAGGCCTTCGAGCACGTAGAGGAGGGAGGCGTCCTTCTCGGCGGCTGTGCGGCACTTATGAGATGCCCGGCACGGCGGTGAGGTTGACGATCATGCGGGTGCGTTCCAGGGCCGGCCGCAACGGCCACCTATTGCCGCTGTTGGATAGTTCCTGGTGAGAAGCTAGAAAGCACGCCGAACGCCGAGTCTGTACTCATCGCAGACGTTTCGCAGGCCGCACAGTTCGGCGCGCATATTCGCCCGTTCGGTTCCTCCGCGGCTGCACCCCTCGGGCTGACCCAGCCGACGATCTCCCACCACCTCAAGATCCTGGTCGATGCGGGGATCTTCACCCGCGACAAGCGCGGCGTCTGCGCCTAATACTCCCTTGTCCCCTCCGCCCTGGACACGCTGTCGGCGGTGCTGAGCACAACCGGGTGGCACCCAAGATCACCTGCCTAGGCGGGTGGCCGTTGGCCCTCCAGGCCGCCGATCAGGAGAGCCAGCTTGTCGAGGTCGGGATTGGACAGGCGGTACTTGTTCGCCCGGCCGGTCGCGGCTGAGGTGACCAGCCCGGCCTTGCGAAGCCCACCCAGGTGGTAGGAGACCAGCGACTGGCTCAGGCCAGTGACCTCCTGAAGCTCACGGACAGTGCAGGCGGTCCCAGCTAGCCACAGCGCGATCAGCAGCCGGTCGGTGTTGGCCAGGGCGTGCAGCACCGGGGCCCACGTCTCGGCCAGGCGGCGGCACTCGGCCACCTCAGCAGGATCGAAGCTAGTCATCAACAAACCTTGATGTTAGCAGGATCCTTCAATAACCTCGTGATATGGCCGCCGACACGCACCTGGCGCCGTCCCAGCGGGCCGACCTGATCCGGGGCGTCAGGCTGATCTCCTGGCTCACCCTGGCCTGGCTGGCCATCGACGGGGCCATCGGCCTGGCCGCCGGGCTGATGGCCAACTCGGTGGCCCTCATCGGCTGGGGGCTCGACTGCGCCATCGAGGCCGCCGCCGCCCTGGTCATCATCTGGCGGTTCACCCGCACCCGCATCGACTCCGGCCACGCCGAGCAGCTCGCCCGCCGCGTCATGGCGATCTCGTTCATGCTGCTCGCCCCCTACATCGCGGCCGGGGCGCTCAGCCACCTGCTCACCGGCACCGCCGCGAAGGCGAGCTGGGCCGGGATCGGCCTCGCCGCCGCCGACACCGTACTGATGCCGCTGCTCGGGCGGAGGAAAAAGCGCCTCGGCCGCCAGCTCGGCTCCCAGGCCACCACCGGCAGCGGCACCCAGAACATCCTTTGCGCCTACCTGTCCCTGGCCGTGCTGATCGGCCTGGCAGCCAACGCCCTCGCAGGCCTGTGGTGGGCCGACCCGCTGGTCGCCCTCATCGTCGCGATCGCTGCCGTCCAGGCCGGGATCCGAACCTGGCGCGGCGCTCCCTGCGGCCAAGCCTGCTGAGCCACTGTGTTCAAAGATCACCGTGCAATTAACGTGCAACTAGCGGCGGCGGCTGGCGGTCAATGACGGTGCCCGACGGACATCCGAACTAAATTAGCTGGTCAGGCGGCCTGGGCATCCGTACCACGAAGCTTCACAAGCTGATAGTGCGGGTCCGATTCCCGTCACCCACTCCACCATGAAACACCAGGTCAGCGGCTCACGCTGGTCCTCAGTATCCGGCCCGTTGATGCCTCGGAGACTGCTGCCTCATTAACGTGCCTGCCAGCCGGGCCAGACGCTCATCAACACCGACACTGCGGACTGGGGACCGATGGCTGGTGGGGAGGTGACGAACGGCCCAGCCGTCGGCGAGCCGGTCAGCCGTACGGTCAAGGTGTGGATAGTTCAACGGTTGTTGATTCGACTCCGGTTGAACTGCTGGCTGGTCTCGCGGCGCTGGCCGACCCGGTGCGCCTTCGCCTGATCGGTGTGCTGGCCGGCGGCGGCCGGTGCGTGTGTGACCTGCAAGACCAGGTGCCGGTGGCGCCCAACCTGCTCTCCTACCACCTGCGGGTGCTACGCGAGGCGGGCCTGGTGACCGCGGCCCGGCGTGGCCGCTGGGTGGACTACCGCTTGGACGGTGACGGGTTCGCGGCGCTGTGGGCGCAGGCGTCAGCCGCTGGTGTGCCCCTGCCCGGCGGCCGTGTGGTCACTGGGCGGCGCGGGCCGGCCTGCGAGGACGGGGAGGGGGCCGTCGGTGACTGATACGAGGACAAGCGAGGTCACCGGCGTGGCCGGGCAGCGGCCGGTGATGGCCCGGCTGTCCCTGCTGGACCGGTTCCTGCCGGTGTGGATCGGCGCGGCGATGGTAGCGGGCTTGCTGCTGGGCCGTGTTGTCCCGGGCCTGAACAGTGCCTTGAACCGGGTCGCGGTGCATGGCACCAGCCTGCCGATCGCGCTCGGACTGCTGCTGATGATGTACCCGGTGCTGGCCAAGGTCCGTTATAGCGAGATCGGGCGGATCACCGCGGACCGGCGGATGATGACCGCCTCGCTGCTGCTGAACTGGGTGGTCGGCCCGGCGGTGATGTTCGCGCTGGCCTGGCTGCTGCTGCCGGACCAGCCCGCGTACCGGACCGGCGTCATCTTGGTCGGGCTGGCCCGGTGCATCGCGATGGTGCTGATCTGGACCGACCTGGCATGCGGTGACCGGGAGATGGCCACCGTGCTGGTCGCGCTCAACGCGGTCTTCCAGGTCCTGCTGTATGCCGCGCTCGGCTTCTTCTACCTGCAGGTACTGCCCGGCTGGCTCGGCCTGCGGACCACCAGCCTGCACGTGTCCATCGCCGAGATCGCCGCCACGGTCGCGGTCTTCCTCGGCATCCCGCTGGCCGCCGGGTACCTCACCCGCACTATCGGTGAGCGGGCCCGCGGCCGGGAATGGTATGAGACAAAGTTCCTGCCCAAGATCGCCCCGGTCGCGCTGTACGGCCTGCTGTTCACGGTCGTCATCTTGTTCGCCCTGCAGGGCCACAAGATCACTTCCGCGCCGCTGGACGTGGCCCGGATCGCGCTGCCGCTGCTGGCCTACTTCGTGATCATGTGGTTCGGCGGATTCGCGGTCAGCCGCCGCCTGCACCTGTCCTACCCGCGCACCGCCGCATTGTCGTTTTCGGCGGCCAGCAACGACTTCGAGCTGGCGATCGCGGTCGCGATCGGCGTGTTCGGGGTGACCAGCGGGCAGGCCCTCGCTGGCGTGGTCGGGCCGCTCATCGAGGTGCCGGTCATGGTCGGCCTGGTCTACGTCGCGCTGTGGGCCCGCCGCCGCTTCTACTCCTCCGAGGAGGCAACCCCATGAACTGCTTCGACTGTGCCGCGCACGGCCAGACGGCCCAAGCCGTCGCCGTATGCGCCGACTGCGGCGCCGCCCTGTGCCACGACCACGCCCATGTCACCGCCCGCTGGCTGACCCGCACCATGGTGATCAACCGCGTCGTCGCCATCGAGCCGCCCGCGCGCACCATCCGCTGCGGCATCTGCCAGGCCGCCCGCGACGCCGCACCCGCCGCGAACTTCGCCGCCGCCGGTTGAGCAAGAACACCCGGCGGGACCCGCCCGCAAGCCCGCCCAGCGGCGCCGCCGGACCGCCTCGGATAGCCAGCTCGCTGACCTCGAAACCCGTCCTGGCCGCCCTGCCTGCCGATGGCGAGCCCACCGGACCGGGCGGCGCAGAACAGCCAGATCGGCACCGTCCCAATCTTGATCGGAATCTGGTCAGGGCCCGCGCAGAACGGCGGATACTTGCGCGGGGCGCCGACCAGGCCCTGTGACTGAACGTGGTCAGCCCACGGCTCAGCGTATGACCGGATCGCAGCCGCATCGCCTGTCTTCGGTCGCTCTTGCTCACAGGAGCCAACGGGTGTTTTCCAGGGCACGGGCCGGCGAGCTTTCGATGCCGGGCCGGGTTCACATGGGGGCAGGGCATGTACTTGTTCGAATGCGAGACGATGCTTGAGGCCGAGCCGGCCAGGCTGTGGGCGGTCTGGACAGACGTGGCGCGCTGGCCTGAGTGGGATGCCAGCAAGGAGATCGCGCGGCTGGATGGGCCGTTCGAGCCGGGTGTGTCTGGCTGGGCCAAACAGCGCGGCACCCTGGGCGGCTCCTTCACCATCACGGTGGTCGAGGCCGGGCGGCGCTGGGTGAGCGAATGCCCGGTGCCCTTGGGCAAGGTTGTCTTCGACCATGTGCTCGAGCCGGTCGCACCAGGACGTGTCCGGGTGGTTAAGCGGGTCGACGTGGAGGGCGGGATCGCCCCCCTGGTCCTGCTTTTTGCCCCCAAGATGCGCCGTGACATCGCGCAATCGCTGGTCGCCTTGGGGCGGCTCGCTGCCACGGCGGCCCCTGGCCGGCGAGCAGCAGGGGATCACGAGCACCCTGCTGGACCTTGACATCAGGCCGCGCCCAGAACGCCGCCGGCCGGTTAACTTGCGGGCCGCTGCACGCTCGGGACCCGCTTGGCCTCAGCCAGCCGCCGCACAACATCCGGTTCTGCACCCCGGCATGGCGGCCAGCGTCCTGGTAGGGCGGGGTGTGACTCGCCGGCCACCGTTCAGCAGGGGGCAGTGAGCAGGTGGCCGAAGATGGCCATGCCCAGGCGCAGGGCGGTGGTCTGGTCCCGTACCTGGCCGGTGACCTCCGGGTGGAGGCTGGCCCAGGCGGTGGCACTGGCGGGGGTGGCGAAGAAGTTCATGTACCTGCAGCACACCTCCGCGGCCGGGGCTATGGCCGGTGTGCTGGAGCGGGCACCGTGGGACCCGTATGAGGTGCGCTGGCCTGTGAAGACCACCGCAGCTGGCGGCTGCCATGTTGCGGTCTTCCCGTCGGCCTGAACGGCAATGGTGACCGGCTCGCTAGTGCATGGGTCGGCGGAGGTGATCCTTGTGCCGACGCCGAGCATTGCCGCGATGCCAAGGGCGTCGATGGCGCACATTGCATGCACCCGCGGCCCGCCATCGATGCGCACCACATGCGAGGTGGGGACCGCGGAGAACGGGTACGCGGCGTGGATGTCACCGCCAGGGCCCAGCTGCAGGAAGTCGGCGGCGTGCAGCTTTGCCAGCACCGCGCCAGCCGTTGTGCCATAGCGGGTGGCGATTCCGGCCAGGCCGGAGGCGGCTGGCGGGTGCCCGGTGGCGGCGAACGAGCGCAGCACCTGCTGCTGGGCCGCCCGCAGCCCGCCGCCGGCCGGGGCCAGACGCCCGCGTCCTGCCCGGCCTGGCGCGCCGTTCCCGTCGCCCGGATCCACCCGCTTAGCCTCCGCATCTGCCTGTTCCAGCACTTGGCGCAGGGCTTCCACGGTGGGCGCACCTTCGAACCGGCCATCCTGGCCGCGGTACAGGCGGCACGCCACCGCCGGTGCCCCACCCGGCGCCGCGAACGGGTCGTACCCGTTGACCAGCAGGGTTGGTGACCCGCACATCCCCCACCGGGCCGCACCGGCCACGTCGGTGATCACCCGCCGCGCCACGGTCACACCCGGCCGTCCCGCCAGCGCCTCGGCCAGCCGCTGCTCCAGCACCGGGGCGTGCGGGCAGCCCGGCACCGTTAGCACCGTCAATTCCATCTCTGTGCTCTCCTGGGGCGTTGCCACCCGGAGTTGACGTGTGTCCCGACGGTAAGGCTTCCAGTATGCTGGAAGGTCAAGGGGTAACGTAAGCGCATGCTGATCGGTGACCTGGCCGCCACGGCCGGGCTGTCCGCCAAGGCGATCCGCTTCTACGAGCAGGCCGGGCTCATGCCCGCCCCCCCGCGCACCCCGGCCGGGTACCGCGACTACCCACCCGCGGCAGCCAGCCGGCTGGCGCTCATCCGGCAGGCGCGGGCCGCCGGATTCACCCTGGCAGAAATCAGCAGCATTCTGTCCATCCGCGATAGCGGCCAGGCCCCCTGCCGCCACGTCACCAGCCTGATCAGCGAGCACCTGGCCCAGGTCGACGAACGGATCGCCGAGCTCACCCGCACCCGCGCCGCGCTGACCGGCCTTCAGCGCCGGGCCGCAGACACCGACCCCACCGACTGCGCCGAATCAGACATCTGCAGCATTCTCACCCAGTCCTGAACCGGGTCCACGGCCAGCCGCCAGGCAGGATCTGGGACAGGACGACGCAGCACCTGCACGCCGCCGGCCATAACCGTCCGCGGACTGGCACCCAACGTCTGACAATCACAGGCTGAGGCGCCACAGCGGCTTGGCGGTCGCGGATCGAGCGCCGCGCAGATCCGCCCAGATCTGCGCCCACTGCCGGCGGCGCTACAACGCGCCAGTCGGCCGCTCAGATCGGCGGGAGTGTGCGCGCCCGCTGTGAAGGACTTCGCTACGGTCCGGAACCGTTCGGCGCACACTTCTGAGGACGCGCAGCCGAGGTCACAGACCGTCATGACCTACAGCGAACCCAGCCCCGCAGTCCCAACCGGCGGGTCAGATGCGCGAATCTGGTGGAAGCAGCACAGGGCACAATCGCGAGACAACAGGCCGGGCAAACGGCTACCCCTTCACCGAGGGCCGCAGCCCGGCACCGCCGCCGTTGACCGACCACACCGAGGGCCGCAGCCCGGCACCGCCGCCGTTGACCGACCACACCGAGGGCCGCAGCCCGGCACCGCCGCCGTTGACCGACCACACCGAGGGCCGCAGCCCGGCACCGCCGCCGTTGACCGACCACACCAAGGGCCGCAGCCCGGCCCTGCCTCACCCTCCGGAGGGTGCATCGAAGGCGAGGCAAATCGAGCCTGTCTCACTGCCGGGCCAGGGTCCGCCAGCTGCCGGTTAGACGCGGCATAGGCGCGTGAGCTTGGCTGATAAGGAAGAGATCGCCGCGTTGGCTGCCTGGACCGTCCGTTGGCTACAACAACTCACCGGGCACTCAGAAAGCTCCACACTCTATGGAGTTATCAGCGACCAGACCACGCCGTTCTGTGCGGTTGATGGGAGGGCTCGGCGCCGGGGGCGCCAGGCGCAGCTGGTTGAAGGCAGCTGCCTTCATTGCGGCAGGCACCTGCCAGTGTTCCGGCCGGTTACGGCATGGGCCGTTAGCGAGGGTCATCCGCCCATTGGTATTCCGTGCCTTGATGAAGCGCCCGGTAGATCCGGTCCCGCAGGGCGTTGGCGGTCTGGTTTGTGAGTGTCTTTTCCAGATCCCGGAGGACGACGCGCACCAGGAGGTTCTTCTGCCCCGGTTTCGCTCCGAGGTGGCCGATCGCTGAGGCGGGCAGCTGCTGGTAGCCGGTGGCCGAAAGCACCCGGACCTCCTCGACACAGCTGGTGTCGGCGCCGAGGGCATCGCGGACCCGGTCGCCGAGAGTTTCCTCGTCGTCGTCCCCGGAGACGGCGACGGACAGGTCCCGGGTGATCGAGGGCATCGGCGACACTGGCTGGTACCGGGCAAGGTCGAGCATCTGGCGGGCGATCCGGGGATCACCCGAGCGGAGCAGCCGGATGTCGGGGATGTGTTTGGCCAGCATGAGCAGCCGGTCCAGGCCCATGCCGAGGGCAAGCCCGCTGCGGCCGTGCAGCCCGGCGGCGGCCAGCGCCCCAGGATGGGCGAGCCCGCATTCCCAGACCTCCACCCAGCGGCCGTCGTGGTGCACATCGACCTGGCGGCCGTGCAGCGTGTACGGATGCGTCCGCGGTTGCTCGCGGTGGGGCAGGCCCGGGGCGAGGGCACCGAGGAGGACCGCGATCATCTGGTCCATGTCGGTGTTGCTCATCGCCCGCCGGGTGATCCGCCACAGGTCGAGCTGGTGCGGGGTGCCGGTGTGCTGCCAGTCGATGGCGTCCCGGCGGTACACCATCCCCGGGCATACCAGCAGCACGTCGCCGCCGGGCTGGCGGGCGAGCTGGCGCAGCGCCGGGGGGATCATGGCGCTGGCATGACTGCGCAGCATGTTCCCGGCGTCCACGTACCGGGTGTAGCGGGTATCCCTGGTGATCGCCTCGGCCGGGTAGCCGAGCCGGTCGTAGTTGTCGGCGACCGGCACGATCCGCGGACCGCGGCACCAGCGAACCTCGCAGTTCCAGGCACGAGACAGCCCCTCAACAGCCTGGCCGATGAGGATCTGGATAGCGTGCGGACCGTCGGCGGGTTCGGACAGGTCCCGCATGCCAAGGTCGCGCTGCAACTGCACAGGATCGAGGTAGCAAACAGGACGGGACACGGTGACTCCTTGGTCAGGCGAACCGGCTGGGGAAAGTTCCTCCCGGCCTGGGGTTCACCCGAGCGAGGCCGCCGGCCTAACCCGGCGCAGCGCCTCCCGGCGGCCCACCCCGGGCCGGGAGGCGAGAAAATTGCCGTGCCACCATGTCGATCACAAATATCAGGCTAGCGTTCCCGCAGACCGCAGGGCGAATGAAATTGCCGCGGCTGGGTCACGTGCCCTCCACCCGCGGCAGCCTTCAAATCGGGGAGACATACCACAGGCGCACCGAACAACGTGATCTGGACGGCAGAGGCCATGATCGACGTCGATCCGGTCTTCGTGCAGAACGGCGGCGATGCGCGCCTGGCGGCGGCCGGACGCCCATCACGCAGCGGAGATGACGCGCCGGGACTCCTGACTGCGGGGTGCGCCGGCTCGTAAGTCCTGGCCCACGTTCGCTTACATCCCCGACGCTGCCCAGCCGGCCCAGCGTTCGGCCAGGATGTGGATCACCGGGCCATCCGGCGGGCTGGCGCGGTATTGCGGGTAACGCGCGGCCAGCAGGCGCAGCGGCCGGGCCAGCTCGCCCGGCTCTGCCAGGATCGACGCGTACCCGTCCGCCCGCACCCACCACAGGCTGCCCCAGTCCTGCTCGTAATGGTCGGCCAGCACGGCGGCCCGGGGATTGCCCGCGATGTTGCGCAACCGCCGCAACTGCCGGGACGACTTGGGCTTGGCATCCACCGCGGTGTAGATGTCGTCGCCATCGACCGCGAAGGTAACCGGGACGAGGTGAGGCTGGCCATCTGGCCCAACTGTGGCCAGCCTGGCCACCGGCACGCTGGCGAACCGCTGCCGTGCCTCAAGCCCGGAAAGCCTCAGCCTCGCACCCCGGTGGAGTCCACCCGGCTCACTGTAACCAACCCGGCAACGGTCCAGCTGCGGCCCCATCACCGCTGGGCTCGCTGACCCCCGACTGGCCTGGAGAGCCTGGAGCAGCGGCTCGGGGTTCGCGGTCTGGCCAGGCCTTGGGCGACCGGGCGTGCAGCCCAGCGGTAACAAGCCCCCGGCTGGCGGCTTGCCCCCCGCAGATTCAGGGGCCGGTGAGCCCGGTGCACAGCTGCGCCTAGCCGCCGATCAGGCCCGGGCCTGGGACCTGGCGCCGATCCTGCCAGCCTGACCCGCTGCGCTGGCAGCCGCAACACAGCACATGCCGATCGGCGGCCTTTGGCTGGGCAGCCGTTGCTCTTGGCGAGGGGGCGATCTGCCGTGGCGCCGGCACCCGTCCCCGCCGGTGGGTCAGCCGGTGACCTTGACGTTTTCCGCCTGGGGGCCCTTTTGGCCCTGGGTGATGTCGAACTCGACTTTCTGCCCTTCCTCCAGGCTGCGGTAGCCGCCACCGGTGATCGCGCTGAAGTGCACGAACACGTCCGGGCCACCTTCGACCTCGATGAAGCCGTAGCCCTTGTCGCCGTTGAACCACTTCACAGTGCCCTGCGCCATCTTGACCTCTTCGTTGTGGATGCGGCGCCCCGCCATGGCCGCGGGGCGCGCGCTGCTTGCTTCTGGGCCAGCCTGTCACGGAACGCGCGCGGGCCGGTGTAAACCGCGCGGCGCCCACCTGGCCGACGGCCAGAAACAACCCTGCTCGGCTCAGAGGCCAGAGCGACTGGAGCGTACAACCGGTCACACTCGCTGATCGGGCCGTCCCGGGTTCTCCTGGTCCGGACAGTGACCACAGGAGCAGCGCGGCTATCGTGGTGACTCAGTCCGGCCGTGAGATTCTCAGCGGTGAGCCCGCCAGGACGGCCGGTGCGAGGGCCAAGCTCATAGCCTCCCAGGCTCAGGTGTCCCGCGGCCTGACGCGGACTATGAACTGCCCGGTCGTTCACCGGTAGGAGACCAATCGCGATGGATCACCACACCACCCTTCACGAGGTGGGCGAGGGCGGCGTCCAGGCGGTCTGCTCATGCGGCTGGCGCAGTCCGGTGTTCGGCGCGGACAAGGTGGCCGGCACGATGGACCCACTGCAGCGCGCGGCTGATACCGGCGATTTGCACGTGTGGGAGATGTCCCTGCGCTAAGGCGGACGCACAGATCACCCAGATGTGCACCCATCAGGACCGACGTCGTTATGCCCAGTCCGCCGCGCCGAACGGCGGATCTCGCGCGTTCTCTGAACAATCAATGTGAACTCTAGAGTTGGGGCATTGCCGCAGGTCAGCACTCTTTCGTCGACGCTCAGGGCCAATCGGGGCTGGGCATCAAAAAGCAGCAGTGAGGAGAGGTGAGCGACCCCTTCGGCACCGTATGCCCGCTTTCTGCAGTGCCGAGCTAGGGGCCAGACCTGCCGCGACTCGCCGATCGGGACATTTCGGTCAGTGTCGCGGCATCATCCTGGCGGTCATACAGGTCTCTGAGCTGCGGTAACGTCTGAGTCGTTCAGTTAACAGGCAACGGTTGCTGCCAGCGGCCCTCACGCTGCGCGACTGGTGCTCCAGAGCGCCGGCGAACCTGCCGAATCGGCGCGGGCAGTCAGGGGATCGGTGAGCCTTGTCCGGCTTACCCAGATCTGCTGATTCTGTGCACTTGGCCGGGCTACTTTCGGTCGGATTCGGGCGCCTTCTGGCAGTCGGCGGCGCCGCGGATGGCGGGGAACACGTATCGGCTACGAGCAAAAGCCGCCCGGGAGGCCGGCTACCGGCTCGGGAGTGAGCGCGGCAGCCCGAACCACGGCAGCACGCTGGCCTCGAAGCGGGTGATGGCGCAGATCTGGCCGCCGGCAAGGGTGAGCACGTAGAAGCCGGTCGCGTGGCGGATGCCGGCCGGGACGCGCAGGTAGGCTCCGAACGCGGGCTGGCCGTTGGCTCGGGTCGGGACGAGGCCGTACCTGCGGCCCGCGCCGAACTGGCGGGCCCAGTACCGGGCCACGAGGTCACGGCCCTCGTATCCGAAGGGCTCCGGCGGCATCGCGATGAAGACGTCGCCGGTCAGCAGGGCCACCAGCGCGTCCAGATCGGCCGACTCCCACGCGCGGGCGAACTTGGCCACGATCGCGTCCTCGGCGGGTGAGCCAGCGGCCGGCGGCGGCTGGTGGCCAGCGGCCGGCTGCTGCCGGCGCTGGAGGCCGGCGCGGGCTCGTTTGAGGGTACTGTTGGCCGATTCGACGGTCACCTCCAGCATGCCGGCCACCTCGCTGGCGTGGAATCCAAGGACGTCGCGCAAGATGAGGACGGCGACCTGGCGTGGTGGCAGCAGCTGCAGGGCGGTCACGAAGGCCAGCGAGATGGCTTCGGTCTGCTCGTAGCGGGCCTCCGGCCCGGGCGGCACGCCGGCGGCACCCTCGATGAGGGCGTCAGGAAACGGCTGCAGCCAGGCGGGCTCGTCGCGCGGCGTCGGCACGGGCGCTTCGAACTGAGACACGTCCCACTCCCTGGCCGGGCGCCGGCTCGCTGCGCGGCGCGCGTTGAGGCACCGGTTGGTGGCGATCTTGTACAGCCAGGTGCGCAGCGAGGCGCGTTCCTCGGTGAACCCGCCGATGCCTTGCCAGGCGGCCAGCATCGTTTCCTGGACGGCGTCCTCGGCGTCGGCGAAGGATCCGAGCATCCGGTAGCAGTGCACCTGCAGCTCCCGCCGGTGCGGCCCGGTCAGCTCCCGGAACGCCTCGCCCTCTCCGGCCCGTGCCCGTGAGAGCAGATCGGCTGTCACCATTCTGCGCGCCTTCCTTCCGCATCACGTGGCGCTTCCACCCGGTATATACACCGCCCGGGGGGCGAACTGGGCGGCCCGCGGGCGCCCAGTTTCCCGGCGCCGCGGTGTAAGCATCACCGACCGCCCGAACGAGCCGAGCGCCGGATCGTGCCCCGTTCCTGCTCCCCGGCCGGCCGCGGAAGCCAGCGCACGAGCTGCCAGAGCCGGACCCGGCGGCCGATGCCGCTGCCGCAGGAGACGTGGTGATCAGGTCAGGAACGAAATGAGCGAACAGCGCACCGATTCTTACCACCCACGCCGCCTGCGGCGGCGATAGCTGACAACACCAATCAGAAGCAGGAGCAGACCATGACCATCCACGAGTACCTCATGAAAGCCATCCAGGATGACGCCCGGCGGGCCGGCGAACGAGACCGGCTGCTCCGCGAGGCACGGCGGGCTCGCAGGGCGCGCCGCCAGCGTCTGGTTCCCGCTGCTCCAGCGAGGCGCCGAACCGAAATGGGAAAGATCGTCGTGAGCGAGAACGTCACGCTCGACGGAGTCATCCAAGACCTGGCCGGTGACGAAGGCTTCAGGGCCCGCGGCTGGGTCGGCCTGATCGGAAGTAGCCCGCAGCTTGCCAAGCTCGCGCTCGACGAGGCGCTGGCCGCCGGGGCCCTCCTGCTGGGCCGGCGAAGCTACGAGTGGCTCGCCGCGCGGTGGCCATCTCGCAGCGGCGAGCTGGCGGACAGGCTGAACAGCCTGCCCAAGTACGTCGTGTCCGCGACCCTCGCCAATCCCGCCTGGAACAACTCGACAGTCCTCAAGGGCGACGTGCTTAACGAGGTCTCGACGCTGAAGCAGCACATAGACGGGGACATCGTCATCGCCGGCAGCTTTCAGCTCGTACGCACGCTGATCGAGCACGACCTGGTCGACGAGCTGCGGCTGAAGATCTTCCCGGTCGCCCTCGGGGCCGGCGAGCGCCTGTTCGCCGAGACCAGCGACAAGAAACCCATGCGCCTCCTCGACACTCAGACCCTCGAGGGCGGCATCGCCTACCTCACCTACCAATCTGTCCGGGACGCCTAGCGGCGTCAGACGGCGCTAGTGGTCCGAAATGCTTGCGGGCGCTCCCCCAGGGCAGGCATCCGGGAGAGCACCTCATGAGCAGCAGGTGGCAAGAAGGAGACCACAGCAATAAGGACGCCGCTACAACGTTCCATTGCCCAGGTACTGAAGATCGCCCGCGCTGGTGGCCGATCACTACAACAGCGCATCTGGTCTGCCGCTTACCGCTTCCCGCGCGGATCAGCTCAAGAACCTGGCCCAATCACGGCCACGCTCATATGGGGCTGGTGACACGTATCTCACCGTCCCATATCGCCCCAATTCTGGCGCGATTGGACTGCCATGCTTGGCTATCGGCCCGCCGACCAGAACGGCGGGACTGCGCGCGTCTTCCGTGTGGGGGACCAACGGCCCTGGTCAAAGCCTGGATGCCGCACCAGGCTCGTACTGACTGGAGGCACGGTGAGGCGGAGGGAGCTGCGATGGAAAGGTTGCACGGGCGTGCCGCGCTGGTGACCGGTGCGGCCAGCGGAATCGGTGAGGCAACTGCGAAGCGGCTGGCCAGTGAAGGTGCCGCGGTGCTGGTGACCGACATTCAGGACGCGGCCGGGAAGCAGGTGGTCAAGGACATCAGCGAGAGCGGTGGCCGCGCTGCCTACCATCACCTCGACGTGACTTCCCAGCCTGAGTGGGAAGCCGCGGTCGCCGCGGCCCTGGAGGAGTTCGGTCGGCTCGACATCCTGGTGAACAACGCCGGCATGGGGGATCTCGCGGCGATCGAGGACACCTCCCTGGAGGACTGGAGCCGCACCATCGGCATCGACCAGACGGGCGTCTTTTTGGGGATGAAGACAGCAGCAGCGGCGCTGGCCGCATCCGGGCACGGTTCAGTGATCAACATCAGCTCCATCTTCGGCACCAGCGGAGGGTTCGGCACCTCACCGGCCTACCATGCGGCCAAGGGCGCGGTCCGCACGCTGACCAAGAACGTCGCGCTGCACTGGGCCGGCAGTGGCGTCCGCGTGAACTCGGTACATCCCGGGTTCATCGACACCCCGATTCTCGACCAGGCGAAAGGCACGCCGATAGAGCAGGCGATGCTCGACGTGACCCCGATGGGGCGCCTCGGCACACCAGCCGAGATCGCCGCGGGCGTCGCCTACCTGGCAAGCGACGACGCCTCGTTTGTCACCGGCCTTGAGCTGTACATCGACGGCGGCTACACAGCCCGCTGAACGATCCGCCCCCGAGACGATCACGCCGGCCACAAAGGTTGCGAGCCGGGCAGCAGATAATTCCCGCTATCTAAAAGATGATTCTGTAATAGGGTGAGTCGCTGCTGGGGTTTCGCCTGTTCAGGCGGGACAATGGTGATGGGCCAGGAGCCGTCCGGTCCGCAACCGGGACCCGCCAGGCGCGACGCGCCAGACCGGTGCGGGAGCGCCGGGATTTCGGGGCTCTCAGGGCCCGCCGGCTGCAGGCTGCGGCGATGTTCGAGCGGGGCAAGCGGCAGGCCGGCGTGGCGGCGGAGCTGGGGGTGTCTGCGCAGACCGCGTCGCGCTGGCACCGGGCCTGGCTGGAGGCTGGCCGTGACGGTCTGGCCGGGGCGGGCCGGGCGGGCCGGCGGCGCAGGCTGAGCGACGATCAGCTCGCGCGGGTGGAGGCGGAGCTGGCCAAGGGCCCGAAGGCGAACGGCTTTGCGACCGAGATGTGGACGCTGGCCCGCGTCAGCGAGGTGATCGAGCAAGTCACCGGGGTGCGGTACTCGCAGGCCCAGACGTGGGTGGTACTGCGGGAGCGGCTGGGCTGGACCCGGCAGCGGCCAGCCCGCCGGGCCGTGGAGCGCAACGACGAGGCAATCGCGACCTGGGTGAGGAAGGACTGGCCGCGGATAAAAAAAGCGCCCGGCGCCGCGGCGCCTGGATAGTGTTCCAAGACGAGTCCGGGTTCAGCCTGCTGCCGCCGGTGCGGGCCACCTGGGCGCCGCGTGGCCGGACCCCGGTGCTGCGCCACCGGTTCAGCTGGAAACGGCTGCCGGTGTCCGGCGCGCTCGCCTTCAAGCCCAACCGCAGCGCTGCGGAGCTGATGTTCCAGGTCAAGCCCGGCTCCTACAACACCGAATCCCTCATCGTCTTCCTGCAAGACCTGCACGAGCACTTCGGCAGCGCCAAGGTCACCCTCATCTGGGACAACCTGCCCTCGCACAAGTCCAGGGCGATGACCTCCTGGATCGCCACCCAGCGCGCCTGGCTGCGGGCCGGGCGGCTGCCCGGCTACGCCCACGACCTCAACCCGATCGAGATGGTCTGGGGCAACATCAAGAACGCCGAGCTGGCCAACCTGTGCCCGGACACGATCGACGAGGCCCGTGCCGCCGCCGAGGCCGGGCTGAACCGGGTCGGCGGCGACGCAGGCCTGTGCTTTGCGTTCCTGGCCCACACTGGTCTTTCTCTATGAGGCGTACTCACTCAATTACCGAAAGATCTTTAATTTAAGTGAGCCCGATGGTGGCACCCGAAGAACTCGCCGGGACGCCGAGCGCCGAATTTGTGGGGGTCAGGGATGCGGGTCATGACCGGGCGTGGCCTCCCGATCAGGGCGTTCGGCGCGGCGGGCCGGGCGGCTACTTGCGCACGGTTCAGGTCGGCGCAGGTGCTGGCACCGTCTGGGCGGGTGCGACAATCGGCGCATGCCGGAACGGCTCGAGGTGCAGCGGGCGGTGGCCGCACCTGCGGGCGAGATCTTCGCCGTGCTCACCGATCCCAGGGGGCATGTTGCCATCGACAGCTCGGGCATGCTGATGGCGGCCAGCGGGGGCATCGTCGCCAAGGTGGGCGACACCTTCGTCGTGCACATGGACCGGGAAGCCCTCAACGATTATCCGCTCGGGCTCTACGACGTCACTATCGAGATCATCACGTTCGAGCCGGACCAGGAGATTGCCTGGACCGTGCACGGCCAGCTGGACCTCGGCCACGTGTTTGGCTACCGGCTGGAGCCCATCGAGGAGGGCACGCTCGTGACGTCCTACTACGACTGGTCGGGCGCCGAGCAGGCCTGGAAGGACGCCGCCATCTTCCCGGTGATCCCAGAAAGCGCCCTGCGGGCCACGCTGGGCATCCTGGCCCGCACCGTCGCTCCCGGCAAGCCCCGCCCCGCGTCCTCAACCCGCTGACCGGCATACCCGGCTGCCACCCGAGTGCGACCAACACAGAATGATCAGTATGGCTGGGCCTTCATCCATCCGGGCAAGAGCCCGCGGCCGCCCATAGCGGCGGCACTGCGCGCGCTCTCCTGACCTTCCCTCATTACTCAGGGTGATGCAATTGAGCGAAGCAGCCCGGGAGCCGGGCCTGGGTCGGCCCGGCTGCGACCCGTCTGCCGAAGGTCGCCGTCGCTCGTAGGCCGAAGTATCGCAGCCCGCTACTCCATGCTGGCCAACCAAGCGCGCTGTATGCGGACATTCGCCGCCAGCCTTGGTGCGCTGGCGCTTCCGCTCTGGCCTTGTCGCTTGGAGGACCAGGCAGTGCCCGGATGCGTGGTGGTTACGATCGCATGGCCAGTCCGTGAGAGTTGCATAGAACAACGGAACTGATCGGTCTCGACGATCGGGCGGATCTGGCGGAAGTTTGATCTCAAGCCGCACCTGGCTGATGGGTTCAAGCTGTCCAACGACCCGCTGTTCGTGGAGAAAGTCGTCGAACGTTGTGGGCCTGTATCACAACCCGCCGGACAAAGCGGTGGTGCTGTGCGTGGATGAGAAGTCCGGCACCCAGGCGCTGGACCGCTCCCAGCCGGTGCTGCCGATGATGCCCGGCATGCCCGGGCGGCGCAGCCACGACTACGTCCGCCACGGCACCACCAGCCTGTTCGCCGCCTCCAGCATCGCCGGCGGCCACGTCATCCACTCCCTGCACCGCCGCCACCGCGCCGCCGAGTTCAAGAAGTTCCTGGTCAGGATCGACAAGGCCGTGCCCACTGAGCTGGACGTCCACCTGATCTGCGACAACCTGGCCACTCACAAGACGGCCACTATCCAGGACTGGCTAGCCCGCCACCCCCGCTTTCACCTGCACTTCACCCCCACCGGATCCTCGTGGATCAACCAGGTGGAGCGGTGGTTCGGCTACCTGACCGACCAGATGATCCGCCGCGGCGTGCACAAGAGCGTGCAGGCCCTGGAAGCCGACATCCGCACCTGGATCGGGAACTGGAATGCAGACCCCAGGCCATTCACCTGGACCAAGACCGCCGAGGAAATCCTGGACTCACCGGCAAGATATATTGCACGAATCTCAGGCGCGGGACACTAGTGACAGAAATGACATTGGTGACAGAAATCTGATTTTGTCACTTGTGGCATTTCTGTCACCAGGTCATGAGGAGTAGAAACCGCATCTGGCCCGTAGCTCCCGCCCTGGCGTCAAGGATCACCGCCACGTCTGCGCCAGGTTCACCCGCAGCCCGCAGGCACCCGGCTGCCGTCGCGGTGCTCCGGCTCACGCACCTATGAGCGAGCCCTGGGAGCGCTCACCCATCAGTGAGCCCGCGGCAGTGAGACACTGAGCCTATGCCCAGGTGGCCGGACATGGACGAGTCCAAGCGGTGCACGGCCACGTCGAAGCGGACGGGCCAGTGGTGCGGCCTGGCCCGGATACCTGGCACGACGGTCTGTGCCAAGCATGGCGGCGCTGCTCCCCAGGTCAGGGCCGCCGCTGCCCGGAGGGTCGCTGGGCAGAAGGTGCGTGAAACCGCCATGAAGCTCGATGTGGACCCGCAGGAGGTCAGCACCGACCCCGTGACGCTGCTGAGCGGCATGATCCACAGCGGCGCAATCATGATGGAGCGGTTCAGCCGCCTGGTGGACCGGTGCGAGGACGGCCAGAGCCCGGTATACACCGCCAAATCCGGCGTGCAGCAGATCCGGCCCGAGTTCGCCGCCCTGCGTGCCGAGCGGGAGTCGCTGGGCAGGCACCTGGAACTGTGGCTGAAGGTCAGCCTGGCCCAGGCACAGCTCCGCCGCGACGAGGCGGCCTCGCAGCTCACAGACCGGGTGGCGACAGCGCTGAGCGTTGCTGTGACCAGCGTGCTGCTGCGTCACCCCGAGCTTGACGCCCTCGTGCTGCACGACGAGATCAAGGAGGAGTTCGGCCGGGTAGCCAGGGCGTTTACAGCCGACCGCCCCGAGCCTGGGCACCCGCTCGCCATCGCCGCGGGCTGAGCACCACCTGGCGTGCAGCTTTGTGCCAGCATACGCATTCCGCCGCAGGTCAGCGGCACCCTGCCGGATGGTGAATGCCGTCGATCTGGCACCGTCAGCTGCAAGCGGCGCTAGTCGCGAGAAGCGCGGCTCCCAGCCTCCAGCGCCAGCACTCGGCCGCCGACGCTCGTGGTGCCGATGCACCTGCGAGTACCTGACACTGATCGCAGAGCGTGGCCGACTGGCGGGTGACAGCCGCGCGCGTAGCCGCCGATCGGCGCGTCTTGAGGAGGGGCGGGCGATTGTGTTGGCCGCACCCATAACAGGCCTGGGCAGAGCCGGGATGTGCCGAGTGCGGACTACTGGTGGGACCGGTCACCGGCGTGCGACGATGACGCCGGGGGTGCCGCCGTGACCATATCTAGCTCCAGCGCGGGCCGACGGTCAGGCATCCCACAACCAGGCGAGCCGATGGCTGATCCGGGAGCACCAGAACCGGTGCGGGTGTCCGATCCTTGGCTTACGGCGGGCCCGGCTGGAAGGTCGGCACTTATGCTGGCGGGTGCCTGCTGGCTGGCCAGTGCTATCTGTATCACTGTTATGGCCGCCCGGGGCGCGTCGGTGGCCTGGATCATTGCCTGGTTCACCGCAGCTGCCGCTGCGGTGGCCGTCACCCGGATGGCTGACCTTCGCCAGTCGCGCCATGACAGCAGCCGCGTGGTTGAGCCGTCCAGCCTCGATCACTGCGCCCGGCAGCTGCTGCGCCGGGCGCAGGTGGCTATTGGCGCGATTCTCGGCTCGGAGGTCTACACGGCAGACCTGCTGGACCGCGCCGCCGCAGAAACAGTCCTCAGACGCCACGAGTGGGAGATCGCAACCACATTGCGGGAAATCACGGCCCTGCGCGCCGAGTCCGGCACCGGCCTGCCCGGCACCTCACCCGGGCCGATGACCGAAGCCGTGGTTGAGTCGCACCGGCGCGCTTTGGCCCTCGCCCAGCAAGCCACCACTGCGCGGATATGCGCGATGGAGCGCTACGCGGCGCAGGTCCGCGTCACTGATGCCGCCCGGCTGGACTGGCAGAGCGCACTGAAGATCGCAGGGCTGAATGAGAGGTATCTTGACCTGCTGGCCAGGACCGCGGCTGACGAGCAGGCCATCGTGGAGATCACCACATTGACCGAGCAAGCGTCCGCCGCCGACGAAGCATTCCGCGAAAGCCTCCGCCGGGCCACCATTGCCGCAGAGACGCTTGTCCTTCCCACAGGCGACGAGCCCTTGTGACACGGGCTGGGGAGAACCCACTACCAGGCCACGCCAGGCCGATCTGGCCGCGTCGCTTCGGAGGCACTCCGCTGCTGGGCCGGGGACGGTCGTGACGATATCCAGGTTGGCCGGAGTTTCTTCGTTCCCGCTGCACGTCGCCTCTACCTATGTAGAGTTGGCTCGTGAGTGCGCGTTCCGGGTTCTCGGCGCAGACGCTGTCGGTTCTCGCAGCGCTGTGCGAGCAACCGTCGCAGTGGAGGCACGGGTATGGGATCGCCAAGGATACCGGGCTGAAGTCGGGCACGCTGTACCCGATCTTGATCCGGCTGGCCGACCGTGGCCTGGTGGAGGCGTGCTGGCAGGACGAGCCGCAGCCCGGCCGCCCGCGGCGGCACCTGTACCGGCTCAGCTCTGATGGCCTGGCCGCGGCTAGGGCGGCGCTAGCTGCAGCGGCCCCGGAGCGGCACCGTCGCGTGGCTGCGGCGGGCAGGCGCCGGGCGGCGCCGGAGGGGGCGTGATGGATCGGCTCATGCGGGCGCTGGCCGGGCTGCTGGGGCGCTCGGCCGGGCTGCTTCCGGCGGCTCGCCGCGAGTGGGCGGAGGCCGTGCTGGCCGAGGCGGGTGAGGTCCCGGCCGGGGCGGGGCGGGTGGCCTGGCTCTGTGGGGGGCTGTGGCTGGTGGCGCGGGAGGTCGTGATGCGGGTCATCCGGGTGCTGGCGTTCGCCGCCGGGGCGGCGGGCATGGTGTGGATCGGCTGGCCGGGCGCGTCGTCGAACCCGGCCACGCCTTTGAACCGCGTGTACGCCGTCGGCACGGTGGTGCTGCTGGCCGTGCTGCCGTGGGTGGTCCGCCGGCAGTTCGGGCCGGTTCGTTCCGGCTGGGCGCCGCGCGCGGCGCGGGTGGGCGGGTACGCGATGGTGCTCGCGCTGATCGCCGCCAAGGCCGTGAAGGACCGCCTTGGCAGCAAGCTCGGCGCCTACTTCCCGGTCATTCCCCCCGTGTGGGCCCTCCAGATCGTGCTGCTGCTGGTCATCGCCGCCTATGTGGCCGGGCTGCTCATCCTGACCTCCCAGCAACGCGTCCGGCTCGCCCGCCGGATCCTGCCGACCGCAATCGGGTTCGGCGCGGCCACCGCCGGTGTGCTGTACCCACTCGCACCTCTCGGCGTACACGTCGACCCCAACGGCCCGTCACTGAAGTGGTGGGGGCTGGCAGCGCTGGCGCTGCCCCTTGCCACCGGGTTCCTGGCGGCGCGATTGGCCGCCCGGGACACGCGACCGGCGGCCCTGGGCCCGACCGGGCAGGGCGCCCTGGCCGCGAGCTGCGCCACGGCGACCGCTGCCCTGCTGCTGGCGGTACTCACCTCGGTCACGATCGCGCTGTTCCCGCACCACGTGCCACTCCAGGGCACCCCGGCGGCTGGCGGCGGGCCCGGCGCCGGGTACATCGCCGGGGGCGGGTGCGAAACCTGCGACCCGAACCGGGAGGTGATCCCGCCGGGCCTGCGGCACGAGTACTGGGTGGAAATCAGCGTCGGCCAAGCGGGTCAGACGCCCTTGGCCGCGCTCCTGATCGCACCATTCCTCGGCGCCTGGCTCGGCATCCTCGGCGGGGGACTCGCCCGCAAATCGCCCGGCATCAGCCGCAGCCCCCACGCCCTCTCACCACCTCAGCCGACCGGCCGCCTCATGGCCTCCGACGCCGACCGCGAGCAGGTCATCGGCACGCTCTCGGCCGCGTTCGCGCAGGGCAGGCTGACCAAAGAGGAGCTGGACCTGCGGGCGGGCCAGGCGTTCGCCGCGCGGACCTGCGCCGAGCTGGCCGCGCTCACCGCTGACCTCCCCGCCGGGCTGACCAGGACCCAGCCGGTGCGCAAACCTGCCCAGGCGCAGCCCCGTCAGCCGGTGGACACAGCAGTCGCGTGGAGCGCATGGGGGCTCATCACCCCCGCCCTTCTTGCAGCCACTCTTGCGGTCCCCACCCCCACCCCCACCGATAATCAGCCCATCGGGAAAATACTCTTCCTGGTCACGATGGTCTATTTCATCGCCTGGCTGGTCGCCGGGGCACAGATGCTCGGCACCTGGCATCAGCAGCGCTCCCGCCCGGGAGCCGGCCCGGATCTCATGGGGCCGGGCTCGCCAGCCGTGGACGAATGAAACGCCGGGAGACTTCTCTTGCCCATCTTCCTCATAGGCACCGGGGACCTGATGAGTGGCCTCCGGGTCGAGGGTGGCCAAGCCATCGCATGCGACGGCCCGCAGGGCCGTGCTTGACGCGGTGGCGCGGGCGGTGCAGCAGTACAGCGGCCCGCCGACCACGCGGGCGACGAAGTGCGGCTGGCGGCAATCCGAAAGGCCCTAGTTCAGCCGCACGCCGGAGAGCGGATCGGGTTGATGGTGATCGAACAGCGCGGTCCTGTAGTCCCGGATCACCAGATCAATCTCGCTGATCGATTCCTGGATTCTCCCAGCTACAGGGTGGTCGCCCATCAGGCCCAGCGCCGATTCGAGAGCCAGTCCCGCGGAGAACAGCCGGTGCACCACGATTGCAGGGATGCCCCCGGCGATGAGGCGATCTTCTGCCCGGCGCATCATCGCCGACGGGTCGCCTGCCGTCCTGGGCGGGGGACCGCGCACCGGCTGTACGACGCCGGGCTCATCCAGCTGCGGTACCGCCACGCCGAAGGTCGCTGCTGTGTACATCGTTGGCACCTTGGGTCCTATCCGGCCATTGACTGGCCGTGCCGCCAAGGTCTGGAGCAACGCGGTCACCTGCGCCCTTGCTCTGGCCCGGCGCAGGGTTGATGGGGATGTTCCTCTGCGAGTGAGCCTACGCCGACGCCCTCCCCCTGGATAGGCAGGAGCCCCAGCCTTCCCTCCAAGAGGGCTGGGGCTCCAGTGCGTGTGCGCTATCGTCTGCTAGCTCAGTCCGCTTCGGCTTCCGCCGCGTCGATGTATTCCGTGAGGTGTTCGGGGGTGTCGGCGTTGATTGCCTGGCCGGTCCCGTCCCACCGCCTGGCGCCCCACACCGAGCCGCCGTGTCAGTCGGCCTGGTACTAGCAGCAGCACGAGGCGGCAGCAGCCTGCTGACCTGCGCTGTCACGTCTTTGCTAGTAGCTGTGCCATCCGATGACCGGACGGTTGGCGGGTTTTCCGGGGCGTTGGTCCCTGGCGGCCCTTCCGGCGTGTTGTGAGGCTCGGGGCGTGGCAGATGGCAGCCGGATTGCGGTACTGGGTGCGGGCGCGATGGGGACTGCCCTGGCGGTGCACACGGCCCGCAACGGCGCCGACAGCATCTTGCTGGCGACCGAGCAGGATGAGGCGGTGGTTGACTCGTGGCGGCGGGGGCTGCCGCATCCGTCGCTGCGGATGCCGTTTCACCACTACGTCCGCTGCCGCCCGGCCGGGGAATGGGCCGAGCCGCTGTCGGCCGCCGCGGTCGTGTTCGTCGCGGTGTCCAGCGCAGGACTGGCGCGTGTGCTGTCCCAGGCCGCGGGCGCCGGCGCGCCCGGCGCGGTCTGGGTGCTGGCCACCAAGGGCTGGGACCATGACACGCTGCAGGCCCCGAGCCAGGTGGCCGCGGCGGCGCTCGGGAACGTGCCGGTGGTCTCACTGGCCGGGCCTGCGCTTGCCGCCGAACTCTTCGCCGGCTCACCGACCGGCCTGCTCTGCGCGTCCCACGACCAGCAGGCCCGCCGGTGCGCCGCTGCCGCGCTCGCCTCGCCCACCACGGCGGTGTTCACCACCAGCGACGTCGCCGGGGCCGAAACGGCAGCGGCGTTCAAGAACGTGGTGGCGGTCGCCGTCGGCCTCGCCGAGGGCCTGTCCGACCGGCTCGCCGAAAGCGCCCTGGTCGCCAGCTATGCCAACGCCCGCGCCGCGGTCTTCGCCCGCGGCATGCTCGACATGCTCGCGCTGGCCGAGGCGCAGGGCGGCCGCACGGCGACCGTGCTCGGGCTCGCCGGCGCCGGGGATCTGTACGTCACCTGCCAGCACGGCCGCAACGGCCGCTTCGGGCGGCTGCTCGGCTCGGGCGCCACCGTCCAAGGAGCGATCCACTCGATCGGCAGCACCGTCGAGGGGGTGACGAACACCCCAGCCGCCCTCCACCTCGCCGAACGGGCCCACCTCGACCTGCCCACAGCACGGGCGGTGGAACTCGCGCTGACCCAGGATCTGACCGGCGAGCGGGTCAGCGACCAGCTGCGGGACCTGTTCCGGACCGTTGTATCCGGTTCCAGGCCGTTCCGCGAAACCGCAGCAGGCTACTGACCCGAAAGCATCGCCTCGCCCGTTACCGAGGTACAGGTCACTCAATTCACCAGCCTCTGTCAATCTCGGCCTAGGCCCGGCTGCGGTTGGGCTGGGAACTCGTTGCAGCGAGTCAGAAGGCCTGTGTTACGGGCCCGGCTCCTGCCTGATGCAGTTTCACCGGGATGCCATCAGCATCGCCGCCATGACAAACTCGACCGCTGCCCGCGCTGCCTGCGGGGACACGGCCGCACCTGAGCGCCCGGCGGCCTGGTCAAGGTCGGGAACGTCGTCGCCCAGCCGGCGGATGATGCCGTTGACGAAGTGGCTGAACTCAGGTGCCGCGCTCGGGTGGCTAGCCCGGAACAGGCCAATGATCGCCTGCGCGTGTGCCGGGGTCATGGCGCCTGGCTGTTCGCCTTCGGTGGGCTCGACCATTTGCTCATCTCCTATGTCAGTGCGACTGCAACATGTTCCGGCTGCCGCCAGGTACTGTCGGCTTGCTGCGCTCGTGTCAGGCTAAGCGCCCGGAGATGAGTGCGCCGAGCAGCCGTGCGTAGCGCATCAGATGGACGTCCCCCAGGAAGTTCTCGCGGACGTAGGTGTGGGCGGCCTGCCCCATCCGGAGTGCTTCTGCCTGGTCGGTGAGCAGGCGGCGGACTGCCTGCCCGAAGGCCCGGAGGTCGGCCGGATCGGGCAGCAGGAGGCCGGTGCCGTCGGCGATCTGGTCGATGATGCCGCCGACCGCCGAGCCGATCACGGGCCGGCCTTTCCACATTCCTTCGGACACGGTGAGCCCGAAGCCTTCGGCCAGGCTTTTCTGCGCGATGACGGTGGCGTGCCGCTGCAGCGCGTTGACCATGGCGGCGTTCTCGTCGATGTCGTCGAGCGGCAGCGTTACCAGCAGGATGCGCGCGCGCGCGGCAGGCGGCAGGTCGTGCCATTGCAGCAGGCATTCGCCGTACACGGCCGCGCCCTCGGGGTCATCGGCCACCCCGGTGACCGCCGGGCCGGCCAGCAGCAGGTACCCGCCGCCGCTGTCGGGCACGACGTGGTCGGCGAAGCCGCGCATGACCCCGGCCATGTCCTTGAGCCGGTCCCAGCGGGAGACCTGGAGCAGCACCGGATCCTCAGGGCCGGGGCGGCCGTCGGCGGTGATTTCCGCAGACCGGGTGACGATGTCCAGGTCGCCGTCGCGGCGCACGAAACTGGGGGACGCGTGCGGCACGGCGCCGTCGAGCACGCCGAGTGTGGCGAGGATGGACTGCACGGTGGCGGGGTCGAGGTCCTGGTTCTTCGGGGAGAACGGGTCGATCGACGGCGGGATGACCGAGACCGTGCCATCGGGGAGCCAGGCCGGCGCATACTCCCGGCGCGAGAACACGTGCCGTTCCGCCGCGGTGAGGTGCGGCCGCAGGAAATCCCAGCCCGCCCGGGTGGCGCTGTTCTCCCAGCTGACACCGATGTGGCAGCGCCACACCACCAGGGCGCCCGCCCTCGCTAGTGGCCCGGCCAGGCCGGCGGTCTGCGGGTCGTGCAGCAATGCGACGTCGCCGGGCCGTATCTGGCCGAGCAGTTCCACCGCATTGGCCGTCAGCATCCGCGTGTAGTGATGAGCCTGCGCCGCATCTAGTGGTCCCCCGGCAAGATCGCCGTGGATCTGGTTGTGCAGCCGCTTGGTGATCGCGAAGAACTCGGCGTCGCCACTGATCACCAGCCAGCCGATCGGGATATCGAAATCGTTGACATAACCGACCAGGACCTGCAGCATCTCGGCCACCCCGCCGCCGGTGGCGGTCGAGTTGACGTTCCAGATCGTCCGCCCGGCCAGCAGCCGCCGGACCTCGTCGGCTGCCTCGCGCAGCTGCTGGTACCGCGGGCCGCCGATGATCGGCTCCAGCAGGGAAACGGGTCGCCGTGGCACCTCCACCGCTTTGACCAGGCTCACGGCATCCGCCTTCCCCCAGGCGCAGCGGCCGCCGCTCACTGCGCCGAGAACCCCGACACCACATGTTGACGGGCGTAGCCGTATGATGCCCCTTCACCGCCGATCTGCCCAGACTCCGCCCGCATGCCAGCCACTCGTCGCATCTGGCGCGAGGAGCTGGGCGAAGGTCCTGCGGACCACGGACCTTCGGGACTGCCCTCCGTGGTGTCCGGGGAGTGAACTGGCGGCATGGGCGATCACCGCCTGCCTCGCCCGCGAGCCGTCATGAGCGGCACATGGCCGCCTGACGGGGAACTGGTACACCCAGCGCCGCTGACCGCGGCGGAGATCGCCAGCTACGCGGTGACGGCGGCGGTGTGGGCGCCGTCGGTGCACAACACCCAGCCCTGGCGGTTCACCGCCTGCGGGCAGCAGATCAGCCTGCATGCCGACGCCGGGCGGCAGCTGACGGTGGCCGACCCCGGCGGCCGGGAGATGATGATCAGCTGCGGCGCCGCGCTGTTCACGGCCCGGCTGGCCCTGCGCTCACTTGGCTACATCCCGGAGACTTCGGTGCTGCCCGATCCGGGACAGCCGCTGCTGGTCGCGCGGGTGAGCTGGCAGCAGCGGGCAGCCCGCACCGGGTTGGAGCAGCGGCTGTTCGGCCAGGTCCGGCTGCGGCGGACGCACCGCGGCGGGTTCGACCTGGTGCCGCTCCCGCCAGGCCTGCTTTCGGCCCTCCGCGAGAGCGCCGCCCGCTATGGTGCGATGCTGCGCATCGTCGCCGACGGTGGGCGGCGGGCCGCGCTCGCCTCGGCCATCCAGACCGCGGAACGCGCCCAGCGGCTCGACAACGGCTACGTCCGGGAAATGGCCCGGTGGGTGTCCCCTCCAGGCAGCGCACGGACCGACGGTGTGCCGCCGGCCGCTTACCCGGCACGGGCCGAGCACACCGACCCGGACTTCCCCGGCCGGGACTTCGCCCACGGCCACGGCTGGGGCCTGCCGCCGCTCAGCACCGCGCCGTGGCCCAGATCCGCCGGGATCGCCGCCCTGCTCACCACCACCCATGACCGCCCGGCGGACTGGATCAGCGCCGGGCAGGCGCTGCAGCGGATCCTGCTCACCGCCAGCAGCGGCGGGGGCGCGGCCGCTTTGCACACCCAGCCGCTGGAGCTTCGCTGGCTCCGGGAGGCCATCCGGGCACAGCTGAGCGATGGGGCTTACCCGCAGATGGTGCTCCGGTTCGGGACTGTCACCCAGGCGGCGGCCAGTGTCCGGCGCCCGCCCGGCGACGTCCTGGCCGGAGACGGTGCCGAAGAGGCCGGCATCAGCCATGGGTGACGAACCGGCACGCCAGGCCCGCTGGCAGGAGCTGCCGAAGTCGCAGTGTTTCGAGTTGCTGGCCCGGGAGCGGCTGGGCCGGGTGGCTGTCGTGGACGACCTTGGGCCAGTGGTGTTTCCGGTCAACTTCGTCCTCGACCGCCACATGGTGGTGTTCCGCACGGATGAGGGAACCAAGCTCGACGCGGCGTGCCGGGCCAGCCGGGTCGCGTTCGAGGTCGACGGGACCGACACCGCAGCTCATACCGGCTGGAGCGTGCTGGTCCGCGGTGAGGCGATCGAGGTCACCGACCCGGCAGAGCTGGCGCGTCTGCGCAAACTCCCGCTGGACCCCGGGGCACCGGGCGTCAAGGCCCACTATGTCCGCATCCTGCCCGCGGCGGTGACGGGCCGGCGGATCTGGGCACCCAGTGACCCCTTCGCACGGGGCAGCGGTGAGGTCCGGCCATGGGAACGGAGATAGGCAAGGAGGAGTTCGGCGAGCGGGATTACCAGCGTTTCGCCGAACGGCTCGAGGAATGCCTGGCCACGCTCGGGCAGCTGCTGGAGCGGCCGGGCTTTGGGGCTGGCCCCGCCACGGTCGGCGCCGAGCTCGAACTGTTCCTGGTCGATGGTGCGGCCCGGCCACTGCCGCACAATCAGGCCATCCGTGCCGCCGTGGCCGATCCGCGGGTCACCCTGGAGCTCGACCGGTTCAACCTGGAACTCAACGCCACACCGGTCCTGCTGGTCGGCCAGCCATTTGCCGCGCTCGGCGGCGAGCTGAACGTGCTGCTTGATCACGTGGCCGGCGCCGCCCGGCACCATGCCGGCCGGCCCGCGGTGATTGGCATCTTGCCCACGCTGAGGCCGGCTGACCTCGGTCCCAGCGTCATCACGGACGTGCCGCGGTACCGGGCGCTGGACCGCGGCCTGCGACGGCTCCGCCGGGACCCAGTGAACATCCGGATCGCCGGCGAAGACCCGCTCGCGATGGCCAGCGAAGACATCGCGCCGGAGGGGGCGAACAGCTCGTTCCAGATCCACCTCCGGGTCGATCCGGCCGACTTCACGCGCACTTACAACGCGGTCCAGCTGGCCACGGCACCCGCGCTGGCCGTGTCCGGCAACTCGCCCACGTTCCTTGGCCACCGGCTGTGGGAGGAGACACGGATCGCAGTGTTCAAGCAGTCGGTCGACGACCGCGGCAATCTTGAGCCGCGCCGCCGCCCGGCCCGCTCCGCGCTGGGAACGGGCTGGCTCCGCGGCGGGCCGCTGGAACTGTTCACCGAGAGCGTCCGGCTGCACCGGCCGCTGCTGCCGGTGCTCGGCAACCCTGGCCGGCAGGCCAACAATGCCCGGTGGCAGGCGCCGCCGCTGGATGAGCTCAGGCTGCATCAGGGCACGGTGTGGCGCTGGAACCGTGCCATCTACGACGCCGCGGCGGGCGGGCATCTGCGGATTGAGATGCGGGCCCTGCCCGCTGGGCCGACCGTGATCGACATGCTCGCCAATGCCGCCTTCCTGATCGGCCTTTCCCTGTGGCTGGCCGAGCAGGACCAGCGGTGGACCTACGCGCTGCCGTTCGAGCGAGCCGATCACAGCTTCTACCGCGCCGCCCAGCAGGGCCTGTCCGCCCGGCTGAACTGGCCAGCTGAGCACCGCGACCAGATGCGGACGCTCACCGCCGCCAAGCTTGTGGCCGAACTGGTGCCGGCGGCCCGGCAAGGGCTGCTCCAGGCCGGCGTGGCAGCGGCAGAGGCGGACGGGCTGCTCGAAGTGATCTCCGCCCGGGCAGCCTCGGGCCAGACCGGCGCCGCCTGGCAGCGCGCCACACTCGCCGCCGCCAGGCGGCATCACGAACCGGAGCGGGCGCTGGCCGTCATGCTCGACCGCTACCTCCAGTGCGCAGAGACCGGGCTGCCAGTCCACACCTGGCCAGTCACCAGCAAACCGGAATGAACCGCCATCCCAGACCGGCCCAGGCCCGGGGGCACAAGCACGACCTCGAACGCACAGCAGAGAATGCCCTGCGAGGACTCGGGCCAGGACCAACGGGGGGACGTTCGGCCCTGCGCGGCGGTTCTGGCGGCAACGACGGTTGGGGCATGTTCCTCGCCGAGGACGTCATTGTCGGTACCGGGTCCCGCCAGGCCCAGGCCCGGTTCGTGAGCCTGCTGCAGGGCAACTGGCTGGCCGGGGCGTCGGAGGCCGCCTATGGCGAGACCGTGACCGGGCTGCTTCGGGTCGGTCCGGCTAGTGGGGTCGTGACCAAGCTGGTGCAGGTCAGCTTCCTCGATCCCATCTACCGGGACGACACACATGAGCGTTGGCCTGCGCTGGGAGGCCGCGGGCAGCACCGGCGGGATGTTCCCGGTGCTGGATGCCACCATCACCATCAGCCCCGCAGGAGAGGAAACGGCCCGGCTGGCGCTGGCCGGCTCCTACCGGCCCCCGCTTGGACGCCTGGGTGCCGCGCTGGACACCGCCCTGCTGCACGCGGTAGCCACCGCGACGATCCGCCACCTCATGCAGGGCATGGCTGACGCGATTACCAGCCCGGTGCCCGCCGAGAACGGCAGCCGCTGGTGGCATCCCGCCCCAGAGCTGGGAACGCCCTGAGCGGTCGCATCCTCATCCTGGCCGACCGTCCGACCCGGGCCGCCTGTGCCCTGCCGGTCTCTCCGGCACGGTGCCGGCCGGTTCCCGGGGGGCGGTAGGCGCGTGTGAGCCTTGGTTAATCCCCGCTGCTGCCGGACGTCTGGCATGTCCTGGCATGACCTCTGGCCCTGCCCAGGCGGGCGTCAGATGAGTGGACTGGCGGTATGGGCGGAAGTATGTTCGTCGGCGATCACCTCCTGCTGGACGTCAGCTTTGATGCCGCCAGGGCCCGGCTGGGGCGCCTGGCCGGAGACGGCGTGCTGCTGGGTGCCTCCGAATGTGCCTATGGCGAGGGGATCACCGGCCTGGCGGAGGCGGCGGGACCCGTGGCAGGATTGTCCCGGCTGGCTGGGGTGCGGCCCGGAGATCTCATCGAAAAGCAGGGCTGTGCCCGGCTCTGGCTGCGCTGGGATGCGATCGGACCCGACGGCGCCGTGTTCCCGGCTCTGGATGCCGACCTGACGCTGTCCCCGGCCGGGGCGAAGACCACGGCGCTCACCCTCGCCGGGGTATACCGGTTGCCGGGCCAGGCAGGAGCGGCGCTGGACCCGGCCATCGTGCGCTGCTTCGCCGCCGTGACCGTCCGCAGCTTTATCGCCCGGCTCGGCTGTGCCCTGGCCCATCCCGCTGGCACAGCACTTCCGGTACTGCCCGCGGGCCAGAATTTCCCGCAGCGCACCGCTGCATGTGCGCAGCTCGCGGCCTGGCGGGCGCAGTACCCACACCCAGCCGCCACTGCTGAGCACAATGCTGCCGTGCGCGCCGATGAGGGCAAGTGGCTGGCGCGATTCGCTGGCGTCGAAGCGCTCGATCGCGAGCAGGTCATAGAGCTGATCGGGTGGAAGTTTCGGTCAATGCCCCACCGCAAGGCCCGGGCGCTGTCGGGGGTTTCGAGCGAGCGATGGCGAGGACGGCCGCCGGTCGCGGGCGCCGCAGACGTCATCCGTTCGGCCTTGGCAGCGGCAGGAGACTACCGGCCGCTCTTGATCCTTTCGGCGCGCACCGGCATTTTCGGGTTCGGCCCGGCGATGGGCAGTGTCATCCTGGCCGCCTGCCACCCGCAAGAGTTCACCATTGCCGACACCAGGGCATTGAAGTCCTTGCGGGCACTTGGGCTGATGCCCGCCGGCCCCAGGTCTTTTCGGCTGAAAGACTGGGAGCCGTACCTGAGCGTGTGCCGCTCCTTGGCCAGGTCATGTCAGATGAGCTTGCGGGAAGTCAACCAAGCGCTTTGGGTCGCAGCGGACGATCCAGTCCTGCTCGGCAATAAGAAATACCCTCCGCTCGGCCCAGCCCCCGGTACCTACGTGCACGAGTAACCCGGAGGCCGCGATGCGCATCGACGGAGCAGTCGCGCTGGTCACCGGCGCCGCGTCCGGCCTGGGCCGGGCCGCCGCCGAGTGCCTGCACACGGCCGGCGCGAAGGTGGTGCTGGCCGACACCAACCAGGAGGCGGGCCAAGAGCTCGCCGGTGCCGGTGTCGGGACCTTCGTACGGGCCGACGTCACCAGCGAGGCCGACGTCCAGGCGGCGGTCGACCAGGCGGCGGCGCTCGGGCCACTGCGGGTGCTGGTCAACTGCGCTGGCGTGGGCTGGGGCGCCAGGATCGTGGACCGCAACGGAAAGGCACACGACCTGGCCCTTTTCCGCCAGATCCTCGACATCAACCTGGTGGGCACGTTCAACATGCTGCGGCTTGCCGCGGTGGCCATGGCGGCGAACGAGCCACTGGCCGACGACCCGGGCCGGGCCGACACCGAGCGCGGCGTCATCATCAACACCGCGTCGATCGCCGCCTACGAAGGGCAGGTGGGGCAGGCGGCCTACGCCGCCTCCAAGGCGGGCATCGTCGGCCTGACCCTCACCGCCGCACGGGACCTGGCAGCGCGGGACATCCGGGTCATGTCGATCGCCCCTGGCCTGTTCGAGACCCCGATGCTCAGCCTCGTGCCGGAGTCGACGCGGGCCGCGCTCGTCCAGGCGATGGCCTCGCCGCACCGGTTCGGCGGCACACCCGAGTTCGCCTCGCTTGTGCTGGAGATCGTGCGCAACCCCTACCTGAACGGCGAAACGATCCGGCTCGATGCCGGGCTGCGAATGATGCCCCACTGACGCCGCTGCGACGGCCGGACTGGTGGTGCTCCCCGCAGGAGTGCGCGAACGGGCACCCGTGGGGACCGGGCCGGATCATCGTGAGCTGGATGGTGCACGCCCGAAACAGCCCAAAGTGAGCGCACCGGCCGGGCTAGCATCCTCGCTTGGCAGAACCGGCGGCCCCCTGCCGGGGCGGTCAGCGTCTGGACTCGGGCACCAGCACCTGCCGCAAGGTGTCGAAGTCCTCCACGCACTTGCCGGTGCCGAGCACCACCGAATCAAGCGGGTTGTCGGCCATGTGGATGGGGATGCCGGTCTCTTCCCGCAGCCGGTCGTCCAGCCCGCGTAGCAGCGCACCGCCGCCGGTCAGCACGATCCCCCGGTCCATCACGTCCCCGGCCAGTTCGGGTGGGCACTTGTCGAGCGTTGACTTGATGGTGTTGACGATCAGGCTGACTGGCTCCGCGATGGCGCGCCGGATTTCCTCCGCGCAGATCACGATGGTCTTCGGCAGGCCGCTCACGAGGTCCCGGCCGCGTATCTCCGCGTGCGGCTCATCCACCGACGGGTACGCGGACCCCAGGGCCATCTTGATTTCCTCGGCGGTGCGTTCGCCCACCATTAGCGAGTGCTCCTTCTTGCCGAAGGTGATGATCGCCTGGTCGAGTTCGTCTCCAGCAACGCGGATCGACTGAGAGGTTACGATGCCGCCCAGCGAGATGACGGCGACCTCGGTGGTGCCGCCGCCGATGTCCACCACCATATTCCCGGTTGGCTCGTTGACAGGCAGCCCGGCTCCGATGGCGGCCGCCATCGGTTCCTCGATGATGTAGACCCGGCGGGCGCCAGCCTGATGGCCTGCCTCCTTGACGGCGCTCTGCTCCACACCGGTGATGCCGCTGGGCACCGCCACGACCACCCGCGGCTTGGCCAGGTGCCGGCGCCGGTGCACTTTCTGGATGAAGTAGCGCAGCATCCGCTCGGTCACGTCGAAGTCGGCGATGACACCGTCCTTGAGCGGGCGCATGGCCACGATATTGCCGGGCGTCCGCCCGATCATCCGTTTCGCCTCGACCCCCACTGCGACGATCTGGCCGGTGTTGGTATTCAGCGCCACCACGGAGGGCTCGTTGAGCACGATCCCGCGCCCCCGGACGTAGACCAGGGTGTTCGCGGTGCCCAGATCGACCGCCATGTCACGGCCCAGAAACGCCAGCGCGTTGCTCATGAGGAACGAGAATCTTCCAGGAATTGGCCCTGCTGGATGATCTGTGGTCTTGCCACCGCAGCTCACGCCCTTGTCAGCGAGAGCGACGGCCCTTGTCCTTCACCGACCAGTGCCGGGCCGCCCCGAACGAGGTGAGGAAAGAGGTTCCTGATTACCCGTTCGATTTCTGTTCGGCAGAGTCCGGTGAGCCGGATCCGTAGCACGATGTTCTGCTGTGCATACAACGAGTGATCGCCGCGAATAGTGCCCGCGGCGGCAGCTGACCGGGCGAGCGCGGTGGAGGTCAGCCACCTGCTCAATGCGCTTAACAGCATCTCGCCAACCGGCGTCAGCCGACCTGCGCATCCGTTGGCGGTTACGACCCGTCCTGCTGACCACGTGGCAGAAGGCCCGGACTCTGCGCCCTGCGGCGCATCCGGGCCTTCGCTGCACAGCCCAGCAAATGGCATGAGCTGCCCTGAGCGGCACGTGGCCCGTGAACGCTCTAACCTCGATCTCCTCTTCGAGGTACTCGGCCAGCTCGCCGAGGCTACCGGTGTTCAGTGTCTGGCCGGTGCCGTCTCAGTGCCGCCCGTATCGGTCAATTGGCTGATGATCCGCCGGATCGTCTCCGGGTGCCAGCGCCCGCCCCGCTTGGGCCGGTGGCCCTCAGCCGTGAGCGCCGCGGCGATCGACCTGACCGACTGCCCGGCTGCCCGCAGCTCGTGTATGCGGGCCAGGGCGGCCTGCCCGGCTGGCTCGGGCACCAGCTCGCGGGCCTCAGCGCGCCAGCCCAGCGGCGGTGAGCCGTAGGCGTACCCGCCCCCGTTCGGCCTTGCGGCGGCGGCCATTCCGCAGCCTGAGCCTGATCAGGGACCGCTCGTACTCGGCCACCGCCCCGAGCACCTGGCGGATCAGGCGGCGGCTGGGGTCCTCGGGATCATCCTCGATCACCGCCTGCTCGCCTGGCATGGTGGAGAACACCTGCCCGCCCGCCGCGGTGATCTCGGCCAGCAGGGTTTCCTGCAAGATCAGGTCCCTGGCCAGCCTGTCCAGCCGGTAGACCACCAGGCCAGCCGCCCGGTGATCACGGACCTCAGCCACGGCATCGGGCAGGGCCTCCCGCGAGTCCAGGCCGTTGCTCCCGCTGATCCCGGCGTCGGTGTGCCAGCTGGTGACCGGTGCCCATGCGGGCGAGCCCAGGCCCGGATGGCCTGGCGCTGGACGTCAAGGCCCAGGCCATGCTCTGCCTGGGTGTCGGTGGACACCCGCAGGTAGGCGGAGATCTTCATTGCGCACCACCCTCGTCAACCCGCCACGCCAGGACGTCATGGATGGGCACCAGGGTCACCGGGCGGCCGGTGAGCCCGGCCACCCAGGCGGCTGCGGCCTGCCCGCCTGCGTTGCCGCCTGCGGCGTCCAGCAGCGCCGGGCGGACGTCGGACGGGAGGGTGACCGTCGCCAGAATCCACTTCGGGTCGTCTGGGTCGCGGTCGAGTATGAGGATGCGCCACGGGCCGTTGCCGGACGCAGGAATGATGGGTTCCACGGGTGATCCTCCCTAGCTGAGGTGATCCCGAGGCCCCGTCTGGTGTTCGCGCACCGGGCGGGGCCGCCATTTTGTCAGCGAACGTGCTCAGCCTAGATCAGCTAACCTCATCTAACTACACCACAGCTCATCTAACCTGGTCTAGCTTGGCCCTGCCCCGGCTCGTACTGTGATCGGGTGAAGATCGACAACGACTCGCCGGAGCACCCGTATGTGCAGCTAGCGGGCATCCTGCGCCAGCAGATCAAGGCCGGGAAACTCGGCCCGCGAGTCCCGTCGATCACGGAACTGGCTGGCGAAAGCGAGCTGTCGGCCGCAACCGTCAAGCGGGCACTGCGGCTGCTGCGGGATGAAGGGCTGATCTACACCGTGCCCGGACGCGGGACGTTCGTGCGTAAGTGAGCGCGTACCTCACACGCTGCCGTTTCGCTTGCCTTCCTCCGACAGGGCACGGCAGATGTCAACCCAGCCATCCCGTGCCTCTGCCAGCTTCTGGCGCACACGGCGCAGCTCGCCCACGGTCAGGAATATCCGGCTGAAGGACTCACCCTCGCGCCGGGGAAGGTGTTCCAAGGCCTGGCCGTGCTCTGTGACCGCACCGTCAACGTGACAGGCACGGAATGCAGGACGCGGTTCCGGTCCTCCAAGGCTTCCCAGGCGGCATTGAACCATCGGCTGGCGGTCCTCTGGACTTCTGACTCCGGCCAGCCGCTCAGGACTTCGAGAGCATCCCTGATCCAACCTGAGATCGGCCCGCGTTCGAGGCGCTCCGGTGCCGGGCCGAGGGCGCGCCTCATCGTGGGAACGACGTCTTCCAGATTGATCGCTGCCCAGGTCAGCCGACCTAGTTCGAGCAGGACCGGCTCATCGGGCTCATTCAGCGGACTCACCAGCCCAGCATGCACCCCGCATCGGACACAAACGGAGCGCCCCGCCAGCCGTAGCCAGTGGGGCGCCCGTCTCTGCGCAGCCTGGTCAGCTGCCCTCGTCCTCGTCCTCCTGGCGCTGCTCGCTCGCGTGCATCTCGAAGTCCTCCAGCCCCGGGAGCATCTCGTCTCTCGGTGGGTGGTGGCCGAGTCGCTTGGTCATGACCCGTTGCCCATGCAGTCCGCTGCCAGCCGCCCGGTGGCGAGGATCGTCCCGGCGCGGGTCCTGTTCGGTGGGGAAAATCTCGATGTAGCCGTTGTTGTAGCCGTTGAGCATGTCGTAGGCAGCCGCTGCGTCACCGCCAGCTAGCCTCAGCTTGGACCGGCACATGTCCTGCACGGCCCAGGGGTGGCCGATCAGGACACCGTTTGACAGCTCGATCCGGCCGATCCGCTCGCCATTGCTGTAGATGACGAGAGTCTTGCGTAGGCCATCTCCCTGGCCGCCGGTTACACCGCTCTTAGTCATGATCATCTTCCTCGGTACCCAGCCCTGTAACGCAAGGTGTTACATGGCTGTTCCCCGATCCGGCGAGCCTGGCCAGGTACGCCCGTACCTCCTGGGCACGGGGCTGGCCGACCTTCATCTCCCGGCGGATACGCCTGATACCCGGCACCTCACCACGGCCCAGCTCGGCGGCGAACCGCTCGGTAGCTGCCTCGCCGTGACCCTTTAGCCCAAGGCCATGAAGTTATGGGTTGGGTAGCGCTGTCAAGATGTCGATGCTGATGGTCGCTTTGCAGGTGCGCCGGTTGACGCGCAGGCTCTTGCAGGCGTAGCGGGATAGCGGCCGCTTGACGGCTCGGGGGCTGACCCGCAGGCGGCGCGGGGGCATGGGGTGGTCAAGGACGGCGCGTCCGATGACACCGGCCAGGTCGATGACGGTGCCAGCAAGCACGTTCGCGGCCTGGATGATCTGGTCGCGGGCGGCCTGGAGGGCGATGCTGAAGCTGGCCCGGCCGGGGTCGGTGCCGGGGGCGGTGATGGTGGTGTCGGCGATGGCGATCCTGATCACCTGGTAGGCGGTCAGCAGGGCGTAGATCTCCTGGGCTATGCCGGGCATGGTGCGCGAGCGCAGGACGCGGCGGCCGGGCATGGTCTTTTTCAAGGCGAAGTAGGCGGACTCGATTTCCCAGCGCTCGTGGTAGAGCTTGACCAGCTCGAACGCGGGGTGCTGGCGGGAATCGAGCAGGGTGGTGGCCAGCCGGTAGATGCCGGTGTGCCGCCCGGCCGCGGTGGCGATGGTGATCTCGCACTCGATGATGCGGGCCTCCACTGTCCCGAGCCGGGACAGGAATGAGCCGTCGGGGAGGCGGCGCAGGACCGGTGGCTTGCGGCTGGCGGACAGCCGGGCCAGCAGCGCGGCGCCGGTGCCGGCGACCGTTTCCAGGAAGGCGTTGGAGGTAAAGCCGCGGTCCAGCAGGACGATCATGCCAGGGCGCAGCGAGCGGGCCAGCCGCTGCCCGTAGCCGGTCTCGCCACCGCTGCGCGGGCCGAAGACGGCGTCGATGACCGCCCGGGTGCCGCACGCGACGAGCGCGACCAGCAGGATCTGCGGGTAGCCGGAGGCGGCAGTGTACTGGTTGGAGCCCTTGCCCAGCCGGGCCCGGGTGGCCGGGTCGTCGGGGACGTCCAGGCAGGTGCCGTCGATCGCGACCACCAGCAGGCCGGCCCAGCGGGCCCCAGCGGTGCGGATCGCGGCGGCCGGGCGGGCCAGCAAGTCAAACAGGGCATGCAGCGGGCGCACCCCAAGCCGGGCACGGGCGTGCCATAGCGCCGTGGCGGTGATCGACGGCAGGCGCAAAGGACCCAGGGCGGCGGTGAGCCTGGCCCACACAGCCGGGTAGCCACGCTCCTCGAACAGCGCGGCCGCCAGCAGCAGGTAGACCACCACCCGGGCGGGAAGCTTGCGCAGCCGCCGCTGAGTGGCCCCGCAGCCGGCCAGGACCGCATCGACCATCTCGAACGGCACGATCTGCGTCAGCTCGCCCAGATGGCCCGGCGCGAAGACGCCATCGGCTACCGCGATCTCGCGGGTAATGACACGCTGACCGGACAGTGGAGCCTCCTTAGGGGCAAGCGGCGTCCCTATGAACGCTCGTTCTACCGGTGGCTGTCAGCGCTGTCCGCGGATCTCCGGGAGTGCCGGTTCACCGCCAGCGGCAGCACCGGCAGCCCGGGCCTGGATAGGGTCGCCTAGGGGAATCGCCGCCCGGGAGCAGGAGGTAGCACGTGGATTTGCTGGACCGGGCCGGGGACCTCAAAGGGATGCTGGTGGACTTTGCCCTGTCGCCCCGCTTCGATCGCGAATTGTCGGCGGTGATCGCGCGGAGCTTCCCGGGCGGGGTGGTGACCGACGAGTCGATGTTCTCCATGGTCCTTGATCACTTCGCGTTGCAGCATCGGCTGCCGTCAGGAAGGACGGTGGTCGAAGCGTTTGCCGCGGCCCATCCCGAGCTGACCGGCGCTGATCGGGACATGCTGCTGGGCTGGCGAGACGTCATCGAGGGTGTCTTTGATATCACCGGCAAGGACCGCGACGCGCTGGTGCTGTTCAACCTCCTGGACGAGCTCACCTACCGGGCCCGGTCCAACCTGGGCCGCCGGGCGTTCAAGCCGCTGAAAAAAGGCATGATCCTTGTAGGCCGGCTAGTGCGGGCCGGCGAGGACTGGATGGTCTCGGGCAACCCGGCCGCCTTCCCCGCCGCTGTCCGTGACCAGATGCTGGCAGCCGCCGCCAAGCAAGCAATGCGCCACCCCGAAGCGGTCTTCCGCAATCCCGCCAAACTCGCCGAGGCCCGCCGCATCCTTGCCCAGCATCATGAGACGTTCGTGGAATTGTTCGGCGCCGACCTTATCGTCGTCCCCGGTACCGAAGTACCCGGCAAGGTCGAGGCATTCCACCGCCACCTGGCCCAGCAGACCCGCCGTGGCGCGGAACCACCCCCGATCGCCCCTTTGGACCTCCCCGACGACCTGCTCGCCGCTGACAGCGTCGCTATCCACTTCGCCGCAGGCGAAGGACTGAGCTTCTACCCCGGCTACCACCTCCTTGAGGAACTGTTCAGCGACCCCGCGCTGATCACCCGCCGCCGCTACCGCGAAACCCTGTCCGGCTTCCTGCGCGACCCCGACACCTCACCCGAACCGCTGCGGCGGCTCGCCGCCCGCGATCCGGCCAAGGCCAGCGCAGTCTTCGCCAGACTCCTCAAGCGCAAACGCGGCTTCTCCTGGGAAACCGGCGGCGAACAACTGCTACGCCAGCACAAACCCAGCTACTTTGACGGGACACTGCTGCCCCGAACCGTCCCGCTCTCCGAACCCCTGTCCAGGGCACTCCAGCACACCCACTGAGAACCGCCCCGTGACCACACCCGGCCGCCTGTTGCCGCCAGGGCCAACCCCTTAACTTCATGGCCTTGCCCTTTAGCCCGACTGGTACGGGGATACGCGGGCGGGTGCGGGCTGGCTGTGATGGTGCTCGACCACCCGCTTCAGCCCCCCGAGCCCGACCGCCAGGGCCGCAGCGGCGGCGATGGGCGGCACGGCGGCCGTGGCCCGGCTGGCCAGTGAGTGCCCGGCGACGTGGCCGACGTTGCCCGCGACCGACACCGCCAGAATCTGCGAGGGTCCCCCTTCAGGCGGCTGCCCGCGAGCGCAGTGCCCACCGGTCGGCAGGGGCGACGAACAGTGCCAGCTCATCGACAGCGATGAAGACGTCTACCTGGAGGTCACCGCATCGATGCCCCGTGCTGGCACATTGCTGGCACAAGCCGTATCCGCCGGATTGCGCCGGCTTTCACCGCCTTGCCCTGCGCATCCATTCTGACCTGCACGGATAGCAGCGGCTTGTTTCGACTTGCGCCCGGTTGAGGCTCGCAGACGGGACTGCTAATGCGGTTAGGGTTCGCGCCCTTCCGGGGTTCAAATCCCCGAGCCTCCGCTCATGGCCAGGGGCTTTGCGGCAGTCGCGGAGCCCCTGGCCGCGAGTCACGCTGCCTGACGCTCCGCACCGGCCAACCTTCGCTACCAGGATCCCGGATGAGACCCGGCCCAGCCTGCGTTGCCCGATCCGCGCCAGCGGTGAGCCCGGGTGATCTGGCCGCACGCCGCCTGCCGGTCCGCGCCCGGGTCCAGCGGCGGTAACCGTGTGGGTGCGCAGGCGCCGTCAGCCGCGGCCAGCGGTCGCTGTGGCTATGGCCCTCGATCACGGCCGGCCACGCCTGGCCCGCCGGGTGGCGGGCCGGCCGCGGGGGCTCATCACCTGGCCGGCGCTGGCGATGATGACGGTGGGATCGGTCGGCTACCTGGGGTCGGCCCCGGCGATGGCGGTCTTCGGTCTCGCCTCGGTGTTCCTGTATGTACTGCCCGCGCTGGTGTTCCTGCTGCCGGTATCGCTGGTCGCGGCGGAACTGGCGTCGGGCTGGCCGGGCGGGATCTACAACTGGGTGGAGGCAGGCATCTCCGCCCCCATGGGGCTGCTGGCGGTGTGGTGCGAGTTCGCCCAGACGATCTTCTATTACCCGGCATTGCTCGCCTACGTCGCCGGCACGCTCGCCTATGTCACCGACCCGCCGCTGGCCGGTAACGGCGTCTACAACGCGGTCGTCATCATCATCTTGTTCTGGGGCGGCGTTCTGCTGTCCTCGCGCGGGGCAGCGCTGGTGGCCGAACTGTCGTCCGGCGGGACCATGCTCGGGACGCTGATCCCGGGCGCGATCCTGGTCGCGCTTGGCATCGCCTACCTGCTCCAGGGGAACCACTCAGCCGCGCCGATGACCGCGTCTCATCTGCTGCCGGCCTGGAATGGGCTTGCCAGCATCGCCCTGGTTGTCAACAGCTTCTTCACCTACGCGGGCATCGAAGTCAACGCCGTGTACGTAGACGAACTCCGGAACCCTGGGCGTGACTTCCCCAAATCCATCTTCCTCGCCATGGCGCTGGTCCTGGCCGTGTTCATCCTCCCGACGCTGGCGATCTCCTGGGTGATTCCCGCCACCCAGATCAGCTTCACCGCCGGCGTCATGCAGGCCTTCAGCAGCCTGCTGGCTCACTTTGGCCTCTCCTTCGCCGTGCCGCTGATCGCGGTCGCGCTGGCGGTCGGCGCGCTCGCCGGGATGATGGCCTGGCTGGACGGCCCATCGGAGGGACTGCTGCGGATCGGGCGCGAGCAGGGATTTCTCCCCCCTTACTTCCAGCGGGTGAATGGCAAAGGCATCGAGGTGCGCATTCTCGCCGCACAGGGCGCCGTGATCACGGTCTCGCCTTGCTGTATGCCTTCCTGCCGAGCGTTTCGCACGCGTACTGGATCTTCGCCGCCATGGCCACCCAGGTGTACCTGATCATGTACGTGCTGATGTTCGTCGCCGCGATCAGGCTGCGCCGTTCCCAGCCGGACCATCCGCGCGGTTACCGGGCTCCGGCACTGGGGCTGCTGTGCCTGCTCGGCGCCGTGTCATCGGTGGCCGCGCTGGTGATCGGGTTCATCCCGCCGGCGCAGTTCGGTCACTCCAGCCCACTGCGGTACGCACTCCTGATACTCGCCGGGATTATCGCCATCGGGATCCTCCCACCGCTCCTGCTGGACGATTCCGCAAACCGGGCTGGAAGGCAAGCACTAACCGGCGGGGATAGGGTGCTGGGCAGGCGGGAGCAGACGGCATGGCCGGCTGGGAAGGAAGCGCTGAGCGCCACAGCGGCCCGCCAGGAGCGCGTACCCCGGGAGCGAGCAGCGGATGAAGGCCCTGGTCAAAGCCGAAGCCGGGCCCGGCCTCTGGCTCGAGGACGTGCCCGTCCCCGGTCTGGGCCGGGACGACGTGCTGATCCGCGTGCTCAGAACCGGTGTCTGCGGCACGGACCTGCACATCTACGACTGGGACAGCTGGGCGCAGGCGAACGTGCCGGTGCCGCTGGTGATCGGGCATGAGTTCGTCGGCGAGATCGTGGATACCGGGTCTGACGTGAAAGAACTCCGCGCGGGCCAGCTTGTCAGCGGTGAGGGCCATCTGGTGTGCGGCCGCTGCCGTAACTGCATGGCCGGCCGGCGCGTCCAGTGCGCGCACACCAAGGGGGTGGGCGTCAACTACCCGGGGGCGTTCGCCGAGTACATCGCGCTGCCGGCCGGAAATGTCTGGCGGCATGAGGGCGACATCGACCTCGACGTCGCCGCCATCTTCGACCCGTTCGGCAACGCCGTTCACTCGGCGCTGACGTTCCCCATCCTGGGCGAGGACATCCTCATCACCGGCGCCGGCCCGATCGGGCTGATGGCCGCCATCGTGGCCAGGCACGCCGGCGCCCGGTATGTCGTCATCAGTGACGTGTCGGGCTACCGGCTGGACCTGGCCCGGCGGATCGGCGTGAGCCTGGCCGTGAACACCGCCGAGACCAGGCTGAGCGACGTCATGCCCGGACTCGGCATGCGCGAGGGCTTCGACGTCGGCCTGGAGATGTCCGGCAAGCCGGCCGCGCTGCGGGAGATGCTGGCCACGATGACGCACGGCGGCAAGATCGCCATGCTCGGCCTGCCCACCGAGGAGTTCGGGATCGACTGGGCGCACCTGGTGACCAACATGACCACGATCAAGGGCATCTACGGCCGCCAGATGTTCGAGACCTGGTACGAGATGTCGGTGCTGGTCCACTCGGGACTTGATATCTCACCAGTCATCACGCACAGGTTCGATGCCGCCGATTTCGGCCAGGCCTTCGGGACCGTGCGCAGTGCCCACTGCGGCAAGGTGGTCCTCACCTGGGCCCACCGGTAGCGACGATCGTGAGGGGTCCGGGAGTTGTTTACCAGCGTTCAGCAGGAGATCAGTGGCGAGCTTGCCGAGATCCGCGCGGCAGGCCTGTTCAAGGCCGAGCGTGTCATCGCCAGCCCGCAAGGGCCGGGCATCCGGGTCGCCGACGGCAAACAGGTGCTCAACCTCTGCGCGAACAACTACCTGGGCCTGGCCGACGACCCGCGCATCGTGGCGGCCGCCAAGGACGCCCTGGACCGCTGGGGGTACGGCCTGGCGAGCGTCCGGTTCATCTGCGGCACCCAGGACGTGCACAAGCAGCTTGAGCGGCGCATCTCGGCCTTCCTCGGCACGCAGGACACCATCTTGTACTCCTCCTGCTTCGACGCCAACGGCGGCCTGTTCGAGACGGTGCTCGGCGAGCAGGACGCCGTCATCAGCGACGAGCTGAACCATGCGTCGATCATCGACGGGATCAGGCTCAGCAAGGCCAGGCGGCTGCGGTACCGCAACCGTGACATGGCCGACCTGGAAGCCCAGCTCAAGGCCAGCGCCGGCGCCAGGCGCCGGCTGATCGCCACCGACGGTGTGTTCTCCATGGATGGCTATGTCGCGCCGCTCGCCGAGATTTGCGATCTCGCCGACCGCTACCAGGCGATGGTCATGGTCGATGACTCGCACGCGGTGGGGTTCGTCGGCGCCCGCGGCCGTGGCACACCTGAACTGCATGGTGTCAGTGACCGGGTGGACATCGTGACCGGGACCCTGGGCAAGGCGCTGGGCGGGGCCAGCGGCGGCTACACCAGCGGCCGCAGGGAGATCATTGACCTGCTCCGCCAGCGGTCCCGGCCGTACCTGTTCTCCAATTCGGTCGCGCCGGCGGTGGCGGGTGCCTCGCTGAAGGTCCTGGATCTGCTGGAGAGCAGCGATGACCTGCGGGCCCGCCTGCGCGAGAACACGGCCTGGTTCCGCCAGCGCATGACCGGCCTGGGCTTTGACATCCTGCCCGGTGACCACCCGATCGTCCCGGTGATGATCGGCGACGCCGCGCGCGCCACCCAGATGGCCGACCTGCTGCTGGCCAAGGGTGTCTATGTGATCGGCTTCAGCTACCCGGTGGTCCCGCTCGGCAAGGCGCGGATCAGGACACAGATATCCGCCGCGCACAGCCACGAGGACCTCGAGCTGGCGGCCGCAGCCTTTGCTGCCGTCCAGGCCGGGATGAGCTGACCGCGGACCGGATTTGCCGAGCACCGCACGGCACCGGCCTGGCTGGGCCACCATGGACACATGACCACAGACCAGCCGGAAACGGTATCTGAGCACCCGGCCACCGGAACCGGGAATGCCGGCGACGCCCCGGCCGGGGCCGCGGTGCCGGCTGAGGGCGAAGAGGAAGCGCTCACCAGCCTGCTGGCGCTGGGCAACGCCGCGGACGCGCAGATGACGGCCATGGAGCAGACCATGTCCGAATTCCAGGAGATCTTCTACGGGAACGACCTCGCGCACTCCGCCCGCCTGCTGCGCCGCAACCTCACCCCGGAGCAGCGGGCCGAACTCGCCCGCCTCATCACCGAGCCGTAACCCGCAGAATCCGCGGCAGCGGTCCGGGGGCAGGCAGGCGGGCAGCGGCCAGTTCGGTCAGGGCTGGGCCGGCGGCACGACGACGATCATCGTGAACTCAGCCGGCTCCGTGCCCTCGTTCGCGTACGAGTGCGGCAGGCTGGCCGGGAACCGGGCGCACTCGCCCGCCCCGGCCTGGTACCGGGTGCCGTCCACGGTCAGGGTCAGCGTGCCCGCTTTCACCCAGGCCATCTCCCGTGCCGCGGGGGCGTGCGGGTCGCCGCCGGACGTCTCGCCGGGCATGAGCACCCACTGCCACAATTCGGCCGCCCAGGGCGGCTCGGTGGCGGCGATGATCGTCCCGGTCCCGCCGGCTGGTCCCTGCCAGAGGGTCCGCGCCTGCTCCGGGCCGGTCACCCGGACCTGGGGCTCGGACGGCACCTCCACCAGATAGGTGACCGGCACGCCGAAGGCGTCGGCGATCCGGGCCAGTGTGGCCAGGTTCGGGTTTGACCGGGCCTGTTCCAGCGCCACCAGCACGCCCTTGCTCACCCTGGCCCGGGCCGCGAGATAGTCGAGCGACCAGCCGCGTTCGGCACGCAGGGCCTGCAATGTGTGCGCCAGCGCGCTGGCGAGGTCAGTCGCAGCCATGGATCAAGTCCCGCCATCACGTCGGTCGGTATATTGAACTAAAAGTTATACTATTCCGACCGAGGATGCGGAACGTCTGGCGCGTGGCGGCCGCCGGAACCGGCGCGGCGCGGCCGCACGCGAGCCGCGGGACAAGGGCTGGGAGACGGCAGTGGTCATGGCCTTCGCGCTGTTCGCCGCCGCGCTGTACGGCAGCGCGGACTTCCTCGGCGGGCTCGCGTCCCGGCAGGCCAGGGCGGCATCGGTGCTCCTGCTCTCCGCCCCCGCCGGCGCGGTGGTGATGATCACCGCCGCGCTCATCTCCGGCGCCCCGTTCCAGGTCACCGGCCTGGGCTGGGCACTCGCGGCCGGCGCGGCCGGCGGGGTCGGCCTGCTCGCCTTCTACGCGGGCCTGGCCGCCGGGCCGATGAGCGTGGTCGCCCCCGTGGCCGCGCTGGTGTTGACCCTGCTGCCGGTCGGGGTGGCGCTCGCCGGCGGTGAGCGGGCGAGCCCGGCCGTCTACGCCGGCGCACTGCTCTGCCTGGCTGCCATCGGCCTGGTCAGCATGGAGCAGCCGCGCCAGCGTGAGACCAGCCAGCGGCCGGCCCGCGGGCTGGGATTCGGCATAGTGGGCGGCATCGCGTTTGGAATGTTCTTTCTCTTTCTCCGGAACGCGGGCGCGGCCAGCGTGCTGTGGCCGGTGGCTGCGGCGCGGGTGGCCGGCACCGTGACCGTCCTGGCCGCGGCCGCCTGGCTCGGCACCGCCCCGCCCGGGCGGGCGGCAGGCTGGCGGATCCTGCTGGCCGCGACCGGTTCCGGCGTGCTGGATGCGGCCGCGAACGTCAGCTACCTGCTGGCCGCCCGGGCCGGGCTGTTCGGGATGGCGGTCGTGATCACTTCGCTCTATCCCGGGATCACGGTGCTGCTCGCCCGGGTCGTCCTCGGCGAGCGGATGCGCGGGGTGCAGCGGGCCGGGCTGGTGCTGGCGGCCGCGGGCGTCGCGCTGGTCACCTTCTGACCGCGGGCAGGCTCATGCGGCCGGACGCTCTGCTGTGATCGTCCGGCCGCACGAACCCCGGGGAAGGGAGCTTACGGCTGGCCTGCCAGGTCAGTCCTCAGCAGCATCTCTGCTCGGAAAGATCAGGTTACAGACCTCAAGGTACAGCTGCTCAGGATACGGAATATGGTCTACGGTCCGCAGCGCCTGGTCCTGGCCGGCCGATTCCAGGATGAAATCACCATACCCGAGCATGCGGCCCCAGAAGGAGCGCTGGAAGCTCATGTCGGTGACCTTGACCAGCGGCATCATCGCCACCTTCCGGGTGAGCACACCCGAAGTCAGGATCATCCGCTGGGAGGTGACCACGAAGTAGTTGACCGCCCAGCCCAGTGTCTTCCAGACCAGCCGTGCCAGCAGGACCGCCCAGCCGATCCAGACCAGGTACACCAGCATCAGCTGGCCCTTCAGCAGGGTGTCGCTGAGCACCACCGCGACGATCAGGCCGCCGAGCGTGAGGAACGCCGGCCCCATCAGCACCGCTGGATGCCGCCGGACGGTGATCACCTGCTGCTCGTGCGGCAGCAGGTACTTGTTGACTTCCGCCGGGGGCGACCCACTCGGCGCTATCAGCCGCATGTCCCAGCGCCTAGCTGGTCACAGCGAGTTGAAGAACGTGGCCACGGAGTTCCCGACTCCCTTGAGGGCATCCAGCAGGTTGGTGGTCGCGTGGGCAGCCCCGGTCGGGTTTGTGATCAGGTACCAGGCAAGAAAGATGACGACCGCCCAGCCGGCGATCTTCTTTGCATTCATGATCAGCTCCCGGAAGCCCGTGTGCCGGTCGTTAGCCCAGCTTAGCTCACAGTGATTGCCCGACCAATGGCCGTGACCAGCCATGTCAAGCTACCTCGCCGCCCGGTTGGGGTCGCCGTACCGCGCCGGTCGCCGGGCTAAATCGCAGCTGGGCCATCGCTACGGAGCGTCAGATTGATCACCATGCATGGTTACGGTGCGGCGGTACCCGATGACGTTCCGCCGCCAGGTCAGCGCGGCCGACCGCGGTTTGGCAGGACAGGGCACCGCCGATCTGACACCATTCCTTCCTGGGCGTCCTTCCTGGCGGCACCAGCAATGGAGTGATGATGACGGATATGGGCAGCGACGATGTCGCTGTCGTGGTGTACCGGGAAGAGGATGACGCCTGGGAGGCGGAGGTCCTGCCGCAGGCGCTCACCGGGGACCTGGCCGGGCTGATCCAGGCACTGCGGCAGCAGCCCAGCATCGGCGGCACGTTCGGGCTGGCAGCCGTGGGAGACGACTTCTTCGTGGCGCTGCGTGTCGTCGGCGGCCAGGTGTCGGTGTTCCTGTCCGACCTGACCGCGGCGCTGGACTGGCCGCTGGCCCGGCAGGTGATGGACTACCTGGAAATCGACCTGCCCGAGGACGACGACGAACTCGACCAGGTGCTGCCCGCCGGTGATCTGTCCATCTTCGCCGACCTCGGGATCGACGAGATGGATCTGGGCATGCTCGCGGGTGACCTCGACCTGTTCCCCGACGAGGCACTGGCCATCATCGCCCGCAAACTCGGGTTCGGCCACGCACTGGAGCGTGCCCTGGACGCCGCCATCGGGCGGTAGCCTCCGCAGGCGTGGGCACCAGGCGCGGCACCAGCGAGAGCGGCGGGGACAGCACCGGCGGCGCCGGTGCGGGCTACCTATCCGCCATGCGGCTGGCGCTGGCGGAGGCGGCCGAAGCGGCCGCGGCCGATGACCACCGGCAGCCAGGCGGCGATGACCCAGCCGATCCGGGCCGGGACCCCGGGCTGCCGCGGTCCGAGGTGCCGGTCGGCGCGGTGGTCCTCAGCCCCGGCGGTGACGTGCTCGCCCGTGCGCACAACCAGCGGGAGCGCGACGCCGACCCGACCGCGCACGCGGAAATCCTCGCCATCCGGGCGGCCGCGCGTGCTCTCGGATCCTGGCGGCTGGAGGAGTGCACCCTCGTCGTCACCCTGGAGCCGTGCCCGATGTGCGCCGGGGCCGTGGTCGCGGCCCGGATCGGCCGGGTCGTCTACGGTGCCGCTGACCCGAAGGCGGGGGCGGCCGGCTCGCTGTGGGACATCCCGCGCGACCGCCGGCTCAACCACCGTGCGGAAGTGATCGGTGGCGTGCTGGCGGAGGAGTCAGCGGCGCTGCTGCGCGGCTTCTTCGCCCGGCGCAGGTCCGGTAGGCTCGACGGCGGTGGAGTCGCCTAGTGGCCGAGGGCGCACGCCTCGAAAGCGTGTGAAGGGGCAACCCTTCCGTGGGTTCAAATCCCACCTCCACCGCTGTTGACCTGCAAGAATACCGGTCCTGGCAGCCGATATACGGGCGCGTCGTGCTCCCCCGGTCTCATTTGGTGGTCTCAGTTACGAGCCGCATGCGGTCCCATCGCCGGGCTCAGCCGCAGATGTCGTGCCTGGTCACGGCCATCGCGGACGACCCTGAACAGAAACGCGCACGCCGCCGGAGCGTGCGTGCGGCAGCCCTTTCGGTGCGTGCGCTGGGTAGGCACGCCCTTCGCGGGCGGGGGTGGTGCTTTCTGCGGTGCGGGTGCGAGAGCATTTGATGGTGGTGGTGGTGCCGTCGCTGCAGCAGCAGCGGGTGCTGGCCGAGCTTGGGAGCTCCGGCCGGGGGCTTTCGGCGGATGTGGTGGCGGCGCGGCGGGCCGAGGTGGGTGCCAACCAGCTGCCGACGGCGCGCCGCCGGCCGGTGCTGGCCGAGTTCGGGGCGCAGTTCGCCAACATGTTCGCTGTTGTGCTGATGGTCGCCGCTGGGATCACTTTCCTCGCCTACGCGCTCAGTTCTCCCAGGGACTCTGCCGACCTTGTGCTGGCTGCCGGGATTTTGGGTGTGGTGCTGCTGAACGCAGTGATCGGTTTCGCGCAGGAGCATGCGGCGGAGCGGACGGCTGAGGCGCTGCAGGCGATGGTGCCGGCCACCGCGCGGGTCGTCCGGGATGGTGAGCTGGCGGAGATCGCTGCCGTGGATCTGGTTCCGGGTGACCTGGTGGTACTGGATGCGGGGGATGCCATCTCGGCGGATTGCCGGCTGATCGAGGCGCATGACCTGCTGGTGGAGATGGCCGCGCTGACCGGTGAGAGCCGCCCGGTTCCGCGGATCTCCGATGCGGTGCCCCAGGCGCAGGCCGCCGATGCGCGCAATTGCGTGTTCATGGGCACGTCGGTGGTCAACGGCAGCGGCCGGGCTGTGGTATTCGCGACCGGCCTTGCTACCGAGTTCGGCCGCATTTACCGCCTGACGGCGGAGATGCCAAGCGAGGAAAGCCCGCTGCAGCGTGAGGTGACCGTAATGGCCCGGCGGGTGGCCGCGGTCGCGATCGCGGCGGGGATGGGCCTGTTTGCGATCCGTGCGCTGGCCAGCAGCGACGTCGTTGGGTCGTTTGTGTTCGCGCTGGGGGTCATGGTCGCGCTTGTGCCGGAGGGGCTGCCGGCGACGATGTCGGTTTCGCTGGCGGTGGCAGTGCGGCGGATGGCCCGCCGCAACGCTCTGATCAAGCGGCTCACCGCGGTGGAGGCCCTGGGTTCCACGACCGTCATATGCACGGACAAAACGGGCACGCTGACCAAGGCGGAAATGACGGTGCAGGTGGTGTGGGAGTCGGGCCGGGAGCATGCCGTCACCGGGGTGGGTTATGCGCCCGACGGGGGGTTTGCGGAGGCGGGCTACGCTGCCGCTGTGCTGCGGGCGGGCGGGCTGTGCTGTGATGCCCGCCTGCTGCCGCCTGATCCTGCCCGTCGGCTGGGCTGGCGGGTGCTGGGTGATACGACCGAGGGCGCGATCCTGGTCGCCGCCGCCAAGGGCGGCGTTGATCTGGCCGCCGAGCAGGCCCGTGCGCCACGGATCGCGGCCTTTCCGTTTGATGCCGACCGCAAGCTGATGAGCACGATCCACCGGATCGGTGCCGCGTCGTATGAGGCGTGCGTCAAGGGGTCACCGCAGGCCGTGCTGGAACGCTGCGTCGCCGTCCGATGGCTTGGCCAGGACTTGGTGCTGGATGAGACGCTGCGCAAGCAGGTGACCAGCGCCAATGATGCGATGGCAGCCGGTGGGCTGCGCGTGCTCGCGGTAGCCAGACGGGACCTGGCGACCGGTCAGCCATCCGGTGCCGAAGCCGAGCGCGATCTGACGCTGCTCGGCCTAGTGGCCATGTCGGACCCGCCCCGGCCTGAGGTGGTGGATGCCGTCGCCGCGTGCCGCCAGGCAGGTATTCGCATCTACATGATCACCGGTGACTACGGCCTCACCGCGGAGGCCATCGCCCGGCGGGTCGGTATCGTCGGCGACGGCGCCGTGCAGATTGTCAACGGCCCCGATCTCGACGCGATGGACGACGGCGAGATCGCCGACGAGATGCAGAAGACCGAGCAGTTGCTGTTCGCCCGCGCGAAGCCCGAGCACAAGATGCGCATCGTCGCCGCGCTGGAAGACCGCAGGGAAGTGGTCGCGGTGACCGGCGACGGCGTCAACGACGCCCCGGCGCTGAAACGGGCCAGCATTGGCGTGTCGATGGGCGAAGGAGGCACCGACGTCGCCCGCGCCGCCTCCGTCATGATCTTGCTCGATGACTCGTTCGCCTCCATCGCGGCCGCGGTGGAACTCGGCCGGAGCGTCTACCAGAACATCCGCAAGTTCCTGATCTACCTGTTCAGCCACAACCTGGCCGAGCTAGCGCCGATCCTGGTTGCGGTCCTCGTCGGGTTCCCGCTGGTCCCGCTCAGCGCGCTGCAGGTGCTCGCGATCGACCTGGGCTCCGATGTCATGCCCGCACTGGCCCTGGGTACCGAGCGGACCGAGCCAGGCACGATGTCCCAGCCGCCGCGGCCGCCGGGCGAGCACCTGTTCAACTGGGCGGTGGTCCGGCGGTTCTGCTTCCTCGGCTCGATCCAGTCGGCCGGCGTCGTCGCCGCGTTCTTCTGGCGTATCGACAGCGCGCACCTGCCGTTCAGCGCGTTCACTACTGCCAACCCGATCTACCGGGAGGCGGTAACCATGACCCAGGCCGGGATTGTCATCAGCCAGTTCTTCAACAGCTTCGCCGTGCGCACCGAGGAGCAGAGCATCGTGCGCATCGGCGTCTTCTCCAATAAGCCGCTCGTGTTCGCGGGGCTGTTCGGGATCTTCTTCGTCTCGTGTATCAGCTACGTCCCGGCGCTGCAGGCGGTGTTCAACACCGCGCCACTGAGCGCAATCGACTGGCTCGTGCTCGTAGCTTTCGGAGCCTTGCTTCTCATTGCGGAAGAGACCCGCAAGGCGCTGCTGCGGTCCAGGCACCGGCGCCGCGCGCGGCTGGGCCCAGACCGGCCCGCGAGCACTGCACGTTAAGGAGGATCCATGCAAGTCGTGATCACGGGCTGTGGGAGAACCGGCCGGGCGCTGGCGACCAGGCTGGATGCGGAAGGCGACAAGGTCACCGTCATCGAGATCGACGACACCGTCCAGCGCAGGCTGCCCGCGGGATTCCGCGGCCGGTTCGTGCCGGGGAACGGCATCAGCCCGCGCGTACTGGAGGCGGCCGGGATCGCGCATGCGGAGGCGTTTGTTGCCCTCACACCCAACGACAGCGCCAACATCGTCGCCGCCCGGGTGGCCCGCGACAGCTACCGGGTGCCCTTCGTCCTGGCGCGTCTGCACGATCCCGCTCATGCCCCGGTCTACACCGAGTTGGGCATAGCGACCGTCGGGTCCGTGCAGACCACCGTCAACCGGGTGATCCAGCTGCTGCACCACCGCACGCTCGAGCCACATCAGACCTTCGGCAACGGCGAGACGCTGCTGGTGCGGTCCAGGCTCCCCGGCTACCTGACCGGGCGGCGGGTCGAGGAGTTCAACGTGCCCGGCGAGATCGGTGTGGTGGAACTGAGCCGGGCGGGACACTCCAACATCCCCGAGCCGTCCACGCTCCTGGAGGACGGTGACGTCCTGTCCTTCATCGTCGCCGCGGGCTCGCTCGGGCGGCTGCGCAGCTTTCTCGGGGGTAAGTGGTCATAATGCGGATCATCGTGATCGGTGGAGCGGGACTCGCCGAGCAGGTCGCGGACGCGCTGCACAGGGCCGGGGATGAGGTCACCGTCATCGACACCGAGCCCGGGCGCGAATCCGCACTCGCCAGGGCCAGCCTGCGTGCCGTGCCCGGGGACCCGCTGGTCCTATCGACCCTCGAGGCCGCCGGGGCGCTCCGGGCCGATGCCCTGGTCGCCTGCACCCAGTCCGACGAGGACAACCTCGTCATATCGCTCCTGGCCAAGAAGCACTTCAACGTCCCGCGGGTCATCGCCCGCGTCAACGACCCAGCCAACGAAGAGCTCTTCAACCACTCGTGGGGCATCGACGCGCTGGTCTCACCGGCGACGGCGCTCGTCGCGATGATCCGGCAGCAGAACTGACACCCGCTCCTCGCAGCGGCACCGCTGGCGCACCAGGCTGACCGCTGCGCTGAGGCAGCAGACGGGCGTACGGGCATGATCCCAGGGCGGATCGCCGGTTCGCCCCCAGGCGGGAAACGCTCAGCTGCCGGCCGGCACCTTGTGCACGGAGGCGTCGAAGATCCGCCCGATCGAGGCGTCCAGCCGCGCGTGGAACTGCTCGTCGGTCTGCTGGTCGGACAGCCCCTCAAGCAGTGCCCGGGAGAAACTCGCGATCATGCTCGGGTCCCTGGCCAGCAGCGCGCACGCCTTGTCGCGGCTGTAACCGCCGGACAGGGCGAGCACCCGCAGGACCCGCGGGTCGGCGGCGAGGCGGGCGTAGAGGCCTGGCTGGGTCGGGATGGTCAGTTTCAGCATGACGGCGGCGTCGCCGGGCAGCGCTTCGATGTGAGTCTGCAACGCGTCCCGGAGCAGCATCTCCGCTTCGTCCTTGCGCGGGCTGTCGATGCTGACCTCGGGCTCCAGGATCGGGACGAGCCCGGCGGCCGAGATCCGCGCGCCGTACTCGAACTGCTGATCGGCGATCGCGGCCACCCCGTCCTTATCGGCATCGTTGATCACCGACCGCATTTTCGTGCCGAAGATCCGGTGCCGGTTCGCCTGCTCGAGCAACTCGTCGAGCCTGTCGATCGGCTTCATCAACCGCACACCGTTCTGCTCGGCCGCGAGCCCCGTGTCCACCTTGAGGAACGGGACGACCCGCTTCTCGGCCCACAGGTACCGCGCCGTCGGGACGCCACGCATGTCCCGCTCCATGGTCTGCACGAACAAGATCGACCCCAGGATGCGGGAGCCGCCGAACGCCGGGTCGGTGATCACCCGTGTCCGCATCGCGTGGACCAGGTCGAACATCTCCTCCTCGGAGGTGTACCGGCTCTCGTCGATCCCGTACCCGGCCAGCGCCTTCGGGGTGCTGCCGCCGCTCTGGTCGAGCGCCGCGAAGAACCCGCGACCCGAGCGGACCTTCTCCAGTTGCATGGCGTCCATACCTGTCATCCTTGCAGCCCCGCAAAGGAGCCTGAGCATGCGGTCCACGAACAGCGGCCACCGCCGCCGGACGGCCCTGAACAAACGCACGCACGCCGCCGGAGCGTGCGCCCTACCGTTCAGGGCTGGCCGGAACCGTCCGCGACCGGGGCCCGCGCTTGCGACCGTCGCAGCCAGGGCAGTCATGAGCAGCATGCGCAGCGCGTCACCGGCCAGCAAGATGGTGCGCCGTGGAAAGCGGTCAGCGACGGCCCCCCCGAATGGGCCAAGCAGCACAAGCGGGAGAAACCGGCAGATCGTCGCGGCACCCACCCAGCCGGCCGAGCGCGTCGCGCCATACACGTATCCGAGCAGCGCGGCGCTGTACAGCCAGTTGCCGACTTGCGAAGCGGCGACAGCCCCAATCAGTGCGCGGGCGCCAGGGACGGCCAGGACGTCTCGATACGCCCGGACCGTCTTCTCACCCATCGTCTGCAGGCACCGATTCCTCTGTGCTGGGTGCTGTCACCATCGCCAGCAGGCGGTTGGCGTCGGCGAGGACGGGGTTGGTACCGAGTGAGGCGAGGATATTTCGCGCCGCATGCAGCGGCTTCCCGGCCTCGGTGGGCCGGCCGAGGGCGAGCAGGCAGCGGCCCTGCCCTAGCAGCGCCTGCGCCTGCTCCCACCGCACCTCGAATCGCTCCCACCGCCCGGCCACGTCGGCAAACAAGGCGGCGGCCTCAGTATGCTCGCCGTGCTGCTCGGCGAGCAGGGCGCTGGCGGTCACTGCCGCATGCTGATCGAGCTGATACACCGGTTCGAGACCATCGGCGAGCCGCGCCCCGAGTTCCGGCTCACCCGCCGCAATGGCGACCCGTACCAGGTCGGGGAGGCTCCGCAGGTAGTCCAGCGTGTGCCGGACGTTGGGTACTTGTTCCAGTTCGGTAAGCAGGGGAGCGGCGGTGCGAGCTTCCCCGACGGCAGTCCAGGCTATTGCGGCGATTGCGAGGAGCCCGCCCAGGTATTGCGGTTCGCCCAGCTCCCGTGCTTTCGCCACCGTCTGCTGGATCCAGTCCATGAGACCGCTGTGGGACAGCTCGCCGCGGCGGGCCTGGATTCGAGCCTCAGCAGAGCGCAGATCCACTTGGCCCATCCAGTCCTCTGCGGCAACATGGCTGAGGGCAGTTGCCATGAGAGTCCGGGCCTGCTCGATCAGGCCCAGGTCGGCCATTGCCTCAACGGCGGTGCCTTCGAGCAGCGGCACCCACTCCGCGATCCCATGCCGCTGGGCAAAGGCGGTGCCCTGCTGGGCTAGCTCCCACACTGCTCGTGGTCCCTGAGCCCGGACGAGGGATGCACCGAGGTTGTAATAGAGCACGGCTGCCTCGCGTCCAAGGCCCTGAGTGGTTGCGACCTGCAGCGCGCGGCGCAGGTCATCAAGTCCTGCCGCCTGGCCGAGTGCGAACCGGGCGCAGCCGCGGAACCCGAGCGCTCGCGCCGGCACCGGAAGGCCGAGTTCAGCTGCGAGTTCTACCGCGCGCTCGGCAAGGGCAGCCGCTTCTGCCTGCTGGCCGGACAGGAAGCTTGCCGCGGCGCGGTCGGCCAGCGCCTCCGCCAGTTCGGGGGAGGGCCCGAGTGGCTCCAGAGTCTGCAGCGCCCTGTCCGCGGCATCGGGGTACCGGCGGTCACCGAGCCGGTGAAGGAGCATCGAGTACCGGCTTGTCGCCATGGCAGCCCTGCGGACATCCCCATCGGCTTCGAACGCCGCGATCGCTTGCTCGAAGGCGGCTGCCGCTTCGCGGAACCGGGCCCGCAGGCGCAGGGCCTCACCATAGCGGACCAGCAGTTCGGCGCGATCGGGGTGATCTGGCCCGGTCAGGGCCAGTGCCTTGGCGTAGTGGCGTTCGCCTGCTGCCACGTCGATGCCCGTGGCCCTGTCCCCGGCTAGCATCTGGTAGTGAGCCGCGCTGGTGGCAAGCTCCCCGGCCTGCGGATCCTTGGCCGCCTGCGCCAGTTCCAGCGCAGTGGTGTAGTGAGCGGCCAGGATCTCGGCGTGATCGGCGGCCCGGTCCCTGGCCATCCGCTCGATCCAGGCCGCCGCCCGGCAGTGACGCTGGGCGCGGTCGGGCCGCGGGATCTGCGTATAGCAGACATCACGGATCAGCGCATGGGTGAAGGAGTACTCGGCCTGGCCCGCCATCGACGAGCGCCGCGCCGGGTTGATCAGCTCCTTGCGCGCCAGCTCGTGCAACACAGCCTGCACCTGCGCTTGGTCTTGGTTTCCCATCTCGGTGACAGCGCCGGCCCAGAAGACCTGGCCTACAACCGCGGCGTCTTGCAGTATCCGTTTGCGAGCTGAGCCAAGGGTGTCGAGCCGCGCCGCGATCAGCCCATGCACGCCCGGCGGCAACGGAATCTCTGCATGGGTGTCGATGTCCCATCCAGTACCCGCCTGCCGCAGGATCTTCTGGTCCTTGAGCAAGCGCACGAACTCCTCCGCGTACAGCGGGTTGCCGCCGGCGCGGTCCCAGATCGCCTGCTGCACCTCGGCGGGCAGTTCCGCCGTGCCCAGCAGGCTAGAGACCAGCCGCGCGGTCTCCGCCGCGGTCAAAGCCCGCAGGTTCACCCGGGCCACGTTGCGCACCGAGGCTGCCCAGCTGGCTGCCCGCTCATACAGTTCCGGGCGGGCCGTGCCCAGGAGCAGCAGCGGAACTCCTTCTGCGTAGTCCGCCAGCTGTTCCACAAAGTCCAGCAGTGCCCCATCGGCCCAGTGCAAATCTTCAAACACCAGCACCGACGGACGGCCCTCGGCCAGCAGCTCCACAAACGCCCGCCACGCCGCAAAGTTCTCCGCCAGGGCCGCCTCCGGGGCCGGCAGCCCGGCCAAGGGCCGCAACCGCGCTCTCAGCCACGGCGCGTCCGGCGCGTCGTCGGGGATCATCGCGTCGATCTTTGCGGCAGCCACCTGCGGAGGGTCGGTTTCCAAAATCCCCGCCTCCGCCTTGGCGATCTCCCCCAGCGCCCAGAACGTGATCCCGTCCCCATAGGGCAGGCACCGGCCCAGGCGCCATCGGACCAGCTCCGGCCACGAATCAACAAACGAGCGCAGCTCGGCAACCAACCGTGACTTGCCCACCCCCGGCTCCCCCGCCACCACCACCAGCTGCACCGTCGATTCCTGCACCGCCTTTTGGAATGCGCCGGTGACAATGCCGAGGTCGATCTGGCGGCCCACCATCGGCGTGCCGAGGGACCGGGTCAGGTCAGCGCCGAACCGGGCCAGCGGCGCCAGCGCCTGGAACACCGCCACTGGCTCGGCCTTGCCCTTCAGCACCACCGGCGCCAGCGGCTGGTAGTCGAACACCTGGCGGGTCGCCGCGTACGTCCCCCGCCCTACCAGCACCCCGCCCACCGGCGCTGCCCCCTGCAGCCGCGACGCCGTGTTCACCACATCGCCTGCGACCATGCCCTCCCCTCGCTCGGGACGCGCATCCAGCGCCACCAATGCCTCCCCCGACTCCACCCCGACCCGCACCGCCAAGCTGAGTTCCGGGTCCTCATCGTTCAGATCGGCGATCGCTTCCAAGATGCGCAAACCCGCCCGCACCGCCCGCTCCGGATCATCCTCATGGGCCAGCGGCGCGCCGAACACCGCCATCACCGCGTCGCCGATGAACTTCTCCACTGTCCCGCCGAACCCCTCCACCTCCCGCCGCAGCCGAGCGTGATAAGGGCGGATCCGGGCCCGCACGTCCTCCGGATCAGCATGATCGGAGGCAGCGGTGAACCCAACCAGATCGCAAAACAGGACTGTGATCGTCTTGCGTTCCTCGGCCGGCCGGTCGGCCTCCTGTTCGATCAGCACGCCGCACGCCAGGCAATACCGTGCGATCTCCGGGTTCACCTGCCCACATGCAGGACACGCAGCCACCACAGCCGCCTAGGGCCCGACCGTCAGCAAGGCAGGGACCGCAGAGCCCAGCGGCGCCGCTGATAGCGTGAATTCACAAACCTTAGGTGGGAGCGCATCATCCGCCATAGTGAGCCTGGGCGACTCCGCCATAGTGGGCCTGGGCCAGCCGCCGGCGGGTGCGCGCCATCGGGCCGCCCTTCATCTCCTTGCGCCAGCCGGGGAAGTCGTCGCCGTACTTCTGCTGCTGCTGGCCGGCCGACTCATACACCACGTAGCCGCCCTTGAGGATGGTGAAGGGCGCGGTGAGGTGGCCCAGCTTGTCGAACTGGGCACCGGGCGGGGCCAGCGGGTCGAACCAGGATGGGGTGATGAAGTTCGATACCGAGACGCCGCTGACCACATAGCTGGGCGCCTCGACCGGGTCACAGACCTCGAAACTGTAGGCCGACGCCTTGCCGTCGCTGGCCCACAGGTTGCAGTTGGGATCGACGAACATCTCCAGCACCTCGTGCGACAGCACGCTCGACACGCTCCAGTCGCCGGTCGTCACCTGGGCCCCGTTGTCCAGCTCGGGCTTGGCCGCGACCACGCCCCACAGCTTGCCGCCCTGGTCCTCGGTGTGGAAGCCGAGCACGCCCTGCGGCTGGTTCTGGATCGTGTCCACGATCGCTATCCCGTGCGCGGCCGCCGGGACCGCGGCTGGGTCGGTGTAGAACACCACCGCCGCCGGCGACCGGTCCCACAGCGGGGCGGCGTCCAGCCGGACCTGGCTGGCGACCGCCTGGGTCATCGCCATGGCCTCATCATTGGTCACCAGGGTGGACTGGTTAAGAATGGCGATCAGCATCCGGGCACCCCTCCTTGCCTCTGCACCCCGGGAAGGTGTCACATTCGCCTTAACCCACGTGCCTGGCCCATATTCCTCCTAAGCCAGCGGTCCTGACAAGGATCTGCCTGGGAGGCTCTTGTCTCAGTTCTTGGCCGCGAAACGGCTGTTGCACCAGGTCAGGCCCGCATTTGCCGCTACAGGATCGTGCCACTGGCGGCCCAGTCGGCGGTCGCCAGGGCTGCGTCCGTCTTATCCGGTTGCGGGGATGATCGAGACGGTGTTATCGCCGTTAGATGTGTAGATCATTGCGGCCGCCAGGTCGATGGTTACGGCGCTGGGCGCGCGCCCGGCCGGGAACTTCGGCTGGGTGTCTTCGATGTTGGTCACGACGGCGGTCCGGTTTGCAGGGTCGAGGGCCACGCCGATGGCACCGAACCCGGCCGGGGCCGTCGCCGGGGTCTGGCCGCAGCCGGTGTGGTTGGTGCCGTTGCAGGTGGCGCCGTTGATCACCGAGACGGTGCCGGGGCCCTCCTCGTTGCGGCCGATGCCCCAGTGCGCCCGGGACTGGTGCTGATCGCAGAGCGTGGTCGACATTCCGGCGCCAGACGCGCGAAGAGGCGTTCGATATGGACGGCGGCACAGTCAGGCTCTGGCAAGTGGGCGGCCCGCAGAAGTGGTGATCTGTGCAGCCAAGGCACGGTTGCGGAGCAAGTGGTCGGGCTCGGAGTGGCACATAGGGCCGCGGTCAGTCGGCTTGGTGTACCGCTCCCTGGGGTCCGCCTCGAATTATGCGGCAGCTTTCGCCTGTGCGATGGCGGCGACTGCCCCCTTGCGTTGGTACAGATCGATCGCCTCAGCAAGAGTTCGCTCAGCCGGACCGCTACGGCCGAGCGAGCGCAGCACGTGCGTGAGCCCGAGGCGGGCATCGGCTTGGAGCGCCAGTGAGTCGGTGTCGTCGGCGAGGGCCACCGCCTCCCGGGACAGCCGCTCCGCTTCGGCGGTCTGGCCGCGGTCGGCGAGCACCCGGGCTCGGACGCTGCGCCATAGCACGCGGGAGAAGACGTCGCCGCGTCCCGCGAAGTGTTCGCTTTCCTCGGAATGCTGGTATGCCTGATCGGCGCGGCCTTGCAGGTAGACTGCCTCGGCCAGCCAGGCGAGCGCGGTGGACAGCCAACCGGCCTCTCCCATCTCGCGCAGCTTGTGGGCACCGGTTTGCAGCACGGTCTCGGCCGCGGCCGCGTCACCGGCCAGCAGTTCCACGATGCCGGCCGCCTGGGTGACCGGTCCGGCTTCCCATAGCGTGAGGCCGACGTCCCGGCACAGTGACCAGGCCTGCGCGATCATTCCGCGAGCCTCGTCGAACCGGCCAAGGTTGGCCGTCAGCAGCGCCCGCATGATCAGCACCCCGGACATACCTTTCCGATCACCCTGGGCCTGTTCGAGCAACCGGTCGGCCCGGGCAAGCGCGGCCTCGACCGGGGTCGGCCCGAGCCAGCTGCCGATCAGCCCCCAGGTGATGGCATCGAGTTCGTCGCGTCGCTCGCCGGCCCTGCGTGCGTGCACCGCAGCGCGGGCCCAGGCCATCTCGGCGTCGGCGAACCGTGCGGACACGTTGTTGGCAAACCCGAGTAGCGACCAGGCCTTGGCCAGGCCGTAATCGTCGCCGACCGCCTCGAAGGTGCTGATTGCTCCGTGAACGGCGTCTCGGGCTTGCGCTGGTCGCCGGTCGGGATCGGTGTACAGCCGCATCCACTGCTCCAGCACGCCCGCCATGGCCAGCGCCTGCCCGTCACCGATCGCGTCGGCTAGTAGCGAGATCTCCTCGATCACCCGGGCCAGTCGGCGGAAATCGCCGGTTTCGATCAGCGCGAACGCCAGCCGTGGTAGCAGCGCCAGCCGGCCCGAATCCTTGTCCGGCAGTAGCGCTACCGCCCGGGACAGCAGCGAGACCGTGCCCGGCATGTCCTCCGATGCGAAGGCCCGTGCCGCAGCACTGTCCAGGCGGGCCGACGCCTGCCGGCCCAGCGCCTGGGCAGCGTCCGATGTCGGTCCGAGTTCCGTCAGCGCCCGGCAGGCTTGTTCGAGGTGGTAGCCGATGATCTCGTCGTACTCGCCGGCCCGTTTGCCCATCCGTTGTGCCAGCCACTCGGCGGTCTGCTCGTGCAACTGGGAACGGGCCGATTTCGGGATTTCCTGGTACGTCACGTCACGCAGCAACGCATGAGTGAACCTGAACGCGTCGTCCTCCGGCAAGTTCGATAGATCCGGCGTGATGAACTCTTTGCGGGTAAGCGCTTGCAGGTGCCCGGCTACCCGGGGGCGGACCTCAGCCGGGACCAAAGCGGTGACCAGGCCCCACGAGAAGATTCGGCCGGCCACCGCGGCGCACTCGGCAACAAGTCGTTCCTCGGGCTCCAGTTGGTCCAGCCGTGCGGCCAGCAGCGCGCGGATCGTGGGCGGGATAGCGATCTGGGCGAGGCCGCCGGGCACGGACCAGCCAGGTTCGGCGGTGCGCACAACGCCGGCGTCGATCAACATCCGCACGCTCTCGCCAACAAACAGCGGGTTGCCCTCAGCCAGGGCGGCGATCCGCTCCCGCGGCTCATCTGCCAATCGGGCTCCGCGCAGCAGCAGCAACTGCCGGATGAGCCGGTCGGTCTCTGCCGCCGACAGCGAGCCGAGACTGAGCCGGTGAGCGTTCGGTTTGCCCGACAGCCATCCGGGCCGCGCTTCGAGCAAATCGGGGCGGGCGACGAAAACCAGCAGCACCGGCGCCGCGTGCGCCCGGTCGACCAGGTACTCGAACAGATCCAGGAGCGTCGGCTCGGCCCAGTGGATGTCCTCGAAAACGGCCACCAGCGGCCCCCGCCCGGCCATGTGCTCGAACAGCCGGCGGACCGCCCAAAAGGTTTCCTGAAGCCCGGGCGCAGCGCGGCGCAGTCCGAGCAGCGACTGGATCCGGGGCGCGATCAACTCGCCGTCGGCCATGCCGTCGAGCAGCGCGGCGATCCGCCTACGAGCCTGGCTGGTCCCGGTTCGCTGCCCGATGCCCGCCGCTCGCCGAATGGCCTCATTGACCGGCCAGAACGTCACCCCCACGCCGTACGGCACGCAATGGCCCTCTACCACCGTCGCCCGGTCGGCGAGACCGTGGAGAAATTCCCGGGTAAGCCGCGATTTGCCCACGCCCGCGGAGCCCACGACCGTGATCGCAGCGCACGTCCTCTGGTCGATCACCGTTCGGAACCAGCCCTCGAGCTGATCCAGTTCGGGCCCCCGTCCCACTAGGTTCGGGTCGAGCTCTCGCGGTCGCGCGGGCATCAGTTCAAGCAGTCGCCACGCCCGCACCGGCTCCCGCTTCCCCTTGACCGATAGCGGCGGCAGCTCATCGGCCCGCACCGCGTCGCCGAGCAGCGCCCTGGTCTGCTCGCCGATCAGGATTTGTCCCGGTTCGGCGGCCTGCTCTAGACGGGCAGCCAAGTTGACCGCGTCGCCGACGGCCAGGGACTGATTGACGGTCGGGAGTCCGGTCATCACCTCGCCAGTGTTAACCCCGACCCGAATCGCGACGGTGACCTCCCAGTCCCGGGCGAATTCCAGATTCAGCTCATCCAGCGCGTCCCGCATCTCGGCCGCCGCCCGCACCGCCCGTAGGGCGTCATCCTCGTGCGCGCGGGGCACCCCGAACACGGCCATGACCGCGTCGCCGATGAACTTCTCCACCGTCCCACCGTGGCGCCGGATGGCCCCGGCCATCAGCTCGAAGTAGCGGACCATCAGCTGCCGCAACGGCTCGGGGTCGAGCGATTCGCCCAGGGCGGTCGAGCCGACCATGTCAGCGAACAGGGCGGTAACGGTCTTGCGTCTCTCCCCACTGAACGTCATCAACCACCCACCCGCCGACAGTCCAATTGTGGCCCGGGCTGGTTGACAGCAGCAACTTGACAGCAGGAACGCGGGAGTATAAGCAAGCACCAGTCTGGAGAAGGGGGGGACGATGGCGACCGAGAACATCCTCGAGGTGCTGGGGGCACTGGACCACATCATCCGCGATCCGGTGAGGCGGCAACGGTTCGTCGAGCATCCGGACCTCACGCTGGGGGACGCGGGATACGACTCAGACGACGTGCCGCCGCAAGTCTGGGACGCACTCACCCGCATGACCTTTGACGAACTGAAGGCTATCTCCGACCTGAGCTTCGCGTTGACCGCAGCCGGACTCCTCGATGGCAGCCTGCCCTGGACACACGGCGTCTAGTTCGGTCCTGCGCCGCAAGATCGCGCTCGCGCGGCCGCCGCTGGTGGCCGCCCAGCGCCACCTCGACCAGCATCCGGATCCTGCGGCGGCCTGGATCGCGTTCCTGCGCGCAGGATACGGCTCGATCCGGGCCAGCGTGCCGCTGCTGGAAACAGCTCTGGACCGGGCCCGCGACCTTTCCCCCGCAGACCCGCTCGCGGCCGGGCTGGTCGATTACCTGCGCAGGCATGCCGAAGAGGAGCGTGGCCACGACGAGTGGCTGCTGGAGGACCTTCAGAGCGTTGGTGTGGCCCCGGCGGAACTGCTCAGCCGACCACCATCGGGGGCTGTCGCGGCGCTGGTCGGTGCCCAGTATTACTGGGTCCTGCACTATCACCCAGTGTGTGTTCTCGGTTACCTGATGGTTATCGAGGGAAACCCGCCGAACCGGCGGAGCCTCTTGGATCTCCAGAGCAGATCCGGCCTGCCGGCCAGTGCATTCCGGACGATGCTCGAACACGCCGACCTCGACGGCGACCACGCTGCTGAACTGGCTGATCTGCTAGACCGGCTACCGCTTTCGCCGAATCACGACGAGGCCCTCGGACTGTCCGCTATATCGACCATTGCCGGGCTGACCCGCCTCCTCCAGGAGGTAGCCGATCGGCTGGCCGCAACATGTGGCACGACCACGTGAATGCCAAGCTCCAAACCGGAGCACAGTCCCATTCCGTATCGCCGCATGGGCACGAACTTGCCCGGGCTAGATGGTTAGCCGCCGCGGCCAGCCAGGCCTGGGGTCAGGTTCAGCGCCCAGGAGGGCCACGGACGCTGACGGATGCCGGTGAACGGTGGTGCGCGGTACTCGAAAGCGTGTGAGGGGTAACCCCTCCATGGTTCAAATCCCACCTCCACCGCCACTGTTGTGCCAGGTGACGGCCACATTTGCTGTCGCAAGATGGGGCCGTTAGCTGCCCGGCCTTCGTGGCCCTCTCGTCTCACCCCTGCTTGCGCATCGGTAACCCACGCGTTACGGTAACTTGACTGTTACCGAAGGCGAGGCGCAGAGTCGATGCGGTGCTACGAGGTGTTTCACGTATGTGAGGACCACACCGGGCCATTGCCGGGGCTAACCTGGCGGTCGATGCCCGATCTGGGCTCATCGTCTGACCTGCTTGCCGAGGAGCTCACGCGGCGGATCGGGGTGGGCCGCTGATGCCGATGCCGCACGCGGAGGCGGGCGGGGATCCGTTTGAAGCACTGGGGGACCCGAACCGGCGTGAGATCCTGCGCCTGCTGAGTGGCGGCGACAAGCCCGTGCACGAGATCGCGGCGGCGCTGCCGATCAGCCGCCCGGCCGTGTCGCGGCACCTGCGGTTGCTTAAGGATGCCGGAATGGTGGCCGAGCAAGCACATGGCACTCGCCGCATCTACCACCTGCAGGAGGAAGGGATGCGGGCGGTGCAGGCCTATCTCGAGCGCGTGTGGGGGGAGGCCGCAGTCCGGTTCACGCTGCTGGCCGAGAACTCCGGTCCGGGCGCCCAGCGTTGACCTCGCCGTTGCGCATCACCTTCGACGTGGCCTGCCCGGCCGAGCACGCGTTCGCCATGTGGACGTCGCGGATCGGGATTTGGTGGCCGCCGGATCACACGGTCACCGGCGACCGCGACCTGGCCATCGTGCTGGAAAGCGGCGTCGGCGGCCGGATCTATGAACGGACAGCCGAGGGGGCCGAGCACGACTGGGGCGTAGTAACGGTCTGGGATCCCCCGAAGCGGCTGGCGTACCTGTGGCACCTGGGCCGGGACCGCAGCGTGGCCACCGATGTCCATATCCGGTTCGTCGCCCGCGGCCCGGGCGATACCCGCGTCGAGATCGAGCACCGGGGCTGGGAACGCCTGGGCAGCGGGGCGGATGCCTGGCGGGAGCGCAACCGGATCGGATGGCAAACCCTCCTGCCGCACTTTGCGGCAGCAATTACCAGAGGAGACCGCTGATGGCTGATGGCACCAAAGAGGATCCGTGGCGGCTGAAAACCCCGCCGGGCACATCCGAATATTCGATGTACAAAGATACGCAGGCCAGTCCGCCCGCGCTGGTCTGCCAGGTCGGCTCCACCACCCTTAAGTACCACTTGCGGGCGATCGAGGACCTGCACGCGTGGCTTTCCGAGCAGGACGGCTGGGTTCCCCTCGGCGCGGCCGATGAGAAGAAACCGGCGGCTGAGGGCACGGTCGAGGCGTGGGGCCGGTCGCCGGGCAATCCAGTCGGCGGCTGGTACGGACTGCGCAACGGATACCGCGGCCGGTTCGGCATGTACCTCCCGCCACTGCTGGAAGAGCTCGGGCTGGCCGAGCTCACCCATGACGCTCGCAATAACCAGATCCGATCGATCCGCCAACAGGGGAGCGCATTATGAGCAGCCATGCCACCGTCGTCCGCTACACCACCCGTGCCGGGTCCGCCGACGAGAACGAGAAGCTGATCAAGGCCGTGTTCGCCCAGCTCGCCGAACAGCTGCCCAAGGGGCTCCGCTACGTTGCCATCCGGCTCGATGACGGAGTCAGCTTCATGCACGTAGCGGTGCACGAGAACGATGACAACCCGCTGGCCGAGCTCCCCGCTTTCGGCGAATTCACATCGACCATCAAGGAGCGCTGCACCGACGGGCCGGCACCGGTTAACGGGACGGTGGTCGGCTCCTACGGCATCGCCGACTGACTGCTGACCCCGGCGATCAGCGCTCCCCGAGTCCCCCGCGCGCTCAGTTACATCATTCTGCGCCACTCCGGGATCTCGTCGGGCCGCTTCGAACAGCACACGCCGAGTGACTCATCTGCGGGTGGCGCCCGGCCCCGACGTTTGCTGAATCACCGGTGCCCGAATCGGCGACAATCGCTGGCACCGCCTGGCAAGTACCTGGCCGGTCCGCGGCGGCCCGCCCACCCCAGGCGCTGGTCTCAGTCTTGGTCTCATTCACTACTGTTCACAGCGGTTCGACAGGCGACCGTCAGCCGTCCGTCCGCGCTGGTCACGGACGCTAGCGGCCGGTGGTAAACAGTGGTGCGCAGTTCTCGAAAGCGTGTGAGGGGGCAAACCCCTCCATGGGTTCAAGTCCCACCTCCACCGCCACTGACCTGCAAGAACCGATCCTGGCAGCCGGTAACGCCGCGAGGAAGGCGATCGCGGTCATGCCGCAGTCCGGGGTCTGTGCCGCTGGACGCCGCGCATCGTCAGCACCCGTCGTAACTGGTCCAGTTCGATGCGCCGCCTGCGGCGATGGCGTTATCGAAGATCTGATCCTGGTACGCGGGGCCGGCGACGCCGTACTCGCTGGCCGCGCCGCCGTACTTTTCCCAGGTGCCCAGCAGGAACTGGTAAGCACCGCCGCCGTTGCCGGGTCCCCAGGCGTAGCTGCCACCCTCTTCGGCGTTGCGGATGCAGATCCCAAGCGGTGAACTGGCGGCATTTCCACCGCCGCCAGATGGCGCTGGCGCCGCACTCGGGGCCGGGCTCGGCTGCGCTGCTGCCTGCTGTCGCGCGCGCCGGGCGGCGGCGAGCCTGGCGAGATGCCTGCGCTGGGCCGCAATAGCAGACTCACGAATCATGCGGACGATGACGCTGCGGCTCCCGTCGGCCGTCACATAGTCGCTGGTGAAACCCGACGTTGCACTGGTCACCGGCATCGCGCCGTGAGAGAGCCCTGCGGCTGCGGATCCGCCGTGCAGGAACACGAAGGCCGCAGCCACGCCTGCGAGCGTTGCTGCGGCCACTACCGGCGCTCTGCGCCTGGCGGCGGGTTTGCTGGGCTTGGCATGACGGGGTGCTGCGGGCATCACGCTCCTGTCCCCGGGGCCCTGCGTTCACCCGGCGAGCTGACGCCTGCGGGACGTCAGGTGGCGCGGGCAACGCCTGTTCCGGGGAACCTACTGGCGGCCTTGCGGGAGGCGCAGCGAAACACGCGAAGAGCGCACCAACCGGCACCAACTGTGGTACGAGCAGCTCACTCCGCCACGGAACGCTGACAGCACCCCGGCCACGCGCCGAACCGGCTTATGGAGACCGCCGGCTGGGCGCTGCGGTCCGCCAATGGTCACGTCCCCGCCCATCGCGGATCGTCCACCACTACCGTCTCGCCTGGCGAGACTTGTACTCCAGGCGCGGTGCTGCTGAGGTCGAGCGCAGGCCGCAGGCTGGGCGCCGCCTCGAGGGCGTCGAGAAGCATGTGGCCTTCCACGCGGAGCAGGGTCGTGTCCACCTCTGTGGTGACGGTGGCATTCCGGGGGGCGTGGTCGAGCAGGCCGCGCTCACCGAAGCTGTCACCAGGACCCAGATGCACAACCGTCCGGCCGTCCCGGTGAACGACGACGCGGCCTTCGGCGACGGCGTAGAAAGCATGCGCTGGCGCTCCCTGGACAACAACGTCGACCCCCGGTGGCAGTGGCAGGAACTGGGCCGCCGAGGCGAGTTGCTCAAGGACGATCTGGGGCACCCCCACTGTGACCGGAAGGCCCTCGAGGACCTTCACCCTTGACGCGAGCGCATCTGCACGCTGCGCATTGAGCACGTCGAGTCCGCGCAGGCCGGCCCGGCACAGCAGGGTGACCAGCAAGGCGGCGGCACCCAGGATCAGCAGGCTGGCACGCAACGATGTGGACGCCACGAGAACTGGCGCCAGGACCGCGCCAGCGACCATCGCGGCCGCCGACACGGCGGTGAAGATCCCGATCACGCGTCCGAGCGCCTCGCGGGGGACGATCCGCGCCACTGCCGTCTCGCCGACCACCTCGCAGGAGACGAGGCCGGCACTCCCGATCACTGTCACCGCCAGCGCAAGCCACAGCACCTTCACGCCGGCGTACGCGAGTTGAGTGGCGCACGCTAGCGAACCGGTGGTAACGACGATCAGAGAGACACGCCTGCTCGTGGCCAAACGGCCAGTGGCGACCGCGCTCACCAGTGCGCCGGCACCCGCAGCCGCCAGCAGGACACCGTAGCCTCCGCTTCCAAGCGCGAGTGACTGCCGGGCGTACACGACCAGCTGCACGGTCTGGGCCCCGTAGGTGAATTCGACCATCGCCACAATCACGATCAGCCACCGCACAAACGCGGTCGCACGCACCGTCTTCAGCCCTCCGGCCAGATGAGCAAACCCCGATGGTCGCCCACCGGCTGGAACCGTGTCGCGGCGCATTGCCGAGATCAGCAGCGCGGAGACTGCAAATGTCGCGCCGGTCGCCAGAAATGCTGTCCAGGCCGGAGCTACTCGCAGCAAGATCGCGCCAATGGCCGGGCCGATGACAACTCCGAGATCCTGGACCGTGTGCAGCAGCGCGTGTGCTGGGCCGAGCCGAGCCTCACGGACCAGGCGCGGAAGGAGAGCCATCGCGGCCGGCTTTTCCGCGCAGCCAGCGGCGGACGCGAGCGTGGTCAGCCCGATGACCAGCGCCACGGGGCCCGCGCTTGCGACCGTCGCAGCCAGGGCAGTCATGAGCAGCATGCGCAGCGCGTCACCGGCCAGCAAGATGGTGCGCCGTGGAAAGCGGTCAGCGACGGCCCCCCCGAATGGGCCAAGCAGCACAAGCGGGAGAAACCGGCAGATCGTCGCGGCACCCACCCAGCCGGCCGAGCGCGTCGCGCCATACACGTATCCGAGCAGCGCGGCGCTGTACAGCCAGTTGCCGACTTGCGAAGCGGCGACAGCCCCAATCAGTGCGCGGGCGCCAGGGACAGCCAGGACGTCTCGATACGCCCGGACCGTCTTCTCACCCATCGTCTGCAGGCACCGATTGCTCTGAGCTGGGGACTGTCACCGTCGGCCCCTATCCGTAGTTATGCAGGGGTGAGGCCGGCCGGGCCCAACGTGCTCGACCCGGACGGCGCGACCACCGAGCGCTGCGCGGATGCGGGCAGCGCAGGCCGTTCGCATCCGGCAGCTGCATGGCCTGATGATGGCATCCCGCCCACAACTACCTCAACAGGCCAGAAATCCGGACCGGCAGCCGCAACGGGGCGCGCGCCCTGCTCCCTGGCCGCTGGCCAGCGCGACCCAGGTGCCGGCCGGCGTAGCGTGGAGGCTGGCAGGCAGCTGCAGGCCTTCCCCGACAGGAAGCAGGCCGTCATGTCCCTTTTCCAGCGGGCCCACGACATCGTCAGGGCCAAGGCCAACAAGGCACTCGACGCCGCCGAGCGGCCGGATGAGATGCTCGATCTCTCCTATGAGGACATGCTCGACCAGATCACCAAGGTCAAGCAGGCGCTGGTCAGCATCGCCGCGTCCCGGAAGCACATCGAGCTGCAGGAGCAGCAGCTTCAGCACACCGTGGAGCACCTGGACGACGCGGCCAGGGCAGCGCTCGCGCAGGGGAAGGAGGACCTGGCCCGGGAGGCGCTGAACCGCAAGGCGGCCGCGCAGCAGCAGATCGCTGGCTTCGACGAGCAGCGCGACGAGCTGAGTGTGCAGCAGCAGAAGATGGAGCAGGCGCTGAGCGCGCTGCAGGACCGGGTGAACAAGTTCCGCAGCCAGAAGGAAGTGCTGAAGGCGCAGTACCAGGTGGCGCGGGCGCAGACCGCGGTGAGCGAGACCGCGACCGGGACATCCGGCTCGTCCGGGGATACCGGCGCCGAGCTGCAGCGCTCCATGGACAAGATCGAGGCCATGCAGGCCCGCGCGGGCGCGATGGACGAGCTGCTGCAGTCCGGCGTGCTGGAGGACGTCGGCGGCAACACCGACGACATCGAGCAGGATCTGGACGAGGCCGGCCGGAATGCCCAGGTGGACAAGGAGCTAGCCGCGATGAAGGCCGAGGCCGCCAGCTCGTCGCAGACGCCGCAGCTCCCGGCAAGGGCTGACTGACGCACCTGGCCCCACTGCCTGCGGCTGGCCGCGCTTGACAGCGGTGGCTACCGCTGTAACTTTGTCCTATGTCTATAGATAAAGGTATCGGGAAGAGCCGGGCCGGCGTCTCCCCGGCGGGCGCTGGCGGCGGGGATCGGGGCACGGCCCCATCCGGGCGGGCCGCGGCCGCGTCGCCGATCGAGTTCCGGCTGGATGCGGCCTCGGGCGTGCCGACGTACCTGCAGCTTGTGCACCAGGTGGAGCACGCGCTGCGGCTGGGCTACCTCAAGCCGGGCGACCAGCTGCCGAAGGTCAGGGACGTGGTCGCCGAGCTGGCGATCAACCCGAACACGGTGCTCAAGGCCTACCGTGACCTGGAGGTCAAGGGCCTGGCAGCCGGCGGCCGGGCCAGGGCACGTTCGTCCAGGCCACGCTGAGCCAGGTCGCGCTCCCGGAACTGACCGCGCTCCGCCGCTCCCTGTCGGGCTGGCTGAGCGCCGCGGACGGGGCTGGGCTGGATGAGGACGGGATGGTCGCGCTGTTCACCAGCGCGCTGCGTGATTTCTACGAGCGCCACGGCGGGTCGCGCACCCGCGGCGGCGCGGCGAGCAGCGGAAAGGAGGGCGTCGCATGAGCATGAACGTCATCGAGGCCTGCGGTCTGGGCAAGCGGTACGGCAGCACCTGGGCGCTGCGCGAGTGCACGCTGGCGATCCCGGCCGGGCACGTGGCTGCGCTGGTCGGCCCGAACGGCGCCGGCAAGACCACGCTGCTGAACCTGGCGGTCGGCCTGGCGGAGCCAAGCGCGGGCAGCATCACCGTGCTCGGCGGTCCGCCGCCCGGGTCCCCGGCTGCGCTGGACGGTATCGCGTTCGTAGCCCAGGACACGCCGTTGTACAAGAACCTGTCGGCCGCGGACATGCTGCACCTCACCCGCAACCTGAACCGGCGTTTTGACCAGCGCTACGCGGAGGCCCGGCTGGACGAGCTGGGCCTCCCGCTGGGCCGGAGAGCCGGGAAGCTGTCTGGCGGCCAGCGGGCGCAGCTCGCGCTGACCCTGGCGCTGGCCCGCCGGCCGCGGCTGCTGGTGCTGGATGAGCCGGTGGCGATGCTCGACCCGGTGGCCCGGCATGACTTCATGGCCACGGTGCTGGCGGCGGCGGCCGAGGACGGCGTGTCGGTGGTGCTGTCCTCGCACGCGCTGGCCGAACTGGAGCGGGTGGCTGACTACCTCATCCTGCTGTCGCGTGGCCACGTGCAGGTAGCCGGGGAGGTCGACGGCCTGCTCGCCAGCCACCGCGTGCTGACCGGCCCGGCCGCCGGGGCCGATAGATATTCCGAACGGCCGGTAGTGCACGTTCGCCGCGCCGGGGCGCAGGCCCACCTGCTGGTCCGGGCCACCGCGGACGATCCGGTCCCACCGGGCTGGGAGGCCCACCCGGTAGGCCTGGAAGAAGTCGCCCTGGCCTACCTGCGCGAGCCCGGCGCCGCGGCACTGCCCGGCCCGGCCCGCAGCCGGGACGCCGAACTGTCCGAGGTGACGCAATGACCGCACTGACCATGCCCGCCCGCCCGAAGCACGACGCCCGCCTGCGGCCGGTGCCGTGGCGGCGGATGTCCTGGGTCACCTGGCGGCAGCACCGTGCCGCGCTGGCCGGCGTGGCCGCGCTGCTGGGCGCGCTGGCTGTGTACCTGTGGCTCACCGGCCTCCAGATGCACCACGTCTACGCCACCGCCTGCCACTCCACAGGCTCGCTCAACTGCGCCATTACCTTCACCGGCAGATACGGCATCACTGCGATTATCGTCAGCATCTTTCTGCAGGTGGTGCCGGCACTGATCGGGGCGTTCACCGGGGCGCCGGTGCTGGCCCGGGAACTGGAGACCGGCACCTTCCGGTACACCTGGACCCAGGGCATCGGCCGGCGGCGCTGGACCCTCGGCAAGCTGGTGCTGCTGGCGGTCGCGGTGACAGCAGCGGCTGCCGCGTTTGGCGTGCTGTTTTCCTGGTACGACCAGCCGTTCGCCGCCGCGGGCTACGCGATCCCGCTCTCCACCCGCGTGTTCGACTTGGGCGAGGTCGCGTTCCCCGCCTGGACCCTGGCCGCCTTCGCGATCGGCGCCCTGGCCGGGATGCTCATCCGCCGCGTCGTCCCCGCGATCGCCGCCACCCTGGCCGTCTACGCCGGGCTCGCCGCCGCGACCGCGCTGTACCTGCGCCAGCACTACATGACACCGCTGCTCACCAGCAAACTGAACCTGCCCGATTCCGCGTGGATCGTGAGCCAGTGGTACACCAAGGGCGGCAAGTTCGCGTTCCCCGCCCGGGGCTCCCAGATAGTCAACGCCGTCCAGCACTTCTGCCCTCCCCGCATACAGGTGAGCCTCTCGCCCGCACAGTGCCTCTCCCAGCATGGCTACACGTGGTGGGCCAGCTATCAGCCCGGCAGCCGGTTCTGGCCCTTCCAGTGGATCGAAGGCGGCTGGCTGCTCGTGCTGTCAGTGCTGCTCATCGCCGCTACCGTCTGGCTGGTCCGCCGCCGGGCCGTCTGACCCCGCCAGCCACGGCGGAAAGCAGGGCCGAGGGGCCCGGGGCCGGGCCAGCCCATGAGAGCTAGGCCTGGGCGGGTCGCCGGGCCGGCGTCAACTGTGCGGCGCGGTCCAGCAGTGGCTGGCAGCGCAGGAGGTCGGCGATGTCGCGGGCCTCGGCGATGGCGGTTCCGGCCGCCTCGTCGTCGCCCACGCGTTGCAGGTGCTCGGCGTGGTCGAGTAGGCCGTGGCGAGGTGGTAGGGAGTGGCCCGCACGAGCGGCAGAATGGCTTTCCCGGGGTGACCGGCTCACCACATGAGGGGCAATGCCCCAAAGGAGCGCCGCAGTCTTCGCAGAACCGGTCGCCGTCCTCCCGGAACGCACCGCACTGCGGACACGTCACCACGGGGCATTCATACCTCCTGGCCGTTTCAGGACGCGACCGCGTAAGTCAGGCTGGCCATTCGTATGCTCGGGGTATGGCCCCTGGCTGGGGCGCATGAGACATGACCGGGCGGTCAGATGCGGGACGCGAGGCCGCTATCGCGCGGCAGCCTGCCGCTGCCTGCTGACTTGTCTGTCGGCCGGGCCGACGAACTGGCGGCCGTGTCCGCGATGCTCGCACGCCCCCAGGCCCGGCTGGTTACCCTCACCGGGCCGCCGGGTATCGGCAAGACCCGCCTCGCCGTCGCCTGTGCGGCGGCCTTCGGCGAGCGCAGCGGATGCGCCGCGGTGTTCGTGGATCTGGCGCCGGTCCGGGACCCGGCGCTGGTGATTGCGGAGCTGTCCCAGGCTATGGGCGTGGAGCCGCGCGCCGGGACGGACGTGATCAGCCAGCTGGCCGCGGCTGTGGGCAACGAGGAGCGGCTCGTGGTCCTGGACAACTGTGAGCACCTGCTGGCCGCGGCTCCCGACGTCGGCCAGGTGCTGTCGGCCTGTCCCCGGCTGCGGGTGCTCGCCACCAGCCGGGAGCGGCTCCGGCTGTCAGCCGAGCTGGAGTTCCCGGTGCCGCCGCTCGCCATGCCCGCATCGGCGGATGTGGCGGACCTCGGTGGCCTGGAGGCGAACCCGTCCGTCGCGCTGCTGCTGGACCGTGCCCGGCGGACCAGCCCGGGCTTTGATCTGACGTCGGCCAACGCCCCCTGGCTGGCGAGGGCGTGCATCCGGCTGGAGGGCCTGCCGCTGGCGATTGAGCTGGCCGCGGCCCGGCTGAAGGTCCTGACGCCCGGGGAGCTGCTGAACCGGCTGGGCAGCAGGATGGAGGTACTGGCTGGAAGTACCCAGGACGTGCCGCCCCGGCAGCGGGCGCTGCGCAGCGCCATCGCCTGGAGCTATGACCTGCTCGACCCCAGCGAGCAGGCGATGTTCCGCCGGCTGTCGGTGTTCGCCGGCGCGTGGACGCTCGCGGACGCCGCCAGCGTGTGCGGCACAGCTGCCGGCGAGGTGCTCGCTGCCGTTGAGTCGCTGCTGGAGAAGAGCCTGATCCGGCGTCTGCCCGGTGACGGGCAGACCGCCGAGTTCGCCATGCTGGAGAGCCTGCGCGAGTTCGCGGCGGAACAGCTGGCCACCCATGCCGAAGCCGGAGCGACGCGGGCCAGGCATGCGGCACACTACGCGGGCCTGGCGGCACAGTTCGAGGCCGCGCTCGGCCTGCCAGAGGAACGGGCCTGGGTGCTGCGGGCTGGCTGGCACCACGCCGACCTGAGTACCGCGCTGGATCACTGCCTGGGCACGGGGGAGGCCGCTCAGGCGTTGTCGCTGACCGCCGCGCTCGGCTGGCACCACTACACCCACGGCGACCTCGGTCCCGGCCAGGTGCTGGTGGACGCGGTCCTGCCGCTGGCCAAGGGGAAAGACAGCCAGGCGGCCGATGGCGACAGCGCCACCATGACTGGTCTGGACGGCGTGCTCATCGTGGGCGGGGTTCTGGCCTGGGCGACGGGTGACCTAAGCCGTGCCCAGGACTTGCTGCTCCGGGCGCTTGAGCGCAGCGAGGGACGTGACGATATGCGCCGCGCGGCGATTGCCTGCGCCTTTCTCGGGCACGTTGCCCGGGCCGGCGGCGAGTGGGAGGTGTCCGCCGGCTGGCATCAGCGGGCGGAGGCCGGTTTCCGCAACGGGGGCAACACGCAGGGCGTGGCGTGGGCGCGGCACGACCTTGGCCTGCTCGCCCGGGACCGCGGTGACCTGGAGAACGCCGCCGAACTGTTCCGGGCGAGCCTGCGGGACTTCCGTGAACTCGACTACCCGTGGGCGGTGGCATGGTCGGCGTGGGGGCTTGGCACCACACTGAGCGCTCAGGGGCGGCTGGCGGAAGCGCGCCCGCTGCTGGCGGAGGCGCTGCAGAGCTATGCCGGTGCCAGCGACTCAAGGGGCGTTGCCCAGTGCCTGGAGGCGCTCGCCTACGTCGCCAGCGAGCAGGCCCACTACGAGGCCGCGGCGCGGCTGATCGGCGCGGCCGCGGCGCTGCGAGCCGCGGTGGCCGCCCGCCCGTCCGACGCCGAGCAGGCAAGGAACGCGGCAGTGGAGCGGGTGCTCGTGCGTGCGCTCGGGCCTTCCGAAGCCGACCGGCTCATCCACGCAGGCCGGACGATGCCCGCCCAGCGGGCCGCGGATCTCGCGCTGGCAGTCGCGTCGGGCGCCGCGCCCGGTGACTCGGACCGCCCTCAGCCGGTGCCGCTCACCCCGCGCGAACGGCAGGTAGCCACGCTGGTTGCCACTGGCCGGACCAACCGGCAGATCGGCAGGGTGCTCGGGATCTCCGAAAAGACCGCCGAGGTCCACCTCCATCATGTGATGTCCAAGCTGGACGTCCGCAGCCGCGCGGAAGTGGCTGCCTGGGCCGTGGCGCATCACCTGTCGGCCCCGGAACCTAATGGATTTCCCTAATAGCGCTGCCCAGGCCCGGCTGGCGACGATGGTGGCAGCCCATTGCCGTCGGCTGACATCCGGGGTGTCTGCTCCGCGGCCGGCATCGCTGAACAGAGGTGACTGATGCGCGCACGACTGCCTGACGAGTCGGGTTATGTGGCCAACGCTGGCGCGCGGATCTACTACGAGGTGCACGGCAGTGGTCAGCAGACCCTGCTGCTGCTGCCCACCTGGGCGATCGTGGACTCCAGGCACTGGAAGATGCAGGTGCCCTTTCTTGCCAGGTACTACCGGGTGATCACGTTTGACCCGCGCGGCAACGGCCTTTCCGACCGGCCCAGGGACCCAGCCGCCTACTCCGATGCCGTCGTCACCAGCGATATCCGGGCCGTACTCAACGCGACCGGTACCGAGCGGGCGGTGCTCGCCGGGTTCTGCACCGGTTTCATCTGGGCGCTGCTGTTCGCGGCAGCCGAGCCGGAACGTGTGGCCGGCATCGTGGCGATCTCGCCAACGCTGCCGATTCCGCCCTCGGATCCCTGGGAACGGTACGAGAACTCCTTCGACGACGTCCTCCACACTGACGAGGGGTGGGCGAAGGAGAACAGGCACTACTGGCGGCGGGACTGGCGGGGATACGTCGAGTTCTTCATGTCGCAGATCGCCACCGAGCCGCACTCCACCAAGCCATACGACGATCTTGTGGAGTGGGGCATGCAAACCGATGCCGCCACCATGCTGTGCGATGCGGATGCTCCCCAGCAGATCACGAGTGAGGCCGAGGCGGTCCAGCTCTGCCGTTCCCTGACGTGCCCGGTCCTGGTGATCGGCGGCGACCAGGACAAGATCGTCCCGCCCGGGCGGGCCCGCCGGATCGCCGGGGAGACCAGCGCCGGCCTGCTCGTGATAGCGGGCGGCGGGCACGCGCCGCATGTCCGCTATCCGGTGGCGGTGAACCACGCGATCCGCGACTTCGCCGACCGGCTGGTGCCCAGGAAGCCGGGGCAGATCCCCTGGCAGGCCACTCACGGCCGCCGCCGCCGGGCGCTGTGGATCTCCTCCCCGATCGGCCTGGGCCATGTCCAGCGGGATCTGGCCATTGCCCGCGCCGTCCGCGAGCGCGTGCCGGACCTGGAGATCCACTGGTGGGCGCAGCCGCCGGTGACCGACGTACTCGCCGAGGCAGGCGAGGTCATTCACCCGGCGAGCTCGGAGATGGCCTCGGAGTCGGCGCACTGGGAGTCCGAGGCCACGGACCACGATCTGCCCGCCTTCTACGCGTTCCGCCGCATGGACGAGATCTTCTGCGCGAACTACCTGCTCTTCGACGACGTGGTCAGGGACACCAGCTACGACCTCTGGGTCGGCGACGAATGCTGGGAGGTCGACTACTTCCTGCACGAGAACCCGGAGCGGAAGATCGCGCCGTATGTGTTCATGACCGACGTGATCGGCTTCCTGCCCACCGACCCCGCCGACCCGCGGGAAGCCGGGCTGTGCGCGGACTACAACGCCGACGCCATCGAAAAGCGGGAGCGTTTCCCCCGGCTCCGCGACCTGTCGATGTTCATTGGCTCGTTCGACGAACTGCCCGATTGCCCGTTCGGGGACGGCCTGCCCGGAATACGGTCATGGTCGCGCCGGTGGTTCTCCTCGGTCCCCTACGTCCTCCCGTTCGATCCCGCGGCCTACCGGGACCGCGCCCGGCTGCGGCGCCGACTCGGCTATCCCGGGGACCAGCCGCTGCTGGTGGCGGCGGTGGGGGGCACCACGGCCGGCGCCAGCCTGCTCGAGCTGACCTGCGACGCGTTCGCCCGGCTTCGCAAGCAGGTGCCAGAAGCACAGATGCTCCTGGTCACCGGCCCGCGCCTGGATCCCCGGCTGCTGCCCGACATCGAAGGCATGGACAAGCGCGGCTACGTCCCCGATCTGTTCGAGCACCTGGCGTGTGCCGACGCGGCTGTCGTGCAAGGCGGCCTGTCGACCACGATGGAACTGGTTGGTGCCGGACGGCCATTCATCTACTTCCCGCTGCGCCGCCACTGGGAACAGCAGCACTTCGTCACCCACCGGCTCAGCCACTACCGCGCCGGGCTGCGGATGGACTACGCGACAACCTCGGCCGATGACCTGGCCGCGGCGATGCGGGAAACGCTGGCGCAAGGCAGCACCGGGCCGGGCTACCGGCAGGTCCCGCCCGGTGGCGCGGCCCGGGCCGCCGCGCGCATCGCCGCGCTGCTGACTGGCCGGTGACTCGATGCTGACGCCGGAGAACAGGAGGAGAGCGGACATGACTGTCGTCGGCAAAGAGAAGGATGCGGTCCGGTCGGCCGTCCTGGATTACGTGGAGGGGTGGCTCGATGGCGACGCGGGCCGGATGGAGCGCGCCCTGCACCCCGAGCTCGTGAAGCGCTGCCGGGGTATCGAGGGCGATGACCCGGATGCGCTGGAGACACTGTCGGCCCGGCAGATGATCGATGCGACCGCCGACGGAGTGGGACGTGGCGAGGATGCCCCCGACCGGCAGATCGAGGTGAGGATCGACTATCTCAATGGCGGAATCGCGAGCGTGCAGTGCTTCTGCCACCGCTACGTCGACCTGTTGCACCTGATCGACATGCCGGAGGGGTGGAAGATCGTCAACTCCGTGTGGTGCCTGCGGTAATGCTCACCCTGTGACATGGCTGTGACAGGCGGCCCACAGCCCCGTGACATTGGTGCCACACCGTAAGCAGGTGCGCGAGACAGGTACGCAGGTATGCGGGCCGCTGCCGGGAATGCCGATCTGAGCGGCGACGTATTGTCGGGCGATGGCTACCGTGCTGCTGGTCGAGGACGACCCGGGCGTCCGGGAGGGTCTGGAGCTGGCCTTGCGCCGGCTGGGCCATGGTGTGCGCCCCGCCGCGTCCGGTGAGGCGGCACTGCACGGGATCCGCGAGACGGCGGGGACGTCGTCGTGCTTGACGTGATGCTGCCCGGGCTGGACGGCTTCGAGGTGTGCCGGCGGCTGCGGCGCGACAGCGATCTCCCGGTCATCATGCTGACCGCCCGCGGCGATGACCTTGACATCGTGGCGGGGCTGGCCGCCGGAGCCGACGATTACGTGGTGAAACCGGTGCAGCCGCGGGTGCTTGACGCGCGGATCCGGGCGGTGCTGCGCCGGATGGCCCGGGCCGGATCTCCCGCGGAGACCTACGGCGAACTGGTGATCGACCGCCGCTCGCTGGTCGTGCGGAAGGCCGGCGCTGACATCCCGTTGACCCCCACCGAACTCCGGCTGCTGCTGGTCCTGTCCGGCTCACCGCGGCAGGTGTTCTCCCGGGAACAGCGGCGCCTGACGGCTGCCGCTGGGCTCGCCGCCGGGCTCGCTGCTGGGGCCGGCGCGGGAGCCGCCTTCCGGTGCGCTGTCCGTGGCTGGGGGGCCAGCTTGTGCCACGAGTTCCTCCGATGCATCCGTGCCGCCCGGTGCCCGGGGAGCAGCCGGGACACCGTCGGAGCCGGTATGGCTCTCATCCTCTGGGGCGGTGCTGGAGTATCCGCATGATCTTCATGTGAGTTTCATGTCAATCCGGGCGGGGGACGGCGCCTACCGGCTGCCCGCCGTGCGGCGGAGCACGTACTTGCGCAGTTCGTCGGCGCCCCAGACGATCAGCGGGTAGGGGAGCAGGAGGAGCAGGTAGCGGCCCGGGAGGGCGGCTGTTCCCAGCAATGACTGCAGTGGCGGCGCGTAGACCAGCACGGCAGCCACCGCGAGTTCCGCCGCGATCGCGAGCAGCAGGTAGCGGTTGCTGAACACGCCCACGGACCACAGCGAGGCGCGCCGGGTGCGCACCGCGAAGGCGGTCCCGATCTGGCCGAAGATCATGCCAAGGAAGGTCATCGTGGTGGCCTGCTGGTAGGCGTGGTGGAACTGGCTGCCGGCCGCGGTGGGGTCACCGGGGTGCCAGCCAGCCCGGGTGAGCACGTAGAAGAACCCGGCAACCGACAGTGCGGCCACCATCAGGCCCAGGAACAGCCAGGCGCGGACCAGCATGGGCGGGCGGATCACGCCTTCTGACCGCTTGCGTGGCGGGCGCTGCATGATCCCCGGCTCGGCCGGGTCGCGGCCGAGCGCGAGTGAGGGCAGGGTCTCGGTGCCGACATCGAACGCGAGCAGTTGCAGCACGGTGAGCGGCAGCGGCACCGCGCCGCCGGCGAGGGCGAAGACGAGGAACGGGACGACCTCGGGAGTGGCGTGAGCGAAGATGTAGATGATGAATTTGCGGACGTTGTCGTAGACGACGCGGCCGGCCTCGACGGCGGTGACGATCGTCGCGAAGTTGTCGTCGGTGAGCGCCATCGTCGCTGCTTCCCGGGCAACGTCGGTGCCGGACAGGCCCATGGCTACGCCGATGTCCGCCTGCCGCAGCGCCGGGGCGTCGTTGACCCCGTCCCCTGTCATCGCCACCACGTGGCCTTCGGCCTGCAGTTCTTCGGCGATGTGCAGCTTCGCCTCCGGTGAGGCGCGCGCGAAGATCACCTCCCGGCCGCTGGACAGAATCTCGCGGAGTTCCTGCTCGTGCCGGTAGTCGAGTTGCTCGGCGTTCACGGTGAGCGGGTCCTCGCCGCCGATCCCGACCTGGCGGGCGATGGCCGCGGCGGTGAGCGGGTGGTCGCCGGTGATCACATTCACGCGGATCCCCGCGCTGTGGCAGCGCGCGATCGCGCCGGCGGCCTCGGGCCGGGGCGGGTCGAACATGGTCACCAGGCCGAGGAAGCAAAGCTCACGCTCGGCCTCCTCGCGGGCAGGGGGCGCGCCACTGGCCGGGGCTGCCCGCCGGGCCAGCGCCAGCACGCGCAGGCCCTGCTGGGCATAAGCCTCGACCTGCCCGGTGATCTGCTGGCGCCCGGTGCCGGTCAGCGGCCGCTCGGTGCCGTCGGCGGACAGGACACTCGCACACAGCGGCAGGACCGCTTCCGGGGCGCCCTTGGTGTGGAACCATCCGCCGGTGGCGCCGGAGTCCAGCGTCGTCATCAGCTTCCGCTGCGGGTCGAAGCTGTACTGATGGCGGCGCCGCGCCTCCCGCTGGTCCGGGCGGATGTCGGCGCCCAGCGACTGGGCCGCGGACAGCAGCGCCACCTCGGTGGGATCCCCCGCTGCCTGGCCATCCGGCCCGAGCTGGGCGTTGTTGCAGCTTGCCGCGGCCTGTGCCAGCTCGCCCAGCCCGGCGGTGGGCGGCCGCGTGCCGTCGCCGTCCAGCCGTACCTCCCGGCCAGGGGCCCATGCCTGGACGGGCTGCATCCGGTTCTCGGTCAGCGTGCCGGTCTTGTCGGTGCAGATCACATCGGTGGATCCGAGGGTCTCAACCGCGCTCAGCCGCTTGACCAGCGCGTCCCGCCGGGCGAGCAGGCTGACCGCGACCGCGAGCGCGAGCGTGATCACGGGCAGCAGGCCCTCGGGGACATTGCCGGCCAGCAGCCCGACGGCGAACACCACGCTGTTATGGAGCGACAGCCCGGCGCCGAAGATCGCGACCGGCACGAACGCGATCGCCATCGCCACCGCGATCCCGGCGATCAGCCAGGCCACCCGCCGGACCTGCCGTTCGAGCGGGCTGGGTTCGGGCTTGACCCGTTCCGACAGGGCCGCGATCCGGCCCAGTTCGGTGTGCATGCCGGTGGCATAGGCGACCGCGCGCGCCTCACCAGCGGTGCAGATGGTGCCGCTGAACACCAGATCCCGGGCCGCGAGCCGGGAGACAGCGCCGTCGTGCAGTTCGGCGGTGCGGGTGACCGGTACCGATTCGCCGGTCAGCGCCGACAAATCCACCTCGACCGCTCCCGACAGCAGCCGCATGTCGGCCGCGATGCGCTCCCCCTCGGCCAGCAGCGCGACATCGCCGGGGACCATGCCGGTTGCTTCGATGACCGTGGGCACGCGGTCGCGCAGCACGGTCACCCGCTGGGGCATGTACTGGGCGAGCGCCTCCACCGCCCGCTCGGCCTGTAGTTCCTGGGCGAACGCGAACGCGGCGTTGAGGATGATCACCAGCACCACGGCGATGCCGACGGTCTGGCTGCCCACGGCGAACGACAGTGCGGCCGCGACCCACAGCAGCAGCGCCAGCGGGTGGGTCAGCTGGCGCGCGATCTCTCCCGGCCAGCTCACACCCCCCCGGCGCGCCAGCACGTTGGGGCCGTACTGGACCAGCCGCCGGGCCGCCTCCCGCGAGGACAGGCCATGCTCGGTCGTCCGCAGGTCGCGCAGCAGCCGCCCGCGCGGCTCGAGCACCTCAAGACGGTCGAAGGAGCCGGCCGGGGTATCGGGGGCCGTGCCCCGGCGATCACCCTGGGCCGGCACCGGTGGTCACCCTGGGCCGGCGTAGGTCCCGGCGGTGACGGGGAACAGCGCTTTAGCGATCTTGAAGTTCGACACGTCCACGGTCGCGTCCATGTGCAGGTACACCGCCGCGTCCCGGAGGTACTTCTCGACCCCCACCTCGAGCATCGCTCCGTAGCCGCCGTGCAGTTCCACCGCGTGCTGGCAGACGGCAAAGATCTGCTGGGATGCGAACACCTTCACCATGTCGCACAGCCGGGACGCGTCCGGATGGCCGTCATCCACCGCCTGGGCAGCCTGCCGCAGCAGTGCGCTGACCGCCTCCAGCCCGGTCGCCATCTCGGCCACCCGCAGCGCGACCGCCTGATGCTTGATCAGGACGCGCCCGCCTTGCACCCGCTGCTGGACCCAGACCGCCGTGTCATCGAAGGCGGCGACGCCGATGCCGAGATTCTTGGCCGCCTGGATGATCTTCCCGGGCCGAAAGTAGACACCGGCCTTGCCCAGCGCGTCACCGTGCGCGAGCAGGTGGTCAGCGGGCACCCGGCAGTCGTCGAAGACGATCTCGCCATTGTTCATGTAGCGGCCACCGACGGTCTCGTTGCACCGGGTGACCTCCAGGCCGGGGGTGTCCCGTGGCACCAGGAAGCTGCTGGTGCCCTGGAGCATGCCCACCGAAGGGTCGGTGTTGGCATAAACGACGTAGAGGCTGGCGTCGTAGCCGTTGCTGATGAACTGCTTGCGGCCGTTGATCGTCCAGTGGCCGTCCCCGGGCACGGCCCGGGTGTCCATGCCCGCCTCCGGCACGTTGTAAGGCAGCCACCGGTCGGAGGCGCCGCGCGGCTCGGTGAGGCAATGGGCCATCAGGAACTGCGGGTCGGACAGGTAGCGGGGAAACCATTCATCCTGCAGATGCTGCGGGGCGAGCGAACGCAGCAGTACGGAGATCTTCCAGTTCTGCACCAGCTTGTCGGCCAGCCCGGAGTCACCACGCGCGAGTTCGGTCGCGATGATCGAGAAGGTCTGTGCCTCGGTGGCCGGGTCTAGCCCGACCCCGCCGTACTCGGCTGGCACTCCCAGGCCACGCAGGCCGGTCTGGTCGGCCTCGGCCAGGATCTCGGCTGGCAGCCGCCCGGCCGGGTCGAACCGCCATTCCCGTTCCCGGTCGGCGGCGATGAAGGGCCGCACCACCTGGTTGACGTAACGTCGGCAGGTGTCCCGCATCAGGCGCTGCTCGTCCGACAGGTACCGGTCCGGCACCTCACCAACTCTGTCCACCGCGTCCTCTCTCTCACGGCTGTCTGCTCAGGACCACCGTGCCACGGCGGGAGATCCCCCGCTACGGGCGAAGGTCCCACTGGCCGGTCCGCCTGGCCGCGCCCGCGGGCCTGCCGCCTTCGTGGCCGAAGGCAGGCCGCGCGCCCGTCCAGAGCAGTATGCTCGCGGCCAGTGGTGGATAGCCCCCCGCGGTGCCGAAACGCGGGTGAGGCAGGCCCCGTCGTGAATTCACATTCCGCCGTCCGCCGCAGGTGCTGCCGGCGGGGTCGCTGGCCGCCATGTCCCCGCGGCTGTCCCGGTGCAGGTGCCGTAGCCTGCCGCGAGCGAACGCTGGCCTGGAGAGTAGACCGATGGAGCCGCAGAGCGCCGGCCTGTTTGTGCTGCTGCTGGGAGTGTTCGGCGTGCTGCTGGTCTGGCTGGCGCGGACCAGGGAACCGGTCTTGCGGGTCCTCGCCGCGTGCCTGGCGTTCATCCCGGCGATGCTGTTCGGGATGGCGGCGGTGAACAAGTACTACGACTACTACCAGAGCTGGGGTGCGGTGGCCGCCGACTTCGGCGGGCAGAACCTGAGCACGATGCCGTCCGTCCCGGGCGGTATCACCAGCCAGCAGCTGACGGCCATCCTGGGCAAGGTGACCAGCACCAGGGCCGCTGCCAGCTATGGCGAGACGGTGCGGCTGATGGTGACCGGCGCCCGGACCCGGATCAGCCGGGCGGTCTATGTCTACCTGCCACCGCAGTACTTCCAGGCGGCCGACCAGCGGCACCGGTTCCCGGCGGCCGAGCTGGTCTCCGGCTATCCCGGGGGCCCGCTGGACTGGATCAACGTGATGGGGATCATCCAGGCCTATCAGACGCTGCTGCGGGACGGGGCGGCCCAGCCGGTGGCCCTGGTCATGCCCGACCCGAACGGCGCCCCGCAGGTCTCGCTGCAATGCCTGAACGTGGTACACGGGCCGCAGGACGCCACCTACCTGGCGCAGGACCTGCCGGATTACCTGTCGCGGACGCTGCGGCTCGCCCCGCCGGGTCCGGCCTGGGCGATCGCCGGCTATTCCGAAGGCGGCTACTGCGCGGCCAACCTCGCCCTGCTGTACCCGGGCAGATACGGCTTCGCCGGGGTGCTCAGCGGCTACTTCCAGCCGCTCGACGACCGGGTGGGGAACCCGTCCCAGCAGGTCGACCCGTTCGGCAAGAGCCTGCGGCTGCGCCTGCTCAACACCCCGCTGCGGCGGGTGGCGGCGCTGTCGTTCTCGGTGGTGATCCCGCAGTTCTGGCTGGGTGCGGGTGAGTCGGACCGGGAGGACGTCACCGCTGCGCGGAAGTTCCAGCGGCTGCTGCTGACCCGGCAGCCGAACGTGACGCTGGACCTGGTGCGCGGCGGTGCGCACACCATGTTGACCTGGCGGGCGCTGGTCCCGCCGCTGCTGATCTGGCTGACCGGCGGCCTGGCGGCCGCTCCGCAGACGGTTCACGCCCATCCGGTGAAGACCGCCCGCCCGGCCAGCGGCCACCGGCCCCGCCCGGCGGCCAGCCGCCGTTAGCCGCCGGCCGCCAGATGCCGGCGCGCCGCCGGATGACCTTGCCGGGTGACGCCGCTGCCAGCGACAATACGGAGCCATGCCGGGGAATCAGCTTTCTGCCATCCAGCACATCGTCCACCTGATGCTGGAGAACCGCTCATTCGACCACATGCTGGGGTTCCTGTACGCCGACTCTGGCAACGTGTCGCCGTCGGGGGCCGCCTTTGAGGGGCTTACCGGCACCGAATCAAATCCAGATAGCAATGGCAATCCCGTTGCTGTCTACAAAATCAATCCCACCGACCCGGGGGCCTATTTCATGCCCGGCGCGGATCCGGGCGAGGGATATGCGAACACCAACTCGCAGCTGTTCGGCAGCGGCACCGCGCCCGTCCCGCCGGTGGCCACCAACCGGGGGTTCGTCACCAACTTCGGCGCCACCATCGCCTGGGACCAGCGGGCCGGGCGCAGCGTCCAGTCCGGCACCACCGCGTCCGACATCATGGGCATGTACACGCCGCAGGCGCTGCCGGTCATGTCCGGGCTGGCCCGTGGGTTCGCGGTGTGCGACCACTGGTACAGCTCGGTGCCGACCGAGACGTTCCCCAACCGTGCCTTCGCCTGCGCGGCGACCAGCCAGGGGCACATGAACGACGGAACCGCGTCCTACACGGTGCAGAGCATCTTCGGGCTGCTGGCCGCGCACAACGTGAGCTGGAAGATCTACGGGTACGACGCCGAGCCGCTGACCCGCAAGAACTTTCCCGATACGACCAATGCGCCGGACAGCAACTTCGGCAAGTTCACCGACTTCACCGCCGACGCGGCGGGCGGCACCCTGCCCGCGTACGCGTTCCTGGAGCCAAGCTGGGGCTCGGCGGGCAACAGCCAGCACCCCAACTACGACGTCGCGCTCGGGGAGCAGCTAATCCACGACGTCTACTACGCACTGCGTGGCGGCCCCGGCTGGCACCAGACCCTGCTGATCATCAGCTATGACGAGCACGGGGGCATCTACGACCACGTGCCGCCGCCGTCGGGGGCGGTGCCGCCGGACGACTCCCCGGGTGAGTTCGGGTTCGACTTCACCCGGTTCGGCGTGCGGGTGCCCGCGCTGCTGATCTCGCCGCTGGTCGCGCCGGGCACGGTCTTCCGGGTGCCGGCCGGCACCATGCCGCTGGATCACACCTCGGTACTCAAGACGGTCGAGACCAGGTGGAGCCTGCCCGCCCTGACCAGGCGTGACGCCGCCGCGCCGGATGTCGGCGACGCCCTGGCCCTGGCCACCCCGCGCACCGACGACCCGCTGGCCGGGGTCACCGTGCCGACGTCCACTGGTGCCAACCCGGCCGCCGCCGAGGTCTCCCACATCCAGCAGGTCGGCGCCCAGCTCACCGCACAGCTACCGGTCACGAACGAGCAGCTGGCGGGGGCTCCGCTGCTGAATCAGCAGCACACCCCGGCCGACTTCGACAATTACACCCAGGTGCGCACGGACACCTGGAAGGCCGCCCGGGGCCCGGCCGCCCCCGGCCCGGGCGCCCACCCGCGTCACTGAGCGCGGCCGGCCAGCCGCCGGGCCGGGCCGGGCAGGGTGCGGGCCCGGGCCAGGCTGGCTGCAAACTGGCTGCAAGGCGCGGCGCGCACGATGGCGACCAGACCCGGCCGCCAGGAGGCGACGATGACAAGCACACCGGTAGTCGATGAGTTCCTGCACGCGATCGTGAGCGCCACCATTCCCGCCTGTGAGGTATGGAGCGCGGACGCGACTCTGGACGCGACGGTACCCAACTGGCGGCTGCACGCCACCGGCCCGGACGCCATCCGCGCCGAATACGCCCGGTGGTTCGCTGACCCCGGCAGGTTCGACGAACTGCGCCGCCACCGGCTCGACGGCGGCGCGGGCGAGGCCGTCGAGTACACGCTGAGCTGGACCGAGAACGGGGTCCCGCATGCGGCGCACCACCTGCACCTGCTGACGGTGGCGGACGGCCAGATCGTCGCCGACACGGTGTTCTGCGGTGGCCGCTGGCCCGCCGGCCTGCTGGCGGATATGGAAGCCGCCGGTGCCTGAGCCCGGGCCGGGAGGCTGGCGCAGCTACCGCGACGTGGCCGAACTGATCGCCGGTGCGTCCGGGCGGGAGGTCCTGGCGCATGCCCCGGGCAAGTCCGGGGCGCGGCTGGAGCGCGTCGTCATCGACGGGCAGCCCTACGTGCTCAAGCACCTGGACCTGGCCGACGACTGGACCATGCGGGCGTCCGGCTGCCTGCCGGGCGCACCGCTGATGCTGTGGCAGCGGGGCATCCTCGCCCGGCTGCCGGCCTGCATCAACCAGCCCATCGTCGGGGTGGCGCCAGAACCCGGCACGGGCACCGGGCCGGCCGGTGGCTGCGCACTGCTGATGCGGGACGTGTCACGCTGGCTGGTGCCGGCCACGGACGAGCCGATCGGCGCCGGCCAGCATGGGCGCTTCCTGGCGCATATGGCCGCGCTGCACGCGGCGTTCTGGGGCTGCGGCCGCGAGTTCGACGTGGTCCCGGTGATGCATCGTTACCTGGAGCTGTCGCCCTGGACGGCCGAGGCGGAAGCCGCCATCGGCTCGGGCCAGCTGGTGCCGCAGCTGGTCGGCCGGGGCTGGCCGCTGCTGGCCGAGGTGGCCCCGGCCGCCGCCGCGATCGTCGCGCCGCTGGCCCGCGACCCCAGCCCGCTGGTGGATGCGCTGGCCACGACCCCGCAGACGTTCGTGCACAGCAACTGGAAACTGGACAACCTCGGCACCGACGACACCGGGCGGACCGTGCTGCTCGACTGGGAACAGCCCGGCTGCGGCGCACCGCTCAGCGACCTCGCCTGGTACCTGGCGATCAACTGCCGCCGCCTGCCGCAGTCGAAGGAGGCCTCGATCGCGGCGTACCGGGACGCGCTGGAAGCAGCCGGCGTCGACACCAGCCCGTGGTGGGACCGTCAGCTCGCGCTGTGCCTGCTGGGCGCGCTGGTGCAATTCGGGTGGGAGAAGGCACTCGGCGGTTATGACGAGGAACTGGCCTGGTGGGAGGCGCACGCCAGGCGGGCGGCAGCACTGCTCGGCTGACCCGGCCGGCCCGCGGGTGCCGCCGCGGTCAGCCCGGCACGGCGGTGCGCCAGGCCTGCAGCCGTCTCCCCGCCGCCTGCCGGAGCACGTCCGCATAGTCCCCCGCCTGGCTGGCCAGCCCGGCTGCCCGCTCCTCGGCCCGGGCCAGCCAGGCCTGGCTGGCGAAGTCGGCGGCCACCTCGCCGGTCCACCACCACGCTTCGATGGCCACCGCCGCGTCCAGTGCATCCAGGTCGGCGGCGACCACCTCCGGGGCCACCGGCTGGCCCAGCGCCCGGGCCGCCCGGTGCCCTAGCAGCCGGGCGGTGCTGGTGTAACGGGGGACCCCGAGCGCCGCCGCCTGGCTGCCGAGTTCGCTGGCCAGGGCGAGCGCCCGTTCGGGGTCACCGTCCAGCAGGGCCAGCCGGGCGCTGATGAGCTGGTGCTTGAGTGCCAGCCGCCAGCCGAACACCAGATCCCCGGTTAGCAGCGCGTTTGCCTGGGCTAGCCGGGCGGTGGCCCCGCCGGGGTCCGCCGCGGCCAGGCTGTGCTCGGCCAGGTCGAGCAGTGCGGCGATCTCGACCTCGGTCGTCCCCTGCCGCTGCTGGGCTTCGGCCAGCGCCGCCAGGTGGTGGTCGAGCGATTCGCCGGCTGCCCCCAGGTTGCGCAGTACCCAGCCGGCGAAGTTCACCGCCCGGCCGGCGAACCGCGGCACCTGGCGGCGCTCCACCTCAGCGGTGTAGCGGCCGAACGCGGCCAGCGCCAGCGCCGGTGCCCCGGCCAGCGCGTGGGCGTGCCCGGTGAACAGCAGCGCGTGCAGGGTGGCCGAGGTGTGCTCCACCCCGATCTGCCCCCGCGCCGCCGGGCGCAGCAGCGCCAGTGCTTCGCCCGCCCGGCTCTGATGCGCCCGCAGGACCCCCAGCCAGGCGGCCGCCATCACCCGGTCCGCGCCGCTGGCAAGGGAAAACGCCTCGCCGAGCAGCAGTTCCGCCTGGTCCAGCTGGCCGGCGGCGTGGTGGGTGCGGCCGCCCACCGCCAGGCACCGCACCCTGGTGGTGGTATCGGCCGCGGCCAGCGCGCCGTCCTCGGCGAACTGTGCCGCCTGGGCGAAGCGACGGCCGAAATAGGAGGCCCAGGCCCCGACCTCCAGGTCAGCCGGCCCGGCCGCCGCAGCCCGGCCGACGTCGTCCAGCGCCTCGGGATAGCGTCCGCGCAGGGTGCGTACCCGGGCACGGGCCAGCCAGCCTGCCGGGTCCGGGTGCAGCCGCAGGGCGTCGTCGAGCAGCGCCTCGGCCGCCGCGTGGTCGAAGCGTTCCGCCGCCCGCGCCGACGCGTCCCGCAGCGCGCTCGCGGCCAGCGCCAGGTCACCACCCAGCCGCGCGTGGTGGGCCACGGTCAGCGGGTCGGTGCCCGGCCGCCGGGCCAGTACCCGCCCGGCCTGCCGGTGCAGCAGCGCCGCCCGGCCCGGGGCCGTCCCCGCGGCCAGCGCCTCCCGCACCAGTTCGTGCCGGAACACGAAGGTCCCATCGGAGTCGGCCAGGAACTGCTGGGTGGCGGCCTGCTCCGCGTCATCCAGCAGCGCCACCGCGGGGCGGCCCAGCAGCGCGGCGAGCAGGTCGATGTCCAGCTCCGGGCCGATCACCGCGGCGGTACGCAACAGGGTGCCGGCCTCGCCCAGCTCGTCACAGCGTGCCGAAACCGACTCGACCAGCGACGCGGGCAGTTCCGCGGCCGCGGGCTGCTGGGCCAGTTCGGTCAGGAACAGCGGATGCCCCTTCGAGCGCCGGTACAGCTCATCCACCCGGGCCGGCCCGACCAGTTCGGCGGCCGCCGCCCGGCCGAGCACATCCAGGTGGATGACCGCGGTCGCGGGCAGCGGCTGGCCCTCACCCGGCCGGGCCGCGGCGGTGACTGTCACCGGCACGCCCTCGCGCTGGATGAACCGCAGCCAGTGGGCCAGGGCCGGGCCGGCCAGGTGGGCGTCGTCGATCACCACCACCACCGGGCCCCGTCCCGCCAGCCGCACCAGCACCCGGGCCAGGGCCGCGTAGAGCACCGCCGGGCCGAGCATGCTGTCCGTGAGCAGCGGCAGCGGCGACGGCCCGGCGGTGCCGCCCAGCAGTGGCGCGAGCAGTGTCTCGTCGGCACCCAGCAGGTCGGCCGCCGCCTCCGGTCCCAGCCGGCGCAGCAGCGCGGTGAGCGCGCGGAGGACCGCGTCCAGTGGCATCGCCCGGTCAAGCTCGCCGCAGGACGCGGTCAGCACCATGTCCCCGGCCGCGGCCCGCCGGGCGGCCCAGGCCCGCAGCAGCACCGTCTTGCCGATCCCGGCCTCCCCGTCGATGACGGCGATCTCGGCCGGGCCGGTGCGGGCGCGCTGGGCCACCGCGTCGAGATAGGCCAGCTCATCGTCCCGGCCAACCAGCCCGGGGCCGGCCACGGCCGCCTGGCCGGGTGTGGCCAGCTCGCCGCGCAGGATCGCGGTGTACAGTCCGGCCGTCTCCGGCGAGGGGTCGGTGCCCAGGTCATCGGCCAGCCGCTGGCGGGCACTCGCGTAGGCCACGAGTGCCGCCGCCACCTGGCCGCCGAGCACATAGGAGCGGAGCAGCAGCCGCAGCGCCGTTTCGTCATAAGGATCGTGGGCCAGGGCCACCGCCGCGGCGTCGGCGGCGGCCATCCAGTCACCTGCTGCCAGCAGCGCGCCGGCCGCGACCAGGCGGCTGCGGCCGATCAGCCGCACCAGCTCGGCGTGGCGCAGCTGCGCCCATTCGCCGGGCAGTGGCTGCGGGCCCTCGCCGCGGACCAGGGACAGGGCGACCCGCGCCGCGGCCGCCGCCCCCAGCGCGTTGCCCGCCGCCTGCCGCCGTTCCACCTCGGCGGTGAGTGCGGCCAGCTCAGCCGCATCGAGCCAGTCGGCGGCCAGCAGGTAACCGGCGTCGTTGTGGTCAATCCGGCCGCGGCCGAGTACCGAGCGCAGCCGGCTGATCAGCACGGCCAGCTGGCCACCGGGGCGCGCGGGCGGGGTGTCCCCCCACAGCGCGTCGGTCAGCACGGTGGCCGGCACGGCCTGGCCGCCGGCCAGCGCCAGCAGGTGCAGCACCAGCCGTGCCTTCTTGCTGCCGAGCGCCTGCGGCTCCACCCCGTCCACGGCGAAATCGCCGAGCACCCGCACCGCCAGCGACTTCATGCAGGTATCAAACCCCGCTGTGGCGGCTGCCGCCAAGGTGGTGCCGCCGGCGCGGACTGGCCGGGCATTCGTGGCTGCGGGTAACGGCCGCGGCCTCGTCATGACCGGCAGGACGGGGGAAGATGGGCAGTGACCGGGCAGGACCTGCGGGGAGGAGTCCGCTATGCGGATCGAGTCGTCGGTGACCAGTCTGTCCTGGATTCCCTCCGAAGCCATCACGGGGGTGACCAGGATTCCGTTCGACCGGGGTGTGACGCACTACGACGATCCGCCACCCGATCAGTGGCGGGACCTGGCTGCGGTCATTGGCCCGGAAGGCGCCCGGTTCGCTAACGAGCTGCGGGCCTGGGTGGAGGTGGAGGACGGCAAGATCATTGCCAGCGGCCAGACCGGAACCGGGCGGGTGTCAAGCACGCTGGTCCACATCGGCGGGATGCACGTGCTGGTGGAAGCGGTCGGGTTTCCGCTCTTGCGGCAGGACACGGGTACCGGCACCGACTTCGTCCGGTTCACCCAGACCGCGGGTGGGCGGCCCGGTGTCCCGGCACCCCGGCTGGTGCCGAACGCACCGTTTATGAAAACCCAGGGCCCGACGGTCTGGACAACGCTCGCGCTGACCATCTACGCCGATGGCTCGACCGGGCACGAACTGGTGGGCGCCAGTTCCTTCCCCCGGCACTGGATCTACGGCGCCGACGGGAGGCTGGCTGGCAAGTCGGCGCTGATCGACTTCCGCACCTGGTACCGGACCGCGGGCCTGGCCCAGTCCCCCTGGGGCGGCCACGACCAGGCGGTGCTGGCCGCGGACGCGGAGACGCCACTGGAACGGCGGCTGTCGCGGGCCATCATGCACGGCGGCCCGAGGCCCAGGCCGGTGATGGTGACGCCGGGCACCACGATCATGGCCGAAGGGGAAACGGCGGAGGAGATCGTGCTCGTGCTCGACGGCATGGTCGAAGTCGAGGCCGATGGCAAGGTGCTGGCCGAACTCGGCCCGGGCGTCGTGCTGGGCGAACGCGCGTCGCTGGAAGAGGGCAGGCGCACCGCCACCGTGCGGGCGCTGACCGGCTGCCGCATCGTCTCCTACCCAGCGGCCGCGCTGCCACTGGCCGACCTGCGCGAGCTCGCCGGCGGCCACCACCGCGAGGACGGGCGCTGACTCGGATGCCCGGCCGAAGGGCCTGCCAGCAGGTGACCTTCGTGCCTGACCGCCTGCCTGGCAGGTGCCTAGCGTCGGTACCAGGAGGTGAGCGAGATGGCCGAGGACAAGCATGCCGCGACAGCACACCGGGCGGGCTCCGCACCACCGACGGTGATGCCATCAACCAGGGTGAACTTCGCGTTCCCCTTCTCCAGGATCACGGTCGAGGAGCCGGGCAGGGATCTCGCCGAACTGGCGTCCATTGTGGCGGAAGTGGCCGCCGCGGTAGAGCGCGCCGGCACCGATCCGGCCATGGCACACTTGTGCGAGCGGGCGGACGCGCTGGCAGGCCGGCTGCACTGACCTGGCCGCCGGTGCCAGGCAAGCGCGAGTGAGGTGAGGTTGCATGCTGGGCAGGCGCCTGTATCCGGCCCTCGCGGTAGTGGCCGTGGCGGCCGCGGGGATGGCAGTGTACGTCCGATTCCTGCGCCCGTGGCAAATGACCTGGGGCGCCACCGCCGAAGAGGCCAGCGGTGAGGTCGCCGGGGACGAACTGATGCCCGAGCCGGACATCATGGCGACCCGGGCGGTCGAGATCGACGCACCACCGTCGGCCGTCTGGCCGTGGCTGGTGCAGATGGGCCCGGGCCGCGGCGGTGCCTATACCTACGACTGGATCGAGCGCCGCCTGGGCATCGACATCCACAACACCGACCGGGTCATCCCCGAATTCCAGCACCTGCGGGTGGGGGATGAGATCCCCATGCCCGGGTACACGATGCGGGTCGAGCGGCTCGACCCGGAGCGGGCCATGGTGGTCCAGTCCAGCAACCACGCCTGGGTTTGGTCGTTCGAGCTGCGGCCGGTGGCTGGTCACACCCGGCTGATCAGCCGCAACCGCTTCGCTACCGCTGCGCTGCCGGTGCGGGACAAGCTCGCCTACCCGGTCATCGAGCCCGGTTCGTGGATCATGGAGCGCAAGATGCTGCTGACCATCAAGGAGCGGGCCGAACGGCTCGCCGCCCGTTAGCGCCAGGATCGGAGGCGGGTGCGATGACTGGCTGGATATCGCGCACGCCATGGTGGCCTGCCGGGAGAACCCGGTACCGGGCCGCGGCGGCGGCAAGCAGCCTGGCCGTGCTGGCGGCGGTGAGCGTGGCGCCGGCCTTGGCCGGGGCCGTCACTCAGCGCGCTGATTCGCCGGCCGGCTTCTGGTATGGGACCGACAGCCACACCGTGACGATCACCGGCTCGGCGCCCTACCAGGAGCCGGTGATCGGTGGCCCCTACGGCGGGTACATCGGGATGGCCGGCAACTGGGCGGTCCTGACCGGCTGCCACAAGATCGTGGTCTGGTCCTCGGCCAACAGCGCGCAGGCGAACACGAACCATACGAAATATCACCAGGGCATCGGCACCGGCGTGTACTGGTTCATGGGCGGGCCGGGCGTCGACCCGCACTACAACGGCACCGCTAGCGAGGCATACGCCTGGGGGGCGCGGCAGGCGGCCCGGGCCCTGGCCCACGCCGCCACCTTGCACGTGACCTATCCGGTGGTCTTCGCCGACATCGAGATCCCGGGGAACGCGCCCAGTTACACCCCCGCTCCCGACAACGGCTGGAACTCGGTGTACACCTCGCCGTGCAGCGGCGTGGTCCGCACCTCTTTCGTTCCGGCCAACGTCGACCGGGCCGATCTCAACGGGTTCGCCGCCTACGTGACCAGCCACTCCTCGGACAAGGCAGGCGTGTACTCGGCACCGGACATCTGGGGGCAGATCTTCGGTACCGGCAGCGCCGCGTCGCTGACCAACACCTACGAATGGACCTATGAGTCCTTCACCAGCAGCCTCGCGCACCCGCCCGCGGGCTGGTGCCTGACCGGCAGCGCCTCGGCAACCTGCGCGCGCTTCTTCGGCGGCATCGGCAGCGGCAGCAAGTACGCCCTGATGTGGCAGTGGTCGGGGGGCGGCGGCAGCTACAACGGGCACGGGGACTTCGACCAGATCGACGCCAACCGGACGCCCTAGCGATCAGGCGGCGGGCAGCGCTTCCCGGCCGTGCACCCGCGGGGGTGACGAAGGTCCCGGGATGCGGCCGCCGCCCGGCGGGAAGTGAGGGCTTTCGTCACTCCGGACCGCCGGCAGGGTCCGGTACTCTAGTTTGTGAAGGAATTCACAAGCCAGCCGTCGGGCTGGCACACATGGCACAGCGACGGTTCGCACTCCATGACGGACGGCGCGGTACGTGGGCCTGCCCCTCGCGCATCCTGGGTCCGACTCCCAGGTGTGCCACCACCGTGGTGATGAACCGGCCCGGCGGGCGTTTCCGCGGCTAGCCAGGGGCACAGATGAGCAGCTGGCGCAGCGTGCGGCCGGACCGCAGATCGGCCAGCGCAGCGGCTGCCTCGGCCAGCGGGCGGCGGTCCGACACCATCGATTCCAGATCCAGGTCGCCGGTCATGACCAGGTCCACCAGCCGCGGGATATCCCGCTGGGGCGTGATCGACCCGTAGTTGCAGCCGAGTATGCGCTGATCGGCCTCGGCCAGTGCGAGCGGGTCGAATCGGGCCTGCTGGCCCGATGGTGGCAGCCCGACCACCACGGCGCTGCCGCCAAGTCCGAGGGCGGCGATGGCCTGCTCGGTGGTCTCGATCTTGCCGATGGCGTCGAAGACATAATCCAGGCCCTCGGGTACCAGGGCACGCAACGCCGCCACCGCCGGGCGGCCATCGGCATGCACCGTATCGGTAGCACCCAGCCGCCTGGCCACCGCCAGCTTGCCCGCCACCACGTCCACCGCAACGATGCGTGCCGCCCCCGCCAGCCGGGCCCCCTGCACGCAGCTGAGCCCGACTCCGCCGCAGCCGATAACCGCGACGGTGGCGCCGGGCGGCACCTCGGCGGTGTTCTGGACCGCGCCGACCCCCGTCGCCACCGCACAGCCGACCAGCGCGGCCAGATCCAGCGGCGCATCCTGGCGTACCCGGATCGCCGCTGATTCGGCAACGACCGCCCGCTCGGCGAACGAGGAGACACCCAGATAGTGGTAGGCGGGCTGGCCGTCGGCCCGCAGCCGGCTCGTGCCATCTGCCAGCACCCCGCCGGGGGCGACCACCTCCGCCACCAGCTGGCACTGGGCAGGCCGGCCACGGCGGCAGTACCGGCACTGCCCGCAGGCGGGAACCCACGACAGCACGACATGATCACCCGGCGACACGGTGGTCACCCCAGGGCCGACCGCCGCCACCACGCCGGCACCCTCATGCCCCAGCACCACCGGCACCGGGTGCGGCCAGTCGCCGAGGACGATGTGCAGGTCGGAATGACACACCCCGGCCGCGGCAACCGCCACCTCCACCTCACCGGCCCGCGGCCGGGCAAGCTCCACCTCGGTGACCCGGACCGGCTGGCCAGGCCGGTCCAGGACTGCTGCCCGGACCCGGCGAGCCGGTGCTGCCAGCGGGTCCACCGTCATGCCTCCATGATCCCCCGGCGCGGGCGCTGGCTGGCTCGCGGCCGGGCGGCGGCTGCCTGGCGGCGGCTGCCGGACGCCGGCTGTCTGGCGCTGCCGCAGCCGTTGTGCTTACCGCTGCCCATCGGTGAGCCGGGCGGTCTCCAGGTCCAGGCCCCGCTGCAGCCGGCGCCGGGTGGCCGCGCCGATCGTGCCGGCGTCGTAGAGCCGGGACAGCTCGGCGGATTCGGCCGCGATGAGATCGCCGCGCAGTTCCCGCTCGATCACCGCGGCCTCCGCCGCTCTGGGGCCCTCGCCGAGGCGGGCACTGGTGCTCCCGATCCGGGCCTCCAGCCCCGCCCGGAGCCGGTCGATCACCTCATCGGGGGCGCCGTCGGCCTCGGCCAGTTCATCGAGGCGGGCCAGGCCCGCCTCAGCCATGCGCAGCCTGGCGACAGTCTCCTCGTGCCCGGGGGTGGCACTGGCCGGGGCGAACCCGGCCAGCCGGGCCAGCGGCTCCAGGGTGAAGCCCTGCAGGATGAGCGAGATCACGATCGCCGCGGCGACCAGCACCAGCAGCAGGTCACGCTGGGGCAGCGGGGCCCCGCTGGTGGTGGTGAGCGGAACGGACAGGGCGGCGGCCAGCGGCACCACGCCGCGGGTGCCCGCCCAGGAGACCACCGCGGGCACCGGCCAGGATGGGCGCCTGCCGCGGCGCCACTGGGAGAAGGCCACGACCGGGAAGACCCACGCCACCCGGGTAGCGATCAGGGTCCCGGTCACCGCGAGCGCCGCCAGTGGCCACCGCCCGCCGCGGCCGAGTTCACGGACCAGCGTGGGCAGTTCCAGCCCGATGAGGGCGAACACGACGCTCTCCAGCAGGAAGATGACGGTCTGGTACACCGAGTGCAGCTGCAGCCTGGTCTGCGCGGTGGTGATCTTCGCACGCCACCCGCCGATCACCAGCCCGGCCACGATCACCGAGGTCACCCCCGAGACGTGCAGCAGTTCGCCGAGCAGGTACGCCACATACGGGGTGATCAGCGCGGCCACCGTTTCCAGCACCGGGTCGGTGATCTGGCGGCGCAGCACGATCACGCCGGCCGCGACTGCGCCGCCCGCCACCGCGCCGCCGCCCGCGAGCAGCACGAACTGCGCCACGCCGGACAGCGCCGTGCCCGCCGCGGCCCTCCCGGCAGTGCCGCCCACTGCCGCCGCGACCGCGATCTGGAACAGCACCAGGCTGGTGCCGTCGTTGAACAGGCTCTCCGCCTGCACCAGGGCCTGGACCCTGGCCGGCAGCGAGAGCCGCCGCGCCAGCGCACCCACCGCCACCGGATCGGTGCTGGCCAGGACGGCACCCAGCACGAACGCCATGCTCAGCGACAGTGAGGCCACCGCCGTGGCCACGGCGGCGACCGCCGCCGCGGAGGCCAGCACCAGGCCCACCGCCAGCACCACCACCGGGCGCCACACTGCCCGCAGATCCCGCCAGGACAGTTCCTCGCTGGCCGCATACAGCAGCGGCGGCAGCACGACCAGGCTGACCAGCGCGGGCGGCAGGTGAACCGCGGGTGCCGCCGGCAGCAGGCCGACCGCCAGCCCCACGGCCACCAGCAAGGAGGGAGCCGGGACACGCAGGTGCTTGGCGAAAGCCGCCACCACCGTCGCCAAGGCGACCAGCACGACCACGATCTCAACCGTGTGCACGCTGCCCGCACCGCCCCTCCGGCCCATGAGCCGGTTCTCAAGAGGCCGTGATGTGAGCCACAGTAGTAGTCATGAACGGACCTGCCCTGGCAGGTGCCGCAGACGGCATCCAGCGCATGCGGGACGGCGTGCGGGACTGGGTGCGCCAGCGTGCCCATCGGGCCGGGGACGGCGACGGCGCGGACTCGCCGGCGATTCTGCTGTCCCGGCTGTCCGCCAGCGCGTTCGGCCCGCTGCTGGTGACCGGGGAAGGTGCTGGCGCGGGCGGCCCGGTGCTGGTGCCTGGGGGCGGCCAGCTCCTGAGCCAGATCCTGACCGGCGCACGCGCCAGGCTGGGCCGGGATGGCACGGCAGACGCTCCCCCGCCCGACGGTCAGGAGCAGGCGATCGCGGCCCGGATTCAGCGGGTACTCGCCGCCGGGAACGCGCGCGCGAAGACCCTGCGCAATCAGATCGCATCGGCGCTGAAGGAGATCGATGCCGGTGGGACGGCGGTGCGGGCCGCGCTGGACGAGGAAGATGAGCAGGCCCGCACGGGTGCGATCGCCGCGCTCGGCGCGATCGTTGCCGGCTTCCCGGAGCTTGCGTTCCTGATCGACGATGCCGGGCAGGCGGCCGCGGAGATCCAGCGCCGCCTGGACTCCGAGGGTGCCCACGCCCGGGTTGTCATCGGGCGCAACCAACGGCAGTCAGCCGACATCCGCCTCATGCGCGAGGAGCTGCCGGCCCGGCCAGGCCAGGCCGGCACTGGCGAGCCCGCCGTAGAACGCGGCGGCCAGGCTGGCGCCCGGGTGCTGGGCTGCCCCTACCGGGGACTGCTGCCCTTCGAGGAGGCCAACGCGGGGCTGTTCTACGGACGGGAGCGGCTCGCCGCCGAACTGGCCGCCGAACTGGCCACCCGGGTGTCCCAGGGCGGCCCGGTCATCGTCACCGGGGTGTCGGGTGCGGGAAAGTCCTCGCTGCTGCAAGCCGGCCTGCTCCCCATCCTGGCTCGCGGCCGGCAGGTACCGGGATCCGGCCAGTGGCCCCGGATAGCCATGACACCCACCACGGACCCGCTGGCCGAACTGGCCGCCCGGCTGGCGGCACTGGGCGGCGACGACGTCCTGCCGGTCCGGGACCGGCTCGCACGGCACCCGGAACAGGCACACCAGGCCGTCTGGCAGGCGGTGCGCGCGGCTGCCGCCCGCCGGGGTGAGCAAGGCCCGGCCGCCAGTGACAGCGCCCGGCTGTTGCTCATCGTCGACCAGTTCGAGCAGGTACTCACGCTGAACACCGGCCCGGCGGGGCAAGATGCGCGGCGGGCATTCGTGACCGCGTTGTGCGCGGCCGCTACCAGCCGGGCTGGCCCGCGGCACGAACCGCCCGCCCTGGTGGTGATCGCGGTCCGTGCCGACTTCTGGGATCAGTGCGCCGCGTTTCCCGGGATCGCGGCCGCGCTGCAGGACGGGCAATTCATCGTCGGGCAGATGACCGAGCCCGAGTTCCGGGCGGCGATCACCGGCCCGGCCGCATCGGCCGGGCTCAGCGTCGATCCGGCGCTGACCGGCACCATCCTCGGCGATCTGAGCGCCCTGGGTGGCGACGATGCGGCCGGAGCGCTTCCCCTGCTCTCCCAGGCACTGGCGCTCACCTGGGAAAACCGGGAGGGAGACCGGCTGACCGGCCACGGCTACAGCCAGGCTGGCGGGATCAGCCACGCAGTCCAGACCGGAGCCGATGACATCTACCACGCCCTCTCCCCCGGTCAGCAGGTGCTCGCCCGGCAGCTGTTCGCGAACATGACGGTGGCTGCCGATGGCAGGCTGGCCTGCCGCCCGGTCAGCCGGAAGGAGCTTCACGCCGGGCTGCCGTCCGCTGCCCCGTCGCAGATCGACGCGGTCCTGACCGCGTTCGCCGCTGGCCGCCTGGTGGCCCTGCACGGTGACTGGGCCAAGATTTCCCATGACACCCTGCTGCGTGCCTGGCCGAGACTGCGCGGATGGCTGGCCGAGGACCAGGCCAGCTGGGTCACCTACGGCCAGCTCGCCGATGCCGCGGCAGTCTGGCACAGCAGCGGGGATGACCCGTCGCTGCTCTACCGGGGAGCCCACCTCGCCGCGGTCCAGCAGGCCGCCACGGGGTGGGCGCGAGAGCCTGGCCCGCTCGCCCGCCATCACCGGCATCCAGCGCGACTTCCTGCACACCAGCGAACGGGCCGCCAGCCGCACCGGCCGGCGGCGGCGCGGTGCCGTTGCCCTCCTCGCCGTGCTGGCCCTGGCTGTCTCGGCTGCCTTCGTGGTCGTGTTCCAGCAGCGCAACGCCGCCCTCCAGCAGCGCGACCAGGCCATCTACAACCAGACGGTCGCGGAAGCGGTCAAGTTCGGCGCGAGCGACACGCCGCTGGCCGCGCAACTCGACCTCGCCGCCTACCGCCTCCACCCCACCCGGGGCCTGGCCTCACGCCTGCTGGATGCGGAAAACACCCCGCTGTCCTCGCCGCTGGTGGCCGGCACCCGCGGCGTTGGCTCGGTCGCCTTCAGCCCCGCCCGGCACATGCTGGCCAGCGGCAACATCGACGGCACGATCCGGCTGTGGGATGTGGCAGACCCGGCCCGCCCCCGGCTGCTCGGCCAGCCGCTCAAGGTCGGCGAAGCCGTTGAGTCGGTAGCGTTCAGCCCCGATGGCCGCACCCTGGCCAGCAGCACCTATTTCGGCACCGTCGTGCTGTGGGATATCAGCGATCCGGCCCACCCGGTGGCGCTCGGCCTGCCGCTGATGGCCGGCAGCGGCATCGTCTACTCGGTGGCGTTCAGCCCCGATGGCCGCACGCTGGCGACCGGCGACATCGACGGCACGATCCAGCTGTGGAACGTGGCCGTCCCCGCCAGCCCCAGCCCGGTCGGACCGCCGCTGACCGCGGGCGCCAGCATCGTCTACTCGGTGGCGTTCAGCTCCGATGGCCGCACGCTGGCCAGCGGCGGGAGCGACGGCCTGGTCCGGCTGTGGGATATCGCCAGCCCCGCGCATCCACGGCTGCTCGGCCAGCCGCAGGCGACCGGCGCTGTCGTCTTCGCGGTGGCGTTCAGCCCCGATGGGCACACGCTGGCCAGCGGCGGCGGCGACGCCGGCGGCTTGGCTCCCTGACCGCCGGTGCCAGCGCCATTGACTCGGTGGCGTTCAGCCCGGAAGGGCAGACACTGGCCAGCGGTAACAGCGGCGGCACGGTCCGGCTGTGGGACGTTGCCGAGCCAGCGCACCCCCGGCCGATTGGCCAGCCGCTGGCCGGCGGTACGGGCGGGATCTTCTCGGTGGCGTTCAGCCATGACGGGCAGACAGTGGCCAGCGGCAGCTACGATGGCGCGGCCCGGCTGTGGAACCTGGACGTCGGCTATGCCATCGAGCACATCTGCGCCACGGCCGGGGGCCTGACGCCCCAGCAGTGGCATCAGTACATCCCGCTGTCGCCGTACCAGCCATCCTGCTCGCGGTAGCGGCATGCTTGCTGCACAATCGTCCCCCGTGAGCGGGATCGTGTTTGCGGTGGCCGTGCTCGGCACGAGCATGGCGCTGGTGGCGGGCCTGGCCTGGGCGTCGCGGCGGCTGCTCGGGCTGCCGGTGGGGGCGCTGCGGACGCTGATCGCCGGCCTGCTGGGGTTCGCCGCCGCCTACCTGCTCGGCCGGTCGCTGCAAGCGGCCCAGCCCGGGCATCTGGCCGCGTTCCTCACCGTCGCGCTGGGTGTCCCGCTGATCGTCGCGATGATCTTCCTCGTGGCGGCGGAAGCGCTGGTGCCATCGGGGACGTCGCCGCGCCCGGTGGACATGATCGTCGGCGCTCGCCGGGCGATCGCGCGGTCACGGCGCTATGCGCAGATCAGCCGGATCGCGGTGCGCCACGGGCTGGGCCCCTATCTGCGCGGGCGGCCGCTGCGCCCGGCCGACCCAGCGGGCGGGCGGGCGGCGCTCGCGCGGTCCCTGCGGTGCGCCCTGGAGGATGGCGGGGTCACCTTCATCAAGCTGGGACAGCTGCTGTCCACCCGGCGTGACCTGCTCCCGGAGGAGTTCACCACCGAACTGGCCCGGCTCCAGGACCAGGCCGAACCGGTGCCCTGGGAGCAGGTGGAGGAGGACCTGGCCAGCTCGCTGGCGGCACCGGTGGGGGAGGTTTTCAATGAGTTCCAGCCGGAGCCGGCCGCCGCCGCATCCATCGCCCAGGTGCACAAGGCCAGGTTGCGAGGTGAGGACCGCTCCGAGGTAGCGGTGAAGATCCAGCGCCCGGGGATCCGGACCACGGTCGAGCAGGATCTGGACATCCTGCAGCTCATGGCGGCCAGGCTGGAGAAGCGCACCCAGTGGGCGCGGGCGGTCGGCGTGGTTGGCGTTGCCCGCGGCTTCGCGGCCGCCATGCGGGAGGAACTCGACTTCCGGGTGGAGGCACGCAACACGGCAGCCATCGCCGCCACCTGGCCGGGCCAGCAGCGGGCGGTCAGGGGGAGCGTCAAGGTGGTGCTGCCGGCCGTGCACGGGCAACTGTGCAGCGAGCATCTGCTCGTCATCGAATGGCTGGACGGGGTCAGCCTGTCCGCGGCCGGGCAGCTGATCGACGAGCGCGGGCTTGACCGGGCGGAGCTGGCCCGCGCGCTGCTGCGCAGCATGATCTACCAGATCACCGAGGGCGGCGTGTTCCACGCCGACCCGCATCCGGGCAACGTGCTGCTGCTCGCCGATGGCCGCCTCGCCCTGCTCGACTTCGGCTCGGTCGGCCGCCTCGACGCCCAGCAGCGGGCCGCCCTGCAGGACCTGGTGCTCGCGCTCGGCCACAGCGATCCCGCGGCCCTTCGCGACGCCCTGCTGGAGCTGGTGACCCGGCCCGAGGGCACCGACGAGCAGCAACTGGAACGGGCACTCGGCCAGTTCATGGCGCGCCACCTGGCGGGCGGCACCGCCGCGGCAGCCGAGATGTTCACCGACCTGTTCCGCCTGGCTGCCCGCTTCGAACTGGCCGTCCCACCCGAGGTCGCCACCGTCCTGCGCGCCCTTGGGACCCTGGAAGGCACTCTCTCCCTGCTGACGCCAGGGATTGACATAGCCGGGGAAGCGCGCCAGTACGCGGCCGACTACGTGGCCGGGCAGCTGTCGCCAGCCGCTGTGCCGAAGACGGCTGCCGAGGAACTGGCTGCGCTGCTTCCGGTGCTGCGCCGGCTGCCCCGCCGGTTCGACCGCATCAGCGGCGCGATGGAACAAGGCAGGCTCAGCCTGAATGTGCGGCTGTTCGCCGACCAGCGCGACCGCCAGGTGGTCACCGGCCTGACCCATCAGTTCCTGCTGACGCTCCTGAGCGCCGCGTCCGGCATCATCGCCGCATTGCTGCTCGGCGTGCCCGGTGGCCCCAGGGTTTCCCCCACCGTCAGCCTCTACCAGGTGATCGGCTACAACCTGCTGATCGTCGCCGCCATCCTCGCGCTACGGGTGCTCTACACGATCTTCCGGAACCGGTAGCACGCCTCACCGTGCGAGCCCGGTACCCGGTTGATCCGGTGTGACCCGCTGTCCACGGCCGCCGGAGCGGGAAGAATCGTCATGCCCGGTGGCCAAGTGCCAGGGCGAGCATCTCCTCCGGCGTCAGCGACCGCCCGGCCGCATACTCAGCCTCGAAAGCCCTGGTGCCCATGCGGGAACGCAGGCGCTGGCGGTCGCGATCGCGCAATCCGCCCTCCAGCGGCTCGACTGTCTCGCCCAGCTCGGCCAGCACCTGGTCGGCCGCGCCGTGCAGCTGGGCCGACCGGCCCATGTCGGCCTCACCGCTGGTCATTGCCAGGCCGATCAGGGCGTAGCCGGTGCTTGCCTTCATCCCCACCCGCCGGGCCAGGTCAAGCGATTCCGCGAAGCGGGTTCCGGCCGCGCCTGGCGCGCCACTGAGGTACTCGGCCAGGCCCAGATTGAAGGTCTCATAGACGACGCCGTCCTGATCATTGAGCGCACGGAAGATCCCGAGCGACTCGAGCAGGTGGGCGCGGGCGGAATCCAGGTCGCCCATGGACAACTCGGCGTACCCGAGATTGCCGACTATCGTCCCTACCTCCCGCTGGTCACCGGCCTGGCGGAAGTGCCGCAGTGACTCGACCGCATCCCGGGCCGCGCCCGCGTGATCGCCCGCGACGTCCAGCGCGAACGACCGGGCGGAGAGCAGGCGGCCAGTGAGATGGGGATCCGCGAGCCGGGACGCCACGCTCAGGCCTGTTGCGATAAGCGGCAGCGCGGCGTCCTGCCGTCCCTGGCGCAGCAGGATGAAAGCACGTATGTACAGCAGGTCGGCGGCCAGGTAGTCGTCCCCGGCGGCCCGGGCTATCGTGAGCGCCTCGTCGCAATATCCCTCGGCTAGCTGGTAGCCGCCAGTTTGCTCTAGGAGGTAGGCAGTGCAGGCCAGCGCCCGTGCCCGCAGCGGCGTCCCGGCCTGGGCGGCTGGCAGATCAAGCAGTGCCCGCAGAGCATCGACTGCTTCCGAGGCGTGCCCGCGCGCCTTCCAGAACACCCGCAAAGAGGAGACCAGCTGGAGGCCGGGTGCAGGGTCAGCCTGCTTCAGGCTGAAGGCGATGGCGGCTCGGAGATTGCCGAGTTCCAGATCAAGACGGCCGAGCCACTCGGCTTGATCGCGCGCCACGAGTTGCGGCGCGGCCGCATCCGCGAGAGCGAGGTAGTGATTGCGATGGGCGAGCCGGGTGTCTTCAGCCGCCGCCAGGCCCTGTTCTTCGAGCTCGCGGGCTGCGTACTGCCGCACGGTTTCCTGCAGCCGGTAACGGCCCGGCCCGGCAGCGGTGTCGTCGAACTGCACGAGATTCTTGTCCACCAGCGCACCGAGGTGCCTGATGATCTCATTACCGGGCACCTGCTCACCTGCCACGACAGCCTCGGCGGCGGCAAGGTCGAACCCCCCCGCGAACACCGCCAGACGTGCAAGCACCTGGCGCTCGGCGGCATTGAGCAACTCCCAGGACCAGTCGACCATGGCACGCAGGGTCTGGTGGCGCGGCATGGCCGCGCGTGAGCCGCCCGTCAAAATGCTGAAACGCTGGTCGAGCCGAGCATCGAGCTCGGCTACCGGCATGACCCGCAGCCGGGCGGCACCCAGCTCGATGGCCAGGGGAATGCCGTCGAGCCGCCGGCAGATGCGGCTGATGACCGAAGCGGTCTGCTGATCCCAGCCGAGTTGCACCCCATGCTGGGCGGCGCGCTCGGCAAATAGCGTGACGGCCTCGGTGCTCCGGATGGCGGCCAGGTCATCGCCGTCCGCTGGCGTCTGGAGGGAGGGAACCCGGTGCACGTGCTCGCCATCGATGCTCAGTGGCTCACGGCTCGTCGCGAGCAGCACCACGTTCGGGCAATTCCGCATGAGCGCATCCGCCAGCTTGGCGCAGGCGTCGAGGACGTGCTCGCAATTGTCCAGCATGATGAGCAGGTTCCGCTGGCCGACCGCTTCGGTAAGAGTGTCGATGGCGGGGCTGCCCGGGTTCTCAGGTATGCCGAGCGCGCTGGCGACAGTGACCGTGACGAGGTCCGCATCCTGCAGTGGCGCGAGATCCACAAACCAGACCCCATCACCTGAGCCATCCAGCAGCTCAGCCGCGACTTGCAGCCCGAGACGGGTCTTGCCCACACCGCCGGGGCCGGTGAGGGTGACCACGCGACAGGTGGTGACCAGGTGGCGTATCTGAGCCAGCTCAGTGTCGCGGCCGATGAAACTCGACACTTGTGATGGGAGGTTGTGCAGCAGCCGCGGATTATCCAGCGACCTCAGCGGCGGGAAATCCACCGGGAGCCCGTCGGCCGCAAGCTGGAAGATCCGCTCCGGCCGGCCGAGATCCTTCAGCCGGTGCAGGCCCAGGTCCACGAGGGAGGCGCCAGCCGGCATCGAGTCGCGGACCTGGGCGGCCGTCGCGGCCGAGAGCACGATCTGGCCCCCGTGGGCGACGGCCGCGATCCGGGCCCCGCGGTGAACATCGAGACCAACCAGGCCGACCGGCGTCTCCGACGCATCGCCGGAGTGGACCCCCATGCGGACCCGAAGGCTTTCACCGGCTGGCCATGCATGCGACACGAATGCCCGCTGCATCTCGATCGCGGCGGTCAGGCAGGCTGTGGGAGAGGCGAATACCGCGAAGAACGCGTCGCCCTGAGTGTCAACCTCCTGGCCGCCGTGGGTGGCCAGGCCTGCCCGGATCAGCTGATGATGACCGGTGAGAATCTCCGTGTAGGTCGCTCCCAGACGCCGCAGCATCGCCGTGGAACCCTCGATGTCAGTGAACAGAAAGGTGAGCCTCTGCGTGGCCAACAGCCCGGCTTCCACTTGAGATGTGACGCTGACCGTGTCGATGAGAAGGTCACTGACCTCCCCAAACGCGGCGGGGGTAGCGTACTTGATTCACCACGGCGGCGTCGATGCCGCCGGTCCGCGCCGCATCGTCCGGTGGTGGCCGGCAGTTCCATGTCCCTGACCTCTCCGGGCGGGACAGGTGTCAGTGTCCGGGGACGTTGACGACGGCGTTGTTCGCGGTGGAGGAGATGGAGGTGGCCCCGGCGGCGATGGGCACCGGCGTGATGGCGGTGCGGGTGTGTCCGTCGCCGACCTGCCCGACGTGGCTGACCCCCCAGGCGTAGACCTTGCCCGTCGTGGAGACCGCGTAAGAGGTGGCTGACCCGGTGGCCAGGCTGCGGTAGGTGACTCCCGGGGGCGGGTGGATGGCGACCGGTGATGGCTGCATCCGCTGGGTCCGGTCGCCGAGCTGGCCGGCCCAGTTGCTGCCCCAGGCCCACAGCGACCCGCCGGCCAGCATCACCAGCGTCTGCCCGTTGTTCCACAGCGACCCGCCCTGGGCGACCTGTGTCACCGGAGCTGGCAGGTGCACCAGCACCGGGACGTCGGAGGCGTGGCCGGGATGCCCATCTCCCAGCTGGCCCTGGGCGTTGTATCCCCAGTCGTAGTACTGCCCGCTGGCGAGCAGCGCGCCGGAGTTGGCGAACGAGGCCACCAGCGCGGTGACCGGCTGGCCGGGCAGGCCGGCCACCTTGACCGGGGTGGTGCTGCCGTGCTGGCTGCCGTCACCCAGGTCGCCGGCGACGTTCTGCCCGCAGGCCCAGACGGTGCCACCGGCGTCGTACAGCGCGTGGTTGCTCGCCCCGGCCAGCGCGGTGACACCGGAGAACGGCAGTTCCACTGGAACCAGGTAACGGGCCGCGGTCCCCAGGCACAGATCCCCGCCGCCGTCGTTGCCCCACCCCCAGACATGGCCGCGGGTATCAACGGCCAGGCCGGTGTCATACGGCATGGCGTCGGTGGGTACGTAGGCGATCTTCACCCCAGCGGGGAACCGCACCCGTACCGGCCTGGCGAAGGAGCTATCCGTACCGCCATTGCCCAGCTCGCCCTGGGTGCCTAGGCCCCAGGCGTACAGGCTGCCGTTGGCCAGCAGCGCGTACTGGGCCGCGTTCGAGGTCCCTACCTCGGTCACCCTTCCGGGCAGGGCCACCTTCACCGGGGATGTCTGGGTGCCGAAATTCCCGGGCAGGCCGCCGAAGAACGACCCCCAGGACATCACCGTCAACGTCAGCGGGGGCCTGCCCGGCACATGTGGCGACTGACCGGCTGAGCAGCCACTCGCCAGGGCCACTGCCAGCGTGGCCGTGCACACACCGGCCCCCACCCGCAGCGGCCTGTCTGCCGCCGCCCGCGGTGGAGCCGTCATGCGCCGCATGGGATTCAGTGCCGCCTCCTTGCTGGCCGTCACCGGGCCGGGTACCAGGGTAGATGCTCCCCCGGCAGCGGGCGCCGATTGCCTGTGACGGCATCGCCAACTTAGGCTGCACATAGTGGCCGGCTGTCACGGGCGGTGGCCGGGCGGTCTGCTGCCCGGTGGGCCAGGCCGCCACCGGCGGCCATGGGTTGGGGGCTGATGAGCAAGGTTTCGCCGGGGGTGCTTGTCCCTCCGCATGAGGTGCTGTCGCCCGATGAGTGGCGTGCGCGGGGGCGTGAGCGGCGCAAGCTGGTGCCCCGGCAGAGCCATGCGCAGTGGTCACCGCCGGCCGACCGGCCCGATCTGGTCGCCGTCTTGGAGCAGCAGGCCACGACCCGGGTGCCCGATCTGGTGCCGATCCGGTACGGGCGGATGGCAGCCTCGCCGTTTTCCTATTTCCGGGGTGCGGCGGCGCCGATGGCCTGGGATCTGGCGCACACGCCGACCACCGATATCCGGGTGCAGGCGTGCGGCGACGCGCACCTGCTGAACTTCGGCATGTTCGCGGCGCCGGACCGGCGGCTGGTCTTCGACGTCAACGACTTCGATGAGACGCTTCCCGCGCCGTTCGACTGGGATGTCAAGCGCCTGGCGGCCAGCATCGCCATCGCCGCGCGGGACAATGGCTTCGGCGACGCCGACGCCCACACCGCGGCGCGGCTGGCCGTCCGCAGTTACCGCACCGAGATGGCCAGCTACGCGGCGATGCGGTTCCTCAAGGTCTGGTACTCCAGGATCGACATCGACGAGGTCAGCAAGCTGTTCGACGCGATTCAGCCGAAGGAGGCGGTGCGCCGCCGCCACCAGGACATCGCCAAGGCGCGGCGCCGCACCAGCCTCAAGGCGTTCCTGACCATGTGCGACCAGGTGGAGGGGCAGTACCGGATCCGGCCGGCCCATCCGGAGATCGTCCGGTTTCCCATCGAGCTCTACCCCGGTGTCCTGGAAGAACTGCGCGCCGCGGTCGCGCTCTACCAGGACACGCTGGCCGAGGACCGGCGGGAGGTGCTGCGCCGCTACTACTTCGGGGACTTCGCCCGCAAGGTCGTCGGCGTCGGATCGGTCGGGCTGGAGGCATTCGTGATGCTGCTGCTCGGCGACCGCGACGACGAGCCGCTGTTCCTCCAGCTGAAGCAGGCGCAAGAGTCGGTGCTCGCCCCGTTCGCCGGCCACAGCGAATATCAGCACCAGGGTGAGCGGGTGGTCAGGGGCCAGCGCCTCACCCAGGCCGCGTCCGACCCGTTCCTGGGCTGGACAAGCAGCGGCGAGGTCACCGGCACCCCCGTCAAGCAGTACTACGTGCGGCAGTTGCGCGACATGAAGGGCAGCATGAGTGTCCAGTTGATGGACCCACTCCAGCTCGACTACTACGGCAGGCTCTGCGGCTGGGCGCTGGCCCGGGCACACGCCCGGACCGCGCGGGCCACCGTGATCTCCGGCTACCTGGGCAGCAGCGAGGACTTCGATCACGCCATCGCCGACTTCGCCATTGCCTACGCCGACCAGAACGACGAGGACTACGAGCGGCTGCTCGACGCCATCTCGGCCGGGCGGGTGCTGGCGACGGTGGAGCACTGACCGCGGTCTGTTACCGGTGGGGCCTGGTGACTAGGTTGGTGGGTGCCGTTGCGTACCCCGTTGCTGGCCCAGGGGAGGACACCGATGATTGCGGCTACGGCGGGCTGAGACGGCAGCGTGGACCTTAACCGGGGCCTGGAAGACCTGCTGGCGGTGGCGCTGGTGGCGGCGCTCGCCCCGCTGGTGGTTGCCGTCCTGCCGGGCCCGCGCGTCCCGCAGGTGGCGGTCTTCCTGCTCGGCGGGATACTGATCGGCCCGCACGTGCTGGGCCTGGCCGAAACGTCGAACATCGCGCTGCTGGCCAACATCGGGCTGGGCTTCCTGTTCCTGCTGGCGGGCTATCAGCTGGAACCCAGACTGCTGCGGCAGCAGCCGGGCCAGCTGGCGATAACCGGCTGGCTGATGTCGGCGGTGATCGCGGTCGGGGTGGTGGCCGGGCTGAGCGCGGCAGGCTACGTCAGGGATTACGTGCCGGTCGCGCTGGCCCTCACCACGACCGCGCTGGGAGTTCTGCTGCCCATCTTGCGGGACAACGACATGCTCGCCGGCCGGTTCGGGCACAACGTGGAGGCCGCGGGGACGGTGGGGGAGCTGTTCCCGATCCTGGTCATCGCGGTGTTCCTCACCCGGCGGGGTCATTTCGTCGCGCTCGCCTCGGTAGCGGCGGTCGGGGTGCTCGCCCTCGTGCTGACCGCGCTGCCGGGGATGACCCGGAGCCCGGTCTTGCGGCGGGTGATCAGGGAGGGCCAGGACGACACCGGGCAGACCACCTTGCGCTGGGCGATGGTGCTGCTGTTCGCGCTGCTGCTCATCGCCAGCCGGTTCGGCCTGGATGTCGTCCTCGGCGCCATCCTGGCCGGGATGGTGTTGCGGGCCTGGACGCGCCGGATGAGCATCGACACGACCGGGCTGGAGCGCAAGCTCGATGTCGCCGGCTATGGCATCTTCATCCCGATCTTCTTCATCACCTCCGGGATGACCCTCGACCTGCCCGCGCTGACCCACGACCCGCTGCGGATGCTCATCCTCTTCGGCCTGCTGCTGGTCGTCCGCGGGCTGCCCTCGCTGCTGGTCTACCGGCGGGTGCTGCCCGCCCGGCAGCGGCTGGAGATGACCTTCATCACCGCGACCACGATGCCGCTGCTGGTCGCCCTGGCCGAGATCGGCGAGCGGGACGGGGTCATGCTCCCCGCCACCGCGGCCGCCCTGATCGGTGCCGGGGTGCTGTCGGTCCTGGTCTACCCACTCATCGCCGTGGTCCTGCACCGGTCCGAGCGGGTCTCGCCGGCGCCTGCCGACGGACCGTGACTGAGGGTTCCCCGGTCCGCCCGTTAGGCTGGGGCGGTTGTCACGAGGTGGGGATCAATGCCGCAGCCTGTACCGCTCACGCCGGACTCTCCGGGAGCCCTTATCAACCGGGAGCTGAGCTGGCTCAGCTTCGCCCGCCGCGTGCTGGCCCTGGCCGAGGACCCGGCGGAGCCGCTGCTGGAGCGGGTCAAGTTCGCCGGGATCATGGGCATGATCTACGACGAGTTCGCGATGAAGCGGATCGGCGGCCTGCTCCGGCGGGTCCGCAGGGGTGAGGACAGGCATGGGCCGGACGGCCTGACCGCGGCTGAGGTGCTCCAGGCCTGCCGCGCGGAGTTGCGGTCCCAGCAGGTGCTGGTGGCCAGGCTGGTCGAGGAGCAATTGCGCCCTGCCCTGCGCGACCTGGGGACCCCGATCCTGGATGTCGGGGATCTCGGCCCCTCGCAGCGGGACTTCCTCGCCCAGTATTTCGCGGACTCGGTGGAACCGATCCTCACCCCGCTTGCGGCGGACGCCGCACATCCCTTCCCGTTCATCAGCAACCTCGGCCTCAACCTGGCGGTCCAGGTCACCGAGCCGGGCCGGCGCAACCGCCGTTTTGTCCGGATCAAAGTGCCGGCGCAACCGGCCGCGGTGGGTGCCGCTGCCGGATCAGGCCGGCTGGGTGCCCCTTGAGCAGGTGATCGCGGACAACCTGGGCGCGCTCTTCCCGCGGGCGTCGGAACTGGCCAGCTACTTCTTCCGGGTCTCCCGCGGGGCCAAGGATGACCCGTGGGCCGACCAGGCCGGGGATGACGACGTGGACCTCTCGCCCGGTGCCATCATCGGGATGGTCACGGCCGAGCTGACCGCCCGGAAGTACGCGGGCGTGGTACGCCTGGAAACCAGCCCCGACATGCCGGTGAGCCTGCGGGGCTGGCTCGCGTCCCAGCTCGATGCCGACCCTGCCGACATCATCGCGACCCCCGGGCTGCTCAGCCTCGGGGACCTCATGGAACTGCCGGTGGCGGGCCACGACGAGCTGCGTGACCCGCCGTACCGGCCGGTCACCCATTCGCGGCTGCGGAGCCTGGACCGCACCGATCCGGCCGCGATGTTCGACGAGATCCGCCGCGGGGACATCCTGGTGCACCTGCCGTATCACAGCTTCGACACCTCGGTCCTGCAGTTCCTGGAGAGTGCCGCGGTGGATCCGGCCGTGCTGGCGATCAAGCTCACGATCTACCGGACCGGCAGCCGCTCCCCGATCGTCCAGGCGCTCAAGGAAGCGGCCCGGCAGGGCAAGCAGGTGGCGGTCCTGGTCGAGATCACCGCACGATTCGACGAGGCGCCCAACATCAGCTGGGGGAGGGAGCTCGAACAGGCGGGAGCGCACGTCGCCTATGGCGTGGAGCGGGTCAAGACGCACGTCAAGCTGGCGCTGGTGGTGCGGGAGGAGCCGGACGGCATCCGCCGGTACCTCCACGTCGGCACCGGAAACTACCATGCGGGAACGGCCCGGCTGTATGAGGATCTCGGGCTGCTCAGCGCGGATCCCGAGCTGGCCGCGCACGCGGCGGCGGTCTTCAACGAGCTGACCGCCGGCATCCCCGCCCCGGCCCCGGGCAAGCTGCTGGTGGCACCGCACGACCTGCGCGAGCGGTTCATTGCGCTGATCCGGCGCGAGGCCGCGCACGCCCGCGCCGGACGCCCCTGCGGCATCGCGGCCAAGATGAACCAGCTGCAGGACACCGAGCTGATCCGGGAGCTCTACCAGGCCAGCCTGGCCGGTGTCCCCATCGTCTTGAACATCCGCGGCCTGTGCTGCCTGCGGGCAGGAGTCCCGGGGCTGTCACCCACCATCCGGGTCTACAGCACCCTCGGGCGGTTCCTCGAGCACAGCCGGATCTACCGCTTCGAGAACGATGGCGAACCCGAGTTCTTCATCGGCTCGGCCGACCTGATGACCCGCAACCTTTCCCGGCGGATGGAGGTGGTCACTCCCATCTGCGATCCGGCCATCAAGGCCGAGCTGGAGAGCGTCCTGCGTGTCTACGAGGATGACAACTGCTCGGCGTGGGACATGCAGCCCGATGGTGAGTACATCCGCCGCCACCCGGCCGAGGGCGAGGCCCGCCGGGGTGCCCAGCAGGTGTTCATCGAGCAGGCCGCGTCGTCCTGACCTCCGCGGGCGGGGCCATCACCAGGCCGGCCGGCTTTCCCTCACCGGCAACCTACGCTAACGTAAGTTACGTCGCCGTAGGATGGGGGTGCCGCGCTGAATCCTGGCACCGGTGCGCTGCCCCCCGTGATCCAGGGTGGCATGGGCGTGAGGGTTTCCTCCTGGTCGCTGGCGCGGGCCGTGTCGGCAACTGGCCAGCTTGGCGTCGTGTCCGGCACGGCACTTGATGTCGTCCTCGCCCGTGTGCTGCAGGATGGCGATCCAGGCGGTCACGCGCGGGCGGCGCTGGCGGCCTTCCCGGTTCCCCAGCTCGCCGCCCGGGTTCTGGACCGTTACTTCCGCCCGGCCGGCCGCGAGCCGGGGACGCCCTACGCCGCTGTTCCCCGGCTCAGGCTGCACCAGGACCGGCACGCCCAGGAACTCGCCGTGGTGGCGAACTTCGCCGAGGTCTGGCTGGCCAAGCGCGGCCATCAAGGCCCGGTAGGGGTGAACTACCTCGAGAAGGTCCAGATGGCGCTGCCCGCGGCGGCCTTACGGCGCGATGCTCGCCGGCGTCGACGTGGTACTGGTGGGGGCAGGGATCCCGCGCGAACTGCCCCGGCTGCTCACCGCGCTGGCCAGCCACGAGCCGGTCAGCCTGCCGGTCGATGTCGCCGGCGCAGCCGAAGGCCAGCGGCACACCGTCGACCTGGACCCGGTCGCCCTGCTCGGCCGGGCGCTGCCGCCGTTGCGCCGGCCTGCCTTCCTGGCCATCGTCTCCGCGCATGTCCTCGCCGAGTACCTTGCCCGCGATCCCCAGATCCGGCCCGATGGGTTTGTCATCGAGGGACCAGCCGCCGGCGGCCACAACGCGCCGCCCCGGGGCCGGCTCACGCTGGACGAGGACGGCCAGCCCCGCTACGGCCCGCGCGACGACGCGGACATGGCCCGGCTGACCGCGATCGGCCTGCCGTTCTGGCTGGCCGGCGCGTATGGCACCCCAGCCAGGCTCAGGCAGGCCCGCTCGGCTGGTGCGGCCGGGGTGCAGGTAGGCACCCTGTTCGCGCTCAGCAACGAATCCGGGTTCCGCTCCGGCCTGCGGGCACAGCTACTTGACCAGACCCGCGACGGCACACTGCGCGTGCGCACCGACCCGGTGGCCTCACCTACCGGGTTCCCGTTCAAGGTCGCGCAATTGCCGGGCACCCTGGCCGATCCGCAGCGGTACAGCGCGCGGCCGCGCCTGTGCGACGTTGGCCACCTGCGCGTCCCCTATCTACGGCCGGACGGCGGCATCGGTTACCGGTGCCCGGGGGAACCCGTCCACATGTACCTGCGCAAGGGCGGCGAGGCCGCGGACACCGCGGGCCGGGCGTGCCTGTGCAACGCGCTGCTGGCCAGCATCGGGCTCGGCCAGACCCGCCGCGGTAGCGGCTATGCCGAGGACCCACTGGTCACGCTTGGATCCAGCCTCGACGGCGTGCAGGCGATGCTCCAGCGCTACCCGCAGGGCTGGTCGGCAGCAGAGGCCGTCACCTGGCTGCTCACTGGCTGACGTGCGCTCCCCCGGGGAGCGCCCTCGTGTGGCCGCGCCCAGGCTCAGCGTCCCTCGTGGCTGCTGGCGAAGTCACGTTCCCGGCCTTCCCGGAGGCGCCTGCGCACCAGGAACACCACGGCAACGGCCACGAGCAGCACAATGACGGCCGCGAGCACATAGGTGGCGCCGTGGAACGCGCTGACGACATGCTGCCAGTTCGCGCCCACCGCATAACCGGCCAAGGCCAGGGCCGCGGTCCAGGGGATGCACCCGGCGAGGGTGTAGATGCCGAAGCGCGCCGGCGGCATCCTGGTGATACCGGCGGGCAGCGAGATGAAGGTACGGACCACGGGCAGCAGCCGGCCGGAGAACACGGCTTTGGTGCCGTGACGGCTGAACCACCGGTCGGCGCGGTCGATGTCGCTGGGCCGCAACAGGACATAACGTCCCCAGCGCCGCCAGGCCGCCCTGCCTCCGTAGGCGCCTAGCCCCCAGGCGATGTAGCTGCCGGCCAGGTTGCCCGCCACGCCAGCGGCGATGACCAGTATCAGGTTCAGGTGGGAACGTGCGACGGCACCGGCCGCCAGGGCGCCACCGAACACCATGGTCACCTCCGACGGCACCGGGATGCACGCCGACTCGGCCACCATCAACACGAAGATCGCCAGGTATCCATAACTGGCGATGAACTGCTGCACTTGTGCCGCCCTTCCTGTGAAAGCCGCTGGAACGCCCCAGCTACCCGCACGCTTGCGGTTCAAGCAGGGCCACGGGGCTGCTGTCGCCCTAGTGCTGGCCAGCGGCGGCGGGACCATCACCGCGAACTGCGCGTCCGCGCCAGCCGCGCGCAGCCCTGGCAGGTTGACGGAGAGGTGATGGAGCGCACCCGGCAGCTGCGGGTGACCCTGCGGCCCGGCAACTTGCTCGTCCGGGTTCCTCCCGGCACCGCCGCCTAGCGTCAGCGCGGCGCTACACCCTCCGCCACCGCGCCTCGCACAGCCCGTAGATGCCGAAGATGATCAGGCCGAGTGCCGCGAGGATCAGCAGCACCTGGCCGAACGGCTGGTCGCGCAGGGTGAGCAGTGCCGAGTCGATACCGCCGGCCTTCGCCGGCTTGTAGGTAACGGCCGCTTCGATCACCAGCACGCCCGCCAGGGCGAACACCACGCCACGGGCCGTGGTCCCGATCATGCCGAGCCGCTCGACGGCGCGGCGGGTCTGCGGGCTCATCTGCGAGGTCTGCAGGTACTTGAGGAACTTGCGGTGCAGGCCCTCGATGACCAGGGCCACGCCGACGATGACGATGACCGCACCGACGATGCCGACCAGCAGCTGCCCGCCGGGGGCGTGCATGACCCTGGCGGTAAGGTCCTGCTGCTTCCTGGCCGAGTTGCCGGCCGTGCCGGCGATGATCTGGAACGTCAGGTAGGCGAAGAAGCCGTAGACCAATCCCCGTACCAGTGACTTCAGCCGGGGACCGGCGCCGGTCCCCTCCCCGGTCACGCCGAAGGCGGCTTCGCTGAGCCGCCACAGTGCGTAGCCCGCGAATCCGATGCCGAGCAGCCACAGCAAGACCAGGCCGAAGGGCTGCTTGGCGAGCAGGTGCAACGCACCTGACTGGCTGGCCTGGTGCCCCGATGTCTTGCCGAAGGCGACCAGGATCGCGACCCAGCCGATGAGGATGTAAAGGACGCCGCGGGCACCAAGGCCTGCCCGGGCCAGGCCGCGTGCGGCTGGGCTGTCGGAGGCGCGCCGGGCCCGAACGGCCGGTCGCGCGGTAGAGGTGTATCGCATACCCGTCTCTTCCGCGCATGCCCGCGTTCAAACGCGCGCCCACGCCAGTCCGGCCGCGGCAGCACCTCACCAGGAACCCCACTTCAGGCCCGGTTCCGGCAGGGATGGCGGGATGAGGAAGGCCGGCGGGGCGGCGAAGTCCAGCGCGGCCAGTGGCGAGGTGGCGGCCGCATCCCGCGCGGTGAGCGCGGGCAGGTTCCACTTCTGCTGTAGCAGTTTGAGCACCGAGGTGTGATCGAGTACCGCGGAGCACACATGGTCCGGCCGCGCGTACGGGGACACGATCACGGCCGGTACCCGGAACCCGTACCGGTCGTAGCGCCGCGGCCCGTTGGCCCGGTCACCTACGTCCTGGACCGCGCCGGGGAACAGCGGCCGCAGGAAGCGCTGCAGCGGGCTGGCGGCGATACCGCGCCCGTCCACCTCATCGGGCGGGACGGCGGCGGGCGGCGGAACGTGATCGTGGTAGCCGCCGTGCTCGTCATACAGCCAGATCAGCAGCGTGCGGGGCCACCCTTTGCCGTGCATGACACGGTTGATCACTTCGGCGGCGAAGCTCTCGCCCTTGCGGATGTCTTGCGGGTTCTCCTCCGAGTAAACGTCAAAGTCGGGATCCACGATGCTGAACGCCGGCAGCGTCCCGTTGTCGGCGTCCGCAAAGAACTCATCGTTGCTGCGAACGTGCAGCACGTACCGGGCGATACCCAGCGGGTAGACGTCGGCGGTGAACTGCATATCCTTCTGCACGCCCGCGGTCGCCGACCGGAATCCCCGGCCGAGTGACAGCAGGCGGCGCCTGGCCATCCTGCGTTTGTGGTGGGCGTAGCGCCGGGTCATGGATTTGTCCCCGGGCACCGCGTGGTAGTTGACCCAGGAGATTCCGGCTCTGGTCAGCAAGTCGAAGATGGTGCCAGTGGCCGGGTAGTCGATGAGGTCGAACGGCAGGTCGTCGATGAGCCCGTTCGCCGTTCCGGCGATGAGGAAGCGGCGGTTGGGGAAGGTGGGCCCCAGGCAGGAACTGAACCAGTGATCGGCCAGCGGGAAGGTCCGGGCCAGGCCGTAATAGAACGGGATGTCATCCTCGGTCCAGTACCCCATGGCGACGGCGGGGTCGGCCCCGGGCCGCACCGTCTGGGTGCTGGCCACGAACCCTCCGCAGCTGCCGCCGGCCCACTGCAGGTGGCTGGCATGCCAGCTCTGCGACGGCGCCTCCGGATGCTGCACGGTGGACGGCAGGTGGTGTGCCGGGACGAACTCGCCGCCGGTGCCCGAGTTGGCCACCGCTGGCTCGCCATCCACCCCGAGCGAGAAGCCTTCCCCCCGTCCGGCCAGCATGCCGAAGTAGTTGTCGTAGGAGTGGTTTTCCATCATCAGCACGACGATGTGCCCGATCTGCGGCAGCAGGTCGGTACCGGTGGGCTGGGCCGGCTCTGGCCGCTGCCCCGGCTCGCGGGCCTGTTTCCGGTGCGCTAGCCGTCTCAGCTCATACCGTTCGATTAGTTCCCACACGGTTGCACCACCTGCCCCCATCCGCCCGGATTAATGCGGACTCTTGCGGCAAATAAGAACTCAATTGGCGCCCATCCGCATGCCCACTCGCACCGGCTGCCGTCGGCGGGGAGCCATCAGCGTGCCCTGTGCGGCCGCCGGCTCGATAATCAGGGCATGGGGACGCTGCCGACGGGACGATCACGATGCTGTTCAGCGACATCGAGATTGTCGGTTCTCCCCCATGTGCGCGCAGGTTAACGGCAAGCTCAGGCCCGGCTGATGGCCCGCCAGCAAGCGCGGGCGATCTCGTTGAGCTGTTCAGCGGTTAGCTCGGTCTCGTCGGCCGCGAGCCGCACGGCCGGGCTCAGTCCGAGCTCGTAGATCACCTCCAGTGGCAGTGGCAGCAGCCGGGCGGCGATAGCGGGCGTCGCCGCTCTTGCCGCCAGCGGGTCGCCGGTGGTGATCGCCGCCTGGTGCGCGGCGCTGCGATAGGGCGAGTGGTCAACCTGTAGCAGGAAGCGGGCGTGATCGGGGTTCTCCTTCAGGTGACGGTAGGCGGCCAGCCAGACGCTGCGAAATTGCGCACCTGCCTCCGCGCCTGCATCGAGGTCGGCGGTAGCGGCCGCGCCGAGCTGCGCCTTGGCCTCGCGGTAAGCCGCGAGCACCAGTTCGTCCTTGGAGCCGTAATGGGTGTAGGCGGTGCCGGTCGCCACGCCAGCCTCGCTGGCGACGGCGCTCATCGACGCGCCGTGGAACCCGCTGCGCGCGACGAGCCTGCGCAGCGCGCCGCGCACCGCGGCGGCGCGGTCCATCGGCGGGACCGTCACGCTGCCGCCGCCGCGCGCCAGTCGATCGCCACCCCGGTCTCGCGCTCGGAGACCTCCCACGGCGCGGCGATCGCCTTGTCCATGCCGAGCCTGCGCAGGACCGGCTTGCGCACTGGCGGCCCGTTGTTGACGAACCGCGGGCCGTAGAACTCGCCGCCCTTCGCGGCCGGGTCGGCCGCCGCGCGCAGCTGCGACAGTGCGCCGTCGGCCGACGACATCCCGGTACTGCGGGCGAGGAAGAGGAACAGCCGCTGGCTCGTGCCGCCGCCGGTCTCCCGCACGCTGACCGCCTGCAGGTCGGTGTTCGACAGTCCCGGATGCGCGATAAGGCTGGCCGTGCTGGCGCCGGCCTTCTCCAGCTCGCGCTGAAGCCCCAGGCCGAAGTGGAAGTTCGCGAGCTTGGCCTGGCCGTAGGCGCGCCATGGCCGGTAGCGGCCGTGAAGATGGGGGTTGGCCGTGCTGACGGCGCGGCCCATGTGATGGGCCGTGCTGGTCACGGTCACGATCCGCGCGCCGGGTGTGCGCAGCGGCGCGGGCAGCAGCAGCGCGGTCAGCGACCAGTGGCCCAGATGGTCCACGCCGAACTGCATCTCGAAGCCGTTGACCGTCCTGGCCTCGGGGATCCCCATCACCCCGGCATTGTTGATGAGCAGGTCGATGTTCTTGTGCGCGGCGATGATCTGCCCGGCTGCGGCACGAACCGACGCCTGCGAGGCGAGGTCCAGCGCCACCAGCTCCAGTGAGGCGTCCGGCGTGCTGGCTCGGATCTCCTGAAGTGCGGCCGCTGCCTTCTCCTGGTTGCGCACCGCCATCACGACATGCGCGCCCTTCGCCGCCAGCTGCCGTGCGGTCTCCAGCCCCAGACCGCCGTTGGCCCCGGTCACGACGGCTGTGCGGCCGTGCTGGTCGGGGATGTCCGCTGCGCTCCAGCCCATGACGGCTCCTTGAATGAATGTTCATTCGGATGAACCTACTTCATACCACGCGTCCCCGGTGACCGCGCCGCGTCATCGCACCGTCCGCCCCGAACCCGCCCTGAAATGGGGCACCTGGTAGCTAGCCCGGCCGGCCATGCCCGCGCCGAGGTTTGGCCGGGCACCTGCGAGGAAGAGACGGGCATGCGATCAGTGACTACCGCCAGTGCCTCCGGCACGGCGAGGCGCGCATCACACAGTCCCGCGGCGCGGGCACTGGCCCGGGCGGGCCTCACCGCGCGCGGGGTCCTCTACATTCTCATCGGCTGGATCGCGATCCTGGTCGCGCTCGGCCAGTCATCGCAGCAGGCCGACCAGCAGGGTGCCCTGCAACTGCTCGCCCACCAGCCTTATGGGCTGGTCTCGCTCTGGCTGCTCGCCATCGGGTTCGCCGGCTACGCGCTGTGGCGGCTCAGCGAGGCCGCCTTCGGCGTCACCGGCGAGGGCAACGGCGCCGGCGCCCGGCTCAAGTCCCTGGTCCGGGCCGTGATCTACGCCTTCTTCGCCTACCTGACATTCAAGATCACCACTGGAGCCGGAGGCGGCAGCCAGACCAAGAAGCAGCAGGACCTGACCGCCACGGTCATGCACCACCCCGGCGGGCAGTGGCTGGTCGGCATCGTCGGCCTGATCATCGTGATCGCCGGCCTGGTGCTCGTCTTCGAGGGCGTCCGCCGCAAGTTCCTGAAGTACCTGCAGCTTTCGCAACTGAGCCCGCGGATGCGCCGCATGGTGGAGCGGCTCGGCATGATCGGCACCGCAGCCCGCGGCGCCGTGTTCGCGCTCGCCGGAGTGCTGGTGATCGAGGCGGCTATCACCTACCAGCCGGCCAAGGCCGGCGGCATCGACAAGGCGTTGCTCACGCTGCGCAGCCAGCCGTTCGGCGAGTTCCTGCTGATCCTGGCAGCGCTCGGCCTGATCATCTTCGGCGTTTACGGCCTGTGCGAGGCCCGCTGGCGGCGGGTCTGAGCCCGTGGACCTGGCCCGCGACGCCCAGCAGGTGGCCGACCAGCTCGACGGGCTGGTCGCGCCCGCCCCCGAGCCGGAGAACGCCGTGCTCGCGGACAACGCGCGGGTGGTCAGGTGGGCGGGCCCGGCGTTCGCGCTCTTCTCGCTGATCTTGCTGCCGTGGATCGCTTACCTGGCGTATTCGCTTCCCTCACGCCAGGTGTCAGCCGACTACGACGTCGCCTGGGCGGGCTTCGACATCATGCTCTTGATAGCCCTGGCCAGCTCGGGTTACTTCGCACTCCGCCGGTCCAGGTATCTGGCGACGGCCGCGACCGCTGCTGCGACGCTGCTCGTTGTCGATGCCTGGTTCGATGTCATGACCACGCTGCCGGGCCAGCGTCTTGAGCCGGTCGCCCTGGCGGCGGGCGTGGAACTTCCACTGGCGTCGGTGTGCGTCTGGCTGAGTTTCCATACGCAGCAGCTCGCCGAGCGGCGGCTGGTCCTGCTGCGGCGGCGGGACCGGAAGACGGGGGCGCGCCGACGCTGACGGCATTCTCGCGGTTACCCGGCGGCGGCCGGAACGCGCACCAGCAGGCGGCCCGGCTCTACCGTGACCCTCAGCTGGCGGGTAGACCCGACCACCTCGCCGTCCACCTCCCACGGCCGGGCGCGGCTGGCCTGGACGACCAGCTCACGGCACGCCAGCCGGGTCACCCGGCCGGTCCCGCGCCGCAGCAGCACGTCCGCGGCGAGCCTCAGCCACCCCGCCCATCCCGAGGCGGCCAGCACCGCCACGTCGAGGACACCGTCATCGGGCGCCGCGTCCGGCAGCAGGCGGACGTTGCCCTGCAGCGAGCCGACGTTGCCGACGATCACGCCGCTGGCCCAGCGGCGCTGCGGCGGGCCGCCGTCCGCCCGCAGCACCATCCTGACCGGTCGTTCGCGCAGATGCCGCAGCGCGGACAGCACGTAGGCGGCCCAGCCCACCCTGTTCTTCAGCCGCTCGTCCGCGCCGTCGAGCATCTCGGCGTCGAACCCGATACCGGCCATCACCACGAACGGCCGGCCATTGGCGGCACCGACGTCCAGCCGCCGGTCGGATCCGGTCAACGCCACGGCCAGCGCCTCATCCGGTGACAGCGGCAGGCCGAGGTTGCGCGCGAGCAGGTTCCCGGTGCCGCACGGCAGCACGCCAAGCGGGATCCCCGACCCGGCGACACCTTCGGCACAGGCGGTGATGGTCCCGTCGCCGCCGCTAGCCAGCACCAGGTCAATACCGGACCGTACGGCCTCCCGGGCCAGCCGCTCACCCGTGTCATCTGGCCTGGTCTCCAGCCAGAGCGGCTCCGCCCAGCCACGGTCGGCCATGGCTTTGCTGACCGTGATCCGGAAGCCGTCGATGTCCTCATGCTTCGCCGGGTGGATGACCACGGCGGCGCGCTTCACTGGGAGGCCGCCAGCAACTCAAGCGAGGTCTGCATGGCCTTGAGCTGGGCGCTGAGGCGAGCGATGTCGCCCTTGCTCGCGCTCTGCTCTTCCTTCTTGAGGGTGAGAACCAGTTGCCCGTTGGGCTCCATCACGCCGGTCGCGACCTCCGTAATGTCGTCGCCGTTCTGCACCCGGATGGCGTGGTCTACGTCGGCAGGCCGCAACGACAGCCGCCTGGCCGCGCCGGGGAGGAAGTGGCCGTTCTCGATAATGGTGGTGGGCTTGCCCTCGAGCACGCGTGCGGCCCGCTTGCTGACAGCCAGCCACCTGTTCAGCGCCGCGTTGACGGCGACCAGGGTGGCGGCGCCAATGATTCCCCCTAGGACACTGTTGTCGCCGCCAATGATGGCGTTCTGGACGACGTTGGACAGCAGGAACAGGACAACGAAGTCGAATATGTTGAGAGTGGCCAGATCGCGTTTGCCGGTAAGCCGGAACAAGATCAGGATCGTGGCGTACACCAGGACGGTACGCAGGATCTTCTCCGCGATCGGTATCTGGACAGCAAACATTGAGTGCCACACGGGACTCGCTCCTCCTCTTGCGCCAGGGCCAGGCGTCAGGTGCCGGCCGTGGCTGGACAGGGTTGCCTTCGGGCCTGGGCGTCTGGCTGCCTGTCGGCCGTGTCCGGCCGCCGGTCACGTGCGGCGTGGTCTGCCCGGTGCCGCCGGACGTACCAGCAGATCGCGACGATGAGGCCGATCACCACCAGCGCGGCGATGATGTAAGTGGGGCCGCGGAAAGCGTTGACGATGGACTGCCAGTTGGCGCCGACCGCGTAGCCGGCGTAGGCGAGTGCGGCGGTCCACGGGATGCAGCCGATGGTCGTGTGGATCCCGAACCGCACCGGATCCATGCCGGCGACGCCGGCGGGCAGCGAGATGAAGGTCCGCACGACCGGCAGGACGCGGCCCATCAGGACCGCCCTCGGGCCGTACCTGTCGAACCAATTGCTGGCCCGGTCCAGGCCGTGATCGCGCAGCCAGCGCCGGTGCACCCACCGCCGTAGGGCAGGCTGGCCGCCGTATCTGCCCACCGCCCACGCGAGGTAGCTGCCGACCACGTTGCCCGCCACCCCGGCGGCAATGACCGCGATGAGGTTAAGGCTGGTCCCTGGGACCGCGCCGGCGGCGATCGCGCCTGCAAAGGTCATGATCAGCTCGGAGGGACCGGCAGGCAGGCCGACTCCGCCACCATGAGCACGAACACGGCAACGTATCCGTAGGTTGCTATGAGTTGCTGCAATGGGCCTGCTTTCCTTCTGCTGGGGCTGCTTGTCTTGGCGGGTCGGCCAGCGCCGACAGCATGAGACTCAGGCCTACCCCGCTGAGGCCGGGCTACTCGGCCTCACTCGGCAGCGAGTAGGGACAGGTTTGCCGCTGCTGTGCACAAGCAGTTCCTGAGCGGACCGGTATCTGGCGAAGCGAGGGCTGAGCGGGCCGCGGTCGGCTGGCGCCTCAGGCGCGAGCAGGAGGCCCCCGCCGTTGTCCAGCGATCATGACCTGCCACCTACCGCCGGGCCGTCGACACTGCGGCGAGGTCCGGTGCAGCTACCCGTCGCCTGCCCCGAGCGGCGAGGTAGCAGCCCTGTCGGCGGATCTGGTGCGGCAGTAGGGGCCTCACCAGTCATATTCCGTGAACGTATCGAGCCGCCATGGCCCAGCTCAGCAGTTCCGCGGTCGCACGCCTTGGCGGCGTGCGCCGGCCCGGACAGCGGGCTCATCTGTTTGACTGGAGTCTGGTTCCCAGGGCGCGCGATAGAAGGGTGACGCGGTCGTGGGCGCCAGTCTTGGCGAAAATCGACTTGAGGTGATCCTGGATCGTGTGCTCGGAGAGCGACATCTCGCGCGCCATCGATCGCGTGTCGCTGCCCGTCGCAAGCACGCCGAGCAGTTCGTATTCGCGGGCACTCAGGCCGAAAGCGCGGCCGAAGAGCTCGACCCGCTCGGAGGCGGACGCCTCCTCGATAGTGACGACGATCGTTGCCGCTCCGCTGGCGGGAGGCTGGTCTGGCGAAAGCCTGGCGGCGCGCAGGGCAAGCCAGAAACCATCAGCCAGATGCGTGCGGGCGAACGCTGGATGCGCGTCGACACCTTGCTCAACGGCCAGAAGCTGGGCGGCGACGTTGTAAACGCTCGCCGGGATGGCCCTTTCGTCAGCCTTGGGCGGAAGCAGCACATCCAGCCATCCGCGCGAAGCCGCCGTGCGGCTCGTAATCCGCAGGTCGTCGTCGAGTGTCAGGACGACCGGTCCGAGGTCCGGCCGGTGCCGAGTCGCCGGGTCTACGAACGTTCTTGCCTGGCAGTGACGCAGCGCGGTGGCCAGCGGTGCGGCGGCCGCGGCGAGGAACCCGGCGTCGGCGGCGCTGAACGAACCGCGGCTGTTGTTACACCACAGGTCGAGGAATCCCCAGCAGCCGAACTGGTCTGCGAATACCGCCGAGGCCATGTCGCCGATTCCGTATCTGCACAGCACGTCGCGCCACATCAGGCTGCGATTCAGTTCTCCGCCGACGGCATCGTTCAGGGTTCCGGCGGGTGACTTCTGCAGTTGCAGGGCCGTCCAGCGATTGACCTGGGTTGCGTACTTCGCCTTGATCAGGCCCGGGAGCTCAGGCAGGCAGGGGACATCGGCGACCGGCGCGGTGCCGACCGTCGTGACAGGGTCAGTGAGCAGCCAGACGTATGCGTCGAAGTCGATAACCTCGCGGAGTACCGCCAGTACCTGCAGGCGCAGCCTCCTGGCGTTGACAGGTTCCGAGGCCACGGCCCCGATGCGCTCACGGGCGCGGGCCCACGCCCAGCTGCTGGCCACTAAATGAGCGTATGCCCCGAAACCCTGGCGCTTGCCACACGCGGGCTACCCCCGCCAGCGAGTCACCCCCCAGATAGTCGGGATACCGCGTGACCAGCGGGACGGCCTACCGTTCATTTCAGCAGCAACTACGCAACGCAACGGAGAAACTCGATGACGACGCTCCGGATCGAGCACGCGATCACCGATTATCAGCTCTGGAGGAAGGCATTCGACGGATTCGCAGAAGCACGTGCACTGGCGGGAGTTCGCAGCTTCGCCGTCCGCTTGCCGATCGATGACCCGAAGTATCTGATGCTTGACCTGGAGTTTGACTCGGCCGGGCCGGCGCAGGCATTTGCCGATTTCCTGATACAGCACGTGTGGTCATCACCAGCGTCTTCGCCCGGCCTGGCCGGCGCGCCGCAGACCCGGATCCTCGACCTCCTGCCCATCGGCGAACGCTAACTACCAGGCACCCCGGTGACTGACCCTGCGAGGCCTGCGATACAGGCCACGGCCGAGAACGCGGCAACCGGCAAGCTGGCCGGGTAACACCAGCACGCTTCGGCGGCGTGCGCCCCTCTATCCGGGGGCGTCCGCGAGATCCGTGACCAGGAACAATAACTGCGCCTGATCCCTGCGGCGGCATACCTGTGGCTCGCAAATGGGACCGTTCCGTGGCCCAAAACTGGACGACAGTCGCCACGGCACGGCCAAACCGGGTGCCAGGGTGCAGCATCGTGCCTGGTCAGGGTGGCGGAGATAGGAGATTCGAACTCGCGAGGGGTTGCCCCCAACACGCTTTCCAAGTGTGCGCCTCGGCGTTCACGCCAGGCCGTGCCCGTCCGTGACCTGGGATGACCGTGCCCGGTGGGTCTCGGCCGGACGCCCGCGAACGCAGGCGAATGAGACGGCGAATGAGACGGCGGCGGAAGCGGCGGTCTGACTTCGGTCTGCCCAGCCCGGGCAGGTTCCAAGACGAGCTAAGGCCGGTTGCGGCCAAGCCGTTCGTGCGCCCCCACCCATTCCTCAGCGAGGATGGCCGAGCCCAGTGAGATCTCGCCGCACAAGACGGTGGCGGCGACGATCTCGGCGAACTTGCGGACCTTGCCGTTGCCGTAGCAGCCGAGGAGCTCGAGGCATTCGCGCTGAGTGGTCAGCCCGGTGCCACCGCCGCAGGTGGCAACAATCAGTGCCGGGATGGTGATCGAGTAGTAGTAGTCGCCGCTAGCGAGGAGCTCGGCGTACACGAGCGCGGCCGACGACTCCGCCACCGTCGCGATATCCTGGCCGGTCGCCACGAATATCGCGGTGATCCCGTTGGCGGAGTGATTGCCGTTGTTGTTCACACCCGACATCAGGCCACCGAGATTCGAGAGCTGGCGGCCCTGGAACATCTGCGCCGGGGTTGTATGCATGACTTCGCGGATCAATCCTGCCGGGATGGTCAACTCCGCGGTGACACGCTTGCCACGGGTGGCCAGGATGTTGATCTGCGAGCTCTTCTTGTCCGTGGCCAGGTTGGACTCGAGATAGAACTGGCGCACCCCGTGATAGCTGGCGCGGATCCATGCGCACGCCTGCGCTGTTGCCCTGCCGGTGAGGTTCTGCCCGGCAGCGTCCCCGGTCGTGTAATTGAACCGGAGGAAGACGAATCTGCTGGCCGTGAACTGCTCGATATCGTGCAGCCGGCCGGTCCTCGTGGTCAACTCGGCCGCCTGCTTTATGGCGCCGAAGTTGGCGGTCACCCATTGCCCGAAGGCCCTGGCCTGCCGGGCGCTGTCGAAACCGAACGCCGGCGCGCGCTGCATCCGGTCATCCATTACCGTGGTCCTGACGCCGCCGGCCCGGTGCAGCAGTTTCATGCCCCGGTTGTAGCTGGCGACCAGCGTCCCCTCAGTCGTCGCCAACGGCACGTAGAACTCTCCCCGCGCGTGCTCGCCGTCGATCAGCAGCGGCCCCGCGATCCCGATCGGCACCTGAGCGGCGCCGATGAAGTTCTCGATATTCCCGGCGACCAGCGCCGGGTCGAGCGAGTACCGGCCGATGTGCTCGGGATGCGCGCCGGTGACCGCGCGCATGAATGCCAATCGTTCCGCCGCCGCGGCCTGGGTGTAGTCGTCCTCCAGACGCGGGATCCTGCGGCGCTGGCCAGCCTGGGCGGCCGGCCGGAAGCCGTCACCGCCAGGCCGGGACGTCATGGGGTGCCTTCGTACAGGCTGGTGATCTGCGCCTCGTACTGCTCCATGATCACGTGGCGGCGCACCTTCATCGTGGGCGTGAGCTGGCCGGCCGCCTCAGTGAAGTCCTCCCCGAGGATTGCGAACTTCCTGATCGCCTCCGCCCGGGAGACCGCCTTGTTGGCATCGTCGACGGCAGCCTGGATCTCCGACCGCAGGGCAGGGTCGTCGGCGAGATCTCCCACGGTCGCCGTCGCTGGCCTGCCGCTGTCCGCCTTCCACAGGGCGAACGCCTCCGCGTCGGCGGCCACGAGTGCGGCAATGTAGGGCCTCGCGTCGCCGACGACCAGGCACTGGCTGACCAGCCAGTGGGCGCGCAGCCGGTCCTCGAGCACGGCGGGCGCGACGTTCTTGCCGGCCGCCGTGACGATGAGGTCCTTCTTACGCCCGGTGATCGTGAGGAACCCCTCGTCGTCGAGGGCGCCGATGTCGCCGGTGTGCAGCCAGCCGTCCTCGTCAATCATCTCCTTGGTGGCGGCCTCGTTGTTCCAGTAGCCCTGGAAGACCATGTGGCCCTTGACGAGGACTTCGCCGTCCGGCGCGATCCGGATCGTGCAGCCCGGGATCGGCCGGCCCACGGTGCCGATCTTCTGTGCGTCGGGTGTGTTGGAGTTGGTCGCCGGGCTGGTCTCGGTCAGGCCGTAGCCCTCGAGAACGTTGATGCCGCACCCGCGGAAGAAGTGGCCGAGCCGCTCGCCGAGAGGAGCGGCCGCGCTCCAGGCGTACTGAACACGGCCGCCGAAGGCCGCGCGCAGCTTGCCGTAGACAAGCCGGTCGTACAGGTCATGCTCAAGGCGGAGCATGAGGCCAGGGTTGCCGCCGTCCAGCGCGCGGCTGTAGGCGATGGCCGCGGCTTCCGCCCTGGCGAAGATTTTGCCGCGAGCCCCGGAGCCGGCCGTGTGCTTGGCGGTGTTGTAGGCCTTCTCCCACAGCCGGGGCACCGACAGGACGGCTGTTGGCTGGAATGACGGCAGCTCAGCGACGGCGTCGGCGATGTCCACCAGGCCAAGAACGGTGCGCGAGTAGATGGCGCCGTACTGGATGAGCTGGGCGTAGCTGTGCGCGAGCGGCAGGAACAGCAGGTTGGCAGCCTTCTCGTTGAAAACCTTCGGGAAGCCGTCGTTAAGCATGCAGTTACGGGTGTTGGCGACGATATTGCCGTGGCTCAGCACGCAGCCTTTCGGACGGCCAGTTGTGCCGGAGGTGTAGACGATCTCGGCGAGGTCGGTGGCACCGCGGGTGTGGCGCCGGTCCTCGACCTGCTCCGGTGTCACCTGTGCGCCGCGTGCCTCGATGGCGTCCAGGCCGCCGAACCGGCCGCCGTCGATCTCCCAGACGTGGGTGAGCGCGGGGAGGCTGGCCCGCACCGACTCGATCATCTGGGCGTGATCGCCGGTCTCGACGATGATGGCGACCGCACCCGAGTCGCCGAGGATCCACTCGACCTGCTCCAGTGACGAGGTGGGGTAGATCGGGACGGTGACGCCTCCGGCGGTCAGGATCGCATAGTCCAGGAGTGTCCACTCGAACCGTGTCCGCGACATCAGTGCCACCCGGTCGCCCGGCTGGATCCCGGCCGCGATGAAACCGGCGGCGATGGCGCGTACCTGCCCGGCGAACTCACGCCAGGTCACCGGCGTCCAGGTGCCGTTCAGCTCTCGCTTCAGGCCCACCGAATCGGGCCAGTCTTGCGCATTCGTGAAGACGTCGTCCGTGATGTTGTCATCGGGCTTCACGACATATGCCACGGGCACAGAGATTTCCTTCATCGCTGCCCCCAATGAGCGGGTTCTTATATCTCTCCACTTCACACGCTAGGCATGCGGGTGTGGGCCATGCCAGGGCAGAAGGTCCCGAGCCGCCGGGTCCTGGGCCCGGCTGAGCTGATGACGATGCCGTCTGAGAACCTGAGCAGAGCCGGCCAGCCCGGCACCGCGAGCAGCAGGGGAGAGGACCTTCATGCGCGAGATCGCGTACGCGGTGCGGGGATTTCTCACGGTCCGCAATGATTCCTTGCGCGTGCCCTTGCGCGGCTCGCTCGCGGTGCATGCGGATGCGGGCTCCGGCCTCTTCTCCGGGGATCTCGTACTCCACCCGTCCACCATCAGCCGCACGGTTCTCGGTGCGAGCCTTTTCACCGCTACAGTCCAGATCACGGCCGGATCGCCGGTCATCGGCCGGGTTGACGACCAGGGCCAGCTGTTCGCGGCGGTCACGGTGGATGCGGTCATCGCCGATGTCCACGCCGCCGGGCGGCGGTTGATCAGTGGCAGCTCCTGCCGCACCACCGCCTATGCCGTTGTGCCGCTGCGATCCCAGCCCGGTTTCGTGCTGGAGCAGGGCGGCCGCCTGGCCGGCCGGTACCACCGGCCGCCGTTTACCGGGTGCGGGTGGATCACTCCGCTGGTCAACCTGCTGGTCGCTGGCCCGGGGAACGCCGCGGTCATCGATATCATCCCGCTCGCATCGTGAGGGAAGATCGTCACGCCCCGGCCGGCCCGGCTGCAATCCCCGCCGCAGGGTGTCCTGCAAGGTCTCGAGGGCGGTGAAGCGGGGCAGCCAGCCAAGTTCCTTCTTCGCACGGGTCGTATCCATGATCGCCGGGTGGCTGGCTGCCTCCACCCACTGGGCGAACGGTGGCAGGAACGGCAGCGCGGCCACGGCCAGCGCCGCGAACTGGGCAGGGCCCGCGGGAAGCGGCAGCGGGACCAGGCCCAGTTCGCTGGCGATGTTGACGGCGGTGATGATCCCGTCGGCGGCTATGTTGTAAGCGCCAGGCGGCCCCGCGGCGACGACACACTGCAGCAGCGCCCGCCCCAGGTCCTCCTCGTGAACCAGCTGCAGTGGCAGCGCTGGCACCAGGACCGGCAGCGGCGCCCGGAGCCGCCCGGCCCGCATGGCCAGGCTGCGGGCCAGTGGGGCCAGGGGCCAGGGCAGCAGGTCCTTCGCGCCCACGGCGTGGGGGCCCAGCACGATCGACGGGCGGAGCAGGTAGAGGACGGGCCCAGCAGCCCGGGTTGCGGCCTCGGCCCGCAACAGGCGCTCAAGCTCGGCCTTCTCCTGGGCATAGAACAGCCGGGCGGCGGGGCGTACCGGCCAGTCCTCGGTCATGCCGACCGGGTTATCGCGGTGGAACCCGTAAGCCGCCACCGATGAGGAATAGACAAAACGGTGGGCACCGGCGGTGGCCGCGGCACGGTAGGCGTTCAGGGTGCCTTCGATGTTGATCGACCGGATCGCGTCACCTGACGCGGTGCCGGTGACCATGAACGCCAGATGCACCACCACGTCGGCGTGGGTGAACGCGTCGTGCAGAGCCCGGGTGTCGCGGACATCCCCGCGGCGGTACGTCATCTTCGTCCAGCCATATGCGGCGGGGTCGAACGGGCGGCGCGCGATGCCCACGATCCGCGCCACCCGGTGATCGGCTTGAAGTTGCGGGATGAGGCCGAACCCGAAGGTCCCGGTCGGGCCCGTCACCGCGACCGTCAGATCCCTCTCCTCGCCGGAGTCCATTGAGTGCTACCCGGATCCGGGTCTGGCTGCCGTCATGGGCCTACCCTGGCAGGCGCTGCCTGGGCGTTTCAGAGCCGAAGGTCCCCGCAGCGGGGACGACTGGCCCGGGTGGGCCGGGCAGCGCGCGGCTTACGATGCGGAGCAGATAGGGAATACAGCGCCCGCCCGGCGCCGCGGGACGGCAGTACGGGGGACCGGCGGCGCTGGGAAGAGGCGGCATGGACAGGCTGAGTGCGCTGGATGCTCTGTTCGTCGACGCGGAGGACCGGGATCCACACACGTCGATGGCGATCGCGTCGATCGCGGTGTTCGAAGGCCCGGCCCCGTCCCATGAGGACGTGCTGGCATTCCTGGCCGGGCGGTTGCCGCGCGTGCCCCGCTACCGGCAGAAGCTCCGTCCGGTGCCGCTTCGCATGGGGCGGCCGGTCTGGGTGGACGACCCTGGCTTCGACCTTCGGTACCACGTCCGGCGGACCGCTCTGCCCGCGCCGGGAGGCGACAAGCAGCTCGCCGACCTGATGGCGCGGGTGATGTCCCAGCGGCTCGACCGGGACCACCCGCTGTGGGAGTACTGGTTTGCCGAAGGACTCGCCGGGGGCCGCTGGGCGGTGATCTCGAAGGTGCACCATTGCATGGTCAACGGGATCTCGGGCACCGACCTGTACCGGGTGATCTTCGACTTCTCGCCCGAGCCGTCACCGCCCGCCGCCGACGACCGGACCGTGGGTGCCGAGCCGTCGGGCATCGAGCTGGCCGCTCAGGCCGCCGTGGACACGGTAGTTTTCCCGGTCCGGGAAGCCCTGGCTATCGGCGGCACCGTGGCCGCCGATCCAGGCGGTGCCGTCCGTCAGGCTGCCGGCACCGCACGTGCCATCGCGAAGCTGGCGCCCGCGTTGTGGCCGGCCGCCGGGTCGTCGCTGAGCGGGCACATCGGCAAGCAGCGCCGGTACACCTGGGCCCGGTCGTCGCTGGATGATGTGAAGGCGATCAAGCAGGAACTCGGCGGCACCGTGAATGATGTCGTGCTGGCCGCGATCAGCGGCGGCTTCCGCGCCCTGCTGCTCGCCCGTGGCGAGGAGCCCGGACCGCACATGGTCCGCTCCCTGGTCCCAGTCTCCCTGCGTGCCCCCGGTGAGGAGGGTATCTACGAGAACCGGGTCTCGGCTGTCCTGGCCGACCTCCCCGTCCACGTCGCCGACCCGGTGCAACGGCTGGCGGCCGTCCAGGCCGAACTGCAGGCCCTGAAGACAACCAGGGAGGCAATGGTGGGCGAGGCCCTGACCTCGCTGGGCCGTTACACCCCGTTCCCGCTCACGTCCTGGTGGGTCAGGCTCGCGTTCGGGCTTCCCCAGCGGGAGATCGTGACGGTCACCACGAACGTGCCAGGCCCGCAGCAGCCGCTCTACGGGCTGGGCCGCCGGCTTCTGGAGATCATTCCCTACGTCCCCATCGCCTCCACGGTCCGTACCGGTATCTCGATCTTCACCTACTGCGGCAACGTCACCTTCGGAGTCACCGGCGACTTCGGGGCCAACCCCGACCTCGATGTCATCGCCCATGGCATCGAGCACGGTATGTCCGAGCTCCTGAAGGCCGCCAAGCGTCACCGCCGGTCAGCGGCGGCCAAGGAGCGGCCTGCGGCGGCCAGGAAGCGGCCTGCGGCGGCCAAACGGCGGCCAGCGGCCACTCACCCGTAGCGGCCGGGCGCCACCCCCACCGCCTATGCTTGCGCAGGTGGATGCGGCGGATGGCCCGGCGCACAGTCGTGTGAGCCGCGCGGCGGACGAGGTGCTCGCCGCGCGTGAGTACCGCGTCGGGGAACTCGCCGCCGCGGCGAGGGTCACGATCCGCACAGTGCGCTACTACCAGGAGCGGAAGCTGCTCCCGCCGCCGCGGCGTCAGGGACGGATCGCCTGGTACTCGCAGGCTCACCTGACCCGCCTGCGGATTATCAGCCAGCTGCTGGACCGCGGCCACACGCTCGGCGGGATCGGTGAGCTGCTCTCAGCCCGGGAACAGGGCTACGAGCTGGCCGATCTGCTTGGCCTGGAGCAGGCGATCACAGCCCCCTGGGGAGACGAGGCGCCGGTGCCAGTAACCGTTGCCGATGTGTCATCACTGCTCGCGGGCCAGCTCACACCCGAGGTGCTCGCCGAGGCGGTCCGCCTCGGCTACATCGAGGTCGACGGAGATCGTGTCGTTCACGTCAGCCGCCGGCTGCTCGACACGGCCGCTGCCCTGGTGCGCGAGGGCATCCCGCTGCCCGCGATCCTGGCCACCGGCCGTGAGCTGCAGGCGGGCCTGGACAGCATCGCATCGCTGTTCGTCGAGCTTGTCATCACCCATGTGTTCGGCCCCGGCAGTGGCGTTCCGCCACCGCACGAGGTCGCGCGGCTGACCGAGACGATCGAGAGGCTGCGGCCGGTCGCGCGGACCGCGATCGATGCCGAGTTCAGCCGGGCCATGGACAGGCGCGCCCGCGTCACCTACGGCGAGTTCATGCGGCTGCTCGCGACCCCGATCGCCACCGGGGGGAGTGAGTTATCATCTCGATTGTGCCAGTAATTACTGGCACAATCGATGGACAGTGCAGAGAACAGGCGCCGCGATGGGACAAGCCAAGGACCTGGCGGATCAGGTCGTGGTCGTCACTGGGGCCGCGCGGGGCATCGGGGCGTCCGTTGCCAGGCGCCTGGCCGCGCGGAACGCGCAGGTGGTCCTGCTCGGCCTCGAACCGGGCGAACTCGCCGCGGTGTCCGCCTGCTGCGGACCGCGCTCCCGCTGGTGGCGGGCTGACGTGACCGACGAGCACGCGCTAGCCGCCGCCGCCGCTGCGGTCCGCGACTGCTACGGCCGGATCGACGTCGTGGTCGCCAACGCGGGAATCGCCATCGGCGGCCCGTTCCTCTACTCCGACGCCCGTGCGTTCGCGCGGGTCATCGAGGTCAACCTGCTCGGCAGCGTGGCCACCGCCCGGGCATTCCTGCCCGCCCTGCTCGAAAGCAGGGGTTACCTGCTGCAGGTGGCGTCGCTGGCCGCGCTCACCCCAGCCCCGATGATGGCGGCGTATTGCGCGAGCAAAGCCGGCGTGGAGGCGTTCGCGCAGGCCGTCCGCGCCGAGGTGGCACACCATGGAGTGCGGGTCGGCGTGGCCTATCTGAGCTGGACCGACACCGACATGGTGCGCGGGGCGGACGAGAACGCGGCGCTGCGGCTGATGCGCGCCGGGCTGCCGTTCCCGGCCGGCCGCACCAGCCCCGCGGGGCCGGTGGCGGACGCACTGGTGGACGGGATTGCCAGGCGCGCCCCGCGTGTCTATGGCCAGCGCTGGCTGCCACCGATGCAGTTGATCAGGGGAGTGGCACCGATGATCGCCGCGAAGTTCGCTTCCCGCGCCATGCCGGAGATGGAGGCGCGATGGCTGGCGACGGGTGCCGCGACCCATCCCCTCGGGGCGGGCGGCGCCGCGGACGTCAGAGCGGCAGGCGCGCCGGTGGTGACCGCGGCCCGGGAGGCGCGGCCATGAGCCCGGCACATGACGACCCGGCGATCATCATCATCGGGTCGGGGTTCGCTGGCCTCTGCATGGCGATCCGGCTGAAACAGGCCGGCTACGACGACTTCGTGATCCTGGAGAAGAACGACGACCTCGGCGGCACGTGGCGGGACAACACGTATCCCGGCTGCGCGTGCGACGTGCCGTCACACCTGTACTCGTTCTCGTTCGAGCTCAATCCCGGCTGGTCACGGATGTTCGCGCCGCAAGAGGAGATATGGGAGTACCTGCGGCGGTGCGTGCGCAGGTACGGAATCTCCGCGCACATCCGGTTCGGGTGCCGGGTGGAGCGCATGGAATGGGATGACGCGGCTGGCCGCTGGCACATCACGACGGCGGCGGGCGAGGCGTACACCGCCCGTGCGATTGTCTCCGGTATCGGGGCCCTGCACCTCCCCTCGATCCCGGAGATTCCGGGTGCCGGCCAGTTCACCGGCCCCGCCTTCCACTCGGCGCAATGGGACCGTTCCTGCAGCCTTACCGGCAAGCGGGTCGCGGTCATCGGGACGGGCGCTTCGGCGATCCAGTTCATCCCCGAGATCGCCAAACAAGCTGCCCAGGTTCATGTCTTCCAGCGAACGCCGCCATGGATCCACCCGCGGCCCGACTTCGGGATCCCGCCTGCGGCCCGGGCCGTTTTCGCCGCCGCCCCGCCGGTGATGCGGGCGTTCCGCGACGGGATCTACTGGCTGCTCGAGATCCGCGCGGCCGGGTTCGCCGTGCACCCCCAGTTGATGGCGCCATTGCAGCGGATCGCCGAGCACCACATCGCCCGTCAGGTCAGTGACCCGGCTCTACGCGAGAAGGTGACACCGGACTACACCATCGGGTGCAAACGGATCCTGCTGTCTTCGAATTACTATCCGGCGCTCGCCCGGCCCAACGTGGACCTCGTGACTCAACCGATCGCCCGGGTCACTGACCGTGGACTGACTTGCGCAGACGGCAGCGCGTACGACGCCGATGTGATCATCTACGGCACCGGTTTCAAGACCGTCGAGGCGCTCACAGAGCTCAACGTGGCCGGCCGCGACGGCATCAAGCTCCAGGACGTGTGGCGCGGCGGCGCCGAGGCCTATCACGGCGTCACCGTCGCCGGGTTCCCGAACTTCTTCCTGCTGCTGGGCCCGAACACGGGCCTGGGGCACAACTCGGTCATCTTCATGATCGAAAGCCAGGTCCAGCACGTGCTGAGCTGCCTGCGGCTGCTCGCCCGGCAGGGCGGGAACACGATCGAAGTCAAAACGTCGGCGCAGCGCCGGTTCAACCACGGGATCCAGCGCCGCCTGGGCCGGGCGGTGTGGAGTCAGGGCGGCTGCACGAGCTGGTACCTGGACGCTCAGGGCGTCAACCGGGCCCTGTGGCCGGGGTTCAGCTTCGAGTACTGGGCCCGCACCAGGCGGGCGCGCCGTGCTGATTACCTGATCCGCTGACGGGCCGGATCACCAGGACAGTGGCCCCTGGCCGCGCGCCGTGCTCAGCAGGCCATGCCGAGCGGCTGCTGAGGCTCGCCACCCGCCCAGACATGGTCAAGGAACTCACTGATTTCGGTGGTCAGACGGGCGGGCCGCACCCACAGCTCAGCGAAAGTGCGGGTCCGGATCAGCCTGGCATCGGGGAGCTGGCGCGCAAGCCGTTTCGCGTCGGTGAACGAGTGGATCAGATCGACCCCGTGCCCCAGCACCAGCGCCGGCGCGGTGATGGCCCGGCGCTGGTCGACGGTCGGGGCGATGGGACCCATCAGCAACCCGTGCAACACGGCGGCGATCTCGTCTGGATCCGACGCGGCGGTATTGAGGAACGAGTCGAGCGGGCCCAGTCCGGAACGGGGAAGGCGGGCAGCGGCCCGGGTGACCAGCCGCAGCGCGGCCCGGGCGTAGTGCACCTCGAACAGGAGCGGCACGAACGTGACCGCCGCCGCCGGGGCAGCCCATTCGAGCACCGGCATTTCCAGAACCAGGCCCCGGACCCGCTCGGGCGCCTGCACCGCGGTGAGCAGGCTCACGTTGGTGCCCAGCGAGACGCCTCCCAGCACCACCTGATCCGCGCCGAGCTCGTCCAGCAGGCACAGCACCTGCTCCGCGTAGAGATCCATCCGGTGGGCGCCCGCATGGCGGGGTTTGGCGCTGCGGCCGTGCCCCAGCAGGTCGAGCAGCACCACGCGGTTGCCCCGGGCGGCCAGTCTCCGGGCCAGGCTGCGGCCGAGATTGGCGTCGAACAGCAACGCGTGCAGCCATACGAGCACCCGGTCGCCTGAGCCGTAGACCTCATATGCCAGCTCGTACTGGCCGTACGCCAGGGTGTGCCGCGTGGCTTCGGAAGCCGGCCGGATATCGGGGCTTACGTCTCCCCGCCGATGACGTTCGCCCCTAGAGCGGATCATGCTGAACCGGCCATTGTGCATATACGAGCATAGCCCGACGGGCGAAGCGGTGAGAGCGCACGGAGGCGGCTGATGGCAGGAGCAGGCGGCAGCCAGCCAGACCGCTGGCTGGCCCTTGAATCGGATGGTTCCGGCAATCCATGGGGGTGCCGGATCGAGAGCGTGGGTGTGAAGCTGCCCGCGCGGCGGCTGACGACCAGGGATCTGATGAGCCAGACCAGCCACCGCACCCGCATCCAGCTGGAACGGCTGACCGGCATCCACGAACGTCACGTCGTCGGGCCGGGCGAGAATTCCCTGACCCTGGCCACCGGGGCCGCCCGCGACTGCCTGGCTCACTCACAGCATCAGGCGCCAGAAATAGAGATGCTGGTCAGCACCAGCATCACCCGTTCCCGCGGCCGGTTCTCGCAGACCTTCGAGCCCCCGCTCAGCCTGTATATCAAGCAGGCGATCGGTGCCACCCGTGCGGTGAACTTTGACCTCTCCAACGCCTGCGCCGGAATGCTGACCGGGGTGTTCCTGCTGCAGGACCTCATCACCCGCGGTGAGATCAGCTGCGGGATGGTGGTTTCCGGCGAGTACATCTCCCACCTGAGCTGGAACGCGGCGCGGCAGATCCGGTCGTTGTTCAGCAAGCAACTGGCCTCGCTGACGCTCGGTGACGCCGGTGCCGCCGTGATCGTGGAACGCGCACCAAGAGGCTCCGGCATCGACGTCATCGGGTTCACCACCCTCGCCGAGCACAGCCGGCTCTGTCTCGCCTTCCCCAGCACTGTGGGCCCGGGCGCTCAGATGTACACGAGGTCCAGGACCCTGCACAAGGTGGCGATCGAGGACATGGCGCCGCTGGTCGCTGAGGTGATCGGCGAAGCCGGGATCGACCTGTCCGACATCGACTACCTGATCCCGCATCAGACCTCGGCCCGGGCCATCCGCAAAGGTACCGAGGAATTCGCCCGCCGCCTCGGCGCCAAGCCCAAGCATGTGGTCGTCAATCTGGAGGAATACGGCAACACGTCGTCGACCACGTTGTTCGTGGCGCTCCACAAGTACCTGCAAGAGCAGCGGATCCACAAGGGAGACCGGGTGATGCTGCTGGCACTCGCCTCCGGCATCGAGATCGGCATCGCTGTTTTCACCATCGACGGCAAGGTGGACCACTATGGGCGCACGCATTGACGCCGCAACCGCGCTGACCAGCCATGGATGGCGCAAGCCGACCGCGCGGGGCCTCGCTGATGCAGCAGCCCGGGCCTGCCTCGCGCGCGCGGGGAAAGAGCCCGGCGATGTCAACATGCTCATCAACGCCGGCATCTACCGGGAAGACAGCATGGGGGAGCCCGCGCTCGCCGCTCTCATCCAGGAGGACATCGGGGCCAACCTGGGCCAGCCGCCGGTCGGCGGCCGCGGCACCTTCTCGTTCGACCTCCTCAATGGCACCTGCGGGGTGATCAGCGCCATCCAGCTTCAGTCGGGCCTGCTGCGTTCCGGTGTCATCCGGCTCGGCGCGATCGTGACCAGCGACGTGAGCCCGGAGTCCACGGATTCCGGCCCTGCCCCATTCCAGCCGGCCGGCGGCGCGATGCTCATCGGCTGGGATGACACTGAGGCCGGGTTCACCGACTTCGGCGCGGAGACCTTTCCCGAGTACCAGGAACTGTTCGCCAGCGGGCTGGTGTGGCAGGAGCGGCGGGGGGCCCGCGGCCCACGGCGGGCGGCCGGGCGGAGCCAGATGGTCATCGACGCCAGACCCGGCTACCACGCCCGCCTCGCCGACTGCGCCGAGGAGGCTGCCCGTCGCTTCCTCCGCCGCCTGGGGATCGGCATCGGGGATATCGACCTGCTCGTCCCGGCGCCCTCGTCCCCGGACTTCCTCGACACCTTGCGGGACAGGCTTGGCGTCCCGGGGGACCGCGTCGCGTACGTGACAGAAGACCTGGCCGGTGCCTACACCACCGGGCCTATTGCCGCCCTGGAGGCAGCCATCAGAACTGGCCGGCTCGGCGAGGCCCGGAACACGCTCATGCTCGCGGCGGGGGCGGGCATCACGGTCGCCCTCGCCCTCTACCACCAGACCCCGCCGTGAGAAATGGGTGAGAACGATGGTCGGGAGGGCGCGGGCGCCGGCCGTTGCCGCGGTGGCGGTCGTGGCCGCGGTTATTGCCGCGTTCGCCAGGAACCCCACGATTAGGCACGAGGCGCGGCGACTGAGCCGGTTTGCCCGGCCGCTGCGGCGGAGTACAGGCCTGGCGCCGGTCCCGCCGTACCTCCCGCCCGGCCGCGTCATCAACCTGCCTGGCCGCGGCGAGGTATTCATCCGTGACTCTGGTGGAACGCCCACGGATCCCGCTGTGCTGCTCCTCCACGGCTGGACCGCCAGCGCCGACCTCAACTTCTTCCCGGTCTATGCCAAGCTCGCCGGTTCCTACCGGGTGATCGCGCTGGACCTGCGTGGGCATGGACGCGGGATGCGGTTGAACGGAGCCGTTCAGCCTCGAAGATTGCGCCGACGATGCCGCCGCGGTCCTGCACCAGCTAGGGATCCGGCAGGTGATCGTGGCCGGATACTCCATGGGTGGCCCGGTCGGGCTGCTGCTGGCCCGGAGGCATCCGGGAACGGTCGCGGCCCTGGTCATGCAGGCCACGGCGCTCGAATGGAACCAGACGGCAAGGGAGCGGATGGTCTGGCGCCTGCTGCCCGTGCTCGAGGTGGGCCTGCGGCTCGGTACCGGCGCCGGCTTCGTCGAACGGATCCTCCGCGAGGCTATCGAAAAGGCGCCCGGTCTCGACGTCTACCGGCCGTGGCTGGCCGCGGAGTTCCGTCGCGGGCTGGCGCGTGAACTCGCCGACGCGGGCCGCGCGCTGAGCCGCTACGACGCCCGCGCCTGGGCGGGTCAACTGGGTCTTCCCGCCGCCATGCTGATCACAGCGAGCGACCGGCTGGTACGCCCGTCCAAGCAGCGGGAACTGGCCGAGACACTGCACGCAGACGTGATCGAGATCGATGCGGACCATGACTTCCCACTGGTCAGGGGCGGCGAGTACGCGCGCCTGACCAGGCTCGCCGTGGACGCTGCCGCCGCGGCCGCCGGGCTCAAGGCCCCGGTCGGCTAGCCAACATGGCGGGCCATCCGGGCCCCTGCGCGGTGACTGTCAGTGCCGGGCTGGCACCCGGATTCGCCGAGACGCGAAGCCATCGACGATAGTTGGGGTTCCCGGCAACCGGGGCATCCAGGTCGAGCACCCCGCCTCGGCCAGCCGCACTGCAGCCATGGCGGTCATGATCTTCGTCATCGAGAACCAGGGGCACACCATGCCCGGATTGGCCGGCCTGCGGGTAGCGATATCAGCAAGCCCAGCCGCCCCGGCAGCCCGCACACCCTCTGGCCCGGCTACAAGCCCAACCGAACGCATGACCTGGGCTTGTGTATTGCCTGGTCAGAGGAGCGGAGGATGCGAGATTCGAACTCGCGAGGGGTTGCCCCCAACACGCTTTCCAAGCGTGCGCCCTAGGCCACTAGGCGAATCCTCCGCCGGCAAGCTTACCGGCCGTCGGCCCGCGGCAACGCTCTGGCTGACGGACGGTCCGCCGTCCAGGCGGCTGGGCCGGGCTCCCCAGCCAGGTATCGGCGCGGGCTGACGGTGCCCATGACTAAACTGGCCGATGACCCCCCGCACGGCGTTATCTCGCCAAATCCCCCAGGGCCGGAAGGCAGCAAGGGTACGCGGGCTCTGGCGGGTGTGCGGGGGGTCCCTTCCCGTCCCGGCGAGGATGCAGACCATGGCAGGCGACGCCCCCGGCACCGCGCACGGCAACCCGGCCCAGTCCGGCCCGGCGGCGCCCGCTGTCCCGCTGGCCCTGTACCGCAAGTACCGGCCCGCCAGCTTCGCCGAGGTCAAGGGCCAGGAGCATGTCACCGAACCGCTCCGCCAGGCCCTGCTCAACGGGCGAATCCACCACGCGTACCTGTTCAGTGGGCCCCGTGGCTGCGGCAAGACCTCCAGCGCCCGGATTCTCGCCCGGTCCCTCAACTGTGAGCAGGGACCCACCCCCGATCCATGCGGTGTGTGCGCGTCGTGCGTCGCGCTGGCCCCGCAGGGGCCGGGCAGCATTGACGTGATCGAGATCGACGCGGCCTCGCACGGTGGCGTGGATGACGCCAGGGACCTGCGGGAGCGGGCCTTCTACGCCCCGGTGTCGGGGCGGTTCAAGATCTACATCATCGACGAAGCGCACATGGTGACCCGGGAGGGCTTCAACGCCCTGCTCAGGCTGGTGGAGGAACCGCCGCCGCACCTGAAGTTCGTCTTCGCCACTACTGAGCCTGAGAAGGTCATCGCGACCATCCGGTCGCGCACCCACCACTACCCGTTCCGGCTGGTACCGCCCGCCGTGCTGCGCGAGCTGCTGGAGCAGATCCTGGCCGCCGAGCAGGTCAGGTACGAGCCGGCCGTGCTGCCGCTGGTGGTCCGGGCCGGCGCTGGCTCGGTCCGGGACACGCTGTCCATCCTCGACCAGCTGCTTGCCGGGTCAGGACCGGAGGGGCTGACCTACGACCGGACGGTGGCACTGCTCGGTTACAGCGACGACAGCCTGCTGGATGAGACGGTGGACGCCTTCGCCGCCGGGAACGGTGCGGCTGTCTTCCAGGCCGTGGACAAGGTGGTGGAGGGCGGGCACGATCCGCGCCGTTTCGCCGCCGACCTGCTGGACCGGCTCCGTGACCTGATCATCCTGGCGGCGGTGCCGGGAGCGGGCCAGAGCGGGCTGCTGGACGCTCCCGCCGACCGGCTGGAGCGGATGGCCGAGCAGGCCGGCCGGTTCGGCCAGGCAGAACTCACCCGCGCGGCGGAGATCCTCAGTGAGGGCCTGATCCAGATGCGTGGCACCACGTCGCCGCGCCTGCTGCTGGAGCTGATGTGCGCACAGCTGCTGCTGCCGGCCGCCAGCACCGGGGAGAAGGCGCTGCTGGCCCGGCTGGAACGGCTGGAGCACCAGCTCGCGGGGCGGGACCAGGGCGCGACGGCGGTGCAAAGCCGTGGGCCCGGCTCCCGGGCGGGCAGTGCCCGGACTGACCCCGCGCCCTCCGCGCCGCAGGTCACCGCGCCGCAGGTCACCGCGCCGCAGGTCTCCGCCGCGCGGGCATCCGTTCCGCAGCCGGCCGAGCCCCAGCCCGCAAGTGAGCAGCCCGCAAGTGAGCAGCCCGCAAGTGAGCAGCCCGCAAGTGAGCAGCCCGCAGGTGACCAGCCGGCAGGTGACCAGCCGGCAGGTGACCAGCCGGCCAGCTCCGGCCGCACAGGACCGGGGCAGGTGGCCCGGGCCGATACGGAGACGTTCCGCCAGCGCTGGCCCGAGATCCTGGACGCGGTCCGCGATGAGCGCAAGGTTGCCTGGATCCTGCTCCGCAACACCAGCGCCGAGTCCGTCGAGGGCAGCGTGCTGACGGTCGCCTTCGCCAGCGAGGGCGAGGCCAGAAGCTTCGCCAGCAGCGGTCATGAGGCGGTGCTGGTCGGCATCGTCGCCAGCCTGCTCGGCGTTAATGTCCGGATCCGGCCGGTGGCCGCGGGCGCGGGATCCGCCGGGCTCGGTGGCGGCCAGGCCAGGTAGTGGCCCGCCCGCGCCCAGTGCGGCGCCACGCGCCACCCCACCGGCCGGGCGGGCCGCGGGTGGCACCGGGACCGCAGGGGGTGGCACCAGGACCGCCGGAGGCGGCACCGGAACCACCGTGGGCGGCAGTCAAGCCACCCCGGGCAGGCCTGGAACCATCCCGGGCGGGGCGCGGCCGGCCGGCGCTGCCGGGCATCCCGCTCCGCCCGCGCCGGACACTGGCCGCGGCAGCCGCCTGCCGGGCGCCACGGGCAAGGGAGCCGCCCGGCCCGGCGCGCCCGGGGCCGGCCGCGTCGGGCCGGCCGCCAGCCCGGGACCGCAACGCCGTCGCCGGCTGACTCGGCGGACGATGAGCCCTGGCCGGACGAGGAAGGCGACCCCGGGGAACCCAGCCTGTCCGGGATGGAGCTGATCGCCCGCCAGCTAGGTGGCCAGGTCATCGAGGAGATCGAGGACAGCTGACCCGCCAGCGGCGCCTGGCGGTCGCCGGTGGCGCGTGCTGCCCACCGGTTCGCGAAGGCCGTAGGCTCACAACAGCGACAACACGCCAGGAATGCCGCTGGCAAGGGCCGTGCCCGTGCCCCCGGCCGCCCCAGCCAGGCGGGGCTGACCCTAACCGAGTGGGAGCCGACAGTGGAGCCAGGCAGCCAGATGGACATGCAGCAACTGTTCGCTGCCGCGCAGCAGATGCAGGACCAGCTCATGAGCGCACAGCAGGAACTGGCGGACGCCGAAGTGGAAGGGACCGCGGGTGGCGGGCTGGTGACCGCGACCGTCAACGGCCAGGGCGAGCTGGTGGATTTGACGATCAGCGCGGCGGCGATCGACGCGACCGATCCGGCCGAGACCGCCGAGACGGTCGCCGACCTGGTGCTGGCCGCTGTCCGCGACGCCTACCGGGCGGCCGGGGAACTCCAGCAGCAGAAGATGGGGCCGCTGGCCGCACTCGGCGGCGGGATGGGCGAGGTGCCGGGGCTGTCGGACTTCTTCGGCGGCGGTGCCGTGCCCGGCCCCGCCATTCCTGGCTCCGCTACCCCTGGCCCCGCCACCCCCGGCGACGAACCCGGCAGGCCCAGCCAGTGATCACCCAGCGCCTGCTCTCACCGGCCACGAGGCCCTGACATGTACGAGGGAGTGGTCCAGGACCTCATCGACGAGCTCGGCCGCCTGCCAGGTGTTGGTCCCAAGAGTGCCCAGCGGATCGCTTTCCACCTGGTCGGCGCGGATCCGGCCGACGTACGGCGGCTGGCGGCGGTGCTGGTCGAGGTCACCGAGCGGATCCGGTTCTGCCGGGTGTGCGGGAACGTGGCCGAGGAAGAGGAGTGCCGGATCTGCCGGGACCCGCGGCGCGACCCGTCGGTCATTTGCGTCGTCGAGGAGCCCAAGGACGTGGCGGTGATCGAGAAGATCCGCGAATTCCGGGGTCGTTACCATGTCCTGGGCGGGGCCATCAGCCCGATCGACGGCATCGGCCCGGAGGATCTGCGCACCAGGGAACTCATGGCGCGGCTGTCCGACGGCGGCGTGACCGAGCTGATTCTCGCGACCGACCCCAACCTGGAGGGGGAGGCGACCGCCACCTACCTGGCCCGGCTGGTCAAGCCGCTGGGGCTGCGGGTGACCAGGCCGGCCAGCGGGCTTCCGGTCGGCGGGGACCTGGAGTACGCCGACGAGGTGACGCTCGGGCGGGCGTTCGAAGGACGGAGGCTGCTTGATGTCTAGCGCACTGGTCGCGGGCGGATCAAGCGAAGGCTGGCAGCCGCTCGCGGACCGGGTGGCCGGGCAGGCGCGGGACTTCCTGGACGGGGTGGGGGCGCTGGCAGGCGGCCAGGGCGGCGGCCAGCTGGTGCCGCTGCTGCTGCTGGAGGTGTCCCAGATCCTGCTGGCGGGCGCCCAGCTGGGAGCCAGCAAGGACGTCATCCCGCCGGGAAACTGGGAACCCGACGTCGGGGCCGACCCCGACCTGGACGTGCTGCGCACCGGGCTGGCGAGCCGGCTGGCCGGGCTGGACGAGTACGGGGAGCTGTTCGACCCCTACGCCGACCGCCGGGCGACCCGCTTCCGGCTGTCCGACGACCTGGCGGCGCTGGCCGCGGACCTGATCCACGGGCTCCAGCACTACGAGGCCGGGCGGCCGCTGGAGGCCCTGTGGTGGTGGCAGTACTCCTACGTGAGCCACTGGGGGACGCACGGCGGGGCGGCGCTGCGGGCACTGCACGCGGTGGTCGCGCATGCCCTGCTCGACGTGGCCGAAGAGGTCACGCCCTGACCCTGGGCGGGTAATTCCACCGGGAACGCACAGGCTGGGTGGGTACACTCATGCCGCCAGCAGCCACGACCGGGAGGAGCGACGCGCCGGTGGCGCTTGTCGTGCAGAAGTACGGTGGCTCGTCGGTGGCAGATGCCGGCGGCATCAAGCGGGTGGCACAGCGCATCGTCGCCACCCGCAAGGCGGGCCATTCCGTGGTCGTGGTGGTGTCCGCGATGGGCGACACCACCGACGATCTGCACGACCTGGCCCGGCAGGTGAGCCCGCTGCCACCCGCCCGCGAACTCGACATGCTGCTCACCGCCGGGGAGCGGATCTCGATGGCGCTGCTCGCCATGGCGATCGCCAATCTGGGGCTGCAGGCCCGGTCGTTCACCGGCTCGCAGGCGGGCGTGATCACCGACGATGTGCACGGCAAGGCGCGGATCATCGACGTTACCCCGGGCCGGATCGCCACCGCGCTGACCGAGGGCGCCATCCCGATCGTGGCCGGCTTCCAGGGTGTGTCGCAGAACGGCAAGGACATCACCACGCTGGGCCGGGGCGGTTCGGACACCACCGCGGTCGCGCTCGCGGCGGCGCTGAAGGCCGACTTCTGCGAGATTTACACCGACGTGGACGGGGTGTTCACCGCCGATCCCCGGATCGTGCCGTCCGCCCGCCGGCCTCCGGCGATCAGCTACGAAGAAATGATGGAGATGGCCGCCTGCGGCGCCAAGGTGCTCCAGCTGCGCTGCGTGGAGTATGCCCGGCGGTACGACATGCCGATCCACGTCCGGTCCTCGTTCAGCCAGCGGGCCGGGACCTGGGTCAGTGACCCCGGCCCGCAGGCGGGGAAGGAGCAGCCAGCGATGGAACAGCCGATCATCTCCGGGGTCGCGCACGACCGCAGCGAGGCCAAGATCACCGTGGTTGGCGTGCCAGACGTCGTCGGCGAGGCCGCCAGGATCTTCCGCGTGATCGCTCATGCCGGGATCAACATCGACATGATCGTGCAGAACATCTCCGCCGCCAGTACCGGCCGCACCGACATCTCGTTCACCCTGCCGCGTGCCGACGGGGAAGCCGCCATGGCCGCGCTCGGGGCCGTCCAGCCGGAAGTCGGCTTCGACAAACTCCTCTACGACGACCGGATCGGCAAGGTGTCCGTGGTCGGCGCGGGAATGCGGTCGCACCCGGGGGTGAGCGCCACCTTCTTCACCGCCCTGGCCGAGGCCGGGGTGAACATCGAGATGATCTCGACCTCGGAGATCGCATTTCCGTCGTGGTGGACGAGACCGATGGACGCCGCGGTGACCGCGACGCACCGGGCGTTCGACCTGACGGACGACGAGGTCGAGGCTGTCGTCTACGGAGGACCGGCCGGTGAGCCCTAGCCCGGTTGGGCCTGCCGCTCCCGTTCGCGATGGTGGGAGCGACCGGCGCCGTCGGCACCGTGATGCGAGACGTGGTGTCGACCCGCGCCGACGTGTGGGGTGAGATCCGGCTGATCGCGTCGCCCCGGTCGGCCGGCCGGAAGCTGCGGGTGCGCGGCGAGCAGGTGGCGGTGAGGGCGCTGACCCCGGAGGTGTTCGACGGCGTGGACATCGCGATGTTCGACGTGCCGGACGAGCGTCCCCCGCGGTGGGCGCCGGTCGCGGCGGCCGCGGTGTGATGGTGATGGACAACTCTGCCGCGTTCCGGAAGGACCCGGAGGTGCCGCTGGTGGTGCCCGAGGTGAACCCGGTGACCGGCGTGCGACCGCGAGGGATCATCGCGATCCCGAACTGCACGACGCTGTCGATGATCGTCGTGATGGAGTGCTGCACCGGGCGTCGGCCTGCGGGAGATGGTAGCCGCCTCCTACCAGGCGGCATCCGGCGCGGGCCAGGCCGGGACCGACGCCCTCTACGCCCAGCTCGACGCGGTGGCCGGCGCCCGGACCCTAGGCCAGCGGCCGGGCGACGTGCGGGCGGCGGTGCCCGACCCTGCCCCGTTCCCGGCGCCGCTCGCGCTGAACGTGATCCCCTGGGCCGGCTCGCAGAAGCCGGATGGCTGGTCCTCGGAGGAGCTGAAGATCCGCGACGAGACCCGCAAGATCCTCGGCCAGCCCAGACCTGAGGATGCACGCCACCTGCGTGCGAGTGCCGGTGATCACGACCCACGCGGTCGCGGTGCACGCCATATTCGAGGACGAGGTGACCCGGGAACGAGCCCAGGAGCTGCTGCGCGACGCGCCCGGCGTGGTGCTGACCGACGGGCCGGAGCGAGCCGAGTACCCGACCCCCGCCGACGTGGTCGGGACCGACCCGACCTGGGTCGGCCGGATGCGCCAGCGCTGGACGACCCACGCGCGTCGAGCTCTTCGTCTGCGGCGACAACCTGCGCAAGGGTGCCGCGCTGAACACCGCCCAGATCGCCGAACTGGTCGCCACGGAACTCGCGGCCCGCTAACCGCCAGCCGGGGCGACCTGCTGGTGACCGGCCGCCGACGGCCCGCCGGTCACGCCGGGAAGCGCAACTGCACGCTGTCGGCCACCGGCCGGTAGCCGAGCCGCTGGTAGAGGGCGTTGCTGGTGGGGTTGGCCAGGTCGGTGTAGAGCAGCACCTCGGCCACCCCAGCGGCCAGGGCCTGCTGGCTGACGGCGGTCGTCACCGCGCCACCATAGCCACGGCCGCGGTGCTCAGGCGGAGTGTAGACCGGCCCTATCCGGGCCTGGCCGGCGATGGCCCGGGTCCGCCCGGCCAGTGACACCGGGCCATCGCCGGTCTCCCACAGGGTGAGGCCGCCATAGCTGATCCGCTCCGCCATCGTCTTCCGGCGGGCCGGGCGCCCGCCGGGTCCGCCTCCTGGCGAAACCCGGCCAGCCAGGCCAGCAGGAGCGCGGTGTCCGCGGCCGCGGCGAGCCGGGCCTGCCCGGGTGGGGCCGGGTCGGGCGGGACCAGTTTGCCCAGCCGGTACAGCCGCTCACGGCGGCTGACCTGGGCGGGCTGGCCGGTCTGCCGCTCCCACGCGGTGGCGAAGGCCTGCGCTGGGCCGGCGGGCCGCCGACCCCGGCTACCGCCCGGCCACCGTCTGCCAGTGACCTGGCCAGCGCGGCGGCCGCCAGGTCCGGCATGGCGGTCAGCGCCACCGGATAGGGCGGGGTATGCAGGCAGGCGGTGGTGACCGGGCCGCCGCCCGGGACATACCAGCCGAACAGCGGCGGATCGTCCCCGAACGTGCCGGGTCCGCCGATCCGCCGGCACCGCCTCGGTGACGGTCAGCAGGACGCTGTGCTCAGCCTGGCCGGTAGCGCAAGAACTCACCGGCGCTCGCCAGGTAGCTGGTCACGTCGGGGGAGAGGGTCCAGGCCATGTGCCATGATCGGTGGCCAGGCTGGCCGGGCGCACCTGATTTTCCTGCCGAACGGCTGCTCCCG
>CAWIMG010000038.1:0-80859 GCA_963837105.1 uncultured Actinomycetes bacterium | reverse complement strand
GCGCGGAACCAGTGGCTCCGCGGCGGCCGGGGATCCGGCCGGAGCCCGGGCACCGGCTGGAGCCCGGATGACTCGTAGGGGAAAACGAGGACGCGTGGCGGCGCCTCGCCGGTCCAGGCGTAGGCGCGGGGGCCCCAGACCCCCATCGCCCGGTCCGTCAGGTAGGGCGAGCTTGCCATGGCGCACCTCCGCGACCACTGGCGCCGGGACCGGCAACTGACCTCAGAATGGCCCTTGTAGCGCGGCCGGGCAAGAGCCGACCGCGATCCGGGTATATGTGGGCGGCGCGGCGAGCAGGTTCCGCCTGCCCGGCATCTCACATTACGGACACTTATGATCAGGATGTGAGCAATCTGGCAGCCGTCGGCGGCGCTGGCCGGCCTCCGGCGCGGCGCTGGCTGATCCTGGCGGCGGGCACGGCCGCGGTGACCGCCGGGTCAGCCTTCCAGTACGGGCTGGCCTTCCTGATCCCTGCGCTGCGGGCCGGCGGCCTGTCGCTGGGCCAGGCTGGGGTGCTGGTCGCCTGCCCCACCGCCGGGCTGCTGCTCACGCTGATCGGCTGGGGCGCGGCCGCGGACCGCTGGGGGGAGCGGCGGATCCTGCCCGGCGGCCTGACCCTGGCCGGGCTGCTGCTGCTGGCCGCCAGCCAGGCCCAGGGCATGATCGTGCTCGGGGCGTGCCTGCTGCTGGCCGGCGCGGCCGGCGGCTCGGTGTACGCGGCCAGCGGCCGGCTGATTCTCGGCTGGTTCCCGGTTGACCAGCGCGGGCTGGCGATGGGCATCCGGCAGAGCTCCCAGCCGCTGGGGGTGGCGGTCGCCGCACTCACCCTGCCCAGGCTGGCGGCCCACGGGCTGCCCGTGGCGCTGGCCTTCCTGAGCGGGTTCTGCCTGCTGGCGGCGGCGCTGGTGGTCGCGGTGGTCCGCGATCCCGCCCGGCCGCCGCGGTCTGAACCGGCTGCGGCCAGCTCGCCGTACCGGGCGCCGGTGCTGTGGCGGATCCATACCGCCAGCGCCCTGCTCGTCGTGCCGCAGTTCACGGTCAGCACCTTCGCGCTGGTCTTCCTGATCGACGCCCGGAACTGGGCACCGGCCGCGGCGGGGACGCTGCTGGCCGCCGCCTCCGCCGCCGGTGGAGCATCCCGGCTGGCGGCTGGGTACTGGTCGGACCGGGCGGGCAGCCGGATGCGCCCGATGCGGATCCTGGCACTGGCCACCACCGCCGCGCTGCTGGCGCTGGCGCTGACCGCGGCCGCCGCCTCGGTGCTGGCCGTGCCGCTGCTGCTGGCCGCCGCGGTGCTGGCGGTCAGCACGAACGGGCTCGCCTTCACGGCGGTGGCCGAGATCGCCGGCCAGGCCTGGGCCGGCCGCGCCCTGGGCATCCAGAACACCGGCCAGAACGCCTTCGCGGCCCTGACGCCGCCCATGGTCGCGCTGCTCATTGGCGCGGCCGGCTACCCGGCCGCGTTCGCCGCCGCGGGCGTGCTGCCGCTGGCCGCGGCCGCGCTGGTGCCGCTGGCGGGTGAGCGCAGCCGCGCCGCGCTCACCCGCTCACCGCAGTGCACTCTAAGCAAGGGCCGCTACGGCCCGCTGGCCACCATCAGTGCCGGGAGTTGCTGCTCAGCCCATCCGGCCGGTGACGTAGGCCTTGGTGCGGTCGTCGGCCGGGTCCTCGAAGATCTGCTCGGTGCGGCCATACTCGACGAGCACGCCCGTGCGGGTGTCGCTCTTCTCGTCGCGGAGCACCGAGTAGAAGGCGGTGCGATCGCTGACCCGGGTGGCCTGCTGCATGTTGTGCGTGACGATGACGATGGTGTACTCGGACTTGATCTCCCGCATCAGGTCCTCGATGGCGCCGGTCGCGATCGGGTCCAGTGCTGAGCAGGGCTCGTCCATGAGGACGACGTCCGGTTCGACGGCGAGCGTGCGGGCGATGCACAGCCGCTGCGCCTGCCCACCGGACAGGCTCATGCCCGAGACCTTCAGGCGGTCCTTCACCTCTTCCCACAGCGCGGCATGGCGCAGTGAGCGCTCGACGATCTCGTCCAATTCGCTCTTCTTGCGGGTGCCGTTGATCCGCGGCCCGTAGGCGACGTTGTCGTAGATCGACTTCGGGAACGGGTTCGGCTTCTGGAACACCATGCCGATGCGCCGGCGCACGGCGACCGGGGACACATCCTTGGCATACAGCGACGCGCCCCGGTAGTGCACATCGCCTTCGACGCGGGCGCCCGCCACGAGGTCGTTCATCCGGTTGAGCGTGCGCAGCACGGTCGTCTTGCCGCACCCGGACGGGCCGATGAAGGCAGTGATCTCGTTCTCGTAGATGGACAGCGAGACGCCCGTGACCGCCCGGAAGGAGCCGTAGTAGACGGAGACGTCTTGGGCAAGAAAGACAGTCGTCCCCGAATCCGGCGCGCCCGAGGGCGGAGGCGACCATGTGCCGGTCGCCGGCTTGGCCGCCTGCGGGTTCGCGATCACATTCTGCTCAGGCTGTTCCATGACATTCCTAATAACGAGAATATCGGGAGAATCGCGCGGTAACGAGGCGGGCTGCGATCATGAGTATGAAGGCCATGGCGATGAGCGTGAGCGCCGCGCCCCAGGCGCGGGCCTGTGCGCCCGCGTACGGCGACGACGCGTTCGTGAAGATCAGCATGGGTATCGCGGTGTTGGCGCCACTGAACACATTCGGGTTGGCCACGCTCAGCCCGCCAAGGATGGTGAACAGCAGCGGCGCCGTCTCGCCAGCGGCCCGGGCGACCGCGAGCAGGGCACCGCTGACAATGCCGCCGAGGGCCGCCGGCAGCACCACCGTCATCGTCACCCGCGACCTGGTCGCACCCACCGCGTAACTCCCTTCCCGCAGCGAGTCCGGCACCAGTCTCAGCATCTCATAGGTGGACCGGATCACGATCGGGAGCATCAGGCAGCCCAGGGCGAGCGCGCCGGCAAAGCCCGAGAAGCCGAAGTGCACCACCCAGATGGAGAAGAGGAACAGCCCCATGATGATCGACGGCACGCCCGTCATCACGTCGCTCATGAAGCCGATGAGCCGCCCGAGCGCTCCCTTGCCGCCGTACTCATTGAGGTAGATCGCGCCCAGGATGCCAAGCGGCACGGCCATGAGCGTCGCCAGGCCGGTGATCTCGAGCGTGCCCAGTACCGCAGGCCCGATGCCGCCTATGCCCGCCGGCATGAACAGCGGCGGGATCGGGCTGGTCAGGAACGACACGCTGATGATCGAAATGCCCTTGGAGATCACCGTGTAGAGGACGAACCCCAGCGGGATGATCACAACTATGAACGCGATCATCATCAGGATGGTCGCGATGCGGTCCTTGGTACGCCGCCAGCCCGCCGGCTCGCGCAGGTCAGGCCCGTGGCCCTGGGTGAGTACGGCCATCAGGCCCCCCTCTGGCGCCGGGCGGAGCGTTCCACGATTCCCCGGGCGATGACGTTGATGATGATCGTGAACCCGAACAGCAGCACACCGAGCCCGATCAGCGCGGAGCGGAACACGCCGGAGGCCTCGCCGAACTGGTTCGCGATCACTGCGGGCATGTTGTAGCCGGGGGCGAACAGGTGGGACGTGATCGTCGGCGATGAGCCGATCACCAGCGCCGCCGCGATCGTCTCGCCCATCGCCCGGCCCATGCCGAGCAGCACGGCCCCGGTGATGCCGCCCTTGCTGTGTGGCCAGACGGCGCCACGGATCATCTCCAGGCGGGTGGCGCCGAGCGCGTACGCACCTTCCCGGTCGATCGCCGGCACCGTCGCGATGACCTCACGGGACAGCGAGGTCACGATCGGCGTGATCATGAAGGCCAGGATGATCCCGCAGGTGAAGAACGAGGCGCCGCTGGTGGGCGGCCCGAACAGGGCGCCGAGCACCGGGACATTCTGGACGGCCGAGCCTATCGAGGCATAGATGTGCTGGATCCAGGGTGCGAACACCAGGATCCCCCACAGGCCCCAGACCACCGACGGCACCACCGCCAGCAGGTCGACCACGTACACGATCGGCCGCGCCCACCGGTACGGCACCACCTCGGTCAGCAGCAGGGCGACCCCCACGCTGACCGGGACGGCCATGACGAGCGCGATGACCGCGGTGATGGCCGTGCCGTAGATGAACGGCAGTGCGCCGAACTGGTTGGCCGCGGGGTTCCAGGTGGCCGAGAAGATCTTCACGCCCTCGGTGCTGAACCAGAGCGCGGCCTGCTGGCTGGTCGTGAGGGCGATCAGCAGGAGGATCACCAGTACCAGCAGGCCGGAGGAGAGCGCCAGGATCTGGAAGGTCCGGTCGCCGAGCGGGCGCCGCTGGTACAGGGGGTGGGCAGGGTCGGCCGTTCCGGCCGACCCTGCCCGCTGTGTCGCAATACTCACAGCGGCCAGCCGATCGGATCCGCCTGTGTCACGGTGATCATGGCGGCGATCCTTTCTGGTCTGTCCCCGTCACGGCGCTCAGGTGCCGATCTTGCTGAGCTGCGCCTCGGCCTTCGATTGAATGTTGGCGGGCAGAGGCGCGTAGCCCAGCGGGGCGAGCAGCTTCTGGCCGTCACCGACCAGGTAGCCCATGTATGCCTTGAGCATCTTCGTGGTGCTCGAACTGGACTGCTTCTGGTACACCAGGTCCCACGACTGGGCGGTGATCGGGTATGCCTGCGGGTCTGACGACCAGACGGCGTGGAACGTGAGGTCCGGCGCGACGGTCGTCGTGGTCCCAGCCGCGGACGCCGCCGACGTCGAGGGTGCGACGTAGTTGCCGGAACTGTTCTTGACCGAAGCGTAGGTCAGACCGGAGGCCTTGGCGTCCGCGAAGTCGAACGTACCCGATGGCCCCGGGAGTGCTCTTGATGATCTGAGCCACCCCGCCGTTGCCGTTGCCGGCGTGGGCGCTGGAAGGCCAGGTGATGGTCGAGGAAGCGCCAAGCTTCCACACGCTCGGCTCGGCTGTCATGAGGAAGAGTGAGAAGTTCGCCGTGGTACCCGACGAATCCGAGCGGACGGCGAGGCTGATGGGGGTGCTGGGCAGCTTGACACCCGGGTTGAGCGAGGTGATCGCGGAGTCGTTCCACTTCGTGATCTTGCCCTGGAAGATCTCCGCGATGACCGTCGGAGTCAGCTTCAGCCCGCTGCTGACCCCCGACAGGTTGTACGACACGGTGATCGGGCTGAGGAGGAGCGGGAAGTACAGCACCGTCTTGCCCTTGAAGTTCGCCATCTCGTCAGAGGGGATCGGTGAGTCCGAACCCGCGAACTGGACGACCCCGGCGGCCAGGTCCGAACGTCCCTTGCCGGAGCCGCCACCGCCATAGTTGACCGTCATGCTGGGCTGGACCGACTTGAACGCCGAGATGGCCGCCTGCTGGTAGGGGAGTTGGAGCGTCGATCCACTCGCGTTCAGCGTGCCGGAAAGGCTCGACCCCGAACTGCCGCCCGAACTGCTGCTCGACGACGAGCAGGCGGCGGCGAGCAAAGCTACGACGGCGAGAGCGATCCCCGCCGTGAACCGCTTTCTGTGCAGACGTTGCATGTCAGACTTCCCCACCATTCTTTGGTTGCAATGAGCACCAGACGTCCCGGTGCCAGCCAAGGATGCAAACGCACTACCCGGACGAGTCTGGCGTGCAGCCGGTACCCGCGAGTTAAGACCTGGAATATGGAGAGCGAAAAATACGTAAACAGAAAGTGAATAAGCGCCCGGCCCGGGCATCATCGCCGGCCTGGCAGCACCAGCCCTGGCCCAGCCCCGGACAGACTAGCCTCCCGCTGGCGCGGCCCATCCTGCGCGGTCCTGGTGAGGTGGGCGGAGATGATCAGCACCTGAACTCTTGCCCGCCGGCTGGAGTATCAAATACCGGCTCAGTAGGCTCAGGCCATGGCCGAGCAGCGGCAGGAATTCGAGCGTGAGCTAGAGGCCATCGAGGCCAAGGTCATCGAGCTGTTCGCGATGGTCGCCGAGGACCTGCCCGGGGCGACCCAGGCCCTGTTGACCGGTAACTACGAGGTGATCAAGGAGCTGGCCGAGCGCGAGCAGGCCATCGACGCCCTCTATCTCGAGATCGAGGGAATGGTCAACCGGGAGATCCTGCTGCAGACGCCGGTCGCTTCCGACCTGCGGTTCCTGCTCTCCGTGCTGCGTATCGTGCCCGAGCTGGAACGCTCCCATGATCTCGTCATGCAGATCGCCGGCCGCGCCAACCACATCCTCAGCGGGGATCTGTCGCCGCGCTGCCGGGGGCTCGTCGAGCAGATGGGAAAGCTCGCATCCAGCATGTGGCGGCAGGCAGTGGATTCCTGGTACCAGCGCGACCGTTCCGCCGCGGCCAGACTGGACGAACGCGATGACGAGATGGATGAGCTTTACGCCAGCTTGATAGCTGAGCTTGCTTCCGGGCGGATGACACTGCCGGTGACGATGGAGATGACGCAGGTGGCACGCTGCTTTGAGCGTCTGGGTGACCACGCCGTCAACATCGCCCGCCGGGTGGTCTACCTGGCCGGATCCCACCCGCCTGAAACGGGCGGCTGACGTCCCGCCCCGGGACGGTGACCAGCCGCCAGAGCCTTGCCCTGCTTGCGCTATGAGGCCGGGGAGGTCCCGGGGACGATCACCACCGGGCAGGACGCATGGTGCGTGACCTGGCTGCCTACCGAACCCAGCCGGAGCCGCGCGAACCCGCCGCTGCCGCGGGCACCAACGACCAGCAGGTCGGAGTCGTGCGAGGCCCTGACAAGTTCCTCGGCCGGATCCCCGGTGACGATGGTCACGGCGACCTCGGGCGCCGTCCCGCCGATTTCGCTCGCGACCTTGTCCACGAACTCCTGGACTGCCGTCCGCGCGAGTTGCGGGTCAAAGCTGTTATCGGGGGAGGCGTGCACCCCCCAGTAGATCCCGGTGGCCGGGCGGGCTGGCGGGGGGTGGACTGACACGACTGTCAGCGGGACCTGATGCTGCACGGCCTCACGCATCGCCCAGCCAAGGGCACGGCGAGAATTATCCGAACCGTCCACCCCAACAGTGATCCCGGGCATCTCCGCTCCTCAGGATTGCCGATCCTCTCCGTTTCACCTGATTACAGCATGGCCAGAAGAGCCGATGGAAGAAGCACGGAAAGTGGCAGAGCCAGCCGCCGGCCCGGGCGCATCGGCGATCCCTGACGCCGGGCTGAATATTTCCCGCCGACGTGCACAAGCACACAGGCGTCGATTAACTGACAACCGATTGTCATCTTTTGTCTCTCTTTCGTTCACCTGAGGGTCATCTTGGGCTTCTAGCAATGGGGGGCGTGCCACCCGGTGGCGCGCCAGCGGCGAAGACGAACAAGGCGGAGCCTGCGCTGACGACAGGCGCAGGCCCCCGTAGGCGGGAGGCTGTGTGCTCCGGGCAACTCCGGGCAACCGGATGAAGGGCGAGATCACCGACGATCGGCACCGCGGAGATGGGCTGCCCGCCGGCCGGAGCACCTGGCCCATCGCCATCTTGCCGCCACGCCCCGCGAAGTAGCTGGCGTGCCTGGGAACGGCGCCAGTGGCGGACGTCCGGCAGACGGCTCGCCGCCCGGCCGGCTGGGAGGTTCCCAGCCGGGCGTCTTCCCGCGCAGCCTCAGTGAGGCTGACGTCACGGTGCCTGCCCACTCGTCGCTGTCGGTTCTCGCCGACCGGATTGCCGCCAACCTCATCCACCATGAGCCCGGCTGGCGCCTCCCGAGGCACAGCGCGCTGGCGCGTCGTTTCAACGCCAGCATGGCAGAGATCGACGCCGCGCTCGACGATCTGGTAGGCCGCCACCTGATCCGGCGCCTCCCGGACGGGCAGCTCTACCGCACGAGCCCGGCTGACTACCTCATCCGGCTGGAAGGCATGCCCGGCCTCGACTCACGCATCGACCCCATGGGAGCCGTGATCAGCTGCCGCAGCTTCCACGTGTCCTGCCGCCATGCACCGGAGAAGATCGCCCTGGCACTTGGCATCGAACCCGATTCGGTCTGCGTCGCCCGGCTGATGTGGACCGCCAATGGCCAGCCAGCCGCTCTGGCCACGACCTATCTCGCTCGCCCGCCGCCCGGGCTGGCGATGGGTGAACAGCCCACCAGTCCCACGACAGCACTGACGCTGTTTCCCCCACCCCTGGCAGAACCCAGCGGGCCAGACGATGGCGCAGACCGTCCCGGATTCTTCCTGCCGCACGCGGTGAGCGTCGAGATGCTTCCCCCGCCGCCGTCGGTTGCCAGGACCCTGCGCCTGCCCGCCGGCACCCAGACGACGGTAGTCACCGTGCGCTTTGATGACAGCACCACCGGCACTCCGGCGGCGGTCACCATCGTGGTGCTCCATCCCGATCTGTTCAGGATCGCGCTCGAATGGTCAGCCGGTTCACAGGATGCCCTGGGCTCCTGGGCGCCAGCGCTGGAAGATTTAGACCTCAGCTAGCTGCCATCGGGCGGCGGCCAGACCGGTGCGCGGGCAAGCAGATCCGGGCCGGATCCGGGCAGGCTGTCCCGCACGGGTGCCCAGAAATCCTCGCCCGGCGCCGCCTCGGCCGCCATCCGGGCGCCGTCCCGCCAGGCAGCATCGAAAGCCAGCTGCCATGAGTGGAGCAGCGCCCGGCCGGGGCCGCTGGCCCCGAACAGCGGATCGCCCACCACCGGATGGCCGATCCAGGCCAGATGAACCCGGATCTGGTGACGGCGGCCGGTCACCGGGCAGACGGACAGCAGCGCATAACGCTCGTCCTGCCAGAGCGTGCTGAACGTGGTCACCGAGGGATAGTTCTGGACATCACCGAAGACTTCCCTGGCCGGGACCGACCAGGTGTGGCCGTCCGTGCCGATGCTGGCCCGCTGGGCTGCCACCCGCACCCGGTTCTTGCGGCCCACACTCAGCGGCAGGTCGATGGTGCCGGCCGGGGGCAGCCCGCCGGGGGTGGTGACGGCCAGATAGGCCTTGCCCACGGTCCGGCGGGCGAACTGCCGGGTCAGGCCGGAATGCCAGCGCAGCTCGCGGGCGAACAGGACCGCCCCGGAGGTCACCTTGTCGATCCGGTGCACCGGGAACAACTGCTCACCCGCCTCGGCGGCCAGCCGCACCAGGTCGGTCTCGTGCCGCTCACCCATGACCGCGATCCCGGCGGGCTTGTTCAGCACCAGCACCGCCTCATCCGACAGCAGCACATTGCCGCCGGTGTACCGCGCCCACCCGCTCACTCAGCGCACTCTAAGCCACCGCCCGGCCAGGACGTGCCGGCTAGCCGGGGATAGATGAGGCGGGCTCGGCGGGTGCCGCCGGGGGCGCCCCGGTGGGTGCTGCCGGGGCGGCCTCGGCGGCACGGGCCCGCCACCACTGCTGGCCAGCCTCGGGCAGCAGGTAGATCGGGTCGTAGTAGGGATATTCGCGGGTCAGCGCCAGCGGGTCGCCGGCCTCTACCGCGGTCCGGTAGTTCTTGGTCCAGTACGAGATGCCCCGCTCGGTATCATAGCTGGCGACCTGGTGCACCCAGCGCTTGCCGACGTAGGGCACGTCGCACACCACCCGCGGGGTGGCGAAACCGGGCAGGTAGCCCATGATCTGGTGCTGCAGGTGCTGCGCCTCCGCCAGCGACAGCCGCCAGTGCTCGCTGCTGGGGATCATGTCGCACATGTAGAAGTAGTAGGGCATGATCTTCGCCCCGTCGAGCAGGGCGAAGCACAGGTCCAGCAGGGCGGCCGCGCTGTCGTTCACGCCCCGCAGCAGCACTCCCTGGTTGCGGACATCGCGGATGCCGGTGTCGAGCATGGCCTGGGCCGCCCGGGCCACCAGCGGGGTCAGCGACTGGGCCGCGTTGACGTGAGTGTGGATGGCGATGCTGACGCCCCGCTGCCGGGCCCGCTCGCCGAGCCGGGCCATGCCCGCCCGCACCTCGTCGGTGAGCCAGTACTGCGGCAGCCCCATCAGTGCCTTGGTGGCCAGCCGGATGTCACGGACGCTGTCCACCTCCAGCAGGCTGGCCACGAAGGCCTCCAGCCGGGGCCAGGGCAGGTTGGCCACGTCCCCGCCGGAGACCACCACATCCCGTACCCCGGGTGTCGCCTTCAGGTAGGCGATCATGGCCGCGAGCCGGTCGTCCCGCGCCAGGCTGAACTTGTGCTTGCCGACCATCGGGGTCGGGTTGCCGACCAGATCCATCCGGGTGCAGTGGCCGCAGTACTGCGGGCAGGTGGGCAGCACCTCGGCCAGCACCTTGGTCGGGTAGCGGTGGGTGAGGCCCTCGACCGCCCACATCTCGGCTTCGTGCAGCGAGTCCCGGGTCGCGTACGGGTGGGACGGCCAGTCGGCCCGCCGGTCGCTGAATACCGGCAGCATGTAGCGGCGCACCGGGTCGGCGTAGAACGCGTCGGTGAAGCCGGGATCGGCCGGGGCGGTGGCCCACGCCATGGTGTTGAGCATCTGCGGCGGCACCAGCATCGACATGGTGGCCCGCTCGCGCTGGTCGCGCTCCAGGTCGGCAAAGAACACCTCGGCCAGGCCAGGCCCGGCCACCTCGCGCAACTGGCGCACGTTCTTCACGCAATGGGCACGCTGCCACTGTGCCGACTCCCACTCGGCCACGGTCACACCGGCCCAGCCAGGGAAGCGCCGCCAGTCCGGCTCGATCAGTTCCCGGCGGCGGTAGGCGTATGGCTGGTCGGTCACGTCGGGTACCCGCTCCCTTATCAGTGGCTGCCGAAGGATAGCCTTGCTTACTACAATAAACCGACAGAACTTGTGCACTAGTAGTGTCTCACAAGAAGAATTGCTGAATCAGCCCCCATCTATGGGGCGCTGGACAGCGCGCGCGGCGCGCCGCGGGGGCGGGCCAGGAGGGCGGCAACGTGACCGGAACCAGGCTCGGCTCACCACTCGGCCTGCACCGGGTGCGGGAGCCAGAGGGCGTGCTGCCGCAGGCAGCCTGGCGGCTGGACCCAGATCCGGAACTGTGGCCGGACGAAGTCCGGGTCCGGGTGGACCGCCTCAACCTGGACGCCGCCTCCTTCCGGCAGTTGCGGGAAGCCACCGGCGGTGACCCCGCCCGCATGCGCGCCGCGGTCACCGGCATCGTGGCCGAGCGCGGCAAGATGCAGAACCCGGCGACCGGCTCGGGCGGCATGCTGACCGGCGTGGTGGACCAGGCCGGCCCGGACTCGCCGCTCGGCCTGGCAGCGGGGGACCGGATCGCCACCCTGGTCTCGCTCAGCCTCACCCCGCTGGTGATCACCGACGGCCTGGCCGGCTGGGACGGCGGCAGTGAGCAGGTGCCCTGCCAGGGGCACGCGATCCTGTTCGGCCGCTCCATCGCCACCGTGCTGCCGGACGACCTGCCCGGGCCGCTGGCGCTGGCGGTGCTGGACGTCTGCGGCGCGCCCGCCCTCACCAGCCGGGTGGTGACCCAGGCCGCGCTGGCTTCCGGACCGGCCGCACCGGAGCAGCGCCTGCCCGGGCGGCCGGTGGTGGCCGTCATCGGCGCCGCCGGGAAGAGCGGGAGCCTGTCCGTGGCAGCGGCCCGGCGGGCGGGTGCGGCACGGGTCATCGGCGTGGTCCGGGACGAGGCAGAGGCGGCCACCCTGCGGGAGGCGAGTATCGCCGACGAGGTGGTGGCCGCTGACGCGCGGGACCCGGTCGGGCTGGCGGCCGCGGTGTCCGGCGCGGGTGGCCCGGCCGACGTGACCGTCGTGTGCGTGGACGTGCCCGGCTGCGAGGGTGGCGCGGTGCTGGCCACCGCGGACGGTGGCACGGTGATCTTCTTCTCGATGGCGACCTCGTTCACCGCCGCCGCGCTCGGCGCCGAAGGGGTCGCCGCCGATGTCACCATGCTGATCGGCAACGGCTACCTGCCGGGCCACGCCCAGCTGGCACTGGACCTGATCCGGGCCGAGCCGGGCGTGCGGCGCATTTTTGAGGAGCGGGTGGCAGAGGCGGCCCGCAGCGGGAAGGAGCAGGGGTGAGGCAGGCAGGCAGCAAGCTGGGGCTGGACCCGGCCGTGATCAGCACCGCCCGGGCACTGGCCCGGGCGGCCGGCCGACCGATCGTGGACATGGCCCGCAGCCATTCCACCGTCTCGGTGGAGCGGGCGGTGCTGCGGCTGGCGGGCCTGGACGGCGCCGACGGCGACGGCATGCCCTGGGTCAACCGGGTGGTGGACACGGTGCGGGAGACCACCGGGCTGGAGCACGGGGTGGCGCTGCCGGTCTGGGACGCGCTGCTCACCGGCGGCTACCCCGATCTGGTCACGCTGGCGCGGGACGCCGCGGCCGGGCAGGTCAAGTTCCGGCTGCCCCAGGGCAAGGACGCCGCGGCGGGGCGGGCAGCGGCCAGCCGCGCGCTGGCCGCGGGCTTCGCCGTGATCGACACCCGGCGGGCGGAACGGACGGCGATGATCGCCGCCACTGCCGACCCGCCCCGGCCGTGGATCTACCTGATCGTGGCCACCGGCGATATCCATGAGGACATCCCGCAGGCGCAGGCCGCCGCCCGGGCCGGGGCCGACGTCATCGCGGTGATCCGGTCCACCGGCCAGTCGCTGCTGGACTATGTGCCCGAGGGCGCCACCCGGGAGGGGTTCGCCGGCACCTACGCCACCCGCGAGAACTTCGCGCTGATGCGGGCGGCGCTCGACGACGTTTCCCGCGAGCTGGGGCGGTACGTCCGGCTGACCAACTACGCGTCCGGCCTGTGCATGCCCGAGATCGCCGCGCTGGCCGGCCGGGAACGTCTCGACATGATGCTGAACGACTGCATGTACGGGATCATCTTCCGTGACATCAACCCCCGCCGCACTTTCATCGACCAGCGGTTCTCCCGCCAGATCCACGCCCGGGCCGGGATCATCATCAACACCGGCGAGGACAACTACCTGACCACGGCGGACGCGGTCGACGCCGCGCACACGGTGGTGGTCAGCCAGTTGCTGAACGAGTTCTTCGGCACCGAGGCCGGGCTGGCGAGCTGGCAGCTCGGGCTGGGCCACGCCTTCGAGATCAGCCCGGAGGTGCCGGACTCGTTCCTGCTCGAGCTGGCCCACGCCCAGCTGGTCCGGGAGCTATTCCCGGACGCGCCGCTGAAGTACATGCCCCCCACCAAGCACATGACCGGCAACGTGTTCGGTGGCTTCCTGCTGGACGCGTTCTTCAACCTGGCCGGGGTGATGACCGGCCAGTCGATCCTGCTGATCGGCATGATGACCGAGGGCATCCACACCCCGTTCCTGTCCGACCGTGACCTGGCGCTGGAGAACGTCCGCTATGTGACCCGCGCCGCGGCCGGGCTGGCCGAGAACTTCCGGCCACCCGCGGATGGCTTCGTCCAGGCACGCGCCCAGCAGGTGCTGGCCGAGTCCGTCGACCTGCTGGGCCAGATCCGCGATGACGGGCTGCTGAACGCGATCGCGGACGGCACGTTCGGCATCACCCGCCGGCCCGCCAACGGTGGCCGGGGCCTGGATGGCGTGTTCGCCCGGGCGGACGGCTACTTCAATCCGGCGTCGGAGTTCCTGGAGTCCAGCCACGCGGCGGAAGGAGATCAGCGGTGACCGGCCAGATCATCCGCCCCTACGGGGACACCACCGGCGACGGCCGGGTGCAGCTGTCGTTCACGCTGCCGGTCCCGTTCGGCAGCGAGTACCAGCGGGCCGTCGCCGAGGGCGCGGCCCTGCAACTGGCGGCGAAGATGGGCCTGGAGCCCGCCATGGTGGTGCACGCCAAGGGGATAGGCCCGGACTTCACCTTCTTCATCGTCTACGGCCGGGCCAGCCAGCTGGTCGACCTGTCTGAGGTGATGGTGGCCGAACGGGAGTTCCCGCTGCTGTCCGCGGCCGAGATCAACCTGCGGATACGGTCCGGCCTCGGCCGGGAAATGGTGGTTCTGGGAGCCTGCATCGGCACCGACGCGCACACGGTCGGCATCGACGCGATCCTCAACGTCAAGGGCCACGCGGGGGAGAAGGGCCTGGAGTACTACCGGGAGATGCGGGTGGTCAACCTCGGCGCCCAGGTGGATGTGGCCGACCTGGTCGCCCGCGCGGTGGCCGAGCACGCGGACGCGGTGCTCGTCAGCCAGGTCGTCACCCAGCGCGACGCGCATCTGACCGGCGCCCGGACACTGGCGGACGCGTTCAGCACCGGGGTGTCCGGCGGCGGGGCGTCCGGCGGCGAGCGCCGCGGCCGGCCGCTGCTGGTGGTGGGCGGTCCCCGGTTCGACCCGACCATGGCCGCCGACCTCGGCGTGGACAAGATCTTCGGCCGCGGCACCACTCCCCGCGAGGTGGCCAGCTACCTGGTGCACGCCATCACCCCCGCAGCAGCGAAGGAGGCTGGGCAGTGACGGGCGCACGTGAGGGCCTGTCGGTGACGCAGCGCCGCTACATCCCGGCCAGCCACGCCCACTACGGCGGCAACCTGGTGGACGGCGCCTACGTGCTCGGCCTGTTCGGCGACGTGGCCACCGAACTGGCCATCCGGACCGACGGCGATGAAAGCCTGTTCGCCTCCTACTCCGACGTCCAGTTCCGTGCCCCCGTCCTGGCCGGCGACGTGATCGAGGCCACTGCGACGGTCACCGGGGTCGGCCGCCGCAGCCGCCAACTCGCCTTCGAGGCACGAGTCGTCTGCCGCGCCGAACCCGAGCGGGGGGAGTCGGCCTCGCGGGTACTAGCTGAACCGCTGATCGTGGTTACCGCTACCGGCACGATCGTTGTCCCGGTGGGGGACTGACCGCAGCCCGGCGGAGGTGTGGGTCTGGCACAAGGCGTTCAGCCGGTGCCAGACCCACCGTCCGCCGGGCTTCTGGCACTAACTTACTCTTGCATGTCTCTATAAATTGGAAGTAACATCCAAATTAGAGCAGATAGCGAGAGGCGGTGGGTGTCATGACTGTGGCTGTGGCGGACGTGGGGGCGCGCAAGTGGTGGGCGCTGGCCGGGCTGTCGCTGGGCGTGCTGGCGGTGGGGCTGGACGCGACGGTGCTGAGCGTGGCGCTGCCGACACTGGCCGTCTCGCTGCATGCATCGGCAACAGATCTGCAGTGGTTCATCTCCGCCTACACGCTGGCGCTGGCCGTGGCGCTGCTGCCCGGTGGGCTGCTCGGGGACCGGTTCGGGCGCAAGAAGGTCATGATCGCCGCCCTCAGCGTGTTCGGGCTCGGGTCGCTGGCCTGCGCTTACGCACCGAACGCCGGTGCGTTCATCGCGGCAAGGACGGTGCTTGGGCTGGCCGCGGGCACCATGATCCCGCTGGTGCTGTCGGTGGTCGCGGTGATGTTCTCCGACGCCGAGCGCACCAAAGCGGTCAGCGCCTGGGCGGCGGCCAACTTCCTGGCGCTGCCGATCGGGCCCATCCTCGGCGGCTGGCTGCTGTCCAGCTACTGGTGGGGCTGGGTATTCCTGATGAACCTGCCGGTGGTGGTGATCGGGCTGGTGGCGGTCACGGTGCTGGTACCGGAGTCCCGCGCAGCCCGCCGGCCCGGCCTGGACCCGGTCGGGATCGTGGCCTCATGCGCCGGGCTGGCGGTGCTGATCTACGGATTCATCGCGGCCGGGCAGTACGGGTGGTCGTCGCCGACGGCGATCTGCGCGATCTTGGCCGGGGTGGCGCTGCTGGCGGCCTTCACCGGGTGGGAACTGCACCTCACCAGAACCCCAGCGGGTCAGCCATTGGTGGATTTCGGCCTGTTCCGGTCGGCCAGGTTCACCTGGGGAACCATCCTGCAGGCGTTTGGCATCTTCGCGATGTTTGGCCTGCTGTTCGCGGCGCCGCAATTCTTCCAGGCTGTCCTCGGCGTGACCGCGATGGGCAGCGGCCTGCGGCTGCTGCCGCTGATGGTCGGGCTGGCGCTCGGCGCGGGCCTGGCCGACCGGCTGGCCCGGCGGCTGACCGCCAAGCTCACGGTCGCGCTCGGGTTCGCGGTGCTGGCGGCCGGCCTGGTGCTGGGCACCACCATGACAGCCGCCAGCGGGACCGCTTTCATCGCCGCCTGGACCGCGATCAGCGGGATCGGTTTCGGGCTGGCCCTGGCCACCGCCGCGTCCGCCGCCCTGGTCGACCTGCCCAAGGAGAACGCCGGGGTTGGCTCGGGCGTGATGCAGGCCGTCCAGAAGGCCGGGGCACCGCTGTCGGCCGCGGTCCTCGGCAGCGTCATCGCCTGGGGCTACCACTCCCAGCTGGCGGCGGCGAGCCTGCCGGCGGCGACCGTCAGCGCGGTGCGCAGCAGTGTATTCGCCGGAATCGCCGCCGCGCGCGCGGCCGGCTCAGCCGCGCTGCTGGCATCGGTGCGCACGGCGTTCGTGCACGGCATTGTCGCCATGCTGTGGGTCAGCGCGGGGCTGGCGGTGGTGGCGGTAGTGGTGGCGCTGCTCTTCCTGCCCTGGCGGGCGACCACCGCGGCCGAGCCGGCCGGTGCCGGACCGCTGCCGGATAGGAGACAATCGGCGCATGACCGCGCCGCCTGAACAAACCTCACCAGCCCCGGCCGCCAGTGCACGGCCGGGGCTGCGGGAACGGAAGAAGGCCAGGACGCGTGCTGCCATCCGGGAGCACGCACTCCGGCTGTTCCGCGAGAAGGGCTACGACGACACGACCGTGGAGCAGATCGCCGAGGCGGCCGAAGTCTCCCCGAGCACGTTCTTCCGCTACTTCCCGACCAAGGAAGACGTCGTCCTGCAGGACGACCTGGATCTGCTCTGGCTGGAGGCCGTCCAGCAGCAGCCACCCGAGCTGAGCCCCATCGCGGCCCTGCGGGCCGGCGTCGCCGCGGCCTTCGCCCGGATGGGGGAGGAGGACTGGGCGCAGCTGACCCAGATCAGTGAGCTGGCGGTGGCGATCCCCGCGGTCCGGGCCCGCATGCTCGCCGAGCTGGCCCGGACCACCCAGATGCTGGCGGAGGCGGTGGCCGAGCGATCCGGCCGCGATCCGGGCGACTTCGCCGTCCGCGCGCTGGCCGGAGCCGTGGTGGGGATCGCCATGGCCGCCTGGTTCGACGAGGCCGGCGACCTGATGTCTTTCGATGACAAGACCAAGCTCGCCACCTTCGCGGAAAGGTTCGAGCACGGCCTCACCCTCCTAGAAGCCGGCCTCCCCCTGTAACAAACCCGAGCCAGCAGAAGGGACGCCACGCCACGATGGGAAACGAACAGGCGGTACCTGAGACGAAAGGTGTCGCGGTGGAGTTGCTAGCGGCGCTTGACCTTGGCCCTGAAATCGAGGGCATGGCAGGGCGGCAACTGCGGATGCGAATGGTGACGATCGAGCCCGGAGGGGTCTTCGGCCCGATCCACGGCCATGTCGACAGGCCGGGCATGGTCTACATACTGCAAGGCACGATCACTGACCATCGAGATGGAGTCGCTACAGATTACGGGCCGGGAGTGGGCTGGCCCGAGGACAGGAACACCACACACTGGCTTGAGAACCGGGGAACGACGCCGTCGGTGGAGATCTCGGTCGACATAGTCGGGGCCAGCTGAAGCCCGGCACCCCAGGTGGCCTGCGTACCGAGTGGGGGCGGCAGCAGGCGTTCAGCCAGCTGCCACCCCCACCGGTAAGCGGCCTACTCCGCGCCGAACTTGGCGATCTCCTCGTATTCCGCCTCGCTGAGCTCGCGTGGCAGCTCACCCTTGGCCACCTTCGCGCTCTGTACGTGGTGGCGGATGTCATCGACGATCTCGGGGTTGGCCAGGGTGGTGACATCCCCGACATCGGCGAAGTTGGACACGGACGCAATCACCCGGCGCATGATCTTCCCGGACCGGGTCTTGGGCATGTCCGGGACGATCCACACGTTCTTCGGCCTGGCGATCTTGCCGATCTCGACCTCGATCGCCTTGGTGACCTTGTCTTCCATCTCCTTGCCCGGGCTGAAGCCCGGCTTGAGCGATACATAGATCTCGACGACGCGGCCGCGGATGTCGTCTATGACAGGGACGGCGGCTGCCTCAGCAACCTCGGGGACGGTGAGGGCGGCCGATTCAATTTCCTTGGTGCCCAGCCGGTGCCCGGCCACGTTGATCACGTCATCTACCCGGCCGAGGATCCGGAAGTACCCGTCGGGGGCCTGGAGCGCCCCGTCATTGGCGAAGTACGGCCAGTCGTGCCAGTCCTTGCTTTCCGGGTTCGTGTTGTACTTCCGGTAATAGGTATCAAGGAACCGCTCGGGGTCGCCCCAGATCGTCTGGAAGATCCCGGGCCAGGGATTGCGGATGCAGATGTTGCCCGCCTTGCCGCTTCCCTTCGGCACCTCGTTGCCGTCCTCGTCGTAGATGACCGGGAAGATGCCGAGGACGCCGGGCCCGCAGCTGCCCGGCTTCATCGGCTGCAGTGCGGGCAGCGTGCTACCGAGGAAGCCGCCGTTCTCGGTCTGCCACCAGGTATCGGTGATGGCCGCCTGGCCCTTGCCGACCTCGGAGTGATACCAGCGCCAGACCTCCGGCTCGATCGGCTCACCCACGGTCGTCATCGACTTGAAGTGGTAGTTGTACTTCTTCGGCTCCTCCGGGCCGACCTTGCGCAGCATCCGGATCGCCGTCGGGGAGGTATGGAAGATATTCACCCCGAGCTTTTCGGCGATCCGCCACGGCCTGCCGCCATCGGGATAGTTGGGCACACCCTCATAGATCACTGTCGTGGTACCGAGGGCCAGCGGCCCGTACACGATGTAGGAGTGGCCGGTGATCCAGCCGATGTCGGCCATGCACCAGTACACGTCGCCGGGATGGATGTCCTGGTAGTACTTTGACGTGCCGGCCACATACGCCATATAGCCGCCGGTGCTGTGCTGGCACCCCTTGGGACGGCCGGTGGTCCCGCTGGTGTACATCAGGAACAGCGGCGCCTCGGCCGGCATGGACACCGGCGCGACGGTGGTCCCCGCGTACTGCGGCAGCACCTCATCGACGAAAAAGTCGCGGCCCTCGACCATCGGGGTCGCCGAGGCGTACTGGCCCAGGTGCCGTCGCCATACCAGCACCTTGTCGACCTCCTGGCCCTCCGCGGCCGCCGCGGCAAGCGCCTCATCAGCCTTGACCTTGTGGTCGGTGAGCTGGCCGGCCCGATAGTAGCCGTCCATCGTGATCAGGACCCGGCTGCCCGAGTCCGCGATGCGAGTCCCGCAGGCGTGGCCACTGAAGCCGCCGAACACTTCCGAGTGGATGACGCCGAGCCTCGCGCAGGCGAGCATGGTGACCGGCAACTCGGGGACCATCGGCATGTGCAGGGTTACCCGGTCACCGGACTTGAGGCCGGCGAAGTCGCGCAGCAGGGCGGCGAACTCGTTCACCTGCCGGAGCAGCTCCGCATAACTGATGTGCATGTGCTCGTCGGACTCGAGCTCGGGCACGAAAATGATCGCCGTCTTATCGGGGTTGGCGGCAGCGTGCCGGTCGACACAGTTGTATGAGGCATTCAGCCTGCCGCCGACGAACCACTTCCAGAACGGGGCGTTGCTCGTGTCCAGGGTGGTGTCCCAGGTCCGGTCCCAGTCCAGCAGGTCCGCGTATTCCTTGAAACACTCGGGGAACTTGTCCTCGGTGAAACGCTCAAGAATGGCGGGGTCGTTCGCGTTAGCCTGGGCGACGAACGACTCCGGTGGCTGGTAGTACTCCTCCTCGCGCCAATGGACCGCAATCTGGGCCTCGGAGACCTGCGCTTCCTGACTTTCTGTCATTGCTCGTCCTCCTGCTGGAAGATGACGGATGGCAGCGAGCGGGCTCTGGCCGCCCGCTGCGTTAGCGGTCGGGTCAGACGGTCGCCGGGCATATCTCGGGGTGACCGGCAGACGTCAGGATTCCGGATCGGAAAACGGCGCCGGGACAGCGGGAGCTGGGCCAGCCGATAACGTCCAGCCGAGGGAGACGGGCAGGTCATCCCCGCCGCCAGCCGAATCTCCCGCCGCGGCACGCCGCCAGGCTGAGGCACCAGGGCAGTGATCCGGTCAGGTTCCGCCTGACTCCCGGATCGCTGGGTGACACCAGGAAGGTCATGCCGGCCTCACACCACTGGGAGATGCTCAATCGTACCGCTCTGGGACAGTTGGGACCAGGGTCAACCCGGCTGCTCAGCTGTGCGCACCAGGCGCCCGGCCCGGTCCAGCGGCCAGGAAAGGTTGACATCGTGGCGATCGGCGGTAAGTTGCTGCGGAGCCCCGGCGCTGGTCCGCCGTGCCGGGGATTGAAGGCCCGGAGGGGGCCCGGGCGGCCAGTAGACAACGGAGAGCCGAGCCCGTTGCCGGCGGGACGGACTCCGGTCCGAAGGGATGACCGGGCCCTCTCCCGCGGGCGTCTTCTCGCCCGCGCCAGGCGTCCGGCCAGCCGCTCCTTCCCTGGCTGAATTCAGGCGCTGCCCAGCTCGCGCTCCGGGAAGACCAAGTACCCTGCGATATCCTCCAGGGAAATGCCGGGCGGGCAGGTCCGGTTCGCGCGAAGGCAGGGATAAGTGAGCAGTCCGCCCGGCAGCGCCGTTGGCCCGGTGGCCGTCATCGTGCCCACCTACAACGAACGCGACAATATCGAGTCCATCGTGGGCCGCGTCCGAGCCGCCGTCCCGGATGCCGACCTGCTGGTGGTGGACGACCACAGCCCCGACGGCACCGGCGAAGTCGCCGACAAACTGGCCGCCGCGGATCCCCATCTCCATGTCCTGCACCGGTCCGGCAAGGCAGGGCTGGGCACCGCCTATATCGCCGGGTTCCGGTGGGCGCTGGGTCGTGGCTACGGTGCCATCGTCGAGATGGACGCGGACGGATCGCACCGGCCCGAGGAGCTGCCCGCACTGCTGGCCGCGCTGGCCGATGCCGACCTGGTGCTCGGCTCCCGCTGGGTCCCCGGCGGGACCGTGCGCAACTGGCCCAAGTCACGTGAGCTGCTCTCGCGCAGCGCCAACCTCTACACCCGGCTCATGCTCCGCATCAGCGTCAAGGACGCCACCGCCGGCTACCGGGCCTACCGGGCTGCCACGTTGCAGCGGATCGGGCTCGACGACATCGAGTCCCAGGGCTACTGCTTCCAGATCGACCTGGTGCTGCGGACGCTGCGGGCCGGGCTGACCGTGACCGAAGTGCCGATCACCTTCGTGGAGCGGGAGCGCGGTGCCAGCAAGATGTCCCGCTCAATCGTGATCGAGGCCTTCTGGCGGGTCGCCGTCTGGGGGCTGACCGGGCAGCGTGGCAAACCCAGCACCCGCGAAGCTGAGCCTGGCGGGAATCCGCCAGCTGAGCCTAGCGAGGAGTCTGCCGGCTGAGCCCTTGGCCCGGTGCCTGCGCGGCCCTAGGCGCTCTTGCGCTGCCTGGCCCGGGGCTGCTCTTTCGCCTCCGCTTCGGCGGGCAGTTCGCGCTCCCCACGGATCAGGGCAAGCCGTTCGGCGAGCACCTGCTCCAGGTCCGCGATGGACCGCCGCTCCCGCAGCATGTCCCAGTGACTGCGCGGTGGCTTGGCCTTCTTCGGGCTGGGCTGGTCGCCAGTGGCCGTGAGCGCAATCGCGCCGCAAACCCGGCATTCCCAGGTGGCGGGAACTTCCGCTTCCGCGGCGAACGGCACGGTAAAGTGGTGGCCCTTGGGGCAGTCGAAAGCAATGTCCTGGCGTGGGGCCAGGTCGGTGTTCCGGTCATTCTCATAGCTCGTTGCCCCGAGCCGGGTGCCACGAAGTGCGCGTTCGGCCATATGACATTGCCTCCCAGGCGCTCAGCCGTTCAGGTGGTTAACGCTGAGTACCCGGACAAGATTCCCGCTGAGCCACGGTTCCAACCCAGGCCGGGCGGCCACACTTCGCCGCCCTGAGCCGCCCGCTGGGTGTCAGCCGGGCACCCGCGGGTGCCACTGCCCGCGCCCGGACAGCACCTCCCGCAGCGCGACCGTCTCGTCGGTCATGATCCCGTTCACCCCGTGGTCGAGCAGGCTCTGCATGACCGGGCGCTCATTGACGGTCCAGACGTGGACCTGCAGGCCCAGTGCGTGTGCCCGGACGATGAAGGCGCTGGTGGCCATCCGCACCGGTACCTGGGCACATTGCACCCCGGCCCGGGCCAGCCGGTCCGCCAGCAGGCTGGCCTGCCCGGCGGCCGGGCCCCCCGGCCGGTGGCCGGCGGCCGGGCTGACCGCCGGTTCAATGCGGTGCGGGCCGCGGTGGGCGGGGCCGCGGGCGCCACGCGGCCCGCCGAACCTGACCACTGCCGTGCCCAGCGGTGACGCGGCCATGCACACCGGCCGGTCAAGTACCCGCCGGGCGGTCCACAGCCGGGCGGCTGAGAACGAGCAGACGCAGACCCGGTCCCAGGCGTTGGTGCGCCGGAGAACCTGCGCGAGCGGCGCGATCACCGGGCCGTCCTTGATATCGATGTTGAAGCGCACATCCGGCCAGGCGGCCAGCAGGTCCTCCAGCACCGGGATGGGCTCGGTGCCGCCGATCCGGGCCGCCGATATCTCGGCCAGCGGCAGCCGGGACACCCGGCCGGGGCGGCCGGTGACCCGCTCCAGGGTGCGGTCATGGAAGGCGATCAGCACCCCATCCGCGGTTGCCTGCGCATCGGTCTCCAGATACCGGTAGCCGAGCCCGACCGCATGCTCGAACGCGCGCCAGGAGTTCTCCGGCGCATGCGCGGGGCCGCCCCGGTGCGCGAAGGCCAGCGGTCCTGGGTGGTCCAGGAACCCGGTCTGCATGCTGCGAGTATGCGTCATGGCTGTGACCAGTGCGGAAACGCCCGCTGCCGGCGCGGCGAACTCCGCCGGCCGCCTCAGGCGCCGGCGGCCGCCGGCGGCGCCTGCGCGGGCAGCGCGGCCAGCGCCGGGTCGATGTAGCGATGGCTGATCCAGCGCTCCACGATGAAGGTCATCACCGGGATGGTGCCGGCCAGCAGCAGCGCCACCGTTGGTCCCGCGGTAAGTCGCAGCCGCCGGCTGAGCGGGAACGCGACCAGCAGGTAGATGATGTACAGGCCACCATGGATGGTGCCCACCACGTTCACCAGCCCGCTGTCGTTGGTGAACGCCTGCATGATGGCCAGCACGCACAAGACGATCAGCACCACACCAGTGATGTAGGCCATCACCCGGTACAAGATGACATTCAGGCGCACCGGCCTGACCTCCTTCTCGCGCTGTTAGCTTTGCCGCCGTCAGCGGCTACCTGAGCCCATGCCAGCGGCCATGGCCCTTTACCTCCTTACTGAGCCGGGCGAGATAGGCGTTATAGGCGGTGAGGTCGGGGTCCTCCGGCTCGCCCGGCTCCGCCGCTTCCACCCCGGTCACCGAGGCGCCGGCCGCCGAAGCTGGGGCCGGCCGGGCGCCGGCCGGAAGGCTGATCCCGGCGGCCGGTGCGGCCTCGTCCGCGTCATCGAGGTGGGCCTCGTCCCGGATCGTCTTGATCCAGAAGAACACCGCGAAGATCGCGAAGAGCGGCCATTCGAAGGTGTATGCCCAGCTGAGCGCGTTGCCTGCCTCCGCCCGCCGTAGCTGCCAGTCGCCCAGCCAGAGCATGCCGACCACGCTGGCGGCAATCAGAAGATGCCAGCCCAGCCACTTGGGGGTGTACAGGAACCGCCACCGGCGGGCCGCCTGCGTGCCGGACATGAGGCCGAGTGTAGCGGGGCCGGACGGGTATCCCGCGGGCCTGGCGCAGGCCCGGCCAGGTACCGGCAGGGGCGGGCCCGGGCCCGGCAGGTATCGGCTGGGCCCGGCGCGGGCCGCACCGGCGTCGGTGATAATCGGAGCATGCCGTTGGCCGATTTGCTGCCCGGCCGCTCGGCCCGGGCCGAGCGGCTCCCGGCCAGCCTGGACGAACTGCACGGGCCCGCTCAGGGAGTCGTGGTGCTGCCTCGTCACCTGGCCTGGCCGGGACTGCGTGAGTTCGACCTGTCCGACGACCAGCTGCGCCGCGCCTGTATGGCATCGTGATCACCCAGGGACGGCGCAACGACATGGCCCGGTTCCTCAACGCCCGGCTGCTGCGGGAGGACTGGCCACTGCTGCGGGACTCGCTCGACCCGAAAGTCCGCCGGAACTGCGAACGCCGCCTGGGACTGGACGGCTGACCGCAGGCCCGGCGGCGCCAGCCGCCCCGCCACCGCACCACAGGAGGACCCCGATGACCGTCACCGCGAACGGGCTCGACGAACTCAAGGCCCTGGCCGGCACCGACCTTGGCCACACCGGCTGGCTGGAGATCACCCAGGACCGGGTGAACGCCTTCGCCGACGCGACCGGCGACCACCAGTGGATCCACGTCGACGCCGAGAAGGCGGCCGCGGGACCGTTCGGCGGCACGATCGCGCACGGCTATCTGACCCTGTCACTGGTGGTGCACCTGCTGTCCGAACTGCTGGAGGTCAGGGGCGTGCGGATGGGGATCAACTACGGGCTGAACAAGGTCCGTTTCCCCGCCCCGGTCCCGGTCGGCTCGAAGGTCAGGCTGGCCGCCCAGATCGGTGCGGTCGAGGACGCCGGGGTCAACGCCGCGCAGGCGGTGCTGGACTTCACGGTGGAGCTTGCTGGCAGCGAGAAGCCCGCCTGCGCCGCCCAGGCCGTCTTCCGCTACTACGCCTGAGCGGTACCAGCCTGACATGCGCAAATACGTCATCATGGGGGTCCAGGGCAGCGGCAAGGGCACCCAGGCCGCGCTGCTCTGCGCAGACCTGGACCTGGTGCACATCAGCGTCGGCGACATCTTCCGCTGGCACGTGCAGCAGCACACCAAGCTGGGAGCCCAGGTACGGCGCACCATGGCGGCCGGCGAACTGGTCGGTGACGACCTGGCCGAGGCGGTGACCGCCGAGCGGCTCAGCCAGCACGACTGGAACTACGGGTTCGTCATCGACGGTTTCCCGCGCAACCGGCGGCAGGCGGAGTTCTTCCTGGAGAGCTACGACATCGACGGCGTGATCGAGCTGGATCTGCCCGACACCGAGGTGCGCCGCCGGGTGCTCGCCCGCCGGCTGTGCTCGGGCTGCGGCATGGACTACAACCTGATCGCGGGCCGCCCGGCCGTGGAAGGCATCTGTGACGTCTGTGGTGGCACCCTGGTCACCCGGGAAGACGACACTGAGGAGGCGCTCGCGGTCCGGCTGCGCGACTACCACGAGAAGACCAACCCAGTGCTGGACCTGTTCCGCCGCAAGGAGTACGTGGCCACGGTAGACGCCCGGCCCGGCAAGGACGAGATCCAGCAGGCCATCCGCGAGAAGCTGGGCCTGCCCCGGTACCAGCCCGCCGGGGACTAGGAGCGCCGGGTGCGGGTGGTGATCGCCCCCGACTCGTTCAAGGGGAGCATCACCGCCGCCGCTGCCGCCACCGCGCTGGCGGCTGGCTGGCGCGCCGCCCGCCCGGGCGACCTGGTGACCTGCCTGCCGCTGGCCGACGGCGGCGAGGGCACATTGGAGGTGCTGGCGGCACGGGTGCCGGGGGCCCGCTGGCGGCGTGCCCGGGTCACCGGCCCCGGCGGCGCGCCAGTGACGTGCGACTGGCTTCAGCTGCCGGGCGGGGCCGCGGCGGTGGAACTTGCGCGGGCCAGCGGACTGCCGCTGCTGGCCCGCCCGGACCCGATGCGGGCGCAGACCTCCGGGCTGGGGGAGTTGCTCGCCATCGCGCTGGACGAGGGCGCCCGCCGCCTGCTGGTCGGGCTCGGCGGCTCCGCCGCCACCGACGGCGGCACGGGGGCGCTGGCCGCCCTCGGCGCCCGGTTCCTCGACACCGCTGGCCGCCCGCTGCCGCCCGGCGGCGGGGCGCTGGCCCGGCTGGCCACGGTCGACACCTCCGGCCTGCGGCCACCGCCTGCCCCGGCCGTCTGCCTTGCCGATGTCACCGCACCGCTGCTGGGGCCGGCCGGCGCGGCCACGGTGTTCGGCCCGCAAAAGGGCGCCACTCCCGGCCAGGTGGCCCGGCTGGAGGCGGGCCTGGCCCGGCTGGCGGACCTGCTCGGCGGTCACCCAGGGGCGCCCGGGGCAGGGGCCGCGGGCGGCACCGGTTACGGGCTGGCGGCCGGCTGGGGTGCGGCCATCACTCCCGGCGGCCCCGAACTTGCCCGGCTGGCCGGCCTGGACCAGGCGATCGCGGCCACGGACCTGGTGGTCACCGGCGAGGGCCGGTTCGACCCGACCTCACTGACCGGGAAGGTGACGGGCCTGGCGCTGGCCGCCGCGGCGGCCGCGGGCGTCCCGGCGGCGGTCGTGGCCGGGCAGCTGGGCGGCCCGCCACCACCCGGGGTTGCCGTCCTCACCCTGACCGCCCTGGCGGGCGGGAGCGGGCCCGCACTGGCCGATCCGGCGCGCTGGCTGCGCAGGGCCGGCCGGGAACTGGCACGCCAGCGGGCGGGGGAGCAGGACCCAGCCGAGTAGCCTTGGGCAGCGTGCGGGACATCGCCGTCTTCACCGGCAGCGCCCACCCGGAGCTGGCGGCGGAGATCTGCCAGGTCCTCGGTGAGCCGCTGCGGCCGGTCCAGATCCAGCGGTTCGCCAGCGACTGCCTGGAGGTCCAGCTGCAGTCGAACTGCCGGGAACGGGATGTCTTCCTCATCCAGCCGCTGAGCTCGCCGGTGCAGGAGCACCTGGTGGAACTGCTGCTGATGCTGGACGCGGCCCGGGGCGCCTCGGCGGCCCGGGTGACCGCCGTGATACCTCACTACGCCTACGCCCGCTCGGACAAGAAGAGCATGCCACGGGTCTCGATCGGCGGGCGGCTGGTCGCGGACCTGCTGGTCACCGCCGGCGCCAACCGGGTGCTGACGATGACATTGCACGCCCCGCAGGTGCATGGCTTCTTCTCGGTCCCGGTCACCACCTGCACGCACTGCGTGAGCTAGCCGGGTATTTCGCCGGCGACGACCTGTCCGGGACGGTGGTGGTCGCACCCGACCTGGGATACGCCAAGTCCGCCGCTGACCACCTGCACGCACTGCGTGAGCTAGCCGGGTATTTCGCCGGCGACGACCTGTCCGGGACGGTGGTGGTCGCACCCGACCTGGGATACGCCAAGTCCGCCGCCGCGTTCGCGCGCATGCTGGGGGTGCCGGTCGCGGCAGCGGCCAAGCAGCGCATCAGCGACACCCAGGTGACCATCAGCTCCATCATCGGCGAAGTGGCGGGGCGGGACGCGATCGTGCTCGACGATGAGATCGCCCGCGGCACCACCCTGATGGAACTGCTGGCCCGGCTGCGCGAGCAGGACGTGCGCAGGATCCGGATCGCTTGCACGCACGGGCTGTTCTGCGATGGCGCGCTGACGCGGCTCGCCGCCCAGCCGGAGGTGACCGAGATCGTGTGCACCAACACCGTGCCGGTGCCCGCACCATATCCGGGCAAGCTGACCGTGCTGTCGGTGGCCCCAGCGCTGGCCGAGGCGATCCGCCGCATTCACGAGGGCGAGTCGGTCAGCGCCCTGTTCGGCCCGCACTAACCGGCCTGCCCGGCTGCCCGGCTGCCCGGCCTGCTCAGCTGTCCGCGATCGCCCGGGCCACCTGGTCCCGGGTGAGCGGCAGATCCCGGACCCTCACCCCCACCGCGTCCGCCACCGCATTGCCGATCGCGCCCGCCACCGGGCCCTGCGCGACCTCGCCCGCGCCGGTCTCCCGCTCACCGGGGGCGTTCACGATCCGCACCCCCACCTGGGGCACGTCGGTGAACCGGAGGATGGGGTAGGTGTCCCAGTTCACCGAGGTGATCCGGGTCCGGTCGAACCGCACCCGCTCACGCAGCGCCCAGCTGGCGCTCTGGATGGCGCCGCCTTCCACCTGGTTGATGACCCCGTCCGGGTTGATGACCCGGCCGACGTCCACGGCCAGCCACACATGGGTCAGCCGCACCTCGGTCTCCGCCTCGACCCGGGCCACCGCCGCGCAGTAGCCGGAGGTGCCCTTGTAACGGGCGTAGCCCAGGCCGTAGCCGGTACCATCGCCGCCGGCCGGGCGGCCCGCCCAGCCGGCCAGGTCCGCCACCTGCTCGATCACCCGGCTGCCACGCGGGTCGGGCAGGTGGGCCAGCCGGAACGCCACCGGGTCCATGCCCACCGCCGCGGCCAGCTCGTCCATGGCCGACTCGATGGCGAAGACGTTGAGAAAGGCGCCGAGCGAACGCAGCGAGGAGGTGCGGATCGGCATGGTGAGCAGGCGGTGCCGGACGACCACCCGGTCGGCGATGTCGTAGCCCGGCACGGCGTTGCGGGTGGAGCCCATGGCGCCGGTCGGCGGGCCGTCCGCCGCCGGGCTGATCGGCTCGCCACCGGCCCGGTGGGCCAGCGCCAGCAGCCGCGGCTCGCCACCGGTGCCGGGGCGGCCGATGAAGCCGTTGCTCCAGACATCCTGCCGCCAGCTGGCGATCCGGCCGCCGGCGTCGAGCCCGGCCGACACCCGGGCCAGCATGGCCGAGCCCAGTGGCGCCCAGCTCATCTCGTCCTCACGCCGCCACAGCACCCGGACCGGGTGGCCGGGCACCGCACGGGCCAGCAGCACCGCGTCCATGGCCGCGTCGTCGGCGCCGTTATGCCCGTAGGCGCCCGCACCCTCAACATGGTTGACCGTGACCTGGGCTGCCGCCAGGCCCAGCCCGGTGGCGATGGCGCCGCGCAGCGCGAACGGCCCCTGGGTATGGCTCCAGACGGTCACCTGCCCCTCGTCCCAGCGGGCGATCCCGCAGCTGGGGGCCATCGAGGCATGCGCCAGGAAGGGCCGGGTGTATTCCGCGGTCAGGGTGCGGGTGACCGAGGCGGCCGCGCGCTGGTCGTGCCGCTCGTCCACGGTCACCGCCTCCGCCGGGGCGGCCAGCAGGAATCCCCGCAGGTCGTGCTCATCGGGCAGGGATGGGGTCAGCTGCCAGCTCGCCGCCTTCGCCAGGGCCGCCGCAGCGGCCAGGGCCAGCCGGTCGGTGGTGGCGATGACACCGAGGAAAGAGCCGTCCCGGACGGTCATCACGCCGGGCGGCAGCGCCGGGTCGCCGGGGGACAGCAGCACCGCCGCCGGGCCGGGTGGCCGGACCACCCGGCCGTACCGCATGCCAGGCAGGACCAGATCGTGCAGGAACCGCGGCCGCCCGGTCACCTTGTCCGGGAGGTCGATCCGGGGGGCGCTGCGGCCCGCGACCGACCAGCGGGCAGGCGGCTTGGGCGGCCGCGGCTCACCCGCCGCCCGGTCCAGCAGTCCCCGCCCAGACAGCGACCAGTAGCTGAGCCCGGTCCCGGTGCCGCCATCGGTGATCTCGCCGTCGGCCACCGCCAGCGCGGGCGCGTCGGTGCCCAGCAGGTCCGAGGCGGTGGCCAGAAAGGCGGACCGGGCCTGCGCACACGCCTGCCGCAGCGCGGACCCCGACTCTTCGATCGACCTGCTGCCCGAGGTGATCCCCTCGTCGGGGCTGGTAGCGGTGCTCACCGGGGCGATCTGGACCCGGGCCAGATCGACGTCGAGTTCCTCGGCCGCGATCTGGCAGAGGGCGGTCCACACGCCCTGGCCGTACTCGACCTTGCCGGATTCTGATCGTCACCACACCCGGCTCGGTGAAGTCGAGCCACGCCGCCAGCAGCGGGTTAGCGGCCAGGGTGGCCGGCAGGTCTGATGGCCGGCTCATCCGGCAGACCGGCCGGCGGCGCCACTGGCCGCCTTCATGACCGCGCCGATGACCCGGCGGTGCGCGCCGCAGCGGCACAGGTTGCCGTCCAGCGCCTCCCGCACCTGCTGCTCGGTGGGTGAGGGCGTCCGGCGCAGCAGCGCGACCGCGCTCACCACCATGCCGGACGTGCAGTACCCGCACTGAGCGGCCTGCTCGTCGAGGAACGCCTGCTGGACCGGGTCCAGGCTGCCGCCGTCCAGCAGCCCCTCCACGGTGGTCACCTGGCAGCCCTCGGCTGCCGAGGCGGGGAAGTCGCAAGAGGAGCGGGGCTCGCCGTCGATGAGCACGAAGCACGCGCCGCACAGCCCGAGCCCGCAGCCGAACCGGGGGCCAGACAGGCCCAGCTCATGGCGGAGCACGTCCAGCAGCGGGGCGTCCGGCTCGCAGCTCAGCGTGCGGCTCTGGCCGTTCACGGTCAGGTGCAGTTCGTGCTGGTCCATCGTCTCCCTCGCCCGCCGCTGCCGGCGGCCGGACGGGCCGGCCCGGGGCGGCAGCGGCGGGGATCGTTACCCTCAGGCTTGACCATGCCTACCTGGCAGAGTATGCATTCGTTTGCAGAATCGCCAGCGAGTCGGAAGGAAAGCATGATGGACGACCGGGTAGCCATGGCCATCTCCCACTGGGCGCCGCGGTTCACGATGAACGGCGTGACCGCCGGCGATTTCGAGCGCATCACCAGCGGGCTGGCTTCCTGGGATGACTGGTGTGCCGGGTGGAGCGCGGTGGCGGCGGAGCACGAGCAGCTGGGCCGGGACGCGCTCGCCGCCGGCCGGGAAATGTCGGCGGGTGCGCATCTGGCGCAGGCGGCGGTGTACTACCACTTCGCCAAGTTCCTGTTCGTCAACGACCTCGGCCAGATGCGTGCCGCCCACCTGAAGGCGGTCGGCTGCCTCAACGATGCGCTGCCCTACCTTGACCCGCCCGGCCACCGGATCGAGATCCCGTTCGACGGCGCGCAGATGGTGGGCGTGCTGCGGGAGCCGGCCGGACCCGGCCCGCACCCGGTGATGATCATGATCCCGGGGCTGGACTCGGCCAAGGAGGAGCTGCGCAGCACCGAGGCGCTGTTCCTGGCCCGGGGGCTGGCCACGTTCAGCGTGGATGGCCCGGGCCAGGGAGAAGCCGAGTACGAGCTGGCGATCCGGGGGGACTGGGAGGTGCCCGGCGGGGCGATCATCGACCACCTGGCCCGGGTACCCAGCCTCGACCCGGACCGGGTCGGCGTCTGGGGAGTCAGCCTGGGCGGCTACTACGCACCCCGGGTGGCCAGCGGTGACAGCCGGGTCAAGGCATGCATCGCGCTGGCCGGGCCCTACAACTTCGCCGATAACTGGGACAACCTGCCGATCCTCACCAGGGAGGCGTTCCGGATCCGGTCCGGCTCGCCGGACCTGGACACCGCCCGGGCCAAGGCGGACACGCTGTCGCTGGCCGGGCGGGCGGAACTGATCCGGTGCCCGCTGCTGGCGGTCATGGGCAAGCTGGACCGGCTGATCCCGTGGCAGCACGCGCAGCGCCTGGTCGACGAGGCGGGCGGGCCCGCCGAGCTGCTGCTGCTGATGGAGGGCAACCACGGCTGTGCCAACCTGGCACCGTTCCACCGCTACGCTGCCGCGGACTGGGCCGCGGACAAGCTCGGCGGCCGGGTGAGCCGGGCGCCGGCGACGCGGGCATGACCAGCGGGGCGCGGACCGCCAGCGCCTCCGGGCTGCGCCTGCTCGCCCAGCACGACCTGGGCGGCTCCGGCGATGGCATGCAGGTGATCCGGCACGGCGACGCGCTGTACGTCGGGCACACCGGCACCACCGGGATGGGCACCACGGTGCTGGACGTCACCGATCCCGCCCGGCCCCGGCTGGCGGCCCAGTGGCCCGCGCCCGCGCGCAGCCACACCCACAAGGTGCAGGTGGCGGACGGCCTGCTGCTGGTCAACCATGAGAAGTTCCCGTACCGGGCGGCTGCGGCCGGGCCGTTCTCGGCCGGGCTGGCCATCTACCGGCTCGCCGACCCACTGCGGCCGGAGCAGATCGCGTTCTGGCCCAGCGGCGGCCGGGGTGTGCACCGGGTGGTGTGGACCGGTGGCCGGTACGCACACTTCTCGGTCATCCCCGATGGGTTCCGCGACCGGATCTGGATGGTGCTGGACCTGGCCGACCCGGCCCGGCCGGCGACAGCCGCCCAGTGGTGGTGGCCCGGACAGCGGGAGGACGAGGAACCGTCCTGGCCGGCGGGGGAGCGGTACGCCGCGCACCACGCGCTGATCGATGGCGGCCGCGCCTACCTCGGCTACGACGACGCCGGGATGGTGGTGCTGGACGTGGCCGACGTCACCCGGCCCCGGCGGGTGGCGCACCTGGCCTGGGACGGTGGCTCCACCCACACCTGCCTGCCGCTGCCCGGGCGCGGGCTGGTGGTCGCCACCGACGAGCAGGTGACGGACGGCCCGCACGCACCCCGCCGGTCAATCCGGGTCATCGATGTGGCCGGCGCCACCCCGGCGGTGCTGGCGGACTGCCCGCATCCGGCCGGGTTCGACGGCCTGCCGCTCCGGTTCGGCGCCCATAACCTGCACGAGAACCAGCCCGGCTCCTACCGCAGCGAGCGGCTCGTGTTCGCCACCTATTTCAGTGCTGGCGTGCGGGTCTATGACCTGGCCGATCCCGGTCACCCGGTGGAGGCCGCGCACTGGCTCCCGGAACCACCGCCCGGCCAGGCGGTCCCGCAGATCAACGATCTGTTCGTGGATGCCAGCGGGCTGATCTGGGTCACCGACCGGCTCACCGGCGGCCTGTACGTGCTGCAGCCCGAGCCCGCGCTGGCCGCCCTCATGGACGAGGCGCGCGCCTGATCCAGGTCGGGACTCACGTGCTGGCTCAGGGGAGGGTGAGGATGCGGGGCCCGCTGTCGGTGATGGCGACGCTGTGCTCGGCGTGCGCGGCCCGGCTGCCGTCCACGGTGTGCAGCGCCCAGCCGTCCGGCGCGGCCGCGAAGTCCTCACCGCCGCCGGCCATCACCATCGGCTCGATGGCCAGCACCAGCCCCGGCCGCAGGCGCATGCCACGGCCCGGCCGCCCGTCGTTGGGGACGTGCGGGTCCTCATGCATCCGGCGGCCGATGCCGTGCCCCCCGAACCCGGCCGGGATGCCGTACCCGGCGGTGTGCGACACCGCGCCGATGGCGGCGGAGATGTCGCCGATCCGGTTCCCGGCCACGGCCGCTGCCACCCCGGCGGCGAGCGCCTTCTCGGCCGTCTCGATGAGCAGCAGGTCGGCCTGGCCCGCGGCGCCCACCGTGAAGCTGATGGCCGCGTCCCCGGTCCAGCCCTCCAGTTCGGCGCCGCAGTCGATGCTCACCAGGTCGCCGTCCCGCAGCAGGTAGCCGTCCGGGATGCCGTGCACGATGACATCGTTGACCGACGCACAGATCACCGCCGGGAACGGGGTGGGCGCGAAACTCGGCCGGTAGTTCAGGAAGGGGGAACTGGCCCCGGCCGCGCGCAGCACGTCGTGCGCGACCTCGTCCAGTTCCAGCAGTGACGTCCCCACCGCGGCGCGGTCCCGGACCGCGGCCAGCGCCTGCGCGACCACCCGTCCCGCCTCGCGCATGGCGGCCACCGCCGCATCGCTCTTGAGCTCCACCATCGGAGTTACTCCTCGGCCCGGCCGCCCAGGTGACGGGCCAGGAACTGCTCCGCGGCGGCGTAGAACCGCAGCCGGTTCTCCGGCTTGGCGAACCCGTGGCCCTCGTCCGGGAACAGCATGTACGCGTGGTCGATTCCGGCCGCCCGCAGGGCGGCCACGATCTGCTCCGACTCGGCCTGCTTGACCCGTGGGTCGTTGGCGCCCTGGGCAATCAGCAGCGGGGTGCGGATGCTGGCCGCCCGGGACAGCGGGGAGCGCGACCACAGGAAGTCAGCATCCTTTTCCGGGTCGCCCACCCGGGTGTGGAACACGGCGATCATCGGTGCCCAGTACGGCGGGATGGTCTCGATCAGCGTCTTCAGGTTGGACGGGCCGACGATGTCGACCGCGCAGCGGAACGTGTCCGGGGTGAAAGCGACCCCGGCGAGGGCGGCGTAACCGCCGTAGGAGCCGCCGTAGATCGCTACCCGGGCCGGGTCGGCCCAGCCCTGGCTGACCGCGTAGCCGACCGCGTCCAGCAGGTCGTCTTGCATCTTCCCGCCCCACTCGCGGTCACCGGCGTTGACGAATGCCTTGCCGTAACCGGTCGAGCCGCGGAAGTTGACCTGCAGGCACAGGTAGCCGCGATTGGCCAGCCATTGTGCCTCGGGGTCGAACCCCCAGGCGTCCCGCCCCCATGGCCCGCCGTGCACGTTGAGCACCATGGGCAGCCCGTTGCGGCCGCCGCCGGGCGGGAAGGTGGCATATCCGTGGATGGTGAGCCCGTCCCGGGCGGTGAACTCGACCGGCTCCATCGGCGCCAGCTGGTAGCGCGACAGCCCCGGCTGGTGCTCGAACAGGAAGTGTGCCGCCCGGCGCTGCCGGTCGTACAGGTAGTAGGGCACGGCACCGGTGTCGTTGGTGAAGCCCACCACCCACAGCTGGTCGCCGTCGTCGCCGTCGCCGATCCCCGGATCACCTGGGTGCAGGGCCCGGATGGCGGTGAGGTCGTCGGCTACGGCCGGGTCCAGTGCCAGGTAGTGCGACCGCTCCCGGAGGATCGTGACGATCTGCGGTTCCCGGGTGTCTGGGTGCAGCCGGACCGCGGTGACGTCGGCTTCCGGGTCCTCGGCCAGCACCTGTGTATCCCCGGTGGCCAGGTTCGTCCGGACCAGCCGGGCGGTGTTGGCACCGACCGAGCTGGTGGCCAGCAGCGAGCTGCCGTCCGCGCTGATCGCGATCGGCTCACTGGTCATCGCATCCTCGGCGGCGATGGCCTGCAGCGGCCGCCAGTCGCCGGCCGCCCCGTCCCGGACCATCAGCACCAGGCCGCCGTCGGGCTGCGGGGCGATCCCGCACCGGACGACCAGGCCCTCGTCGGCGACCCAGCCGATGAAGCCGGGGTTCTCCACCTCCTTGACCAGATCACCGGTGACCAGGTCGAGCCGGTAGACATCGTGCAGCTGCGGGTTGTCGCGGTTCAGCCCGACCAGCACCTCGGTGGGGAACTTCTTCTCGATGGCGATGAGCTGAGCCTGCACCCCGTCGAACGGGGTGAGGTCCCGCCGCTGCATCGTCGCCAGGTCCACGTCGTGCAGCCGCCAGTTCTCATCGCCGCCGGTGTCCTGCAGGTACAGCAGGTGGCGCCCGTCGTGGGCCCAGGCGTAGAACCGGATCCCGCGGTCGGTGTCGTCGGTCACCACCCGGGCCGCGGGCCAGTCGGCCCCGTCCGGGCCCAGCGGGGCGGTCCACACGTTGAGCACCCCGTCCCGGGGGGCGATCCAGGCCAGCGTGCTGGCATCGGGGCTGATCATGGGACGGGCACGGTCCGGGTTACCGAAGAGAACCCGCCGGGGGATGAGTTCGGCCATGCGCCATGCCTACCATGGACGGCTGGGTGCTCAGTAGCCGCCGGGCGGCTAAGCCGCGCCTGGCCGGGCACGGCCCTTGGGGTACCGCCGGCCGGCTGGGGGAGAGGCTGACCACGGGGGAGAGGCTGGCGTTGCACCGGCGCGCTGGTCGGCATTTCATCACTCATTGAGTTACATTTGATTACTGAGAGTGACAGGCCCTCATGGCAGGATGCCCCCGAACGGGGGAGTCCCGTCCCTGAGGCTGCCCGGTCAGCAGGCTGGTCACGAATGGAGAAGCGCGGGTGACCGGGCCGCAGCTAGCCTGGCTGCTGACCAGGAACCCAGGCAGATGTGACTGTGGACATCAAGGAGTGACGATGACCGGCTCTTCCACTGAGGGCATCAAGATCGTGCTGCACCCCGTATCCGACCTGGCGAGGGCAAAGGCGGTGTATGCCGCTCTGCTTGGCGTCGCGCCGATGGCTGACTCGGAGTATTACGTCGGTTTCGAGGCCGAAGGCCAGCAGGTCGGGCTGGTGCCGGGCGGTGCAGCGCAGGGCATGACCTCGCCGGTGGCCTACTGGCACGTAGCGGACATCGAGGCGAAGCTGGCCGAGGTGACCGCCGCGGGTGCCACCGTCAAGGAGCCTCCGCGCAACGTCGGTGGTGGCCGCCTGGTGGCTACCTTCACCGACCCCGACGGCAACGTCCTCGGGCTGGTCCAGGACCAGGGCTGATTCACGACCGGGACTGATTCACGACCAGCACTGGGCCGGGGGAGCCAGCGCCAGCCCCGGCTCCCGGGCGGCGCGAGCAGATGAAACGGATGAGCATGGCCACCAGGACGGACACGCAGCCGCCCGCGCTGCACCTTGCCGACAGCCAGGATCTGATCCGCGTGCACGGCGCACGCGAGAACAACCTGAAGGATGTCAGCGTCGAGATCCCCAAGCGCCGGCTGACGGTGTTCACCGGCGTCTCCGGTTCGGGCAAGAGCTCGCTGGTGTTCGACACGATCGCCGCCGAGTCACAGCGGCTGATCAACGAGACCTACAGCGCCTTCGTGCAGGGCTTCATGCCGACGCTGGCGCGGCCCGAGGTCGACCTCCTCGAAGGGCTGACCACCGCGATCATCGTTGACCAGCAGCGGCTGGGTGCCGACCCCCGGTCAACGGTCGGCACCGCCACCGACGCCAATGCGATGCTGCGCATCCTGTTCAGCCGGCTCGGGCAGCCGCACATTGGCTCGCCCAAGGCGTTCTCGTTCAACATCGCCTCGATCAGCGGAGCGGGTGCGGTCGCGTTCGAGCGCGGCGGGAAGACCGTGAAGGAGCGGCGCAGCTTCAGCATTACCGGCGGCATGTGCCCGCGCTGCGAAGGCCGGGGCACGGTCACCGACATCGACCTCACCCAGCTGTTCGACGACTCCAAGTCGCTCAACGAGGGCGCGATCACCGCCCCCGGCTACACGGGGGGCGGCTGGAACTCCCGGCTTTACATCGAGTCGGGCTTCTACGACCCGGACAAGCCGATCCGCGACTACACCAAGAAGGAGCTGCACGACTTCCTCCACCACGAGCCGGTCAGGATGAAGATCGCGGGCATCAACATGACCTACGAAGGGCTGCTTCCGCGGATCCAGCGGTCGATGCTGTCCAAGGACAAGGAGGGGATGCAGCCGCACATCCGGGCGTTCGTGGACCGGGCGGTCACCTTCACCGCCTGCCCGGAGTGTGACGGCACCCGGCTCAGTGCGGCAGCCCGCTCGTCGCGGATCGGCGGGATCAACATCGCCGATGCCTGCGCGATGCAGATCACCGACCTGGCCGAATGGGTCCGCGGCCTTGATGAGCCTTCGGTGACGCCGCTGCTGGCCGCGCTGCAGCACACGCTCGACTCGTTCGCGGAGATCGGGCTGGGTTACCTCTCGCTCGACCGTCCCGCTAGCACGCTGTCCGGTGGTGAGGCGCAGCGCACCAAGATGATCCGCCATCTCGGCTCCCCGCTCACCGACGTCACCTACGTCTTCGACGAACCCACTATTGGCCTGCACCCGCATGACGTCCAGCGGATGAACGAGCTGCTGCTGCAGCTGCGGGACAAGGGCAACACGGTGCTGGTCGTGGAGCACGAGCCGGAGACGATCGCGATTGCCGACCACATCGTCGATCTCGGCCCCGGCGCCGGCACGGCGGGCGGCACCGTCTGCTTCGAGGGCACCGTCGATGGGCTGCGGGCCAGCGGCACCATCACCGGGCGCCATCTGGGCGACCGGGCCGCGGTCAAGGAGAAGCTGCGGACGCCCACCGGCAGGCTGGAGATCCGCGGCGCGACCACGCACAACCTGCAGCACGTCGACGTCAACATCCCGCTCGGGGTGCTGGTCGTCGTCACCGGCGTCGCCGGCTCCGGCAAGAGCTCGCTCATGTACGGGTCGATCCCGGCCAGCGCCGGTGTGGTGTCGGTCGATCAGACTGGCATCCGCGGCTCGCGGCGGAGCAACCCGGCCACCTACACCGGACTGCTCGACCCGATCCGGGCGGCGTTCGCGAAGGCCAACGGCGTGAAGCCAGCGCTGTTCAGCGCCAACTCCGAGGGCGCCTGCCCCAACTGCAACGGCGCCGGCGTCGTCTACACCGACCTGGCGATGATGGCTGGCGTCGCCACCACCTGCGAGGAGTGCGAGGGCAAGCGGTTCGACGCGTCGGTACTGGACTACCATCTCGGCGGCCGCGACATCAGCGAGGTGCTCGCGATGCCGGTGACTGAGGCGGGGGAGTTCTTCGGCGCCGGCGAGGCGGGCCTGCCGGCCGCGCACGCCATCCTCAGCCGGCTCGCCGACGTCGGGCTCGGCTACCTCAGCATCGGCCAGCCGCTGACCACGCTGTCCGGCGGCGAGCGGCAGCGGCTCAAGCTGGCCACCCACATGGGCGAGAAGGGCGGCGTCTACGTGCTGGACGAGCCGACCACCGGCCTCCACCTCGCCGACGTCGAGCGGCTGCTCAGCCTGCTTGACCGGCTCGTCAACTCCGGCAAGTCGGTCATTGTCATCGAGCACCATCAGGCGGTCATGGCACACGCCGACTGGATCATCGACCTCGGCCCGGGGGCCGGCCACGACGGCGGCCGGATTGTCTTCGAGGGCACGCCCGCCGACCTCGTTGCCGCCCGTTCCACCCTCACCGGCGAGCACCTTGCGGCCTACGTCAGCAGCTGACCGGCTTCCGCCTAGGGTGGGGCGGAGTCAGCAGAAGGAGGGCCGACCGTGATCCTCCCAAAGGTCCGGGACCCTCGCTTCGTGACGATCCGCCGCGGTGGGACCCTCACCGACCCCGATCACCGGCTCCTTGCGCTGTGGGCAGCATCGTGCGCGGAGCATGTCCTTAACCTCTTCGAGTCGGCCCGGCCTGCGGACCCACGGCCGCGCCAGGCGATCGAGCAGGCCCGCGCCTGGGTACGTGGCGAGGTGACGATGACCCGGGCCCGCACGGCGGCGGGCCATGCCATGGCCGCGGCCAGGGATCTGCGCGGGGCGCCCCGGCATGCCGCGTACGCCGCTGGCCAGGCCGGGGCCGTCGCGCACGTCGCCGCGCACGAACTCGGTGCGGCCGCTTATGCGATCAAGGCCGTGCGTGCTGGTGCGCCGGACGGCGAGGGCGAGGCCGCGGGGCGGCTGGAGTGCCGGTGGCAGCGTGACCAGCTCCCGGAGCCGATCCGCGAGCTCGTACTCGACGACCAGCGGCTGCGGAACGACATCTGCTGGTCGGTCTTCGACTGCTGATCGCGACGGGAACGCCAGCAGCGGCCACAGTCGGGCCAGGGCCTCTGCCGGGGCAAATGCATGTGCCGATAATGTACATTATGTCAAGTCGCGATGATAGCGCATCATCCCGGCCCCTGGCGGCACTTCCCTTCCACGCTGACGGCATCTCCCTTGGCGCCTCTACGTTGCCGTTCCCGGGTGGCTCGTGCACCGGCTTGACGCTGCGGCGGATTATGGTCTCGACAGCCGCACACCCTGGCGGGATGGCTGTATACATTATGTCGCCAGACGCTTACGTCAGGTTGTTGCCCGCCGGGTACTGAGAGGGAGCCGAGCGGTGGCCATCGACAGCAACGGGCATGCGGCTGGCACTTCGCCCCGGACGCCCCGGTGCCAGGCTCGTCGCCTCCCCGGCCCCGCGACGCATGGGGCTGCCCGGGCTCACCGCCGACTCGACCAGCACAGGCGGCTGATCCAGGCCATCCGGGACAGCGATGAGACAGCCGCACAGGACGCGGTGATCCGGCTGAGCCAGTCCCGGCGGCTCGTTCCGCGCTCGGCCGCACTGGCCGTTCGGCGCGGTCGCGATCACTCTTCAGCGGGCTCAGTTGCTGTTCACCAACTGGCGGCTCACCCTGATCCAGGTGCTCCCGGCGATGTCGATCTGGGCGCCATGCTCGACGCTGAAGCTACCACCAGCCAGCCAGCAGGCGGCGGCCAGCCGGCCGGGAGCAGCGACCAGCATGAGCCCCCGGCGGGCGCCGTCAGCGGGACAGGAACCGGCTGATCCCGGCCCGCGCCAGCCCGGCGGCGTCCACCTGGCGGGCGGCCTCGGTTTCCGCGGCCATCGCCGGCTCGAGCAGCGCCAGCGGCGGCCGCAGCAACTCCAGGTGAGCCGCCGTCGCCGAACCGGGCCTGGGTCCAGCGGTGCACCAGCGCGACCGCCGCTTCGGTCAGGCCGTCCGGCACGATCTCGTCCAGCAGGCCGGCCGCCAGCGCCTCCGCCGCGCCAATCCGGGGCCCCTCGATCACCAGGCGCAGTGCCCGCTGGCCCACCAGCCGTGGCAGCAGCACGCTGGCGGCGTTGGAGATGGTCAGCCCGAGGCCGTTCTCGGGCAGGAAGAACTCCGCCACCGGGCTGCCCAGCCGGGCGTCGAAACACAGGATCATCTCGCAGGCGCCGCCGACCGCGATCCCGTTCACCGCGGCGACGACTGGCACCCGCGTGGCCAGTGCCGCCCGGGTGATGTCATGGAACAGCTCGATCTCACCGGCCAGCCCGCCGGGCGGGAGACGGGCCGCCGCGGCCAGATCCTCACCGGCGCAGAAAGCACGGCCGGCGCCGGTGAGCACGATCCCCCGGGCGGTCTCACCGTCCCCGAACTGGCGCAGCAGTGAGGCGAGTTCCCGGCGCATGTCCGCGGTGAGCGCGTTGAGCTTCTCCGGCCGCTGCAAGGTGATGACCGCGACGTCCTCCTGCACCGCGACGCCGACGTGGCCCGTGCCACTCCCCCCGGCTGGAATGCCGATCACAAGCCAGGAATCTACCGGCCGCACGGTTACCGTCGGATCATGGGCCCACTCCCCTGGTATGCCACTCCCCTGGCCCGGGCCTGGGCCTGCCCAGCGCCGTCCCGGTCCCCCGCCGCATTCCATGCCCTGCTGCCTGATTACTCATTGACACAATTGATAGACGTTCCGTCACTAACGGCTGGTCTCGGGGTAGGCCGGGTGCTAGTCAAGGACGAGTCGTCCCGGCTCGGCCTGCCCTCGTTCAAGGCGCTGGGCGCCTCCTGGGCGGTACACCAGCTGCTGGTCACCGAGGCTGGCGAGGCCTCGCCGGAGCCGCACGGGCTGCCCGGGCTGCGCCGGCTGGCCGCCGCCCGGCCCGGGCTCGTGCTGGTGACCGCCACCGACGGCAACCATGGCCGGGCCGTCGCCCGGATGGCCCGGCTGATCGGGGCGGCAGCCCGGGTCGTGGTGCCGGCGGTGGTCACCGGGCCGGCCGCGGCCGCGATCGCCGCCGAGGGCGCCGAGGTGATCACCTCGCCCGGCGGTTACGACGCGGCGGTCGCGGCGGCCGCGCACTGGGTGCGTGACCAGCCGGGCGCGGTGCTGCTCCAGGACACCGCGTGGCCGGGCTACGAGCGGGTGCCGGGCTGGATCGCCGAGGGCTACTCCACCCTGTTCACCGAGCTGGACGAGCAACTGGCCGGGCACGGCGGGCCAGCCCTGGTCGTGGTGCCGGTCGGGGTCGGCTCGCTGGCGCAGGCGGCCATCGCCCACTACCGGGGCGGCGGCCGCGGCGCGGGCACGGCCCTGCTCGCGGTGGAGCCCGACCGCGCCGCCTGCGCCCTGGCCAGCCTGCGCGCGGGCCGGCCGGTCACGGTCCCGACCGGGCGCACCGTCATGGCCGGGCTCAACTGCGGTACCGTGTCCGCTCTCGCCTGGCCCTACCTGGCGGGCGGGCTGGACGCCGCGGTTGCCGTGTCCGACCAGCAGGCCGGGCGGGCCATGGCCGAACTGGCGGCGGCGGGCATCTCGTCGGGCGCGAGCGGTGCCGCGTCGCTGGCCGGGGCCCGGGCCGCGATCACCGGTCCCGGCAGCACGGAGCGGCGGGCCGGGCTGGGGCTCGGCCCCGCGGCCACGGTCGTGCTCCTCAATACCGAAGCAGCCCCGCCACCCGGCCAGCAGCCAGGCCGTCCGCTTGCCTCCCGGTAAGTCGAGATATATCTTGGCGCCAGCGGCTTACGGCAATGGGGAGGAGGGCCGTGGCAGCAAGGCGAACGGCCATGGCGACAGGACCCATGACGGCAGGGCGGACGGCCACGGCGGCGGGCTGGCGCGCCGGCGACGCCGACCGCATGGCAGTGGCCGGCCAGTTGCGCGAGCACTACGCGGCCGGACGGCTCACCATGGACGAGTTCCGGGCCCGGCTGGACGCGGCTTACGCCGCGGTCACCACGGGCGACCTCGCGCTGGTGACCGCCGACCTGCCCGCCACCGCCGGCCAGCTGGCGGCCGGTCCGCCGCTTCCGCACCCGGCCCCCACCCGGCGGCGGCGGCGCGTCGCGCTCGCGATCCTGCTGCCGCTCGCCGCCGTCGTCACCGGCGGTGCGCTGCTGATCGGCTCGCTCCCGCACGGGGGCCTGCTGCTCCTGATCTCCGGCCTGGTGGTGCTTCCGGTGCTGCTGCTGGCGGCGCTGGCCGCCACCCTGATCTGGGTCGGCCGCCGGGCCTGGCGCAGCGGCGCCTGGCTGGAACTGGTACCGGTCGCGGCCGGGCAGCCGTGGCTGGGCCGGGTGATCTGGCTGGCCCGGGCAGCACTGGTGAGCCGGGCGTTCTGGCGGCTGGGCAGGCGGGCGGCCCGGCCGTTCCGTGACCGGCGCGGCGCCGGGAGTCCTGCGGACTACCGGCGCGGCCCGGGCGAGCCCTGGCATCAGGCCCGGGTGGGTGACCTCAGCGGCACGACCAGGTAACGGAACGACGGCTCCGCGCCCGGGCCGGCAGCCCGCTCCCCCACTGCCGTGCCGCCCTCCCCCGCCGGGGTGATCAGGGCCGGCTTGGCCGGGCTGGTGAACTCCAGCCGGAGCGTCCCGCTGGCGGATGGCGGCGGTGTTTCCTCCGGGCTGGCGGGCGGCCGGGCCGGGCCGCTGGCCGCCGCGGCCGCGGTCAGCCCGTCGAGCAGATAGTGCGGGTTGAACGAGATCACCGGCTCATCGCCGGTGAAGCTGGCGGTCACCGTCTCCACCGCCCGCGCCCGGCCTTCGGTGTGCGCCTCGACGACCACCTGGCCCTGGCCGAAGCTCAGCTGGACCGGGCTGGCCCGGTCCGCGACCAGCGACACCCGCCGGACAGCCTCGATGAACGAGGCGGCCGGGACCTCGGCCCGGCAGCCGAACGAGTCCGGGAACCGGGACTGGTAGCGGATGAACTCGCCGCCGATCAGCCGCCCGGTCAGCCGCCGCCCCCGGCTGGCGAAACTGATCATCCCGCTGACCGGCTGCGGCCCGGCGTCCGCCGGCCCGGGCTCGCTGGCCGGGGTGAACGATACCGGCACCGGCTCACCAGCGGTCATCGTCCTGGCCGCGTCCATCAGGGTGCGGACTGGCACCAGGGCGATCGCCCGGACCCCGGGGTCGGCCGGTTCCCAGCGAAGCTCCCGCACGGCCAGCCGGTACCGGTCGGTCGCCACCAGGCTCATCGACTCGCCCGAGATGTCCAGGCAGATCCCGGTCAGCATGGGCAGCGTGTCGTCCCGGCTGGCCGCGGGCAGCACCTGCGCAACGGCGGCTGCCAGCTCACCCCCGTCGATCGTGCCGGCCACCGGCGGGGTGGGCGGCAACTCGGGGTACTCCGCCAGCGGCAGCGACACCAGCGCGAACTCGGCGCTGCCGCATGTCAGGCTCACCATGTCACCGTCGGCGGCGAACTCGGCCGGCTGGCCGGGCAGGCTGCGGACGATCTCGGCCAGCAGCCGCCCGGGTACCAGGGCGGTTCCCGGCTCGGCTACCTCGGCAGCTACCTCGGCGGTGGCCGCCAGTTCGTAGTCGAAGCAGGACAGGGTCAGCCCGTCGGCCGCCGCCAGCCGCAGGCCGGACAGGACCGGCACCACCGGCCGCGACGGCAGCGCCCGTGCCACCCACGCCACCGCATCGGCCAGCGCGTCATGCTCGACCCGGAACTTCATGCCACCACCTTCCAGATACCGATCCTGGCACGGGTCACCGACATTCCCGGCCTGGCCGCCCGCTCAGAGCGGGACCACTCAGCACCGCCTGCTCAGGCCAGGCCGGGCGGGGCGGCGGCCAGGGCCGCCTGGATCGCCGCCGCCAGGGCGCGGGCCGACTCCGCGGTCAGTTCCACCGCGACCCGTGCCGACGGTCCCTGCCCGGGGTTGCGGAAATCGATGTTCAGCGTGTGGCCGGCGGGGGCGTGCTGCGGGTGGTCGAAGTACACCGTCGCCTCGGTCAGCGGGAACCATCCCGCCGCCCCCTTGCCGCTCCCGGCCAGGTCGACCTTCTCGGTCAGGTACGTGCACATCGCGGCCTCCGGTCAGGCCGCCACGTGGCGGCCGTAGAAATCCCAGAATCTTCTGCCAGCCGTCCATCGCCGCCTCCGGCCGGTAGGCGGGCCGGTTGACGGAGAAGAACGCGTGCCCGGCACCGGGATAGCTGTGGAACTCGTGCTCCTTGCCCGCCTCGGTGAGCGTCTTGTCCAGTTCCGCGACCTGGTCCGGGCCCGGGTACTGGTCGTCCTCGCCAAACAGCCCCAGCAGCGGGCAGGACAGTTGCGGTGCCAGGTGCCCGATCGGCCCGACCTGGAGCGGGAAGCCCTCGGGCGGGGTGCCGACGACGAACGCGCCGTAACAGTCGACGGCGGCGTCCAGCGGAAGGCTGCAGGCAGCCAGGAACGACTGGCGCCCGCCGGAGCAATAGCCGATGACACCCACCTTGCCGCTGGCGGCCGGCATCGCCCGCAGGAAAGCCGCCGCCCCGCCGACGTCCCCGACCAGCCGCTCGTCCGGGACACCGCCGAGCGCGCGGACCGCCGCGGCCGCGTCATCGGGGCTCGCGCCCGGCGCTTCCCTGCTGTACAGGTTCGGGCAGATGGCCAGGTAGCCGTGCACGGCAAAGGTCCTGGTTATCTCCTTGGTCGGCGCGTCGAACCCGGGCATGTGGTGGATCACCACCACGCCGCCGCAGGGGCCGGGCCCGAGCGGGCGGGCCAGGTACGCCTCGATCTGGTCGCCGCCATGCCCGGCGATGCTGATGGTCTCCGCCATCATCGCGTCATACATCGTGACCCTTCCTGCTCGTGTGGCCGCCGGCTGGATTCAACGTGCCCATAGTGCCAGCCGGGCGCGTCCCGGCCGGCCCGGCCCGGACAGTTGCCCCCGGCCTGGACAGTTGCCACCGGCCGCGCCGTCACCGCGCCGATAGCTTTAGCTGGTCAAGAATTGATCCGGTAAAGAGTTGACTCAGTCAACCGAGCCGGCTTATGTTTGAGTAGCTCAACTATTGACGACCTCAGGCATGTGACCGGCACGTGGAGGCAGGGTGGCAGCGGCGGGCAGCAACGTCGACCAGATCGATGGCGACCTCCTCGACTGCATGGCCGAGCTGATCGGCCTCCTGGTCGGGCGGGCGGAAGGCATCGCCCACCGGCTGGGCGTGCCGGGCGTCTTCGTGAAGGCACTGCACCGGCTCGACTGCCCGATGGCCATGAAGGAACTGGGCCAGCGGATGCACTGCGACCCTTCCTTCGTCACCAGCGTCGCCGACATGCTTGAGCAGCGCGGGCTGGCCACCCGGGAGAGCGATCCCGCCGACCGGCGGGTCAAGCGGATCGCCCTGACCCCGGCCGGGCTGGCGCTGCAACACCAGCTGCAGGGCGAGGTCCTGGCCAGCCTGCCCTGGCGGCAGGCCCTGGACGCGGACGAGCGGGCCCAGTTGCTGGGCCTCATCCGCAAGATCCTCGCGGCTCCGGCCGCCCGGCCCACCGACCCCGCCGGCCCGGCGAGCGACCGGAAGGAGGTGAGTGAGGCCCTGGTCAGCGCGCCGGTCATCGGCGTCGACGGTTAACGGGGCCAGTGCCGACGGCGGCGTCACGCCGCCCGTCCGCTAGCCAATCCCTGATTCCCGCCCGGCACGACCTGCCGCGGCCCGGTACCGCACGCCCTTCGACAAGGAGAAGTCATGTCTTCCGCACAGCCCCTGACCGGGCGGCCCGGCCCCGGTGCCACTGGCACCGGATCCGGTAACCGCCATCTCGGCCTGGCGCTGCTGGTCATCGCCACCGCGCAGCTGATGGTGGTGCTCGACGCGACCATCGTGAACGTCGCCCTCCCCCACATCCAGCAGGCGCTCGGCTTCAGCGGGTCGGGCCTCGAATGGGTCGTCAACGCCTACGCGCTCACCTTCGGCGGCCTGCTGCTGCTGGGTGGCCGGGCCGGCGACATCCTCGGCAGGCGCCGGGTGCTCATCGCCGGGATCATCGTGTTCTCACTGGCCTCGCTGCTGGGCGGCTTTGCCACCAGCCAGGCCTGGCTGCTGGGCGCGCGCGCGCTGCAGGGAGTCGGCGGGGCCATCGTCGCGCCGGCCGCGCTGTCACTGGTCGCGACGACGTTCCCGGAAGGCCCCCCGCGCAACCGGGCCATGGGCGTCTACGCCGCGATGAGCATCGGCGGCGCCGCTGTCGGCCTGATCGCGGGCGGCCTGCTCACCACCTACGCCTCGTGGCGATGGGTGTTCTTCGTCAATGTGCCGATCGGGATCGCCGTCGCGCTGCTGGCGCCGCGCGCCTTCTCGGAGTCCGAGCGGCACCCCGGCAGGTTCGACCTGCCCGGTGCGATCACCGGCACGCTCGGGCTCGTCGCCCTGGTGTACGGCCTGTCCAGCGCGGCCACCAGCCCCAGCGGTGTCGCCCACTGGCACGACACAAAGGTGGTGACCTCGCTGTCCGCGGCCGTACTGCTGCTCGCCTCGTTCCTGCTGATCGAGGCCCGCAGTCAGCACGCGCTGATGCCGCTGCGGATCTTCCGCAACCGCAACCGGTCCGGCGCCCTCCTGCTGATGCTCTGCGTGGGTACCGCGATGTTCGGGATGTTCTTCTTCCTGAGCCTGTTCGTGCAGACGGTCTGGGGCTACAGCGCGCTGAAGGCCGGGGTGGCCTACCTGCCGATGGTGGGCGTGATCATGCTCATGGCGGGGGTCAGTTCCCAGCTGGTCCCGCGGATCGGTGCCAGGCCGCTGCTGCTGACAGGATCGGCGGTCACCGCCGGCGGCATGTACTGGCTGTCGCGGATCACCGAGCACAGCACCTACTCCGGCGGCCTGCTTGGCCCGATGATGGTCACCGCCGCCGGCCTTGGCATGCTGTTCATGCCGCTCACCCTGGTCGCCCTGTCCAAGGTGGAGGATCGCGACGCCGGCCTTGCCTCCAGCCTGCTCAACACCGGACAGCAGGTCGGCGGCGCGCTTGGCCTGGCCCTGCTGGGCACCGTGGCCTGGACCGTCGTGGCTAACAGCATCCGGTCCCAGGTCACCACCGCGGCTGCCGCCGCCGCGCGGACCGGGCACCCGCTGCCCGCCACCGCAGGTCACCTGCCGGCTGGCGATCTACGATCACGCTCTGGCGCTCGGCTTCTCACGCGGGTTCCTGGTGTCGGCCGTGATCGCGCTGCTGGGGCTGGTCATCTCGGCGCTGATGATCCGGGTGACCAAGGCGGACCTGGCCGGGGCGCCGCAGGCGATGGCCGCGGCGCCGTCCGTCCCCGCCACCGAATCGGTGCGGGCCAGCTCGTAGCGCCTGGGCTGACGGGGCCGCCGGGCGGGACCTTTCCTGCCCGGCGGCCCCGTCGCCGTGTCCGGGCTAGCCGGATTTGCGCCCCGCCGGCGGTGTGGCGACGGTCTGAGCGGGCAGTGAGACGCCTACGCCCAGCCGGCCGCCGGCCCGCCCCGGCACCGGCTGGTGCGCCCGTCAGGCCCTCGGCCGTGAGCGAGGGCCTGACGGGGAGTGGCGCAGCTCAGGTACAGTCGCCAGGACCGCCCTTCGAATAGTCAAGGTCTGGTAAACCACCCGGCGGGCCGAAACGTCTATACGGTGATGTGCCACCATGGGGAAGGATGCGGCTTTGGGTGGCAGCCGGTAGTACCGGCCTGCGGGGCATCGTCCAGCGGCCACGACGTGGTGCGAATTGCGCATAACCGGCATTCAGCGATGACTGGCTGATGTCGTGCTGGGGGGCATCGTGTCAGTCATAACCGTTCCAGAGGCTTTCAACGAGGACGACCTCTATGTCGACCTTCGGTCGATCTTCGGGCACTCGCTGTTCCTGAAGTGTGAGGGCTTCAACTTCGCCGGCTCGATCAAGCTCAAGGCCGCGGCCGAGATGGTGGATGCCGCTGACCAGCGAGGAGTCCTGACGCCGGGGTCGGTCCTGGTCGAATCCTCCTCGGGGAACCTGGGCGTGGCGCTGAGCGTGATCGCGGCGAGCAGAGGCCACCAGTTCCTGTGCGTGACTGACTCCCGCTGCAACCTGTCGACCAGACTGCTGATGAAGGCGCTGGGCAGCCAGGTACACGTCATCACCGAGCCGGACGCCGCCAGCGGCTTCCTCGGTGCGCGGATCGACTACGTCCGCACGCTGTGCGCCTCCGACGACCGGTACGTGTGGCTCAACCAGTACACGAATCCGGGCAACTGGAAAGCGCACTACCACACGACAGCGCCGGCCATCGCTCGCCAGTTCCCGCAACTGGACGTGCTGTTCGTAGGGGCCGGCACCACCGGAACACTGATGGGCTGCGCCCGTTATTTCCGGGAGTGGCACCGCCCGGTGAGAGTCGTCGCGGTGGACATCGTCGGCTCGGTGGCCTTCGGTGGTGCGCCGGGCCGCCGGATGATCCCCGGCCTGGGCACGAGCATCCGTCCCCCGCTGCTTGACGAGTCCTACGTGGACGAGATTGTACGGGTCGAGGAGGCGGACACCATCCGCGCCTGCCATCGTCTGGCCAGACGCGGATTCCTCTTCGGCGGCTCCACCGGCACGGTGGTCAGCGGCGCGATGAACTGGCTGGCCCGGCACGACGGGCATGAACTCACGGCGGTGGCCATCGCCCCGGACCTCGGCGAGCGCTACCTCGACACCATCTACCAGATCAACTGGCTCCGAGGCGTTTACGGCCAGGATGCGCCCATCGGTGACGAATTGGCCGCCGGTTCCCAGCAGCCCGATCCACGCCACCAGCATGATTATCACTCCGATCATGTTGTCGGGATTGCCGACTAATGGCGCAAGGGGCTCAGGTTGCGGCAGAAACCGTCGAGGTCTTGACGGCGGATCAGGCTGAATCCTCAGCCAGCCAGGATGGGCGCTGTGACCCGGCGGCTGGCACCGAGATGAGCCTCGCTGGGCTGCTGGCTGACATCGTGCATGCCGAGCAGGTGCCGGTCGATAGCCACTTCTTCGATGACCTGGGTGCCGACTCGCTGGTGATGGCCCGTTTCTGTGCCCGGGTCAGGAAGCGGGCGGACCTGCCGTCGGTGTCGATGAAGGACATCTACCGGCATCCGACGATCAGAAGCCTGGCGGCGGCGCTCGCGGACACGGCGGCAGCAGCGGACGATGCCCTAGCCACCCCGGCGCTGGCGCCAGATCCTGCCCCGCCGCCGGTGGCGGCACCGGGCAGCACGGCGCAGTTCGTCCTCTGCGGGACCGTGCAGTTCCTGCTCTTCCTCGGCTACTGCTACCTCACCGCGCTTGTCGCCGCCCGGGCCTATCAGTGGATCTCCACCGGATCGGGTTACCTCGACCTCTACCTGCGGGCGGTCTTGTTCGGCGGCGTGGGCTTCCTGGTGCTGTGCATCATTCCGATCCTGGCGAAGTGGGTGCTCGTCGGCCGGTGGAAGCCCCGGCAGATCCGCATCTGGAGCCTGGCGTACGTCCGCTTCTGGATCGTCAAGACGCTGGTCCGGTCGAATCCGCTGGCCCTCACCTTCGCCGGCTCGCCGCTGTATGTGCTCTATCTGAGGGCGCTGGGTGCGAAGATCGGACGCGGGGTAGTGATCCTGTCCCCCACGTGCCTGTGTGCACCGACCTGCTCACCATCGGCGCGGGCACGGTCATCCGCAAGGACTCTTTCTTCCACTGCTACCGGGCGCACGCGGGCCAGATCGAGACCGGGACGGTCACCACCGGCCGGGACGTCTTCATTGGTGAGAAGACCGTGCTCGACATCAACACCTCAATGGGTGACGGGGCGCAACTCGGTCACGCCTCCGCGCTGTACAGCGGGCAGGCCATACCGGCGGGCGAGCGATGGCACGGGTCTCCGGCACAGCGCACGGAAGTGAACTACGCCAGGGTCGCGCCGGCCCGCTGCGGCATGCTGCGCCGGGCCAGTTTCAGCACCCTTACCCTGCTCAGCCTGCTCTTGGTGTACCTGCCGCTGGCGGAAGGAATCCTGTACCTGCTGCTGACCAGGGTGCCGGGGCTGGGCCAGGTGGTCGATCCGGGCGCCGGTGCGATCATGTCGCCAGGGCTCTACCTCGATGCGCTGGCTCTGTCTTTCGTGCTCTTCTTCGGCGCCGTCCTGATCGGCCTCCTCTTCGTGGCCACCGTCCCCCGCCTGCTGAACCTGTTCATCAAGCCGGACAAGGTCTATCCGCTGTATGGGTTCCATGACCGGGTCCACCGGGCGATCACCCGGATGACCGGGATCAAGTTCTTCACGCATCTGTTCGGCGACAGTTCCTACATCGTCCACTACCTGCGCTGGCTCGGGTATGACCTGTCCGAGGTCGAGCAGACCGGGTCGAACTTCGGCACCGAGGTGGGGCACGAGACTCCGTACCTGAGTTCGATCGGCGCCGGAACGATGGTCGCGGACGGGCTGTCGCTGATGAATGCCGACTTCTCCAGCACGTCCTTCCGCGTGTCCCAGGTGTCGATCGGGCCGCACAACTTCGTCGGCAACAACATCGCCTACCCCGCGGGCGGGAGGACCGGCGAGAACTGCCTGCTCGCAACAAAGGTAATGATCCCGCTCGACGGGGAGATCCGTGAGGGGGTTGGCCTGCTGGGATCGCCGGTCTTCGAGATCCCGCGATCGGTTGAACGGGACGGCCGGTTCGACCGGCTCGCGTCTGGGCGTGTCCTGCGCCGCCGCCTTGCCAGGAAGAACCGGTACAACCTCGCGACCATGGGCCTGTTCCTGCTCAGCCGGTGGCTGTACATGTTCCTGGTCATGGTGCTCGGCGTGGCCGCCTTCGACTTCTACGGCCGCTATAACCAGCTGGTGACGGCCGCGTTCTTCGCGCTCATCGTCCCGGTCACCCTGGCCTACTACGTGCTGGTGGAGCGGGGAACCGCGGCATTCCGCCGACTGCAGCCGCAGTACTGCTCCATTTACGACCCGTACTTCTGGCGCCATGAACGTCTCTGGAAGGTACCCGGGGAGGAGTACCTGCACATGTTCGATGGCACCCCGTTCAAGAGCCTGGTCTGGCGCGGGCTGGGTGTCCGGCTCGGCAGGCGGGTCTTCGACGACGGCTGCTACCTCACCGAGCGGACCCTGGTCACCATCGGGGATGACTGCGTGCTCAATGCGGCAACCAAGATCCAGTGCCACTCGCAGGAGGACGGCACTTTCAAGTCCGACCGGAGCACGATCGGGTCCGGCTGCACCCTCGGGGTGGGAGCCATGATTCATTACGGCGTGACGATGGGCGACGGCGCGGTGCTCGCCGCCGATTCCTTTCTCATGAAGGGCGAGGAAATCCCACCGTCCGCCGTCTGGGGTGGGAACCCGGCCAGGGAGATGTGATGACCACTATCAGCCTGCGGGACACACCGGCCACTGTGCAGCAGTCCGCCAGGGAGTTCTGGCACGGTGTGCTCACCGCCGGCGGGTTCACCGCGATCCCGCGGTGGACTCTCGATCCGGTGGCCGGCGTCGGCGGGCACGAGGCGGCGATCCCCAGCGGCCTCGCGGCCTCGCTGCACCATCTGGCGGGCGACCTGGCAATCCCGCTCAGCTCGGTGCTGCTGGCCGCGCACGCCAAGGTGCTCGCCGCGCTGTCGGGCGAGAACGAGGTCGCGACCGGCTACGTCGCCGCCGCCGGCGGCCAGCCGTTGCCCTGCCGGCTGACAGCCGAGCGCCGCTCGTGGCGGGCCGTGCTGCTGGACACCCACCGGGCCGAGTCGGAGCTGCTGTCGCACAAGGATTTTCCGGTCGATGATCTCAGGGCAGAGCTGGGCCTGACCGGGCCGTCGTTCGAGACCGTGTTCGATCCGGCCGGTGACGCCGGCGGTGAGCTCGCCACCGGTACCGTGCTGCGGGTGGGGATTTCGCACCACGGCAGCCGGCTCGTGCTGCGGGTGCGGTACCGCACCGACGTGCTCGACGCGGACTGTGCCACCAGGATCGCCGGCTATCACCTCACCGCGCTCGCGCTGATGGCCGCCGACCCTGATGCTGAGCACGGGCGGCAGAGCCTGCTCTCCGCCGAGGAACTCCGCTTCCAGCTCGAAGGGCTCGCCGGGCCGCGCAGGGAGCTGCCGGACCGCCGGTTCCATGAGCTGTTCGAGCAGCGGGTGCGGGCGCACCCGGATGCGGTCGCGGCGGTGCACGGCGGCCGGCAGTGGACCTACGCCGAGCTGAACACCCGTGCGAACCGGCTGGGACGGGCCCTGCTGGCGCGGGGGCTGCGCCGCGAGGGTGCCGTCGCGGTGGTGACCGAGCGCAACCTCGACTGGATGGCCGCCGTCCTGGCGGTCTTCAAGGCCGGTGGCGTGTACCTGCCCATCGAGCCGCATTTTCCGCCCGACCGGATCGCGGCCATGCTCTCCCGTGCCGGGTGCGTGGTGGTGCTGACCGAACCCGCCAGCACCACCACGCTCGAGAAAGCCCTCGCCTCGCTGCCCGGAGTCCAGAAGCTCTTCATCGACGCGGCCTACCAGGAGGATCATTCTGACGATGACCTCGGCGTCGTCGTCACGCCGGACCAGCTCGCCTACATCTACTTCACCTCCGGCTCCACCGGTGAGCCCAAGGGCGCGATGTGTGAGCACGCGGGCATGCTCAACCACCTCTACGCCAAGATCGACGACCTGGAGATAGGCGAGGGGCTGGTGGTCGCCCAGACTGCGCCCCAGTGCTTCGACATCTCGCTGTGGCAGCTGGTGTCCGCGCTGCTGGCCGGCGGGCAGACCCTGCTGGTCGAGCAGGAAACGATCCTGGACGTCCAGCGGTTCGTCGGCAAGATCGCCCACGGCAGGGTCGCGGTACTCCAGATCGTGCCGTCCTACCTGGAAGCCGTCCTGTCCTATCTGGAGCGCCACCCCCGCGAGCTGCCAGATCTGCGGTACGTGTCGGTCACCGGCGAGGCGCTGAAGAAGGAGCTCACCGAGCGCTGGTTCACGGCTCAGCCCAACATCAAGCTGGTCAACGCGTATGGGCTGACCGAGACCTCGGACGACACCAATCACGAGGTCATGGACCGGGTGCCGGACACCGAACGGGTCCCGCTCGGCCATGCGGTCAACAACGTGCACGTCTACGTCGTCGATGAGCACCTGTCACCGGTGCCGCTTGGTGCCCCCGGTGCGATCGTCTTCTCCGGCGTCTGCGTCGGCCGCGGGTATGTCAACGATTCCGAGCGCACCCGGCTGGCCTACCTGGCCGACCCGCATCAGCAGGGCCAGCTGCTCTACCGGGGCGGCGATTACGGCCGCTGGCTGCCCGGGGGCAAGCTGGACTACCTCGGGCGCCGGGACACCCAGGTCAAGATCCGTGGGTTCCGGATCGAGATCGGCGAGATCGAGAACACCCTGCTGCGGGTGCCCGGCGTCCGTGACGGCGCAGTGGTGGTCGCCGGTCAGGCCGGCCAGGGCAAGCACCTGGCGGCGTTCTACTCCGGCCAGCAGCCACTGGCGGCCGGCCTCCTGCGTGACCGGCTGGGTGAGTCGCTCCCCGCGTACATGATCCCGTCGGCCTTCCACTGGCGGGAGAGCCTGCCGCTGACCGCCAACAGCAAGATCGACAGGAAGACGCTGACGGCGCTCGCCGGTGAACTCGGCGCCGCCGAGGAGCACTACGACGCGCCGAGCACGCCGACCGAGCGGCGGCTGGCGGCCGCATGGGCGCAGGTGCTCGGCATCGGCCAGGACCAGATCGGCCGGCGGGACCACTTCTTCGACCGGGGCGGCACGTCGTTGTCGGCAGTGAAGCTGGCGATCACCCTGGACCGGGCGGTGTCCCTCAAGGACCTCATCCGGCACCCGGTCCTGGCCGATCTGGCCGGGCGGATCGACGGCAAGTCCAAGCGGCGCTCCGGTTTGCTCCAGTCACTGTCGGAACCGGACGGGACGCGGGCCGGTGCCCTGGTGTGCTTCCCGCACGCCGGCGGCAACGCGGTGAACTTCCAGTCGCTGGCCCGCGCGCTGCGGGGCAGCGGGCTGGCGGTCTACGCGGTCGAACTGCCCGGTCACGACCTGGTCGCCGAGCGCGAGCCATTCGCGACGCTGGCACAGGTGGCCGAGCAGGTCGCGGCCGAGATCACCCAGCGTGGCCTGACTGGCGTCCTGCTGTGGGGCCACTCCAGCGGCACCGCGTTCGCGCTGGAGACGGCGAGGAAGCTGCAGCAGCACGGGGTGGACGTCCGGCGGGTATTCCTCGGCGCGCAGCTGCTCGGCGACGCTACCAGCCGGCGCGCCGCCATCACCGAGCTGACCGGGTGCGGCAACGCCCAGATCGCCGCGGGCTTGCGGGCAGACAGCTACACCGAGCTCGGTGAGCTGGATGCGCAGCGAGCCGAGCATGTTGGTGCCGCTTACCGGCACGACTGCGTGTCCGCGCACCGCTATCTCGCCGACGCGCTGGACAATCCGCCGGCGGTGAGGCTGTCCGCGCCGGTCACCGTGGTCGTTGCCGCCGACGACCCGATCACGGCGCAGTCCGGCGGCCGGCACCGCGACTGGCAGCTGCTGGCCACCCAGGTCGACGTGCACGAGCTCGCGGACGGCGGTCACTACTTCCTGCGGACCCGTCCGGCCGCGGCGGCGCAGGCGGTACTACGTGCCGCCGGCCTGCCGGCCTCTTCCTGAGCAGCATCGGAAAGGACATCGAGATGTCATCTTCACCCCCGGCTTCAGTGCTGGACGTGGACCTGCAGCCCGGCAAGCCCCCGGTGCTGCGGGCCACGGCCACCGGCGACGCGGCGGGCTGGTCGGCCCAGCACCGGGACGCCCTGCGCACAATCGTCGCCGAGCACGGCTGCGTCCTGGTCCGCGGCCTCGGGCTGCGCGACGCGGCCGGTACCGCTGCCGTCTTCCAGCAGCTGGCCACCGGGCTGATGACCGAGCGGGAGGCCTTCGCGGCCCGGCAGAGCTATCCCGGTGGCGTTTACTCCTCCTCGAAGTGGCCGCCGCACCAGCCGATGTGCATGCACCATGAGCTGAGCTACATGTTCGAGTTTCCCGGCCTGATGCTGTTCGCATGCCTCACTGCGGCCACCGTCGGCGGGGCGACCGGGGTGGCCGACTCGCCGACCGTGCTCCGCGCATTGCCGGCCGAGCTGGCCGGACGGTTCGAGCGGGAGGGCTGGGTCCTCACCCGCAACTACAACGAGGACATCGGGGCATCGGTGGCGGAGGCGTTCGGCACGCAGGACCGTGGCGCCGTCGAGAGTTACTGCCGCGCCAACGCGATCGAGTTCGAGTGGCAGCCCGACGGCGGCCTGCGCACCAGGCAGCTCCGCAGCGCCGTGGTGCGTCACCCGCTCACCGGCCAGCGCTGCTGGTTCAACCAGATCGCATTCCTCAACGAGCGGACGCTCGACCCTGAGGTGCGCGAGTACCTGGTGGACGTCTACGGCGCCGACGGGCTGCCGTTCAACACCCGCTACGGCAACGGCGACCCGATCGGCGAGGACGTCGTAGATCTGCTCAACGAGATCTACGAGGCCAGCACCGCACGCGAGCCGTGGCAGGCCGGCGACTTGATGATCGTGGACAACATCCGCACCGCGCACAGCAGGGAGCCCTTCGAGGGACCACGCGAAGTGCTCGTAGCGATGGCCGACCCGGTGCGGCTAGCCGACTGCTCGCCGACCATCGCGGTGCCCGCCCGATGACCACCGCTGCTTCCGCCGCAACGCAATCCGCACCGCCCGGGCCGCTCACCGTGCCATCGTTCGTGGTGATCCCCGGTGCCCAGGTCCAGCGCGTGCTGCAAGGACGCGAGACCCAGATTGTGGAACTGGTCGAGGCCACCTACCGGCTGCACAGTGCCGGTGATTCGGTGAACCCGCCGTCCTACTTCCTGCGCCTCCCCGACCGCCCGTCCGCCCGGATCATCGCGCTGCCCGCCTCGATCGGCGGGCAGTTCCGGGTGGATGGCCTGAAGTGGATTTCCAGCTTCCCGGAGAACGTGGCGGCCGGCATCCCGAGGGCCTCGGCCGTGCTGATTCTCAACGACCACGACACCGGCTACCCGTTCGCCTGCCTGGAGAGCTCGATCATCAGCGCCACCAGGACGGCCGCGTCAGCGGCACTGGCCGCTGACTGGCTCAGCCGCGGCCGGCAGCGCCCGGCGCGCGCCGGGTTCTTCGGCGCTGGCCTGATCGCCCGCTACATTCACACCTTCCTGACCGGGACCGGCTGGTCGTTCGAGGAGATCGGCATACACGACCTGTCTGCCGCCAGCGCAGCCGGACTCCGCGGCTACCTGGAGCAGTCCGGGACGGCCAGCCGGATCACCGTCCACGACAGCGCTGAGCAGCTGATCCGCTCCAGCGACCTAGTGGTCTTCGCCACCATCGCCAGCCAGCCGTACGTCAGCGACTTGTCGTGGTTCGAGCACAATCCGCTGGTGCTGCACGTATCGCTGCGCGATCTCGCACCGGAGATCGTGCTGGCTTCGGCCAACATCGTCGACGACATCGAGCACTGCCTGAAGGCCAGCACCTCGCCGCACCTGGCCGAGCAGCTCACGGGCAACCGGGACTTCCTGCTCGGCACGCTGGGCGACGTGATGGCCGGGCGGGTGAGGATACCGGCGGGCCTGCCGCTGGTGTTCTCACCCTTCGGCCTCGGAGTGCTCGACCTCGCGGTGGGCAAGTACGTCTACGATGAGGTCGCCCGCTCCGGCGAGTTGCAGGTGATCGACGGATTTTTCCACGAACTGCGCCGGCACGGATGAGCAGCCGACAATCCGGCTGCGTCAGCGGCCGCGCGCGGAGATGATGACAGCGGTCACGACCAGGCCCCGGGTGGCCAGCCAGCAGCCATGCAGCACGCGCAGGGCAGTGCCGTCCACGGACGGGCCGGGCACCAGCAGCCTGGCGGTGAACGTGCCGCCGCGCGGCGCGATGGTGACGTCGGCCTGCCTGAAGTCCAGCCACTGGTGGGCCAGCGGGAACCACGCCTTGTACACCGCTTCCTTGGCACTGAACAGGAGCCGATCCCAGCACACAGCTTGCCCGGTGGCGGTGAGCCCGGTCAGCCGTGCCCGTTCCGAACTGCTGGCGACGACGCCGAGCACCCCATCGGGGAGTGACTGGTTGGGCTCTGCGTCCAGCCCGAGCGTGAGCACGTCGCTGACCCGGGCGACGGCAGCCGCGCGGTATCCGTCGCAGTGGGTGATGCTGCCGGTTACCCCGGCGGGCCACTGCGGGGCGCCGTGCTCCCCCGGGATGATCGGCACCGGCGGCAGCCCGAGCCTGGCCAGCGCCGCATGTGCGCACAACCGGCCAGTGGTGAACTCCCGGCGCCGCTTACCCACTGCCCTGGCGATAACGGCCTCCTCCTCGGGAAAGAGCATGCCGCCCGGCTCGTCGGAGAACGCCTCCTCGGCGGCCACCTCCGTCGGCAGGATCTGCTCGAGCACGTCAGCGCCCGCCCCTCACGGCCAGGAGTATCGGCCCTGGCGCTCCCTGGTGGGCGCGGACCAGCGGGAAGTGCCCGGCCAGGACGGCGTACAGTGCTGGTGGCGGTGCGGCCAGCCCCCGCTCGGCCGGGCCCGGGTCGCCGGACTTGATGATGCGGAGTTCCCGGTACGATCGCCCGGTTCTTGGAGCAGCCCACATGCGGGCCACCACGAACGGCCTGGCGCCGAGGCGGGCATCGGAACGACTGGCGGACCCCACGCCCCGATTATCCGCTGCGGGCTGCGGCCGCGTCCGGCGCCAGCCTTGCGGCCACCCGCTGGGTGACGGAGAGCACGTGCTGAGCTATGAACCACAACAGGTAAAGGGGGTCCCATGCTGGATGGCCTGCCACTTATCGACGCCCACCTGCACCCGGCCCGGCTGCCCACACTCAAGCCTGCCTGGCTGGACTGGGTGGCCAGGTTCGGCCAGCCCGGCTGGCGGGACGCCTACGACGGTGAGGGAACGATCGTCCCGGCCGCCTTTGACCGGCTGCTGGCCGCGGAGGGCGCCGACCGGGCGATCCTGCTGTGTGAGTACAGCCCGAAGGTGACCGGCATCCAGCCGGCCGAGGAACTGCTGCCGATCGTCAGGCACAACCCGGCCCGGTTCGCCTTCCTCGCCAATGTCAACCCGCACCTGCACTACCCGGTGGCGGACGAGGCCGCCCGCCAGGTGGCGCTGGGCGCGGTCGGGCTCAAGGTGCACCCGGTGCACGCCGGGGTGAGCGCCGCCGACGCGATGCTGTACCCCGCCTACCAGTTCTGCGCCAGTCAGGGCCTGCCGGTGGTGGTGCACTGCGGCACCAGTTCGTTCCCCGGCGCCGATAACTCGCTGGCCGCGCCGGACCTGCTGCTGCCGGTGCTGCGCGATTTCCCCGGGCTGACCGTCGTGCTGGCGCACGGTGGCCGCGGCTGGTGGTACGACGCCGCGGCGTCGCTGGCCCTGCTATACGAGAACGTCTGGATCGAGCTGTCCGGGCTGCCGCCGCAGCGGCTGCCCGAGTACTACGCCCGCTACAGCCTGCGCAGGCTGGCACGCAAGTTCATCTTCGCGACCGACTGGCCCGGGGTGCCGGGCATCGCCCGCAATGCCCGTGCGGTGGCGGCGCTGAACCTGGGCGACGAGGTACTCGCCGGAGTGCCGCCGCGCGGACTACTAAGCGCTGTTCGCCACCGCCCCGGCTGGCACGCTGCGCGGCGAGTCGACCCAGTTCTACCTGTATGACCGCGGCGCACAGCGCCGGATCCGGGCGCTGATCCCGGCCGCCCGGCTGATCGTGATCCTGCGCGACCCGGTCGATCGGGCACATTCCAACTGGACTCACCTGTGGTCGGCCGAGCTGGAGCCGATCGGGAACTTCCCCGCCGCGTGCGCGGCCGAGGACCGGCGGGTCGCCGACGGCTCGGCCCAGTTCTGGCACTACACCCGGCTCGGCCGGTACGGCGAGCAGCATGACCACCTGCTCGGCCTGTTCCCCCGGGAGCAGGTCTTCATCTTGCGCTACCGCGACCTGGTCGACTCCCCCGCCCAGACCCTGGACGAGATCTGCCTCTTTCTGGGGGTCAGGCCCGGGCTCATCACGCATGTGCCGCGCGAGAACGTGACCGCCCATCCCCGCCGCACCTCCCAGCATGCCGTCATCAGCCGTCTGGCCAGGACGTCGGCCGCGGCGGGCAGGCTGCTGCCCGGCGCCGCCGCGGCCGGCATGACCAGGTCGCTGGAACGGTTCCTGCAGCGGAGCGCGGGCCGCCGCGAGCCACTGACCTGGCAGCAGCGGCAGCAGGTGCTGCCCTATCTGGCTGACGACATACCGCGGCTGATGGCGGTGACCCGGGCTGGACTTCGGTGACTGGCTCCTGCCCCGGGACCGGTCCGGCGGGCTGGTCGGCGACCGGCCAGCCGGGCAGGCCCAGGCCCGCAACGGCCAGCCGGCCGCGCCCGGTCAGGCCGCCGACGACAGCTCGGTGCGCAGTTCGTGCGCGCCGTCCGGCCGGGCCAGCTCGTAGTACAGCCGGTAGCGGCCGTCACCCAGCGGGAGGATGTCCAGGTAGCGCAGGCCGTGCCCGCCGTAGGGGGATTCGGCCGCCGCGGCGGTCCCCCGGGCCGCCAGCCCGGACGGGACGGCTCCGGTGGCGATGCCGGTGCGCTCCTCGTAGTTCTCCGCGGCACTGGCGCGGCCGTCGTAGCAGGCGGCGATGAGACCACCATGGTAGGCGACGGCTGTCACCCGGGCGCCCCGGGCGTCCCAGCGGCCCGGACGGCCCGCCAGCGCGGTGCCCTGCCAGGCCCAGTCCAGGCCATCGTCACTGGTGGCGTACTCGGTGGTCATCTGATCGGCTTCGGCCGGGTCCGCCAGCGGATGGCACGAGGCCCACAGCTGCCAGCCCCCCTCCCGGTACTGGATCACCGGATCCTTGACCGCGGTCATGCTGTCGCCGGGCAGCACCACCAGCGCATCGCGGGTGGCGAACGCAGCCGGGTGGGCGGCTTCCAGCATTTCGACCCGCCAGTGCTTGGTGCCGGGAGTCGCGCAACTCAGGTACAGCCGCCAGCGCCCGCCCGGGGTGCGAACCAGGCAGGGGCGCTCCAGTGACTCCGCCGCCAGCTGCTCGCGCCGGATGGTCAGCAGCGTCTCGAACCGCACGCCGTCCGCCGACCGGGCGACCACCACCGCGTAGCCACGGCCATCCCCGGCCGGCCGCCGCAGCCGGTAGGCGAGATAGATGCCGTCCCCGGCGAGCACGCTGCTGGGCGCGCCGGCCCAGTTGCCTGGGCCCCTGCCGGGCGGCTGGATCACCACCGCCGATCCGGCCACGGCCGGCAGCAGGCAATCTGGCCATCCGTGCGATTTCACGGGCCCGGCTGATTCCACCTCCTGAAACTCCACGTCAGCAAGCTAGCAGCCGGAACTTCCCGGCAGCGGTGGATCAGGGCGCCTTGATGACGCCCGAGGGCAAGATGCTGGCGGCGGAGGCGCCGAAGTCCTGTGCCGAGAGCTGGGACACGAAGGCGATGGCGCCTCCGCCGGGCACGGGCTGGCCCTGCCCGGTGAACTGGATCGGGTAGATCCGGGCGTGCTCGAAGACGCCGGTAGCGGACAGCGTCACGTGCAGGATCACGCTCATATCCAGGTCGCCGCCGGTAGCGAAGTTGTCATAGCTGGCGAAGTTGGCCAGGCTGTAGGCGATCAGGTGGTGACGGTAGAACTGGATCCCGCGCAGCACGTGCGGGCCACTGGCGATGACCAGGCTGGCACCGGACCGGATGGCCATGTGCGCGAACGTTTCCGGGTTGCCCCGGTCCTCCCCCAGGTAGTACTCCTCGTGACCGGTGACATGGTCGGCAGTGGCGCCCTCTGCGCCCGCGTGCATGTAGACCACGACCACGCTGGCCTGCCGGGCGGCCTGTTTGATCAGCGCCCGCGCCGCCGGCAGATCCAGCAGGCTGGCAGTGTCGGCATAGGGCGCGAAGGCCACGAACGCCACCGCGATGCCGTGGGCCGTGACGAGGGTAATCTCGCCGGGCAGCCCGGTCTGGGCCAGGCCGGCCGCGTGGATCATGCGCACGGTCTGTGCCTGCCCCGCTGCCCCGAAGTCGAAGGAGTGGGGGTTCGCGTCGCTCAAGACGGTGAATCCCGCCCGCTTGTAGTACCGCACATAGCCGGGCGGGTCGCGGAACGCGAAACACCGCCCACGGCGGGCGTGCATCGCCTTGCACTTGCTGCCCGCCGCCGTGGTGAGGGTGCCTTCAAGATTGCCGAAGACAATCTGCGCACCGTGGTTGAGCTCCCGCCTGACCGCGCGGAAATACCCCTGCGGGTCTGGCGGCAGATCGGGAGTGTTCCCGAGCATCGTGTCACCCACCGCCGCGATGGTCACCGCCGGCTCCGCGGGACTGGCCGAGGGGCTGGCGGACGCGGTGGCGGTGCGCGCCGGCCGGGCGGCGGTAGTGGCCCCGTCAGTTGACTTGCCGGCGCCCGAGCATGCCGCCGCACCCAGCGCCACGGTGAGCACCAGCGCCAGGGCACTCAGCTGTGCCGGGCGGGACATCAGGGCCCACAGTTGCACCGGGCCAATCTAGCCAGACCAGGCCACCGGCGTCCCGTTTACCCGGACCACCGCGTCTGGCCCGACGCCGCCGCGCGTCACCACGCCGATCACGCCTGCGGGAGCTGAAGGGTGTCCGGTACGGCTGCTTGACTGGGCCTGGTCATCTCTCCGGGACGGGGACCCGATGAGCGTCAAGTGGACGGTGACGATTGACTGTGCCAGCCCGGCGACGCTGGCGGCTTTCTGGAACCTGGCGCTGGGATACGTCGTCGCGTCGCCACCGGAGGGTTTCGCAAGCTGGCCCGAGTGGTTCGCCGCGTTCGGCGTCCCGCCGGAGGAGTGGGACGACGGGGCCTACATCGAGGATCCCGGCGGAGTACGTCCGGCGATTTCGTTCCTCAAGGTCCCGGAGCCGAAGGTGGTGAAGAACCGGGTACATCTCGACGTGCATGCTGGCGGCGGTCGCGGTGAACCGTGGAACGCCCGTTGGCCCAGGGTGACTGAGGCGGTCAAGCGGCTCACTGCGGCTGGCGCGACAATCATCCGTGAAGACGTGCAGGATGGCATCCCGGACCACGTGGTTATGGCCGATCCAGAAGGCAACGAGTTCGACGTGCTCTAACCGCGCCCGTCGCGGCCTGTGAGTATGCCTGGGCTCTATCAGGTCCGGGAGTTCCATTCATGGTGGAGCAGGCCATAAATCAGATCGTCGGTCCACTCGCCCTTGGCCCAGGTGCTCTCGCGCAGGTGACCCTCCCGCCGCATGCCCAGCCGCTCCAGCACAGCCGCCGACGCCGTATTCCGCGCATCACAACTGGCGGTGATCCGGTGCTTGCCCCGCCCGGCGAACAGGTAGCCCACCAGCAGGCCGGTGGCTTCGGTGGCGTAGCCATGGCCCTGATATCGGGGGGCGATCGTGAACCCTATCTCGCATTGCCGGGAATCATCGGCGTGCGGCATGGCCGCGCAGTCACCGATCAGCCGCCCGGCTGGGCGCAGCACCACTGCGAACTGGAACCACTGCCCAGCGGTGTCGGGATGGCTGTGCATCATCTGGCGGATGAAGCGTTCGCCATCTGTCCGGGAGTAAGGCGCATCCCAGCTTTGAAACCGGGCCACCTGCGCAAAGGAACGGTACCCGGCGAACTCCGCCAGGTCGGCCAGGTCAAAACGGCGCAAAGCCACCCGCTCCCCGGCCAGGCTGGTGAACCCCTCATCGGGCATGACCCGCTCCCCTCCGCAAGGGCCTGTCCAGGCCACCATGCCAGCCTGCGGCACCGCCCAGCCCGCCAACCACGCACCCCACGCTGATGAGAGTGGGTTTCCATACGCAATACGCTGCCAGGTGTGCTCGATGACGCGCTCCTGCGGACTGGTGTCTGCGCTACCTGGGTGCGCCGTTCGAGCGGGTGCTCTTCCGCTCCGGATACCCTTCCGACGTCGTCGGGGTCGAGTTGCAGAGCGGTCTGCGGGCTGTGGTGAAAGCGCGTCCCTTCCAGCCTCGGATAGCCGGCTGCCTGCAGGTCCAGGCTGCGCTGGCCCGCGTGGGTTTCCCATGTCCGGAGCCGCTGACCGTGGCGACGCGGGTGCACGGTATGACGGTCACGGCCGAGACGGAGGTGCCTGGTGGCAGTCCGCTGCCCACCGAAGCGGGACCGGCCCCCTTCGCGGCCCTCCTCGCTCGCCTGATCGCTTCGGCACCCGCCCCAGCGGCGGTCCCCGATCTGGCGCCCTCGCCGCCGTGGACGGGATGGGACCATCCCGGGCGGCGACTGTGGCCCGACCTTGATGAGCACGGGCAGGACCTCAACCTCGCCGGCGGGCCCGGGTGGGTTGATGACGCTGCCCGGCGCGTGAGAGAACGATTGACCCCGGTGCCGGGGCGGCCGTGCATAGGACACGGTGACTGGGAGTCACAGAACATTCGATGGACGGGCCGCGATCCTCTCGTCGTGCATGACTGGGACAGTGTCATCGCCCAGCCCGAGCCCGCCATCGTGGGCCTGGCCGCGGCAATGTGGCCCCGCTCGGATGAAACCGCCTCGGTTGCCCAGACGGCCAACTTCATCACCCGTTACCAACTCCAGGCTGGCCGACAGTGGGACCGGTGGGAGATCCAGGATGCCTGGGCAGCGGGTCTATGGGTTCGGCTCATCTACGCCAAGCAGGAAGCGGCCGAGGGCGGTAGTCAGCAACTGGACCGCCTCGCCACCGAGATCGATGAACGGCTTGATCATGCTGCACTCAGATAGACGCTCATCGGCCACCGGACATTCGCAAATCGGGCTCTTCGCTGCTGCGGGCATCGGCAAGCCGGGCAAGCGGGCCTGGGTGCACACGTTGCGGGCGGGCTCCGGCGAACAAATGGTCCTGGGCTGACCCCGGGTGACGGCCCGCCCTCAGTGATCTCGTGCAGGCGGGTCGATGACGTCGGCGGCCTGCCTTAGCGCGCGGGCAATCTGTTCCCGCAGCCCCACCTTCCCCAGCTCGGCCGCCAGCTCCGAAAGCAACTCGCGCAATGGCGTCAAGTCAAGCACTCCCGGCTCGCCATCGGTGTTCGCCACCCGCCGCGCCTTCGCGGCGCCGGTTGTCAGGCGCGCCTGATCAGCCAGGTGGCCGGCGATGGTGCCGGCCAGGCGCGCCCCATCAAGCCCGGCGCCATGGCTGATGTCAGCATCCGCGCTAGGAGTCGCATCGGGCGTGACCCGCGGAGGCAGATCCTCAGACACCGTAATCACCCCGCTCTGCAGAGACAGACGTTTCCGAAGTCACTGAGCCTCCCAGGAACTGGCAGAACCCACCGACGCAAGCCTCATAGGTCATGCCAGCACCTCATCGCTGCTCCCGCACGAGAACATCACCCCGGATGGGTGAACTGCACCGGGCCACGACGGCAAGAGCGCACGGGCCGGCCGCAACGCCATTTTGGTGAGCCCGTTGAGCTCGATCATGGATTCGCGTCGGCTGGCGGCACTGGCCGTGGCCGGCCGATGCTCAGGTACATGATGCCGCCGCCTGGGGTCTGGATCAGGCAGATGAGCGCCCATGCCCACTTGGGCAGGTAGCGCACCTGCACGGCGCGGGCGATGTCGGCCAGGCAGAAGACGTCAAAGCCGATGGCCAGTGGCAGGCCAAGCATTACCAGCCAGACGGACAAGTCAGGAAGCGCACGCCCCACGATGATGAATCCGGCTGCAATGGCAAGCCAGGCGGCGAGGCCGACGACCGTGCGGGCCGCCACGTCGGGAGGCCGGGCCCGGATGGCGCCGTTCCGCCACTGCGAGTCTGTGGTGCGCCGGGAACCGGCTCGCGCTGACCGGCTCAGCTGCCTGGTGGTCCTGGAGATGCCGATACTGAAGGTGAGCGCCCGCAGCGTGCGCAGGAACGATGGGCGAATGCTCTGATCGTCCAGGATGGCGGGCAGTTCGGCGGTCCACTCCCGGCACTGCTCGGCGCGCACGTCGGCTGGGAGCCGGCGGCAGGCGGTGCGGATGAGCCACTCGGCGACCCGCTGGGTGCGCGGAGCCTGGCTCATCGCGTGATCCCTGGCGCAGGCCGCGTCGCACCATGCCCGGCGCGGTGCGCCGCGACGTGGGCGACCTGGGCAAGCTCGAGACGGGCGATGCGGAGCCCTTCACCGGTCAGCCGGTAGTACTTGCGTGGCGGCCGCCCGCCAGCGTCCTGCCGCTGTGCCTCCCACTCGGCGTCGACCAGGCCCTCTTGCTGCAGGCGGGCAAGCATCGGATACAGGGTGCCGCTGGGCAGCTTGGCTGCTCTCATCAGGTCGTAGCCGTAGTGCGGTTCGGCCGGGTCGGTCATCATCACCCTGAGCACTCGCTCCAACGCCCCGGTGAGCTTCACGGCAGAAGTCTACACATGTAGCCTACATATGCCGAAAGCTGCCGGGCCGGCCCGGAGCGGGCATCGCCGGGAGATGCGGATGGTGGGGCAGGTGGCGGGGGCGGGCCGGCTGCCAGCCGGGGCGGCGGGGACCGGGTCATCGCTGGCGGCGGGGATGATGAGGAGGGATGAGCCTGCCGCCGACCGTGTTGATACCGGTGACGGCCGCGGCGGTCGCATTTGCTGCCTGGTGCCTGATCGACCTGGCCCGGACTGGCCAGGTGCGGTACATGCCCAAGTGGGCGTGGGCGGTGGTCATCTGTGTCTCGGTGCCCGGGGGTGGCATTGTTTACCTCATCGTCGGGAAGGCCCGGCCCGCGGCAAGCCTGCCCGGGGAGGGCCCCCGTTGCTGGGGAGGCGGGGATTGCCGCGGGCGGGCCGCTGTTTGCCCGGCACGTTCCGGTCAGCCCGGTCGTGATCGAGGTGGACCAGCTGACCAAGCGCTTCGGGCCGGTGACGGCGGTGGATGCCCTGAGCTTCACGGTGCGGCCGGGGCTTGTGACCGGGTTCTTGGGGCCCAACGGCGCCGGGAAGACGACCACGATGCGGGTGATCTTGGGCCTGGACGCCCCGACGTCGGGCAGGGCGCTGGTTGGGGACCGCTGCTATCAGCAGATCATCCGCCCGCTGCGCGTGGTCGGCTCGCTGCTGGACGCGACCGCCGTGCATGGCGGGCGGACCGCCTGGTTTCACCTGTTGTCCATCGCGCACAGCAACGGGATCGGGCGGCGCCGGGCGGCGCAGGTGCTGGAGGCGACAGGGCTGGCGGCGGTGGCGGGCCGGCGTGTCGGGGAGTTCTCGCTGGGGATGAAGCAGCGACTCGGCATCGCCGCGGCACTGCTCGCCGACCCTCCAGTGCTGATCTTCGATGAACCGGTCAACGGGCTAGACGCCGAAGGCGTCCACTGGATCCGGCAGCTGTTCAAGTCGATGGCCGCCGAGGGCCGCACCGTGCTGGTCTCCAGCCACCTGATGAGCAAGATGGCACTGACCGCCGATCACCTGATCATCATCGGCCGCGGCAGCCTGCTCGCCGACACTCCCACCGACCGATTCGTGTCCGGTACACGCCAGGACGTGCTGGTGCGTTCGCCCCGGGCCGATGCGCTCGCCAGGCTGCTCACCGCCCATGGGGCGGCCGTCCAGCAACAAGGCGATGGCGGGCTCGCCGTGACCGGCCTGGATGCGCCCGCGATCGGCGACCTGGCCGCCGGGCATGGGATCGCCGTGCACGAACTGGTGCCACGGCATGCCTCCCTCGAGCAGGCCTACCTGGACCTCACCGGTGGCAGCACCGACTACCGCGCCGGAACTTCGGCACCGGAAAGGACGGCTGCCTCATGACCGCGCCGGAGATCGCCGCTGCCGCCCAAGCCGTGCCATCACGGCTGGCTCATGCCCGCGACGTGCTCGCCTTCGAGTGGACCAAGCTCAGCTCGGTCCGCTCGAACTACTGGACCCTGCTGATCGCTGCCGTGGTGACGGTCGGTGTCACCGCGATCGTGGCGCAGAGCATGGCATCCGCCCCCGCTCCGCCTCCCGGCGGCCCGATGAACCCGCTCACCAGCAGCTTCCTTGGCTATGGCGAGTACACCGTGCTGCCGGTCACCGTCTTGAGCGTGCTGACATTCACCGCCGAGTGCTCCAGCGGCCTGATCCGCACCACATTCACAGTGGTGCCCCAGCGCCGGGCGGTGCTCGCCGCCAAGGCAGCGGTCACCGGGGCCGCCGCTCTCACTGCCGGTGAACTGCTCGCCTTCGCCTGCTTCTTGCTCACCCAGGCGATCCTGTCCCGCCACCATCGCGGTCTGGCCCTGTCCCACCCCGGCACGCTGCGGGCCGTGCTGGCCGCAGGCTTCGTCCTGGCCGCCTGCGCCGTGGTAGGCGTCGGGGTCGGTGCGGTTATCCGCCACACCGCGGGCGCTATCGCAGCGGCCATCACGGTGATCTACCTGCTGGCGGTGCTGTGCCTGTTCCTGCCCAGCCCGTGGAACGTCAGGCTCGGCCGGTTCACCCTGCCCTTCGCCGCCTATCAGCTGCTCACCTCGCATCCTCAGCCAGGCCTGCTCTCCCCAGGCCTGTCCCTGCTGGTCCTTATCGGCTGGCCAGCCGCCGCCTTGCTGACTGCCGCTATCGTGATCACCCGCCGCGACGCATGACGCTCCCCCGCACCCGGTGGTACAGCCTGATGAACACAGCCACGAGTATCGGAAAGGCAGGGAACCCACGAAGACCCCGCCGGTTGCGGCGGGCCGGGGAGCACCGGAACTGGGCGTCACGGTGGGCTGCTCGATGGTTACGGCCCGGCCCAGCGACGGTACGCGCGACGCGGCTACCTGCCCGGCGGCCAGGCTGCCTGCCAGGGCCAGATGAGTCCGCTGATGGGAGTGTGGTGCGCAAATGGGTGGCGACGCGGGAGCGGTGACCAGCACCATGAGGGGGTGCGGCCACCCTTGGCGATCCGTGATGCTCGTGAGGATGATTGGCCGCAGATCTGGCCGATCATCCAGGACGTCATCACCGAGCAGCAGACGTTCGCCTATGACCCTGCCATGAGCGAGGACGACGCGAGGCGGGGGTGGCTGCTGGCCGCACCGGCCAGGGTGGCCGTCGCTGCCGGTGACGGCCTGGTCCTGGGTACCGCGAACATGTACGCGAACCGGCCTGGCCCGGGCAGCCACGTTGCTTCTGGCAGCCTGATGGTCGCCAGGCAGGCGCGGGGCAAAGGCGTGGGACGGGCCCTCACCATCGACATGATCGGCTAGTACGGCAGCGTCACTTCGTGATCTTTGACGTAACCCGGTCGATAGCACGGCCACCGCGTGATCATGCGGGGTTGTGTGGACGCCCGATGATGATGCGGTGGCCGCTGGCCACAGCGTAGACCCCGCTGGCTGGCGGGTCCTGTTCGATGAGCTGATGTCCCTGGTCGCGGGCCGGTTTGGCCGGGCAGAACCGCGCCGCACGGCCCGGGAGTTCGTGCTGGGGTTGTTGTCGCCGGTGGAGCGCAAGAACTGCTGGTGGCTGGCGGAACAGGCCGGGCATGGCGATCCGCAGGCGATGCAGCGGCTGCTGCGGACCGCGGTGTGGGACGCAGATGGCATCCGCGATGACGTGCGCGGCTTCGTAGCTGGGCGGCTCGGCGATGCGGCTGGGGTGCTGATCTGTGATGAGACCGGGTTCTTGAAGAAGGGCACCGGGTCGGTGGGGGTGCAGCGCCAGTACAGCGGCACCGCCGGGCGGACCGGGAACTCCCAGGTCGGCGTGTTCCTGTCGTATGCCTCGGCGCGGGGGCCGGGCGCTGACCGGCCGCCGGGCCTGCCTGCCGAAGCCGCTGGACCGATGACCGGTCGCGGTGCACGGCTGCCGGCATCCCGGCGGAGGTGGAGTTCGCGACCAAGCCGGAACTGGCCCTGGACATGATCACCGATGCGGTAGCCGCGGGGATGCCCGCCTCCTGGGCCGCCAGTGACGAGCTCTACGGTGACAACGGCGCCTTCCGCGCCGGGGTCGCCCAGCTGGGCCTGGGTTATGTGCTGGCGGTTTCCTGCGACCACCGCATCCCGGCCTTCCCCGGCGGCAAACGCCGGCTGCGTGCCGACCAGGCCGCGGCCGCCGTGCCGCATGGCTGCTGGCAGCGGATCAGCGCCGGGACCAGGTCCAAGGGCCCGCGCTGGTATGACTGGGCCTGGGTGTGTGCCCACCAGCCGGGGCATAGCCTGCTGATCCGCCGCGGCAGCACCGGTGAACTGGCCTTCTACCGGTGCTGGTCACCTGCCCCGGTGCCGCTGGCTGCCCTGGTGCGAGTCGCGGGGATGCGCTGGAGCGCTGGAGAACAGTTCCAGGCGGCCAAAAGCCAGGCAGGGCTGGACCACTATCAGGTCCGCACCTGGACCGGCTGGCACCGGTTCGTCACCTTGGCCATGCTCGCCCTGGCCTTCCTGATGGCCAGCGCCGCCGCCGCGGCACCACCCCCGCCCGCCGATCCCTGGCACCACGCCCGCCACAGCGGGCCGATCGCGCTGACCGCTGCCGAGATCCGCCACCTGTTCCACGGCCTGGTCACCGCCCCGCTCATAACACCGCTGCGCGCCATCAACGGCATCCAGCACTGGTCCAGCTGGCGCCGCCACCACCAAGGCCAAGCCCGCCGCAGCCACTACCAGCACAGACTCGCCACCGAACGCGGCCCATAACGAAATGACGCTGCCGTACTAGGCACGGCGCAGCGGATTCGCGGCGATCCAGTTCAATACCGTCGTTTGACACGAACACAGCCGCGGTCCGTCTCTACCAGAGCCTCGGGTTCGTCACCCTGGGCACGGCCCCAGGAGCGTTCCGCCACCCATCCTGGGGCCTGTCGGCCTTCGCATCATGTGGCTGGACCTGCGGAATCCGGCCAACGCCATGAACCCACCGGCCCTGCGGCCTTATTGCTACCCCACACAGCAAAATGGGCGGTATCCGCTCACGGCAGCGCCGGCTTGGACATCGCGCGCCGTCGGCGGCAGAACCGGGCGTTCAGCGCACCTAGCTCGGATGGATACTTATGCGGACTTGCCGGAGCGCGAACGGCGGAAGACGGATCGACAGCCGCCTGCGAGGGCCGCTGGACTCGCGTGCCGAGCCGCCGATGTGGCGTCGCGGGCTGACCGTTATCTGGGCTGCGTGGGCCTAACCGGACTGGGAGATCTGCGCATGCCAGCGACGCTGCGCTTGGCGCCGCCAGCGCCTGTCAATTCCGGGAGTGCAGGCCATCCAGGACGATCTGCATCATGTGCTGGGCACAATCGTCCAGCCGATCCCGGAGCTGGTCGGACTCGCCGGGGATACTAGCGGCGGGAGTTGCTCCAGGCGGTGCACGACCGCCCGGAGCCGGTCGGGGTGGGCCAGTCGGGCTGCTGCGGCGGCGGGCGGCTGATCGGCTGGCTGGATGTGGCCGTTGGCTCAGGCTAACGGCCCGGCCACGCTGGTGCTCCAGGCGGGACGGGCCGGGATCCTCGGTCCGTTCACGCAGGGCGGAGCCTGCCGGGCGTCCGTAGGCTTTGGTGCTGTGAGTCGCCGTCCCCAGTGGGCTGTCTGCTCCGGCCCCGCGCTGGCGCTGGCCGTGCGTCTCGGGCTGGCCGTGACTCTCGGCCTGGCGCTGGCAGCGTGCGCGGCGGGCACTCACCGGCCGCAGGGACCTGCGCTGCCCGCGCACTGGGTCAGGTTCCGGCATCTCGCTGGGGTGGTGGATCTAGCGGGCCCGCGGGGTGACGGCTCGTTCGCGGTGGCCGCCGGCGGGCGGCTGTCCATTCTCAGCCGGGCCGGGGAACTGCGGCCGTTCGCCCGGGGACCGGGTGGCTATGCCATCGCGCTCGGGCCAGAGCCTTACATTGCGGTGGCCGACGGCGGGCCGGTGGCCGGGAGCCGCTGTTCCTTCGGCGCGGGCACGATCTTCGCCCTGCAGCCCGGTGCCCACCCGGGCATCATCGTGATTGGGGCGGATGGTCTGGCCCGGCGTTTCGCGAGCCTGCCGGCCGGGGACAGCCCGACCGGGATCGCCTTCGACTCTAGCGGGCGGTTCGGGCACAGGCTGCTGGTCACCGTCAGGGGCCATGCCTCGGGGGCGGTGCTGACGATCGGCTGCCACGGCGGGATCGGCACGGTCGCGGCGCATGCCCCGGTGGTGGAGGGCGGCATCGCGGTGGCTCCCATGTCGTTTGGCCGCTACGGCGGTGACCTGGTCGCTGCCAATGAGTCCAGTGGGCGCGTCTATGCCGTCAGCCCCGGCGGCAGTGTCACCACGCTGGCGGTATCCGGTCTGCCGCACGGCGGCGACATCGGCGTCGAAAGCGCCGGTTTCGTACCGCCGGGGTTCGGCGCCGGCGACGCCGCCTACCTCGCTGACCGGTATTCCCGCGGCAACCGGCACCCCGGCACGAACAGCATTCTGCGGCTGCCCGGCGCCGAGCTGATCAGGGCGGGTGTCCGCGCCGGGGACCTGCTGGTCGCGACGGAGGGAAGCGCGCGCACCATCGTGATCCGCTGCGCCACTTCCTGCACGGTGCGGTATATCGCTGACGGCCCCGCCATTACCCATGCCGAGGGCCACATCGTGTTCACCACCCCTGCCGGGTAAATGCGGGATGACAGTGCGCAAGGGGTGAGTATGCGAGGCAGCCGCGGTTGCGGGCCCCGCCCGGAGTTAGATCTTCTTGAGATAGACCGCGACGGGAATCTTGGTGAATCCGAGGCTCTCATAGAGCGTCCGGGGCTGCGGTGTGGAAGGCGTCGTCTCCCGTGCCGATTTCCACGAACCCCTGCGCCGGATGCCTTCATCTGAAGGCATCCGGGGCCGCCCGCACCTGGAGGCAAGATCTTCCGGCCCACCGCTCCCGTCGCGGCATGAGCGGAAACTGATTCGTCAACGTGGAACTAGCCTGCGGGGCCCTGATGCAGGCGGGTGCCGCCTGATGGGGCCGGGCAGGACGTGGGCTGCCTTCAGTACCGATCCGGTGGCCAGGGCCGGCGTCGCGGTGCGTGCCCTCAGGCGGCGTATCGTCAACATGTGAGGTCCGGAGTGGCCGCGGTCCTTATCGCCGTCGCCGTCACGGCCATGGCGGCGTGTTCGGCCGCCGGCCAATCTGCGCCGCCACTGCCTTCCCGCCCACCTGCTATTGCCCTGCCACGTGGTAACGCCGCGCCGGTTAGCGCCGCGGGCTGCCTGGCCCGGCGGATCGACGGGCCGCTGCCAGTATGGGCCCGGTCCGGCTTTCATCCACCCGGCATGCCGATCGGGCATGTGATGGGGCTGCGGGGCGATATCGCCGCCATTTTGTGGGGCGGGCCGGAATCGTCGCTGTATGCCCCGCCGCTTCCCAACGTGGGAAACAAAGTCCTGTGGGTGTCGCGGCTCGCTGGCAAGACCGGGGCGCCGCTGACGATCCGGGCTACGCTCAACGGCACGCACCGCACCGCTGCCCTGGAGCTGCCCGATGTCGGCCCGTCCTACGTCAATCTCCCCGCACCTGGATGCTGGACACTGGACCTGAGCTGGTCCGGGCATCGAGATCAAGTCGAGCTGTGGTACACCGCTACCTGACCCGGGAGGCTTGCCGGGATGCCTCCCTAGCTGTGCCGGTTCCCTGAACGACACAGGCCGCGCCCCATGCGCCATGACAGCGCGTTGACGGCGGTCCGGGCGCTGGCCAGTATCGGACCTGTCATCGACGTCTAACGAATAGACCTGCCGCAGGCCACGTCGCGAACCTCACGGCCGGGCGCGATCAGGCCTGCGGGTAAGACAAGCCGATCTGCCGGCGGACCTCGTCCATTGCCTGCATGATCGTGTACGTCTCATCCAGCGGGAGCAGCGGACTTTCTAGCAGCCCCGCGCGAAGACAGCGGCCCACCTCGGCCGCCTCGCCGCGCAGCCCGCGTCCCTTATACGGTTCTTCGAAGCGCTCCAGTTCTGCGCCGTCACGCGCGATCACGCGGAACCCGGTCGGGGTGTAAAACCAGCCGTCGATCTCTATCCTCGCCGCCGTGCCGTAAATCGCGGCGCGGTTGCCCGATGCGGCCCGCAAGGTCGTGGTCAGTACCGCGTGGGCGCCGCTGCCGTACTGGAAGATCATCGACGTCGTGGCGTCAACGCCGGTAAACGCCGGATGGCTGACCGCGGTGATCCGCGCCGGCACGCCAAGCACCAGGCTCGCGAACGAGACCGGGTATATGCCAAGGTCCAGCAAGGCCCCGCCGCCCAGTTCCGGCGCGAACAGCCGGAACTGCGGATCCTGGGCGAACCACTGCCCGTGCTCGGCGGTCAGGTATACGACATCGCCGAGCGTTCCCGCGGCGAGGATCTCACGCACCCGGGCGATGTGAGGCAGGAAGCGCGTCCACATTGCTTCCATGAGGAACGTTCCCTGCCCGCGGGCGGCGTCGATCATCTCGCGCGCCTGGGCGGCGTCCATGGCGAACGGCTTCTCGACGAGCACGGCCTTACCCGCGCTGATCGCGAGCAGCGCGGCGTCGTGATGACCGGGGTGAGGCGTTGACACATACACCGCATCGACATCGGGATCGTTGACCAGAGCCTGGTAGCTCGCGTGCCGGTGCGGCACGGCGAATTCGTCCCCGAACGCGTCCGCCGAAGCCTGGGACCGTGACCCGACAGCGACAACCTCACAGTCGGGCTGCAGCGCGAGATCACGCGCGAAGGCATGGGCGATGCCGCCCGTAGCAAGGATTCCCCAGCGAATCGCGCAGTCATCCGGTTGTGTCATCCGATTGCTCCTCTGGCGGGCAACCCGGCAGCGCAGCCGCCAGGCAGAGCACCGTAACTGCTTTGCCGGTCACCATGGGAATACCAGGGAACTGATCCGGCCACGTGGCACGGACTCGACAACCCTAACGACGGCCGCAGACAGCAGCAAACAGATACCCCCCGGCCGGTCCAGGTGCTGAGGTGAGCCCGTAGCCGACGGTGAGACTCGTGACGCGTTGGTGGAACTGGCGTTGGTCCTGACCGGCATGAACGTCCTGCGTCTAGTCCCAACCTGACGCGCAATCGGCGGCACATGCGGGTGTTGCGAGGCTCAGCCGATGCGCTCGGCCAGCGAGACGATGATCCCTTCCGGCCCCCGGACGTAGGCCATCCGCCAAGCGCCCTCGTACTCGCCGATGCCACCTACCAGTCCGAAACCCTCGGTAGCTGCCCCATCGACAGCCGCCTGCAGGTCGTTGACCTCGAAGGCCACGTTGCGCAATCCCAGCTCGTTGACCATGGCGGCCGGTGAGCCCGGCACGGAGCCGGGTCGCACGAAGCTCGAGAGTTCCAGGCGGGTGCCGACACCATCGCCGGGCGGCTTCAGCATGACGATCTCGGTGCGGGAGCCGGGAATGCCGCAGACCGTGTCCAAGAACTCGCCCTCGACGAACGTCTTGCCCTCGACCTCCAGGCCCAGCGCCACGAAGAAGGGGGCAGTTCGCCCGCGTTCGGCCTCGTGTACACAGCAGTGCCGCTCCACCCTGGCCAGGCACGCCGGAATGGTTGATCTGGGCGCCGACGGCGATCCCCACACTCGCTGAGTCACCAGCAAAGAATCGGCACGGGCAGCGCCGATGACTTCTCGGCCGAGCGCCAGAACGAAGTGTTCTTGCCCGGGATTCGGCTGACGATCAAGACGGCCGTGCAAATCTATGCGTTGATCGGCATCACTATGCACCGGGAAGACACACTACTTTCGGCAGCACCGGACGTCTCTGGCCGCGACTCGGCGACTGGGTGACGCGTGAGCACGCGGCCGGGCTGAGGGTCCCGCCTGCGCCGCCGGTGCCTGGTGTCTATTGCCAACCAGCACCGTCTTGTCATAGCTGACGGTTATGGCGCACCCGGTCAGGGCCACAGCGACAACTGCCGGGCGTATATCCGCTCGCATGGCGCCGGCGGGGCGCTGGAGCGCTGGAGCGCTGGCCACTGCGGGCGCCGGGTGAGAAGATGCGGCCATGGCCGGTGACAAAGATGATCCGGCTCGGCAGTTCGCCGCCGCCTGGGAGGCCGCCGCCGCCGCGCTGGGCGAGTGGGCGCAGCGGGTGACAGACGTCACCGCTGAGGCGCTGGGCAAACTTGACCCGGCCGTCCGGGCGGCGATCGAAGCCGGGCTGTCTGCGCTGGCCGGTGACTGGCGCGACTGCCACTGCCCATGCGGCCAGGCACACCCAGATGACCAGGGCGTGTGTGACGGCAGGGCGGTCATGACCCGCCAGCTCGCCGGGACGGGCGTCCGGCTGTGCGCGCCGTGTGCGGTGGCCCAAGGTGTCGCGGAACTGCCCCGCTAAGCCTGAGGGTGTCCTGCAACTACTGCGCCTGCTCCCGACTACCCGCGAAACCCCAAAACGTACCGGTCGGCGGCAATTGAGGACGGTCCTTATTGGCGGCTGGACCTCTGCCGGTAGTCTCTCGGCGCTGTTCGGCGGGCCCGAGCCGGTTGAGCAGGACGCTCTTGTGAGGACTTGGGACGATCGGGGGCAGCGGGCAGAAGTACCCTGGGGCAATGGCCCGTATCAGCGGTCGTATCCGCATTGCGGCGCCGGTCGAGCGGGTATTCGACACGGCCGCCGATTCGCGCAACGAGCCATCATTCAACCCGGCCATGACCGGCGTCGAGTTGCTCACCCCGCTGCCGATCGGGCTGGGCACGCGATTCCGTGCGCGCATGGGCAAGGCTGGCGGGGAGATGCTTGTTGAGCTGACCGAGTTCGAACGGCCGCACCGGCTCAGTTCGCGCACGGCCAGCTCGATGATGGAAACGACCGGGGGGCTGACCTTCGCCGCCGAGGGCGACGGCACGGTCATGAGCTGGGACTGGCAGGTGCGCCCGAGGGGCTGGATGCGGATGCTCGGTCCGCTGGCCGGGGCCCTTGGCGGCCGCATGGAGCGCCGGATCTGGACCGGGCTGAAGCACCAGCTCGAAGACGCTGGAAGCGCTCGCTCCGCCTGACCACGGACCACCGTCGCCCGGGCCCCGCACGACCCACCCGCACCGGCCGCCAACGGCCTCAGAGACCAGAAACACACCACACGCGGCAGATGCGCGCGTTCTCGGCCCTGAGCTGCTTTGCATAGTTATCCAGGCTCAGACGACTGATCGGCACTTCGCTGGGTGAGGTTGGCCAGTCGGTCGGCACCGTTTTCACCACTAGACCGGCGCGCGCGTAGCCGCCTTATGGTGCAGGGCCGCCCAGCCAATGCGACCGACCGCGACGTTCCGATCTGGGTGTTATGCACGTACGTCAGGCTGCATGAAGGCTCGGTCATGCCTGGTGCGTGTGGCCACTGCCGGTGATAGGGCCCGAGACGCGGCAGGTGCCGCCCGCGTAGATGCGCGCAACCCGTACAGTGCCTCAGCGTCGCGGCGCCGTGGGCAGGCGAGTGCGGGCGGGGGTGTCGGCGGTGGAGGGCTCCGGGGAGCCGGTACCAGCCTGCCATATGCCGGACCAGGTCGGCGGCGTCCTCGCGGGGCATCCCGGCGGCCAGGCCGTGACCGCGCTGGGCCGCTCCGGCGACGGGCTGGCCATCAAGGTCCAGTTGGCTGCGGACCGGCCTGTCCCAGGCAGCCGCAGGCCCTCAGCCCGTCGCACTGAGCCTGTGCGCTGCCCCTCAAGTTCAAAGAGCCCGTTATTGGCTGGGCAATGCCTATGCGCGCGGGCCGGGGAGGAGTAGCATAAAGGTAACGCTCCGGACCCAGGTAGCTGATTCCCGCTTATTTTGCGCGGGCAGCGGCAGGGTCCGGATTTTTTTGTTTCGTCGTACACGGAACGATGCCGGCTGAGACGCTACAGCCAAGGGATGGTGAGCACCCAAGGGAGAAATCATCTCCCACCGCGATCTGTCCAGCATGACCGACCGCCGCGTACCTCACCTGGTCACTGACTGAGGAGTCGGTTATGGGCATCATCGCATGGATCGTTCTCGGCCTGGGCGCGGGCCTGCTGGCCAATATGCTGATCCCCGGCAAGAGATCACAGGGCCTGGTCATCACCTGCCTGATCGGCATCGCCGGGGCGCTGGCCGGCGGCTGGGCTGCCACCAAGCTGTTCCACATCCACAGCCTGCAGGGGTTCTTCAACCTGTCCACCTGGCTCACGGCCATCGCCGGTGCGGCCGTCCTGCTGCTGGTCTACCACCTGGTCACCAGCCGGTCCGGCCGGTTCGCCCACCGGTAAGAACTGCCAGGGCTGCTCCGGCTCACGGCGCAGCCCTGGCGGTCTGCCGGCCGCTGGCATGGGTAGCCGGCCGGCGGACGCCACGTCTTTAACTACGGCCTGCGACTTAAGCCTTGGAGTGCGTCATGATCATAATTCTCGGGCTCGTCATCCTGGTCGCCGCGGTGATCGCTGGCGTGGCCGGCGTCCTTACTAACGGTGGCAGCGGGCATGGGCTCGGCCACGGGTTCGCGGTGTTCGGCTATCACGTGACTGGTTCCACCGGAACCCTGTTCCTCTATGGCATCGTGGTCGGGGCAGTGGGTTTGTTCGGGCTGTGGCTGCTGGTCACCGGCGCGCGCCGTGCCGCGCGCCGCGGCCGCGACGCGCGGCGCGGGCTCAAGGAGTCCCGCCGCGAGACCGCCGCTGTCACCCGGGAACGCGACGATCTCATCGACCAGCGCGACACCGGCCGGGCGGACGCCGCCAGCGCGCTGGCAACCCCCGCGCCCGGCGCCAGCCCCGGCCACAGCCCGGACGAAGGCCGCCAGCTCAGCCCAGGCGAAGGCCGCCGGCCCGCCCCTGCGCAACCCGCCGCGACAGCCCCGGAGCCGATGCCCGGCCAAAGTGCCCCCGGTACCCCGGCCGGCGCGCCCGCTCCCCCAGGGTGATAGAAGGAAGACGCCCCCATGAGTATCGCCAAGAAGTTCGCGCACAAGGCCCAAGCGGTCAAAGGCAGCGCCAAGAAGACCGCCGGCCGGCTCACCGGCAGCCAGCGCCTGCGCGCCAAGGGCCGCGCCGACCGGTTCAAGGGCAACATGATGCAAGCCGGTGCCAAGGTCAAGGACGCCGTCAGGCACTGACCACTCAGGCCAGCTGGTCCCACGAGCGGACTGCCCCGGCTTTGATTGACCTACTGACTCTGGACTCGCCGGGGCCATTCAATCCTCGGTGTGGCGGAAGGCAAGGTGATTGAGTTGCTGCGGAGCAGGTGGGCGACTGGCCTGAAGGCACTGGGATGATGCAGCCGAACCGTTCGCTGCACGTCGTGTTCGGCGCGACCGGCGCTATCGGCAGTGCTGCCGTCGGGGAGTTGCTGCGCAGCGGCCATAGCGTGCGGGCCGTCAGCCGACGCGGGCAGGCGCCCGAGGGAGCGCAGGGTGTGGCCGCGGACGCGTCCGACCCGGCCCAGGCGGCCGATGCCGCCGCCGGGGCGACTGTCATCTATCACTGCGCAAGTCCGCCCTACGCCAAATGGCCGGAGCTGTTCCCCGCGCTGACCCGTTCCATCCTTGGCGCTGCTGAGTCCAGCGGCGCCAAGCTGGTCTTTGCCGACAACCTGTACGCCTACGGGCCCACCGGCGGGCCGCTGCGCGAGGATCTGCCGGCCAACGCCCGCGGCCGTAAGGGGCGGATCCGTGCCGAGATGGCCGGCCAGCTGCTCGGCGCGTACCGGGACGGCCGGGCGCGCATCGTGATTGCGAGAGCCTCCGATTATTACGGGCCGCGTGGCACGGGATCGGTCGCAGGCGAGACGCTGTTCGGGCGCATTCTGGCTGGCAGGAAGCCGCTGTGGACGGGGCGGCTCGATCAGCCGCACACCTTCTGCTTCCTGCCTGACATCGCCCGCGGGCTGCTGCTGCTGGCCGATCACCCGGCAGCCGATGGGCAGATTCTGGCACCTGCCAGCTGCCGAGCCGCTCACCGCCCAGCAGTTCTTCGACATGGTCGCAGATGCTGCCGGCAAACCCGTGCCAATCCAGGCGCGCGTCGCCGGGCCAGCGTTGCTCGCGGCCGCGGGCATCTTCTCGCCGCTGCTCAGGGAGATGCGTGAGACGACCTACCAGTTCCGGGCGCCCTTCGTTATCGACTCGGGCAAGTTCGAAGCCGCCTTCGGGCACCTCGAGCCCACCCCGCACCGCGACGCCGTGCAGCAGACACTCGCCTGGTACCGCTCCCGCTGACCCGCTGGGCAGCCCGACGATCGGACCGCCCGGCAGCGTCCGGGAGCTCGCCCGCCGCCAGTTCACCGGCAAGCCACCTCGAGAGCGACTACGCCAGGACCTCAAGACGCTACGGGTCACTCGCCTCGTCCGCCGAGCTCCTCAATCAGCCACCTGCGGGGATTTAGTCTCCGGGCTCCACGTCATACCTTCCCGTTTCCGGCAACGCCGAATGCCGATGCGTTTTCGTTATATTGCCGAACCGCGGGCGATAGAGGACCCAGGACGCCGACTGGCGCGGCCGATACGGTGCTACTTCAAAGGGGCAGGGACCTTCGACAGGGCGTCCTTCAGCGCAGCGATCAGCTCCTGGTCTTGTGAATGCAGGTGCTTTTGTATCTCCAACGCCTCACTCAAGATCGCCTCGGCGTCCTTGAAGGTGTTTTCCGAGCGAGCGTCGGAGGCGGCCGCTGCAATGTTCTGGCCCACGATGATGATCGACAGCAAGACGAGCTGGAGGAACGTCTGTGCGATCCAGGCAATGATGCCTTCACCACCCGGCTTCAATGCAGGGCGCAGGCCAATCAGTGCGACCGCCGCGAACACATAGGCGCACCACATCGTGCCGACCCCGTCGGTGATCTTGACCGCCAGCCATGAATTGAACCTGACTTTCGCCTTCGCTCTCAGCACATCCGCGGTCTTGACCGGTCTGTCCCGGTGCTCGAGCCGCTCGAGCGTGTGGGGATGCGGGACATGGGTGTAGCCGCTCATGGTTCCGCCTTTCTTTCGGGCTCCAATCCTGCCAGGCCACCCACCCGCAGCGTGCCAGTGCGGAGCAGACGGCGGAGCCCCCATGGGCTGCCGGGTTCGGGGCGCGACATCACGACACATCGATCCAGTGCCAGTGCTTTGCCTGCAAAGATCGGCTGCCTAGCTGTCGAGCCCCAAAGTGAAGGTGGGCTTCGGCGAGGTCTCGGGGAGCCGGTGCTCATCGCCGAGGCGCCGGATGGCGGTTCCGGTCGCGAGGAATTCGGTAGCGTGCTCGCCCCAGACGTGATTGTTGACCTCGACACTCACCTCCACGATGCCCGAGGACTGCGCCTGCGCTGCCTCCGCCTGCATCCTGGCGAGCGCGAGCTCACGGGCCTCGTAGATGCCCTGGGTGAAGATCACCATCTCCTGGTTCCGGCCCGCCTGCCGCAGCGACGCCATCACCGACTGATGGGCGATGTGGTACACGCAGACTCCAAGCACGAACGCCACTGGCACCGCGCCGGCGGCCAGCAGCCGGAAGAAGTCCTGCGCCGACAGGTCCGAGGTGAACGCCCGGCCGTCCGGGGCCCGATGGGCGCCCGCAGTGCCGGTGCCGCCGCTGCCCAGCGCACGCACTGCCGTCCCGGTGGCGATGAACTCCAGGACCCCCTGCCCCCACACGTAGCTCTGCATCCGCAGCTGAACGCCGACGATGCCATCAGCCCCCAGATGGTCGGCCTCGGCCCGCATCCGGGCCATGGCAAGTTCCCTGGCGTTGTACATCGCCTGAGTCAGGATCTGCAGTTCCTGGTTCTGCGACCATCTTCCGACCTGCAGGCCAATGTGGTAGATCGACGATCCGACCACGAAGCCAAGCGGCTCGAACCCGGCCTCGCCGAGCAGCACATACTCCGAGACCGACAAATCGGAGGTGAAAACACCCGACGGATCGGCGCCTGCGGTGTGGGCCAGCCTGCTGTCCGCAGCCTCCGGCTCCCAGGCGGCCGCAGCGCCGGACGGCTTGCTGGCGAAAAGTGGCATGTGACTCTCCTCCGGCCAGATTCACTGGGTACCCGCGATGGCACGCGAAGCCCACCCGCGGGCGCGCGCATTGCGCGGGACCAGATGGGACTACCAGCTGCTACTTCAGAGTGGGTGGACCGCCGCCGGACGTATGCCCCCCTCCCGGACCCGTCACTCGCGTGGACGATGGTCCTGCCGTCTCACGACGCGGTGATACATCACGACGAGGCTTCCTGACGGGACGGCACGA
>CAWIMG010000037.1:0-176478 GCA_963837105.1 uncultured Actinomycetes bacterium | reverse complement strand
AATGTTGGGCGCTGTCCCTGAATGAGTGGACGGCGTCGATCGTCACGGCGTCGTGCGGCCACACGGTGTTGTAGACCTCCAGCGAAGCCAGCTCGTCCGGCTCGTCCACGCAAGCCGTTACCTCAAGCACCGTGCAACACTACGTCGGCCCCGCAGACGTCAGCGACTTGATTTCGCCGCAGCATGCGCACTAAATGAGCCTAGTCGGGTAACTGATCCGCCGGCCGCGTGATCGCACAGCGGCGCGGTGACGATTACGTTGTGGCTGTCCGCTCGGTGTCAGCGGAGTCCGTTCCACCAAACGGAGGTCATCATGGGCAGCATCGACGAGGAGATGGTCGTGGCTCACTTCATCGTTTCCGATGACGTTGAGCGCTCCCGCCGCTTTTACACCGAAGTGCTGGGCGGCAAGACGGTCATCTCCGGCGAGGCGGATGACGAGGTGACGTACGTCGCGCTCGCTGACCAGCTGGATCATCATCAACGTCGGCGGAAGTCCGACGGACGACAAGCCGACCGTTACCCTCGAGACGCCGCCCGACCCGGATCGGGTGAGCAGTTTCCTCAACATCCGGGTTGCTGAGCATCCACGCCGTATACGCCAAGTGGAGCGCGCGGGGAGCGCAGTTCCTGACGCCGCCCAAGCAGCACGAGACCGAGCTGCGCTGTTACATCCGGGACCCCGACGGCTACCTGATCGAGGTGCACAACGACGCTGCCCAGAGGCTGGCGTCCACCGTCGTGATCGTCGGTGTGGCTGCGGCGGGCCGCTCAGCGTGACGCTGGCCGGGTTGCCGGGAACAGGTGGTCCAGCTGGTAGTCGATGGCGGCCTGGGCCCGCTCGGGTGAGGACTGGCTCCCGAGGACGCTGGTGCCCAGGCCCGTGGACATGGCAAGGAGGCTGAGGGCTTCCAGGTCCGGGTAAGAGCAGGCGTGTAGCCGGCGGCCTGTGCGGCCCGCAGCTGGGCGGCGACGACGTCGATCACGGTGCTGGATTTCCTGACCAGCGGGCCGATCGCCAGCGCCGGCTCGGTCAGCGAGAGCGCGAAGTAGGCCGTGTACAGAACGATGAAGGTGCGCCGCTCATCGTCGGCGGGCAGCCCCTCGGTCAGGATGGCGGCGATGACGTCGCGCGGGCTCACCGGGTTCTCTGTTTCCTTGATCTGCCTGATCCGCGCCAGGGCCCGTTCGCCGAACTGGGCCGCCAGGCGCTGCATGGCGGCCAGCATGAGCTCTTCCTTGGTGCCGAAGTAGTACTGGACCAGCCGCAGGGACACGCCGGCTTCGGATGGACCTCACGCATCCCGGTGGCGTCCCGCAGCCCGCGTCTGGCGGCCGTGCGCAGCAGGGCATCTGCGATCTGCTGCCGCCGTTCCTCATGGTCGACCCGCTTCGGCACCCGCTCACCGTCCCCATTGCCGCCTGCCGAGCCTTTGATGATACGATCGTATCATTAAAGGCAGGCCCAGCCACGGGGAGGCGGGACATGTCCGTGCTCAAGCGCATCACCGGTGCAGCTGACCTGGCAACGGAGGGCGAGCCGGGATCGTGGGTAAGCGATGCGGCACGGGAAAAGTTCATGGCAGCCTACGAGCGGGCTTTCGCGCTGTGGCCGCAGCCGTGCGAGGAATTCGACGTCGATACCGCGACCGCGACCACGCGGGTACACGCCTACCGGCCGTATCCAGCCGGGGACCCGGTCGTGCTGCTCTCTGCGTTCAACGCCGCGGGCTTGTACCCGCACGTGGCGGCACTCGCCGGGGACGGCCCGGCTTACGGGATCGACCTGCCCGGCGACGCGAATCCCAGCGTCGCGCGCGCCCCGATGACTCCCCCGGCCGCCTGCGCTGCCTGGCTGGACGAACTCCTGGGCCAGCTCAGCGACCGCCCGGCGCACCTGGTCGGCTTCTCCTACGGCGGCTGGATCGCCATGAACCAGGCGATCCGCGCGCCCGGACGGATCGCCTCCATCACGCTGCTCGACCCCGCCGGTCTTACCAACCTCGACGCCCGCTTCTGGATCTGGCTCTCCATCAGCGGCCTGGCCACCCTGACCCCGATGCCGCTGCGCCGCCGCCCCGCCCGGTGGCTGGACAGCCCGGCCATGCTGCAGCCGGAGCTGATGACGCTCATGTGGGCAGGCACCCGCGGCTATCACGCCGAGCCCAAGTTCCCCGGCATCCTCACCGACGACGAACTCCGCTCGATCAGCGTGCCGGTCCTGCTGGTCGCTGGTGCGCGCAGCGCCCTGCTCACCCCGGCAGAGGCCCGCGCCCGGGGAGGCCTTATGCCGCACGCGGAAGTCGCCATCGTCCCCGGCAGCCACGGCGGCTTCAACCGGATCGGCGAACTGAACGACCGGATCGCTGTCTTCATCGCAAGCCACACCGCTGATGCCGCAACCGGCACGGCCACGGGGCACTGAACGGCAGGACCTGCATCAAGCCCAGCGGTTGCCTGGTAAGGATTCGGGCCGGCGTCCGGTGGGAAAGGGCCCGGCCGCGCGGCGGCGGCTGGGCCCTTCCCCGGTGTGCGGGCCTGCAGGCCCCGGGGTCAGACGTGCAGGGCCGGTGCCTGGCTGGCCTGCTGCCCGGCTGCCCGGGCCGGGGTGACCGCCGCGGGCTCGGGAGCGCGGAGCGGGCCTGAGCGGAACAGCAGGCCGCAGATCACAGCGCCAGCGCCGAAGATGGCCGCCGCGACCCAGAACCCGGTGGTGTAGCCGTGGATCAGCGACATCCCGATCACCGCCGGCGAAGGGTGCCCCTGGACCAGTGTGGCCGGGCTCAGGTGGCTGGCCAGGTAGCCCGCCACCGTGGTGGCGAAGATCGTGTTCAGCAGCGAGGTACCGATCGAGCCACCGATCTGCTGGCCGGTGTTGAGCGTGGCGGAGGCCACGCCCGAGTCCTGCGGTGCCACGCCGAACGTCCCGGTGTTCATCGACGGCGCGATCGTGAAGCCGAAGCCCAGGCCGGCCATCATCAGCGGGCCGAGCACCGCCGATGCGTAGCTTGAGTGCACGCCGATCCTGGTCAGCCACACCAGACTGCCCGCAGCCAGCAGCATGCCGGCGGTGACTAGCGGCTTGGGGCCGAACCTGGGCAGCAGCACAACGTTGGACAGGTTGGCCGCAATTACCACCATGACGATCATCGGCAGGAAGGCGGCACCGCTGACCACCGGGGAGTAGTGCAGGGTCTGCTGCAGGTAGTAGGTGAGGAACAGGAAGATGCCGAACATGCCGGCGCCGACGATCAGCACCGCCAGGTAGGCGCCGCCCCGGTTGCGGTCGAGCACCACCCTGGGTGGCAGCAGCGGGCTGGCCGCGCGGGTCTGCCAGAAAGCGAAGGCGGCCAGCAGCGCTACCCCGGCGGCCAGGAAGCCGTAGGTGGAGGGCGTGTGCCAGTTGTGGGTCGCCGCGTTGGAGAACCCGTAGACCAGGCAGAACATCGAGGCCGAGACGAGCGCGACGCCGGGCAGGTCCAGCCGGGTGCTGGTGCGGGTGCGCTGCCGCTTCAGCAGCAGCACCGCTCCGGTCACGGCGAGGCCGGCGAAGATCAGGTTCACATACAGGCACCAGCGCCAGGACAGGTACTCGGTCAAGATCCCGCCGAGGACCAGGCCGATTGCGCCGCCGGCGCCCACGATGGCGCCGTAGACGCCGAACGCCTTGCCCCGCTCCTTCGGGTCACTGAACGTGGTGGACAGGATCGACAGGGCCGCGGGCGCGAGCAGCGCGCCGAACGCTCCCTGGGCCGCGCGTGCCGCGATCAGCATGCCGAAGCTGCTCGCCGCCCCGCCGACGGCCGACGCGGCGGCAAACCCCAGCGCCCCGGTGAGGAACGTGATCTTGCGGCCGATCAGGTCGCCCAGCCGCCCGCCGAACAGCAGCAGGCTGCCGAACGCAAGCGCGTAGGCGGTCACCACCCACTGCCGGTCCACGGTGGAGAAGCCCAGGTCCTGCTGCGCGGACGGGAGCGCGATGTTCACGATCGTGGCGTCCAGCACGACCATGAGCTGGGCGAGGCCGACGGTGCCCAGGATGAGCCACCGGCGGGGATCGGGGGTTGCGTTGCCCCGCGCGGCGGGCAGCCCGGGCGCGCGGCCCGCGGCGCCGGTGTTTGCGGTGGTTTCGCTCATCGCCCTCACCTATCTGGAGGTATCATGTCCATATGGAGGCATTGCCTCCGGTTCAACGTACATGAGCCGAAACGGAGATGCAACCTCCAATCGGAGATATGGCCTCCGCCCTAGACCGTAAGGAAGCAGAGATGGCAGATCCGGGGGAAGATCCCCGCCCGCTGCGCCGGGACGCCGAACGGAACCGGCAGGCGATCCTGCGCGCCGCGGCCGAGGTCTTCACCACCCGGGGGCTGCAGGCCAGCCTGGACGACGTGGCGCGGCACGCCGGGGTCGGCGTCGGCACCGTCTACCGCCGCTTCCCGGACAAGGAGTCGCTGGCCGAGGCGCTGTTCGAGGAGCGCATCGAGGCGATGGCCGCGCTGGCCGAGAAGGCGCTAGCCGAGCCGGACTCATGGGCCCGGCCTGGTGATGTTCCTTGAGGGCGTGTGCGCCCAGCTCGCCACCGACCGCGGCCTGCAGGAGATCTTCATGTACGCCAGCTACGGCCGGGACCGGACCGGCCGCGCCCGGGACCGGATGAAACCGCTGGTCATCGCCCTGGTGCAGCGCGCTCAGCGGGACGGCAAGCTGCGTGCCGACATGGACCCCACCGACATGCTGTTCATCGAGTTCATGATCAGCGCGGCAGCCAGGTATGCCGGGCCGGTCAAGCCGGAGATCTGGCGCCGGTATCTAGCGCTGATCACCGACGCCCTGCGGCCTGAGCGGTCGGGCACCACGCCGCTGCCCGAACCCGCGCTGCGGCCGCACGAGATGGCCGTGGTCATGCGCTCGATCCCGCAGCGCCCTGACCCGGCCGTCTGACCCTGGCCGGTGGCCCTTCGCGTCCTGGCCGAGGGGATGGTGACGTTTCAGACCGCTCGTGCGATGCCCTGGATGGCGCGCAGCCGTCCGTCGGCCAGCGCGGCGGTGAGGTTCCTGGCTTTCGCCCCGAAGTTGGGCACGAAGGCCTGTAGCCCGGCCGGGCTGGGTGGCAACGTGAGCAGCGTCTGCATCGTGGCGGCCGCGTGATCGGTGAGGTCGCTCCAGTGCTCGATCTCAAAGCCCGAGGTTTCGATGGCCGTTCGCAGCTGGCCGGGTGTGGTCAGGTGGCTGTATTCGGGCCGGTCGGCCCAGGGCACCGGGAAGTCGGGTCCGCCGTTCCCGCCGGCGGCGATGTCCCACACAGCCAGCCTGCCACCGTGGGCCAGGACCCGGCGTGCCTCCTGGTAGAGCAGGGCCTTGTCGGCCACGTTCATCTGCACGTGCTGGCTGAACATCAACGTGAAGGTCGCGTTCTGGAACGGCAGGTCCGTGACGTCTGCCTGGTGCACGGTAATCCGGTCGTCAAGCCCGGCCAGCTGGTTGAGCCACCGTGCGATCTGGCAGTATTCCCCGGTGAGATCCACGGCGACCACATGGCAGCGGCTGCGTCCGGCGACGTAGCGGGCGGTTCCGCCGATTCCGCTGCCCGCGTCGAGGACCTCGTCGCCGGAGGTGATCTCGGCCAGGTCGGCCAGCTGGGTGGTGGCGATGCGGCCCATCGTGTGGAAGTCCTCAAGCAAGGCGAGGTCCTGGGGCAGAAGGTGGCCGAGATCTTTTCCGGCGGCGGCCAGCGCCTGCTCGATGGCCTGCTGGGAAGCGCCGGTGGAGTACTGGGTCTCGATCTGGATCTCTGTCACGTTCAACGCCTTTCAGGTCCAGCAACGTGCGGGTCAGAGAGAAGCCTGAGCTTCCAGGCCGCGCACAGCCCAGGTAGTCAAGATAGTAACTTGTAAATAGTATCTTGCAACTATTATTGTTGGGGCGTGACCCGGAACGTTCGCACCTACGACCACTTCTGTGCGGTCGCGCGCGCCCTGGAGCAGGTCGGCGACCGGTGGAGCCTGCTGGTGGTCCGCGACCTTCTCACCGGCGCCAAGAGGTTCACCGACCTCATGGGCCGCCTTGGCGGGATCACCCCCAAGACGCTCAGCCAGCGCCTGCGCGAGCTTGACGACGCCGGAATCGTCACCGCCGACCGCCAGCCAGGCCGGCGGGAGGTCTGGTACCGCCTGACACCGGCCGGAGCCGACCTCGGACCTGTCATCGACACGCTCAACTGGTGGGGGCTGCGGCACGCCTGGCGCTGGCCCCACCCCGGCGAGCCAATGCACGCTGAGCACCTGGTCCGCGCCGCTATCCAGGCCATCGACCTCGCCGCCGATGATCACGAGCCAGCCCGCTGGCATTTCCGCCTCGATGGTGCTGACTACCTTGCCGGCAGCGACGGCCAGCACTGGTCGGTCACCACCACAGCGCCATCGACACCGGCCGACGTCACGATTACCGCGACCGCGCGATCCCTGAGTGCCCTCATCTTCGCCGGATCGGATCCCGGCATCGGCATCACCGGCGAATCCGGAGCAGTCAAACGATTCCGGCAGTTGATCGCCACCCTCGCCACCGTCGTACATCCCGCCGTTGCCGGGTGATCGCGTGACGGATCGCATTGGCGAAGCTGGCGTCAGCTCGCGGCCGGCGCTTGCCTACTGCCCTGCTGCCTGCGGCCCGGCTCGCCGGGAACCGGCTCGCACCGGCGACACTGGTGCGCGTGGCCGATGACGCAGCTATTACCATCTACGAGCCCGCACGTGCGGTCGATGTCGTGCACCGCGTTCCGGTGCTTGTTGTCGGCGGGGGCCCCAGCGGCCTCGCCGCGGCGATCGCGGCGGCGAGGGCCGGCGCCGAAGTCTCCCTGCTGGAACGGTTCGGGTGCTTCGGCGGCAACCTCACCGTGGTCGGCGTCGAGGGCCTGGCCTGGTACCGGCATGAGGCGACCGTCGAGGCCGGGGGCATCGGGCGGGAGTTCGAGGAGCGCGCGAAGGCCATGGGCGCTGCGGCACCCGACTCTCAGTCCCTGTCCTACGAGATCGACTCCGAGGGCTTCAAGGTAGTCGCCGACCGGCTCGTCCAGGAGGCCGGAGTGCGGCCCCTGCTGCACCGCGCATTGGCCGCTCCGGTCATGAACGGCGACGCCGTGGCCGGGGTGATCGTGGAGTCCAAAGCTGGCCGCGAGGCGATCCTGGCCGACCGGGTTATCGACTGTACTGGCGACGCTGACATAGCCCACCGTGCGGGTGCGCCGACCCGCAAGACGCCGGTCGAGCAGATGCAGGCAGCCTCGGTCATGTTCCACCTGAGCGGCATCGACAAACAGGCATTCCTGTCCGGGATCAGGGCCGACCCACCGACCTATGCCGACTGGTCGGCCGGTGAGTGGACGGTCGGCACCTCGGGCAAGGAGGACGATCTCTTCTCCCCTTTCCTGCGCAAGCCGTTTGCACAGGCGATACGCGACGGGGTGATCCCGGCCGACCTGACCACGCTCGCCGGCACATGGGGCGCGCTCCACGACACCGGCGAGCTCACCTACATGAACCTGGTCCACCTCGCCGGGTGCGATGGGACCGACCCAGACAGCCTGACCCGCTTCGAGATCGAGGGCCGGCGCCAGGCGCTGCTGGCGATCGAGGCGCCGCGGCGCTACACGCCGGGCTGCCGGACTGCGCGGCTGCGCAACTTCGGGATGACCATCGGAATCCGCGACAGCCGGAAGATCGATGCGGCCTACAACCTGACCGAGCAAGACGTGCGCGGCGAGGCGCGCTTCGGTGACTCGGTCGGCATCTATCCCGAGTTCATCGACGGGTACGGCGTACTTATCCTGCCGACGACCGGGCGCTACCTGCACATCCCTTACCGTGCCCTGCTGCCGCGGGGGGTGAGGAACCTCCTGGTCGCCGGCCGGGCGATCGGCGGGGACCGGATCGCGCACGCGGCCACCCGCAACATGGCCTGCTGCGCGGTCACCGGGCAGGCGGCGGGGATCGCGGCCGCGCTGTCCGTGCGTACCGGCCGGCCCTTCCACGAGCTTGACACCGGCCTCGTTCAAGCCGAGCTGGACCGCCAGGGAGTCCGTCACCAGTGAAGCGTGAAGGCGCACAGCACGGGCGCCTTCGGGGACGTGCAGGTAGCCGGCGTCTTTGATGGCAGGTTGGCCCGGCAGTAGGGACGAAGTGCCCTGGCGGCTGGCGTGGCGGGGGCATGACCATCGAAGCATGAGCACAGCTCTGGCCTACGTTGCCGCGGCCCTCGTCGCGACCTGGGGCCTAGTGCATGTGATCCCGACCCGGCGGGTGGTCGCCTCGTTCGGGGCGATCAGCGCGGACAGCCGCTGGATCATCACGCAGGAGTGGCTCGCCGAGGGCTTGGCGATGTGGGGCATCGCCGCTTTCGTGATCGCCGCAACCGCAGCAGGGTCCGGGGACATCCGGCTCTGGGTGTACCGGGTGGCAGCAGCGCTGCTGGTGGCCGTCGGTGTCCTGACCGCGGTGACCGGCGCGAGAACACCGTCGGTGTGGTTCAGGGTCTGCGTGGTGGTGATGGCAGTCGGCGCGTTGCTGCTGCTGGCCGCGAGTCTCGTCTGACGGGTGGTCACTAGCCCTGCTGGGCGGGCGGCTTGGCCGCCTGGATGGTCGCCGAGTGCAGGCCAGGCCCGGCCCGGTGCCCGCTGGTGATGCTAATGGCGGTGAAGCCGGCCGCCAGCAGCAGGTCCCGGTAGTGCTGCTGGGTGAGGGTGGTACCGCAGCCGGCCTGCTCTTCGGCGTCGGCAAGGTGGCCGGGGTCGGTGCCGTCGTCGGCGGTGACGTCGCTGATGCCCAGCCGCCCGCCGGGCCGCAGGACGCGAAAGGCCTCGGCGAGAACGCGTGGCTTGTCGGTGGACAGATTGATGACGCAGTTGGAGATGACCACGTCGACCTGTTCGTCGGGCAGCGGGATGTCCTCGATGTGGCCGGGCAGGAAACGTGCGTTGGTGACACCGGCCTGCTGAGCGTTGGCACGGGCGAGGGCGAGCATGTCCGGGCTGGCGTCCAGGCCGTAGGCGATGCCGCCCGGGGCGACCCGGCGGGCTGACAGCAGCACGTCGAGGCCGCCGCCCGAACCCAGGTCCAGCACGGTCTCGCCGGGGTGGAGGTCGGCGACGGCCAGCGGGTTGCCGCAGCCGAGGCTGGCCCGCAGCGCCGCCTCCGGGACACTCTCGGCGGGATAGGCAGCCGCACCGAACCGGCCGTCGGCGAACGCCTCGGGGCCGCAGTCGGTGATGGCGCCGCCGGCCAGGGCGGTGCGGGCCAGGCTGGAATAGCGGCCGATGACCGCATTGCGGGTGCTGGAGGTGCCGGGTTCGGTCACGGGCGTGCTCCCTAGCCTTGGCCTGCTGGGACGGGGTCTGGCTGGGCGGGGACGGGACGGCCCATGACGATGTCGGCGGCGGTGGGGAAGCAGTCCACGCACGCCTCGTTGATCCGGTAGTAAGTGGCCGTGCCCCGGTGCTCAGCGAGCACGAACCCAACCTCCGCCAGCACCTTCAGATGGGAGGAGACGGTGGACTGGCCGACGATGACGGCCGCCACGATCTCACCCACATTCATCGGCCGTGCCCGCCGGGCGAGCAGCGTTACGATCTGGATCCTGGTCGGGTCCGCGAGTGCCTTGAACCAGGTGGCGTACTCAGTGGCCGTGCCCCGGTCGAGAGGCTGGTCATCTTCCTTCATCGATAATCGACGATAACAGATGAAAGGCCCGGGCGGAAGACGGGGTCTGGACGATAAGGCAGGGCACGCCACGACCTGGTATGTACGGCGGCACGACCTGCCCGCCCATGTCGGACCTGTCAGGTGGCCCGGTCGGCAATCAGCGCGCCCAGGGCGGCCAATGCCCCCGTCAGCGCCCGGTAGTAGACCCACACGCCGCGCTTTTCCCGCTCCACCAGGCCGGCCTCGTGCAGCACCTTGAGATGGTGGCTGATCGTGGGCTGGGTCAGGTCGAACGCCTCGGTCAGGTCACACACGCAGGCCTCGCCACCTGGATGGGAGGCGATCAGCGACAGCAACCGCAGCCGCACCGGGTCGGCCAGCGCCTTCAGCAGCGGCGCGACCTGGCTAGCCTGCTCAGCCGACAGTGGCTCTCGCGACAGCGGCGGGCAGCAGGCCGCTGTTTCGGCCGGGCTCAGCACCAGCAGAGACTTCGACATGCATCTATATTGACAGAAGTCTATGTCATGTGGCAAGCTCGGTGACGGCTAAAATATAGACAGTTATCAATGTCCAGGGTCGGAGGCTCTCATGCCCAGCCGTCTGCAGCTCGCCATCAACGTCAATGACATCGACCAGGCCGTGGCCTTCTACTCGAAGCTGTTCGGCACCGAGCCCGCTAAACTCCGGCCTGGCTATGCGAACTTCGCGATCGCCGAGCCGCCGCTCAAGCTGGTGCTGCTGGAAAACCCGGGCCAGGGCGGCAGCCTCAACCACCTCGGCGTCGAGGTCCCCGACGCGGGCACGGTCGAAGCCGAGCAGGCCCGCCTCGCCCAGGCCGGGCTCGCCCAGGATGTGGCAGGCGAAACCACCTGCTGCTACGCCAAGCAGGACAAGTTCTGGGTCCAGGGTGCACCCGACGGCGAGTCCTGGGAGATCTACACCGTCCTGGCCGACAGCCCCACCTTCTACGCCGAGGGCCACGGGCCCGAGTGCTGCGGCGACACCAACGTCCACGCTGGGGATGCCCCCATGTCCGCGGCCAAATGCTGCTAGCTGGCGCGCCGGGCTACCGCAGCGATGACGCACGGGAGCTAGCCGGGAGCTGACGGCCTAGCCGCTGGGGTCAGGAGGTCGCTGCCAGGCGCGGTGCGAGGCGCTCGACGCGGTGGCTGAGTTCGGCCAGGGCCGCGTCGAAACTGGCGGGGTCACCGGCCGGGACGGGGTCGGGGATGGACCAGTGCACGGCGGCCTGGCGGCCCAGTTCCTCATGAGCCAGGTCGCAGACGGTGATGACCAGATCGCCGTCCTTCTGAACGTCGCTGATGTGGCGGGGCCGCAGGCGGCGCATGGGCAGCCGGTGGCGTTTGGCGGCGGCGATAGCTCCCGGTTCGATCCGGTCGGCGGGATGGGTGCCAGCCGACGCGGCGGGCAGGTTGCTGGTATGGCGCCATAGCGCCGCGGCCAGGTGCGAACGGGCCGAGTTAGCGGTGCACACGAAGAGCACCCGCCGGGCCGTGCGCGCCGCCGGACGGGTGAGCGTCTCAAGCGCACCGGGGATGAGCTGGAGGTAGGTGCGGCGGCGGTCGCCGTCGGAGCGGCGCGGATGATGAGCCCGGCCTGTTCCAGCACATGCAGGTGGTGCGCGAGCAGGTTGGACGGCATCGCGAGCGGATGAGCTGACATGGCGGCGGAAGAGATGGACTGGTCGGCTTCGGCCCGGCCTAACCCTGGTCTTACCCCGGGTTTGCGATAGGGGAGCGTGGGGATGCGTCCTGGCTCGCGCCTGTGTCCACGCCGCTCCCACGCGCCACACAGGAAGGGGAGCGTTACCGCTGGTCAGCAAGGTCAACTGGGCAAGGCCGACTACCGCCCGCTCCCAAAACCCAGAAACCGGCTGGCCTCGGCAGACGAAATCAATTACGAAAACACACTGCTACGTGCAACTTAAGAGTCGGGGTGGCCGGATTTGAACCGGCGGCCTCTTCGTCCCGAACGAAGCGCGCTGCCAAGCTGCGCTACACCCCGCGGCCCGCCTGAGCGGGGCCGGCCCCGGAAGCCCCGGAGCCCTGGAAGTCTAGCCGATCCGCGGAACCAGCGTGAGCAGGCTGGCCTCCGGCCGGCAGGCGAGCCGGAACGGTGCCCACGGGGAGGTGCCGAGCCCGGCCGAGACGTGCAGCCACGGCCGGTCCGGACCCCCCTGCACCGGGTGCTGGTGCAGTCCCCGCGCCCGGGCCGGGTCGATGCCGCAGTTGGTGACCAGGGTGCCGTAACCCGGCACGCACACCTGCCCGCCGTGGGTGTGGCCGGCCAGCAGCAGGTCGTAGCCGTCGGCCGCGAACGCGTCCATGATCCGCGGCTCGGGCGAGTGCATCACCCCGATCCGCAGGTCGGCGGCCGGATCGGCAGGCCCGGCGATCTCGTCATACCGGTCCCGCCCGATGTGCGAGTCGTGCACCCCGCCGACCTCGACGTCCAGATCGGCGACCTTGAGCCGGCCGCGCCGGTTGTTGGCGTCCAGCCAGCCGGCCGCCACCATTCCCGCGCCCAGGTCGGACCAGGGCAGATCGGGGATGTTCCGGCTCGCCCTGTTCGACGGCCCGCGCAGGTAGCCGAGCGGGTTTAGGGGGATCGGCGAGTACAGGTCGTTCGACCCGTAGACGAAGATGCCGGGCCGCTCCAGCAGTGGCCCGAGCGCGGCCAGGAAAGGCCCGACCGCCTGCGGGTGCGCGATCGAGTCGCCGGTGTTGACCACCAGGTCCGGGCGCAGGCTGTCCAGCGACCGGAGCCAGGACAGCAGCCGGTGCCGGCCCGGCGTCAGGTGCACGTCGGACAGGTGCAGCACGGTGACGGGCCGGGCCCCGGTCGGCAGGACCGGCACCTCGAACCGGCGCAGCGCGAACCAGTTCCGCTCGACGACCGATGCGTAGGCGGCAACGCCGGCACCGGCGGCAGCCGTCACGGCGAGGGTGCGCACGGAGGCTCGCATCCACATATGGTGCCATGCCCGGCACACCCGGTTGTCCCATCCGCCCGGCCGGTCACCCGCCGCGCGCCAGGCCCGGCCCGGGCAGGATAGGCCCATGGCAGCTTTGAAGGACCGGCTCCGGGGCGACCTGACCGCGGCAATGAAGGCCCGGGACGCGGTCCGCACCCGTACCCTGCGGATGGCGCTCACCTCGGTGGCGCAGGCGGAGGTCGCCGGGCCCGCCGCCCGCGAGCTCAGCGACGACGAAGTGATCGCGGTTCTCACCCGGGAAGCCAAACGGCGGCGCGAGGCAGCCGACGCGTTCGCCGCCGCGGGCCGGGAGGAGCAGGCGGCCGCCGAGCGCGCCGAGGGTGCTGTCCTCGATGCCTACCTGCCCGCCCAGCTGACCGACACCGAGATCGCCGAACTGGTGGCCGAGGCGATCAGCCAGACCGGGGCGGCCGGCCCGGGGGCGATGGGCCAGGTGATGAAGGCGCTCGCGCCGCGGGTGGCGGGCCGGGCCGATGGTGCCCGGGTGGCGGCGCAGGTGCGCCGCGCCCTGGCAGGCTGACCCACCAGGGCGTGGCCAGGCTAGTGGTGCGGGCCGTGCGTGGGCTTGGGCGAGGGTTGCGTAGCCGAGACCATCCCGTTGCCCATCGAGAAGAGCGGGCTGGCCGGGTCCGGCGGCACGAAGCCGGGCGCCGGATTCGCCAGGTTGGCGTGCTCGAACGTCAGCTGCCAGGTCTCGCCGGGGGCCATCGAGCCGTACATGGAGCCGGGACAGTACAGGTTGCCAACTGGGAGCTGGTAGCAGGACCCGGTGCCGGACATCGGGTAGGTGTACGGGTCGGCCGGGTTGCCCACCCAGACCGCGCCCAGCAGGTCCGGGGTGTAGCCGACGAAGAACGCGGACACGTACGAGTCGGCGGTGCCGGTCTTGGCCGCCGCCGGGCGGCCGATCGCGTCGTTAGGCGCGGTGCCGAAGCTGGTCAGGTCACCTTGCAGGATGTAGTTCGCGGCGTCGGCGATCGCGGTGGACAGCACCCGGTGGCAGCTGGGTGACTCCACCGGCAGGCTGGTCCCGCTCATGGTGGTGATCGTGGTGATCGCGATCGGGTGGCAGTAGATGCCGCGGGCGGGCAGCACCGCGTCGGCGGCGGCGACATCCAGCGGGGCCACGTTGTCGGCGCCGAGCGTGAACGACGGGTCGTTGTCGGCGCTGTAGCGATGGTGCTCCTTCGGGTCGGGCTTGAGCAGCGACTTGCCGTCCGGCCAGGTCAGGCCCATCTGCGCGGCCGTCTTCACCACGTTGCACAGGCCGGCCTTCTGTTCCAGGTAGGCGAAGAACACGTTGATCGAGAACGTGGTCCCGGTGTAGAGGGTGTAGTGGCCGCCGCGCTCGCTCTCGTCGTTGTGCACGCTCCACGGGCTGGTGGGCTGGCCCTTGCAGTTGTAGTAGGGAGCGACCGTGGCCGAGTAGCCGACCGTCTTGCTGTAGCCGAACGGCACGCCCTGCTTCAGGGCGGTGACCATGGTGTACACCTTGCCGGTGGAGCCGATCTGCACCCCGTCGGCGCCGTCGTACTGCGGCCCGACCGCGTAGTCGATGACGTTCTGGTTCTTCCCGAACCCGTACGGCCGGTCGATCGCGATCGCCCGGATCTTGCCGGTGCCCGGCTGGATCAGCACCTCGGTGTCGGCGTTGTGGTTGGGGTTGTACGGCGACGGTGGCGGTGGCATCAGCGAGTTCACCGCATGCTTGGCGGCGAGCTGGTCGGCCGGGTCCAAGGTGGTGTAGATCTTCAGCCCGCCGATGCCGTTCAGCCGGGCCCAGGCCTGCTTGTACGCGGCATCCTGGCGCATCACGGCCAGCACGTAGTCGCAGAAGTAGGCCGCGTACCGCGCGGACGTGCTGGTGCAGCCGCTCTCCGGGATCGACGGATTCAGGCCGAGCGGCGTGTGCGCCGCCGCGTCGGCCTGCGCCTGGGTGATGTCGTGCAGCTGGGCCATCCGCTGCAGCACCACTGCCCGGCGGGCGATGGCCGCCTGCGGGTTGGCCAGCAGCGGGTTGTAGGCCGCCGGGTTCTCCACGATCCCGGCCAGCAGCGCCGCCTGCGGCAGCGTCAGCTGGGACGCGTTCTCGCTGAAATAGCGCTGAGCGGCGATCTGGATGCCGTATGAGGAGTTGCCGAAGAACGCCGCGTTCAGGTACCCGGCCAGGATCTGGTTCTTGGTCATGGTGTGCTCGGCCCGCACCGCCATCCGCAGTTCGCGGATCTTCCGGCCGATGGTGTCCATGGTCGCGTTCGCGAATGCCGCCTGCGGGTCCGGCGCGGACAGGATCTCCACGTTCTTCACGTACTGCTGCGCGAGCGTCGAGCCGCCCTGGACCTGCTTGTGCTCAAGATCGAAGACCAGCGCCCGCAGTGTTCCCCGGAAGTCGATCGCGCCGTGCTGGTAGAAGCGCGAGTCCTCGATCGCCACGATCGCCTGCCGCGTGACCGGGGAAATCTGGGCGTAGGCCACCGGTACCCGGTCGATCCCCCGGCTGTAGTAGTAGGCGATCAAATTGCCGTGGCGGTCCAGGATCTCCGAGCGGACCGGCAGCTGGCCAAGTTCGGGCGTGGACAGGTTGTTGAACTTCGTGGTGGCGTTGCGGACCGAGATCCCGCTGAGGCCCACTGCGGGGATCAGGATGGCCGCGACCAGCGCGCCGGCCAGCACGGCCAGCAGCGCGATCTGCGCAACGGAGCCCAGGATCCGGGCGAAGCTGGGTTTCTGCACGGACCCCAGGCTACGCCGGGGCGCCGGCTGGCGGGGCAGATGCGGGGTGGGTGACTACGGTGCGCGCACGGCATGGCCCATGCGGGCTATCCCGGAAATGAACCCAACGGGGTCTAGCGCGCGGGGCCGGACTTCCGTAAGTTACTTTTTCGCAACTATCACACCCGGCGGTGAACGACTGTGCTGTCGCCCCCGTTCGGGCCGCGAGCGAACGCCATCCCGGCGTGACGACCCCCCGAGGGCGTGACGATCAGGAGGAGTTGGACCACATGTGGATCGCTGACTGGACCAGCCGCGCCGCCTGTAAGGAGTCTGACCCGGACGAACTCTTCGTCCAGGGCGCGGCGCAGAACCGGGCCAAGCTGATCTGCCGTGGCTGCACTGTCCGCACCGAGTGCCTGGCCGACGCGCTGGACAACCGCATCGAGTTCGGGGTCTGGGGCGGCATGACCGAGCGCGAGCGGCGTGCGCTGCTCCGCCGCCGCCCCGATGTCACCTCCTGGCGGGCCCTGCTTGAGCAGGCCCGCAACCAGTACGAGCGGCAGGCGGACGAACTCGTCGCCAGCTGACCCGGCCGGCTGTCAGCCGGTCCGGCCGGTGCCACCAGGCGCTGGCCGGCTGGCTACGCCGGGCCCGCGAAGAACTCACCGATCACCCGCAGGCCGGCCAGGTCGTGCACGTCCTCCGGCTGGGCTGGGATGCGGGCGACCGGCACCCCAGGATGGGCCGCGGTGAACCGCTGCGCCAGCCGCCGTTCGGCCGCCGCGAGCTGCATCCGCTCGGCGTGCAGCCGCAAGGCGGTCACCGCCAGCGGGTACCGCGGGGGGACGGCGGCCGCTGCGGCACCGCCGTTGGGCTGGCCCGGGACTGTGGTGGGGCCGTCCACGCTGGCCTGCAGCGCCTCCGCGGCGGCCAGGCTGCGCGCGGCTGACAGCCGGGCCGCCGGTGACCGGTGCACCCGGTTGAGCACCAGCCCGGCCAGCGGCATCCGGTCCTGTGACAGCCGCTCCACGAAGTACGATGCCTCCCGCAGTGCGTCCGGCTCCGGGGTCGCCACCACCAGGAACGACGTGCCAGGTGTCTGCAGCAGCCGGTAGGTGTCCTCGGCCCGTTCCCGGAAGCCGCCGAACATGGTGTCGAACGCGGCCACGAACGTCTGCGCGTCCCGCAGCAGCTGGGCGCCGATCACCTTGGTGACCACCCCGGTGAACATCCCGATGCTTGCGTTCACCAGCTTCAGATAGGCATGCCCGGACGCCCGGGTGGGGGCGGTCAGCAGCCGGATCAGGCGGCCGTCCAGGAACCGGCTGAGCCGCTGCGGGGCGTCCAGGAAGTCCAGCGCTGACCGGCTGGGCGGGGTGTCCACCACGATCAGGTCCCACTCGTCCGCCCGCCGCAGCTGCCCCAGCTTCTCCATCGCCATGTACTCCTGGGTGCCAGCGAAGCTCGACGACAGTGACTGGTAGAAGGGGTTCGCCAGGATCTGGGCGGCCCGGTCGGGATCGGAGTGCGCCTCGACGATCTCGTCGAAGGTGCGCTTCATGTCGAGCATCATCGCGTGCAGGCTGCCGCCGGACGGCCCGGTGATGGCGCCGTCCAGCGGGACCGGCCGGGGGGTGTTGTCCAGCGTGTCCAGGCCCATCGACTGGGCCAGCCGCCGGGCCGGATCGACGGTCAGCACAACCACGTGCCGGCCGCGCCCGGCCGCCCGCAGCCCCAGTGCGGCCGCGGTAGTGGTCTTGCCCACCCCACCGGAACCGCAGCAGACAATGATCCGGGTGCGCGGGTCGTCCAGCAGCCGGTCCACCTCCAGCGGGGGCGGCAGCAGCTCCAGATCAGCCGTCGTCTCAGCGGACATGCCTACGCCGCCCCCTGGTCCTGCAAGGCGGCGGCGAGCCGGTAAAGCCCGGCCAGGTCCATCCCGTCGGCGATCATGGGCAGCTCGTACCGGGGCAGGCTGACAGCGGCCAGCCGCTGCCGCTGCTCGTGCTGGCCGAGCACCTCCCGGGCATGGTCGGCCAGCTCGCTGAGCAGGCTGGCGGCCATCCCGGCACCGCTGGACCCGACGCTGTCCTCGATCCCGGCCGCTTTCAGCCCGAGTGCGATGTCGTGGCTGTCCAGCCGCCCGGCCACCGCGTCGGCCAGCTGCTTGCCGGTCAGTTCGGCCGGCCGCACCATATTGATCACGATGCCGCCCAGCTGGAACCCGCCGCCCGGGCCAGACCCGTCCTCGCCCAGGCCGGTCAGCTCGGCGATGCCGTCCAGGGTCTCCTGGACCGGCATCTCCTCCAGCATGGTGACGAAGTGGACCGCGGTCTGCGGCGACCTGATCACGTTTTGCACGCTGTCCGCGTGGCCCCGGATGGGGCCCATCTTGGCCAGCCCGGACACCTCGGTGGCGACGTTGAGGAAGCGGCCGATCCGCCCGGTCGGCGGGGCATCCATCACCACCGCGTCGTACTGGTACCGGCCGCCCACCTTGCGCCGGGCCACCGTGGCCGCCTTGCCGGTCAGCAGCACATCGCGCAGGCCGGGTGCGATCGTGGTGGCGAAGTCGACCACGCCCAGCCGGGTGAGAGTCCGCCCGGCATGCCGGAGGCTGTACATCATCTCCAGGTACTCGATGAGCGCCGACTCGGGGTCGGCGGCCAGCGCGTACACCTCACCGCCCGCCCGGCCGGGGGTGCCCGGCGCCACCGCTACCTTGCGCTCGCGGTACGGCAGCGGCGGGGTGTCGAACAGCTGGGCGATGCCCTGCCGGCCCTCGACCTCCATCAGCAGCACCTTGCCGCCTGCCGACGCGAGCGCCAGGGCCAGCGCGGCGGCCACCGTGGTCTTGCCGGTGCCGCCCTTGCCGGTGATAACGTGCAGCCGCACGCCTTCCCAGTCGGTGTCCCGAGCCCTCACCCTTAGCAGGCTATCCGCGGGCCGGGTGGCTCCTGAACCGGCCGAGTGGCGGGAACGTGGAATGTCACTAGGCTGGTATCGCAAACCGGGAGCGTCACGGTAGGAGGTGTTCCCGATGGTCGCATTGCTGGTGGTCCTGGTGGTCCTGGTGGTCGCCGGGCTGATCGCGTCCGCCCGGGCCTTCAAGGTCGTGCAGCAGTATGAGCAGGGACTGATCTTCAGGTTCGGGAAGGTGCTGCCCGGCACCAGGGGACCCGGGCTGACCGTCATCCGGCCGATCGGTGACCGGCTGCAGAAGGTCAACATGCAGATCATCGCCATGGCCGTGCCCGCCCAGGAGGGCATCACCAGGGACAACGTGAGTGTCCGGGTCGATGCCGTGGTGTATTTCCGGGTGGTCGACCCGATCAAGGCGGTCGTGAACGTGCAGAACTACATGTTCGCGGTCTCCCAGCAGGCGCAGACCTCGCTGCGGTCGATCATCGGCCAGTCCGAGATGGACCAGCTGCTGGCCGAGCGGGACAGCGTCAACCGGGAACTGCGGCGGATCATCGACGAGCCGACCGAGGGGCCGTGGGGGATCCGGGTCGAGCGGGTCGAGATCAAGGACGTCAACCTGCCCGAGGGCATGAAGCGGTCCATGTCCCGGCAGGCCGAGGCCGAGCGTGAGCGGCGGGCCAGGATCATCACCGCCGACGGTGAGTACCAGGCGTCCAAGCGGCTGGCCATGGCGGCGAACGTGATGGCCCGCGACCCGGCAGCTCTCCAGCTGCGGCTGCTGCAGACGGTGGTGGAGGTCGCCTCCGAGCGCAACAGCACGCTGGTCATGCCGGTCCCGGTGGAACTGCTGCGGTTCTTCGAGCGGATGGCCCCGGCCCCGGCCGCGCCCGGCCCGGCGCCGGACGACACTGGCGACGCCGAGGTGGCCGAGGCCGAAGCGGAGATCTCGGGCTCGGACGTACCGGAACTGGCCAGCCAGGGCGGGCCTGAGATCCCGCCACCCGCGGTCCCAGAGCTCGACGAGTCAGCGATCCCGCCGGTCCCGGAGGAGATCGAGAAGATCGTTGACGCCCCGGTCCTCAGCGACGGCAAGACGCCCGGCGCGAGCGCTGGGGCGTAGCGTTCCGGGCGCGAGGCCGCCAGCTGGCTTCGCCACGCCGGGCAGGGACGCATGCCCTATCGTGGCGCCATGGTGAAGTGGGAGTACGCGACCGTGCCGCTGCTGGTGCATGCGACCAAGCAGATCCTGGACAACTGGGGAGACGAGGGCTGGGAGCTGGTGGCCGTGGTGCCCGGCCCGAATGCCGAGCAGCTGGTCGCCTACCTGAAGCGGCCGAAACAGTGACCGACTCGCCCGAGGCCAGGCTGGCCGCGCTGGGCCTGGCCCTGCCGGCGGTCGCGGCCCCGCTGGCCGCCTATCTGCCCGCGGTACGGACCGGCCGGTACGTGTACACGGCCGGCCAGCTGCCGATGGCGGACGGCAAGCTGCTGCTCACCGGCAAGGTGGGCGGGCAGGTGAGCGCCGCCGAGGCGGCCGCGCTGGCGCGGACCTGTGCCCTGAACGCGCTGGCCGCGGTGGCGTCGGTGGCCGGCGGGCTGTCGGCGGTGACCCGGATCGTGAAGGTGACCGGTTTCGTGGCCAGCGATCCGTCCTTCACCGGCCAGGCGCAGGTGGTGAACGGCGCGAGCGAACTGCTGCTGGAGGTGTTCGGCGAGGCGGGCCGGCACGCCCGCAGCGCGGTCGGGATGGCGGTGCTGCCCCTCGACGCGCCGGTGGAGATCGAGCTGATCGCCGAGGTCACAGATTGAGCCGCGGCCGCAGATGAGCGCGGCCCGGCGGCCCGGTATCCGGCTCCCGGACGGTTACGCCGCCCGGGCCGCCGACGTGCTCGCGGGCCGGGTTCCCCCGGCCGAGCCACGGGACGCCGCTACGGTCATGCTGCTCCGGCCCGCGGCCGGCCACGGCCTGGAGGTCTACCTGCTGCGGCGGCGCCCGTCCATGGCGTTCGCGCCGGGCGCGTTCGTCTTCCCGGGCGGGTCGGTGGACGCCCGGGACTCCGATACCGAGGTCGGCTGGGCCGGCCCGGCCGCCGCCGAGTGGGGGCGGCTGCTCGATGCCCCGGCCGGCCTGGCCCGGGTGCTGGTCTGCGCGGCGGTCCGGGAGACGTTCGAGGAATCGGGGGTGCTGCTGGCCGGGCCGGCCGCGGGCACGGGGGTGGGCAGCACCGCCGGCCAGGACTGGGAGGCCGCCCGGGCAGCGCTGCAGGCAGGCTCGGCCTCGCTGGCCGGGCTGCTGGCCGGCCGGGGGCTGGTGCTGCGCAGTGACCTGCTGCGGCCGTGGTCGCGCTGGGTCACCCCGGTGACCGAGGAACGCCGTTACGACACCCGGTTCTTCGCCGCGGCCCTGCCAGCGGGCCAGCAGGCCAGGGACGTCAGCGGGGAAGCGGACACTGCGGGCTGGTTCCGGCCGGACGAGGCGCTGGCGGCGGCCCGCCGGGGCGAGATCATGCTGCTCCCGCCGACCGCGGTCACCCTCGGCGAACTCGCCGCGTGCGGGGACGTGGCCACGGCGCTGGCCGCCCGGCGCCGGATCACCGCGCTCATCCCGGAGGTCTTCCTGGCCGACGGAGCGGTCTGGCTCACCGTCCCGCCCGGCGCGGAGTACCCGCTGTGACCAGCCCGATCGACGGGTCGGGCACCACCCGGGCCCGCTGCCTGCTTGCCCCCAACCCATCCCCGATGACGCTGGACGGCACCAATACCTGGCTGATCGCCGAGCCCGGGTCGGCGGCCGTGCTGGTGGTCGACCCCGGTCCCGGCCATCCCGGGCACCTGAACCGGATCCGGGACGAGGTGGCCTCGGCCGGGCAGCGGGTGGCGCTGATCCTGCTCACCCACGGGCATCCCGACCACGCCGAGGGCGCGGCCACCTTCGCCAGCATGACCGGCGCGCCGGTCCGCGCCGCCGATCCGGCACACCGGCTGGGCGGGGAGGGCCTGGCCGCGGGGGATGTGGTGACCCTGGCCGGATGCGAGGTGCGGGTGGTGGCCACGCCCGGGCACACCGCCGACTCGGTTTCCTTCCTGCTGCCCGCGGACGGCGCGCTGCTCACCGGCGACACCGTGCTGGGCCGGGGGACGACGGTGATCGCGCAGGACGGCAACCTCGCCGACTACCTGGACACGCTGGCCCGGCTGCGGGATCTGGCCGGCCAGGCGGGCCTGCGGGTGCTGCTGCCCGGGCACGGCCCGCTGCTGCCGGATCCGGCCGGCACGCTCGACTTCTACCTCGCACATCGCCGGGAGCGGCTGGCCGAGGTGACCGCCGCGCTGGCCGCCGGGGACCGCAGCCCGGCCGAGATCGTGGCCCGGGTGTACGCGGATGTGGACCGTTCGCTGTGGCCGTTCGCGGAGTGGTCGGTCCGGGCCCAGCTCAGCTATCTGGCCAGCACCGGCGCGCTCCCGCCCGGCGTCAGCTACTGACGGCTGGTCAGCGGGCGCGTTTGGCCAGCCGCTCCCGGTCCAGGATGAGCACCGACTTGGCCGACAGCTGCAGCCAGCCGCGGGCGGCGAAGTCGGCGAGTGCCTTGTTGACGGTCTCCCGGGAGGCGCCGACCAGCTGGGCCAGTTCCTCCTGGGTCAGGTCGTGGTGGACCTGGAGACCGTCCTCCTGCTCCTCCCCGAACCTGTCCGCCAGGTCCAGCAGGGCCTTGGCGACCCGCCCGGGGACATCGGTGAACACCAGGTCAGCCATCACGTCGTTGGCGCGGCGCAGCCGCTGGGCCAGCGCCTGCAGCAGGTGCATGGCCACGTCGGGCCGCCCGGTCAGCCAGTGCCGCAGGTAGTCGTGGCCGAGCCCGGCCAGCCGGGTATCGGTGACGGCGACCGCGTTGGCGGTGCGAGGGCGCGGGTCGAACAGGGACAGCTCGCCGAACATCTCTCCCGGGCCGAGCACGCCGAGCAGGCTCTCCCGGCCGTCGGTGGCGGTCCTGGTCAGCTTGATCTTGCCATCCAGCACGACATACAGCCGGTCCCCCGCGTCACCTTCGCCGAACAGGCGGTCGCCCCGGCCGAGCTGGACATCGACCACCCCCGCCCGCAGCGCCCGTGCGCCCTCATCGTCGAGGGTCTCGAACAACGGCGCCCGGCTGAGCACGTCTTCCTCGGCCGGAATCACCAGGTACCTCCTCGCGCCTGTTCTGTGACCATCCTCTCGCATCCCGGGGCCGGCTGGCACGGGTCTAGCGGCATGTCCTGGGCTCAGCCCGGCGAATGCCCCGCCGCAGCGGCCCGCTGCCGGCAGGTCACGATCTCCTGCTCTGCTGCCTCCCGGCCGGCCCAGCTGAAGCCCTGGACATCCTTCCCGGGCTCAAGGGCCTTGTAGACCTCGAAAAAGTGCTGGATCTCCAGCCGCTCGAAATCCGGTACATCGGTGATATCGGTGAGGTGCGCCATCCGGGGGTCGGTCGCCGCAACGCAGAGCACCTTGTCGTCGGCGCCGTTCTCGTCGGCCATCCGGAACATCCCGATCGCCCGGCAGTGGATCACGCAGCCAGGGAAGGTGGGCTCGTCCAGCAGCACCAGCGCGTCCAGCGGGTCGCCATCACCGGCCAGCGTGTCCTCGATGAAGCCATAGTCCGAGGGGTAGCGGGTCGAGGTGAACAGCATCCGGTCCAGCCGGATCCGGCCGGTCTCGTGATCCATCTCGTACTTGTTGCGCTGGCCCTTGGGAATCTCGATGACCACATCGAATTGCACGGTGCCGCTCCTTGTACGCGAAGATGATTGAGTCCTCTGTCCAGAAGATGATTGAGTCCTCTGTCCAGCAGTGCCCTGCTGGCACAGCATCTCGTGAAAGGACAATGGTGGCGAACCGCCTCCGGCTGACGGCGCTGGCCGCGCTGGCCATGCTCAACGTCTGCACGCTGGGCGCCGGCCTGGCGGTGGCGGGCCTGCTGCCTGCCCGGCTGGCGCTCTGGCAGCTGCCCAGGGTGGCGGCGGAGCGGCTCACCACGCCCGGTGCGGTGCTCCCGGCCCCGTCCGGCGGTGCGCTGCCCACCAGCCCCGGGCTGGCCGCCGCGCTGTCCCCGCTGATCGCCCAGCCCACCCTGGGCAGCCACGTCGGGGTGATCGTCACCGACCTGGCCACCGGCCATGTCCTGTTCGCGCACGGCGCCACCGTCCCCGCCACCCCGGCCTCCAGCGCCAAGCTGGCTACCGCGGTGGCCGCGCTGAGCGTGCTCGGCCCGTCCGCCAGGTTCACCACCCGGGTGGTGGCAGGCCCGGCCCCGGGATCGATCGTGCTGGTCGGCGGTGGGGACCCGACCCTGGCCGCGGCGCCCTACCCAGCTGGCGAATACCCGCAGCCGGCCACGCTCGCGGCGCTGGCCAGCCAGGCCGCGCACTGGCTGGCGGCCCGGGGGGAGCTCACCGTCCGGCTGCGTTACGACGATTCGCTGTTCACCGGCCCGGTCACCGCCCCAGGCTGGACGGCCAGCTATATCAGCACCGGCAACGTGACCCCCATCACCGCCCTGTCAGTCGACCAGGGGCGGCTGACCAGGGGCGGCCAGCCCGAGAACCGGGACGACCCGGTGAACTACCGGCCCCGCTCGCTCACCCCGGACGCCGACGCGGCCGCGGCCTTCGCCCGGCTGCTGCGCGGCCAGGGGATCAAGGTGCTGCCCGGGACCGCTGCCGTCCCGGCCCGGGCCAGGGCCGGCGGCCTGGTGCCCGCCGGCGCGGTGACCATCGCCAGCGTGCACTCCCCGGACGTGGCCTCGATCGCCGGCTGGATGCTGCGGGAGAGCAACAACGTCATCGCCGAGTACCTGGCCCGCCAGGTCGCGCTGCACACCGGCCGGCCTGCCTCGTTCGCCGGTGCGGCCGCGGCGGTCATCGCCGCCGACGCCCGGCTGGGCATCCACGGCATCCACCTGGTCGACGGGAGCGGGCTGTCCCCACTGGACCTGGTCACACCGCTGGCACTGGCCCGGCTGGTCGGGCTGGCCGGTGAGAGCCGCCAGGCCGCGCTGCGGGCGGCGGTCACCGGCCTGCCGGTGGCTGGTTTCTCCGGCACACTCGCGCCGGGCCAGAGTGTGTTCGGCGGCTTCGGGCCCGCGGCGCTGGGGTCGGTCCAGGCCAAGACCGGCAACCTGAACACGGTGCTGAGCCTGGCCGGGATCGTCAGCGATGCCAGCGGCCGGCCGCTGGCGTTCGCCTTCATGGCGGACCAGGTCCCGCGCGGCGAGCTGGGGACCGCGGCAGGCGTCATCGACCGGATGGCGACCACCCTGGCCGGCTGCGGCTGCCGCGGCTGAGTACCCGCCCGCCGGGCTGCGGCTGCCGCGGCTGAGCCGCCCCCGGCTCGCCCGGGCCGGCCGCGGCAGGCATCCCCCTGCCCCGCCCGTGACGGCCACCGTGCCGTGAGCACGTACCGTGGAGGGGTGAACAGCGGGCAGATGATCGACTGGGAAGTTGCAATTTCGACCGGCGTCCGGTGGGTTCGCCCGGGCCCACAGGTCAGCCTGGCCGAGGCGCGGTCGGTGGTGGCGGAGCTGCGCGAACTGGCCACCGCCGTCGCCGAGCCGGTCCAGCAGCTGACCGGGATGGCCAGTGCCGCCGATCTCGGTCAGGTCGCCATCGTGGACCGGCCCGGCTGGATCCGGGCCAACGTGGACGGATTCCGGGTGGTCCTGGAACCGCTTGCCCAGCACCTGCGCGAACGCGGCCGGGCACCTGAGCCCGGCTCCATGATCGCCAACCTCGGGTCGCGGGTCACCGGCCTGCAGGCCGGCCTGATCCTGGCCTACCTGGCCGGCCGGGTGCTCGGGCAGTACGAGCTGTTCCTGCCGCCCGACCCGGGGGCACCCGACGGCGATGCGCCAGGCCGGCTGACCCTGGTCGCGCCCAACATCGTGATGGTGGAACGTGAGCTGGGGGTGGACCCGCACGACTTCCGCCGCTGGGTCTGCCTGCACGAGGAGACGCACCGGACCCAGTTCACCGCGGTCGGCTGGCTGCGTGGCTACGTCCAGCAGCAGATGACCGAGTTCCTGCTCGCCTCCGACCTGGACCCGGCCACGATCCTGGACCGGCTGCGGGCCACCGCCGACGCGGTGGCCGGGGCGGTCCGCGGCAGCGGCCCGGAAAGCATCATCGAGGTGATCCAGACGCCCCAGCAGCGGGCCATCCTGGACCGGCTGACCTGTGTCATGACCCTGGTGGAAGGGCACGGCGACTATGTGATGGACGCGGTCGGGCCACAGGTGGTGCCGTCGGTGGCCGAGATCCGGGCCGCGTTCAACGCCCGCCGGGGCACGGCCGGGCGGCTGGAGCAGACGGTGCGCCGTCTCCTCGGCATCGACCTGAAGATGAAGCAGTACGCGCAGGGCTCGGCCTTCGTGCGGGCAGTGGTGGAGGCGGCCGACATGGCCACCTTCAACCGGGTCTGGCTGGGACCGGAGATGATCCCGACCAAGGAGGAACTGCTCGACCCCGAGCGCTGGCTGGCGCGGGCCGGCGGCACGGACAGGACCGGCGGCACGGGCGAGGCCGGCGGCACGGGCGAGGCCGGCGGCGCACTGGCAGCCGGCGGCTGACCTGCGATGGGCCCGCCCGCGGCGGTAGCCGAGGTGCGCCGGGCCGTCCGGCACGGGCTGTCCGGGCTGGCGCCAGGCGACCTGGTGCTGGCGGCCTGCTCGGGTGGCGCCGACTCGCTCGCGCTGGCGGCGGCGCTCGCGCACGAGGGCCCGCGCCAGGGGCTGCGGGCGGGCGCGGTCACCGTCGATCATGGGCTTCAGCCCGGATCGGCCGAACGAGCGAGCGCCCTGTCGCTCACCCTGGCGGGGCTCGGGCTGGACCCGGTGGAGAGCATCGCGGTGACCGTCGCCACCGGGGCTGGCCAGGGCGGCCCGGAAGCCGCCGCCCGGGTGGCCAGGTACCGGGCGCTGGACGAGGTGGCCGCCCGCACCGGTGCCAGCGCCATCCTGCTCGGCCACAGCCGGGACGACCAGGCGGAAACGGTGCTGCTGGGGCTGGCACGGGGCGCCGGCAGCCGGTCGCTGGCGGGGATGCCCGCCCGCCGGGGCCACTACCGGCGGCCGCTGCTCGGGACTGGCCGCGCCACCTTGCGGGCGGCGTGCCAGTCGCTCGGCCTGCGGCCATGGGACGATCCGCAGAACGCCGACCCCGCCTTCACCCGGGCCAGAGTGCGGCACCAGGCGCTGCCGGCGCTGGAGGCGGCACTCGGTCCCGGCGTCGCGGAGGCGCTGGCGCGCAGCGCGGGCCAGTTGCGGGCCGATGCCGACGCGCTGGACGAGATCGCCGCGGGCCAGGCGAGCCAGTTGCGGGACCCCGGTGGTGGCTGGCGGGCGGACCCGGTTGCGGCCGCCCCAGCCGCGATCCGCGCCCGGATCCTGCGCGGCGCCGCGATTGAGGCAGGCTGCCCGCCGGGTGCGCTCACCGCCGGCCATCTGGCGGCGCTGACCGAACTCCTCACCCGACGGGCCGGCCAGCGCTGGATTGACCTGCCCGGCGGCGTCCGGGCCAGGCTCCGGTATGGCAAGCTGACCTTCGCGGGTGAGCAGGAGCCCAGCGGCCCGGTACCCAGCGAGGCTGAGCGCGGCAGGGCTGGACCGGGCGGGGCTGAGCCCGACGAGGCGGAGGTCGTGGTTGGACGCCAATGACATAGGTGCCCAGCTCAAAGAGGTACTCATCCCCGCTGACCGGGTGCGTGAGCGGATCGTGGAGCTGGCCGCCCAGATCGACGCGGATTACGCCGGCCGCGAACTGCTGCTGGTGGGCGTGCTCAAGGGCGCGGTGATGGTCATGGCCGATCTGGCCCGGGCGATGCGGCTGCCGGTGCAGATGGACTGGATGGCTATCTCCTCCTACGGATCCGGGACCAGATCCTCCGGTGTGGTGCGGATTCTCAAGGATCTCGACACCGATATCTGCGGCCGCCACGTGCTGGTGGTGGAGGACATCGTCGACTCCGGCCTGACCCTGTCCTGGCTGATGGGCAACCTGCGCTCGCGCGAGCCCGCGTCACTGAAGGTCTGCGCCCTGCTGCGCAAGCCGGGCGCGCTGCGGATGGACGTCGAGGTGGCTTACACCGGCTTCGACATCGGCAACGAGTTCGTCATCGGCTACGGGCTCGACTACGCCGAGCGGTACCGGAACCTCACGTTCATCGGGACGCTCGCGCCGCACGTCTACGGCGGTGACGCGGCGGGCACTGGCAGTGGGGAACACGACCAGCGATGACGAGCGTTGATGCCTGGGAAGGGGTACTGGGCAGCGTGGCGCACCGCTGGTGCGCAACGCGTCCCGGCCGCGGTGTAACGTCAGGTATCCCGCGCCACAGCCGGGAGTGACAGGAAAGCCGGTCATGGTCACTGGGACGCACCGCCTTCCCGCCGGTGGTCGGCGGGGCACGACGCAGGTCAGGAGGAACCCGCCCCGAGCAGGCGGGGTCGGTCATCGATGGATCTGAAGCGCTATTTCCGCGGGCCCTTCGTCGCGGTCCTTGTGATGCTCCTGCTGTTCTTCATCGTGTTCACATATGCCAACCGCGGCACGCCGTACACGCAGACTGACACGTCGAAGGTCGTCTCCCTCATCCAGCAGGGCAAGGTGACCCAGGCCACCATCACCGACAAGAACCAGACCATCCAGATCACCACCACCCGCGGCCAGCGGTACCAGGCGTCCTGGGTGACCGGCCAGGGCCTGCACTTGCAGCAGGAACTCCAGGCGCAGGCCCAGGCCCGCCATCTCAAGGATGGCTACAACGTGGTCGTGCCCAGCGGCAGTTCGGTGCTGGACCTGATCTTCAGCTTCCTGCCGTACGTCGTGATCATCCTGTTCTTCTTCTTCCTGCTCAACCAGATGCAGGGCGGCGGCTCGCGGGTGATGAACTTCGGCAAGTCCAAGGCCAAGCTGATCACCAAGGACACGCCCAAGACCACGTTCGCCGACGTGGCCGGGGCCGACGAGGCGATCGAGGAACTCCAGGAGATCAAGGAGTTCCTGCAGAGCCCGGGCAAGTTCCAGGCCATCGGTGCCAAGATCCCCAAGGGCGTCCTGCTCTACGGCCCGCCCGGCACCGGCAAGACGCTGCTCGCCCGGGCGGTGGCCGGCGAGGCCGGGGTGCCGTTCTACTCGATCTCGGGCTCCGACTTCGTCGAGATGTTCGTCGGTGTCGGCGCCTCCCGGGTGCGCGACCTGTTCGAGCAGGCCAAGGCAAACGCCCCGGCGATCGTGTTCGTGGACGAGATCGACGCCGTCGGCCGGCACCGCGGGGCTGGCTTCGGCGGCGGCCACGACGAGCGGGAGCAGACCCTCAACCAGCTGCTGGTGGAACTGGACGGCTTCGACGTCAAGGGCGGTGTCATCGTCATCGCGGCCACCAACCGCCCGGACATCCTGGACCCGGCCCTGCTGCGGCCCGGCCGGTTCGACCGGCAGATCGTGGTCGCCCAGCCGGATCTGACCGGCCGCCGCGGCATCCTGCGGGTGCACGCCCGCGGCAAGCCCTTCGCGCCGGATGTCGACCTCGATATCATCGCCCGCCGGACGGCCGGGTTCACCGGTGCCGACCTGGCCAATGTCATCAACGAGGGCGCGCTGCTCACCGCCCGGGCCAATGGCACCCAGATCACGATGGCCTCGCTGGAGGAGTCCATCGACCGGGTCATGGCCGGCCCGGAGCGCAAGAGCGTGCTGCTGTCGGAGAGGGAGCGCAAGCTCATCGCCTATCACGAGGGCGGGCACGCGCTGGTCGGGCACGCGCTGCCGAACGCCGACCCGGTGCACAAGATCACGATCATCCCGCGCGGCCGGGCGCTCGGGTACACAGCCTCCGCGCCGCAGGAGGACAAGTTCCTGGTCACCCGGTCCGAGATGATGGACCAGCTGGCCATGCTGCTGGGTGGCCGGACCGCCGAGGAACTGGTCTTCCACGAGCCGACCACCGGTGCCGCCAACGACATTGAGAAGGCGAGCTCGATCGCCCGCGGCATGGTGACCGAGTACGGCATGAGCGAGCGGCTGGGTGCCCGCAAGTTCGGCACCGGCGACGGTGAGCCGTTCCTGGGCCGGGAGATGTCGCACACCCGGGACTACTCCGAGGAGATCGCCTCCACCATCGACGAGGAAGTGCGCCGCCTGATCGAATCCGCGCACGACGAGGCCTGGGAGATCCTGGTCCAGTACCGCGAGGTGCTGGACGACCTGGTGCTGAAGCTGATGGACAAGGAGACGCTGAGCCGGCAAGAGGTGCTGTCCATCTTCGCCACGGTGAAGATGCGCCCGTCCCGCGGCTCCTACACCGGGTATGGCAAGCGGCTGCCGTCGGACCGGCCGCCGGTGCTCACCCCCAAGGAACTGGCGCTGACCGCCGCCACGGACGTCAAGGATCTGGCGCCCGGGAACGGCCAGTCCGGCCTGGCCGCCCACGGCGGCACGGCGGCGCTGCCCGCGCTGGGTGGCGAAGAGGGCAGCGGCGAGCCCCAGTGACCGGCCCGGTGCCTGGCCCGGTGCCGCCGGCCCGGACCAGCCTGGCCGCTGAGCAGCTAACGCGAGCAGAGATGAGCACACAGGCAATCGACACCGGCCGGATCGAGCGTGCCGTACGGGAAATCCTGCTGGCCATCGGCGAGGACCCGGAGCGGGGCGGGCTGGTGGACACCCCCGCCCGGGTGGCCCGCGCCTACGCCGAGCAGTTCGCCGGGCTGTTCCAGCATCCCGAAGACGTGCTCACCACGGTGTTCGACGCTGGCCACGACGAACTGATCCTGGTCCGTGACATCGAGGTCTACAGCACCTGCGAGCATCACCTGGTGCCGTTCTTCGGGTTCGCTCACGTCGCCTACATCCCGAACGAGAAGGGCCAGATCACCGGCCTGTCCAAGCTGGCCAGGCTGGTCGACGTGTACGCCCGCCGGCCGCAGATCCAGGAGCGGATGACCAGCCAGATCGCGGACGCGCTGATGGCGGTGCTGGAGCCGCGCGGCGCTCTGGTCGTGATCGAGGCCGAGCACCTGTGCATGTCGATGCGGGGCGTCCGCAAACCGGGTGCCAAGACCGTTACGTCGGCGGTCCGGGGCAGTATCCGGGACAGTGACCGGACCCGGGCGGAAGCCATGAGCCTGCTGCTGCGCCGGAGCTGACCACGCCCCGGGCCGCCCCGTCGGGTGATGTGGAACCGCGCCACCGCGGGGTAACCCTATTGCGGGAGATGGCCCACGCTCCGGATGGGCGCGACTACGCTGATCTAACGTGATGCAGGGCCTGAAGCAGATGCCGGAACAGCACCAGCCCAGTGCCTCGGCTGCCGGCTCACCTGCCGGGGGCGATGAGGGCGGACATACCAGGGCGGGCGTGACGCGTGCGCCCGACCGGCGGCGCCGGCGCCGGTGGGTGCCGTTCGTCACCGGCTGGCTGTGCCTGCTGATCGGGCTGGCCAACATCGTCGGGGTCGCCATCCCCCGCCTGCACCTGCATCACCGGCTGCACCGCATCACCGACTTCGTGCCGGGCACCCTCACCAACGTCACCGCCACCGCCACGGTGATCGTCGGGCTGCTGCTGATCCTGCTCTCGCGTGCTCTGTGGCGGCGCAAGCGGCGGGCCTGGCAGGCGGTCACCGTGCTGCTCGGGTTCAGTTTCGTGATCCACGTGGTGCACGCCCCCTACCACGTGCAGGCGATCGCCGCCGCGGTGGCGCTTGGCATCCTGCTGTACTTCCGGGCCGAGTTCTATGCGGTCGGTGACCCGCGGACCCGGTGGAGCGCGGCCGGGATATTCGTGGTGCTGCTCATCGCGGACATCGCCATCGGGCTGACCTACATCCTGCTGGCCCGGCACCTGGCCCGGGACTACTCGCTCTGGCAGCGGACCGTGCACGTCGTGTACGGGCTGGTCGGGGTGTCCGGCCCGGTCCAGTTCGTGCCCGACAGCCGGGCGGACCTGTTCAACCTGCTGACCAGCACCCTAGGGGTCTTCACGCTGCTGGTGACGACCTACCTGTTCCTGCGCCCGGCCCGGCAGGCCACCCGGCTCGGCGGGCGCGACGCCCAGCAGATCCGGGAACTGCTCGCCCGGCACGGTGACCGCGACTCGCTCGGCTATTTCGCGCTGCGCGACGACAAGAACGTGATCTGGTCCCCGACCGGCAAGGCCTGCATCGGCTACCGGGTGGTCTCGGGGGTGATGCTGGCCAGCGGCGACCCGATCGGCGATCCGGAGGCGTGGCCGGGTGCGATCCAGGCGTTCCTGGCCGAGGCCGCACGGCACGCATGGGTGCCCGCGGTCATGGGCTGCGGCGAACTGGGAGCCGAGGTCTGGTGCCGCGAGAGTGACCTCACCGCCCTGGAACTGGGCGACGAGGCGATTGTCGACGTGGCTGATTTCTCGCTGCAGGGCCGGTCCATGCGCAACGTCCGGCAGATGGTGGCCCGGGTGGCCCGGCAGGGTTATACGGCCGAGGTCCGCCGGGTCTCCGACATCGGCCGGGACGAGGTCAGCCGGATCGTCAGCCGGGCCAACTCCTGGCGCGGCAGCCCCACCGAGCGCGGGTTCTCGATGGCGCTCGGGCGGGTGGGCCGCCCTCAGGACGGCGACTGCGTCATCGCCACTGCCACCGAGAACGGGGTGCTGCGCGGTTTGCTGCACTTCGTCCCCTGGGGCTCCGATGGGCTGTCGCTGGACCTGATGAGGCGGGACCGCAACGCCCAGCCGGGGGTCAACGACTTCCTGATCGTCGAGGCCATCAAGGCCGCCAGCAGCCTGGGCGTCAAGCGGATCTCGCTCAACTTCGCGGTCTTCCGGGCCGCGCTGGAGCGGGGAGAGCGGATCGGGGCCGGCCCGGTCCTGCGGGCCTGGCGCCGCGTCCTGATCTTCATGTCGCGCTGGTTCCAGATCGAGTCCCTGTACAAGTTCAACGCCAAGTTCTGCCCCGTCTGGGTGCCCCGCTTCTTCGTCTTCCCCGGTGCCACCGACGTGGTGCGGGTGGGGATCGCCGCGCTGGAGGCCGAGGCGTTCCTGGTCTGGCCGCGGCTGGGCATCCGCCGGCTGGCTGGCAAGCTCGGGCTGGGCCGGGTCCGCCGCGGCCTGCGGCAGGCCTCCGGGGCCGAGCGCGGCGCACCGCCGGTCACCGGCTGAGCGGCGGCCCGCCCGCCGCCGGCGTGTTCTGCGGGCCCCATCCGCTGCCGCCACTGGCCGTCGGCCCCTGGCGGGCGGGGCTGCGCTGGTACCACTGGGGAAAGATCGCCGCGCCGCATAGGGTGACCCACATGGCGAGCGAGGCAGGGCCGGGGGATGCCGGCCGGATCCGCCCGGCCAGCCCGCCCGGGCTGCCGGCCGCGGGCCGGTGCCTGGTGATGGGGGTGGTGAACGTCACCCCGGACTCCTTCTCCGACGGCGGCGCCTGGTTCGGCGCCGAGGCCGCCATCGCCCGGGGCCTGGAGTTGTCCGCCCAGGGTGCCGACATCGTGGACGTGGGCGGCGAATCGACCCGGCCCGGTGCCCAGCGGGTCACCGCCGGCGAGGAACTGCGGCGGGTCGTGCCGGTGGTCACCGCGCTGGCCGCGGCCGGCGTCCCGGTCAGTGTAGACACCATGCGCGCGGAGGTGGCCCAGGTCGCGGTGGCGGCCGGCGCCCGGCTGGTCAACGACGTCAGCGGCGGGCTGGCCGACCCGGAGATGCCCCGGCTGGTGGCCGAGGCCGGGGTGCCCTATGTGGTCATGCACTGGCGCGGGCACAGCCACCAGATGCAGGAACGCGCAGTCTATGCCGACGTGGTCCGGGAGGTGTGCGTGGAACTGCGGCACCGGGTCGGCGAGGTGGTCGCGGCCGGGGTGGACCCCGCGATGATCATCCTCGATCCGGGCCTCGGCTTCGCCAAGCTGCCCGAGCACAACTGGTCACTGCTGACTCACCTGCCGGAGATCTCCCGGCTTGGCGGGAGCGGGCCCGGCTTCCCGGTGCTCATCGGCGCGTCCCGCAAGCGGTTCCTCGGCCGGCTGCTCGCCGCCCCCGACGGTACCCCGCGCCCGTTCACCGGCTGCGACGACGCCACTGTCGCGGTCACCGCACTGGCCGCGGCCGTGGGGGCCTGGTGCTGCCGGGTGCACGAGGTGCCGGCCAACTCTGACGCGGTCCGGGTCGCCCAGGCCTGGCGGGACGCGGCCGGGCCGGCCGCCACGCCCGCGGCGGCAGCCGGGACCAGCGGCACGGCCAGGCCGGCCTCCGGGACCGCCGGGACCGCCGGGACCGCCGGATGAGCCTGGACCGGGTGGCACTGGCGGGGCTGCGGGTCTTCGCCCGCCACGGCGTGCTGGCGGCCGAGCGCCAGGACGGCCAGGAGTTCCTCATCGACGCCGTGCTGTGGCTGGACACCTCGGCCGCGGCCGCGGCCGACGATCTGTCGCTCGCGGCCGACTACTCCGCGATCGCGGACCGGATCGTCGCGCTGGCCAGTGACCCGCCGGTACGGCTGATCGAGACCCTGGCCCAGCGGCTGGCGGACGGCTGCCTGGCCGAGCCAGCGGTCCAGGAGGTGGAGATCACCGTCCACAAGCCGCATGCCCCGATCCCGCACCGGTTCGCCGACGTGAGCGTGACGATCCGGCGGGCACGGCCGGCCGCGGCCGGCCAGGGCGGCGGGCAGCAGGTCGTGATCGCGCTCGGCAGCAACCTCGGCGACCGGCTGGGCCATCTCCAGGGCGCGGTGGACGCCCTGGCCGGCACGCCCGGGCTGGCCGTGGCCGCGGTGTCGCCGGTCTACCAGACGGCCCCGGTAGGCGGGCCGGCCCAGCCCGACTACTACAACGCCGTGCTGACCGCGCGCACGGTGCTCCCGCCCCGGGCGCTGCTGACCCGCTGCCAGCAGGTGGAGAACGCCTTCGGCCGGGTCCGGGCGGAGACCTGGGGCCCGCGGACACTGGACCTCGACCTCATCGTCTACGGTGACGTCGTGACCGACGACCCCGAGCTGACACTGCCTCATCCGCGGGCCGCCGAGCGTGCCTTCGTGCTGGCGCCGTGGCACGCGGTCGACCCGGACGCGGTGATCCCGGGCCGCGGCAGCGTGGCGGATTTGCTGGCCGCGGCCGGGCAGGACGGCGTGCGCCGGCTTGCCGGTGCCAGTTTGCACCTGCCGTCATGACGGCCGGGCGGACCCGGCCGGGGCAGGCGATGGCCCGATGAAGCCGACCCGGGTGCGGAACCTGATCATCGTGGCCCTGGGCTGTGCCATCTTCGGCTGGCTGCTGGCCCGGCTGGTCTATTCGTCGCTGCCGCCGCTGCCATGGTCGGGCGTCCCGGCCCTGCTGCTGCTCGCCGTCGGTGAGGCGTGGAGCGGCCGGACGGTGCGGCTGCGGCTGCGTGGCCAGGGCAGCCGTCCCATCCAGCCGATCGCGGTTGCCCGGCTGGCCGCGCTGGCCCGAGCCACCTCACTGGCCGCTGCCCTGTTCGGCGGGCTGGCCGCCGGTTTCCTGCTGTTTCTGGGCCCGTCGCTGGACAAGGCCGCCTACCGGACCGACGCCTATGCCTGTGCCAGCACCCTGGGGGCCGCGGTCATCCTCGCCCTGGCCGCCCTCTACCTGGAGTACGGCTGCCGGGTACCGACGCAGGACGACCCGGCCAGTGCCCCGCCGGACGACGTCGGCCAGCCCCGCTAGCCCGCCGGTCGTCAGCGGTCCATGTCGCCCACGATGAAGAACAGCGAGCCGAGGATGGCAGCCAGGTCCGCGACCCGGCTGCCCGGCAGCACCTCGGACAGCACCTGCACGTTGCTGAACGAGGCGGTCCGCAGCTTCAGCCGCCAGGGCGTCTTGCCGCCCCGGGAGACCAGGAAGTAGCCGTTCAGCCCGGCCGGGTTCTCGGTCCAGGCGTAGGTGTGCCCCTCGGGCACCTTGAAGACCTTGGGCAGGCGGGCGCTGACCGGCCCCGGGGGCAGGGCGGCCAGCCGGCTGGCGCACGCGTCGGCCAGCTCCAGCGAGACGCTGACCTGCTCCAGCAGGCATTCGAACCGGGCCAGGCAGTCGCCCTCGGACCGGGTCACCACCCGCAGCACGTCCGCGAGCTCGCCGTAGGCCAGGTAGGGCTCGTCCCGGCGCAGGTCGAAACCGACGCCGCTGGCCCGGGCGGCCGGCCCGCTCACCCCGAACTGGAGCACCTGCTCGCCGCTGATCCGCCCCACGCCCCGGGTTGCGGCGCGGAAACCGGCGTCCTGGCTGACCACTGCCCCGATCACCGGCAGCGCGGCCCGCACCTCGGCCGCCGCGGCCTGCACCCGGCTCAGCCAGCCGGCCGGCGGGTCCTCCTTCAGGCCGCCCACCCGGTTGAACATGTAGTGCATCCGGCCGCCGGAGATCTCCTCCATCACCGCCTGGATCAGCTCGCGGGCGGCGAACGCGGCCCCGGCGGCCCGTTCCGGGCTGGGTCCGGTGGCCGCGCCCGTGGCGATCTCCGGCGGGTAGCTGCTCAGGAAGGCCAGGTGGCTCAGCACCCGGTTCAGCTCGGCCAGCAGGGTGCGGGCCCAGACCGCGCGCGGCGGCACCTCGATCCCGGCCAGCCGCTCAGCGGCCAGCACCACGCCAAGCTCGCTGGCGAACGCGCCGAGCCAGTCGTGCCGGTTGGCGAGCACGATGATCTGCCGGTAGTCCCGCACCTCGAACAGCTTCTCCGCGCCCCGGTGCACGAAGCCGATGACGGGCTCGGCGGCGGAGATGAGCCCGTCCGCCAGGGTCAGCCGCAGCCGCAGCATGCCGTGGCCGGACGGGTGCCCCGGACCGAGGTTGATGACCAGGTCGTCCGCCCCAGCCGCGGCCCAGCCGCCGGTCACCGCTTCCACCTGGCGCCCGGACATGCGCACCATGCTCCCACGCGGGCGGGCCGCCGCTGGCCGGGCGCCGCCCTGGCATCACCGGCCGTGAGCAGCCTGCCTTGCCCGCCAGCCTGCCTGCCGGTCAGCCCGGCCCGTCCGCCAGCCCGGCCAGCGGCGGCGGGATGCCGATGCCGACGGCCTGGATCAGCCAGCCGAAGCCACCCAGCCCGGACGGGTCGATCAGTTCGGCCTCCTCACCAGCCTGGCTCAGCGACCGCGCATAACCCACCGGATCGGCGGCCGCCTGCCCGGCCGGGGGCCGCCGCCCGGTTACCCCCAGCGCCCGCAGGGCCAGGCGCTGGCTGGTCACCAGGCTGGCGGTCGCCCCAGCGGCCCGGCCCGCGTCCGCGCAGGCGTCCAGCGCGACACCCGCCGTTAGGTCACAAGAACCGTCGGGGACGGGCCGGACCTGGCGCCCTTCCCGGTACCCGGTGAGCGTGCCGGCCGGCGGCCGGGCCGCCTGCCGGTGCCCGAAGTCGGCGGCGACCGCCAGGCCACGGCGGATCCGGCCCACCGCGGTGGCCCACGCCTGGCCGCGGGTCAGCCCGATCTCCGCCCGGTCGCCCGGCTCACCCAGCGGCCACCAGCGGCGCTGCCACGCCAGTTCGGCCGCGGCCAGCGGCGGGCCAGGCCGTTCCGCGCCGGTGGCGGTCTCCACCAGCACCAGCCGTGGCCCGGCCGGGGTCAGTTCGGCCACCTCCAGCGGCACGTTGTCCAGCCATTCGCTGGCGATCACCAGCCCGGTGACGGTGGCGGGCAGGCCGGGCTGCCAGCCGATCCGCGGGTCGAGCCCGTCCGGCCGGGCCGCGACCTCCACCGCCACCGGCGCCAGCCGGCTGGCCAGCCCGGGACTGGTCCCGGCCAGGGTGAGCACCATGGCCAGCAGTTCGCCCCGGCCGGCCCCGACGTTGACCAGATCCAGCCGGCCCGGCTGCCCGAGCGCGGCGTCCACCGCCCGCAGCACCGCCAGCAGCGCCCCCGCGTACCGTGGCGAGACGTGCACCGAGGTGCGGAAATGCCGGGCCGGCTGCTCGCCGCGGGCGTAGAAGCCGGCCGGGCCGTACAGTGCCGCCTGCATCGCCTGCCGCCAGGTCAGCCACACTCCGCCGACTGTAGCGCCGCCCGGCCGGGCGCGGCGGGCGTGGCTATGCTGATCAGTGCCGTCCGGTACCCGGTGGCCGGCCTGGGCGTGGCCAGGTGACCCGCCCCGTGCAGCCAGGACTGGAACGAGAGGGACACTGACGCCATGCCGAACCTGGCCGGACCACCGGCCCCGTCGCACCCGGCGCGGCTGCGGGTGGGCATCATCGGCGCCGGCCGGGTCGGTACCGCTCTGGGCGCGGCGCTGGCCCGGGCGGGCCACCAGGTCACTGGGGTGTCCGCGGTTTCCGAGGCGTCGCGGCAGCGGGCGGCCAGCCGTCTGGCCGGGGTTCCGGTCCGCCAGCCGCCGCAGGTGCTGGCCGGCGCCGACCTGGTCCTGCTTACCGTGCCCGATGACGTGCTGCCCGGGCTGGCCGCCGGGCTGAGCGCGGCCGGCACCGAACTGGCGGGCCGCCTGCTCGCCCACACCAGCGGCCGGCACGGTCTGGCCGTGCTGGAGCCGGCCGTCCGGCAGGGAGCGCTGCCGCTCGCGCTGCACCCGGTGATGACCTTCACCGGCCGTCCCGACGATACCGACCGGCTGGCCGGGATCAGTTTCGGCGTCACCGCCCCGGACGCGCTGCGGCTGGCCGCCGAGGCGCTGGTGATCGAGATGGGTGGCGAGCCGGTGTTCATCGCCGAAGCGGACCGCCCGCTCTACCACGCGGCCCTGGCGGGCGCGGCCAACCACCTGATCACGCTGGTCGTGCAGGCGGCCGAGTTGCTGTCGGTGGCCGGGGTGCCCGAACCGGCCCGGATGCTGTCCCCGCTGCTGTCCGCCGCGCTGGACAACGCGCTGCGGCTGGGCGACGCCGGGCTGACCGGGCCGGTGGCCCGCGCCGACGCCGACACCGTGGCGGAGCATCTGGCCGCGCTGGCGCGGGTGTCGCCGGAGGCGCTGCGTGCCTATGTGACGCTGGCCCGGCTTACCGCCGACCGTGCGCTCGCGGCCGGGATGCTGGCGCCCCCGGAGGCGCAGCGGCTGCTGGAGGTGCTCGCCGGGGTGCCGCGGTGATCCCGATCCTGGCCCGGACCCGGCTCGGGCTGGCCGCCGCCCGCCGCACCCTGCGCCCGCCGGTGGTGCTGGTGCCCACCATGGGCGCGCTGCACGACGGCCACCGGGCGCTGCTGGCCCGCGCCAGGGAGATAGCGCAGCCAGACGGAAGCATCCTGGTGTCTGTCTTCGTCAACCCGCTCCAGTTCGGGGCGGGTGAAGACCTGGACAGGTACCCGCGGACCCTGGACGCCGACCTGCTCACCTGCGCCGAGGTGGGGACCAGCGTCATGTTCGCACCGGCTGCCAGCCAGATGTACCCGCGGGCGCAGCAGATCACGGTCGATCCGGGGCCGCCCGGGAAGGTGCTGGAAGGCGCGTCCCGGCCGGGCTTCTTCACCGGCGTGCTCACCGTGGTGCTCAAGCTGTTCGAGCTGACCAGCCCGGACGTGGCGGTGTTCGGGGAGAAAGACGCCCAGCAGCTGGCCCTGGTCCGGCGGATGACGGCCGACCTTGACCTCGGCGTCGGGATCGCCAGCGTGCCCACTGTGCGCGACCCGGACGGGCTGGCGGTGTCCAGCCGGAACCGCTACCTGTCAGCCGCCGAGCGGGCGGTGGCACGGGGGCTGCCCAGGGCGCTGCGGGCGGGCCGGGACGCGCAGGACGCGGGCCCGGAAGCGGTGCTGAAGGCAGCCCAGGCGGTGCTGGAAGAGGTGGCCAGGGATCAGCCGCCGCTGGTCACCGACTATCTGGCGCTGGCCGATCCGGAGTCGTTCGGGCCGGTGCCGGCCGGTTACACCGGCCCGGCTCTGCTGCTGGCCGCCGCCCGGGCCGGGACCACGCGCCTGATCGATAATGTGCCGCTGATGCTGGGCGGGCCTGGCAACCCGGAGGCGGAGGAGCGGGCGGGGCATGCTGCTGACGATTGACGTGGGGAACACCAACATGGTGCTCGGCCTGTTCGAGGGCGAGACGGTGGCCGAGCACTGGCGGGTGGCCACTGACCCGGTCCGCACCGCCGACGAGCTGGCGGTGCTGTTCCGCGGGCTGCTGGCGCAGGCCACCCGGCCGCGGGAGCCGGAGGTCACTGGCATCGCGCTGTGCTCGACCGTGCCGTCGGTGCTGCACGAGATGCGGGAGATGTGCCGCCGCCACTACTCCGGCGTGCCCGCGCTCATCGTCGAGCCGGGGGTGCGGACCGGCGTCTCGATCCGGATGGACAACCCGAAAGAGGTGGGCACCGACCGGATCATGAACACGGTGGCCGCGGCTCACCTGTATGGCGGGCCTGCGGTGGTGGTGGACTTCGGCACGTCCACCAACTTCGACGCGGTCAGCGCCAGCGGTGAGTTTGTCGGCGGCGCGTTCGCCCCCGGCATCGAGATCTCGGTGGATGCGCTGTCCCGGCGGGCCGCCCAGCTGCTCAAGGTCGAGCTGACCCGGCCCAAGCGAGTGATCGGCAAGAACACCGTGGAGGCGCTGCAGTCGGGCATCATCTTCGGTTTTGCCGGGCAGGTGGAGGGCGTCGCCACCCGGATGCGGGACGAACTGGCGCCGGGCAACCCGGAATCGGTGACGGTGATCGCCACCGGCGGGCTGGCCCCGCTGGTGCTGGACGAGATCTCCGTCATCGACGCCTATGAGCCGTGGCTGACCCTGATCGGGCTGCGCCTTGTCTACGAGCGCAACCTCGGCCTGGGCGACTGATGGCCTGGCTGGCCGCTGTCTGGGATGAGGTTCGCCGGCTGGGCGCTGGCCCGGCCGGTGGCCGGTAGCCTCTTCGGGTGAGCGAGAAGCAGGCCGGGACGGCTGGCCAGGCCGGGCAGCCCGGGCCCGCGGGCGCGGGCGGGGCTGGTGCCGCGGCCGCGGCGGGCGCGGCAGCGCAGCCGGAGGTGCCGGAGCAGATGCGGGTCCGGCTGGCCAAGCGGGCCCGGCTGCTGGCCGAGGGCGTCAACCCGTACCCGGCCGGCTACCCGCGCACCGCGACGATTGGCGAGATCCGGGACCGCTACCCGGACCTGGCGGCCGGCACCGAGACCGGTGAGCGGGCCGGGCTGACCGGCCGGGTGATGCTGTCCCGGGTCGGCGGGAAACTGTGCTTCGCGACCATCCGGGACGGCACCGGCGACATCCAGGTGATGATCTCGGAGGCCAGGGTCGGCCCGGACGCGCTCGCGGCCTGGAAGCGCGATGTGGATCTGGGCGACCACATCGGTGTGACCGGCGAGATCATCTCCTCCCACCGGGGGGAGCTATCCGTGCTCGCGGACAGCTTCGCGATCACCGCCAAGGGGCTGCGCCCGCTGCCGGAAAAGCACCGGGGGCTCTCGGACACCGAGTCGCGGATACGCCAGCGTTATGTCGATCTGATCGTGAACCCGGGGGTGCGGCGGATGGCGGAAATCCGCAGCACCGTCACCTGGGCGATCCGGGACGAACTGCGCGGGCGCGGCTTCCTGGAGGTCGAGACGCCGGTCCTGCAGCGGGTCCACGGCGGGGCGAACGCGCGGCCGTTCACCACCCATATCAACGCCTACAACCTGGACCTGTACCTGCGGATCGCGCTGGAACTCCCGCTCAAGCGGCTGCTGGTCGGCGGGCTGGAGAAGGTGTTCGAGATTGGCCGGAACTTCCGCAACGAGGGGGCCGACGCCACCCACAATCCAGAGTTCACGATGCTCGAGGCGTACGAGACCTATGGCGACTACACCACGATCGGCAACCTGACCAGGGAGCTGATCCAGCGGGCGGCCCGCGAGGCGTTCGGCGGCACCGTGCTGCACCGGGCGGACGGCACCGAGTTCGACATCGGCGGCGCGTGGCCGTCCAAGACGGTGCACGGCGCGCTGTCGGAGGCGCTGGGCGAGGAGGTGACCCCGGGCACCAGCGAGGAGCGGCTGCGCAAGCTGTGCGCGGCGGCCGGGGTGCCCACCGAGCCAGGCTGGAACGGCGGCCAGATCGTGCTGGAGATGTATGAGCGGCTGGTGGAGAAGCAGACGACCGGCCCCACGTTCTACCGCGATTTCCCGGTCGAGGTCTCGCCGCTGACCCGGGCTCACCGGGACGATCCGCGGCTGGCCGAGCGGTGGGACCTGGTGGCGTTCGGCAGCGAGCTGGGCACCGGGTACTCCGAGCTGAACGACCCGGTCGAGGAGCGGGCCCGGCTGACCGCCCAGTCGCTGCTGGCGGCGCGCGGCGATCCGGAGGCTATGCAGCTCGACGAGGACTTCCTGCGCGCACTGGAATACGGGATGCCGCCCACCGGTGGCATGGGCGCGGGCATCGACCGCATTCTGATCATGCTGACCGGCGAGACGATCCGGGAGACGATCCTGTTCCCGATGGTCCGCCCGGAATGAGCGCCAGGCTCAGCCGACGATCCGGACCGCGCCCACGTAGACGTCCCACATGACCGGCTGCACCTGGACGGGCTCGCCGAAGTCAGGTGCGTCCACCATCAGCCCGTTGCCGATGTAGATGCCGACATGGCCGATGTCGGCGTAGAAGAACACCAGGTCGCCGGGCTGCAGATCAGCCCGGGAGACATGCACGCCCATGTTCCACTGGTCGCCGGTGTAATGCGGCAGGCTGATGCCGACCTGGGCGTACGCCCACACCACCAGCCCGGAGCAGTCGAACGCGCTCGGGCCGGCCGCTCCCCAGACATACGGATCGCCGCGGCGGCTCAGCGCATACCGCAGCGCCTGCGCGCCGATCGTGTTGGCGGTAGGGAGACTGATGTTGGGGTACTGGCCGGTCTGGTTGAAGACCGCCATCGCCTTGGCGAAGACCGCGCTGTTCAGCAGGTTGATCTTCCTCTGGGCGGCCTGCTGCTTGACCGCCATCTGGGCCGCCAGCTTCGCCGCCGTCCGGCCCTGCTGGAGCGAGGTCTCCTTGGCCCGCCCGGCTGCCGCCACCGCCGCCGCGAGCTGGCTGACCTGGTCCCCGTTCTCGGTCTGCAGCTGCTGCATGATGGCCGCCCGGCCCAGCAGGTTCTGCGGATTGCTGCTGGTCAGCATCGCCAGCGTGGTGTCCAGCCCGCCGGTCATGTAGCTCTGGGCGGCCAGCTGGCCGATGCTCAGCTTCCCGGCCCCGAGCCGGCCGATGTCCTCGGCGTAGGTGCGCTGGGCGACGGCCGCCTCGGCTTTGGCCTGCGCCAGCTGGACGCGCAACCCGTTGTACTGCTCGTCCAGCGTGTTGATCTGGTTGGACAGCACCCGGGCCTGGGCCATCAGATCCTTCAGGCTCGGCATGGGCTGGCGTGCCGCTGCCGTGGTGGCCGCCGCGGGCAGCAGGAGGGTGGCCAGGCTGGCCAGCCCGGCCACGATGGCCAGCCGGCGCCAGCCGCAGCCGATCGGTGCCAGGTGATGGAGGGGAGAAGCGGGGCTGCGCGAAGGACGCCGAACCCATTGTGGACCACTTTCACCATGCCTGCCCGCAGGCAAGTGCCCCACGGGCACTCCTCTCCTCGGGCGCCACTGCTAGCCCGGGAACCGGGGTCAGCTGGCGCGGGGGTCAGCCGTGCCAGCACGTCTGACTCGCGCCGCAGATTAGTGGATCAAGGGCATGGCCCGGACCTGAACGGCGAAAGTCCTGCCGCCGGGAGCCGCGCCCGTGGCGGCAGGTTTCCGTGTCCTTAGCCGCTAAGGTGTGCGGGCGATGGATTACCTGATCAGGCGCGCCCGGACCAGCGATGTCCGGGCCATCAGCGCGCTGGTGGCGCAGAACGTGGACTCGGGCAGGCTGCTCGCCAAGGCCACCGTCACCCTCTATGAGGACGTGCCGGAGTTCTGGGTCGCCGAGCGCGCCGGTGACGGCCTGGTGGCCGGCTGCGGGGCGCTGCACGTTATGTGGGAAGACCTGGCCGAGATCCGCACGATCGCCGTCCGGCCGGACTGCCAGCGGCACGGGATCGGCCACCGGCTGGTCGACGCGCTGCTGGGCAGCGCGCGGGAACTCGGAGTGCGGCGGGTGTTCGTGCTGACCTTCGCGGTCGGGTTCTTCGGCCGGCACGGCTTCACCGAGATCCACGGGACGCCCGTTTCTCACCGGGTGTACGAGGAACTGCTCTGCTCCTACGACGAGGGGGTTGCCGAGTTCCTCGACCTCGACCGGGTCAAGCCCAACACCCTGGGCAACACCCGCATGCTCTGTCACCTCTAGCCCTGGCTCCCGCGACTCTCCTGCCCCGCGCGCCCCGGCCCGCCCGCGCGCTTCCGGTCACAGCAGGCGGAGCTGGCGATCGGCCGGGCGCCGTGGCCGGGGCGGTGCCGCGGCACGAGCCAGCAGCGCGGGCGAGATGTCGGCCAGGAAGGGGGACGGGCCGGTAGTGGCGGCCCGGCCGTGCCGCCGCCGTCCGGCCGCGCAGGTGAGGTACAGGTGCGTGCGGGCGCGGGTCATGCCGACGAACAGCAGCCGCCGTTCCTCGCCCAGATCCGTGCCACCCGCCTGAACACCGCCGGCCTGCGTGCCGTTGGCCTGGGCGCTGCCCGCCTGGGCGCTGCCCGGCTGGGCGCGGCCGGCCCCCGGTAGCCACAGCGGCAGCAGGCCCCGTTCGCATCCGGCCACGAACACCACGCCGAACTCCAGGCCCTTGGCCGCGTGCAGGGTCAGCAGCGTGACCACGTCGGCCCGCGGGTCGAGTGCATCGACCTCGGCCCCCAGCGCGATCTCGGTGAAGAATCGCTCCAGGTCGTCGCCGCACCGGCGGGCCAGCGGTGCCAGCACCTCGGCCCCGGCCAGCACGTCCACCGCCCGCGGCCCGCCCGCCCCGGCCGGTGCGCGGCCGGACAGGCGGCGCGCCGCCGCGGCCAGCCGGGCCGCTACCGTTCCCACCTCGCGGATGTCAGCGGCGCCGGCCGCCACCGAGCCGGCCTCCACGGCACCCGCGCGGCCGGCCGTAGCCGGGTCGGCGAGCCGCATCTCCCGCACGATCTCCGGCACCGCCGTCCGGCGCAGCAGCAGGTCGTGTGTGCGCTTCTGGAATCCGAACCCGGCCCGGGTCAGTGCCTGGCCGATCGGGCCGGCCTGGGCGTCGGTCCGGTACAGGACGGCAATGTCAGCCAGCCCAAGGCCGGCTGCCCCATAGCCGTCGGCCCGCCCGGTGTCCAGCGAGTGGAACGACGAACCGCCCAGCAGCCGGTCGATGGTGCCCGCGATCCAGGCCGCCTCGGCCTGCTCGCTCGGGCACTCCTGGAAGGTGATCCCGGCTGCCGGGGCACCGGCCCGGGCGGGCACCGGTGGCCTGCTGGCCACCAGATGACGGCCGGGCACGAGGGTGGCGGGCGCGATGGCCTGCAGGGCGCCCGCCACGATAGCCGGGTCCGACCGGTAATTCCGGGTCAGCTGGACCGTCACCGCCGCTGGGTAGTCGGCGGCGAAACGCAGGAAGAAGCCCACGTCCGCACCCCGGAACCGGTAGATCGCCTGGTCGGGGTCGCCGATGACGGTCAGCCCGCTGCCGTCCCCGGCCAGCAGCCGGAGCAGCCCGTACTGGCTCGCGTCGATGTCCTGGTACTCGTCCACGCTGATCCGCGGCCAGCGGGCGGCTAGCGAGGCGGCCACGGCCGGGTGATCGCGCAGCAGGGCCAGCGGCAATTCCACCAGGCCATCGAGATCGACCAGGCCGCGCTCGGCCAGTGCCCGGGCGAATTCCGCGTGCGGCTCCGGGCCCGCCGCGGCTGTGGCGAGCAGCCGCCGGGCCGCCCGGTCCGAGCCGGTGAGTTCGGCCGCCACCGCCAGCCGCACCCGGTCGTCGGCCACGGCGAAGTCAGCTGCCAGCCCGGCCAGGGCGGCGTGCTCGCGCAGGATGAGCAGGCCGAGCCCGTGGAAAGTGGTGACGGTCAGCTGGCCCGCCTCCCGCGGGATCAGTGCGGCCAGCCGCTCGCGCATCTCCTGCGCCGCCCGGCGGGTGAAGGTCAGCGCCAGGCAGGCCGCGGGCGGCAACCCGCCGGTGACCGCGGCCGCGATCCGGTGCGTGAGCGTGCGCGTCTTGCCGGTGCCCGGCCCGGCGATGATCATCAGCGGCCCGGCCGCCTCCGCCGCTGCCCGCTGCTCGGGATCGAGACTGGCCAGCACCGGCCTGCCTGCCATCTGCGCAACGCCGGCCGGCCCCGGCCCGGCCAGCCCCGCCCGGCGAGGTTCCAGCTCATCCGCAGCGGGCACTGCCGTCACCGGCGATGCCGTGGCGCGGGGACCGGGGGCACCGGGACCGGCCGGGGTGCTGTCCGCTGCCACCGGCCCGGGCCGGTGCCCGTGCGCCGCGGCCGGAACTGTTGCGGGCAGATCGAACAGGGCAGCCGAGCCGGCCAGTTCCCCCGGGCGCAGCAGCCGGATGACCCCGTACTCCCCGTCGTAGCCCGCTTCCCTGGTCACCTCGCCGCGGCGCAGCCGCATGACCGCCTCGCCGAGCAGGCTGCCGCCAGCCCGGCTGATATCCGCCGGGTCGGCCGCCAGCAGGATGTGCAGTTCCGGTCCCAGCGCCGCGACCAGCCGGTCCACCTCGGCGGTGACCTTCTTGCTGTGCGGCCCGCTGCCCTGGATCTCGCTGACGACCTCGGGCAGCGAGACCAGATGGCCGGCCGGTGCTGCCCCGGCCGGCTGGTAACCAGGCGGGCGGTCAGCCAATTCGGATACGCGGTGCAGCACCCCAATGGTGAGCGGCTTGCCGCAGACCGGGCAGATGCCGCCATGCGCGCTGGACTGCGCGGGCTCGAACCGGATTCCGCATTTCCGGTGCCCATCCAGGTGATACCGGCCACCCTCGGGGTGGAAGTTGACGGTACCCGCCAGGCCGATGCCAGTGCGCAGCGCCGCCGCCATCGCGAAGTAATCCAGTTCGGTGCCGAATGTGGTCGCCTCCCGGCCGATCATCGGCGGCGAATGAGCGTCGGAGTTGCTCACCAGCCGGTAGCCGTCAAGCGCCGAGCACATCCAGTTCATGGGCGGGTCTGACGACAGCCCGGTCTCCACTGCGAAGACGTGTTCCGCGAGATCGCGGTAGCAGGCGGAGATCGAGTCGAATCCCGATTTGGATCCGAGAACTGCGAACCATGGCGTCCAGATGTGGGCAGGCACCAGGTAACACCCCGGGCCAGCGGACAGCGTTATCTCCAGCAGGTGCCGGGAGTCCAGGCCAAGGATGGGGCGGCCGTCCGATGCCAGGTTTCCTATCTTGGCCAGGCTCGCGCTGATCTGGCTGGCGGCCTCGAACGTGGGGGCATACAGCAGGTGGTGAACCTTCCTGGTCATGCCGTCCCGCCGGTAAATGGTGGAGATCTCGGCCGAGAGCAGGAAACGCACCTGGGGATCGCAGCTGCCCGGGGATGTCCGTGCCAGCTCCGCCTGCAGCCCGGGCCGCAACCGGAACAGCCCTGGCTCGGCCGGCTCCAGCGATCCGGCCAGTTCGGCCGCCCAGGCCGGATGGGTGAAGTCGCCGGTGCCGATCACGGTGACCCCCTTGCGCACGGCCCACCAGGCCAGCGCCGCGGGATCACAGTTCTTGCTGCACGCGCGCGAATAGCGGGAGTGGACGTGGAGGTCGGCGTGGAACATGGCGCCCCGATCCTGTCATGTGGCGGGCTGGCCGGAGCGCAGGTTCCGGCGGCAGGCGTGCCATGCCACAGCGCGGGCTGGGCGCGGCCACCGCCGGCGGTGAGACACAATGCCAGTGAGGAGTGCGCTGAGCACCAGCCGGGGAAGGAGGCGGCGGATGCTCCAGGATCTTGCCGCGCTGACTCCGCCACTGGTTGTCTGCGTCGCCTTCCTGATTGGGGTGGTGCTGTTCCTCAGGAGGCAGCTGGGATCACGGCATCAGCCAGCGCAGCACGATGGCCAGACGGATATTCAAGATGATGCCAAGAATTCCGGATCTTCTGATACAGAAGCGGCGCCAACAGTTGATGATGGCACTCCCTAGTTCGGTTGTGCCTAACTATCCTTCGTTCCCGGAGGATGGGACTTCCTTCTGATTCCTGACGCCCTGGCTGCTGATTACGGAGCGTTACCAGGGTTATCATGCTGTCCACTGACTAGCGCTCAGAGAACTCTCAGGCAATCTTCCGTGACTTGAATTGTCAACACAACAGACCTGGTATATCTTAAGCACCCAATAAATAGATGCTCCAGCGGAAGGGCTGGTTCCCACCATGGCTCAGAAGACAGTGGTGACGGTCGTGTGTGACCTTCCACATGACGGCGAGGTCGAGGGGACGGAGACTGTTTCGTTCGCCTTTGACGGGACCGCCTATGAGATCGACGTGTGCGCGGCACACGCTAAGGAACTCCGCGAGAAGTTCGGGCAGTACACCGAGTACGCCCGCCGCGCCACCGGGACGGCCGCCAGCGGCCGCCGCCGCCGGACCCGCAGCGGGCCAGGCCGTGAGCGCAGCTCTGAAATCAGGGCCTGGGCGAAGCAGCAGGGCCACAAGGTCAGCGAGCGCGGCCGGATTCCGGCGGCGATCGTCGCCGAGTACGACTCCTCTCACTAGCGCCCAGCCGTCACCAGCACCCGGCCCGGCAGTGGGCCGGGACCGAGCACTGGGGCGCAGGGCCCGCTTTCGCCAGGACGTCGTCAGCCCGTGGCCTGGAATTCCGCCCTGGCCCGGGATTCGCCGGCGGTGCGCTGTCAGCGCGCGGCCTGCCAGTGATCGGAGCAGGCGCGCCGGTTTTCTTCGGCTTGTGCCCAGCCTGTGGTCAGGCCGCATTCAGAATATGCGCGCAACCTGATCCGGGCGGACATGGTGCCTGGGCGGCCCGGCCAGCCTGGCCTGTTTCACCGCCCCGCCTTCCCGCTTTCCTGGCTGGGCTTGCCATGACGAGTTTCTCCGCTGCCGGCCGCGCGCCAGATTGACAGATTCGGGTGTCACCCGAGCCCTGTCTGCCGGGCTGGCCACCGCATTCTGCTGGCAGTGAACATCCGGCCGGGCGTTCGCCCGCGGCGTAGCGGGGAACACCTGCCCGGTCAGACGGGGTTGGATGGGATGAAGGCCCCCTCGCCGGGGAACGAATTGTCATACGCGTCACATCGTGCGCGGGCGTCATCCGGCAAGCGGGCTACCATGCGGAAGGACGGGGCCGGACATCAGGCCTCCCCGGCCGCTTGCGTGAGGGAGCAACGAGATGTTCGAGAGGTTCACCGACCGGGCCCGAAGGGTTGTGGTCCTGGCGCAGGAAGAGGCCAGGATGCTGAACCACAACTACATCGGGACCGAGCACATCCTGCTTGGCCTGATCCATGAGGGCGAAGGTGTCGCGGCCAAGGCACTGGAGTCGCTGGGGATCAGCCTGGAGGCTGTGCGGCAGCAGGTTGAGGAGATCATCGGCCAGGGCCAGCAGGCTCCGTCCGGTCACATCCCCTTCACCCCGCGCGCCAAGAAGGTGCTCGAACTGTCGCTGCGGGAGGCACTCCAGCTCGGCCACAACTACATCGGCACCGAGCACATCCTGCTCGGCCTCATCCGTGAGGGTGAAGGCGTCGCCGCGCAGGTCCTGGTCAAGCTGGGTGCGGACCTGAACCGGGTTCGCCAGCAGGTGATCCAGCTGCTGCACGGCTACCAGGGGAAGGAGCCGGCGGCTTCGGGTGCTCCCTCCGAGTCCGCACCATCCACCTCGCTGGTGCTGGACCAGTTCGGCCGTAACCTCACTCAGGGTGCCCGGGAGGGCAAGCTCGATCCGGTGATCGGCCGGGAGAAGGAAATCGAGCGGGTCATGCAGGTGCTGTCCCGGCGCACCAAGAACAACCCGGTGCTGGTCGGTGAGCCCGGCGTGGGCAAGACCGCGGTGGTGGAAGGCCTGGCCCAGAAGATTGTCAAGGGCGAGGTGCCCGAGACCCTCAAGGACAAGCAGCTGTACACGCTGGACCTGGGCGCGCTGGTGGCCGGCTCCCGCTACCGCGGCGACTTCGAAGAGCGGCTCAAGAAGGTGCTCAAGGAGATCCGGACCCGCGGCGACATCATCCTGTTCATCGACGAGCTGCACACCCTGGTCGGCGCCGGCGCCGCCGAGGGCGCGATCGATGCCGCCTCGATCCTCAAGCCGATGCTCGCCCGTGGCGAGCTGCAGACCATCGGCGCCACCACCCTGGACGAGTACCGCAAGCATCTGGAGAAGGACGCGGCGCTGGAACGCCGGTTCCAGCCGATCCAGGTCGCCGAGCCGACGATCTCGCACACGATCGAGATCCTGAAGGGCCTGCGCGACCGGTACGAGGCGCACCACCGGGTCTCCATCACCGACAGTGCCCTGGTCGCCGCCGCCCAGCTGGCCGACCGTTACATCAGTGACCGGTTCCTGCCGGACAAGGCCATCGACCTCATCGACGAGGCCGGGTCGCGGATGCGGATCCGCCGCATGACCGCCCCACCCGACCTGCGCGAGTACGACGAGAAGATCGCTCAGGTCCGGCGCGAGAAGGAGTCTGCGATCGACTCCCAGGACTTCGAGAAGGCCGCCCACCTGCGTGACACCGAGAAGCAGCTGATCGGCAAGAAGGACGCCCGCGAGAAGGAGTGGAAGGCCGGCGACATGGACGTCGTCGCCGAGGTCAACGAGGAACTGATCGCCGAGGTGCTGGCCACCGCTACCGGCATCCCGGTGTTCAAGCTGACAGAGGAAGAGTCGCAGCGGCTGCTCCACATGGAGGACGAACTCCACAAGCGGGTCATCGGCCAGAATGACGCGATCAAGGCGCTGTCGCAGGCCATCAGGCGGACCCGGGCCGGGCTGAAGGACCCCAAGCGCCCGGGCGGGTCGTTTATCTTCGCCGGGCCGTCCGGGGTCGGCAAGACCGAACTCTCCAAGACGCTGGCGGAATTCCTTTTCGGTGACGAGGACTCGCTCATCCAGCTCGACATGAGCGAGTACATGGAGAAGCACACCGTGTCCCGGCTGTTCGGCTCTCCGCCCGGTTATGTCGGGTATGAGGAGGGCGGCCAGCTGACCGAGAAGGTGCGTCGCCGGCCGTTCTCGGTGGTCCTGTTCGACGAGATCGAGAAGGCCCACCCGGACATCTTCAACTCCCTGCTCCAGATCCTCGAAGACGGGCGGCTGACCGACGCCCAGGGCCGGATGGTGGACTTCAAGAACACGGTCATAATCATGACCACGAACCTGGGCACAAAGGACATCTCGAAGGGTGTCTCGGTGGGATTTGCCCGGCAGGGTGAGTCGCGTGGCTCCTACGACCGGATGAAGTCCAAGGTGCAGGAGGAGCTGAAGCACCACTTCCGGCCCGAGTTCCTCAACCGCGTTGATGACACCATCGTGTTCCACCAGCTCACCGAGGACGAGATCGTCACCATCGTGGACCTGATGATCGCCAAGGTGGACGAGCGGCTCAAGGACCGGGACATGGGCCTGGAACTGCGCCCGGCAGCCAAGGCGCTGCTCGCCGAGCGCGGCTACGACCCGGTTATGGGTGCCCGGCCGCTGCGCCGCACGATCCAGCGGTCGATCGAGGACGCACTGTCCGAGAAGATCCTCTTCGGCGAGCTCAAGGCGGGCCAGATCGTCATGGTCGATGTCGAGGGCACTGGCGAGGACGCGCAGTTCACCTTCAAGGGCGTGCCCAAGGCGGAGGCCCTGCCGGACGCGGCGCTGGCCACCGCCGAGAGCGGGGCGAGCGCGCAGCCGCAGGACTGAGCGGGAGGACGTGATTGGTGACCCGGGCCCGGTGGGCCCGGGTCACCGGCCTTTCTGGGCCGTTCCCGGCTGCATGCCACCGGCTGATCTCCCGCCGGGCTGGCTCTGTGGCTGGGACGGTGCTGGCCGTCCCCGGCTGCGGCGCCGCAGCGGGAACGGCCAGCGGGCCCCAGGCCTACCTGGACGCCGAGCGGCGCCGCCACCCGGTCCCGCGGCTCACTCCCCGGCAGAACGAGCTGCTGCGGCTGCTGGCCGCCGGGCACACCAACAGCCAGATCGCCCACCGCTCGGTATCTCCGAGGGAACCGTGCGCACCCACCTGGAGAACATCTACGAAAAGCTGGGCGTCTCCAGCCGTACCGCCGCCGTCACCCGCGCCTTCCCCGGCCAGGTGGCGTAGACGCCCTCTGCCGCCGGGCCAGCCGCCTGGCTGCCACAGCCGCCCGCAGCGGCCGGTCACCGCGACCGGCTTAGCCGAAGCCGCTGGCCGTGAACGGCGCCAGGTAACCCCGCGGACCCCGGCAGGGCGTAGCCGCCGGGCCGTTCGGTGGCCAGGCCGTCGGCGATCAGACTGGCCAGCGCGCGGGCACGCTGCCCCGGGTCGGGCCAGGCGGCGTCGAGCTGGGCCCTGGGACACCGGCCCGTCCGCGTCCCGCAGCACGGCCAGCAGCCGCCCGCGGCACTGCCGGTCGGTGCCCTGGTAGGGCTGCCCGGCCCGGCGGTCCGGGCTGGCCGGGCTGCCCGCCAGCCGCCATGCGCAGCTTCCCGCCACCGGGCAGCTGCCGCAGCGCGGCCGGGCGGCGGAGCACACCAGGGCGCCCAGTTCCATCACGGCGACCGACCACCGGGCCGCCAGCTCCGGCCGGTCCGGCAGCAGCGACAGCGCCAGCGCCACTTCGGCCGCCGTGGTGCTCCGGGCGGGCCACTGCTGGCCTGCCCGGAGCCGGGCGAGCACCCGGCGGACATTGGTATCCAGCACGGGATGCCGCTGGCCGAACGCGAAACTGGCCACCGCGGCCGCGGTGTACGAGCCGATACCGGGCAGCTGGCCCAGGGCTTCGATGGAGCTGGGAACCTGCCCACCGTGCTGGTCGCTGATCACTTGCGCGGCCGCGTGCAGCCGGATCGCGCGGCGGGGGTAGCCAAGCCGGTCCCACTGCCGGACCGCGTCGGCCGGTGTGGCCGCGGCCAGCGCTGGCGGGTCTGGCCACCGGGCCAGCCAGGCCTGGTAGGCGGGCAGGACCCGTGCCACCGGTGTCTGCTGCAGCATGACCTCACTGACCAGCACCCCCCACGGGGTGGCCGTGGCCCGCCGCCACGGCAGGTCACGGGCGTGCCCCGCATACCAGTCCAGGATCGCCGCTACCTGACCGGGATCCGCCGTTGCCATGACGTCCGGATCATCCCACATCGTGTGCGAGCGGCGGCTGGGTGCCGGTGCAGGCCCGGCGGGCGAGGTGCCGGCGCGCGATCTCTGCCAGTGTGGGCGCGGCGGCAGGGTTCCGCTCGCCCGGTCCGGACCTACGCCGAGGTCAGCTGGTCAGGGCGGCCGCGATCGCGGTCTGCACATCCGCCGCCTCTTTGATCTCGATGAGCGTGCCCTGGCTGGCCGGCCGGTCGTCCCGCGGTCCATCCACGGCGGGCAGGCCGGATGAGCCGGCCGGCACGATCGCCCGGCGGAAACCCATCCGCTCCGCTTCCGCCAGCCGGCGGGCCACCCCGGCCACCCGCCGCACTTCCCCGGCCAGCCCGACCTCCCCGATGGCCACCACCGAGCCGGAAATGCTCAGGTTGGCGGCCGCGCTGGCCATGGCCAGCGCGATGGCCAGGTCGACCGACGGCTCGGTCAGCCGGACCCCGCCGACCGTCGCCGCATAGACGTCCTGCTTGCCGATCAGGACCTCGGCGCGGCGCTGCAGGACCGCCATCACCATGCCCACCCGGGCGGAGTCAAGGCCGGAGGTAACCCGCCGGGGGATGTCCAGGGTCGTCGCGGCGACCAGGGTCTGCACCTCGGCCAGCAGCGGCCGGCGGCCTTCCAGCGCCACGGTGACGCACGTTCCCGGCACCGGCGCGGAGCGCTGCGAGACGAACAGGCCGCTCGGATCCGGCAGCCCGATCAGCCCATACTCGCCCAGCTCGAAGCAGCCGACCTCGTCAGTCGGCCCGAACCGGTTCTTCAGTGCCCGCACCATCCGCAGCTGGGCGTGCCGGTCGCCATCGAAGTTCAGCACCACGTCCACCAGGTGCTCCAGCGCGCGTGGCCCGGCGATCGAGCCGTCCTTGGTGACGTGACCCACCAGTACCGTGGTCAGTGACCGCTGCTTGGCCACGGCCATCAGGGCCGCGGTGACCTCACGGATCTGGGTGACTCCGCCCGGGGTGCCCTCGACCCCGGCCGCGGTGATGGTCTGCACCGAGTCAATGATGAGCAGCTGCGGCTGGACCGCGTCCACATGGGCGAGCACGGCGGCCAGTTCTGTCTCTGCGGCCAGGAAGAGGCGGGAGCCGACCGCCCCGATCCGGTCTGCCCGCAGCCGCACCTGCGCCGCCGACTCCTCGCCGGTCACGTACAGCACGGTGCCCGTCTCCGACGCCAGTGCCCCGGCCTCCAGCAGCAGCGTGGACTTGCCTACCCCTGGCTCACCCGCCAGCAGCACCACAGCGCCCGGGACAAGCCCGCCGCCCAGCACCCGGTCCAGCTCGTCCAGCCCGGTCGGCCGGACGCTGGCCGCGCCCGCGTCCACCTCGGTGATGGGGACGGCGGGGACGGCTGGTGCGAGCGCCAGCGGCTGGCCGAACCGGGGGCGGGCCATGGCCGGGCCCGCCGTCTCCTCGACCGTCCCCCAGGCCTGGCATCCGCCGCAGCGGCCCGACCATTTCGTCGTGCGCCAGCCGCACTCGGCACACCGGAACACCGCTGACGTGGCGGACTTCCCCATGCTCCGCACGGTAGCGGGCGGGTATGACAATGCCGTGGCAGCCGGCCGGCCGGGTGCTCTGCCGCGGGCCGGCCGGTACGGCCTGCCTGCCCGGTCCGGCATGGTGCGGTGGGCCGGGCCGCATAAGCTGGCCAGGCATAACCACCCCAGCCCACTGGGGGGAAGGAGTCACGTTGAGCCGCGCCAAGGCCACCAGGCCCCCTGTCGCGCTGTCGACCGCCTCGGTCTTCCCGGAGCGGGCACCGGACGCCTTTGAGGCCGCCGCCCGCCTCGGCTATGACGGGATCGAGATCATGGTGTCCGCCGACGCGGTGAGCCAGGACGTCGACGTGCTGCGGCGGCTTGCCGACTACCACGGCGTGCCCGTGCTGGCGATCCACGCACCCTGCCTGCTCATCACCCAGCGGGTGTGGGGGCGCGAGCCGTGGCAAAAGCTGGTCAGGTCGAAGGACATGGCCGAGAAGCTGGGTGCCCGGGTGGTGGTGGTCCACCCGCCGTTCCGGTGGCAGCGCGACTACGCCCGTGACTTCGGGACCGGCCTGGCCCGGATGCGCGAGGAGACCGACGTCGTGTTCGCGGTGGAGAACATGTTCCCGCTCCGGGCCGGCGGGGCCGAGGTGGCACCGTACGCGCCGGACTGGAACCCGGTCCTGATGGACTTCCCGCACGTCACCCTGGATCTCTCGCACACCGCCGTGTCCGGTTCTGATGCGCTGGCGATGGCCGGGGAACTGGGTGACCGGCTGACGCACGTGCACATGGCCGATGGCACTGGCACGAACCGCGATGAGCACCTGGTGCCCGGCCGGGGCGCCCAGCCGTGTGCGCCGCTGCTGGCGAAACTGGCCGCCGATGACTACCCGGGCGTGGTCGTGCTGGAGGTGAACACCCGCCGGGCGGCCACCCGCGAGGCCAGGCTGGCCGACCTGGCCGAGGCGCTGGACTTCACCCGCACTCATCTTGGTGCCGCCCCGGCCACCGGCGCGGCGGCCAGCACAGCCACCGGCGCGGGGGCGCATCCGGCGGCCGGGCCGGATGGCCCGGCCGCGGAGGCCAGCGGCGCCCGCCACCCGCAGGCCACCGGCTCCGGCCTGCCCGGTCAGCACATGTCGGGCTGGGCCGGCCAGGCCGAGCAACTCGGGGCGGTGTGACCGGCCGGACACCGGCCCATCTGCACTGGCCGGTTCGTGCCCGGGAATCTGGGCCGGCGGCGCTGGACGTCGGGCCGCTGGTGGAGGCATTCTGCCGATCATGACGAACATGCCCGCCCGCACCGTCCCGTCCCGACCGGTCACCGCCCGGGACGGGACGCTCATTACCGTGGCACCCACCGGCGCCGAGTCCAGCAAGGCCGACGTGCCCGCCCTGCCGGTAACCCTGGATGAGCTGGTGACCACGGCCAAGGAGTGCCAGGCCGCCGGGGCGGCGGTCATCCACGTGCACATCCGGGACGCCGACGCACAGCCGACGCTGGACCTGGCGCGGCTCACCGACACGGTCACCGCGCTGCGCGAGGGCACCGACCTGATCGTGCAGCTGTCCACCGGTGGCGCTGTCAGCGACGGTTTCGCGAACAGGCTGGCGGTCCTCGGCGCCGCGCCCGACGCGTGCTCTCTCACCTGTGGCACGGTCAACTTCGGCGACGAGGTGTTCAGCAATCCCTGGCCGTTCATCCGCGAGTTGTATGCGCGCACCCAGGAACTCGGGGTGGTGCCGGAGTTCGAGCTGTTCGACCTCGGCCACATCGCCACCCTGCACCGGCTGCTGGCCGATCTCGGCGCCCCGCATGGCGGCCACGTTCACTGTGACCTGGTGATGGGAGTCCCGGGCGGCATGCCAGGTGACGCCGCCACCCTGGTCCAGGCGGTCGCGGCGCTGCCGTCCGGGGCAAGCTGGTCGGCGACCGGGATCGGCCGGACGACGCTGCCGGTCATGTTCGCCGCCCTGGCGGCCGGCGGCCATCTGCGGGTCGGGATGGAAGACACCACCAGCTTCGCCCGTGGCCGCCCGGTCACCAGCAACGCGGAACTGGTCGAGCGCGCGGCCGCGCTGGCGGAACTGGCGCAGCGGCCGCCGCTGACGCCCGCCCAGGCCCGCGCCCTGCTGGGGGTGACCGGCCGTCGCTGACGATCCGGCGCTGCTGGCCGAGGTGGTCCGGTCCGGGTTCACCGAATCCCGGCACCGGGGTGCGCTGGTGGTGCTCGGTCCCGGCGGGGACGTGGCACTGGCGGTGGGCGCCGCGGCCACCCCGATGTTCCCGCGCTCGGCCGCCAAGCCGCTGCAGGCCGCCGCGATGCTCCGGGCCGGGCTCGCCCTGGACGGCCCGCTGGTCGCGCTCGCCGCCGCCAGTCACGCCGGGGAACCCTTCCACATCGCCGGGGTGCGCGACATCCTGGCCGGAGCCGGTCTGGCCGAGGACGACCTGCGCTGCCCGCCCGGCCTGCCGCTGGACGACCAGGTGCAGCGCCACTACCTGCACGACGGCGGCCAGGCCGACCGGATCCACATGAACTGCTCCGGTAAGCACGCGGCCATGCTCGCCACCTGCACCGCGGCCGGCTGGCCGGCCGCCAGCTATCTGGACCCGGGCCATCCGCTGCAGCGGCGGATCAGGGACACGGTGGAGAGCCTGTCCGGGGAGACCGTGCCCACGCTCGGCGTGGACGGCTGCGGCGCACCGCTGTTCGCCCTGTCACTGACCGGGCTGGCCCGCGCCTACCGGAACCTGGTCCTGGCCGTGCCGGGATCGGCCGAACGGCAGGTGGCCGACGGGATGCGCGCCTACCCGGACTGGACCGCCGGGACGAACCGGCCGGAGAGCGCGCTCATGCGGGCGGTCCCGGGCCTGCTGGCGAAGGGAGGCGCCGAGGGGGTGCTGGCCATCGCGCTGGCCGACGGCTGGGCCGTCACTATCAAGATCGAGGATGGCAGCGCCCGGGCGCTGCCCGCGCTGGCGGTGGCACTGCTCCGGGACCTGCGCGCGGATGTCCTGGCCAGCGCCGATGCCGCGGTGCTCGACCGGATCGGCCATGTGCCCGTGCACGGCGGCGGTCAAGTCGTCGGGCAGGTGCGGCCGGTGCTGCCCGCCCTGCCACCATCGGGATGACCCACGGCAGACCCGGCGTGGCCACGGCCCACAAGGCGCCTACACCGCTTGCTGGCAGGCTCCCCCAGCCGCCCGGCCGGGGTTGCGCGGCGGCGGCTGGTTAGCCTGAATAAGTGGGCTGACCTGGGCACCGCCGTTTGGTATCCGGATGTGCCGAGCGCTTGCAGCTGCGTTTGCAATTGCAAGCAGCACCTGGTTGACTGGCTGCGTGAGCCCAGTGAAGGTCAGCTCGATCGGGGAGTACATCCGCGAGCAGCGTGAGCAGGCGAAGATTTCGCTGCGCCAGCTCGCGTCGGCGGCGGGGGTGTCCAACCCGTATCTGAGCCAGATCGAGCGGGGCCTGCGGCGGCCGAGTGCCGAGATCTTGCAGCAGATCGCGAAGGGCCTGCGCATCTCGGCCGAGGTGCTCTATGTCCAGGCGGGCATCCTGGAGGAACGCGGGCCGGACTCCGGGGTGCGGGCCGCGGTGCTGGCCGACCCGGGACTGGCCGAGCGGCAGAAGCAGGTGCTGCTGGACATCTACGAGTCATTCCGCCGGGAAACCGCGCTCAACGTCCGGGTACCCGCGGCCAGCCAGGCCACTGCCGCCAGTAGCGCGGCCGCGGGCCAGGACGCTCCCGCGAGCAGCCCGGCAGCAGGCCAGGACGCGGCCGCCGGCCACGACCAGGAAGCAGAACCGCGGAAGGCCGGCCAGGAAGAGCCGGCCCACTAGATAACGGGTCTGCCCGTCGGCAGGCCGGGAAGGTGACATCGGAAATGAGTCCCACCATTGACGTCCGGACCGAGGTGCGCAAGCTGGCTGACCACAAGCCCGTGCAGGCAGCGGCCGGAGCCGGCCTGCTCGCCACCGAGGCGCTGCGGGAACTGCCGGGCCGGTTCGCCCGGTGGCGCGCGGAGGCCTCGATGGGCAACCTGTCCGCCCGTGCCACCGGTACGGTGCACTCCGCCCGCACCCGGGCCGCGTCCGGCTACGACAAGCTGGCCCAGCGGGGCAAGCGGGCGCTCAGCGAGGACGGGCCGGACGGCCGTGGCTCGCTGAACGGCAAGAGCACCCACCCGCGCTCGGTCAAGGCCGCCCACTAGCGGCTGGCAGGTCCGGGCGGCTGGTCCGCCCCCGCGCATCTGCCGCCCGGACCGGATAATCTGGACACGTGTTCACCTACGGGGCGATGACCCCACTGCTCTGGTTCTTCGAAGTGCTCATGGCGGCGGCGTTCATCGTCGAGGCCTGGGCCTTCATCGATACCCTGCGCCGCCCGACCGGGGCCTTCCCGGCGGTAGGCAAGCAGACCAAGCCCATCTGGCTGATCATCAACGGCGTGGCGGCTGTCATCGGCCTGGCCAGCCTGGCCTACCACATGACGCTCATCTCGATCCTGCCGATCGTCGCGTTCGTCGCCTCCGCCATCTACCTGACCGACGTCCGGCCGAAGGTCAAGGATTTCCGCCGCGGGTCGAATTCGGGGCCGTACGGGCCCTGGTAGCCGTGGCCAGCCGGGGCTGGCCACGGCAGTAGGCTGCCGTCATGACCGAGGCTTCCTGGCGCACCCACCGGCTTGAGCTTGACGACCAGACCCTGCGCGACTGGGACGCGGTCGTGCTGGCCGCCGGGCCCGACGGCATCGTGCTGGACACCTCGGCGTTCTATCCCGGCGGCGGCGGCCAGCCGCCGGACCACGGCGTCCTGCTCTGGGGCGGGGTGCAGACCCGCATCGTGGACGCACGCAAGGGCGACGACCTCTACCTGATCCCGGCCGAGGGCGACCCGCTGCCGCCGGTGGGCACCGCGGTGCGCGGGGCGGTCGAGGACGGCCGCCGGACCGCGCTCATGCGCACCCACTCCGGCCTGCACGTGCTGTGCGGGGTGGTGTTCCGGGACTTCGGCGCGCTGGTCACCGGCGGGAACATGGAGCCGCTCATCGCCCGGATGGACTTCAACCTGCCCGAGGTGCCGCCCGGCTTCCGGGAGGCGGTCGAGGCGGCCTGCAACACCGAGGTGGCTGCCGACCGGCGGATCGACGTGCGGGTCCTGCCCCGGGACGACGCTTTCGCGCTGCCCGACATCATCCGCACCGCCACCAACCTGGTCCCGCCCGAGGTCAAGGAAGTCCGCATCATCGACATCGTCGGCCTGGACCAGCAGGCGGATGGCGGCACCCACGTCGCCTCTACCCGGCAGGTCGGCCGGATCGAGGTCGTCAAGGTCGAGAACAAGGGCAAGGGGTTCCGGCGGCTGCGGATCCGGATCGCCGACGTCTGACCGGCATCACCAGGGCAGCAGCAGCAGCCCGACCGGGACCGCGACCAGCACCGCCGCGGCCGAGCAGATCAGGGCCAGCGCCGAGGCCGGCAGCGGCGGCGCTGGCGCCAGCAGCCGGGCCACCCGGGCCGCGGTCTCGCCATCCGGTGCCTGGACCGCTGCCAGTGCCCCGGACGGCGCCGGGCCGGCGCTGGAGGCCCCCACCCGGATCAGCGCGGTTGCCAGATCCCGGGCCGTCCGGTGCCGCAGCACCCGGTCGTCGGCGAGCATCTCCACCAGCAGCGCGACACTGCCATGCGCCTGGCGGACGAGCCGGCAGCGGGGGAAGGCGCGGTTCAGCGCGCTGAACGGCAGCAGCACAAGATCGTGCCGTTCCCGCAGATGAGCCCGCTCATGCGCGAGCACCGCCGCCAGTTCGGCCGCATCCAGCAGGTTCAGGGCACCGGCGCTGACCACGATCGCCGAGCGCAGCCCGGGCACGCAGTACGCGGCCGCCGCCGGGCTGTCCACCACCAGCGCCCCCGGCACTTTCGGATCACCGTGCGCGAGTAGCCGGAGCAGGGCCCGGTGCCGCCGCCGCGCCAGCAGCACCCCGGCCGAAGCGGCCAGCAGCACCCAGCACAGCAGGGCCAGCAGCGCGCCACCCGCCGCCAGGAAGGCCAGCCGCGCGATCGCCGCCAGCATGGCCGCGCCGGAGCCGAGTACCGCGGCCCGGGCCGAGCCGACAGCCCCGGTCAGTGCGCCCCCGGCCACCCCCCACCCGGCCGGCCGCGCGCCGAGGCCGGCCAGTGCGCCCACCGCCGCCAGGCCCCAGCTCAGCCCAAGTGCCTGCCAGAGCAGGATGGCCGCAGCAGGCGACCGGTACGGCCAGCGGGCAGACAGCAGCGCCGCCGCCGCCGGGACGGTACCTACGGCGACGGCGGCCAGCACAAGGACGGCGGCGAGCACAGTCGGTCAGTCCCGGTCGATCTCTCCGAGTGATTCCAGTGCCTGGCGCAGCACCTGCGCCTCGGCGTCCGACACGCTGCGCGCGAAACTCGCCAGCGCGGCCGACCGGTCACCCGTCTGATCCAGAGCATGCAGCATTAGCTCGGTAACGTACGCTTCCCGGTCAGCCGCCGCACGGTAACGCCAGGCCCGGCCGTCCCGCTCCCGCCGGGCGAACCCCTTCTTCGCCAGCCGGTCGAGCACCGTCATCACCGTGGTATGGGCAAGTTCCCGGTCGGTCAGCGCTGCCCCGACCTGCCGCACGGTCAATGGCTCGGTGCTCTCCCAGAGCACGTCCATGATGGCCCGCTCAAGCTCGCCCAGTCGTCTCACCGCGTCAATGTAACCCGGGCCGGAACGCCCGCGAAAGAGCCGGGCGGCCAGGCCAGCTATCGTGAAGCCACTCCGGCGATGAGAATCACTCTGGCAATCGGCGACATCACCCGGCAGCGGGTCGATGCCATCGTCAACGCTGCGAACTCCTCGCTGCTCGGCGGCGGCGGGGTGGACGGGGCCATCCACCGGCGCGGCGGCCCGGCCATCCTGGCGGCCTGCCGTGAGCTGCGGGCCTCGCGGTACCCGGACGGCCTGCCGCCGGGCCAGGCGGTGGCGACCACCGCCGGCGACCTGCCCGCCCAGTGGGTGATCCACACGGTCGGCCCGGTGTACAGCCGGGCGCAGGACCACTCCGCGGTGCTCGCCTCGTGCTACACGCAGTCGCTGGGCGTGGCCGGCGAACTCGGGGCGGCGACGGTCGCCTTCCCGGCGGTGTCGGCCGGCGCCTACGGATGGCCGGCCGATGATGCCGCCCGGATCGCGCTGACCGCCGTCAGCCGGGCCGCCAGCCAGGCCGCGCGCCCGGCTGCCGGCCAGGCCCCCGGCCGGGCGGTCAGCCAGCTGGCGGAGGCCCGGTTCGTGCTCTTCGGCCCCGACATGCACGCGGTGTTCGCCCGCATGCTCGCCTCGCTCCGGCAGTGACCCGCCGGTGGCAGACTGGGGCCATCAGGTTCGGCCCAGGAGGATTCAGGTGCCAGCACCATCGCCACGATTCCGCCGCGTCCTGGACGACTTCGCCCCGTTCACGCCGGGCCAGCGGGTGGTGGGCGCGGATGGCCGCTCCATCAAGCTGTCCTCCAACGAGTCCCCGTACGGCCCGCTGCCGTCGGTCGCCGAGGTCATCGCGGCCGCCTGCACCGGGGTCAACCGCTACCCGGACAACGGGGCGACCGAGCTGGCCGGCGCGATCGCCCGCCGCCACGGCGTGCCGCCGGAGCACGTCGCGGTCGGCTGCGGCTCGGTCGGGGTGGCCCAGCAACTGCTCACCGCCACCGCGGAACCGGGCACCGAGGTCATCTACGCGTGGCGCTCGTTCGAGGCCTACCCGACCCTGGTCAAGCTGTCCGGGGCGAGCGCGGTGCAGGTCCCGCTGGCGGACCAGGCACATGACCTGGCCGCGATGGCGGCCGCGATCACCGGCCGGACCAGGCTGGTCTTCGTCTGCAACCCGAACAACCCGACCGGCACCGTGGTCCACCGGGCAGAGCTGGAGAAGTTCTGCGACCAGGTACCCGCGGACTGCCTGGTGGTGCTGGACGAGGCGTACGCGGAGTATGTCCGGGACCCGGCGGTGCCGGACGGGCTGGACGTGTACCGTGACCGGCCGAACGTCGCTGTCCTGCGGACCTTCTCCAAGGCGTACGGCCTGGCGGGGCTCCGGGTCGGTTACCTGATCGGGCACGAGCCGGTCGCCGGGGCGGTGCGGAAGACCCTGCTGCCGTTCTCGGTGAACGCGGTCGCGCAAGCCGCCGCGGTCGCGTCACTGGCGGCCGAGCCGGAACTGCTGGCCCGGGTCGGCCAGGTGGTCGCCGAACGCACCAGGGTCCGGGACGAACTGCTCGGCCAGGGCTGGACGGTGCCGCCGACCGAAGCCAATTTCGTCTGGCTGCCGCTCGGCGAGGACACCAGTGATTTCGCCGCCGCATGCGCCCGCATGGGAGTGAGCATCCGCCCGTTCGCCGGTGATGGCGCCCGGATCTCGATCGGGGACGAGGAGGAGAACGAGCGGTTCCTCGCCGTCGCCCGTGCCTACCCCCGCCGCCACTAGGCCCGGGCCTGGCCGGCCGCGCGGCCGGGTCAGGAGGGATGGCTGTCCAGGTTCTCGGTGACCAGCCGGTAGAACTGGCGCGGCCGCCCCGGCTGCGGGGTCCGGTTCGGCGGCAGCGGCCAGGCCAGGCCCTCGTCCACCAGGCCGTGCAGCAGCCTGCGGGCGGTCCGGGAGGTCACACCGAGCAGCCGTCCGGCGGTCTCGGCGTCGACCACGTGGGCGCCATCGCCGTCGGGGAGCGTGCTGGCCAGCCGGGAAAGCGTCGCCAGGCCCTTCGGCCTGGCCGGGGAGGCGGCGGGCCAGCGCGGCGCCGGGGCCAGTGCCTGCCCCTCCCGGTCGAGGGCGAAGCCGCCCCTGCCCGGGCCGGCGTGTGAGCGGGCGAGGGCGGCCCGCGCGTGCGCCTCGGCCTCCTGGGCGGTCCGGCCGAGGCCAGCCCCCACCTCGACCGCGATGCCGAGTTCGCCGCGGGCACGATCGGCGAACGGCGGTACCCGGAAGCCGTCGGTGATGCCGGCCAGCGAGCCGCGGGTGGCGATGACCAGGAACGTGTGGTCGCCCACCGGGCAGACGGTGGCCTGCATCCGCTGGGCCTCCTGGAGCAGGAAGCGGTGGACGGTGAGGCGCAGCTCTTCCCGGGATTGCCGGGGGGCGGGCCGCCGGGATGTCTCACGCAACATGGGCACGTCCACCACCGCCACGGCCAGCTGGGCCTCCTCCAGCCGCCGGTGCAGCCCCAGCAGGGTGGCGGTGCGGAGCGCGGCGCGGATCGCGCTGCCGGTCGGGCGGACCAGGTAGACCGGGATCTGCGCCGCGGCGAGCCGCTGGGCCACCGACTCCAGGCAGGTGAAGGCCACCGAGCCGGGGTCGCGGCGGCACAGCCGCTCGTGGAACGCGGCCAGCGCGGCCGCGCTGGCCGCGTCCTCCCGCACATGGATGTTGCCCGGTGCGATGCCCAGCTCGGCAAACGCCTCTTCGGCATCGCCGCGGGCCAGCACATCCACGCTCACCCGGGACAGTTCATAACGGGCTTCCGCCCGCGCCCGCAGCAAGGTGGCGAGCAGGGCACTACCGGCCAGCGGCACACAGGTCGCCGGGGCCCGCAGCACGCCCGCCCGGCGGGCATGTTCCAGCGGCACCTGGCTGGCGAACAGGAAGACGTCGATCTGCGGGCCCAGCCGCAGCACCTTGTCCGGGGCCTCCTGCTCGTTCCGGTAGGCCGCGGCCACCAGCCGCCTGGGCATCGCGGGCCCAGCAAATGAGGGCCCCTGCGGCCAGCCGCCGGCCGCCGGGGCGGCCTGAGCGACGGGTGGGCCCAGCATGACCGGGCCGGACAGCATGACCCGCTCGACCAGATCCTGCGGACCGACCACCCCGATGGCGAGTTCAAGCGGGGACTGCCGCTGCCCGGTGATCATGTGTCAGCCGTCCGCCCCGCCCGGGTGGCACCGGGCACCGCGGCCGGCCTGCGTTAAAACAGCGCCCGCAGCGGCGGGCAGTTGCTCCGGTGATGTCACTGTCTGGCCTTCGGTCGGCGGGACGGGGTGCTTATCTAGTAACCCAACGGAGCGGCGCTGGAAAGAGGGGCCTGCCCGGCTTCTCAGCCGCTTTCCTCCACGGTGATATCGGCACCGAGGGTGGTGAACCGGTCGGCGATCGCCGCGTGGCCCCGGTCGATCAGGTATCCGGGCGCGACCACGGTCTCACCCGTCGCGGACAGCCCGGCCAGGATAAGGGCGATCCCGGCGCGCAGGTCATGGGCGACCACCTTGGTCCCCTTGAGCTGGGACGGCCCGTGCACGATGGCCACGTTGCCATCGACCGCCACCTCACCGCCCATCTTGGTGAGTTCGCCCACCAGGGTGTAGCGCCCGTCGTAGATGGTCTCCCGGATGTAGCTGGTGCCGTCGGCCAGGCAGCTGAGTGCCATGATCGGGGACTGCAGGTCGGTCGCGAACCCCGGATACGGACTGGTGATCACGTTGATGGGCCGGAGTGCGCGGTCGCGGCGCACCTGCAGGATCGCGCCACTGGTGGCGAACTCCACGCCCATCTGCTCCAGCTTCCAGCGGGCCACCCCGAAGTGCTCCAGGTTGGCGCCCACCAGGCTCAGCTCCCCACCGGTGATGGCGGCGGCCATGGCGAACACCGCCGCGTCGATCCGGTCGGCCATGACCGTGTGCTCGGTGGCGACCAGTTCGTCCACGCCCCGGACGGTGATGAAGCCGGTCCCCCCGCCAGTGATCTGTGCGCCCATCTTGGTCAGGAACGCGATCACGTCCTGCACCTCGGGCTCCAGTGCGGTGTTGTCGATCACAGTGGTGCCGGGCGCGAGGGCCGCTGCCATGATCAGGTTCTCGGTCCCGGTGTGGGACGGTGTGTCGAGGTAGAGGTGGGCGCCGCGGAGGTGCCCGGCCTTGATGTGGATCCGGTCGCCGGCCTCGTCCACCGTCGCGCCCAGCCGGGCGAACCCCCGGTAGTGGAAGTCGAGGTTGCGGCTGCCCAGGTTGCAGCCGCCGATGCCCTCGATGACGGCCTCACCCAGCCGGTGCAGCAGGGCCGGCACGAACAGCACCGTGCCGCGGAACCGGCGCGCGATGTCGGCGGGAAGCACCGGGCTGGTCAGCGATGACGCGTCCACCACCAGGGTCCGCTCCGCCTCGTGGAGCTTGACCACCGCACCCACGGCCTCGGCTAGTTCCACCGCCCGGCGCACGTCCTCGATGGGGGGGACGTTGCGCAGCACCGTCCGTCCGGCCGGCGCGAGCAGCGAAGCGGCGATCATCTTGAGCGCGGCGTTCTTGGCGCCCTGGATGAACACGGTGCCCTGCAGCGGGATGCCGCCTCGCACGCGGTAGCAGGTCTCCGGGCCAACGGTCATCAGCGGGCTGCTCCTGTTCCTCGGGTGCCCGCCGGGGCGGCCCCTGGGCGGGTGACACGGCCGGCCTGCCTGGCGCGGGCCGCCAGCTGGCCGCGTGCTGAGCGGGCAGCGGAGGGCGTGTGTCTTCCAGTATCCCACTGGGCTGGCCGTCCGCAGGTCGTTGCGGGCATCTCGGGGCGGCGTGGCCTCAGCCCGGGGTCAGCGTGTATCTCGGTCACGTCCATTCCTCACTACGCCCCGGTCTCCATGGTGCCAGGTCATCGCCCGGCGTCCGGGCCGGGCCCCCGCCAGCCGCAAAGCCGGCCGCGGCTGGACTTGGGTGGCGCACCCAGCCGCCCGGTGGCACGCAGGCCAACCTACTGCCAGTGGCGGCCGGTGATGCGCTCAAACGCGGCGATGTATAGCTCTCTCGTCCGGTCCACCACCCAGCCTGGCAGGTCCGGCGGCTCCGCGCCCGGGTCGTGACGGTTCCAGTCAGCTTCCGGCGAATCGAGCCAGTCGCGGACGAACTGCTTGTCGAAGGACGGCTGCGGGCGTCCCGGCTGCCACCGGTCGGCCGGCCAGAACCGTGACGAATCGGGGGTCAGCACCTCGTCGGCAAGCAGCAGCCGCCCGTGCGGGTCGAGCCCGAGCTCGATCTTGGTGTCGGCGACGATGATGCCGCCGCGGGCCGCCACCTCGGCACCCAGCCGGTACACCGCGAGCGTTACCCGGGCCAGTTCGGCGGCCACGCCCGCGCCGGTGAGCTCGGCGACGGCAGCGGCCGGGATGTTCTGGTCGTGCTCACCCCGGGGCGCCTTGGTGGCCGGCGTGAAGATCGGCTCGGGCAGCCGGGCTCCCTCGCTCAGGCCAGCCGGCAGCGCCACCCCGCAGACCGCCCCGGTTCGCTGGTAGTCCTGCCAGCCCGAGCCGGCCAGGTAGCCGCGGGCCACGCACTCGACCCCGATCATCGACAGCCGCTGGCAGGCCATCGCCCGCCCGGCGAACTGGGCCGGGATCGGGGCGTCCCGCAGGTGGTTCGGCACCAGGCCGGCCAGCCGCTCGAACCACCACAGCGAGAGCTGGGTGAGGATCTTCCCCTTGTCCGGGATGAGGGTGGGCAGCACGTGGTCGTAGGCGGAGATGCGGTCGGTGGCGACCAGCAGCAAGGTGCCGTCCGGCAGCTGGTACAGCTCGCGCACCTTGCCGGAGTACAGGTGCCGGAGCCCGGCCCCGGGCTGCCCGTCCGGGGGCACGGTGCCGGGCCGCGCGTCCGGCGGTACGGCGCCGGGCTGTGCGTCCCGCGGTCCGGTCACGACAACGCCCGGAGGCGGCCGAATACCGGGCCAAGCCGCTCGACGTAGCGCTCTGGCCGGCACACCTCGTCCAGCGCGGCTTCGTCGAGCGGCTGGCCCTGCGCCGTGGCCCGCTTGCGGAGCGTCTCCCGGAAGGGGGTGCCGGTCTGCCAGGTGTCCATCGCGGCCGCCTGCACCAGGGCGTACGCGTCCTCGCGGGACAGCCCGGCGGTCACGAGCTGGAGCAGCACGCCCGAGGTGTAGATCAGGCCGCCGGTGGAATCCAGGTTGGCCCGCATCCGGGCCGCGTCCACCACTAGACCCTCGATCAGGCCGGTTGTCAGGTGCAGAAGATAGTCGGTGACGGCGGCGGCGTCCGGCAGGGCCACCCGCTCCACGCTGGAGTGGGAGATGTCCCGCTCGTGCCACAGCGCCATCCCCTCGGTCACCGGGGTGACATAGCCACGCACCAGCCGGGCCAGCCCGCAAATCCGCTCGGACCTGATCGGGTTGCGTTTGTGCGGCATGGCGGACGAGCCCTTCTGGCCCGTCCCGAACGGCTCCGCCACTTCCCGTACCTCGGTCCGCTGGCTGTGCCGGATCTCCAGCGCGACCGCCTCACACGCGGTGGCGGTCAGCGCGAGCGCGCCCACCCACTCTGCGATGCCATCCCGGAATACCACCTGGCTGGCCACCTCGGCCGGGCGAAGGCCGAGCCGGGCGAGGACCGCCGCCTCGATGGCCGGGTCGATGTTGGAGTAGGTGCCGACGGGGCCGGACAGCTTGCCGACCGCGACCGCCGCCCGTGCCCGGACCAGCCGGTCCCGGCACCGCGCCACCGCGAAGGCGAAGTCGGCCACCCGGTGGCCCCAGACATCGGGCTCGGCATGGATGCCGTGGGTACGGCCCACCCGCAGCGTGCCGGCATGGGCCAGGGCGTGCTCCCGCAACGCCGCCACCAGGCTGGTCGCCCGGGTAACCAGCAGGTCTGTGGCCTCGGCCAGCTGCAGCGCCAGCGCGGTGTCGAGCAGGTCGGATGAGGTCATCCCGAAGTGCACGTAGGCCGCCGCCGCCCGGGGGGAGGTGTTGTCCGCCCAGGCGGACAGGAAGGCGATCACGTCGTGATCGGTTACCGCCTCATGAGCCGCTACCGCCTCCGGGGTGGGCGGCGGTGCGGCCCGCACCGGCGCCACCGCCTCCGCCGGCACGGTGCCCGCCTCCGCCTGCGCTGTCAGCACGAGCATCTCCACCTGGCACCACAGCTCGTACTTGTGCGCCTCACTCCAGACGCGGCCCATCTCCGGCAGGGTGTATCGCCCGATCACGGGTCTATCCTCCCGCACGTCCGCGGCCGGGCCTGGCCCGGGAGATCCTCGCCCGCGCGGCGGCTGCCCAGCTGGGCCCGGCCACGGCGGGCAGGTGCCGTTCCACCGCCAGCATCGTCACCAGCAGCACGAGCAGAACCGCCAGCTGAGCGTCGATCGCGACCGTCGCGCCCAGGGCTGCGGCCGCCAGCGCGATGCCCGCGGTCGCCAGCCGGGGCCATCCCGTGCCGATCCGCAGGGCAGAGCGGAACCAGGCATCGCCGGCCAGGAACAGGGCGACGCCGCCGGACAGGGCCAGCGCCTGCCGGACCGGCTCCGGCTGGCCCGGATGACCGAGGGTGAGCTTCACACCCGCCGCCATCGCCACCACCCCGAGCAGCATCGGGATATGGGCGTAAAAATAGGCTGACAGCGCCAGCCCCGGCCGCCGCTCGGTGCCGGCCGCGGTGAAGGCCCGCTCGGCCCGGTCGTCATCCCCGGTACCGAAGTAGACCCACCACAGGCAGGCCGTCAGCGCCAGCCCGAGCACAGCCGCCCCTGCCAGCGAGCCGGTGACCCCGTGCCGGGCGGCGGCGATGCCCAGCGCCGCCACGGACTCACCCAGCGCCACGATGATCAGTGCGCCGTGCCGCTCCACGAAGTGAGCTGGCCGGATCTCGAACCGCCCGCCCGGATTGGCGATCAGTGGGGACAGCACCTGGATGGCCAGCGCAGCCGCCCACAGCGCGTAGACGGCAGGGCCGTCGGCCACCCCCCCCAGGATCACCAGCAACGCTGAGGTGATGTTGAAAGGGGCGATCCGCATGATGTTCCGGTTCAGCCGGTAGTAGAGCGAGGTGTGCACCAGGACGACCACCAGGTAACCCAGCCCGAGCAGGCCACCCGCCGCGCCCATCCCCTCCCCGGTGAACCCGTCCGGGATGGCCAGCCCGACCACCAGGAACCCGGCCATGCCGAGCAGGATCAGCAACCGCTCCGGAGTCCGGTCCGGGGTCCGGGTGTTCGTCAGCCAGGCATACCCCCCGTACATCCACCACAGCACCCCGAAGATCAGCAGCACCTGTGCTGCCCCCGCCACGGACAGATGTCTGGCCAGCAGCGCGGTGAGCTGGGTCAGCGTGAACGCGAAGATCAGGTCGAAGAACAGCTCCAGGGTGCTCACCCGCAGCGGCGACCCGTCCGGTGACCGGCGGCTGCCGGGCCACCCGCTGGCCGGCGGCCCAGCGTCCGGCGGCCGGTCCGGTGAGGCATGCCCGGACGGCCGGGCCGCGCCGGGCAGCGCGCTGCCGCGGCCACCGCTGCCGGGCATACCACCGCTGCCGGGCGCACCACCGCTGCCGGGCGGGCCAGCGGGGCCGGAGGTGGGGATGGGCGGCATCGGCTGGCCGGTCAGGGCCCGGCGGATGGGGCCAGACTGCCGCTGGCCGCCTGCGGCGGGGCAGCCGGCCCGGCGGGGCCGCGGGCGGCGCGCTCCGCGATGTCGTGGCGGTACCAGCCCCCCCGCATCCGGATCGCCGCGGCCGCACGGTAGGCCGTGTCGCGCGCGGACGGCAGGTCAGGGCCGGAGCCGACCACATTCAGCACCCGGCCGCCGGCCGACACCAGTTCCCCGGCCGCATTCGTGGCCGTGCCCGCGTGCAGGACGTAGGCCCCTGCCAGTCGTTCGGCATCGTCAATGCCGGTGATGGGATCGCCGCTGGCCGGTGCGGCCGGATAGCCCTCGGCCGCGAGCACCACCGTGACCGCGGCGCCGGGCGACCAGCGCAGCGGGCCCGCGCCGGCCAGCGAGCCGGCTGCGGCCGCGGCCAGCAGCACGGCCAGCGGGCTGGCCAGCCGGTCCAGCACCACCTGGGTCTCCGGGTCGCCGAAGCGGGCGTTGAACTCCACCACCCGCACACCTGCCGGGGTCAGGCTGAGCCCGGCGTACAGCAGCCCCCGGTACGGCGAGCCGCGCCGCCGCAGTTCATCCAGCGCGGGCTGGATGACCGTGGCCAGCACCTCATCGGCCAGCTCCGGCGGCGCCCACGGCAACGGGACGTAGGCTCCCATCCCGCCGGTGTTCGGGCCGGTGTCGCCTTCGCCCGCCCGCTTGAAGTCCTGGGCCGGGCACAGCGGCACCGCGGCCGTCCCGTCGGCCAGGGCGAACAGCGACACTTCCGGGCCGTCCAGGTACTCCTCGATGACCACCGTGCCGTGGCCGCGCGCGTGGGCCAGGGCAGCCTGGTGATCGGCGGTGACGGCGACCCCCTTGCCGCCCGCGAGCCCGTCCGCCTTCACCACGTAGGGAGGCCCGAACCTGGCCAGCGCGGACCGCACCTCGTCCTCGGTGCGGCAGGTCTGGGCGGCCGCGGTGGGGATGCCGGCGGCGGTCATCACCCGCTTGGCGAAGGACTTCGACCCTTCCAGCATGGCCGCCGCCCGGCTGGGCCCGAAGCAGGCGATGCCCTGGCTACGGAGCAGGTCGGCCAGGCCCGCCACGAGCGGTGCCTCCGGGCCGACCACGACCAGGTCGGGGGCGAGGCGGGTGGCAAGTGCGGTGACCGCGGCCAGGTCGGCCAGATCGGCCGGGTGCCGGGTCGCCAGCCGGGCGATGCCGGGGTTGCCAGGTGCCGCATGCAGGTCGGTGACCTCCGGGTCGGCGGCCAGCGCCCGGGCCAGCGCATGCTCGCGGCCACCGGATCCAAGCAGCAGCACTCGCACGCGGCGAGCCTACCCGGCACCGCTGCCCGGCGGCGGTCACCCGGCACGGCTGCCCGGCAACGCTTGCCCGCAGGCCGCCCCGCCCGGTCGGCGGCACCCACCTCGTCCCCGGCCGGCGGGTCAGATCAGCGGGCGCAGCTGGAGCGTCTGGTCGCGCCGGGGGCCGGTGCCGATGGCGGCCACCGGGGCACCGACGGCCTCCTCCACGGCCCGCACGTAGGCCTGGGCGTTGCGCGGCAGGCCCGCGAAGTCCCGTGCCCCGGACAGGTCTTCCCGCCAGCCGTCGAAGTACTGGTAGACCGGGACCGCGTGGTGGAACCCGGTCTGGGTCATCGGGAGCTCGTCCTGCCGGCAGCCGTCCACCTCATAGGCCACGCAGAGAGGGATCCGGTCCAGGCCGGACAGGACATCGAGCTTGGTCAGGAAGTAGTCGGTGATCCCGTTCACCCTGGTGGCATAGCGGGCGATCACCGCGTCGAACCAGCCGGTGCGGCGCGGCCGGCCGGTGGTCACCCCGATCTCCCGGCCGGCCTGCCGGAGCCAGTTGCCCTGCTCACCCGGCGCCTCGGTGGGGAACGGCCCGGCGCCGACCCGGGTCGTGTAGGCCTTGACGATGCCGATGACCTTGCTGATCTTGGTCGGCCCGATGCCCGAGCCCGCGCACGCGCCGCCTGCGGTAGGCGAGGAAGAGGTGACGAACGGGTAGCTGCCGTGGTCCACGTCGAGCATCGTGGCCTGGGCGCCTTCCAGCAGGACCGTCCGGCCTTCGTCCAGCGCCCGGTTCAGGACCAGGACGGTGTCGGCGAGGTGGGGCCTGATCCGCTCCCCGTAACCCAGGTATGCCTGCGTGACGGCGGCCGCGTCGATGCCACGGCGGTTGTACACCTTGGTGAGTACCTGGTTCTTCTCGCGCAGCACCAGGTCCAGCTTCTGCGCCAGGATGCCCGGATCGAACAGGTCCTGCACCCTGATCCCGGTGCGGGCGACCTTGTCACCGTAGGCGGGGCCGATGCCGCGCCCGGTGGTGCCAATCCGGGCATCTCCGAGGTAGCGCTCGGTCACCTTGTCCAGCGCCCGGTGGTGGGGCATGATCAGGTGCGCATTGGCGGAGATCAGCAGCCGGTCACAGGACACGCCACGCTGTGCGAGGCCGTCGATCTCGGCGATCAGCACTTCCGGGTCGATCACGACCCCGTTCCCGATGACCGGTGTGACCTGCGGGGACAGCACGCCGGACGGCAGCAGGTGGAGGGCGTAGCTCTCGTCGCCGATCACCACCGTGTGGCCGGCGTTGTTACCGCCCTGGTAGCGGACCACGTAGTCGACACGATCCCCGAGCAGGTCGGTTGCCTTGCCCTTGCCCTCGTCACCCCACTGGGCGCCCACCAGCACAATGGCCGGCATCTGACCAGCCCCTTCCCGGCCGCTGCTGCGCGGAGTCCGAGGTTACTCCACGTATGAGGCTGGCGGGCGCCAGCTACCCGTCCCCCCAGCCCGGCCTTCCATGAGCTTCAGTCACCCTGGCCGGAGATTCCGCCCCATTTGTGCCACCGAACTCATGGAAAAGCCGGGGTGGTCATGGCGGATCAGCCGGGTCCCGGGGTGGCGAGTTCGCGTGCGGCGGTGGGGCTGGCGTCACCGAGAAAGTCGCGGCAGCGGTTTGCCTCGTCGGTCTCACCCAGGGCCGCGGCGGCCTGGCCGAGTGCGTGCAGCGACCGCAGGAAACCACGGTTCGGCTCGTGTTCCCAGGGCACCGGCCCGTGCCCGCGCCAGCCTGCCCGCCGCAACTGATCGAGACCGCGGTGGTAGCCGGTACGGGCGAAGGCGTAGGCGGTGACCGCGTCGCCGCGGGCCAGCGCCCCTTCGGCCAGTGCAGCCCAGGCGGCAAGGCAGGCCGGGTGCGCCGCGGCCACGGCTTCGGCGGCGGTCCCGGTGGCCAGTTCCGCCGCCGCCGGGTCCGCGGGCAGGTAGGTGGCCGGCTGCCCGGCCAGTAGATCCCGATGTTCCATACCCGCCATCCTGCCCGACCCCAGGAGACCGGGATGTGACCGGCAACATGTGGCCGCACGACCGGCTGGCCCAGTGAAGTGTCGGTGGGCTCGGCCGGGCGGGCCGGTCAGGCTGAGGCCAGGGTTCAGGCGAGGTGCTTGCCCGCCGACATGAGGTCTTCGCACGCCTGGACGACGCGGGCGGCCATCCCGGCCTCGCCCGCCTTGCCGTACGACCGCGGGTCGTAGTCCTTCTTGTCGCCCACCTCGCCGTCGATCTTCAGCACCCCGTCGTAATGCGTGAACATGTGGGCCGCGATCGGGCGGGTGAAGGCGTACTGGGTGTCGGTGTCCACGTTCATCTTGACCGCCCCGTAGGAGATCGCTTCCCGGATCTCGGACAGGGCGGAGCCCGAACCGCCGTGGAAGACCAGGTCGAACGGCTTGTCCTTGCCGTACTTCGCCCCGACCGCGTCCTGGATCTCCTTCAGCACAGCCGGGCGCAGGGTGACATGCCCGGGCTTGTAGACGCCGTGCACGTTGCCGAACGTGGCGGCCAGGATGTAGCGGCCCCGCTCGCCGAGCCCGATCGCCTCGGCCGTGGCCAGGGCGTCCTCCGGGGTGCTGTAGAGCTTCTCGTTGATCGCCCCGACGATGCCGTCCTCCTCACCGCCAACCACGCCGATCTCCATCTCCATCACCGCGTGGGCCGCCGCGCACTCGTCCAGCAGTTCCTTGGCGATGGCCAGGTTCTCGGCCAGGGGCACCGCGGAGCCGTCCCACATGTGCGACTGGAACAGTGGCTCCTCGCCGCGGGCCACGCGCTGCCTGGACAGGGCGACCAGGGGGCGCATGAAGCCGTCCAGCTTGTTCTGGGGGCAGTGGTCGGTGTGCAGCGCGATGTTGACCGGGTACTTGACCGCCACGCTCCGGGCGAAGTGGGCGAACGCGATGGAGCCGGTCACCATGTCCTTGACCGCCGAACCGGACAGGTACTCGGCCCCGCCCGTGGAGACCTGAACGATCCCGTCACTGCCGGCGTCGGCGAACCCGCGCAGAGCGGCGTTGAGCGTCTGGCTCGACGTCACGTTGATCGCCGGGTAAGCGAAACCATGCTCTTTGGCATGGTCGAGCATCTGGGCGTAGACCTCTGGGGTAGCTATTGGCATGACGGTCGGCTCCTGAATCTCGTCGTCCTCCCAGTATCTCAGCCGGACCGGGACCGGACAGGTACGGGACTGGGACCGGACTGGTAAAGGTGCTCCTAAGCTCGGCGGCAGCGGTCATGCCACCCGCCCGCATGCGGTACAACAGGGAGCTATGGAGAGCTTTCTCATCCACTGGGGCTACGCCGCCATCTTCCTGTTCGGTTTCCTGGAGGCGTGCTGCGTCCCCATACCCTCCGAGGTCACGTTTGGCTTCGCGGGCGTGCTGGCCTATCAGGGACACCTCAGTATCGTCGGCGTGATCTTGGTGGGAACCCTGGCCGAGCTGATCGGCTCGTTCGTCGCCTATGCCGTGGGCCGGGTCGGCGGCCGCCCGCTCGTCCACAAGTTCGGCAAGTATGTGCTCGTCACCCAGGCCGACGTGGACCGGGCTGAGCGGTTCGTGGCCGGCCGGGGCATCTGGGCGATCCCGCTCGGGCGCGCACTGCCGGTCGTCCGCACCTTCGTGTCCATCGCAGCTGGGATCATCGAGGTGCCGGCCCTGCTCTTTGGCGTGCTGAGCCTGATCGGCACCGCGATCTGGGTGACTGTCATCGCCCTCATCGGCTACGCGCTCGGGGACGCGTGGACGAGTGTGGCGAAAGGGATCAAGGTGGCCGGCTACGGGATCGCCGCGGTGGTGATCCTGGCCGTCGTTGCCTTCATCGCCTACCGGCTCTACGAGTTCCGGCACCAGGGCCAGGGCCACGACGCCGAGGCTGCCGGGTACGAGCAGCCGGAGCCTCAGCCCAGGCCCAAGTCGCCGATGCCGTAAGCGGCGCGGAACGGCAGCCCGCGTTCGGTGACCCGGCCGCGGGCGCCCCGTTCCACGACGACCGCCACCCCGACTACCTCCGCGCCCGCCTCCTGCAGCGCGTCCACGGCCGTGAGCACGGAACCGCCGGTCGTCAACGTATCCTCCACCGCCAGCACCCGGCGGCCCGCCACGTCGGGTCCTTCGATGCGGCGCTGCAGGCCGTGCGCCTTTCCGTCTTTGCGGACCACGAAAGCGTCCAGCACCCTGCCCTGGGCCGCCGCCGCGTGCATCATCGCCGCGGCCACGGGGTCGGCCCCCAGCGTCAGGCCACCTACCGCGTCGTAGTCCAGGTCGGCGGTGACCGCCAGCATGACCCGGCCGGCCAGCGGCGCGGACTGCCCGCTGAGCAGCACCCGGCGCAGGTCGATGTACCAGGTCGCCCGCTGGCCGGACGACAGCACGAAGTCGCCGTGCAGCACGGCCTTGTCCCTGATCACGCGCAGCAGTTCGTCCCGGTCGCTCACGAGCCGCGAGCCTACTCAAAGGCCCGGCACCGGCGGAAGGCATCAGAGCGTGGCCAGGATCTCCTGCTCGCGGGCGGGATCCAGGCCGATCCCGGGCATCCGGTCAAACCCGGAGACCGGCCGGTCCCGGCTGGCCGCGTCCTGCAGCAGCCAGTGCCAGGTGTCGCGCACGGTGTCCAGCAGCGGGCGGTAGCGCATGCCGGTCCGCGCTGCCCGGTCGCCGGCCACCTGCCAGATGCCCGCGAACTCGGGCAGGCCGGGCGCCCACATCGGCAGTTCCATCCAGGGCGACACTCCCGCGGCCAGCAGCACCTGATCGGCGACCCAGCGCAGTTCCAGGCCATTGCCCCGCTGGGGTGCGGTCACCTGGGCACAGGCGGCCAGCAGGTCGCCAAACGTGGTGTCATCCGGCCCCGGCACGTTCACCACGCCGGGTATGCCGCGCCGGGTGTTGTCGATCAGCCAGGCGGCCAGATCGCGGGCATCGGTCATCCGCAGCGTGCTGCCTGGCGACCCAGGCGCCAGCACCGGCCCGCCGCGCGCGATCCTGGCCAGCCACCAGGGAAGCCGGCCGATGTTCTCGTGCGGCCCGACGATCAGGCCTGGCCGGGCGATCAGGTTGCTGCCCGGCATCGCCTGCTGGACGGCCCGTTCCGAGCCCGCCTTCAGCTCCCCGTAGCCGAGCGTCTGCATGGTCCCCACCGCGTCCGGCGGGCAGTCCAGCACGGGCGAATCCTCGGTGGTCAGCTCCTGCGGCCGGTCCTGGTACACCGAGAGACTGGAGACGTAGGTGTAGTGCCCGACGTGACCGGCCAGCAGCCGGGCGGAGGCGCTGACGTCGGCGGGCGCGATGACGGAGGTATCGATGACCCCGTCCCAGTCCCGGTCTGCCAGCAGGCGCAGGTCCGCCGGGCTGGTCCGGTCGCCATGCAGTGCCTCGGCACCCGGCCGGGGATGACCGCTCACCCCGCGGGTGAAGGTCGTGACGTCGTAGCCGCGGCCGACCGCTTCGTCGACGATGACGCGCCCGAGAAACCGGGTCCCCCCGAGCACGAGCAGCCGCATAGCTGGCTATCTTGCCGGGTGGCGGGCCGGCTGGCGAGTCATATGCCCACGCCGGGGCCCCTGCTGACGGAGGTCACCGATCTCGGCGCAGTCCGTCACGGGCACGGCTGAGCGCTGGTAACGTCTCGCTTCGACGGAAGGACGGTGGCGCAGTGGATCGGTGCGCGCTGTTCGTGGACGCCGGCTATGTGCTGGCCGACGGCGCGATGGCTGTCCACGGGACCCGGCACCGGGAGTCAGTCTCCTGGAATTACCCCGCCCTGCTTCAGTTCCTCAGCACGGTGGCAAGGGACCGCTCCGGGCTGCCGCTGCTGCGCTGCTACTGGTATGAGGCGACGGTGGAAGGCCGCCGCTCGCCCGAACACGAGACCCTGGCCGATCTGCCCGGAGTCAAGCTCCGGCTCGGCCGGATGCGCCCGGGCCGCCGGGAAGGCGTGGACAGCGAGATTCACCGCGACCTGATCACCCTCGCGCGCAACGGCGCGGTGCGCGATGCGCTGGTGGTCAGCGCCGAAGAGGAACTGGCGCAGGTCATCGCCGAGGTTCAGGACCTGGGCGTGCGGGTCGCCCTGGCCCACATCGCGGTGGACGGCAGGTGGACCATCGCCCGCGCCCTCCGCCAGGAGTGCGACGACATCGTCGAACTCACTGAAGCGCACCTGCGGCCGTACGTGGACTTCGTAGTCGGTGCCGGGCCGCTGCGGGAGGACGAGCGGCACCCGGCGGCTGGCTACCCGGGGCGTGCCCTCACCAATGGCCACGGGCCGGTGAGCCAGCTCGGGCAGCAGGCCCTCCCGGCCGGCTCACAGCCCGCCGCCGAGATCTACACCGCACCGGTCATCGCCGAGTACCAGCGATCGGCCCAGCCCATGCCTAACGGGCAGCCCGGCCCGCTCCCGTCCCCCCATCACTCTGGGCCGATCGGCGGCCCGGTTCCCGGCCCGCAGATGCCGTCGGCCGAGCAGCAGGCCGTGCCTGGGCAGGTCGGCGCTGGCTCGCCGGTGGGGCCGGCGGCCCCGCCGCCTGAGGGCATGCCGCCAGCCGGAATGTCCCAGCCTGGCCTGCAGCCGGGGATGGCGACGGTGCCCGCTGCCCAGCCCGTCGCCGGGCCCGGTCAGGCCATGCCCGCCCATCAGTCCGGGCCACTGTCCGGCCAGGTCATCCCGCCTGGCCAGGCCCCGGTGCCGGGGCCAGCCAGCCAGGCCCAGTTCAGCCCGCAGCCGCCGATGTCGGTGCCGCAGCCAGTCGCGCCGCTGCCAGGCCAGCACGTCGCGCACGAGGCCGGGATGACCGGCCCGGCCGGTGGACCTCCGGCCGGTGCACTTCCGGCTGGTGCACCTCCGGCCGGCGCACCGCGCGTGCCGCCGCCCGCGGCCGGGTTCGCCCCGGCGGGACAGCCGAGCGGGCCGTCGGCGGCCCCGATGAGCCAGCCGGGCCCCGGCGGCCAGCCAGGCCTGGGCCAGCCAATCCCGCACGGCCAGCCAGGCCTGGGCCAGCCGGCTCCGGGCGGTCAGCAGGCTCCGGCTGGCCAGCCGGGCATACCGCATCCGGGCATACCGCATCCGGGCATACCGCAGCCGGTCCAGTCCGGCTATCCCGCTGGCGTGCAGACGTACCCGGCGCCCGCCCCCACCGGCAGGCCGGCCCGGGGACCGCAGGAGCGGTCGGCTGGCCCGCAGTATCCGGTGGCGCCAGCTGACCAGCCCGAGCATGGTCCCGGCTATGGCCCGCAGCCGGGCAGCTATGGCGGGCCGCAGCCGGGCCCGTCGCATCCGCTGGTGCCGTTGCCCCCGGCCGTCTCCGTGGCCGACGCCGTCCAGGCCGCCCATGGCGAGGGGTTCAGGTTCGGGCAGGCGGTCGCCCGGGAAGCCCCGCAGCTCTGGCTGGAAGCCGTGCTCGCGCGCAAGCCGCGCATGCCCTCGGATCTGGAGGCCAAGCTGCTGCAGGATTCGGCGCTGCCGATCGACTCGCTGCTGCACGACGAAGTGCGGCACGCGCTGCGGCGGGGATTCTGGGACGCCCTGGAAAGGGCTCGTCATTAGCGACTGCCCAGCAGCCCCGCCGCCCTCGGCGTGGCGCCGGGCTGGCTGGGTGACCAGTAGTCAGTGACCGGGGCGGTCCGCCTGGCGGCCCAGGTTCCTCCGGACCAGTCCCGCTGGCGGCGTTGATCTCCGCGGTCGGCTGGGTACGGTCAGTTACGTGAGTGTGCTGAGCCGCGAAGCTTTCGACCAGATCGAGTTCGACGCCGCCCTCACCGGTGATCATCGGGCTGCCGCCCAGCGGATGACCATGCTCGCCACCTCCGGCACGCAGACCGTGGCCATGCCGCGCGCGGAGGCTTTCATGCGGGCTGGCGAGCAGTGGCTGCTCGCCGATGAGCCCGTTGCCGCTGCCCGCGATTTCCGGCTGGCACTGGCCGATGGCGGCCACTCCTCGGTCGATCCGCGAGCGCCGCTAGCGCAGGCGCTGTTCATGATGGGGCAGGTGGCGGAGGCCCAGGAGCTAGTCCAGCAACTCGCCGCCGAGCCACCGCGTAATCCGCGCATGTGTGACCTGCTGGCTGAGCTGATGGTCGAACGATCGGACCTGATCAGTGCGCTGGCCTGGACGAACGCTGGGATAGAGCTGTACCTGGGCGGCTCGCCCGGGCCGGTCGCCCGGGCCGGTGAGGCCGGCTGGAGGTGCCAGGCGCCGGCCCGCTGAGGGGGGTGGACGGTGTGCTGGACCTGCCCGCCGGGGACCGGACCGAGCTCAGGCTGCTGCTCAGCCTGCGGTTCCGGATCCGCAACGACCTCGGGCTGGCCGAGGACAGCTACGACCAGTTGCTCGACCTGCTGCCACCCGAGCCGGGCACCGAATCCGCTACCGGGTTACCGGCCCGCACCACCAGCGCATCGGACGCTTCGTCCAGATCCACCGTGACCTGATCGCCGTCGGTGATCTCACCCGACAGCAGCGCCCGCGCGAGCTGATCGCCGATCGCGGACTGGACCAGCCTGCGCAGGGGCCGGGCGCCGTAGACCGGGTCGAAGCCGGTGACGGCGAGCCACTCACGGGCGGCCGGGCTGACGGTGAGGGCCAGCCGGCGGTCGGCGAGCCGCCCGGACAGCCGGGCCACCTGGAGGTCGACGATCGCGGCGAGATCCTCGGTGCTCAGCGCATCGAAGATGATCACGTCATCGAGCCGGTTCAGGAACTCCGGCTTGAAGGTCGCGCGCACCACGTTGAGCACGGCGTCCCGCTTGGCGTCCTCGGGAAGCGCGGGATCGGCGATGAACACCGACCCGAGATTCGAGGTGAGAATCAGGATGGTGTTGCGGAAGTCCACCGTCCGGCCCTGGCCATCGGTGAGCCGGCCGTCATCGAGCACCTGCAGCAGGACGTCGAAGACCTCCGGATGCGCCTTCTCGACCTCGTCCAGGAGCACGACGCAGTAGGGCCGCCGCCGGACCGCCTCGGTCAGCTGGCCGCCTTCCTCGTAGCCGATGTAGCCGGGCGGGGCACCGACCAGCCGCGCTACCGAGTGCTTCTCGCCGTACTCGCTCATATCGATGCGGACGATGGCGCGTTCGTCATCGAAGAGGAACTCGGCGAGCGCCTTGGCCAGCTCGGTCTTGCCGACGCCGGTGGGCCCGAGGAAGAGGAACGAGCCGGTGGGGCGCTCCGGGTCGGCGATGCCGGCCCGCGCCCGGCGCACCGCGTCCGACACGGCCTGGACGGCCTGGGCCTGCCCGATCAGCCGCCGGCCAAGTTCGGTCTCCATCCGCAGCAGCTTCCCGGTCTCACCCTCCAGCAGCCGCCCGGCCGGGATCCCGGTCCAGGACGCGACCACGTCAGCGACGTCGTCCGGGCCGACCTCCTCCTTGACCATGGGTGCGCTGTCAGGCCCGGTCCCGGCCGCGCCAGCCGTCCAGGCTGTCGTGCCCTCCTCGCCGGCCGCGGCCGCGGCCGCGGCCAGCTCGGCTTCCAGCGCCGGAATCTGCCCGTACATGATCCGGGAGGCGGTCGCGAAGTCGGCGTCGCGCTGGGCCCGCTCGGCCTGCCCGCGCAGGTCGTCGAGCTGCTGCTTCAGCTCGCCCACCTTATTCAGGCTGGCCTTCTCCCGGTCCCAGCGGGCAACCAGGGCGGTGAGCTGCTCCTGCCGGTCGGCCAGGTCGGCGCGCAGCCGTTCCAGCCGCTCCTTGCTGGCCGGATCGGCCTCCCGGGCCAGCGCCATCTCCTCCATCTTCATCCGGTCCACGCTGCGCTGCAGTTCGTCGATCTCGACCGGCCGTGAGTCGATCTCCATCCGCAGCCGGGAGGCCGCCTCGTCCACCAGGTCGATGGCCTTGTCGGGCAGGAACCGGCCGGTGATGTAGCGGTCGGACAGGGTCGCCGCGGCCACCAGCGCCGCGTCGGAGATCTGGACCTTGTGGTGCGCCTCATACCGGCCCTTCAGGCCCCGCAGGATGGCGATCGTGTCCTCGACCGAAGGCTCACCCACGAACACCTGCTGGAAGCGGCGTTCCAGCGCCGGGTCCTTCTCGATCCGCTCCCGGTACTCATCCAGGGTGGTCGCACCGACCATCCGCAGCTCGCCGCGGGCCAGCATGGGCTTGAGCATGTTGCCGGCGTCCATCGCGCCTTCGGCCGCCCCCGCACCCACCACCGTGTGCAGTTCGTCGATGAACGTGATGACCTGGCCCTCGCTCTGCCTGATCTCGTTCAGCACGGCCTTGAGGCGTTCCTCGAACTCGCCCCGGTACTTGGCACCGGCGACCATGGCCGCCAGGTCGAGGGCGACCAGCCGCTTGCCGCGCAGCGACTCGGGCACATCGCCGGCCACGATCCGCTGGGCCAGGCCCTCCACCACGGCGGTCTTGCCGACCCCCGGCTCGCCGATCAGGACCGGGTTGTTCTTGGTCCGGCGGGATAGCACCTGGATGACCCGCCGGATCTCGGCGTCCCGCCCGATCACCGGGTCGAGTTCGCCGTCCCGGGCTCGCTGGGTGAGGTCGATGCTGTACTTCTCCAGCGCCTGGAAGGTCGCCTCCGGGTCCTCGGAGGTGACCCGGGTGTGGCCGCGGACCTGCTCGAACGCGGCCAGCAGGGCGTCTGGCCCGGCCCCGGCCTTGCGCAGCACATCGGCCGCCGCACCGCCGTCCGTGGCCAGGCCGACCAGCAGGTGCTCGGTGGAGATGTACTCGTCACCGAGTTCGGCGGCCCGCTTGCCCGCGGTGGTGATCGCGGCCAGCAGTGGCCGGGATGTCTCCGGCGCGCTGACGGTGGTGCCGGACACGGTGGGCAGCTTCACCAGCCGGTCGCCGGTGTCGGCCAGCACGGCCGCCGGGTCGGCGCCGACCGCCCGCAGCAGTGGCCCGGCGGTGCCGCCGCTCAGCTCCAGCAGGGCGGCGAGCAGGTGCAGCGGATCGACGTGCGGGTTGCCGTCCGCCGTGGCGCGCCGGACCGCGCCGGACAGCGCCTCCTGGCTCTTGCGGGTGAACTTGTTGTCCATCAGGTAGTTCCTGGCTTTCGGGTGGAAATCAGCGATGCTCAGCCGGTGTCGGCGGCCGGCAGGTTCTGCCGTGGCCCGTCGGTGGGGGGTTCCGGCCCGCCCGCTGGTGGCCCGGTGGCGCTGCCCCGGGTCCGGACCGGCACCAGCGCCGTGCTGGTCCCGCGGGCCCGCAGCAGCCCGGCCAGCCGCGCCGCCACCGCCCGGGTGGACTCCAGCTCGGTGCGGACCTGCTCCAGTTCGGCGGACAGCTGGGCCACGAGCGCGTGGAAGTGCCCGAGCTGCTGCTCCAGTTCGAGGATCTGCTTGATGCCGGACAGGTTGACGCCCTCTTCCTGCGACAGCCGCTGGATCTCACGCAGCAGCAGGATGTCGCGCAGGGAGTAGCGGCGGCCCTGCCCGGCCGACCGGCCGGGCGACACCAGGCCCTGCCGGTCGTAGGAGCGCAGGGTCTGTGGGTGCATGCCAGACAGCTGGGCGGCCACCGAGATCACATACACGGGGGTGTCGTCGTTCATCTCGAAGGGGCTGCTCATGGTCTTACCTCCGGTTCGCCAGCCGGGCGGGCCGGCCCTGCCGTGCTCATCACGCCTGCCGGGCCCGTCGCAGCAGGTCTTCCCGTGGGTCTTCACCGGCGGTCGCCTCCCGGAAGGCGTTGAGCGCCTCCCGGGCCGGTGCGGTCAGCGTGGCCGGCACCTGGACGGACACGGTGACCAGCAGGTCCCCGTTGGTGCCGTCCGGCCGCCGGACCCCCTTGCCGCGGACGCGGAAAACCCGCCCGTTCGGGGTCCCCGGGGGGATGCGCACACTGACCGGCGCACCACGATGCGCGGGCACCTTCACCTCAGCGCCCAGCGCCGCCTCCGGGAAGGTGACGGGCACGGTCACGGTCAGGTTGTGGCCGTTGCGCCCGAAGATCGGGTGCGGGCTCACGTGCACCCGTACGTACAGGTCGCCGGCCGGGCCGCCGCGCTCACCAGGGGCGCCCTTCCCCTTCAGCTTGATCCGCTGCCCGTCGGCGACACCGGCCGGGATCCGTGCCTGGATCGACCGGGTGCTCATGGCCCGGCCGCTGCCCGAGCAGTCCGGGCACGGGTCGTCGACGACCAGCCCCCGGCCGCGGCACTCGCGGCACGGCTCGGAGAACGCGAAACTCCCGAGGTTCCGGCTGGACTGGCCGGTGCCCTGGCAGGACGGGCAGACCCGCGGCACCGTGCCCGTCTTGGCGCCAGTGCCGTGACAGGTCGGGCAGGGCCGCTCACTGGTGAGCCGCAAGGTCACGGTGGCGCCGTCGATGGCGTCGCTGAACCCGAGCGAGGTCTCGGTCTCCACGTCCGCGCCGCGCCGTGGCCGGGGCTGGGCACTGGTCCCCCGGCCGCCGCCGAACATCCCGCCCAGCAGGTCACCGAGGCGGCCACCGCTGGCCGTTCCGGTCTCGCCCGCGCCGCCGAACAGGTCGCCGAGGTCGAACCCGCCGAACCCGCCACCCTGGCCGGGCGAGCGGAAGCCACCGCCGCCGAACAGTGAGCGGGCCTCGTCATACTCCTTGCGCCGCTTCTCATCGGACAGGGTGTTATAGGCCTCGGAGATCTCCTTGAACCTCGCCTCGGCCTTGGGGTCACCCTTGTTGGCATCCGGGTGGTACTTGCGGGCGAGCTTGCGGTAGGACTTCTTGATCTCGTCCGCGCTGGCGCCCTTGGCCACGCCCAGGGTCTTGTAATAGTCCTTCTCGAGGAAGTCCTTGGTGCTCACCGGCATCTCCGGGCGTCAGTCGTCGTCAGCTGCCGCATCCGGCGCCCGGCCGCCGCTGGCACCGGCGTCCTGGTCGCTGGCACGGCCGTCTGGCACGTCCGCTTCGCCGGGTCCACCGCCATCGCCAGGCCCGGACTCATCACCGGGCTCGGCTACGGCTACCCGGGCCGGCCGCAGGATCCGGTCACCCACCCGGTAACCCGGCTGCAGGATCTGGACGCAGGTCGGCTCGGTCACGTCGCCGGCGTAAGAATGCAGCAGCGCCTCGTGGACATTCGGGTCGAACGGCTCGCCGGCCTCGCCGAAGCTGTCCAGCCCCAGCTTGGCCACAGCGGATTCCAGCGACTCGGCCACCGACTTGAAGCCGCCGACCAGTTCGCCGTGCTCCCGGGCCCGGCCGATGTCGTCGAGCACGGGCAGCAGCCCGGCCAGCACGTTGGCCAGCGCCTGCTCACGGACGGCGACCCGGTCCCGCTCCACCCGCTTGCGGTAGTTGGCGTATTCGGCCGTCACCCGCTGCAGGTCAGCGGTCCGCTCGGCGAGTTCACTGGCGCCGGCTTCACCGGTGGCGGCGCCACCGGTCCCAGCGCGCTCTGCCCGCAACGGCTCCGCCCGATCCAGCGGCTCCGCCCGATCCAGCGTCACCCGATCCGGCGCCGCTTCCGGCACCTGGCTGCCCACCCGGCTTGGAAACAGCGTGCTTGCCCGGCCGGGGCTTGCCGGTACCCCGGCCCCCGGCAGCACCTTCGGTCCCGGCCGTCCCGGCACCGGCCGGGACCGAACCGGCCTGGCCGGTGCCGCTCTGGCCGGTGCCACTCTGGCCAGCACTGCCCTGGCCAGCGCCGGGCTGTCCGGGGCCCCGGCCAGGGTCCCGGACGCGCCCGGTCACCGGGTCGATGCGCCTGAGGTCGCGGATCACCGGGCCCGTGTTGGTCTCCTCCGGTGAGCTCATCAGGCGGCGCCACCCTCTTCACTCGGCCGGTCCTCGTCGACGATCTCGGCCTCAACGACGTCCTCGTCGGCCGGACCTTCGCCTTCGGAGTCGGCGGGCTCGCTGCTGGCCGCGCCGGCCTGCGACTGCGCGTAGATGGCGGTCCCCATCTTCTGGCTGACCTGGGCGGCCTTCTCGGTGGCCTCCTTGATCGCGTCGAGGTCGGTGCCCTCCAGGGCCTTCTTCAGGTCGGCGATGGCCGCCTCGACCTCGGCCTTGATGTCGCTGGGGATCCGCTCAGCGTTCTCGTTGACGAACTTCTCGGTGGAGTAGGCCAGCGTGTCCGCGCGGTTGCGGGTCTCGGCCTCGTCCCGGCGCCGGGCGTCCTCCTCGGCGTACTTCTCCGCCTCGTCCACCATCCGCTGGATGTCGTCCTTGCCGAGCGCGGATCCGCCGGTGATGGTCACCGACTGCTCCTTGCCCGTGCCCAGGTCCTTGGCCGAGACGTTGACGATGCCGTTGGCGTCGATGTCGAAGGCGACCTCGATCTGCGGCACGCCGCGTGGCGCGGGCGCGAGGCCGGCCAACTCGAACATGCCCAGCTTCTTGTTATAGGCCGCGATCTCCCGCTCGCCCTGGAACACCTGGATCTGCACCGACGGCTGGTTGTCGTCGGCGGTGGTGAAGATCTCCGAGCGCTTGATCGGGATGGTCGTGTTCCGCTCGATCAGCTTGGTGAAGATGCCGCCCTTGGTCTCGATGCCCAGCGACAGCGGGGTCACGTCGAGCAGCAGCACGTCCTTGACCTCGCCCTTGAGCACGCCGGCCTGCAGGCAGGCACCGACTGCGACGACCTCGTCGGGGTTGACGCCCTTGTTCGGCTCCTTGCCGCCGGTCAGGTCCTTGACCAGGTCCACCACGGCGGGCATCCGGGTCGAGCCACCGACCAGCACCACGTGGTGGATGTCGGACAGCTTGACGCTGGCGTCCTTGATCACCTGCTTGAACGGCGCCTTGCAGCGGTCGAGCAGGTCGGAGGTCATCTTGACGAACTCGGCCCGGGTGAGCTTGGTGTCCAGGTGCAGCGGGCCCTGCTCGGAGTGGGTGATGTAGGGCAGGTTGATCTGCGTCTCGGCCGAGCCGGACAGCTCGATCTTGGCCTTCTCCGCGGACTCGCGCAGCCGCTGCAGCGCCATCTTGTCCTTGGACAGGTCGATGCCGTAGTTGTTCTTGAAGTCCTGCACCAGCCAGTCCACGATCCGCTGGTCCCAGTCGTCCCCACCGAGGTGGTTGTCGCCGCTGGTGGCCTTGACCTCGACCACACCCTCGCCGACCTCCAGCAGGGACACGTCGAAGGTGCCGCCGCCGAGGTCGAAGACCAGGATGGTGGCCTCGTTCTCCTTCTCCAGGTGATAGGCCAGCGCCGCGGAGGTGGGCTCGTTGATGATGCGCAGCACGTTCAGCCCGGCGATCTGGCCGGCTTCCTTGGTCGCCTGCCGCTGCGCGTCGCTGAAGTAGGCCGGGACGGTGATCACCGCGTCGGTGATGTTCTCACCCAGGTAGGCCTCCGCGTCCCGCTTGAGCTTCTGCAGGATGAAGGCGCTGATCTGCTGCGCGGTGAACTTCTTGTCGTCGATCTTGACAGACCAGTCGGTGCCCATCTGGCGCTTGACCGAGCGGATCGTGCGGTCGACGTTGGTGACCGCCTGCCGCTTGGCGACCTCGCCGACCAGCACCTCGCCGTTCTTGGCGAAGGCGACCACGGACGGCGTGGTCCGCGAGCCTTCCGCGTTGGCGATCACCGTCGGTTCGCCGCCCTCGAGGACGGCGACGACGGAGTTGGTCGTCCCCAGGTCGATCCCTACCGCACGTGCCATGTTGGTTGTCCCTTGAGTGAGTTGTGATCCGTAAGTTGAGTCGTGCCGACGCAAGCCTGCCACCGGAGGCTTCACTTGGCAACTGACTTGAGTCTACCCCGCTCAACTTTGCTCCTGGCCACGGTATTCCCGGCCGGACGGGCCGCGGGCCGATCATGACCTGGCCGGTGCCTGAGCTGGGCCGGAGGCTGCGGCGTACGCTGGCACGGAACATTTCCCGAGGAGGTCGGCGTGGCCCTGCGCATCATCGTCGGAGTCGCGGTCACGGTGGCCGCCCTGGCCCTGGCCGGACGGCGGCTGTGGTGGCTGTACCGGGTGGGACGGACGGCCCAGCCGGCCCCGGAACGGGTTGCCACCGTCCGCTCGCACCCCGGCGGGGACGTCGGCATCGAGGCCACCGAGGTGATCGGCCAGCGCAAGCTGCTCCGCTGGTCCGTCCCCGGCGCCGCGCACGCCGTCACCTTCTGGGGCTTCACCATCTTGCTGCTGACCATCCTGGAGGCCTACGGCGACCTGTTCAGCAAGACCTTCGCCATCCCGGTCATCGGCCACTGGGCGTTCATCGCCTTCATCGAGGACCTGTTCGCGGTCGGGGTGCTGGCCGGGATCATCACGTTCGCGGTCATCCGGCTGCGGTCCAACCCCAGGCGGCTGGGCCGCGACTCCCGTTTCGCCGGCTCCCACACCGGCGCTGCCTGGCTGGTCCTGCTGGGAATCTTCCTGGTCGTCGCCACCCTGCTGCTCTACCGGGGCGCGCAGATCAACACCGGTGATTTCCCCTATCCGCACGGTGCCTTCGCGTCGCAGATCGTGGCGGGCTGGCTGGCCCCGCTGGGCACCTCGGCCAACAGCGCGATCGAGTCCGCCGCCCTGCTGGCCCAGATCGTGGTGCTCATGGCGTTCCTGGTCTTCGTCACCTACTCCAAGCACCTGCACATCTTCCTGGCCCCGGTGAACGTGCTGTTCTCGCGCCGCCCCGACGGGCTCGGCGCGCTGCAGCCGATGCGCTCGGCCGGCCAGGTGCTCGACTTCGAGGAGGCCGACCCTGACACCGACATCTTCGGCCGCGGCAAGATCGAGGACTTCACCTGGAAGGGTCTGCTCGACATGGCCACCTGCACCGAGTGCGGTCGGTGCCAGTCACAGTGCCCGGCCTGGGCGACCGGCAAGCCGCTCTCGCCCAAGATGGTCATCCTCGACCTGCGCGATCACGCGCTGGCCAAGGCCCCCTACCTGCTCGCCACCAGTGACGAGGCGCGGGCGGCGCTGCCGGACAAGATCCGGGCCGAAGCCGCCCGCCCGCTGGTCGGCGACGCCAGCGCGCACGGTGTGATCGACCCGGATGTGCTCTGGTCGTGCACCAACTGCGGTGCCTGCGTGACCGAATGCCCGGTCGACATCGAGCACATCGACCACATCTCGGATCTGCGGCGGCACCAGGTACTGATCGAGTCGGCGTTCCCGGTGGAGGCCGCCGGGATGCTGAAGAACCTGGAGAACAAGGGCGACCCGTGGGGGATGGGCGAAGCCCGCCGGGCGGACTGGATGACCGAGCTGGACTTCGAGGTCCCAGTGGCCGGCGGCAAGCTGCCTGACGACGTGGAGTACCTGTTCTGGGTCGGCTGCGCGGGCGCGCTGGAAGACCGGGCCCGCAAGACCACCAAGGCGATCGCGACGCTGCTGCACACCGCCGGGGTGAAGTTCGCCGTGCTCGGGCCCGCCGAGACCTGCACGGGCGACCCGGCGCGCCGGATCGGGAACGAGTTCGTGTTCTCCATGCTCGCCCAGCAGAACATCGAGACCCTCAACGAGGCCGCGCCGCGCACCGTCGTTGCCAGCTGCCCGCACTGCTTCAACGCACTGGCCAACGAATACCCCCAGCTTGGCGGGAACTACCAGGTCATACACCACACCCAGCTGCTGTCCCGGCTGCTGGCCGAGGGCCGGCTGACCCCGGTCACGCCGGTCGAGGAGAAGATCACCTACCACGACCCGTGCTTCCTGGGACGGCATAACAAGCTGTATTCGCCGCCGCGGGAGATCATGGACCGGGTGCCGGGGGTGCAGGCCCAGGAGATGCACCGGTGCCGGGACCGCGGCTTTTGCTGCGGGGCCGGCGGGGCGCGGATGTGGATGGAGGAGCGGATCGGCAAGCGGATCAACACCGAGCGGATCGACGAGGCGCTGAGCACCGGCCCGGACACCATCTCCACCGCCTGCCCCTACTGCCTGGTCATGCTGGGCGACGCGATCAGCGCCAAGAAGAGTTCCGGCGAGGCGAGCGAGTCACTGGAAATCGTGGACGTGGCGACCGTGCTGGCACGCTCGGTCGTCCCGGCAGCGCCGGCTTCCCCGGCCGGCCCGTCCGCTTCCCCGGCCGGCCCGCCCGCCGCGGACAGCTGACCGGGCATGGGCTAGCCGGCATGGACAGCCACCGGGCGGAGGCGTTCAGCGACGGGGTGTTCGCGGTAGCGATCACGGTCCTGGTGTTCGGCCTGCTGGGCATCGGCTCCGGCAGGCTCACCGCTGGCACGCTGCTGCGTGCCTGGCCGCATTACTTCGCCTACGTCGTCAGCTTCCTGACGATCGGGATCATGTGGATGAACCACCACACGATCATGGCTCACGTCACCCGGGTGGACCGGCCCCTGCTAGTGCTCAACCTGCTGCTGCTGATGGGAGTCGTGGCGGTCCCGTTCCCCACCCAGCTGGTGGCCGAGCACCTGCGCGGCGACGGCGGGACCGCGGCCACGGTGACCTACGGCCTGGTCATGATCGCGATCTCGGCCGGGTTCGCCTGCATCTGGGTGTACGTGGTCAGCCACGCGCCAGCGCTGGGCGCGGCAGTGCCGCAGGGCGCGCTGCGCCGGTCGGTGCCCGGTTTCACGCTGGGCGGCGCCGTCTACCTGGCAGGCACGCTGATCGCGGCATTCGTCTCCCCCATCGCCGGAGTGGTGATCTTCGGCCTGCTGGCCGTCTACTACCTGTTCGAGCACCTGCCCGACCCCACCAGCGAGCGGGAAGAAGCCTGACCGGGCCGCGCCCGCTGGCTTCGGGTTTCGCGGCGGGTCAGGGCGCGGTGCCGGGCAGCCAGACCCGGACCCGGGTGCCCTTCCCGGGCCATGATTCCAAGGTGGCCTGGCCGCCGTGGGCCGTCGCAATCGCCTGCACGATGGCGAGCCCCAGCCCGCTGCCAGCGCCGCCGGATCCGTTCAGCCCGGCCGGGTCCGGCGGCTCGCCCCGGTAGAAGCGGTCGAAGGCACGGGCCGCGTCGGCGGCCGGCATGCCCGGGCCGGCGTCGGCCACTTCCAGCACCACCCCGCCCCGCACCGGGGCCAGCCGGACCGCGACCGGTGTCCGGGCAGGTGTGTGCTCACGCACGTTGGCCAGCAGATTGGCCAGCACCTGCCGGATCCGCGCCTCATCCACCATCGCGATCAGCCCCGGCGGTGCCTCCGCCTGCACCGGCCGCTCGGGCTCGACCGCCCGGGCGTCGGCGGCGGCGTCCTGCACCATCGCCGACAGGTCCGACTCGGCCAGGTCCAGTGAGGTCGGGCGGTCCAGCCGGGCCAGCTCCAGCAGTTCCGCCACCAGGGTGCTCATCCGCTGCGCTTCCTGCTCGATCCGGCGCATGGCGTCGGGCAGCTGGTCCGGCCCGAGCGCCCCCTGCCGGTACAGCTCGGCGTAGCCGCGGATGGTGGTCAGCGGGGTCCGCAGCTCGTGTGAGGCGTCGGCGGCGAACTGGCGCACCTTCTGCTCCGACTGCAGCCGGGCGCCGAACGCGGACTGGATCCGGTCGAGCATGGTGTTGATGGCCCCGCCCAGCCGCCCCACCTCGGTGTGCTCGTCCTCCTCTGGCATCCGGGCGGTCAGATCCCCCTGGCTGGTGATCCGGTTGGCCGTGCTGGCCATGTCGCCGAGCGGTGCCAGCCCCCGTCCGATCAGCCAGCGGCCGCCGATGGCGAGCAGCAGGATCAGCGCCCCGCCGGTGATCAGCTCGGCCACCACCACGCTGCGTACCTGGCTGTTCAGCGAGCTGACCGGCCGGGCCACCACCACCAGCACCAGGCCACGGCCGGCCGCCGCCGGGCCGGCCTGGCGGGCCGCGGCCAGCCGCTCGACCACCCGCAGCCGGGTGCCGTCGGGGAGGGTCAGCGTGAACGGCTGGTGGGTGAAGTCCCAGATGAACTGGGCCCGGGTCATCTGGGACAGCACCTGCTGGAACTGGCGGCCGGCGGTGCCCGGGGTGAGCAGCACGATCTGCCCGGTCCGCCGGGAGATCAGGGCCGCCAGGTAGCCGCTGCTGTTGCCGGCCAGCGCCTGCGGGCTGCGGCTGGCCGCCGCGACCAGGTCGGTGGTGAACTGGCTGCTCACCCGGCGCGTCAGCACCACGGTGGTGACCGCACCCATGACCAGCAGGAAGGCCGCGGTCACGGCGATGAGCAGCACCAGCAGGCGGGCACGCAGCGAGAGCCGCCCGGACCCGCTCATCCGCCCGGACCGTCAGCCCGCAAGGTGTAGCCCACCCCGCGCTGGGTGTGGATCAGCGGCGGGCCGAGCGGGTCGAGCTTGCGGCGCAGGTAGCTGACATAGGTTTCCACGATCTGGGACTGGCCCGCGTAGTCCCAGCCCCACACGCTCTCCAGCAGCTGGCCGCGGGAGAGCACCCGGCCCTGGTGCCGGAGCAGGTAGGCGAGCAGGCGGAACTCGGTGGGCGACAGCTCGACCGGGACGCCGCCGCGATGCACCGTCCACCGGGCTTCATCCAGTTCCAGGTCGCCTGCCCGCAGGATGGTCTCGTCGCGGCCGGGTTCACCGCCGCCGGGCCGGGCCGCCCGCCGCAGCACCGCGCGGACCCGGGCGACCAGTGCCTCCACCGAGAACGGCTTGGTGACATAGTCGTCGCCGCCGATGGCCAGGCCGGTGACGGTGTCGGAGGAGGTGTCCCGGGCGGTCAGGAAGATCACCGGTACCTCGTTGCCCATGGCCCGCAGCCGCCGGCATACCTCGAACCCGTCCAGGTCGGGCAGCACCACGTCGAGCACGATCAGATCCGGCCGGGCCGCATCGACCTGCCGGAGCGCGTCCGTGCCGGAGGCGGCGGTGGTCACCGCGCAGCCGTGGAACTTCAGCGCGACCTGGACCAGTTCGCGGATGTTCGGCTCGTCGTCGACGACGAGCACCTGCGGGATCCGGTCGTTGTCTGTCATCACCAGGGCGCATTCTGCGGCTGCGGCCGTGTCCTTGACCAGCCCGGGGGCTGCCACTGCCGATCATGCCTAACGGCGGGTGCCCACGCTACCGCCTGCCCCCGGCGGCGGCGGACGGCGGGCGGCGGGGCCGGGTGGCAGCCCGGCCCCGCCCGTCGCAGCCCCGCAGGGCGTTGGTCAGGACGTGCCACCGGGTGGCCGGAGGAAGATCAGCCTGGCGTCTTTGCTGCCGTTGATCACCGGCCCGCCGACCCAGACCTCCGCGCCGCTGGCCAGCGCGGACTCGCTGACCTTGCCGCCGCTTTCGCGGACGACCGTGTTGCTGACCAGGTCCCAGGTCCAGACGGTGCCGTCAGCCGCTTTGACCACGATCGAGGTGCTGCCGTTCACCGACTCGATCACGCCGCGCTCGTAGGCAAGCGTCTTCAGCGCCCCGGTCCGGCGTGCGGAAGGTGAACTGCCCGTCCACCCCGTGCAGCAGGAAGAACCGGATGATCCGGTGCCGGACGTGGCAGCGGAAGGCGAACCGGGCGGCGGCGCCGGCCTGCAGTGGGTGCCCGGACCGGTGGGCGGCCCGGGCCACGGCGAGCGCGCGGGCACAGCGGCCTACCGGAGTGCCGGTCCCGGCGCCGGTCACGGACTGGCCGGCGCTGGTCAGCCCGGTAGCCCCGGCGGGCGTGGACGACACGGTGGCGGCCGGCGAGTCCGCGGCCGTCAGCGCCGCGTTGAGCAGGGCGGCCTGGCTGCCGGGGGCAGCGCTCCCGCTCTGGCCACCGGCGGTCGCGGAACCGGTGCTGGCCGCGGGAGCACCAGGGGTGCTGGGGCTGGCCAGAGCGGCACCGGCGATCGCGCCGCCGCCGGCCAGCAGGGCTGCCACGGTGACCCCCACCGTCCAGCCCAGCGCCCTGCGCCGGCCGCTGGTCGCGGGTGCCTGCTGCCCGGGTTGCCGGGCGTATCCTTGCTGCCCCGCTGGTGTGTCCTGGCCGGGCCAGAATTGCTCGGTGGGCTGCTGGTCCTGCGGGCCGTCACCGGGGGGGCGGTTGAAGTTCTCCATGTCCGCCATGCTGGCGGCCGGTTCTGGGACATCGGCCAGCCGAAGCTGGGATTTCGCTGGGAACGCGGTGGGTGTTGGCTCCCAGTCGCGCTACATCCGGTCCGGCACCGGGATGCCGAGCAGGCCGAGCCCGGTCAGCAGCACCCGCAGAGCCAGCGCGGACAGGCCGAGCCGGCTGTCGCGCAGCCGCGGGTCCGGGGCCTTCAGCACCGGGCAGGCCTCGTAGAAGGCGGTGAACGCGCTGGCCACCTCGAACAGGTAACCGGCCAGCAGGTGCGGCTCGGCCTCGCCGGCGGTCTGGCTGACAGCCGTCCCGAAGCCGAGCAGGGCCAGCGCCAGTGCCCGCTCGGGGGCCTCGGTGACCAGGATCGGGCCGTGCGCACTGTCCGGGCTGAGCCCGGCCCGGCGGAAGATGGACCGGATCCGCGCGGTCGCGTACTGCAGGTACGGGCCGGTGTTGCCGGTCAGCGCCAGCATCCGGTCGAAGTCGAACACGTAGCCAGAACTGCGGGCCACCGACAGGTCGCCGTACTTGAGCGCGCCGATGCCGACGGCGTCGGCGATCTCCGCCCGCAGGGCCGGATCGTCATACCGATCCGCGATCACGGCGGCGGCGCGCCCGACCGCCTCGTCGATCAGGGTGATCAGCTTGACCTGCCCGCCGCTGCGGGTCCGGATCCGCTTCCCGTCGGCGCCACTGACCAGGCCGATGACCGCATGCTCGGCGCGGATCTCGCCGGTCAGCCAGCCGGCCTGGCGGGCGACCGCGAACAGCAGCTGGAAGTGCAGCGACTGCTCGGCGGCGACCAGGTAGATGAGCCGGTCCGCCTTCAGGTCGGTGATCCGGTACCGGATGGCCGCCAGGTCGGTGGTGTCGTAGCCGTAGCCGCCGTCCCGCTTGCGCAAGATCATCGGCAGCGGCTCACCGTCCCGGCCGGTGAAGCCCGGCGGGAAGGCGACAAGCGCACCGTCGCTGATCACCGCGATGCCGTCGCCCTCCAGCTCGGCACAGACATCGGCGAGCATGGGGTTGTAGAAGCTCTCCGGGGCCAGGTCGGCGTCGGTGAGGGTGACCCCCAGCCGCTGGTAGATGGTGTTGTAGTACTGCTTGGAACCGTCCACGAGCAGCCGCCACAGCCGGAGGGTCGCTGGGTCCCCGCCCTGCAACGCGACCACCCGCCGCCGGGCGGCGTCCGCGAACGCCGGGTCGGCGTCGAACCTTGCCTGTGCCGCCTGGTAGAAGGCGTTGACCTCACCCGCGGCAAGCTGCTCACGGGAAGCCTGCTCGCCGACCGTCAGCAGGTACTCGATGAGCATGCCGAACTGGGTGCCCCAGTCCCCCAGGTGGTTGGCGCGGACCACGGTGTTCCCCAGGTGCTCCAGCACCCGGACGACCGCGTCCCCCACCACGGTGGTCCGCAGGTGGCCGACGTGCATCTCCTTGGACACGTTGGGGGAGGAGTAGTCGACCACGACCTTCAGCCCGGGGTCGGCCAGCGACACGCCGAGCCGCGGGTCGGCCAGCGTGGCCGTCGCCTGGCCGCCGATCCAGTCGTCGCGCAGGGTCAGGTTGATGAACCCGGGCCCGCTCACCTGTGCCTGGGCGATGGCGCCGGCCAGATCCAGCTGGCCGGCGATCTGCCCGGCCAGTTCCCGCGGCGGCCGGCTCAGCTGCCTGGCCAGCGGCAGCGCCACGTTGGACTGGTAGTCCGCGAATGCGGACGGGCGGATGACCGGGTCGGTGCCGGCGTAGTCCGTGCCAACGGCGGCGGACAGTGCCTGCTGTACCAGGTCCGCAAGGACGTCCCGGGGATCGGCCATGCTCCCAGCCTAGGAGAGGTTGCCGCCGCCCCGCGCCGCATTTCCTGCCCAAGATCGCTACCGGCTCACCCAGCCGGGCTGGTGACCTGCATCCCGGGCCGCGACCGGGACGGGCATTCCGGCTGGATCGCCAGCATCCCCGCCCGGATCGCTACCGGCTGGGTGGGCCGGGCTGGCTTTGCGGCTGGGCCCGGCGCAGGAACAGCCCGCCCCGGTGGCCAGTCCCCAGCCGGCCCTGGATCTTCTCGGTGATATCGCCGCGCACCAGGCTGGCCGCGAGACGGCAGGCGGACACGATCCCCTTGGCGCTGGAGCCACCGTGGGCGATCACGACGGTGCCCTCCAGGCCCAGCAGGGCCGCCCCGCCGTAGGTCTCGGTATCCATCCACTCGGTCAGATCACGCAGCGCCCGCCGCTGGAACACCGCCCCGAACCGGGCGGCGGCCGAACCGCGCAGGGCGGCCTGCACCTGCTCGCTGGTGTAGCTGGCCGCTCCCTCGATCGCCTTGAGTGCCACATTGCCGGTGAAGCCGTCGGCCACCACCACGTTGACCCGGCTGGCCAGCAGGTCGCTGCCCTCGATGTTGCCGGTGAAGCGGATCGGCGGGCCGCCGTGCGGGGGTGCGGCCAGCAGTTCGTGCGCCCGCCGCGCGAGCTTGTTGCCCTTCCCAGGCTCGGCGCCGATCGTGAGCAGGCCCACCCGCGGGTCGTCCACGCCGAACGCCACCTGCGCGTAGGCGACGCCGAGCTGGGCGAACTGGAACAGCATCTCCGGCCGGGGGTCGGCGACGGCGCCCGCGTCGACCAGCAGCGTCGGCCGCGGCCGGGTGGGCAGCACCACCGCCAGGCCGGGCCGGAGCAGCCCGGGCAGCGGGCGGAGCCGCAGCTGGGCGGTCGCGACGATGGCCGCCGTCGAGCCGGCCGAGACCACGGCGGCCGCCTGGCCCCGGTGCACCAGCTGGCAGGCCACCGCGATGCTGGAGCGGGGCCGCCGCCAGCTGGCCAGTGCGCCTTCATCCATGCCGAGCGAATCGTCGGCGGTGGCGATCCTGATCCCGCCCGGCCGCATCCCGGCCGGCAGCAGCGGCCGGACCAGGCCGGGGCGGCCGGTGAGGATGACCGGGATGCCGTGCTCGGTCACCGCCGCGACCGCGCCGGCGACCACCTGCTCCGGCGCGTGATCGCCACCCATGGCGTCCACCGCGATAGTGGCTGGCTGGGAGTTGGCCGCCAGCGGGGGATTGTCCGGCACCGGAAGGTGGTCAGGCCCGGGTGGGCGCCTTCTCCACCTCCGGCGCGACCGGCGCGGCGGCAGGCTTGCCGTTGGTGAGCGCGAAGCAGCTGAGCGCGCCGATGACGAGCAGCACGATCGGCATCACCATGGTCTGCCGCATCGCCGTCACATAGCCGGAGGTGAACACCTCGTGGGCGATCCGCGCGATCTCAGCCACGAGCTGTGCGGGCAGGCCGGTGACCGCGTGCGAACTGCCGCCGTTCTGCCCGGCGCCCAGCGAGATGCCACCCTCTGCGGATTTATGCATCTGGCTGACGAACTGGCCACGCACCGCTGGCGGCAGCGCCGCCGACCGGCTGGCGGCCTGGCTGCTCAGCGAGGAGACCAGCCGGTTCTGCAGCAGCGCGCCGACCGCCGCGGTGCCGACGACCATGCCGACCTGGCGGACGGTGTTCAGCACGCCGGACGCCGCGCCCGCCAGCTGCGGCCGGATGTTGCGCATCGCCACGGTGATGAGCGGGGCGAAGATGCAGCCCATCCCGAACCCGGCCACCAGCAGCGGGGCCAGGAACGTGTACCAGGCCGAGCCCGGCTTCGCGGTCAGCGACAGCCAGCCCATGCCAATGGCGAACAGCATCAGGCCGGACATGAGGATGTACTTGCCGCCGATCTTGTCGGTCAGCCGGCCAGCGACCGGGGCCACGAACATCGATACCAGTGAGGCGGGAGCCATCACCAGCCCGGCCTTGAGCGCCGAGAAACCCAGCACTGACTGCAGGTAGATGGTGAAGGGCAGGAAGATGCCCATCATCCCGATCGCGAGCACGCCGGACACCCAGTTGGTGACGGTGTAGTTCCGGTCGTGGAACAGCGCGAACGGGACCAGCGGCTCCCGGCCCTGGGTCATCCGCTGGACCAGCAGGAAGGCGGCCAGCAGCAGCACCCCGAGGCCGAGGATCAGCGGGATGGAGAGGAACGAGTTGATCTTGCCCCAGTTGTACTTCTGCCCTTCCACCAGGCCGTAGCAGATGGCCAGCAGCGCACCACTGGCGAGCAGCACGCCGGGGATGTCGAACCGGTGCCGCCGGCCGAGCTTCACGTCCGGGATGATCAGCGGGATCAATGCCAGCACGATGATGCCGATCGGCAGGTTGACGAAGAAGATGTACCGCCAGTCGAACGCCGTCACCAGCAGGCCGCCCAGGGTGGGGCCGGCGATGGTGGCTACCCCGGCTACCGCACCCCAGATCCCGAACGCGGCCCCGCGCCGCTCCGGCGGGAAAGTGTTGGTGATGATCGTCAGCGTCTGCGGCATCAGCAGGGCCGCACCCAGGCCCTGCACCGCCCGGAAGGCGATCAGCCAGCCCGGAGTGGGAGACAGCCCACAGGCGACCGACGCGGCGGTGAACAGGGCGATGCCGGCCGTGAACAGCACCCGCGGGCCCACCAGGTCACCCAGCCGGCCAGCGGTGATGACCAGCACCGCGAGGACCAGGGCATAGGCATTGATCACCCACAGGATGTCGTCCAGCGACGCATGCAGCCTGGTGATCATGTCGGGGATGGCGATGTTGACGATCGTCAGGTCGAGCAGGGTCATGAAGAACCCGAGCGATACGACCAGCAGCACCGCCCACGGGTTGCCGCGGAACTTGCTCACAGTTACTCTCCTGGCCTTCCCACCCAGCCGCGATGGCGTCCGCGTCGAAACGGCGTCACAGGTTCCAGACTTACCAGAAGCGGGGGGTGGATTCAAGATATATCTTGATAGCGGCCGCCGCTGGCACAGCCGTTGTGCACCGTCTGTCATCTTCGATAGTAGAGGTGGGCACCGACAATGGCGCGGGGTGGTGCTGGCCTGGCCGGGCCGCCGGGCCTGCCGGGCCAGCCAGTATGCTCCCGGGCATGGAACTCAGCGGAACCGCAGCGATCGTCTCCGGCGGAGCCAGCGGCCTCGGCGAGGCGGCTGCCCGCGCACTGGCCGCGGCCGGCAGCATCGTGCTCGTCGCCGACCTGAACGAGGAGCGGGGCAAGGCGGTCGCCGCGGAGACCGGCGGCGAATTCGTCAAGACCGACGTTGCCGACGAGGCCTCGGTGGCGGCGGCGGTCGCCGCCGCCACCGGCCACGGAGTCCCGCTGCGGGCGGTGGTGAACTGCGCCGGGATCGGCTGGGCGGAACGCACCGTCAGCCGGGATGGCTCGCCGCACAGCCTGGCCAGCTTCCGCAAGGTGATCGACATCAACCTGATCGGCACCTTCAACCTGATGCGGATCGGGGCCGCGGCCATCGCCCAGACCGACCCGGCCGATCGCGACGGCCAGCGTGGCGTGGTCATCAACACGGCTTCCATCGCCGGGATCGAAGGGCAGACCGGCCAGCTGGCGTATTCGGCATCCAAGGGCGGCATCATCGGGATGACCCTGCCGGCCGCCCGCGACCTCGCGGTCATCGGGGTACGGGTGAACACCATCTGCCCGGGCATCATCGACACCCCGATCTACGGGACCGGCCCGGCCAGCGAGGAGTTCAAGGCCAGGCTGGCCGCGCCGGTGGTGTTCCCCAAGCGGATGGGCACCGCGGCCGAGTTCGCCGCGCTGGCCAGATCCCTGATCGAGAACGACTACATGAACGGCGAGGTCATCCGCTTCGACGGCGGCATCCGCTTCCAGCCCAAGTAACCGCGCCCCGATCGGCGTGGCCAGCCCGCAGGCAGGAGGAGCAAAGGTGGCGGACGAGGTAACGGTCGAGGTAGCGGACGCGATCGCCGTCCTCACCATCAACCGCCCGCAGGCGCGCAACGCGGTCAACGAGGCCACGGCCCGGGCGATGGCGGCGGCCATCGACGATCTCGATGCCCGCCGGGAGGTTCGGGTGCTGATCCTGACCGGGGCGGGCGGTACCTTCAGCGCGGGCATGGACCTCAAGGGCTTCCTGGCCGGCGAAGACGCCATGGCCGGCGGGCGCGGCTTCGCCGGCCTCACCGCCCGGCCGCCCGCGACCCCGGTCATCGCCGCGGTCGAGGGATATGCGCTGGCGGGCGGGTTCGAGATCGCGCTGTCCTGCGACCTGATCGTGGCCAGCGAGGAGGCCACGTTCGGGCTGCCGGAGGTGACCCGTGGGCTGGTGGCCGGCGCGGGCGGGCTGCTCCGGCTGCCCCGGCGGATCCCCTACCACCTGGCCATGGAGATCGCCCTCACCGGCGCCATGTTCGGCGCCCGGCAGCTGCACCAGGCCGGGCTGGTCAACCGGCTGGTGCCGGCCGGGACGGCGCTGGCGCATGCGCGGGTGCTGGCCGCGCAGGTCGCCGCGAACGCGCCGCTGTCGCTGGCTGCCACCAAGCGGATCATCGTGGAATCGGCCGACTGGCCCAGTGATGAGGCGTTCGAACGGCAGCGGGAGATCATGGAGCCGGTGTTCGGCTCGGGCGACGCGCGGGAGGGCGCGGCGGCGTTCGCGGCGAAGCGGCCGCCGGTCTGGCGCGGCGAGTAACCGGGCTGATTCCCGGCTTGTCCGCGCCAGCGGCGCCCCCACCGTAGGATCGGTGGCTGAAACTCGCGGACACGTTGGGAACACGCATGTGCGGAATAGTCGGCTGCCTGGCACTGTCACTCGAGGCCGACCCGGACCAGTCCTGGGTGACAGCCGCGACCCAGCGGATCGGCCACCGCGGGCCCGATGACGAGGGCTTCTTCACCGATCACGACGTCGCGCTCGCCTACAAGCGGCTGGCCATCATCGACCTGTCGCAGGCTGGCCACCAGCCGATGCGGTCCGCCGACGGCCGTTACTGGATGATCTTCAACGGCGAGATCTACAACTACCTCGAACTGGGCGCTGAGCTGCGTAACCAGGGCGTGGCGCTGCGGTCCAGCGGTGACTCCGAAGTGCTGCTGGAGACCTACGCCCGGATCGGCAAGGACGTGGTTCACCGGCTGCGTGGCATGTACGCGTTCGCCATCTGGGACACCTGGACCCGTGAGCTGTTCTGCGCCCGCGACCCGTTCGGTATCAAGCCGTTCTACTACTGCATCGACCCCGGGCCCCGTGCCCCCGGCCGCCGGGGCCGGCATGCGGCCGAGCCCGCCGGCGCGGGACTGCCCGGCGGCGGTGCGGGCGGTGGCGGCGCGGGTGGTGGCCCGGCCGCGAGCGGCGGCGTCGGCGGGCCGCCGTGGGGTGACGACCCGTGGGCGCCCGGGCCACCCCGGTCCGATGAGCCGGAGAACTGGTTCGCGCCCGCAGGGCTGCCGTCAGCGTCCGGCAAGCACGCGGCCCGGCCCGGCGGCCCGTCCACCCCGCCCGGTTCGCCCGGCCTGGCGGGCCTGGCCAGCCCGGATCAGTGGGGGCCGGATGTGGACCCGGTCGGCTGGGGCCAGCCGGAGAACGGCCCGGCGGCGGCCCGGCCCGGCACCGGCCCGGCGGAGGTACCCGGGCGCCTGCTCAGGTTCGCTTCCGAGCGCAAGGCTCTCGCCGACCCCGGCGAGCTGCGCGCGCTGGACCCCGATGAGCTCCGCCGGTACCTGTCCTTCCAGTACGTTCCGCCACCCGGCACGCTGACCCCGCCGATCCAGGTGCTGCCGCCCGGGCACGCGATGATCGCCAAGCCGGGCGGGGATGTCAACGTCTACCGCTACTGGCGGGCCGACCTGCGGCCCGCGGCTGCGCCAAGCGGCGAGACACCACGCCGGATCCTGGACGTCATGCGTGACTCGGTCGCCGTGCACCTGCGCAGTGACGCTCCGCTCGGCGCTTTCCTGTCCGGCGGCATCGACTCGGCTGCGATCTGCGCGCTGGCCGCCGAGCACCGGCCCGACCTGCTCACCTTCACGGTCGGATTCGAGCGCGAGGGCTACAGCGAGATCGACCGTGCGCAGGAGACCGCGGCCGCGCTCGGGGTGAAGTCGGTCCCGTACCTGATCAGCCCCGAGGAGTTCTTCCGTTTCCTGCCGCAGATCATCTGGCATCTGGACGACCCCATGGCCGACGCCGCGGCGGTACCGCTGTGGTTCGTCGCCCGCGAGGCCGCCAGGCAGGTCAAGGTGGTGCTGTCCGGCGAGGGCTCGGACGAGTTGTTCGGCGGCTATGCGATCTACCACCAGCCCGGCGTGGTCCGGGCCGGGGAGCGGCTGCCGGACTGGGGCCGGGCCCCGCTGAAGGCGGCGGCTTCCCTGCTCCCGGCCGGAGTGAAGGGGAAGGGCCTGCTGGAGCGCACCTCCACCCCGCTGCGGCGGCGCTACATCGGCAACGCCCACGTCTTCACCGACGACCAGGTCAGCCAGATCGCCCGGGGCGGCACCGCCGGGCCCTACGACGTCACCGACCCTGTCTACGACCAGGCCGCCGACGCCGGGCTGGACGACGTGTCCACCATGCAACTGGTGGATATCAACACCTGGCTGGCCGGCGACATCCTGGTGAAGGCAGACCGGATGACCATGGCCCACAGCCTTGAGCTGCGGGTGCCCTTCCTCGACAGCGAAGTGATGGCGGTGGCGTCGCGGCTGGCCAAGGAAGAGAAGATCGGCTCCGGCACCACCAAGGCCGCGCTGCGCGCGGCGATGAGCCAGGTCCTGCCGCCCGCGGCCGCCCAGCGCGCCAAACTCGGCTTCCCCGTTCCCATCGGCCACTGGCTCAAGGGGCAGGCCGACGGTTTTGCCGAGGCACTGCTGCGGGACGCGCAGACGGACCAGTGGATCGACCGGCAGGCGGCGCTCGGGCTGCTGGCCAAGTTCCGGGCCGGTGATGCCACCGTCACCTGGCGCCATCTGTGGGTGCTCATCGTGTTCTCGCTCTGGCACCGCATCTACGTGGAGAAGGCCTACGACCCGGTCGCGCTCGGCTGGGAGCCGGCGCCGGGGCCCGCCAGGTAAGCCGGCCCTGCCGGGCCGGGCCCGGCCCAGCCAGGTAAGCCCGCCCCTGCCGGGCCGGGTGCGGCCCAGCCAGGTAAGCCCGCCCCCGCCGGGCCGGGTGCGGCCCAGCCAGCCGGGACTTGGCCGATTCGGGTTGTGGGCACAGCCCACAGCGTCCAAGTCTGGTCGCGATTCGGGGGTTTGCGGTCAGCCGGTCTGGGGGGCCAGGCCGTGGCCTGGCTTATAGGCGGCGAGCTTGTCGCGGAGCCGCCCGCGGCCACGGTGCAGCCGGGACATCACCGTCCCGATCGGGGTGCCCATGATCTCCGCGATCTCCTTGTAGGCATAGCCCTCGATGTCCGCCAGATAGACCGCGACCCGGAACTCTTCCGGCAGATCCCGCAGTGCCCGCAGGATCTCCGAGTCGGCCATCCGGTCCAGCGCCTCGGCCTCGGCCGACCGGACCGGCGGAGTCAGCGGGTTGCTGGGCAGCTGCCAGTCCTGCAGATCGCCGCTGACCGCCTGCCGCGGTTCCCGGCGGCGCTTGCGGTAGCCGTTGATGAAGGTGTTGGCCAGGATCCGGTGCAGCCACGCGCGCAGGTTGGTGCCCTGGCGGAACTGGTGGAAGGCGGCGTACGCCTTGACCGAGGTCTCCTGCACGAGGTCCTCGGCGTCGGTGGGGTTGCGGGTCATCCGGAGGGCAGCCGGATACAGCTGACCGAGGAAGGGCACGACATCGCGCTCGAAACGCACGTCGCGGTCAGGCGCCTGCTCCGGGTTCCCCATCGTTACTCTCCGCTTCTATTGACCCTCACCCTATAGACGTCCGCAAGCCCCCATCTGGATCGATCCAGCTGGCCTGACTTCCGGTCACGTCCCAGGCGATTCCCTTCTACCCATGGATCCTGGGAGTTACCTGAAAGTTGATTAGGAACATTCTCGCGCCGTGGGGAGTGCCGGGAGTGCTGAGAATGCCGGGGACGCCCAGACTGGCGGGAACGGCGGGTGCCGGAGAGCAGCGCGCCGGGAACGGCGGGGTGCCGGGGACGCCCAGAGTGCCGGAACGGCGGGGCGCGGGGTGCCGGGGCCGGGTAGTGCGGCGCGGCCGTGCCGGGGACCGGCCGGCCCGCCGGCGGCGCTGGTTGCTCGCCGTCCACGGGTCATCCCGCCACAATGGCTGCGTGATCAGCGAGGCCGGGCTGGCGACCGCCGCTCGGGCCCGTCCGCCGGGGCCGGCCCGGGCGCAGGGCAGCCCGGGCGCCGATGAGCTATCGCGCGGCGGGCTGACATCAGCGGTGTCCGCGGCCGAGCTTGCGCTTGCCCGGCTGGCGGTCAGGATCGGCGCCGAGCGGGTAGCCGGCTGGTCACCAGCCGAGCAGCGCCTGGCTGATGCGGCCGAGTCCGGGCAGCGCCTGCCGGGCGTGGCCGAGCCGGGGCCGCACCCCGCTGCCGGGCCGGGCCCGGACCCTGCCGCCAGGCCGGGGCCGCATCCTGCCGCCGAGGCAGGACTCCCGGCGGTGGTGGCTGGGCTGTCTGACGTCACGGCCATCCGGGCCCAGATCCGGGCCGGAGCTGATCCACTCGGCGAGGCGTTCTGCCGGATCCGGTCGGCCACCCAGCGCCGGTCATCCGGCCAGACTTTCACCCCGGCACCGGTGGTTGCCGCGATGGTCGACTGGGCCGCGGCCACCGTCCGCCCGGCCCGGGTGGTCGACCCCGGGACTGGCTCGGCCCGGTTTCTCGCCGCTGCGGGCCGCGCTGGCCAGCGGCGATCCTGACCGGGGTGGAGACCGACCCGCTGGCCGCGATGATCGGCCGGGCGACCTTGGCTGCCGCCGGGCTGGCCGGACGGTCAGCCATCACTTTCGGTGATTACCGGTCCCTGGCCCTGCCGCCCGTCACCGGGCCCACCCTGTTCCTGGGCAACCCGCCGTATGTGCGTCACCACCAGATCCCGGCCGGCTGGAAGCAATGGCTGAAGGCCACCGCGGCCAGCCAGGGCCTGGCCGCCAGCGGACTGGCCGGACTGCACCTGCATTTCCTGCTCGCCACCGCCGGGCTCGCCCGGCCCGGTGATGCCGGAGTGCTGATCACCGCGGCCGAGTGGCTGGATGTGAACTATGGCGCGCTGGCCCAGGCACTGCTGCTGGGCCCGCTGGGTGGTCAGTCGATCCAGCTGCTCGACCCCACCGTCCCAGTGTTCCCAGATGCCGTCACGACCGCTGTCATCAGCTGTTTCCGGCCCGGCAGCCGGCCGGCCCACCTGCGGTTGCGGCTGGTGACCAGCCTGGCTGACCTGGCTGACCTGGCAGCCGGCAGTCCGGTGCCGCGGGCTGTGCTGGCAAAGTCCGGCCGGTGGACCCCGCTGTTCGCCGGGCCGGCGCCCCGGCCACCGGCCAGCCAGCCTGCGGGTGCCGGGCGGTGAGCCAGGTCGGCTCGCTGAGCGCGGCCGGCCAGCCGCACCCGGCCCAGGCGGGTCTGGCCGGAGCGGGTCTGGCCGGAGCGGGTGTGGCCCGGGCAGGCCTGGCCCAGGTGGCTGGAGCGCACCAGGCCCCAGCGATGGACCAGGTCGAACTGGGGGAACTATGCCGGGTCCACCGGGGACAGGTGACTGGGGCCAACAAGGCCTGGATCACCGCCGCCAACCCGGCCGGCCTGCCCAGCCGGTTCCTGTTCCCGGCGGTCACCCGCGCACGCGAACTGTTCGCGGCGCAGGGCACCCTGGCGACCCTGGCGGGGCTCCGGCAGGTCATCGATCTGCCCGCGGATCTGGGTGAGCTGACGGCCAGCGAACTCACGGTGGTCGCACAGTTTCTGGCCCGGGCGGAGGCGGCGGGGGCAGCCGGAACCTACATCGCCCGTCACCGCACGCCCTGGTGGCGGGTCCGGCTGCGGGAGCCGGCCCCCATCCTCGCCACGTATATGGCCCGGCGGCCACCCGCGTTCGTGCGCAACCCGGCCGGAGCCCGCCATGTCAACATCGCGCACGGCTTGTACCCGCGGGAGACGCTGACGGCTGCCGCCCTCGACGGGCTGGCCGCCTACCTGCGCCAGTCGGTGACGACCGGGCAGGGCCGCACCTACGCGGGTGGTCTCACCAAGTTCGAGCCGGGCGAATTGGAGCGCCTCCCCGTCCCGGCGCCCGGGCTGCTGCCAGCTCATGCCCCGGCCTCTCCGCCTTTTCATGAGTTCCAGCCAGTCCACGGGGCAGTTTGCCCCGATTTGTGACAACGAACTAATGAAAAGTGCCCGTGGTGGACGGGGACTGGGCAGGTGGACGGGAACCGGGCGGGCGCTGGTGCCGGCGCTAGATCCAGCCGTGGTACCACATGCGGTCCAGCCACTGGCTGTAGGGGATCACCTGGGCGGCCAGGACCGGATAGAGGTAGGTGAAGTTGACCAGCACCCCCAGCAGGTAGACGCCGGCCAGGCTGGCGCCCAGTGCCCGCCGGCCAGCGCTGGCGGTGGCCGGGCCGATCAGCAGGCCCAGGCAGAGGGTGATCGACAGCACCAGGAACGGCTCGAACGAGACCGCGTAGAAGTAGAACTGAGTGCGTGCGGCGTAGGCGAACCAGGGCAGCCAGCCGGCCGCGACCCCGAGCAGTACCGCCCCGGCCCGCCAGTCCCGGCGGGTCAGCCACCAGCCGAGGCAGATGATCAGGGTGATGATCGACGTCCACCAGATCAGTGGGGTGCCGATGGCCAGTACCTCCTGGGCGCGGCCACTGCTGCAGGGCGGATGGGCGCCGGTGGTCGGGCACCAGAAGTAGGACACCGGCCGGGACATCACCAGCCAGGTCCAGGGCTGGGACTGGTACGGGTGATGCGTCGTCAAGCCGGTGTTAAAACCGAGCATCGCCCGGTGGTACTCGTACAGCGAGACCAGGGCCGACACCACCGGGGTGTGGATCCCGTTCTGCGCGGCCCATTGCCGGTCGTAACCGGTGGAGGTGAACAGCCAGCCGCTCCAGGTGGCCAGGTAGGTCACCGCCGGCATCACTGCCATCGCGCCCAGCCGCCCGGCGGCATAGCGGGCACCCGCGCCGGGGGCCAGGGCGCCGAAGCCAGTCGCCCGTCGCGCCCCTATGTCCCAGGCCACGGTCAGCGCGATGAAGGCGGGCACAAACCAGATGCCGTTCCACTTGGAGCCGCAGGCCAGCCCCAGGCAGACCCCGGCCGCCAGCAGCCACCAGCGGATGCCCAGCCGGGGTGCCGGGCCGGCGCAGGCCGCCAGCGTCCGCCGCGTCGGCCAGGATTCCCCGGGTCCGGTCACGGTCGATCAGCAGGCAGCCGAACGCCGCGAGCACCCAGAACATGACGAAGATGTCGAGCAGCGCGGTGCGGCTCATCACGAACTCGAGCCCATCCAGCGCCAGCAGCAGGCCGGCCACGCAGCCGAGCAGGGTGGACCGGGTCATCCGGCGGGCGATCCGGGCCAGCATCAGGATCGACAGGGAGCCGACCACGGCGACCGCGAAACGCCAGCCGAACGGGTTCAGCCCGAACATCCACTCCCCGACCGCGATCATGATCTTGCCCATGGGCGGGTGGGCGACGAACTCGCCGCCGCGGGTGAATATGTGCGGGTCGCCGCGGGCGAGCAGCGCGTTCCGGTTGGCGGCGTAGTTGTGCTCGGTGCCGAACTTGAGGATCCCCAGTGCGTCGGGCACGTAGTAGGTCTCGTCGAAGATCAGGCTCTTCGGCACACCCAGCCGGTAAAAGCGCAGGTAGGTGCCGAACGCGAAGATCAGCAGCGGCCCGGCCCAGCCCCAGGCGGTGCCACCGGCGATGGGCGGGACCAGCCGGGCGCGCAGTGACACCGGGCCGACTAGCGCGCCGTCAGCCTCGGTGCCAGCCTGGGATGCCACCATCGAGCCTCATCGTAGGGGGCTGCGGCAGGCTAGCGTGACTGGCGGAATGAAGGACACCACGGCAGGCACGCTGGTAGTCGCGGCCGCTCCGATCGGGCAGCCCGGGGACATCTCCCCGCGGCTGGCTTCGGCGCTGGCCACGGCGCCCCTCATCGCCGCCGAGGACACCCGCCGGCTGCGCCGGCTGGCGGCCGCGCTGGGGGTCCGCCTGGTCGGCCGGGTCGTCTCCTACTACGACGCGGTGGAAACAGACCGGGTACCCGGGCTGCTGGCCGCGCTGGCGGAGGGGCAGGACGTGCTGCTGGTGACCGATGCCGGCATGCCCGTGGTCAGCGACCCCGGATACCGGCTGGTCGCCGCCGCGGCCACGGCCGGGTTCACGGTGACGGTGCTGCCCGGGCCGTCGGCGGTGACCGCCGCGCTGGCGGTCTCCGGCCTGCCCAGCGACCGGTTCTGCTTCGAGGGTTTCCCGCCCCGCCGGGCCGCCGATCGGGCCCGCCGGTTCGCCTCGCTCGCGGCCGAGCCGCGGACGATGGTCTTCTTCGAATCCCCGCACCGGCTGGCGGCCACGCTGGCCGGGCTGGCCGCCTCGTTCGGGCCGGACCGGCGGGTGGTGGCCTGCCGGGAGATGACCAAGACCTACGAGGAGATCCGCCGCGGGACGCTGGCCGAGCTGGCGGGCTGGGCCGCGGCCGGAGTGAAGGGCGAGATCACGCTGGTCGTCGCGGGCGCCCCGGCGCCGGCCACCAGCCAGGCCGTGGCCGGCCCCGGCATGACGTCACTCGCGGCCGAGGTGGCCAGCCGCGAGGCCGACGGCCTGGCCCGCAAGGACGCGATCGCCGCCGTCGCCCGGGAGCGCGGGCTCCGCAAACGTGACGTCTACGCCGCCGTCGTCGCGGGTAAGCAGGCAGCGGTCAACCAGGGGGCGGATCAGCAGGCAGCGGACAAGCGGGTCGCGGAAAAGCAGGTCGCGGAAAAGCAGGAAGGGAGCGCACCGCCGCGCCGATAGGCTGGGTCGCATGTCCGCGACCTCCCGGCACATCCTCGCCGCCCCGGCCTGGCCTTATGCCAACGGCCCCCGTCACATCGGCCACGTCTCCGGCTTCGCGCTGCCGTGTGACATGTTCAGCCGGTACCAGCGGATGATGGGCAACCGGGTGCTGATGGTGAGCGGCACGGACGAGCACGGCACGCCCATCCAGGTGCAGGCAGACTCCGAGGGCACCACCCCGCGCGAGCTCGTCGACCGCTACAACCGGGTGATCGCGGAGGACCTGCTCGGGCTGGACATGTCCTACGACCTGTTCACCCGGACGACCACCCGCAACCACTACGCGGTCACGCAGGAGATCTTCACTGGGCTCTACGACAACGGCTACATCTTCAGCAAGACGACCCTGGGTGCGATCTCGCCGTCTACCGGGCGGACGCTGCCCGACCGCTACATCGAGGGCACCTGCCCGATCTGCGGCTACCCCAGTGCGCGCGGCGACCAGTGCGACAACTGCGGCAATCAGCTCGACCCGGAGGATCTCATCAACCCGCGGTCGAAGATCAACGGCGAGACCCCGGTATTCGTCAACACCGAGCAGTTCTTCCTGGACCTGCCCGCCTTCACCGAGGTGCTCGGGAGCTGGCTGCAGAGCAAGCGCGGGCAGTGGCGGCCGAACGTGGTGCGGTTCTCCCTCAACCTGCTCGACGGCCTGCAGCCGCGGGCCATCACCCGGGATCTGGACTGGGGGGTGCCGGTGCCACTGGACGGCTGGCGGGACCGGCCCGACAAGCGGATTTACGTCTGGTTCGACGCGGTCATCGGCTACCTGTCCGCCTCCATCGAGTGGGCGCGGCGGTCCGGCGACCCGGACGCCTGGCGGGCCTGGTGGCAGTCGCCGGAGGCCGAGTCGTACTACTTCATGGGCAAGGACAACATCGTCTTCCACTCCGAGATCTGGCCGGCCATGCTGTTCGGCTACAGCGGCCAGGGCGGCCGGGACGGCAAGCCCGGCGCGCTGGGCGCGCTGGGCGTGCCGACCGAGGTGGTCTCCAGCGAGTACCTCACCATGGAGGGCCGCAAGTTCTCCTCCTCCCGCGCAGTGGTCATCTACGTCCGCGACTTCCTGGAGCGCTACGACGTGGACGCGCTCCGCTATTACGTGGCGGTGGCCGGGCCGGAGAACCAGGACACCGACTTCACCTGGAGCGAGTTCGTCCGCCGCAACAACGACGAACTGGTCGCCACCTGGGGAAACCTGGTGAACCGGGCGGTGGCGTTCGCGGCCAGGAACATCGGCGAGATTCCCGGGCCGGGCACGCTCACCGATCCCGACCGCGAACTGCTCGAGCGTTCCCGGCAGGCGTTCGGCGTGGTGGGAGGCCACCTGGGACGCTCGCGCTTCAAGGCGGCCACCACCGAGGCGATGCGGACGGTGGCGGAGGCCAACAAGTACATGTCCGATCAGGCGCCGTGGCGGCTGCGGCAGTCCGACCCGGAGCGGATGCGGGCCGTCATGCACGTGGTGCTGCAACTGGTGGACGACGCCAAGACGCTGCTCACCCCGTTCCTGCCGCGCTCGTCGGCCAAGGTGAACGCGATGCTGGGCGGCGGCAAGGCATGGTCGGGCACGCCGCGGATCGAAGAGGTGGACGAGGACGGCGGGCCGTCCTACCCGGTGATCACCGGCGACTACGGCAGCCCGGCCCGCTGGCAGAGCGAGCCGGTCCGGCCCGGCACCCCGCTGGCACCGCCGGAGCCGCTGTTCGCCAAGCTGGATGCGTCGGTGGTGGACGAGGAACTGGCCCGGCTGGAACGGCCGTGACCGCTGCCCGCGAGGCCAGGGACGGGGTGCCCGCGGCTGGTGACGTGCCGGCGCCCGAGCCGCTGCCCGGGCCGGCCCTGGACAGTCACTGCCACCTGGACCTGATCGACCGGCCGCCCGCCGAGGTGATCGCGGACGCCCAGGCGGCGGGCATCGCCCGGCTGGTCACCATCGGCGTCGACCTGGCGTCCTCCCGGTGGGCCGCGGCCTGCGCCGCCCAGCACGAGGGGGTCCATGCCGCGGTGGCCATCCATCCCAACGAGACCGCTGCCGCTGCCGCCTCCCCGGCGGAGCGGGACGCGGTGCTGGCCGAGCTGGCGGAACTGGCCGCGCTGCCGCAGGTCCGGGCGGTCGGCGAGACCGGCCTGGACTATTACCGGGATTACGCCAGCCCAGCGGTGCAGCGCGAGTGGTTCCGCGCGCACATCGAGATCGCCAAGCAGGCAGGGGTGGCACTGGTGATCCACGACCGGGAGGCGCATGACGACGTGTTCGCGCTGCTGGACGAGCAGGGACCGCCGGGCACGGTGGTCTTCCACTGCTTCTCCGGCGATGCGGACATGGCCAAACGGTGCGCGGAGGCCGGCTACACGATGAGTTTCGCTGGCAACCTCACGTTCGCCAATGCCCAGCCGCTGCGCGACGCGGCCGCGGCGGCGCCGGTGGATCTGCTGCTGGTGGAGACCGACGCGCCGTTCCTTGACCCCGGTGCCGCACCGGGGCAAGCCGAACCGCCCGGCCCTGGCCGCGCACACCGTGCGGGCGCTGGCCGCGCTCAAGCGGCTGCCGGTCAACCAGATGTGTGCGCAGCTCACCGCCACCGGTGAGCGGGTGTTCGGCGGCTGGTGAGACCGGCGGGGCGGGCGGCTGACAGGCGGCTGATGGACGGCGGGACGCGGGGCTGATGGGCGAGGCGGCCAGGCCGGCTCTGCTCGGGCAGGCCGACATCCGCGAGATCGCGGGACGGCTGGGTCTGCGGCCGTCCAAGCGGCTGGGCCAGAACTTCGTGGTGGACCCGGGGACGGTCCGGCGCATCGTGACGCTGGCCAGGCTGGACCCCGCTGAGGTGGTGCTGGAGGTGGGCCCGGGGCTCGGCTCGCTCACGCTCGGGCTGCTCGGCGCCGCTGGCCGGGTGGTCGCGGTGGAGGTGGATCCGCTGCTGGCGGCGGAACTGCCGGGCACGGTGGCGGCCCGGGCACCGGGCCAGGCCGGGCGGCTCACGGTGGTGACCGCCGACGCGGCCAGGGTGACGCCCGCCGACCTGGCCCGCGCCAGCGGCATAACGAGCCTGCCGGGCCCGCCCGGCCTCCCTCCGGGCCGTCGGCGCTGGTCGCCAACCTGCCCTACAACGTCGCGGTGCCGGTGCTGCTGCACCTGCTGGCGGTGGTGCCGTCGCTGGCCCGCGGCCTGGTGATGGTGCAGGCGGAGGTGGCCGACCGGATGACCGCGCCGCCGGGCAGCCGGGTTTACGGGGTGCCGTCGGTCAAGCTGGCCTGGTTCGCGGCCGCCCGCCGGGCCGGGCCGGTCCCGCGCAGCGTGTTCTGGCCGGTCCCGAACGTGGACTCGGGCCTGGTGGCCTTCACCCGCCGTCCGCCACCCGCGCTGGACGTGCCCAGGGAGGCGGTGTTCGCGGTGGTGGATGCCGCGTTCGCCCAGCGCCGTAAGACGCTGCGGGCGGCGCTGGCCAGATGGGCGGGCGGCCCGGGGGCGGCCGAGCGCATTCTGCGGGCGGCGGGCGTGGATCCCGGTGCCCGCGGCGAGGCGCTCGGTGTTGACCAGTTCACCCCGATCGCGCGGTCGGCAGCGGCAACTAGCGCCGACCGCCTGGGCCCTGCCTCCCGCGATGGCGAGGGATAGGCGGCTCAGCGGCAACCCCGGCCCGCGGCTGGCCCTTAGCCAGAGCCCGCCACCCGGTCCGGCTGGCCGCGGCGTGCGCAGGTTGCGTCACCGCGGCCTGGGGGCTGGTCCGATGGGGGCGCCAGCTACTGGCGCCAGGTCGATCACCGCCAGCACGCCGCGGTGATCGGTGCCGGGCACCGATATGAGCCGTGCCGCGCGGACGGAAGCCCCGGGCCGGGAAACGAGCACGTGATCCAGCCGCATGACCGGCAGCAGTCCCCGGCCGGACGGCCAGGTGAAGCCGGGCCAGGGACGGCGGCGGGCGGCGTCGGCGCAGTCCAGGAACCCCGCGGCGAGCAGGTCGCGGAACGGCCGGTGGTCCCGGCTTGCGTTGAAATCCCCGGCCAGCACCTGATGGCCGCCGGTGCCGGCCAGCCCGAGCCGGATCAGGTCCAGGTCCCGCCGCCACTGGCGGGCCCGCTGCCGCCGCCGGGGGGCCGCCGGGTGCACCGCGGTCAGCGTCAGCGGCCAGCCGTGGCCAGGCTCGGTGCGCGCCCGGGGTGCCGCGTTCGGCAGGCCAGCCACCGGTGGCAGCGGGATGAGGGGCCAGCGTGCCCAGAGCCCGGTACCGCCCGAGCCGGGCCGGGGGTCCAGGTGGCAGGCAGGCAGCAACTCGGCGATGCCGGCAGCTGCCAGCCGGTGCGCCATCTCGGGCGTCAGTTCCTGGAGAGCCAGCACGTCCACGTCATGCCGCGCCAGTTCGGCCACGATCACCGCTGGATCGGCCCGCCCCCGCATGACGTTCAGGGTGAGCACCCGCAGGGTCAGCGAAGCCGGGCCGGGTGCCGCTGGCTCGGGCCGGGCCGTGCCGGTCCCTGGCCCGCCACGGCGAGCTGGCGGCAGCTGCCACCCGAGCAGGGGCACCGCGGGGACCGCCAGCAGCAGGGCCAGCCACCACGATACGGTCGCCGCCAGCGCCACCAGCGGCCACGGCCACCAATGCCGCCAGTGGGGCGAGGGCCGCCAGCCGGGGAAAGGACCGCTTCCGGCCAGTGGCCCGGGCGGCCAGCACCGGGAGGGTCACGGCGGTGAGGGCCACGGCGAGGACTCCGGTCACCCGTCGCCCCACCTCACTTCCGCTGTCACCGGTGGTGACCCGCAGCCGCCGGTGATGACCCGCTGCCGCCGGCCGGCCGCTGCCCGGGCGGGTACGGGTACCCATGATAGGTACGGGGCTGATGTGCGCCGCTGGGCTGATCAGCCGCCTGCGCGAACGGCTACCATCGGGACATCGTGAGCCCTGTGACCGCCGTGACCGTGCGCGTGCCGGCGAAGGTGAACCTGCAGCTGGCCGTGGGCCCGGTCCGGGCCGACGGTTACCACGACCTGGTGACGGTGTTCCACGCGATCTCCCTGTTCGACGAGGTGACGGTCAGCCCGGCGGCACGGGACAGCCTGACGGTCACCGGCGAAGGGGCCGGCCAGGTCCCGGCCGACGGCAGCAACCTGGCGGCCCGCGCCGCCCGGGCGGTGGCGGAGGTGACCGGGCCGGCCAGCCGGGCGGCGCCCGGGCTGGCCATCCGCATCCGCAAGCGGATCCCGGTCGCGGCCGGCCTGGCCGGCGGCAGCGCCGACGCGGCCGCCGCCCTGGTCGCCTGCAACGAGCTGTGGCGGTCCGGCCTGGGCCAGCCGGAACTGGCCGAGCTGGCCGCCGGCATCGGCAGTGATGTCGCGTTCGCCCTGGTGGGCGGGACCGCGGTCGGCATGGGCCGGGGGGAGCGGGTCACCCCCGCGCTCGCCTCCGGCAGTTATCACTGGGTGCTGGCGTTCGCGCATGGCGGGCTGAGCACGGCCGAGGTGTACGCGGCGTGTGACCGGATCCGGGCGGCCCAGCCCGGCGACGCCCACCGGCCCGCGCTGGACACCGCGCTGATGACCGCGCTGCGCTCGGGCGACCCGGCCGGGCTGGGCCCGCTGCTCGCCAACGACCTGCAGCCGGCGGCGATCTCGCTCCGCCCGGAACTGCGCCGCACGCTGGCCGCCGGGGTGGAGTTCGGCGCTCTCGGCGCGCTGGTCTGCGGTTCCGGCCCGACCTGCGCCTTCCTGGCCAGGAGCGCCCGGCACGCCCGCGATCTCGCGGTGGCTCTCACCGGCGCGGGGGTGTGCCGCACCGTCGCCCGGGTCACCGGCCCGGCAGGCGGAGCGGGCGTGCGGGCCGGAACGGCCCGGCCGTGAACCTGATCAGCCTGGAGAAGGTGGCCAAGGCCTACGGTGAGCGGACGCTGCTGGCCGGGGTGTCGGCCGGGGTGGCGGCCGGCGACCGGATCGGCGTGGTGGGGCCGAACGGGGCAGGCAAGAGCACCCTGCTGGCCCTGCTGGCCGGCACCAGCCGGCCCGACAGCGGCCGGGTCACCCAGGCCCGGGATCTGCGGATCGGCCACCTGCCGCAGCAGGACCGGCTGTCCGGCACCGTGGGCGATCTGGTGACTGGCGGCCGGCCGGAACACGTGTGGGCGGGCGACCCGCGCACCCGGTCGGCGGTGGCCGCGCTGCTGCCCGGGATCGCATTCACCGCTCATGCCGAACGCCTGTCGGGTGGCGAATCCCGCCGGGTGGCGCTGGCCTCGCTGCTGCTGGCCGAAACCGACCTGCTGCTGCTCGACGAGCCGACCAATCATCTGGACGTGGAGGCGATCGACTGGCTGGCGCGGTTCCTGGCCGGGCAGGGCCAGACCGTGGTGGTGGTGACGCACGACCGCTGGTTCCTGGACGCGGTGTGCGAGCGGACCTGGGAGCTCGGCGGCGGGCGGCTGCATGCCTACGACGGGGGTTATGCCGCGTATGTGCTGGCCCGGGCGGAACGGGCCAGGATCGCCGATGCCGCCCAGCGGCGGCGGCGCAACCTGCTGCGCAAGGAGCTGGCCTGGCTCCGGCATGGCCCGCCCGCGCGCACCAGCAAGCCGCGGTTCCGGATCGAGGCCGCGAATGCCCTGATCGCCGATGAGCCGCCGGCCCGGGATGGGGTGGAACTGGTCCGGCTGGCGACGGCGAGGCTGGGAAAGACGGTGATCGAGGCCGAGGATCTGACGATCCAGGCTGGGGAGCGGACGTTGCTGGACCGGGTTACCTGGCAACTCGGGCCGGGGGATCGGGTTGGCTTGGTCGGGCCGAACGGTAGCGGGAAGTCCTCACTGATATCTGCCTTGGCTGACGCGGGGCTGAGCCGCCGATCCGGCCTCGCCGCCTCGGCAGCGCAAACGCCGATACGGCAAGGCCGCACCGGTGGCCCGGACAGTAGCTCCGGGCCTGGCCCGTCCGCGGCATCCCGGTCTGCGCCTCGCCCGGATATGTCACCCCCTGCTGTGGAGGCACCGCCGGCTGCCCACGCCCGGGCCGCTGGGACGCAGAATCCCGCCGCCGGGCATGAGCCCGCCGCCGGGCTGGTGGTGCAGGGGCGAATTGTTGTTGGGAAGACTGTCCGGATTGGGTTTCTGGGACAGGATGACAGCTCAGTTGATCTGGGGTTGTCGGCGCGGGAGGTGGTGGCGGAGGTAAAGGGGAACCTGCTGGCCAGCGAGGCGGCGGGGTCGGTCGCGGGGTTGCTGGACAGTCTGGGGCTGGGTGGGGACAGGCAGTTCACGCCGGCCGGGGATCTGTCGGGTGGCGAGCGGCGCCGGGTGCAGCTGCTGCGGGTGCTGGCAGGTGAGCCGAACGTGTTGCTGCTGGACGAGCCCACGAACGACCTTGACATCGAGACCCTGACCGAGCTCGAGGATCTGCTGGATGGCTGGCCGGGGTCACTGCTGGTGGTGAGCCATGACCGGTATTTCCTGGAGCGGGTGACCGATCACGTGCTGGCGCTGATGGGGGACGGGAAGCTGTCGTTTCTGGCTGGCGGGGTGACCGAGTACCTGGCCAGCCGGGCACGGCAGGCGGAGGCGGGCACGGCTGGCGGCCGGCCCGGGCCGCGGCAGGCCGGGCTGGGGCGCGCCGGTGCAGAGCGGGCCGCGCGCAAGGAACTGGCCCGGCTGGAGCGGCAGCTTGACCGGCTGGCCGCACGCGAGGCGGAGCTGTCATCCGAACTTGCCGCACAGGCCAGCGACTACCAGAAGCTGATCGAGCTGGGTGCGCAACTGCGCGGCGTGCAGGCGGAGAAGGCCTCGCTGGAAGAGCGCTGGCTGGCCGTGGCCGGGGAACTGCCCAGCTGAAACCTGCCTTACCCCGCGTCGAGCGGGGCGAGCAGGCTGCGCAGCAGGTCGGCCAGGGTGCGGCGGGCCTCGGCGGGGACCGGCTCCAGCAGTGCCTGCTCGCCGGCCAGCAGGTCCGCCAGCGCCGAGTCCACCCGGGCCTGGCCCCGGGCGGTGAGCGTCACCAGCACACCCCGCTTGTCCTGCGGGTCGGGGGACCGGCTGACCAGGCCGGCCTCTTCCAGCCGGTCGATCCGGTTGGTCATGGTGCCCGAGGTGACCAGGGTGGTGTGCAGCAGCGCGCCCGGGCTGAGCTGGTAGGGCGGTCCCTGCCGGCGCAGCGCCGACAGCACATCGAACTCCCACAGTTCCAGGCCGTGGCCGGCGAACGCGGCCCGGCGGGCCCGGTCCAGGTGCCGGGCCAGCCGGGTGACCCGGCTCAGCACCTGGAGCGGCTCGACGTCGAGGTCGGGGCGTTCGGCCCGCCAGGCGGCCACCAGGTCATCCACTTCGTCCCGGGGGGATTCTGCCGCCATATCGGCGCAGCATATCTCTTGACGTCAAGAGTCAGCTATCGGCACCGCCGTTGCGTATTACCTTGATGTCAAGAGATTAGGGGGCGCGATGTGGGACCCGGGCCAGTATCAGCGGTACGCGGGCGAGCGCGGCCGGGCGTTCTTCGACCTGACCGCCCGGGTAGCCGCCAGTGACCCCGGCTATGTGACCGACCTCGGCTGCGGGCCGGGGAACCTGACCATGGCGCTGGCGGAGCGCTGGCCCGGGGCCGATGTCGTGGGCCTGGATAACTCGCCGGAGATGATCGGCGCCGCGCGGGCGGCCTGCCAGCGGCCCCGGCTCAGCTTCGAGCAGGGCGATCTGCGCGAGTGGCGGCCGTCCCGGCCGGTGGATGTGCTGGTGTGCAACGCCGTCCTGCAGTGGGTGCCGGGCCATCTGGATCTGATCCGGCAGTGGCCGGGCCTGCTGGCACCGGGTGGCTGGCTGGCGATCCAGCTTCCGGGCAACTATGACCAGCCGAGTCATGCGATCCTGCTCGACCTGGTTCACTCGCCCCGGTGGCAGCCGCTGCTGGCCGGGGCCCGGCTGAACCAGCAGGCGCATGACCCGGCCACCTACCTCGACGTCTTCGCCCAGGCCGGCTGCGAGGTCGACGCCTGGGAAACCACCTACCTGCACGTGCTGGCAGGCCCGGACGCGGTCACGCAGTGGTACCGCGGCACCGGGCTGCGGCCGGTGCTGACCGCACTCGGCCCCGGCCAGGCGGCGGAGTTCCTGGCCGAGTACGGGGAGCGGGCACGGGCGGCGTACCCGGCCCAGCGGTACGGGACGGTGCTGCCATTCCGGCGGGTGTTCGCGGTGGCCCGCAAACGATAGCCCGGGGTGGGTGCGGGACCGGTCAGGACGGGCGTTTGGCAGCCTTGGGCGAGATGCTCGGCGCGTGCTCCAGCTGGGACAGGCCATTCCAGGCCAGGTTGACCAGATGGGCGGCGACCACCTCGACCTTGGGCTTGCGCGCGTCCAGCCACCACTGGCCAGTCACGGCCACCATCCCGACCAGCATCTGCGCGTACATCGGCGCCAGCTTCGGGTCGTAGCCCCGGCTGCGGAAAAAGTCGCCCAGGATGTACTCGACCTGGCTGGCGATGTCGCTGATCAGGCTGCCGAACGTGCCCGAGCCCGAGGCCGGGTGCGAGTCGCGGACCAGGATGCGGAACCCGTCGGCGTCGTCCTCGATGTAACGCAGCAGGGCGACCGCGGCCGCCTCGAACTTCTCCCGGCTATGCTCGCCGCCGAGGATCTGGGTCGCGGTGGTGAGCAGCCGGTCCACCTCCCGGTCGACCACCACCGCGTACAGCCCTTCCTTGCCACCAAAGTGCTCGTACACGACCGGCTTGGAGACTCCCGCCTGGCTGGCGATCTCCTCGATCGAGGTGCCCTCGAACCCGCGCTCGGCGAAGAGCTTGCGGCCGACGTCGAGCAATTGCTCCCGGCGCTCCCGGCCGGTCATGCGCTTACGGTGATTGGAGTCGGAATCCCGGTTGGTCACGTACCCATCATGGCCATCACGCGGCCATCCGGTTCACCGGCTCGGCCGGTTCGGCTGTGTGTCGTCTGGTCATCGAGCCCAGCCGCTTGTCCCGGTTGCCGGTGAGCTTGCCGGTCAGCCGGTCCTCGTCCGGCCATCGCACGTCCCACGCCCAGCCCAGTTTCTCGGCCCACCAGATGACGCGGGCGGCGATGTCGATCTGCCCCGCCAGTGCGCCGTGCCGGGCACAGGTGGGGTCGGCGTGGTGCAGGTTGTGCCAGGACTCGCCGAACGAGGGAATGGCCAGCCAGGCGACGTTCCGGGACTTGTCCCGCACCTCGAAGTCCTCGTTGCCGAACGTGTGGCAGACCGAGTTGATCGACCAGGTCACGTGGTGCAGCAGGCAGATCCGGACCAGGCTGGCCCAGAAGAACGCGGTGAGCGCGCCGGTCAGCGACATCGACCACAGGCCGCCGATGAGGGCGGGTGCGAGCAGCGAGATGGCGGCCCAGAGCGGGAACAGGCCGGAGACCCGGCGGATCGGCCGGTCGGCCAGCAGGTCCGGGCAGAACTTCTCCTGCGAGGTCCGGGCCGGGTCGAACAGCCAGCCCACGTGCGCGTAAAAGAAGCCCTTGGTCAGCGCCCGCCAGTCGCTGCCGAACCGCCAGGGCGAGTGCGGGTCGCCTTCCTTGTCGCTGTACTTGTGGTGCCGCCGGTGGTCGGCCACCCACACCAGCACCGGGCCCTCGATCGCCATGCTGCCGGCGATGGCGAGAGCCAGCCGCAGTGGCTTGCTGGCCTTGAACGAACTGTGCGTGAAGTGCCGGTGGAAGCCCATGCTGATGCCGAGGCCGGCGATCACGTAGAACACGAGAGCGATCACGATGTCGTGCCAGCCGAGCCCCCAGCCCCAGGCCACCGGAATGGCCGCGAGCAGGGCGAGCAGCGGTACCACCACGAAGGTGCCGACCAGGAACCGGTCGAACGGCGTGCTCGGCTCCGGCTCGATATCGGGGCGCGGGGTGCGGGTGGTCACTGCCGGGGTGGCTGTGGCGCCGGGCGTGAGGGTGTCGGGGGTAGCGGTCATCGCGGTCCTCGCTCTGCATCGGGGGCGGGGGCCCGGAATGGGCTGATACTTACGTCACCGTAACCTACTCTACCGTAGGTTGAGCAAGAGATCGGGTCAGATTTCACCTAGACGTGGGCATGTCAACACCCTCGGTATGCCAACCGTCTCACTATCCGAGAGGAATCAGGTACCCCCTGTATTGCATCGGAAACTCGCGGGCTGAAGTAGCGGTGGACTCCGGGCTGGGATTGAACCGGACATTCAGAACAGTTCCGGCGCCTGGACTCGAACCAGGACAAACCAGGCTTCAAAGACCTGTGGGCTGCCAATTACCCTACGCCGGAGCATCGCCCTTGCCCGCTGCGCAGGCGACATCCTCCACGATACCGAGCCGACCGCAGACTCTTCATGTGGCTGGCGGTCCGGCTTGCCTCACGGACGGCTTTGTTGCGGTTGGGGCGCTTCCCCACCGGATCCACGGCCGCACGGACCCAGCCCTCGATCTTGCGGTAGAGGTCGGCGCTCTGCTGCACGTCGATGCGCAGGCAGCCATGATAGCTGTCGCCGACGTTCTTGCGGGCCGTCCGCGGGGTGTGCCGCTTGAGCGTCGGCTTGTAGAACTGAGCCTGATCCGCTCCGGTCACTGCGATCCAGAACTGCTGGGCGGCGACCTGGTCGGCGGACTCATGAATGTAGAGGCGATACCGGATCTGGCGGCGGTCAACTCCGGCTGCATCAAGGAACCGCAGGAAGAAGGTAACGAGCCCCGGATCGCCGTTGATGAAGGCGACCCGCTCCTGCTGATGGTGCGGCTTGCGCTTGGTGCCCTCGCACCAGTAGGTGATGGCGCCGGCGATCAAGAGCTCCCGCTGATTCAGGCTGCCGATCTCCGTGGCTGCGGCGGCGCGGGTGGCTTCCCGCTGGGCCTCGCGGACGGCGCGCTCAGTCATCCAGTAGCGGCGGACTCCTTCCGCTGCCCGCTTCCGGCACTCCTCGTAGCTGAGGCGCTCCGGCCAGGGAAGGTCGCGGACCCAGTTGGAGACCGAGCTCTTGGCGACGCCGAGTTCGGCCGCGATCCGGTCATAGTCCAGGCCCTGCTCACGCAATATCTCGCTGCGCGCGCAGGGCGTCCTTGGCGTTCGGGCGGCGGGTCCATTCCGGTGGCGGCTCCCTGGCGAGCAGTTTGTCGAGGGTGGACTTGCTGGTGATGCCGAGAATTTCCTTGATCTGGCGGCGCGACCGCCCCGCCCGGCGCAGGGCGATCGCGCGGTCGCGCAGACTGCTGGCCGGCACTAAGTCAGAACTCAGGTTCGAACGGTAACAGCACCCACCGACAGAAACCCGTCCCGCGCCGCCGCGGGGGAGAGACATGGCTCACATCGGATGCAGGGGCCGGCGGAGGACGGCCGGCCGGGTGCGGCTCCGCTAGCCTGGGCACGCCTGAGCGCATGGGAGCGACGGCGCAGCACAACCGTGACCTGGCCCGCAGCGGGCTGCTGACCAGGAGGTATCCTGCCAGGGTCGGGCACGTAAACAGGTTGGGCGACACCGGGGACGTGCCCAGGGGACGTGGCACGGGCCCGGTCGACCGGGGCGCAGCGACCTAGGAGCACAACCCACGTGAGTGCGAGCCGTCCGGCCGTCATCATCCTCGCCGCGGGCGCTGGCACCAGGATGATCTCGGCGCTGCCCAAGGTGCTCCATCCGATCTGCGGCCGGGCCATGCTCGACTACGTGCTCGCTGCCGCCAGGGAACTGGACCCGTCCGGCATCATGGTGGTCGTCGGCCATCGGCGTGACCAGGTCATCAGCCACCTGTCCGAGCACGCCCCGGACGCGCGGGTGGTCGTGCAGGACAGCCAGGGCGGCACCGGTCATGCGGTCAGGACCGTGATCGAGGAAACCGGCCTGGCCGCGGGCACGGTGGTGGTGACCTACGGTGACGCCCCGGTGCTGCGCGGCCGGACGCTGGCCGCACTGGTCCGAGAGCACGCCGAACGGCAGGCCAGCGCGACCGCACTCACCACCGTCATGGACGACCCCACCGGCTACGGCCGGATCATCCGCGACGGCGGGGGCGCCCTGCTGGAGATTGTCGAGGAAGCCGACGCCACCGGCGAGCAGCGGGCCATCAGGGAGGTCAATTCCGGCGTCTATGCGTTCGAGGCCAGTCTGCTGGCCGACTGCGTCAAGCGGTTGCAGACTGACAACGCCAAGAGCGAGGAGTACCTCACTGACGTGGCGGCCATCCTGCGGGCCGAGGGGCACCAGGTCGCGACCATGCTGGTGCCCGATCCGCGCGAGGTCTTCGGGGTCAACGACCGGGTGCAGCTGGCGCAGGCCAGGCAGATCATCAACGACCGGCTGCTCAGCCGCTGGATGCGGGCCGGGGTGACGATCACCGACCCGCGGACGACCGCCCTCGACATGGACGTGGTGCTCGAGCCGGACTCCGAGGTCGGGCCGGGCAGCCAGCTGGAAGGCCATACCGTGGTCGAGACCAGGGCGCGGGTCGGGCCCGGCTGCCGGCTGCGGGACACCACTGTCGGTGCCGGCGCTACCGTGAGTCACGCGGTTTGTGAATCGGCTGAGATCGGCCCGGATGCGGTCGTCGGCCCCTTCGTCTACCTTCCGCCGGGGACCAGGCTGGCGCCTGGCGCCCGGGTGGGCGGGGAGAACCGCATCGCAGTCCCCGAGCGAGGAGCACACCCACAGTGACGGGCATCACCGCCACCGGCGAGAAGAAGCTGCTGCTCTTCTCCGGCCGGGCCTACCCCGAACTGACCAACGAGATTGCCGACTGGCTCGGGACCGAGCCGACCGCTACCCGGCTCTACGACTTCGCCAACGGTGAGATCTTCGTCCGCTTCCTGGAATCGGTGCGGGGCTGCGACGCGTTCGTGGTGCAGAGCCACACCGCGCCCATCAACCAGTGGATCATGGAACAGCTGATCATGGTGGACGCGCTGAAACGCGCCTCCGCCAAGCGGATCACCGTGGTGGCCCCGTTCTTCGGATACGCCCGGCAGGACAAGAAGAGCCAAGGCCGGGAGCCGATCTCCGCGCGGCTGATGGCCGACCTGTTCGCCACCGCGGGCGCGGACCGGCTGATGGCGGTGGACCTGCACACCGCCCAGATCCAGGGATTTTTCGACGGGCCGGTAGACCACCTGTTCGCGCTGCCGATCCTGGCCACGTACCTGGAGGCCAAGCTGGACCTGTCGCGGGTGACGGTCGTCGCCCCCGACGCGGGCCGGGTCCGGGTGTGTGAGCGATGGACCGACCGGCTGCGCTGCCCGCTGGCGATCATCCACAAGCGGCGCGACCCGGACGTTGCCAACAAGGTAAAGGTCAGCGAGGTGGTCGGGGAGGTGGCCGGGCGCGTCTGCATCGTGGTCAACGACATGATCGACACCGGCTCGACCATCATCAAGGCCGCGGAGGCGGTGTTCGAGCAGGGCGCCGAGCAGGTGATCGTCACCGCCACGCACGGCGTGCTGTCCGGCGCGGCGGTGGACGGGCTGAAGAACTCCCGGGTCAGCGAGGTCGTGGTCACCAACACGCTGCCCATTCCCGAGGACAAGCGGTTCGACAAGCTGACCGTGCTGTCGATCGCGCCGCTGCTCGCCCGGGCCATCAACGAGGTGTTCAGTGACGGCTCGGTGACCAGCCTGTTCGACGGCCACACCTGACCGGGACCGGCCGGTCCGGCCACCGGCCGCGAGCGGGCATCATGGACCCGACATGACGCTCGCCGACCTGCTGCCTCCCGATCCCGCCGACGCGGACCCGGATACCGTGTTCGGCCTGTTCGCGGACTGGGTGGCCGGCCAGGGGCTGACCCTGTACCCGCACCAGGAAGAGGCCCTGATCGAGCTGGTGTCCGGCGCGAACGTGATCCTGTCCACCCCCACCGGCTCCGGCAAGAGCCTGGTCGCGGCCGGCGCTCACGCCGCCGCGCTGGCCCGGGATGAGCGGACCTTCTACACAGCGCCGATCAAGGCGCTGGTCTCGGAGAAGTTCTTCGCCCTGTGTGACGCGTTCGGCCCGGCCGAGGTCGGCATGATGACCGGCGACGGCAGCGTCAACGCGGGCGCGCCCATCATCTGCTGCACTGCCGAGGTGCTGGCCAACATCGCACTGCGGGACGGCCGCGGCGCCGATGCCGGCCAGGTGGTGATGGACGAGTTCCATTACTACGCCGACCCGGATCGCGGCTGGGCCTGGCAGGTGCCACTGATCGAACTGCCGCAGGCGCAGTTCCTGCTGATGTCGGCGACCCTGGGCGATGTCAGCCGGTTCGAGCGGGATTTGACCCGCCGGACCGGCCGGGCCACCGCCGTCGTCCGCTCGGCCGAGCGGCCGGTGCCGCTGCTGTACTCCTACGTCCTCACGCCGGTCCATGAAACGCTGGCCGGCCTGCTGGCCACCGACCAGGCACCGGTGTACATCGTGCACTTCACCCAGGCCGCGGCGGTGGAACAGGCCCAGGCGCTGATGAGCGTCAACGTCAGCACCCGGGCAGAGAAGGACGCCATCGCCGAATTGATCGGCCGGTTCCGGTTCGGGCCCGGCTTCGGCAAGACACTGTCCCGGCTGGTCAGGCACGGGATTGGAGTGCACCACGCCGGGATGCTGCCCAAGTACCGGCGGCTGGTGGAGACGCTGGCGCAGGCCGGGCTGCTGAAGGTCATCTGCGGCACCGACACCCTGGGCGTGGGCATCAACGTGCCGATCCGGACCGTGCTGCTGACCGCGCTGTCCAAGTATGACGGGACCACCACCCGGCTGCTGCAGGCCCGCGAGTTCCACCAGATCGCCGGGCGGGCCGGCCGGGCCGGTTTCGACACCACCGGCCGGGTGGTGGTGCAGGCCCCCGAGCATGTGGTCGAGAACGAGAAAGCGCTGGCCAAGGCGGGGGACGACCCGAAGAAGCGGCGCAAGGTGGTGCGCAAGAAGCCGCCGCCGGGTTTCGTGTCCTGGGGCCAGCCGACGTTCGAGCGGCTGGTCGCGGCCGAGCCGGAGCCGCTGGCCTCCAGCTTCCGGGTCACCCACGCCATGCTGCTGAACGTGATCAGCCGCCCCGGGAACGCCTATGCCGCGATGAAGCACCTGCTGACGGACAGCGACGAGGACCGGCCCGCACAGCGGCGGCACATCCACCGGGCGATCGAGATCTACCGGGCGCTGCTGGCGGGCGGCGTGGTGGAGCGGCTGGCCGAGCCCGATGAGCAGGGCCGCTGGGTCCGGCTCACGGTTGACCTGCAGCAGGATTTCGCGCTGAACCAGCCGCTGTCGCCGCTGGCGCTGGCTGCCATCGGGCTGCTGGACGCGGCGTCGCCGTCCTACCCGCTGGATGTGGTGTCGGTGATCGAGGCGACGCTGGATAACCCGCGGCCGGTCCTGGCTGCCCAGCAGTTCCGGGCCCGCGGCGAGGCGGTGGCCCAGCTGAAGGCGGACGGGGTCGAATACGACGAGCGGATGGAGCTGCTGGCAGAGGTGACCTACCCGCGGCCGCAAGCCGACCTGCTCGCCGCCGCCTACGACATCTACCGGCGCGGCCATCCGTGGGTGGCCGACTACGAACTGGCGCCCAAGTCGGTAGCCAGGGACATGTTCGAGCGGGCGCTGTCGTTCACCGAATACGTCAGCTTCTACGGGCTGGCCAGGTCGGAGGGCCTGGTGCTGCGCTACCTGGCCGACGCCTACAAGGCGCTGCGGCAGACGGTCCCGGAGGAGGCGCGGACCGAGGAACTGGCCGACCTGATCGAATGGCTCGGCGAACTGGTCCGGCAGGTCGATTCCAGCCTGATCGACGAGTGGGAGCGGCTGCGCAACCCGGTCGCGGAGGCGGCACACCTGGCCGCCGACCGGCCGCCCGCGGTGACCGGCAACAAGCGGGCCTTCCGGGTGCTGGTCCGCAACGCGCTGTTCCGCCGGGTGGAACTGGCCGCGCTCGGCCGGTACCAGGATCTGGGTGACCTGGACGGTGCGGCCGGCTGGGACGCGGCTGCCTGGCAGGCTGCCCTGGCGCCCTACTTCGGCGAGTATGCGGACATCGGCACCGGCCCGGACGCACGCGGCCCGGCCCTGCTGATCATTGACGAGCAGCCGGGCCGCTGGCAGGTGCGGCAGATCTTCGACGACCCGGCCGGCGATCACGACTGGGGGGTGCAGGCGGTGGTAGAACTGGCTGCCTCCGATGAGGCTGGCGAGGCTGTGCTCACCGTGACCAGCGTCGGCCCGGTCGGCTAGAGCGGCCCGGGCCGCCACGATGGCCGGGCAGCGGCATGCCCGGCGCCGATGCTCCAACGCGCCGGGCATGCCGGGGTGGCTGCTGTCTCCGCCCCCGCAAGGTCGGAGACTGCGGCCACCGGTCTGTGGCCCGGCCCGCCGCAGACCGCGCCCCCGCTGGGCGGTCCGCGGCGGGCCAGGTCGTGCCCCCCGGGTCAGGCTGTGCCGCTGTGGGCGGCTCCCGCCGGTGGCCGGGCGTTCCGGCCAGGCAGGAGGTGCGGGTTAAGCGGTGCGGGCGGGAGCCTGGGCACGCAGGCGCTGGGCGAGGACCCGGGTGACCGGGTTCCGGTCGTCCTGCGCCGGAGTGCGGCGGGCCTGGCGGGCGGTCCGGGCGAGCGCCTGGCGGGTGGCCTGGCTGCGCATGTCGGCGACGTGGGACTGGGCCAATCCGTAGCTGATGCTCTGGTACATCGCGGTCTCCCTGCTGCTACGGGGCGGTTGGCTGCTGACGGGTCTTGCTCGCCGCCCGATTTGTTTCGGTGCTGAAAACGAGCGTGTCACCCGGTTCTTGAGTCACGATTGATCCGTGATTGATCCGCCCGAACGGGGGCTGTTGCGGATCCTGGGCCCTTTGGAGGCCTGGACCGGGGAGGGCTGGACAGCTGTCCGGGCACCGAAATGGCGGGCGCTGCTCGCCACCTTGGTCCTCACCCCCGGCCGGCTGGTCTCCACCGACCAGCTGATCGACGACCTGTGGGGCGAGACCCCGCCGGCCAAGGCCAGCAACCTGGTCAGCGTGTACGTCCACCACCTGCGCAAGCTCATCGGCGACACCCGCGGCCAGGTGCTGGTCACCCGGGCGCCCGGCTACCAGATCGTGCTCGCGCCGGGCGACCTCGACGCGGACCGGTTCGCGCAGCTGTACGCCGACGGGCGGGCAGCGATGGCGGCCGGCGACCATGAGCGAGCCGCCAGCCTGCTGGTGGCGGCGCTGGCGGAGTGGCGTGGCCGGGCGCTGGCGGATGTGCCGCCCACGCCGCTGGTGAGCGCGGAGGCGGACCGGCTGGAGTGGGCCCGGCTGCAGGCGCTTGAGTTGCGGATAGAGGCGGACCTGGGGTGTGGGCGGCAGGCCGAGGTGATACCGGAACTCCGCCGGCTGCTGGCCGATCACCCGCTGCGGGAGGCGTTGTGGGCGCTGCTGATGCGGGCCCTGTCCGGAGCGGGTCGCCAGGCGGAAGCGCTGGAAGCCTACGGGGCGGTCAGGGAGGTGATCGCCGGCGAGCTCGGGGTTGACCCTGGGACCGAGTTGCAGCAGCTCTACCAGCACATACTCAACGCGGATGCGGTGAGCGCGGCTGCCCAGGGCCGGACTGCGGGGACGGGAGCGGAACCGGCGGAAACTGCCGCTCCGCCCGCCGGGCCGCCGGCCCAGCTTCCCGCTGACATCGCCGACTTCACTGGCCGGGCCGATGAGGTGGCGGAGATCCGCGGACTGCTCACCGGTGGCAGCCTGGTGGGCTCCGGCCCACAGCACACCGGTCCGGCCGGTCCGGGCGCGGCGGGGGAGAGCCTGGCCGGCAGCCCGGGCGCGGTCCCGGTCGTGCTGGTGGTCGGCTCCGGTGGGCTGGGCAAGACCACGCTCGCGGTGCATGCGGCACACCTGCTGGCGGACCGGTTCAGCGACGGCCAGCTCTATGTGAACCTGCTCGGCTCCACCGAGCCGGTCAGCCCGTCCGAGGTGCTGGCCAGGTTCCTGCGCGAGCTGGGGGCGGACGCGGCCCGGATCCCGGTCGGGGACGAGGAGCGGGCGGCACAGTTCCGCACCTGGCTGGCTGGCAAGCGGGTGCTGATCGTGCTGGACGACGCCCGGGACGCGGCCCAGGTGCGGCTGCTGCTGCCGGGCAGCGCCTCCTGCGCGGTGCTGATAACCGCCCGCCGGACGATGCCGGAACTGGTCGGGAACAGGCTGCTCGACCTCGACGTGCTGGCACCGGCGCAGGCACGTGCCCTCTTTGGCCGGGTCGTGGGCGAGGGACGGGTCAGCGCCGAGCCGGAGGCCACCGCCACGGTGCTGGCGGCCTGCGTCGGCCTGCCGCTGGCCATCCGGATCGCCGGGGCCCGGCTGGCCGGGCGCGGCGGCTGGACCGTCCGCGCGCTGGCCGACCGGCTGTCGGATGAACGGCACCGGCTGGACGAACTGCGCGCCGGGAACCTGGCCGTACGCGCGTCGTTCGAGGTGAGTTTCGCCAGCTTGCCGAGGTCGATGGGAGCGGACGCCGTGGATTCCGCCCGGGTTTTCCGGCTGCTGGGCCTGTGGACCGGGCCGTCCATCACCGCACTGGCCGCGGCGGCGCTGGCCGGGCAGCCTGGCCACGACGTGGCCGAGGCGCTGGAGGTCCTGGTCGACGCACACCTGCTGGGAACCCCGGAGCCGGATGTCTACCGCTTCCACGACCTGCTCCGGGTGTACGCCGCCAACCTGGCTGGTGCGGTGGAAACCGGGCCAGGACCGCGCTGGCCGCGGTCACCCGGCTGCTCACCTGGTACCTGCATGTGGTGGAGGGGGCGGCTGCGATCATCTCCCCCCAGCACAAACGGGTCCCGCTGGATCCGCTCCCGCCGCCGCTGGAACTGCCCGCCTTCCGGACGCTGGAGGAGGCGCTGCGGTGGTGCGAGGCCGAGCGGGCGGGGCTGGTGGCCGCCACCCGGCTGGCAGCGGACTGGGGGCTGCCCGAGTTCGCCTGGAAGCTGGCGGCCGCCGCGATGAGCTTCTTCTACCGGCGCAGTCACTGGGCGGACTGGGTGACCACCCACCAGGTGGGGCTGGCTGGCGCGCGGCAGGCCGGCGACCGGGTGGCGGAGGCATGGATGCTGAACAACCTCGGCATGGCCTACGGGGTGCAGCGGATGCCGGAGTCGGTGACCTGCTTCGAGCAGGCTCGCACGCTCTACACCGAACTTGGTGATCTCGAGGGTGAGGGACGGGCCGCCACGAACGTGGCCAATGCCAGCTATGACCTGGGCCGGTTCGAGGAGGCGCTGGCCATGGCCGAGCAGGCCCTGGTCGTCCAGCGGAGGGCTGGCCAGCGCTACGGGGAAGGGATCGCGCTCGGCATCGTCGGCGGTGCCTGCCAGCACCTGGGCCGGTTCGAGGAGGCCATCACGTACCTGGGGGAGGCGCTGGTCATCTTCCGTGAGCTGGGTGATCGGGACGCCGAGGCCGAGCACCTCGGTGACCTTGGTGACGCCTATCTGGGTCTTGACCGGATCGGCGATGCGGTGGCCTGTTACGAGCAGTCGCTGGCGATCCGGCGTGCTATCGCGGACCGGCATGGCGAGGCGGAGACCCTGCGGCGGCTCAGTCAGGTCCGGCTGCGGGCCGGCGCGGAGGACGAAGCCAGGGAACTGCTGCTGGCGGCGCTCGCCCTGTTTGAGGAGCTGGGCGACGAGGCCCAGGCGGCCGAACTGCGGGCGAGCCTGACCGGGCCCGGGAGGGACTGGCAGGCCGCCATCTAAGATGACTGCGGCAGTTACCGGGAGGAACGAGCATGGCGAATCCAGACAACCCTGGCCAGACGCCCACCCCCGAGGATGAGCCGGGCGGGCAGGACGACACCAAGTACCAGGGCGCCAAGGAGGACACCAAGTACCAGGGCGCCAAGGAGGACACCAAGTACCAGGGCGCCAAGGAAGACACCAAGTACCAGGGCGCCGAGGAAGACACCAAGTACCAGGGCTAGCGCCGGGCTGCTCCCGCCAGCGGCGCTGGCCGTGGGGTTTCTGGGCTAGAATCGGGCTCGCACGCCGACACGTGTGCCTGCTCGGCTGCGCCATCACCGGCCCATCATCGTGCGGGCCGTGACGCCAGGGCGGCCGGCCAACAGATCGTCCTGCTAAGGAGTCACCACCGTGCCCGAGGTCCGCATCGCCGCTGAGCCGCGCACCGAGTTCGGCAAGGGCCCCGCCCGCCGGACGCGGCGTGATGGCCGGGTGCCCGCCATCATCTACGGGCACGGCACCGACACCCGTCACATCACGCTGCCGGGCCACGAGCTGATGATGGCGCTGAAGACGCCCAACGTCCTCATCCGCCTGGACGGCCTGCCCGGCGGCAACCAGCTCGCGCTGCCCAAGGCGGTCCAGCGGGATCCGATCAAGGGAGCCGTCCAGCACGTCGACCTGATCATGGTCCGGCGCGGCGAGAAGGTGACCGTCGAGGTGCCGATCCAGGTCACCGGCGAGGTGTTCTCCGGCGGCCTGCTCGACCAGCAGCTGATCCAGATCGCGGTGGAGGCCGAGGCCACCAACATTCCGCAGGCCTTCGAGGTGAATGTCGAGGGCATGGAGGTCGGCACCGCCGTGCAAGCCGGCCAGCTGTCCCTGCCCCCCGGTGTCACGCTGGCGGTGGATCCGGACACGCTGGTCCTGCACGTGCTCGCCGCCATCACGGCCGAGCAGCTGGAAGCCGACCTCGGTGAGACCCCGTCGGCCGAAGCGGCCGAGGAAGTGCCGCCGTCGCCGGAGGCAGCAGCACCCGCCGAGGCCGGGGCATCCGCCGAATCCTAGGCCGGGCCGGGGGCCGCGGTGCCATGACCGCCGGACGCTGGCTGGTGGCCGGGCTCGGCAATCCCGGCCCGGGGTACGCGGGCAACCGGCACAACGCCGGGTTCATGGTCGCGGACCTGCTGGCCAGCCGGATGGAGGTGCGGTTCCGCACCGGCAAGTACCAGGCCGCCGTCGCTGACGGGCGGCTGGCCGGCCGGCCCGTGACCCTGGCCAAGCCGATGACCTTCATGAACGTATCCGGCGGACCGGTGGCCGGACTGGCCGGCTACTACCGGCTGCCGCCCGGCCGGCTGGTGGTGATCCATGACGAGCTGGATCTTCCGTTTGGCGCGATCCGGCTGAAGCTGGGCGGCGGCGACAATGGGCACAACGGCCTGCGCTCGGTCACGTCGTCGCTGGGCAGCCGGGACTACTACCGGATCCGCTTCGGCATCGGCCGGCCACCGGGCCGGATGGACCCGGCCGTGTTCGTGCTGCGTGATTTCTCGGCGGCCGAGCGCAAGGAACTGCCGTTGCTGGTGGACCGGGCCGCGGACGCGGTGGCTGCCCTGCTGGCCGACGGCCTGGCCGCCGCCCAGAACGCCTTCCACGGGGCGGGCACGGCGGCCGACCCGGCCCCGTGACCATCGCGCGCGGGCGGCCGCCCGGACTGGCCCACCGCCCCTGGCTGCGGCCGATAGTCTCTGCTGCGATGGATATTCGCACCACCGCGGACGGTTCCGTGCCCGCAGCCAGCCCAGACGCCACCGGCCCCGAGCCGGCCGGCCCGGGCGTCACCGGCCCCCAAGCCGCCAGCCCGGACGCTGCCGGGCCTGCCGCGGATGCCGCCGGGCCAGCCGTGGCAGCCGGCCGCGAGGCCGGGCCGGCTCCGTCGCGGCGGCCGCATCTGGCCGGCCTGACCGCGCTCACGGTGCTGGTGGCGGCCGCCTACACGGTGTTCGCGCTGGAACGTTACGACACCTTCCGCACCGGCTCCTATGACCTGGTGATCTTCGATCAGGCGGTCCGTTCCTACGCGCACTTCCAGCCGGGCATATCGATCATCAAGGGGGTGCACAACGGATTCGGCCCCCACTTCTCGGTCCTGGGTGACCACTGGTCGCCGATCATCGCGGTGCTCGCGCCCCTGTACTGGATCCACAACGGCCCGCAGACCCTGCTGGCCGCCCAGTCGGTGCTGTTCGCGCTGGCCATCCCGCCGATCTGGCTGTTCACCCGGCGCGCGTTCGGTGGTGGGCAGCGGGCGGTGCTTGCCGCCTATCTGGTGGCGGTGGTGTATGCGCTGAGCTGGCCGATCGCGTCGGCGATGGACTTCGGGTTCCACGAGGTGGCGTTCGCGCCGGTGCTGACCGCGGTCGCGCTGGAGCGGCTGCAGGCGGGACGGCTGCGCCCGGCCCTGCTGGCGCTGGCGGCGCTGCTGCTGGTCAAGGAGGACATGGGCTTCTTCGTGGCCGGCATCGGGCTGTACCTGCTGGCCGCCCGGCCGCGGCAGGTGCCCAGGCAGCGGCTGGTCGCGCTGGTGCTGATCGCGGTCGGCGCCGTGGCTTCGGTGCTGGCCATCTACGTGCTCATCCCGGCCTTCGGCGGCCGGTCCGGCTACTACTGGGCGTATACCGCGCTCGGCAGCGATGCCACCCAGGCACTGGCCCACCTGGTGCTGCACCCGGTCAGTTCGCTGCGGCTGCTGGTCACCCCGCGGGTCAAGCTGACCACCATGCTGTGGCTGTTCGGCGCGTTCTGTTTCCTGCCGCTGCGGTCCCCGATCAGCCTGGCCGTCATCCCGCTGCTGGCCGAGCGGATGCTCGGGTCGGTGTTCCCCGGCTGGTGGGGCACTTCCTTCCAGTACAACGCCTTCCTGGTGGTGGTGCTGGTGTGCGCCGCGGTGGACGGGGCCGCCCGGATCGACCGGTCACTTGCCCGGCGGCGCCAGCAGCCCGCGGGCACGGCCTGGGCGGCTGGCCCGGTCGCCCTCGGCTGTGTGGTGGCGATGAGCGTGGTAGCGCTGGTCCTGGTGCCCCGGTTCGCCTTCGGCGCGGCCTTCAATACCTCGTTCTTCCAGCAGAACGCGCGGATGAGGGCGGCCGCCGCGGCCGACGCCGCGGTCCCTTCCGGGGTGCTTGTGGAGGCGGTGAACCATCTGGGGCCGCAGTTGTCGGCCCGGGATACCGTGCTGCTGTGGGACGGTGACGGCTCGTCCCCGCTGCGGCCCCCGTGGGTGGTCGCCGACGTGGCCAAGCGGGAGTTCACGTTCCCCAGCCTGACCGCCCAGCGGCAACGGGTCGCACTCCTGGAGCGCACCGGCTACCAGGTCGTCTTCCAGCGGAGAGGCTACGTAGTGTTGCACCGCACCGGAGCCGTCGGATGAGCGCGGGACCAGGGACCACCGCCAAGGGGCTGTCGGCCGACGGGGCCGAAGGCGGCCAGCCGGCCGTCCCGGCCAGCCCAGCTGGCCGGTTGCTGGGCCGGCTGTCCGTGCTGCCCGCCCTGCTGGTCATGGCCTGGCTGCTGGCCGGGCTGCCGCTGCTGCTGGCTGGCGGGTTCACCGCCGTGCTGATGCTGGTGCTGTCCATCCCGCTGGCGGTCGTGCTGGTGGTGCTCGGCCTGCGCTGGCTGCCCGACCGGTGGCCGACCGGGCTGCCGGTGCCCGGCCGGGGCTCCGGCGGCACGCCGTGGTGGGCGGCGGCCAGCGTGGTCGCGATTGCGATCGGGTTCGGCGTCCAGCAGATGATCTACCACTCGCAGCAGATCATCGTCGTCCGCGACCCGGCGTCCTATGTCCAGTTCGGGATCTGGATCGCCCGGCACGGATCGCTGCCGATTCCCCAGCAGCGGGCCGCCTTCGGTGCTGCCCAGCACGCATTGCAGTACGGCGGGCTGGCTTTCTACCAGGTCGGCCATACGGTGGTGCCGCAGTTCATGGCGGGCCTGCCGATGGTGCTGGCCGGCGGGTTCTGGCTGGGCGGGGTGAGCGCCACGGTCGCGGTCGCGCCGGTGCTCGGGGCGTGCGCGGTGCTCACGTTCGGCGGCCTGGCGGCCCGGCTGGCCGGTCCGCGCTGGGCCCCGCTGGCCGCCCTGGTGCTGGCGGTGACCATGCCGGAGCAGTTCACCAGCCGGTCCACCTACTCTGAGCCGCTCGCCCAGATCCTGTTCCTGGGCGGGCTCTGCCTGATGATCGACGCGCTCACGGTGGGCCGGACCGGCGCGGCGCAGGACGGCACGGCCGGGGACGGGGCGGCCCAGAACGGGGCGGCCCGGGACAGCGTGGCCCGGCGCGGCCGTGGCTGGCCCGGGACGGTCCGGGCCAGCCAGCTGCTCGCCGCGCTGGGCGGTCTGGCGCTCGGGCTGACCCTCGTGGTCCGGATCGATGGCCTGAGCGACATCCTGCCGGTCATCCCGTTCGCCGGGCTGCTGCTCATCGGGCGCCGCCCGCAGGCATGGCCGCTGCTGGGCGGCCTGCTGGTGGGCGGACTGTACGGGCTGGTGGACGGCGTGGCGCTGTCCCGGCCCTACCTGGCCCACATCGGCAACTCGCTCTACCCGCTGGCGGCGCTGGCCGTGGTGGTGGTGGCCGGCACCGCGCTGGCTGTGCTGGTCTTCCGGGGCCGGGGCCTGCCGGCGGCGCCACCCTGGCTGCTGACCACCGCCGCGGCACTGCCGTTCGCCGTGCTGGCCCTGCTGGCGCTCCGGCCCCTGCTGTCGCCGGTGCCCGGCCCGCACCACCTGGCTCATGCCTCCCAGGCGCCCTACTTCGCGCGGAGCCTGGAGTGGGTGCTGTGGTACCTGGGCCTGCCCGCCGTGCTGCTCGGTGCGCTGGGCGCCGCCCTGCTCGCCCGGCGGTGCCTGCAAGGCCGGGCGCCGTCGTGGACGCTGCCGCTGATGGTCTTCGGCTGGATCATCGTCACCGTGCTGCTGCGGCCAGCCATCGTCCCCAACCACCCCTGGGCGAGCCGGCGGCTGGTGCCGGGGGTGCTGCCCGGCTTCATCCTGCTGGCCATCTGGGCGTCGGCCTGGCTGGTCGGCTGGCTGCGTGAGCACGGGTACGACCGGGTGCTGCGGGCTGGGCTGGCGACTGCCTGCGCGGCGCTGCTGGTGCTGCCGGGCGCGGTCACCGCCTACGGGCTGGGCATCAGATCCGGCGGCCCGGCCGGGATCCGGCTGGTCGCGAACGGGCTGGCCGCCCGGGTCTCCTACCCGGGGGAGATCCGCGCGGTGGACCGGATGTGTGCGGCCATCCCGGCCGGCTCGTCGGTGGTCATCCTCAGCAGCGAGCTCACCCAGCAGCTGGCCCAGGTCATCCGCGGCATGTGCGTTGCCCCCGCGGCTGGGGCCACCCGGCCCAGCCAGGTCCGGGCGGTCATCCGGGGCATCGAGCAGGCCGGCCGGCGGCCGGTGCTGCTGGCGACCGGCCCGGCGGCGCTCGCCCCGTACGGCGGCCCGGTCACCCAGATCATGGCGCTGCACAGCCAGAAGGACGCCCGGACCCGGCTGGTGCCGCCGCGGAACACGCTGCCGTTCACGATGGACGTCTGGATGTCGGAGCCCGGCCGGTAACCAGGCCGCGCGACCTTCACACGGCAACCCCGGAACCCGCGGCTGCTATGACCGCGGCGGACGATCCGGCGGGCATCGCCCCCGCCAGGCGGTCCGTACGACTACGGTACGGTCGTGGGCTACCTGCGGCGGACTGGTTTCCGCCTCGCCAGGTTGACGGCGTCCCCGTCTACCGGCCCTGACCGGCCGCCGGGCCAGCCGGAGCCGGCTGCAGCCGCGCGTCCCGAGGACGCGCCGACCAGCGCGGCACCAGGATGACCACGGCAAGCACGGCCGCGGCGCCGGCGAGCGGGACAGCCGGCAGCACATACCGGTAGTCGAACTGGGCGGTGAACGGCGGGATCAGCAGCAGCGCCAGCGCGAAGCCCCACAGCAGCAGTACCTGCCAGCGCCGTTCGTCGTGGCGTCCGGGCACGAGCAGCCCGGCGAGGCCGATGGCCAGCAGCACGGCCAGCGCCGGCCCGGGCAGGAACATGAAGCGCTGCAGCCCGATCATCACCCCGGCATAGGGCCCGATCACCCGGGTCTGCGCGTTGCCGCGCTCGTAGCTGGTCATGTCCTGGCCGGCGGTCGCGCCGGGGATATAGATCCGGCCCGGGCCGATGTGGTAGGGGCGGCGGGAGAACGTGTAGTTGTGAACCACAGGCGCGTTCGGGTATGGCTGACGGCTCCAGCCGAAGCTGCGCACGAAGTCCCGCAGCCCCACCCGCAGATAGGGCAGGGGCTGGGACTCGATCGCGCGCACGGCGAACTTCAGCGCCGGGCCGTTGCGCTGCGGGATGAACAGCTGGCGCGGGTCTGGCGGGATGGACCGCGGGCCGGGCAGCCGGTACAGCGGTGACGCATGCCAGATGTAGTCCGATGACACCGGCCAGCGTGGCTGCGACCGCTGCGGGCAGAGGACCGCGAGATCGGCCGGCGGCTTGATGGCGGCACAATCGGCGAAAACCATGACCCGTGAGTACAGATACACGCCGTCGGCGGCGCCAAACGCGTACGAGCCGTGCTCGTGGTGGTACCACGCGGCGAAAGAGCCAAGCGGGAGCAGGGCGAGCAGCGCGTAGGCCGCCAGCGGGCGCCAGCCCGGCCAGCGGATGAGGAGATAGATCCCGCCCAGGATGACCAGCGGGAGGCCGACCGAGCGGGTCAGTGCCGCCAGAGCAAGCGCGAACCCGGCTGCGCCCGCGGCCAGTGGTGTCGCCCGGCGCTGCCAGCCGAGCAGCACTAGCGAGATGACGAGCAGGAACGTGAACAGCGTGTCTGACATCGGCAGGTGCTCAAGTTGGACCTGGTGCACATCCAGCAACTGCGGCACCACTCCCAGGGTTGCCAGCGGCCCCGGCACCCGCCAGTGCCGCAGCAGCGCGTACAGCAGGACCGCGACGGTGAGTCCCATCAGGTGCTGGAGTGCCGCGACCAGCGCGAAGCTGTGGAAGGGCAGCAGCAGGCGCAGGAATGCGCTGTACCCGACCGGCCGGACCGGATAGGCCTGCCACCGCAGGGCGACCCCGAGGTACTCAAGCCCGTCGTTGAACCACATGATGGGCCGGAAGCCGAGCACGGCGCAGAGCCGGAGCAACGCGCCGGCCAGCAACGCGAGCACGAAGACCCACTCGGCCTGGAGCAGGCTGGCCGCCCGGGCGGCCGGGTGGCGCCACCAGTCCGGCGGCACATCCGCCGTCGCGGCCTGCTCCGGCCGGGCGGTAACGGCTGGCGCCATCGGCTCGGTCATCGCCGCGGCTGGCCGGTCGCCCACGGCGTCAGAGTCAGAGCTGTGAACCGGATCTCCTCCCGGGATACGGCCCGTGGCTGCCGGGGCCGCTCACGTCTTCACTGCCGGCCAGCCAGGGCGCGATGCCGCCAGACAGCGGTATGCAGCCTACCAACGCCGGGACCGGCGGCGGAGCCGCTTCAGCAGGCGCGGCGACCCGGGCCGGCGCCCCCTTGTCGGTGGTATTGGTACCGGATCCTCCCCGGCGGCTAGTAGTCTCTGCCCCCGTGAGCGATGTTCTGCCGCCGGATCCCTACGTCTCCATCATCCTGCCTTGTTACAACGAGCAGGATCATGTCACGACCGAGGTGGCCCGGATCTGCGCGGCCATGGATGCCAGCGGGTACCCGTACGAGCTGGTCGCCTTCGACGACGCCTCCACCGACGGGACCCTCGCCCGGCTGCACGAGGCCGCACCCGCGTACCCCCAGCTGCGGATCGTCCACTTCCACCGCAATGGCGGTTCCGGCACGGTCCGCCGGATCGGCACCCAGCAGGCCCGGGGCCAGATCGTGGTGTGGACCGACGCGGACATGACCTACCCGAACGAGCGGATCCCGGAACTGGTCCAGCTGCTGGAGAAGGACCCGGCGCTGGACCAGGTGGTCGGCGCCCGGACCAGCGAGCAGGGCACGCACAAGTTCCTGCGGGTGCCGGCCAAGTGGTTCATCCGCAAACTCGCCGAGGTGCTTACCAATACCGAGATCCCCGATCTGAACTCGGGGCTGCGGGCGTTCCGGCGGGAGGTGGCGCTGCCCTACCTGCGGCTGCTGCCGCCCGGGTTCTCCTGCGTGACCACGATCACCATCGCGTTCCTGTCCAACCAGCACGACGTGCGGTACGTGCCGATCGAGTACGCCAAGCGGGCGGGCACGTCGAAGTTCAAGTTCGTCCGGGACGCCTACCGCTATCTGCTCCAGGTGCTGCGGATGGTGATGTACTTCAACCCGCTCAAGGTGCTGATGCCGCTGGCGCTCACGCTCATCGGCCTCGGCATCGCCAAGGGCATCTTCGACCTGGCGGTGCACCCGCTGCGGGTGGCGGTCAACACCGTGCTGATCTTCGTCAGCGGGCTGATCATCGCCACGCTGGCGCTGCTGGCCGACCTGATCGTCCGGTCCCGGGGGGACACGTGACCCGCTGGCGGCCGGCCCGCGCCCGGTGAAGATCGCGATCGTCGGGCCCGCCCACCCCTACAAGGGCGGGGCAGCACAGCACACAACGGCTCTCGCGCACCGGCTCTCCGCCGCGGGCCATCAGGTCGTCCTGCTGTCCTGGACCGCCCAGTACCCGAAACTGCTCTATCCCGGCCAGCTCACCGTGGACACCCCGGAACTGCCGGTGTTCGGGGCGACCGAGCGGGTGCTGGCCTGGTACCGGCCGGATGGCTGGTGGCGGGCCGGCCGCCGGCTGGCCCGGGAGCGGTTCGACGCGGTGGTGCTGTGCGTGGTCACGCCGATCCAGGCGCCGGCCTACCTGACCCTGGCCCGGGCGGCCCGGGCGGGCGGCTGCACGGTGCTGGCGCTGTGCCACAACGTGCTGCCGCACGAGGGCCGTGCCTTCGACCGGCCGCTGATGAGGGCCCTGCTGCGCCGGGTGGACGCGGTGATCGTGCACTCGGACGCGGAAGCGGCCGTCGCGGCCAGCCTGACCACCGCCCCGGTGCAGGCCACCGTCATGCCGCCGCACCTGCCCGGACCCGCGCCGGCGGCCGGGCCGGGCACCGGCCCGGCCCGCGGGTCCACCCAGCACCGGCTGCTGTTCTTCGGCATCGTCCGCCCGTACAAGGGGCTGGACGTGCTGCTGCGGGCGCTGGCGCAGGCCAGCCCGGACGTGGCACTCACGGTGGCGGGGGAGATCTGGGACGGCCGGGACGGCCTGCTGCGGCTGATCGCCGACCTGGGGCTGACCGGACGGGTCACGCTGGCCGAGGGCTATGTCCCGGCCGCGGGCATCCCGGCGCTGTTCGCCACCGCCGACGCGCTGGTGCTGCCCTACCGGTCGGCCACCGCCTCCCAGAATCCGCTGCTGGCCTTCCGGTACGGCGTCCCGGTGATCGCCACCCGGGCGGGCTCGATCGCGGCCACCGTCACCGAGGGGGTCAATGGCCTGCTGTGCACCCCCGGCGACGCCGCCGACCTGGCCCGGGCGATCGGCCAGCTCTACCAGCCCGGCACACTGGCCAGGCTGCGCCAGGGTGCCCGGCCGGCCGACCCGGGGCCGCTCTGGGACGACTACCTGGCGGCCATCACCAAGGCCATCCCGGCCGCGAACGCCTGAACTTCACTGGCACGGCAGGAAGGTGAGCCCTTGCCGGAACCGGCCGGGCTGCGGGTCGAGCAGCTATCCACCGAGGTGGCGTACGAGACGCCGTATCTGCGTCTGCGCGAGGACCGGATCCGGCGGCCGGACGGCTCGGAGGGCATCTACTCGTACCTGGAGAAGCCGGACTTCGCGCTGATCATCCCGGTCGAGGACGGCGGGTTCCATCTGGTCGAGCAGTACCGCTATCCGGTCCGGGCCAGATCATGGGAGTTCCCGCAGGGAACGTTCCCCGGCCTCGCACCGGCCACCGATGCCGAGCACCTGGCCCGGGAGGAATTGCGCCAGGAGACCGGTCTTACCGCTCGCGCAGATGCGCCATCTGGGGCATCTGCAGTGCGCCAACGGTGTGTCCAGCCAGGGGTTCGACGTCTTCGTCGCGGCTGGCCTGACCCACGGCCGGGCCGAACTGGAACCGGAGGAGCAGGACCTGCTGCACCGCTGGTTCCCGCGGGCCCGGTTCGAGGCGATGATCCGCTCCGGCGCCATCACCGACGACTGCACCCTGGCCGCCTACACCCTCTTCCTGCTGAATGCGGAGTCCCTGCGCGACCTCATGGAGCGGTGATGCGACCATCCTGGCGGGGGTGGGCAAGCGGCAACTCAGCCAACGCGAAGCAGTTCGTCGCCGAAGTCCGCCATCAAACTCAACCGCCCGCCGAGCGCTTCGATGTACCGGTCAAGGACATCCCGGGTGGCGACCTTACCCGTTTCGATCTGGCTGACCCGGCTCTTGCCAACCCCCATCCGGGCGGCAACCTGCGCCTGGGTGAACCCCCGCCGGCGGCGTATTTCCGCCAGCCGCCAGCCGCGTGCCTCGGCAAGCATCCGCTCCTTGCCAGCCTCGAACTCCTCGCGGCCGACCCGCTCAATGTGCTCCTCGCGGATATCGGACCACTTGGTATGTGCCATCACCCGCCCCCTTCTTCCTCAGCGCGCTCTTTCAGGTAGATCTCCAGCAGATGCTCTGCCTTCGGGATGGCCTCCCGGTACCACTGCCGCCATTGGCCCGACTTATCACCGGCTACCAGCAGGATCGCCGATCGCCACGGATCAAACACGAACAGGATGCGAAGCTCGCTGCGCCCGGCTGACCCCGGTCTCAGCTCCTTGAGGTTCTGGATAGTCGAGTGCTCGACATGATCAACTAACGGGCGGCCCCAGCGTCGGGCCGCGGCCGGCAAGGATATCGATCGCCTGCACGACCAACCGATGTGAGGCGTTATCCAGCGCATCTATCCAGTCACGGACCTCATCGGTGACATAGATTTCCCACTCCTCCAACCGCTCACCTGCCTCTCGCCAAAGGACGTTACCTGGTTTAGTCAATTGTAAACCCACCCGACAGAGGATCTCGACCGAAGTCGATCCGCGAGATCCTGCTAGTTCCGCCGCATGGCTGGGCTGTTCATGCGCGCGACAGCGGCGTCTTGGAGGGTGCTGAGGTGGCCTCGGGGTCGACTGAGGGTCGGCGGGGGCGGCGCGCAGGCCACGGCCGAGGGCGAAGGCGAGGGCGGCCCAGGCCAGGTCGGCGACGGTCAGCACGAGCCGGGAGACGACGGCGACCACGATCGCCGAGCCCCGCGGCATGACCGGTGCCAGCGCGGCGATGAAGGCCAGTTCCCGTGGCCCCACCCCGCCCGGGAAGGGAATGAGCACGAAGCCGACCGACCAGGCCAGGGCGTAGGCGCCGGCCGCGATCGCCAGTACGGACACGCCCTTGCCGGTCATGTCGGCCACCAGCAGCCAGGAGTGGATGCTGAAGAAACCCCAGCCCAGCAGCGACCAGGCGACAGCCTTGGCCATCCCGGCCATGCTGAGCTGGCGCTCCAGCGGCGGCCGCCGGGCCAGCCGGAGCAGCCGGTTCAGCACGTAGTTGGTCAGTGGCGGGTACAGGGCGATCAGCGCGGGCACCGCAAGCGCCAGCGCCCACCAGTACTGCCGGACCGCGCTGGCCGAGCTCAGCGGCAAGGTCACGGCCGCGACGAGCAGCCCGGTGGCCAGCGTGATCAGCATGGCCAGGACGCTGGCGGCGGCCGACCGCTGGCGGGGGACCAGATGCTCCCGGCCCAGCTCGACCTGGGCGGCGGTGACCCAGACCGCGCCGGGCACGTACTTGCCGAGCTGGGAGATGAACATGACCCGGGTCGCGGGCCGCAGCGCCAGCTGCGAGCCGAGGTCGGCCACCACCGTCCGCCAGGCCAGCATCATGCAGCCCAGGCCCGCGATCCCGGCCACCGCCGCGCCCACCACCGAGCCCCAGACCAGCTGGTGCAGCGCCGCAGCCACGTCGGCGCGCTGGGCGTACAGCCCGTAAGCGCAGAAGCCGAGCGCCACCACGAGCAGCGCCAGCTTGACCCACCGGCTGGTGGCCAGGCGCCGCAACATTTTGCCAGCCTAGTAGTGACCTGCCGGAGCCGGGACGCCGATGCCCCAGCGGGACCGGTTCCGGGTAATATCCGGTCGGTGATGGCAGCGCCAGCTGGGCCAGGCCCACGACCCCGCCGGTGGTAAATCTGCCTGGGTTGCCCGGGCGAGAGGAAGGGTGCTGATGAGCGCTGACCTTCGCCTCACCGTGCTCGGCTCCGGCTACCTGGGCATCACCCACGCGGCCGCCATGGCCAGCCTGGGCTTCGGCGTGCTCGGTGTGGACACCGACCCCGGCCGGGTGGACGGGCTCAACCGCGGGGAGCTGCCCATCTACGAGCCCGGCCTGGGCGAGCTGCTGCGGAGCGGGCTGGCCGCCGGACGGCTGCGGTTCACCACCTCCTACCCGGAGGCAGCGGCCTTCGGTGACCTGCACTTCATCTGCACCGGCACCCCGCAGCAGCGCGGCAGCGACGCCGCCGACCTGTCCCAGGTGAACTCCTGCGTGGCGGAGCTGGCCCCGCTGCTGGACCGGCCCTGCCTGGTGGTGGGCAAGTCCACCGTCCCGGTCGGCACCGCCCGGCGGCTCGCCGCCGAGCTGGCCGCCGTCCGGCCGGGTGCGGAGCTGGCCTGGAACCCGGAGTTCCTGCGGGAGGGCAACGCGGTCGCCGACACCCTGGCCCCGGACCGGATCGTGGCCGGGGTCACCTCCGCGGGGGCCGAGGCGCTGCTCCGGCAGGTCTACGCCAAGCCGCTGGCCGACGGCACCCCGTTCATCGTCACCGACCTGGAGACGGCTGAACTGGCCAAGGCCGCGGCCAACGCCTTCCTCGCCACCAAGATCTCGTTCATCAACGCGATGGCCGAGATCTGCGAGGCCACCGGCGGCGATGTCCGCGCGCTGGCCGAGGTGCTGGGTGCGGACGAACGGATCGGCCGGTCGTTCCTGCGGGCCGGGCTCGGGTTCGGTGGCGGCTGCCTGCCCAAGGATGTCAGGGCGTTTTCCGCCCGGGCCGAGGAGCTGGGCGCGGGCCAGGCGCTCGCCTTCCTGCGCGAGGTGGACGCGATCAACCTGCGCCGCCGGGCTCGCACCGCCGACCTGGCCGCCGAACTTGCGGGCGGGAACCTGGCCGGGGCGGGTATCTGCGTGCTGGGCGCCGCGTTCAAGCCCGGCTCCGACGATGTGCGCGACTCACCGGCCCTGGACGTGGCCCAGATCCTGACCGGCCTGGGCGCGCGGGTCACCGTCTACGACCCGGCGGCGATGGACAACGCCCGCCGGGTCAGCCCGGACCTGCACTACGCCGCCAGCCTGGCCGAGGCCGCCCAGGACGCCCAGGTCGTGCTGCTGCTGACCGAGTGGCCGGAATTCGCCGCGCTCACCCCCGGCCAGCTGGACGGCATCGTGGCCGGGCGGAACATCATCGACGCCCGGAACGTGCTCGACCCAGCGCAGTGGCAGAAGGCCGGCTGGGAGTACCGCTCGCTCGGGGTGGCGGCCGCGACCGGCGCCACCGTGCGCCAGGACTAGGGTTTGCCCTTGCCCGGCCCCGGCCGCGCCACCGTCATCGCCACCTGAGGGGAATCCGGCTGGTGCCATCCGATCACGAGCTTGCAGCCGCACTCGCCGGGCAGGCGGGCCAGCGGCTGCTGGCGCTGCGTGCCAGTGACCGGGAGCCCGGCGAGCTGCGCGCGGCCGGTGACCGGTCGTCACACGAATTCCTCATCGCCAGGCTCGCCCGGCTCCGGCCCGGCGACTGTGTGCTGTCCGAGGAGGGCAAGGACGACCCGGCCCGGCTGACCGCGGACCGGGTGTGGATCGTGGATCCACTGGACGGCACCCGCGAGTACGGTGAGCCGGGCCGCACCGACTGGGCGGTCCACGTGGCGCTGTGGGAGCGCGGCGAGCTGACCGCGGGCGCGGTCGCGCTGCCCGCCCGGGACCAGGTCCTGTCCACGGCCCAGCCCCCCCGGCCCAGGCAGGGGAGCCGGCCCGGGGCGGGCGGCCAGCCGTTGCGCATCGTCATGAGCCGTACCCGGGCACCGGCCTTCCTGGCGCCACTGGCCGCCCGGCTGGGCGCGGAACTGGTGCCGCTCGGCTCGGCCGGGGCCAAGGCGGCGGCGGTCATCCTCGGTGACGCTGACGCATACCTGCACGACGGCGGTCAGTACGAGTGGGACTCGGCCGCGCCAGTGGCCGTCGCGCTGGCCGCGGGCCTGCACGCCAGCCGGCTGGACGGCTCGAAGCTGGCATACAACCGGGTTTCACCCTGGCAGCCGGATATCCTGATCTGCCCGGAGGCCATCACAGATGTGCTGCTGGCGGCGGTCGGCGACGTGCGGCCGCCAGCAACAGAATAGGGCGCCCGCCCCGCGGCGTCGGCATCCCTGCCCGGCGACCTCTGCCGTGACAGGTATCACGGCATGTCTGTAGTCGGTGCGTGCCTCTGGTTGGGGGCACAGCAATCCGGCACGCTCGAGGCGCAGGGCCCCGGTCATGCGCTGAAGTATTTTGCTTCGGGGTGGTGGGTGATGAGTGCGTCGGTGGATTGTTCGGGGACGAGCTGGAATTCTTCGGTTAGTTCGACGCCGATCCGTTCGGGGTGGAGCAGCCGCACGACTTTGGCGCGGTCTTCGAGTTCGGGGCAGGCGGGGTAGCCGAAGGAGTACCGGCAGCCGCGGTAGGTGACTTTGAGGATTCCTTCCAGTGCGGGGGGGTCGTGCTGGGCGAGGCCGAGTTCGGCGCGGATGCGCGCATGCCAGTATTCGGCGAGGGCTTCGGTGAGCTGGACGGATAGGCCGTGCAGTTCGAGGTAGTCGCGGTAGGCGTCTTTGGCGAACAGTTCGGCTGTGGCCTGGCTGATTTTGCTGCCGACGGTGACGAGCTGGAAGGCGGCCACATCGGTCTGTCCGGTGGTGGCGGGGCGGAAGAAGTCGGCCAGGCACAGGTGCCGGTCGTGGCGCTGGCGGGGGAAGGTGAACCGTTCCCGCTGCTGCCCGGCGCCGTCCAGGATTACCAGGTCGTTGCCTTCGCTGACGGCCGGGAAGTACCCGTAGACGACCCCGGCTTCCAGCATGCCCTCGGCCTGGATCCGGTCCAGCCACATCCGCAGCCGGGGCCTGCCCTGGGTCTCGGCCAGTTCCTGGTAGGAGGGCCCGCCGCCGCCGCGGGCCGGCCGCAGGCCCCACTGGCCCAGGAAGGTGGCGCGCTCGTCCAGGTAGGCGGCGTAGTCGGCAAGGGCGATGCCCTTGACCACCCGGTCGCCGGTGAACGGGGGCACCGGCAGCTCGTTGCCGGTGGTGACGGCGGACCGGGCCGGCATGTCGGCCGGGTCGGTGAGTGCCAGCCGCGCGGCGGCGGTGACCCGCCGCTGCCGCGGCGCGGGCAGCGCGGCCCCGGGTTCGCCCCGTTTGACCGCCATCACCGCGTCCATCAGCCGCAGTCCCTCGAACGCGTCCCGGGCGTAGCGGACCTGCCCGTCGAACAGCTGGGCCAGGTCCTGCTCCACGTAGGCGCGGGTGAGCGCGGCGCCGCCGAGCAGCACCGGCCACCGGGCGGCCAGGCCACGGGAGTTCAGCTCGGCCAGGTTGTCCTTCATCACCACGGTGGACTTGACCAGCAGCCCGGACATGCCGATCACATCCGCGCCGTGCTCGGTGGCGGCGTCCACGATCGCCGACAGCGGCTGCTTGATCCCCAGGTTCACCACGTCATATCCGTTGTTGGACAAGATGATGTCGACCAGGTTCTTGCCGATGTCGTGCACGTCGCCCCTGACCGTGGCCAGCACGATCCGCCCCTTGCCGGCCTCACCGGAGCGTTCCATGTGCGGTTCCAGGTAGCCGACCGCCGCCTTCATCACCTCGGCCGAGACCAGCACGAACGGCAGCTGCATCTGGCCGGAGCCGAACAGGTCGCCGACGGTCTTCATGCCATCCAGCAAGACGTCGTTGACGATCTCCAGCGCCGGCCGCTGGCTGAGCGCCTCGTCCAGGTCGGCTTCCAGCCCGGCCCGCTCGCCGTCCACGATCCGCCGCCGCAGCCGTTCCCACAGCGGCAGGCCGGCCAGTTCCGCCGCCCGGCTGGCCCTGACCGCGGCCGTGTCGACCCCGTCGAACAGCGCCAGCAAGGTGGCCAGCGGGTCGTAGCCGTCCCGGCGGCGGTCGTAGACCAGGTCCAGTGCCACCTGCAGCTGGTCGGCCGGAATCCGGGCGATCGGCATGATCCGCGAGGCGTGGACGATCGCCGAGTCAAGCCCGGCCCGCACGCATTCATCCAGGAACACCGAGTTCAGCACGGCCCGCGCGGCCGGGTTCAGCCCGAACGAGACGTTCGACACCCCCAGCGTGGTCTGCACATCCGGGTAACGCTGCTTGACCGCCGCGATCGCCTCGATGGTCTCCAGCGCGTCGCGGCGGGTCTCCTCCTGCCCGGTGGCGATCGGGAACGTCAGGCAGTCCACGATGATGTCACACCGGGCCATCCCCCACCGGCCGGTCAGGTCCTCGATCAGCCGGGTGGCCACAGCCAGCTTCGCCTCCCGGGTCCGCGCCTGGCCCTGCTCGTCGATGGTCAGCGCGACCACCGCCGCGCCATGCTCAGCCACCAGCGGCATCACCCGGGCCAGCCGCGAACCCGGGCCGTCCCCATCCTCATAGTTGACCGAATTGACCACCGCCCGGCCGCCGAGCATCTCCAGCCCGGCCCGGATCACCTCCGGCTCGGTGGAATCGATCACCAGCGGCAGCGTCGCGGCGGTGGCGAGCCTGCCCGCCACCTCGGCCATGTCGGCCACCCCGTCCCTGCCCACATAATCCACGCACACATCCAGCAGATGGGCGCCGTCGCGGGTCTGCTGGCGGGCGATCGCCACGCAGTCGTCATAACGGCCGGCCAGCAGCGCCTCCCGGAACGCCTTCGACCCGTTGGCGTTGGTCCGCTCCCCGATCGCCAGAAACGAGGTGTCCTGCCGGAAAGCCACATGCTGATACAGCGAAGCCACACCAGGGTCAGGCCGCGGCCGCCGCCGCGCGGCCGGCCTGCCCCGCACCCGGTCCACCACCGCCGCCAGATGCTCAGGCGTCGTGCCACAGCAGCCACCCACCAGTCCCAGCCCGAACTCGCCGGTGAACATCTCCTGCGCATCCGCCAGCTGGCCGGGGGTGAGCGGATAGTGCGCCCCCCCGGCGGTCAGCACCGGCAGCCCCGCATTAGGCATGCACGACAACCCCACCCTGGCATGACCAGCCAGATACCGCAGATGCTCACTCATCTCACCCGGGCCCGTCGCGCAATTCAGCCCAATCACACTGATCCCCAGCGGCTCCAGCGCCGTCAGCGCCGCCCCGATCTCGGTACCCAGCAGCATCGCCCCGGTCGTCTCAATCGTCACCTGCACGACCAGCGGGACCACACACCCCCCAGCAGCCATCGCCCGCCGCGCCCCGGCCACCGCCGCCTTCGCCTGCAAAAGATCCTGGCAAGTCTCCACAATGACCGCATCCACCCCGCCAGCCAGCAGCCCCGCCACATTCCGCTGATAGGCATCCCGCAGCTCAGCGAACCGCACATGACCCAACGTGGGCAGCTTGGTACCCGGGCCAACCGAACCCAGCACCCACCGCGCACGGCCATCCCCACTCACCGCATCAACAGCAGCCCGGGCGATAGCCGCACCCGCCGCCGACAGCTCCTCCACCCGCCCCGCCAGCCCATACTCCCCCAGGTTCCCCAGATTGGCCCCGAAAGTATTCGTCGTCACACAATCCACACCCGCCTCCAGATAGGCGTCATGGACCGACCGGACAACATCAGGCCGGGTCAGATTAAGGACCTCATTACAGCCCTCATAACCATCAAAATCACTCAGCGTCACCGGGCTGGCCTGGAGCATCGTCCCCATCGCCCCATCCGCCACCACCACCCGCCCGGCCAGGGCAGCCAGCAGGGAGGCACCAGCCGGCCGGGCCAGGCGGTCAGGCACGGTCATGGTCCGTGGCGGCTGGGCGCCGGTGGGTAATCGAGCTGGACGGCATCGGCAAGCTCACCTCGCCCCAGGTCATCGCCGCTTTCGGGGGCTGGAACGACGCCGGGGAAGCAGCCAGCCGGGTGCGTGCCCTCCTCATGCCTGCAGCCCCATCGCGGTAGCGACGGACGGAGCGAGTCGGTCACGCTGCGACATCGTGGTCACCGGAAGGGGCCACGGGATGGCCAGCTGGGGGTCATCGAAAGCAATCGACACGTCCTCGGCAGGGTCGTGGGGTCGGTCAATCCGGTAAGAGACGTCCGCCGTGCCGGTGAGGGCCTGGAACCCATGCGCGCATCCCGCAGGCACATAAAGCGAAACCTGCTCCTCGTCGCGCAGTTCAAAGCTCTCCCAGTTGCGGTACGTGGGTGAGCCGGGCCGCAGGTCTACGATGACATCGAAGATCGCGCCGAACGAGCATCGCACGAGCTTCGCTTCCCCGTTCCCACGACGCACATGCAGGCCTCTCACCACACCGCGCACGGAGCGGGACAGGCTGTCCTGCACGAACGCAGCGGGGTCGATCCCGGCGGTACGCATGACATCAGCATCGAACGTGCGGCAGAAGAAGCCGCGCTCATCCACATGCGGGGTGGGCGTAAACAGCAGCGCACCGGCGATCCCCGGAACGGGGCGGACGTTCACAAGGCCCTCCTCCTCCCGTTAGGGTCGGGGGACTCCCCACCGACTCAGTGGAGCCCGGCGGCCTGGTCCTGATACATCGGCAGGACATTTTCTCCGGACCCGCTGCCAGCCTGCAACCTAACGCATCTATTACGTTACAGTGCGTAATAACCATGTGACATCTGCTGACAGGCCAGGGCCTCACGCGGATGTGCCGTATCATGGCCATCTGCTCAGCGCTCATATGCTCACTGGCCCCTTACTTATCCACCCATTCTGTGTGCTGGCTGGGCCCGTGTGAGGTGAGGCGATGAAGGTCGCAGTGGTCGGCCTTGGCTATGTCGGAACGGGCTACGGGGGGCTCGGCTGGTGACCCGGATTCTCATCATCGTCCAGAACCTGCCGGTGCCTTTCGACCGGCGGGTGTGGCTTGAATGCCAAGCGCTTGTCTCAGCCGGCTACCAGGTCGCCGTGGTGTGCCCCAAGGGTGATGGTGACCCGGCGTATCAGGTCATCGATACCGTGGCGCTGTACAAGTACCGGCCCTACGCCCCTGGCGGGAGCAAGCTCGGGTTCGTCACGGAGTACGCCTACTCCTTTCTCGCGACCGCGTGGCTGACGTTGCGTGCGAGACGGTCCGGGCGGTTCGGGGTAATCCAGGCATGCAACCCGCCGGACATCTTCTGGCCGATCGCCCTGCTCCTTCGTGCCCTCGACCGCACCCGGTTCGTTTTCGACCACCACGACCTGTGCCCGGAGCTCTATGAATCCCGGTTCCCGGATGGCCCGAAGCTGCCCTACAAGGTGCTGCGGGCGCTGGAGCGCCGGACACACCGGACCGCGGACCACGTGATCGCCACCAACGGCTCCTACCGTGACGTCGCCCTGACACGAAGTGGCAAGCCGGCCAAGGACGTCACGATCGTCCGCAGCGGCCCCGACCCGCAGCGGCTGCGGCGTGGTCCAGCCCATCCCGAGCTGCGCCGGGGCAGGCGTTTCCTCGCCGCCTACATCGGCGTCATGGGACCTCAGGACGGGGTGGACATCGTCGTCCGGGCCGCTGACATCGTGGTGCACAGCATGGGCCGCGACGACATCGCCTTCACGCTGATCGGCAAGGGCGACTGCTTCGACGAGCTGGTGGCGCTGCGCGACGAGCTGGGCCTGGCGGGCCACGTGGAATTCACCGGGAGGGCGCCGGACGAGCTCGTCGGCCGTATCCTCTCCACGGCGGATGTCGGCCTGTCACCCGACCCGAAGAACCCGCTCAACGACCTGTCCACGATGAACAAGACGATGGAGTACATGGCCTTCGAGCTTCCGGTAGTTGCTTTCGACCTGCGCGAGACTCGGGTCTCGGCTGGCGACGCCGGCGTGTACGTCGAGCCAAACGATGTGGAGAAGTATGCCGCGGCCATCGTGGAGCTGATGGACGACGAGCCCAGGCGGTCCCGCCTGGGGAGGCTGGGACGTGCCCGGGTCGAGCAGGAACTGGCCTGGAGCCACCAGCAGCGCGCCTATCTGGGCGTCTACCAGCGCCTGACCTCCGGCGGCGCGCCTGCCGCAGCGGCCGGGGGCTGATGTGTGCGGGATCGCCGGCTGTTACCAGCAGACTGATGGACGGAAGCTGGTTGACGTCATGAGCGACCGGATCGCTCATCGCGGGCCGGACGCGGCCGGGACCTGGCACCTGGAGAATGACCGGGTGGCGGTGCACCTGGGGCACCGGCGGCTCTCGATCATCGACCTCAGCGCGGCGGCTGACCAGCCGCTGCACAAGCATGGCCTGACGCTCATCTACAACGGCGAAATGTACAACTACCGGGCACTGCGGGCGGAACTGGCCGCACGGGGCGTCCCTTTCGCTACCAGTTCTGACACCGAGGTGGTGCTCGAGGCCTGGCGCGCCTGGGGACCCGGTGCCCTGCGCCGGTTCCGCGGCATGTTCGCGTTCGCTTTGTTCGACGCTGAAACTGGCGATCTCGTCCTGGCGCGTGACCCGCTGGGTATCAAGCCGCTGTACTACCTGCCGCGCGGCGGCGGGGTGGTATTCGCTTCGGAACTGAAGGCGCTGGTGGCTGCGCTCGGTTCCGAACTGCGGATCGAGCCGGGCGCCCTGGTGGCGTCGATGCTCTATTACTGGCTGCCCGAGCAGCGGTGCGCCATCGATCAGGTGCAAAAGCTCCCAGCTGGCTCCTGGGCGCGATTCCGCCCGGACGGCAGCGTCGGGGTGCAGTACTACTGGCGGCCCGCGGACGTGGCGGCCGAAGCCGGGGCGGGGCCGCCCGCCGACCTCGGTGCCGTGATCGAGGAGTCAGTCCGCGCCCATCTGGTGTCGGACGTGCCGGTGGCCAGTTTCCTGTCCGGCGGCCTGGACTCAAGCATCGTCACGGTCCTGGCCCACCAGGCCGAGGCCGGGATCGACGCCTACACGATCACCTTCCGGCCCGAGGACCAGCGGCTGGAGGCCATGCCGGACGATGCCGTCTACGCACGGAAGGTGGCGGCCCGCTACGGCATCGACCTGCACGAGATCGAAATCTCACCCGACATCGTGCGCCTGCTGCCCCGCATCGTGGACGTGCTCGACGAGCCGATCGGTGACCCGGCCGCGATCAACACCCTCCTCATGTGCGAGGCGGCGCGCGAGCGTGGCGTCAAGGTGGTCCTTTCCGGCATGGGCGCCGACGAGCTGTTCGGCGGCTACCGCAAGCATCTCGCGTGTGTCATGGCCGGCAAGTACCACCGGCTGCCCGCGGGTTCCCGGGCGCTCATCCGGTCCACCGTGGACCGGCTCCCGGTCACCGCCGCCGGGCGCGGCCTGCGTTATGCCCGGTGGGCGAAGCGCTTCCTGACCTTCGCCGACTTGCCGGAGGAGCAGCGTTTCCGCCGCAGCTACACCCTGTACGATCCAGCCGAACTGGCCGCCCTCGTAAACCCGGACCTCGCCTCACACGTTGACCAGGTTGTGGCGGAGCATAGCGACCTCTACCGTGACAACTCGCTGCCGGACGAGGTCAACCGGATGTGCCTCGCCGACGCGCGCATGTTCTTGCCCGGGCTCAATCTCACCTACACGGACCGCGCCAGCATGGCGGCCTCCGTCGAGGTGCGCGTCCCATTCGTCGATCCCGTCGTGGCGCATGCGGCGTTCTCAATCGATGGCACCGCGAAGATCAGGCGCCGCCAGGGCAAGGTTGCGCTCAAGCGGGTGGCCGAGAGCTGGCTGCCGCGTGAGATCGTGTACCGGCCCAAGGCGTCTTTCAGCGCCCCCCTCCGCGCGTGGGTGCGCAATGACCTGCAAGAGGTCATCCGTGATGTGCTCGTCGGCGGTGAGCTCGTGGGGTCAGGGATCGTCCGCCGGGAGGCGCTGCTGCGTCTCATCCAGGACGAAGAGGCTGGCCGCGAGGACCGTTCCAAGCAGATATGGCAGCTGCTGACGCTGGAGCTGTGGTACCGCCACGCCCAGTCGATGGGCGTGGCGGCGTAACAACCAGGACATCCGGTACGTCGCGGCCGCCGACCAGAGGATCCGATGAAACAGATAGCCCAGAACTACAAGTCCGGTGAGCTTGCTGTTCTCGACGTGCCGGCTCCGGTGTGCCGTCCCGGCGGCGTTCTCGTGCGATCGCTGTTCTCGCTCATCTCCACCGGCACCGAGATGATGAAGGTGAGCGAGGCCAAGATGTCGATGGTCGGCAAGGCGCGGGCGCGCCCCGACCAGGTGCGCAAGGTGCTCGACTCGGTCGCGCAGCAGGGCGCGGTCGCCACCTATAAGAAGGTGATGAACCGGCTCGACTCCTACACGCCGCTCGGCTACTCCCTGTGCGGTGTCGTGACCGAGGTGGGGCGCGGCGCCGAGGAGTTCCACGCCGGGCAGCTCGTCGCCGCCGCCGGCAACGAGTACGCCCTGCACGCCGAGTACAACTGGATCCCGGTCAACTTGTGCGCCGCGGTCCCCAAGGGTGTCTCGCCCGAGCACGCCGCGTTCTCCACCGTTGGGGCGATCGCCATGCACGGCGTGCGGCGCACCGAGGCACAGCTCGGCGACACCGCCTGCGTGATCGGGCTCGGCCTCGTCGGCCAGCTCGTGGTCCGCCTGCTGATCGCCGCCGGAGTGCGTGTCGTCGGGCTCGACGTGGTCGAGGAGCGCTGCCGCCAGGCCGAGCGAGCTGGTGCGCACCTCTGCGCGCCGCCCACCGACGAGGGCATGGCCGCCGTCGAGCAGGCCCTCGCCGAGCTGACCGCCGGGCGCGGTGCGGATCATCTGCTTCTGGCCGCGGGAGGCTCCTCCAACGGGCCGGTGGAGGCCGCCGCGAGGCTGGCGCGAGACCGCGCCCGGGTGGTGGACATCGGCAAGACCCGCCTGGACCTGCCCTGGAACGCCTACTACGACAAGGAGCTGGACGTACGCTTCTCCAGATCCTACGGGCCGGGGCGGTACGACGACCGGTACGAGCTCGAGGGCATCGACTACCCGGCGGGCTACGTGCGCTGGACGGAGCGGCGCAACCTCGAGTGCTTCCTCGACCTCATCGCGCATAAGGACATCGACGTCGAGTCGCTGGTCTCCGGGATCTACCCCATCGAGGAGGCGACCGCTGTCTATGGTGACCTGGCGTCCGGCTCGAACGCCGTGGGGGTGCTGCTCAAGTACCCCGCAACGTCGCCGGACACTGAGCCACGCCCTGCGAGCCAGCTGATATCGGGCAGCCGTACGGCCGCGCCACGCGGCGCGGGTACCGGCCAGCTGATGGTCGGGTTCATCGGCGCCGGCAACTACGCGTCCTCGATGCTGCTGCCGCACCTTGCCAAGATGAACTCGGTCCGCCTGGCCAATGTCGCGACGGCCCGGTCCCTGTCGGCCGTCAACGCCCAGCGCCGCTTCGGCTTCGTGGCTGCCTCGACCACGGCGGACGCGGTGCTCGAGGACACCTCGCTTGACGCGATCTTCATCGTCACCCGTCATGCCACGCACGCCAGCCTTGTCTGCCGGGCACTGGAGACCGGGAAGGCCGTGTTCGTCGAGAAGCCGCTAGCGCTGACTGGCGACGAGTTGCAGCAGGTCATCGACACCGTCGCGGCTACCGGTAACGACCGGCTGATGGTGGGCTTCAACCGGCGCTTCGCGCCGTTGCTGGTGGAGATGAAGTCGCGCTTCGGCCAGCCGGCCGGCGGTTCGGTGACCCGTTACCTGGTCAATGCGGGGCCATTGGCAGCCGACAGCTGGTACCGCAACGAGGAGCTGGAAGGATCCCGGTTCACCGGCGAGGGCGGCCACTTCATCGACACGCTCAGCTGGTGGGCGGATAGCCTGCCGGAGCAGGTCTACGCGGCGGTCGGGCCGGAGTCAGGTGACCTGCAGGCCACTATGAGGTTCCGGAACGGCTCGGTCGGCACCATCAGCTACCTCACCGGCGGTAATCCCCGTTACCAGAAGGAGACGCTGGACGCAGCGGGGGGCGGCCGGAGCGCACGGCTCGACAATTTCACCCGGGCCGGCGTCTGGGCCGGGCGGCGGCGCAGCGCGATGCGCTCGCGCGGCGGCCAGGATAAGGGCCAGCGGGCCGAGCTTGCCAGCTTCCTGGAGGCCTGCCGGGCCGGTGCACCGATGCCCATCGGTCTTGATTCCTTGGTGGCCACGACCAGCGCGACGATCGCGGCGGCACGGAGCCTGTCCAGCGGTCGCCCGGAGCCGGTGTGACCGCCCATCCCTCGACGTCGCGCCTGGGCTGGTATTTGCAGAGAGTACGGCAGATGTCACCTGCCGAAGTGGCATGGCGGGCACGTGACCAGGCGCTCCATGTCGCGTGGGCACGTCGGCAAGTCCGCCCCGGCCAGATCGCGGGGGCTCCGCGGGTGGCGGGTGAGCGCAGGTTCACCGGCACGCTCCCACCGGGCACCGCCAACAGCGTGCCCGGGGAGGCCAGGTCGGCAGTGCTGGAGGCCGCGGACCGGCTCATGCGCGGTGAGTGGGAAGTGCTGGGCGCGACCAGGACCGACCTGGTGCGGCCCGACTGGTTCCACGATCCGGCGACCGGCCGCCGCTCCCCGTCCGGCCGGTACGCCTTCCGGATCAACCACCGGGTGGAGGAGCAGACCGGCAACATCAAGCAGGTTTGGGAGCTCGCCCGGCTGCAGCACCTCACGCTGCTGGCTACGGCCTGGTTCCTCACTCACGATGACGCCTACGCGCAACGCGTGGAAGAACAGTTGCGCTCCTGGTGGCGGGAGAACCCTTTCCTGTCCGGCATCCACTGGACGAGCGGCATCGAGCTCGGCATCCGCCTGATCAGCATGGCCTGGATCCGGCGCCTTCTGGACGAGTGGCCAGGCGCCGCTGGCCTTTTCGAGCACGACGATCTCGCGGTGCGGCAGATCCGCTGGCACCAGCAGTACCTTGCCGCATTCCGCAGCCGGGGCTCATCGGCTAACAACCACGTGATCGCCGAAGCGGCAGGGCAGCTCGTGGCGAGCTGTGCTTTCCCTTGGTTTCCGGAGAGCGCGCGCTGGCGGCGCGGGTCTGCCCGCCTGCTGGAGGACGAACTGGCGCGCAATACGTTCCCCTCGGGAATCGGCCGGGAGCTGGCCTCGGATTACCAGTGCTTCGTCACCGAACTCGGGCTTCTCGCAGCCGTCGAGGCCGAGCGGAGTGACCACCCGCTGAGCGCGTCTACCTGGCAGCGCCTGTGCGCGATGACCGACAGCGCTGCGGCGCTCGCCGACGAGCGCCTGCGCCCGCCCCGCCAGGGTGACGACGACGAAGGCCGCGCGCTGCTGCTCGATCCCCCGGCGTGGAGCCGCTGGCCGCTGCTGCTGTCGCTGGGCGAGGTGATCTTCGGCCGGCTCGGCTGGTGGCCGCCCACACCGGTGAGCGCGAGCGGGCCGATCATCGGCGCGATGGTCTCCGCCAGGCGCGACGTCGCTGGCAGGCCCGCGGAACGGCCGTCCCGGTTCGCCGACGCGGGAACGACCCTGCTCCGCACCGCCGGGGGGCAGGCCCCGGAGATCTGGTGCCGGTGCGACGGCGGGCCGCACGGGTTCCTCAGTATCGCGGCGCACGCCCATGCCGACGCGCTGTCGGTGGAGGTCCGCTACGGCGGCGTGGACATCCTGGCCGACCCGGGCACCTACTGCTACCACGGCGAGCCCGAATGGCGTTCGTACTTCCGCTCGACGATCGCGCACAACACCGTCGAGCTCGACGGGCGGAACCAGTCCAGCGATGGCGGCCCGTTCCTGTGGCTGAATCATGCTAACGGCCGGGAGATCGACGTCCGCGACGATGGCGAGAGCGCCGAATGGACCGCGGAGCATGACGGCTACCTGTCGCTCGATCCACCGGCGCGGCACCGCCGTACGATCCAGCTGGACCGGGCATCGCGCTCCCTCAACATCACCGACGAGATCGACGCCGACGGGCACGAGGTTCGCCTTGCCTTTCACCTGGGTCCGGATGTCCAGGCGGAACTGGACGGGGCCAGCGCGTACTTGCGCTGGCCCTGCGCAGCCACCCCCGGTGCAGGACGGCTGGTGCTGCCGCGCGGGCTAGCTTGGAGCCTGCATCGAGGTGAGACTGATCCCATTCTCGGCTGGTACTCGGGCGGCTTCGGGCGTCGCGTTCCTGCCACGACGATCCTGGGCCGCGGCCGCTCCGTGGCAAAGGAGCTGCTTACCACCCGACTGGAGTTCATCGAGGCCGATCCCAAGGCGGACCGTTTCTTTGCAAACTCAGCCGTACCATGGTCGGTACCCGACGCGCTGGTGAGCGAGGCGTCAGGAAGCTCCACGGAGGCCGGATGAGCGAGCAGGCGCTGGACCTTAGACGGTCCGTGCAAATCGTGCGCCGCCACAAGATCCTGGTCGGTGTCTTCGTGCTGCTCGGCCTTCTCGCGGGCGTTGGCTATGCCGTGCTCAAGCCGCCGATGGTGAGCAGCAGTGTGCTCGTCGGGCTACCCCCCAACACCCACGACACTGCAACCCAGGTCGTCATCGCCGGCAGCAATCCCGTGCTGATACAGGCGCTGCGTAGTATCCACCCGGCCGTGCCGCTGCTTACGCTGCGGAACCGGGTCCAGGTCAGGAGCCTGACCGCCAACATCCTCTCGATCGGCGCACAGGGCAAGACGGCGGCCGAGGCTGAGGGCGCGGCGAACGCCATCGCCAACAGCTACATCGCCTATGTCAGGAACAAGAAGAGTGCCGCTGGGACCGTGCAGGCGCACATGTTGGCACCGGCGACGAACGCTACCGGAACATCCCTGACCACTCACCTGCTCATTGTGGGAGGGATCGGCGCGCTGGCGGGTCTGCTGATCGGAGCGGTCACCGCGCTCGCGGTCAGCCGCGGCGACCGGCGGCTGCGGGGGCGCGACGAGATAGCTAATGCCATCGGCGTACCGGTCCTGGCATCTTTCCCAGTGCACCATCCAACCGACGCCGGCCGCTGGACCAGACTGCTCGAGGAATACGAGCCCAGCGTCGTCCACGCCTGGCAATTGCGCACAGCCCTGCGCTATCTGCAAACCGAGGTCATGTCACCTACCGGGATCAACGGCGACGGTTTCTCGGTAACCGTCCTCTCGCTGTCTTCCGATCACAGGGCCCTCGCCATCGGCCCGCAGCTGGCAGCCTTCGCCGAGTCCCTGGGCATCCCCGCGGCGCTGGTCATCGGCCCCGAGTGGGAAAGAGAGACAAAGGCCACGGCTGCGCTGCGCACCGCTTGTGCGGCACAGCCTTCGCTGAAACGGTCTGGGCGGCTGCGGGTCGCTGTCGCCGATCGTGACGACTCCGCCTGGCGCCAGCCAGGAGCCAAGCTGACTGTCGTTGTCGCCGTCGTCGATGGCGAGACCCCGCACGTTGGCGGCATGATACCGACAAGCAGCACGGTGCTCGGGGTCTCGGCAGGCGCGGTCACTGCCGTGGAACTGGCTGGCGTCGCGGTCAGTGCCGCCGCTGACGGTCGGCAGATCGACGGCATACTCGTAGCGGATCCGGACCCGGCCGACCAGACGACCGGCCGCGTCCCGCAGCTCGCGCGCTCCGCCCAGCACAGGCTACCGACGCGCGTGTCTGGCATGACAACGGAGACCAGACGGTGAGCAACGAAGTAGAGCGGCGAACGCCTCACCGTCGGGATCAAGGTGGCTCGCTGCCTTCAGCAAGTCCCGCCGCCCCATGGCCTGAGACGCCGGAGCCGTCACCGAACCAAGACGATGGGCTGACCGGCCGGCTGTGGGCGTTCGGCGAATTCCCCACCAAGGAAAAGGAAGAGGACTCGGCTGTCGAGTTCACCGCCGGCTTCACCAGCCTTGGCTTCATCCGCGCGGCGCTGCGGCGCAGTAGGTGGCTCTGGTGTGCCACAGCCGTGGTCGGGCTACTGCTCGGCGTCGCCGGTTTCAAGGAATTTCCCCCTTCCTATAAGGGCTCTACTACGATCCTCCTCGCGAACAACCCCTTCGAGCTTCCCAGTGCTGCAATCCTGGACGACCAGACCATCGCGCAGAGCCGGACGGTGGCCGGCGCAGCGCTCCGGAAGCTGGACCTGCACGAGGACCCCGGCGTCTTCGTGGGGAAATACACCGTTGTCCCCGTCACGAACCGGGTGCTTGTCATCACCGTCAAGGCCGCATCGGGCGACTTGGCGCTCCGCGAAGCGAATGCACTGGCAACCGCGTTCCTCGCATTCCAGGCAAAGCAGCTGCAGAACCAGGAGCTGCTCGTCAACGCGTCGCTCCAGCAGCAGGTGACCCAGGCCCAGAAGAATGTCAACTCGATCAGCACGCAGATCAGGTCGCTGAAGGCGCAGCGTCCCTCCACCGCGAGGCACGCTGAGCTCACTCGCCTGTCGGCTGAACAGGTTTCGGCGAACAACGCGCTGAGCGTGCTCAAGGGTCAACGTCGCGGGTACCCAGGCAACCACCCGGATCCAGACGACGAATGTCATCAAGGGCAGCCAGGCACTCGACCCGGCCGTGCTATTGCCGCAGCACGAAATCCAAGTACCTGCTGCTCTATGTGGGTGGCGGCCTCCTTGGGGGCCTGGTGCTGGGCATGCTTATCGTGATCATCCGGGCGCTTGTGTCGGACCGGCTGCGCCGGCGTGACGACATCGCGCACGCGCTCGGCGCTCCTGTCAAGCTCAGTGTCGGCAAGGTCCGGCTAAGCCGCTGGCGGCCCGGCCCGCGTGGTCTGGCAGCCGCCCAGAGCGCTGAGATCCGGCAGATCGTCGGGCATCTCGGCCGTACCCTGCCGACCGACTCCCCGGGCGTGGCCGCCCTCGCTGTCGTTCCCGTCGATGACCCGCAGATCGCTGCCCTTTCCCTGGCGTCACTGGCCGTGTCCTGCGCGCAGCAAGGCTTTCAGGTTGCTCTCGCCGACCTATGTAACGGCTCTCCGGCGGCACGTCTGCTGGGGTTCACCGGCCCCGGCACGCAGATGATCAGCGCCGACGGTGCGCAACTTCTCGTGGCTGTTCCTCACCCGGATGATGTGGCGCCGGTGGGCCCGCTCCAACAGACGTCAAGGAAGGCCGAGGCCGATGGGTCGCTGGCCACCGCCTGCGGGTCGGCGGAGGTGCTGCTCACCTTGGCCACTGTCGGCCCCTCGCTCGGCGCTGAGCACCTCGCGGGGTGGGCGCGCCGCGCCGTTGCCGTGGTGACGGCTGGAGGGCCATCGGCGGTGCGGGTCCAGGCTGTCGGTGAGCTGATCCGGCTCGCCGGCGTTGAGCTGGTCTCCGCGGTCCTGGTTGGGGCGGATGAGACCGATGAGAGCCTTGGCGTGCTGGCCACGCCCGGCCTGCCGGCCTCGGCCGGCCGAAGTTAGGCTCGTCCGCCGATGAGCGCTCCGGCTGCCGTTCTGCGCCTCCGGCCAACCCGGCCACTGGTGGGAGTCGGCCAGGACCTGGATCGCCGGGTCCGGCGCCGGGTAGGCATCGCCTGGGGCCTCCTGCTCATGAACGTACTGACCTTCTTTCCGGGCCTCTCCTTCATCCCGATCCCATCGGTGGTCGGGAAGGGCATCCAGCAGGGCTCGTTGATCGCGGCGTTCATGGTGGCGCTGAGCGTGAACCGCCGTCTGCTCGTGCGCCCGAACGTGTACCTCTGCCTGGTGAGCCTCCTCGCCATAGAGACTTTCGTCTCGGCTCTGTTCCCCCAGCATCTCGGGTATGAGGTCCGGACCCTCCGTCTGGCGGGCTATGTCGTCACGCTGTGGCTGCTGACGCCGTGGTGGGGACGGCGCGACCTGCTGCTCGTCCGCTGTCACCTGACAGCGTTGTCAGTGGTGCTCGCCTCGGTCGTCCTCGGACTGCTGGTGTCCCCCGGGCGCGCCATGACGTATGGAAACACCGGTCGGCTCTCCGGCGTGGTCTGGCCGATTCAGCCCACTGACGTAGCGCAGTTCGCGGCGGTTGCCATCGGGCTGGTGGGCGTGCTCTGGCTGTGCGGCCACCTGCGCGGACGTACCGCATTGCTCGTCGTCGCGATAGTGTTCCCCGTCCTGCTCCTCAGCCACACCAGGACCGCCCTGGCCGCCATGGTGGCCGGCCTCCTGGTCGCAGGCCTGAGCCTGATAGTGGTGCGAGCCCGGGTGCGCAAGCTCTTCGCCGCCGCCGCCGTGGTGACGGCGATTGCGGTCATCACCCTGTCCAGCGTCATCTCCGCGTGGCTGGAACGCGGTCAGGGCAGTAAACAGCTCACTGAACTCACTGGCCGGACGCTCGTCTGGTCCGCGCTGCTGAACTCCCCGCGCGATCCGTTCCAGATGATCTTCGGTCAAGGGCTGTCGAACGACTCGTTCAACGGCCTCAACATCGATAGCAACTGGCTCGCCGCCTATAACGACCAAGGCCTTATCGGGGTGGGCATCTGCGTGGCCATCCTGGTCTTCCTGCTTGTGGCGGCCTGTTTCCGGCCGCGCGACGTCCGGCGCGCGCTTGCCCTGTTCCTCATCACGTACTGTCTTGTGGCCTCGATCACGGAGGTCGGCTTCGCCAGCGCCTCGTCCTATCTTCTTGATCTGGCACTGGCCGCGTCGCTGCTCTTGCCCTCCGCGGTCCGGGGACCGCCATGAGGATCGCGCCGGGCTTCACGCTGGTGATGAAGGGATCACGCTGGGGCTGTATTAGGACTGGGTGGCGGCGGGTCACTATGGAGGTGCAGGTTTACTGGCCCTGCGGATTCAGCCCGTCTCATGTATGGAGGAAATGAATGAGGGTCCTGGTCGCAGGTGATCGCGGCTACATAGGTGCTGTTCTGATTCCGTTCCTGCGCGCGGCCGGGTATGACGCCGACGGGCTGGACCTCGGCCTGTACGAGGGATGTGACCTCGGTCCCGGGCCTGAAGATGTCGGCGCGCGCCCGCAGCGCGACATCCGGGACGCCGAGGCCGGGCAACTGGCCGGCTACGGCGCGGTGATCTGCCTTGCAGCCCTGTCCAATGACCCGCTGGGTGACCTCAACCCGGCGGCAACATACTCGGTGAACCTGGAGGGCACGCTGCAGCTGGCCCGCGCCGCCAAGCAGGCCGGGGTGGAGCGCTTTCTGTTCGCCTCCTCGTGCAGCCTCTATGGTGCGGCGGGTTCGGCGGGGGTGGCCGAGGACGCTGACTTGTTCCCGGTGACCCCTTACGGCGAGGCGAAGGTGGCGGCCGAGCGTGAGCTGTCGCTTCTGGCCAGCGACACATTCAGCCCGACCTATCTGCGTAACGCCACCGCCTATGGCGCCTCACCGCGGCTGCGGCTGGACATCGTGGTGAACAACCTCACCGCCGTTGCCCTGACCGCCGGGGAAGTGCGCCTCGAGAGCGACGGGTCACCGTGGCGGCCGCTGGTACATGTGGAGGACATCTGCCGGGCTGCGGTCGCCGTGCTGGAGGCCCCCCGCGAGCTGGTGCATGATGAGGCGTTCAACGTGGGCCGGCAGGAGGACAACGTGCAGGTCCGCGACGTCGCCGAGATGATCCGCGACGCGGTCCCGGGATCCGGGCTGTCGTTCGCTGAGGGCGCCGGGCCGGATCTCCGCAACTACCGTGTCGACTTTGCCAAGCTCAGCGATACCTTTCCCGATCTCAAGATGCGCTGGCGGGTGCAAGACGGGGTCGATGAACTGGTGCGTGCTTACACCGAGCACGGCATGACTTATGAGGACTTCACCTCATCGCGCTTCGTGCGGCTGCGGAGGATCCGCGAACTGCTGGCCGTCGGCCTGGTCGATGAGATGCTCCGTCGGCAGGCCAGTCCCCAGCTCTCCGCACCGGGCACCGATGCCGGGCAGCGGAGCTGTTAATGCCCCGGCAGTCTGCATGCCCTACGTGACCATCGCCGACCTGGGCAACAGGCATGGCAGCTGAGGCAAATGCCCAGCTGGGGACATGGCTGGGGAGATCGCGGGTAGCGGAGTTCCTGCGGCTGCAGGGCCACCGCGTCCGTCGCCTCGGCTGGGGTGTGGCGGATCAGGCGGCGTCAAGCGTGACCAACGCCGCCGTCAGCATCTACGTGGCACGCACGCTGGGGGCAGTGCAGTTCGGTGCCTTTGGCCTCGCCTATGTGACCTACGCGTTCGCGCTCGGTGCGTCACGTGGCCTCGCCACCGACCCGCTGGTGGTGAGGTTCAGCGGCGCTGCCCCACGAAAATGGCGGCGTGCTGTGGCGAACGCCACGGGAACCGCGCTGGCCGCGGGACTTGTGATGGGTGCCTGTGTGCTCCTGATATCCGCACTGCTCAGCGGCACCGCCAGGGCCGCCTTCGTGGCCCTTGGGGTAACATTGCCCGGGCTCATGTTGCAGGACAGCTGGCGATATTCGTTCTTCGCGCTCGGACGCGGCAGCCAGGCGTTTCTCAACGACACGATCTGGGCGTTGGTGCTCATCCCGGCGCTGGTCTACCTGCGGCTCACCGGCCATGCGAACGTTTTCTCGTTCCTCCTTGCCTGGGGTGCGGCAGCGGCCGTGGCTGCCGCCGTCGGGCCACTGCAAGCCCATGTCTTCCCCAGGCCGTTGCGAGCGAGAACGTGGGTATCACAGTATCGCGAGCTCGGGTTCCGTTACTTCGCGGAGAATACGGCAAGCAGCGGGGCAAACCAGCTCCGCACGTACGGCGTCGGCCTGATCCTGGGCCTCGCTGCTGTTGGCTATGTGCAGGCCGCCCTTACCCTCATGGGCCCATTCATGGTCATCTTCTTCGGCTTGAGCCTGGTCACCGTGCCGGAGGCCGCCCGCGTGCTGCGCAACTCGCCCCGGCACCTCCCGGTCTTCTGCCTACTGGTTGCGGGCGGGCTGGCTCTGCTGGCATTCGTCTGGGGTGCGGTGCTGCTAGTGATCCTGCCGAGAGGGTCCGGGTACTGGCTCCTGCACGGGATCTGGCGGCCGGCCTACCCTCTGGTACTGCCGCTCACGATCTCCGTCGCCGGGGGGTGCGTGATCGCCGGAGCTACCGCGGGCCTCCACGCGCTGGGGGCCGCACAGCGCAGCCTGCGCGCGATGCTCCTGGCATCGGCCGTCTTCGTGGCCTGTGGCCTGGTGGGAGCCGCCGCAGGCGGGGCCCTCGGAACTGTGATAGGCGCTGCGGTCGCGACCTGGGTCGGAGCGCTGCTGTGGTGGCGGGAGCTGCGGGTGGCTCTGCGCCAGCATGGCAACATGCGGGCCAGGCCAGGCCGCCATCGCCGACCGGCCGATACCCGCCGCAACCTCAATCGGCTCAGTACTAAGGAGTGCGTAAGTAGGGCGACTGTTTCGCGTTTATGCGGTGATGTAGCGCAGGTGGGGCCGGCGAAGAACCTACGGACCAGTCCGGGCCGTTTCTGCAGGTGGCGCAGGGCACCGATGGTCTTGGCTTTGAGATCTTGCCCGCTGGTGACGCCGGTCTTGCCGATGCGGTCATGCTTGACGTTCTTCCACACCCATTCATCGGGGTTGAGCTCGGGTGAGTACCCGGGCAGGAAGAACAGCTTGGGCAGCCCGCCGGTGGCGGCGCGAACTCTTGGGGTGACGGTGGCACGGTGGGAAGGGTGGCCGTCCGCGATCAGGTACACGGGCCCTTTGGCGTCATGCAGCAGGCGTTTGCAGAAGTCGGTGGAGGTGGCGGCGTTGGTGGTGCCCCCGTAGACGGCGAACCGCAGCGCCCTTGGCGGTCATCGCGGAGAACATGTTCACCGCATACCTCTGCCCGGTGTTGTTGACCACGGTGTCTGGCCGATGGGCGCCCAGGTGGTGCCGGCGTGATAGTCCGAGCAGATCCCGGCCTCATCGGCGAAGTAGACGGCGGCGCCCTCCTGCTGGGCGGCAGCGGCGATCGACGGGTAGGTCTCCTTCTTCCCACCGGGCCACCACCTCCCTCGGGGTTCTGCTCTTGGGCGCGGTGCAGCGGCCGCTGCGGCGACAGGCCGAGCTTGCGCAGCAGTCGGCCCACGCTCACCGCACTCAGCGCCACCTGGAACTCGCGGCGGATCAGCTGGCAGACCATCTCCCGGGTCCACAACGCGAACTCAAACTGCAACTGCCTCGAGGGCAAAAACAAGATCAGCTCAGATCAGAGTGTCCACGGCTTGAGGGGAACGCCGACCAGGTCAAGCCGCGCCCCAGTACTGCATGATCCTCTCCCTATGTCGGGAGTGCTGAGGTCCGCACCATCTCGGCGACCTCGCCCCAGGTCTTGCCGCCGACGTGACGGCGGTCAGGTCACGATTTCGGCGGCGAGGGCTGGCTTGGTGGTGGACTCCAGGTCGTCGGGGGACGGCCGGTTCGCCACGATTGCGGTCGGCCAGCCTGCGAGAGTCGGGCGGGCCTTCGCGAGACACTTGCTTGTCAGGCCGGATTCTTCCGCTCCGCAGGTCAACCTGCGCCGGTAGATAAGCGTCTTACGTATACGCAAAGCTGGTCTTACGCATACGCAAAGCTGGTAGCCGGTTGTGCATGGCAGGGCCAGAGGGGGGGCATTGCCACGTTACTTTGCCGAGGACGCTACCCCAGAGCGTCATGCGTGCGACGAGGCGCCAGTAGCCGGTTGCATCCAGCTTCCTGCCTCAAGCCGCCGGGTTGTCCGTCCCCGTAAGCCTTACGTCACATACGCCGTGCGCCCGTCGGGTGCTGGTGAAAGTCGGTCCCCCATCGCGCATGAGCGCGCAAGTGAAAGCTCGTGGAATGAATTACGCACGTACCATGAAGCTGGTAGGCTTTCCCGTCGTATTGGCAAGCCTGCTTGTCCTGTTCACGCTCGCTTTCCCGCAGCGCGCCTGGGCTGCGTCGTCGGCGGTGGATGTGTTCGCGCGGGCTGATGGGGGCCTGGGGGCGAACTGGACGGCGACTGCTGATGGGGGCCTGACGATTTCGTCGGGTCAGGCGGTGGGTGCGTCGTCGGGTAATTCGGGTGATATGTGGTCTGCTGACACGTTCACTTCGGATCAGTATTCGGAGGTGGAGCTGTCGTCGGCGCAGCTGGCGGCGACGCAGTGGGTGGGCCCGATGGTGCGGGGGCAGGGTTCGGGCCTGAATGGTTATGTGGCGATCTATTTCTGGAATAACGGCAGCCCGGCGATCATGCTGTTCGTGCGGAAGAGCGGCGGGTGGTCGCAGCTTGGTGGTTCGTATGCGGTGTCGCCGCTGAAGGCGGGTTCGGTGCTGGGCTTGCAGGCGGCTGGGAGCAGCTTGTCGGTGGTGCTGAACGGGACGGTGGTGATCTCGACGTCTGATTCGTCGTTCAGCGGCGGGGCGCCGGGGCTGATGACGAACGGGGCGGCGCATGCGGCCGGGTGGGCCGGGGGTTCGGGGAGTGTCCCGTCGAGCTCGCCGTTCGGGTCGGGTTCGGGTGGCGGCGGGAGCGCCACTTACACGGTGGGCGGGACGGTGTCGGGGCTGTCGTCGGGGACGGTGGTGCTGCAGGACAACGGGGCCGACAACCTCAGCGTGTCCGCTAACGGGTCGTTCACGTTCGCTACCGCGCTGGCGTCGGGTGCGGCTTACAGCGTGACGGTGGCGTCGAGCCCGTCGGGGCAGGCGTGCACCGCGGCGAATGCGTCGGGCACGGTCGGCTCGTCGAACATCACCAGCATCACAGTCAGCTGCACGGCAGCCACGTCGGGTAATCCGTCGGCGGTGGATGTGTTCGCGCGGGCTGATGGGGGCCTGGGGGCGAACTGGACGGCGACTGCTGATGGGGGCCTGACGATTTCGTCGGGTCAGGCGGTGGGTGCGTCGTCGGGTAATTCGGGTGATATGTGGTCTGCTGACACGTTCACTTCGGATCAGTATTCGGAGGTGGAGCTGTCGTCGGCGCAGCTGGCGGCGACGCAGTGGGTGGGCCCGATGGTGCGGGGGCAGGGTTCGGGCCTGAATGGTTATGTGGCGATCTATTTCTGGAATAACGGCAGCCCGGCGATCATGCTGTTCGTGCGGAAGAGCGGCGGGTGGTCGCAGCTTGGTGGTTCGTATGCGGTGTCGCCGCTGAAGGCGGGTTCGGTGCTGGGCTTGCAGGCGGCTGGGAGCAGCTTGTCGGTGGTGCTGAACGGGACGGTGGTGATCTCGACGTCTGATTCGTCGTTCAGCGGCGGGGCGCCGGGGCTGATGACGAACGGGGCGGCGCATGCGGCCGGGTGGGCCGGGGGTTCGGGGAGTGTCCCGTCGAGCTCGCCGTTCGGGTCGGGTTCGGGTGGCGGCGGGAGCGCCACTTACACGGTGGGCGGGACGGTGTCGGGGCTGTCGTCGGGGACGGTGGTGCTGCAGGACAACGGGGCCGACAACCTCAGCGTGTCCGCTAACGGGTCGTTCACGTTCGCTACCGCGCTGGCGTCGGGTGCGGCTTACAGCGTGACGGTGGCGTCGAGCCCGTCGGGGCAGGCGTGCACCGCGGCGAATGCGTCGGGCACGGTCGGCTCGTCGAACATCACCAGCATCACAGTCAGCTGCACGGCAGCCACGTCGGGTAATCCGTCGGCGGTGGATGTGTTCGCGCGGGCTGATGGGGGCCTGGGGGCGAACTGGACGGCGACTGCTGATGGGGGCCTGACGATTTCGTCGGGTCAGGCGGTGGGTGCGTCGTCGGGTAATTCGGGTGATATGTGGTCTGCTGACACGTTCACTTCGGATCAGTATTCGGAGGTGGAGCTGTCGTCGGCGCAGCTGGCGGCGACGCAGTGGGTGGGCCCGATGGTGCGGGGGCAGGGTTCGGGCCTGAATGGTTATGTGGCGATCTATTTCTGGAATAACGGCAGCCCGGCGATCATGCTGTTCGTGCGGAAGAGCGGCGGGTGGTCGCAGCTTGGTGGTTCGTATGCGGTGTCGCCGCTGAAGGCGGGTTCGGTGCTGGGCTTGCAGGCGGCTGGGAGCAGCTTGTCGGTGGTGCTGAACGGGACGGTGGTGATCTCGACGTCTGATTCGTCGTTCAGCGGCGGGGCGCCGGGGCTGATGACGAACGGGGCGGCGCATGCGGCCGGGTGGGCCGGGGGTTCGGGGAGTGTCCCGTCGAGCTCGCCGTTCGGGTCGGGTTCGGGTGGCGGCGGGAGCGCCACTTACACGGTGGGCGGGACGGTGTCGGGGCTGTCGTCGGGGACGGTGGTGCTGCAGGACAACGGGGCCGACAACCTCAGCGTGTCCGCTAACGGGTCGTTCACGTTCGCTACCGCGCTGGCGTCGGGTGCGGCTTACAGCGTGACGGTGGCGTCGAGCCCGTCGGGGCAGGCGTGCACCGCGGCGAATGCGTCGGGCACGGTCGGCTCGTCGAACATCACCAGCATCACAGTCAGCTGCCAGAGCATCGGGCCGCTGACCGTGAACTATAAATCTACTGACGCCAACGGCGTCGCCACATACAACATGACGTCCTCGATCGTAAGCGGGGGCGCGACCGAGCCGCTCCGGGTCCTGAAGCCGACGAATCCAGCACCGGGTGTCGCGCACAACATCCTGATCGCCCTGCCGGTAGAACCAGGGACAGGGACCACCTACGGTGACGCGATGTCGACGCTGGGGTCGCTGAACGCCCAGAACCAGTACAACCTGACGATCGTCGAGCCATCCTTCGCCATCGATCCGTGGTATGCGGACAGCGCCACCGACCCGAAGGAGCTCATGGAGACGTTCATGACCGACCAGCTTGTGCCGTGGATCAAGGCGCATCTGGCGACCACCGGCAAGGAGCAGGTGTGGCTGATCGGCTTCTCCAAGTCGGGTGTCGGCGCGCAGGACCTCATCCTGAAGCACCCCAGCGTCTACACCCTGGCAGCGTCGTGGGACTTCCCCGACTCGGCCAGCTACAACACACTGGGGAGCAGCGAGGCGACAGCCTACGGTACCAACGCGAACTTCCTCGCGAACTACCAGCTCTCGCAGAACTTCGTCAACACGTATGCGGCGCCATTCACACAGCATAAGCGCCTCTGGATAGGCGGGTACTACTATTTCGACTGGGAGGTGTATAACACCTACGCCCCCGAACTGACCAACGCGCAGGTCCTGTTCGACGCCGAAAGCCCAACCCAGATGGCGCACAACTGGGGAAGCGGATGGGTTCCGGGAGCGCTAGCCGCTCTGTATAAGGACAGCATCAACTTGCCGTCCTGATTCCAGCGCCGAACGATAATCCTATGTTTGTCGATGGTTATTCGCGGTCTTTCTTGGGCCTGATTCCTGGGGATCCTGTAAACCCGGCCGGGGACGAGTGCTGGGTTTTGGACAAGACGGGGTGTAGCCACTCTGGTGGAGGGTAAGCTCTTACAGTACGAGGTCACGCCCAGCAGGCCGGTGCGGGCGGGGGCGGCCTGACGAATCGTTCGTAAGGCGACCGGGTGTTCTATGCCGGCCCGGGCGTCCACACAACCATGCGTGATCACGCGATGGCCGCTCCATTCACCCGTTACACCAAAGGTCACGAATTGACGATGCCGTGCTAGTTCGCAACTTCACCGCTCCCAGCATCGAACCCGCACCCATGGGGGATCCGTTTGTCAAGAGGGCGTAATGGCCTGGTCCGGTGACCTGGCGCCTGGCGGGCTGGGTGGGGTGGGACTGTTCTCCTGGCGTTCCTCGTGGCTGCCGGGTTTCGTGCCGTCGCGCGGTCCGGGTCCAGCTGGAGCGCCCGCAGCCCGGGGCGCCTGGCAGGGCGCGGGTGAGGACGAACGAGCTGGGCGCGGGCGAGCGGCGGCCGATCATCGGGGGCGAGGACGAGGCTGCTGGTTGTGGGGTTGCTGGGTTGGGGGGCCGGTGGCTGGTTCCCCGGGCGTGCGTGGCCGTCGGAGTGATCTCACTTGCACCCATCCGGCACCTGCCCGCAGGGCGGGTGCCATGACCGTGACATCGGGGGACCGGGCTGCTCAGTCAGGTCATCGAGCGCGGCAAGGCCGGCTCATGCGGTTTTGCGGGCTCGCCCGGGGCTTGGCGGCCCCTCCCGGCCGGTGACTGCATCCCCGCCGGCGGGTGCGGGTGCTGTGGCAGTGGCTTGATGGCTAGCGTTGTGCCCGGCGCCGGTGAGCAGGTGCCAGGCGCGGGTGAGCAGCTTGCGGGCGATCGCGGTAGTGGCGATCTTCTTCCCTGGCCGGCGGGCGATCGCGGCGTAGGTGGGCGCGAATTCCGGTGAGCGCTTGGCGGTCTGCGCTGCCTCGCACAGGGGCCCACCGCAGCCAGGCCGAGCCCTGCTTGGAGATGTGGCCGTGGCGGACGGTGCGGTCCGGGCCGCGGACGGTGGGGGTGAGCCCGGCCCAGGCGGCGAGCTTGCGGGCCGAGCCGAACCGGGTGACGTCGCCGGTCTCGGCCAAGATGACCAGGGCGGTGAACGGGCCGGCGCCGGGCAGCTGGGTCAGGACCTTGACCCGCGGGCCGGACCTGGCCCGCTGGCGCACCTCCTGGTCGGGCCGGTCGATCGGCACCTGCAGGGCGTCGATCAGGGCCAGGTCGTCCTCGATCACCTTCCCGCGACACGGCCGGGAGATCGAGCGAGGCGAGCCAGCCGCGGCCCGGTCCGCTCCAGCAGCCAGGCCGGCCGTGGCCGGCGAGGACGGCATGGATCCGGTTGCGCAGCAGGGTCCGCAACCGCACCAGCTGGGCGCGGTGCCGCAGCAGCGCCCGTAGCTGCCGCACCGCCGGCGGCGCGATCCACGCCTCCGGGAGCAGGTCGGCGCGCAGCAGCTGCGCCAAGATCGCGGCACCGGCCTTGTCGTTCTTCAGCCGGGCTGAGGCGATCGCCTTGCACTGCAGCGGGTGCACCAGGTGCGGGTCGAACCCATAATCCTCCAGCAGCTCCACCAGCCACCCCCACCCGAACGCGGCCCCGGACGCCGCGGGCGTCCCCGGCGGCAAGCCGCCGATCACGCCCAGGATCGTCTCCGCCCCGTTCGGCACGTTCCGGTTCGCCAGCACCCCGCCATCCTGGTCGATGACCGCCACCTGAGAGCGCTTGCGATGAACGCCGATACCGACGTAAACAGACATCACCGGGCCTCCTTCCCGAGCTCGCTTTCACCCGGAGCATCACGCTGCCGGGCTGAGCAGGAAAGGGGATCCGGCCTCACGCCCAGCCCCCATAGGGTCAGGTCAGCGACCCACTGAGATGATGAGGACCAGATCGTGGCCGAAGTCAGGTCCGGATGATGGGAGAGCAGATGAAGAAATACTCCACCGCCAGCCTCGGGCTGATGATAGGAACATTCGCGCTCACCCGCATGTTAATGGCCTTCATGAGCTTCCGGACGGGCTGGCCGCCGGACCAGTTGTGAGACGTCGGGAAATACCGTTCTATGAAGAAATGCCGTGCCAGGCTCTGGCGGAACTCTTCGAAGGATTGAACGTTGTTGAAGGGTTCGTAAACCCGCTTGTTCTGGTGCCCGAAATTAGTGTAGGTCAGTACGAAAGTGCCCTGATCTCGCAGCAGCCCCGCTATCTCGCTGAACTTTTGGTCCTGAAGTTCGCCGACGTACTCGAAGACTCCCTGGGCCACGACGATATCGAATCGCCTGTCGGCGAACCCGATCGGGTTCTCGACGAAGTCGGTCTCGATCAGGTTCGCGGTCGGCTCATGTATCGCGATATCGATTCCATAGTAATGGATGTTCTTGTCCAGGAAGTTCATCAACGTTGCCGGGCCGCAGCCGACATCGAGCAGGTCGCACTCGTTTCCTTGGGCGATGGCGTTTAGGATCCGGGCGCACTTCTGCAGCCGGTAATGCGGCGGCACGTGCTTCTGATTCTCTTTGATCCAGAAGTCCCGCTTATAGAACTTTTCGGCGCTCTCGGGTGTGACGCCCCGAGCGTTAGCTGAGTCGTTCAAGATCATCTCTCTTTCGCACCGTCAAGGTATTTCGCGAGAAACAGTCTGGCGCCCGGCGAAGGGATCCTGATCGACTGCCGGGAAGAGCAGGGTATTCAGCAATGCGAACTGCTGGCCGAGACGCTGTACCTTTTCTTCATTGCGCTCTACCATCAGCTTCCGCAACTGCGCTGAACGCTTCTCCAGTTCTGTGAACTGGTCGATCAACCGGTCCACGTCCAACGATCGGGCGGACTGGCAGAACTCTGACAGCCCCATATCAGCCATCATCAGGTCATGCTTCGGCGCGTAACCTATGGATATGGTCGGCTTCGAGAGCTTGAGTGCGCAGAGCACGTTGTGAAAGCGGGTGGCGACAACTGTCCCGACGGGTGCCATCTCCCGCATAAGCCCCCGCATCGAGGTGACGGGCTCCGCGACGGCGCACATCGGCTCGAGGCCGGGCCGGTGTGCGCGCAGGTCGGCCAGGATCTCCTCGGCGACCCTGTCGTCGAACCTGTTGTCGCCCCCGAACAGCCTAATCTGGTATCCGCTGTCGGCCAGCCAGCGGACGAAACGCTTGATCTTCTCCACGTAGCCGGCGTGGATCTCGTCCGCGTGCCCCCGGTCCTCGCTGCTGTTGCTGCCGTAGTAGGCCATGACGCCCACACCGACGGTCTGCGCGGTGCCGGCGGCTTCGGACGGTGCCGGAAGGCCGAACGCAAGGTCGGGATAAACGCGGGCCTCGCTGACATCCAGGCCCGCTTGCCGCATCGCGTCACGCGATACTTCGTCGCGGTAAGAGCAGTAGAAAGCCAGCCGGGCAGCGTTCGTGAACAGCCACTTCGTAAGCCGCTGCCTTACCACGGTCGCTCCCACGCTGACGAGCGCGACCTTGGTCCCGAAGAGCCTGCCGGACGCGCTGAGCAGGAACATCGTGTACGGATACGAGGAGGCACGCACCGGGAGTCCTGCCTCGAGGACGCCCGCACCGGGAACGATCACAATATCGTGGCGGCGGACCCAGGACGCCGTCCGGTATGCGTCAATGGCCTTGCCCAGCAGTTTCAGCACGATTGCCGCGGCGCCAGGCGCCCGCTGCTCATGCTTCTGGTACCAGTTCAGGGGAATGGCCTGCACGCCGTACCGTGCTTTTATGGTCTCCGGCCCGGCACACATGAAATCCACAATGGCGTCGGGGTGATCAGCACTGAGGTAGGCCATCATGGTTTCGAGCATGCCGTCATTGCCGAGATTGCCGGAGCCGAGGAGGCCGCACAGGCCGACCCTCGGAGCAGCAGCAGACGGCACGCGCCTGTCGGCGGATCCTCGCGATGTCACGAAAGCTTTACCTCACGGCCGGGCACGATGGAGTCAATCGAGATAGACGGCAGAGTGGTGCCGACCGGATCGGGCGGCTGAACAGCACCTGGGCGGGCACGGCTGACAAACCACTCTGCCAGGTATCGGTAGCACTCCCGCCGGTCCGCGGGCGACAGCGGCGCGCGTCTTATCGCTCTGATGTACGCCCAGATATATTCGCCGTACAGGCGGACGGCCGGGTGCCGGAGCCGATTCGCCCGCCGCGGGTCCATGTTCGCGCAACGGCTCCGCATCGTGGCCCTGCCGCTCTGCCCGGGGTGGTCGCGCCGGAAGTACAGCCAGTCCGGGATCTGGTAGAACGAGCCGTGCAGGGCGAGTTCGGCGATGATCGTGCGGTCGGCGTGATGATAGCTCTCCTTCATCGCGGTCCGGCGGAGCACCTCGGTCCTGATGACTCCGTAGTCGTCATCGCCCCCGCTGTCGAACAGGAGGCTGCGGAAGCGCTCCGGGGCACTCGGAGAATTCGTGGTCAGCGGGTACTCATACGCGTCCGTGACCTTCCCGGAATCGTCGATCTTCGCGGTCCAGCAGTGGGCGAGCACCACCTGCGGGTACTCGTCCAGCGCAGCGATACAGCGCTCATGGAGGTCACGGGCGTAGAGGTCGTCGCCCGCCGCCCACTTGAACAGCTCGCCTCTGGCGGCCTCGACAACGGCGTTGTGGTTCGGGGCGAGGCCAACATTGCGGTGCTGGCGGAGATAGCGGACCCGGGAGTCCTGTTTCTCGTAGTGCCGACAGATTTCGGCCGTACTGTCAGTGGATGCGTTGTCCGAGATGATCAGCTCGAAATGCGTGTAGGTCTGGCCGAGCAGGGCTTCGAGTGACTCAGCGAGGTAGGCTTCGCCGTTATACACCGGAAGCCCGACACTCAGCCTGGGTGCCGCGCTCATCGTCCGCCGCCCGCGTACCTGGCAGCGGGCAGGAACGGGCCGGTCATAGCGAAACTGCGGCGGCCCGCGCCGAGAACCCGCATCGATCCCTCCTGATTCTTAAGGACAGCATTCAGCCGGGGTGGCGCAAGCACCATCCCACCACAAGAATCCCTGAGAGCCTCCTCCTGATACACTGCAGTCAAAGTTTCCCGGCCAGGATTTGGCTCATGCCCGGAGCACCTGCACCAGGTGCTTGCGCTTTATCTCGGGCCCCGCCCCCCAAGAGGGGCCTAGAGCGCCAGCGGACATAACCCCCACTAGCCCCGAGTACTGGGGTTGTAAGTGCTCCCGGCGTCCTGCCCAAACGGGCCGGTGCAGTATCCGCTCTTATGATCATTCGGAGAGCTGCATTTGTCGCCGCCTGAAATACTGCCAGTCCACTGTTCCCAGCTAACTGGGTTATCACCATTGCCCTGGTTCCAGGCGTAAAAGGTTGATGGGCCATGGTAGACGTTGTGCGACCAGGTATCGTTCTGGAAGAACGTGAGCTGAGTGGGGATGACCCAGCCTCCAGGCGAGGTGTATGGAGGGGTCGTGCTGTATTCGCTGAAAATTCCGTTCGCGCCACAATCCGGCCAGGCGTTGCGATTGCAGTGGGCGACGTTTGCCGGGTTGAAGTCGATGATGTTGTTGGTGACGCTCACATTCTCCGTCTTCCACAGGCAGCCATCCCACCAGTCCTGCCGCGGTGAACCGGAATCCCTGCCGACGTATGTAGCAGTATCCAGCGAGGCCGAAGGAATGTTGGCATGGCATCCGGCAAGCGTGAAGGAAGTAGGGCCTGCACTGGCTAGCAGTGTACAGACGCTATCAAGTCCGCTTGAGCAATGACGGTCAGAATTCTGCCAGAGAAAGATGCCTCCGCTATTGTCGAGCAGAACATTTCCGCCGATAACAGAACGACTGGGATACGAGCGCTGAGCAGAGCATGACGGCTCACGGCATGCTGGGACACCACCAAATGTGGTACTGCTGCCACTTTCGCTGACGTAGATAGCTGCGGTGGGGAACCTTGGATTCCCAAGTCCGGCTGCCCAGCCATTGTAGGCGAGGTAATTGCCCGTGATAGAGAAATTATAGGAGATCTCCTCGATGACCGCTTCACCGTCGTTATGAGTGAGTGTATTACCGACAATGGTGGTGTTCGCGTTGTTCGTATCTGCCCAGATACCCGGCCCCCAGTTGTTGTGAATGTAGTTATGCTTGATCGTCACGCCATTGGTCTGCCAGAGCTTGAAGCCACCCTGGTCTCCGTCTGGCGTGACGGGGCCACAATGAGAGTTCCGGTATCGTGCCGGCACGGGCTCGTAATGTGACCAGCCAATTGACGGGTTGCTAAGCGTCCCCTCGAAGTCACAGGTATCGTTATAGCTGATTTCGTTCCCTTCGATGGTGAGGTCATAGGGGCCACCGGTCAGCGAATCGTGGCCCCAGGGACCGACGTTCGACGATTGGAAGCCATACTGGCCGTTCAGGGTCAAGCAATTGTCTTTGAGCGTATTCTCAGCGCCAGCAATGGCCCCGGCGCCAGGCACGTTGAGAGTGACCGTATTATAGCGGATGGTCCAGTTGGTGTTGGAATCCTGATTTATTGCAGCGCCGTTGCTCTGCGGCTGGAATTTCTCGATCGTCAAGTACTCGATCGTCACGCCGGGCTGGTCCCCAGCCGAATAGCTTGAGTCGATCGCCCACGGATAGCCTGAATACTCACCAGAAAGAAAGGTTTTCATTCCGTCATGAAATCCTCCCACAAAGGCATCACCACTATCAGCCTGAAGCGATCCGATGTGGATGCCCGGTAGCAGGTAATAGACGGTGTTCGGATCAAGGTTGTAAGAAGAGTAGCTATGCTTACCGGCCGGGAGAATAACCCCCGCAGTCGCTTTCGGGAAGTCCGTGCCGGGCCTCCCGTACGTAGGCAACCCCACAGTGCCGCTTGAGTACCTGCCTGGCGCGCCGTGGTAACTGAAGGGAGAGTTGAGGATCGGATGTCCGCAGGTCCGGGCCAGCCGAGCCGACTGCGCTGGATATGCCGACCCGGTGGGCTGAGCCGGGGAATCGGTGGCAGGCGAGGCGGGCTTGGTGGTGCAGCCCGCCACAGCTACGAGCAGGAAGAAGGGCACCGCAAGAGCCTGCGTGATGGTTCGGCGGGCGATGGCCGCCGACTTGGACACGCATCCCCCTCTCACGGGAAAAACACGAGGAAGGCGCCAGAGTTTGCGGCCGGCGGTGACGTGGTCCCGCCTGGGGTGACCTCGACATCCACCCAACGACTTTCCCCGCCGTCCTCGCTGTCCCATGCATTGGGATACGTGGGGCCACTGCTGCCCACGTAATAACAACTGTTTCCGCCCGGCGGGTTGAACGCATTCGCCAGGGAGGGGGACGAGAGCGGACCGTTAGTCATGCCGTTGGTGGCAGGCCCGGTATCGCCGCCATGCGCGCCGAAGTAGCCCCGTGACTCCATGTAGAACACGTGGCCGCCACCGTAGTAGATGGTGGCGATGTACTTACCAGCTGGCAGGACGATGTTCTTGCCGCTGTAGGAGTTGGCCACCCACCCGCTGGCTACCGCCCCTGACCAGGATGCTGTCAGGTTCGTCCCGCTGACCAGAGTCTGCGTGCTGGCGTTCCATATCTGGGTGCTCGGCCGGCAGGTCCACGGCGAACGGCGCGCTGTAGAACCACACGTTATCCAGGTGCAGGGCTGTGACAGGGAGAACTGCGTGCCGACGGTCTGTGCTTGGGTGTCAATCGTGGGCTGGGTCGGGAACACCGTGGGGTAGTTCGGCCACAGCCTGTACGACCCGTTATAGCCGCCCGGTGTGTCGGTGCTGACCTGGAGGTCCATCCAGAAATTCGAGGAGCCTGAGCCTTGCGCCGGCAGGCTGACCGACGGGTCGGTGCCGCTGACGCCGAAGGAGCCCTGGAACGCGGTGGCGGGCTGCTGGGCAGGGCGCTGACGCGCCCTGGTCCGAATATGCGAAAAGCGGCCCGCTCGTGATGCCGGACGCGTAGGTACCACCGACGCCGAACTGGCTGCTGGTGATCGGGAAGCTGTTGCTGAATCCCGTCACGGCCTCGTAGACGGCGGCACCGACCCCCGATACGTTGCCGATGCTCAACTGGAGCGGGGCCGGGCAGCGGGATGTAGTTCCACTGTCCTGCCGTCAGGCTTCCTGAGGTGACCACGCTTCCTGGGAGCAGGTTGCCCTGCCCCGCACCGTAGACCTGCCACAGCGCGAACTTCTGCGGCGCCGTTGACTGGCCGGACGGGCAGACCCACCACCAGTAGCCCTGGAACCAGCAGTTGCTGGTGACACAGAAAAGCACGCCGGCCAGGAAAGGTCCGGTGTAGAAAACCGGGCTGGATGGCCCGCTCGTGGACGGGAACAGCCGGTAGGTGCCCATCAGTCGAACCCGTTGACGAACGCGGCAAGCAGCCACATACCCCGAGCCGCATCATAGATGAAACCCAGCAGGTCAATCTGCCCCGCAGTGGTGCTGAGCGAAGGCTGCGGCAATGCGGCGGAAAACTCATAACCGCTGCCCCAGGACAGCACGAACGGCCCGCCTGAGCCCTGGGTGACCTGGAAGATGATCTGCTGCCCGCCGGTTGCGTTGGACGGAGTGCCCATCGTGCGGTTCCCGCCGAGGGTCACGCGGAAATCGTTGCCGAGGGAGGCGTCAACGGCGATCGTCGCCGCGTCGGCAAGGGCAACGACGGCAGGCGCCAACGCCCCAGGCTCGACGGTCGTGGCCCGCGCCACTACGGTGGCAGCCGAGGCCGGCGCGGCTGCCACCTGGGCCAAACCTGACCCCCGGCAGCTACCCCGATGGCGCTTTTGAAGATGTTCCTCCGGCTCAGCGTCTCCCGCGGGCTCTTCGTGCCCGTCATGCCAGGATCGGAGCCTGCCTCAAGAGAACCCGACGCTCGTCGGCGAGTCGGGAGCAGCCCGCCCAAGTTGTCTCGCTTTCCCTCCTCAGGAACCGAGTCGATCCCCTAGGCATAGGACGCCTAGGCCGCCGACCTGGTTCACACGTCACAACCCACTACTTTCACCTCCATCAGGTCTCCCCGCGCACACGTCCTCACGTGGCGCCGGGTCATCGCGATGGCGACAGCCTGATCATTCGGAACCCCGGGTTTCGGTCAGAAGTCTTTCCAGCTGGTGCAGAAACCGGCCGCTTTCGCGGCAGCGACATTGGCTGCGACGGACCCGTGCTGGTAGATGCCCGGGTCGCCGGGCGAGTAGCCCCAGTGGTTGTCCGCGTAGCTGAACACAACTGTGTTCCTGCGTTGCTTCGCCCGGGTTCCCGGGCGCGTCTCGGTAACGATCGCGGTATCGCCGAAGAGGGTCACGGTCCTGATCCTGGCCTGCCCGGCCGTGGCGGATGGGCAGCTGTTGTGCACACTCTCCCAGATGCCCTGCGGGACCTCCTGCTTCACGGCGGGGGCCAACAGGTCCCATGCCGCCGCGAACTGGCCGGCGAAGTAGAGGCGGTCGAAGCGCACCGCAGCCGCGCGGGCGGCGGCCCGGGTCTTGGGCTCAGCGGGGCCGGGCGGTGCTGGTGCGGGCCGAATGCCCGGCACTGCCCGTCGGGGACGGACTAGCGGCGATCCCGGGAGCGGAGGGCGCTGCGGAGTTATTGCAGCCAACGAGGCCCACGGCAGCCAGGCTGGCCAGCAGGCCCAGCGCATGCCGCACCGTGGCGGTTCGCGAGAGCCTGGTCATGTGGGCGTGACCTCGACATCGGTCCAGAAGTTCTCGCCGTTGCCGCTGGGGGCGTAGCTCTGCGGGTAGGCCCAGGAGCCCGCGTTATATGTGCCCTGGCCAGGGGCCGTGGCGGCAGAGGTTCCCGGCGCGGTGACTGGCCCAGCCGTGATCCCGCCGGCCGCCGACCCCCCGCTGCCCCAGTAACCGGTGGTCGCCTGGTACCAGGTCGCTCCGCCACCATTGAAGACCGCCACCTTGTAGTCACCGGCTGGTAGCGTGACGCCGCTGTACGAGCACGCCACCCAGCCGGACCCGGCCGCGCCCGACCAGGATGGCGATGTGTTGTCGGTGCCCGTGACCACGGCCTGAGTGGCCACATTCCAGATCGCGCACCTTGTCGGCAGCGCACCCGCGCCGGACGCGGAGTAGAACCAGATGTGTCAGCGTGCAGGACGCCGAGAGCTGGAACTCCGTCGCCAGGGTATAGCCCGCGGTGTCCGAGTCCAGGTGCCCCGGGAGCGTCGGGTAGCTCGGCCATAGCCGGTACGACGTACCCGTTGGGGGATTGGTGTCAACCAGG
>CAWIMG010000036.1:0-498881 GCA_963837105.1 uncultured Actinomycetes bacterium | reverse complement strand
CCTCGGCATTGGCGACTGGGGTGTCGGGGGCATCGACATCGCGGTCGGCAAGCTCGCTGTCTACACGGCAGCGGCCGGCATCGACCCAGCCCGGACCCTGCCGGTCGTGCTGGACGTCGGCACCGACCGGGCCGAGCTGCTGGCGGACCCGCTTTATCTGGGCGTCCACCACAGTCGCCGGGCCAGGAACCCTACGACGCGTTTATCGACGCCTACGTGACGGCCGCCCGCAAGGTCTTTCCCGCGCGCTGCTGCACTGGGAGGACTTCGGGGCCGGCAATGCCCGGCGCATCCTGAATCGCTACCGCGACCGCATCCTCACCTTCAACCATGACATGCAGGGCACCGGCGCGGTCAACCTCGCCGCCGTCCTGGCTGGCGCCCGCGCCAGCCAGACCCCGCTGACCGGGCACCGCATCGTCATCTTCGGCTCCGGCACCGCCGGTATCGGCATCGCCGACCAGCTCTGTGACGCCATGACCAGCCACGGGCTGGACAGCGCCGCGGCGCGGGCACGGTTCTGGTGCCTGGACCGCCAGGGCCTGCTCACCGACTACATGACCGGGCTGCCTGACTTTCAGGTCCCCTACGCCCGGCCCGCCGCCGAGGTCGGTGACTGGCCGGGACACGGGACCGCCAGCGGCACCGGCCTGGCCGAGGTGGTGCGCCGCGTGCACCCGAGCATCCTCATCGGCACCTCCACCGTGCGGGGTGCCTTCACCGAGCAGATCGTGCGGGAGATGGCCGCACACGTGGGCCAGCCGGTGATCCTGCCCATGTCCAACCCGACCAGCCTGTCCGAGGCCACCCCGGCAGACCTGATGAGCTGGACCGGCGGGCGCGCCCTCATCGCCACCGGGAGCCCGTTCGGGCCGGTCACCTACCAGGGCTCTAGCTACCAGATCGGCCAGGCCAACAATGCCCTGATCTTCCCCGGCCTCGGCCTGGGCGCTCTGGTGTCGCGGGCCCGGCGGATGACCGACCACATGATCACCGCCGCCGCTGAGGCCGTCGCCGGGCTCACTGACACCACCACGCCCGGCGCGCCGCTGCTGCCCGCCATCGATGACCTCCGCACCACCTCGGCGCGGGTCGCGGCGCTGGCGGTAGCGCAGGCCGGCCGACGCCGACCGGGGTGGCCCGCCAGCGGCACGCACCCGCCGGCCGCCAGGTGGCGATGTGGCAGCCCCGGTACGCCCCCGTGCACGCCGTCTGAGCGGGTCCGGGTCAGGCTCCGGCCGCGCCGGGAAGGTCGGCCGGCCCGGGGCGGGTCATCGCGAGCGGGTTGACGAGCCGGTCGAACAGTTCCTCGCTGACGCCCTTGGCCAGCGCGGCCTGCCTGAGAGTCAGGTCGTGGCCGACGGCGTAGTGGGCGATGGCCGCCGCTTTGTCGTAGCCGATGACCGGCGACAGCGCGGTGACCATCATCACCGCCGGGTCGATGTTCTCCTTCAGCCTGGCCTCATTGAGCATTGCGCCCTCGACCATGAACATGCGGAAGTGGTCGCACATGTCGGCCATGATCAGCGCGGAGTGAAGGTAGTTGCTGATCAGGATCGGGCGGAAGGCGTTCAGCTCGAAATTGCCCTCGGCGCCGCCCATGCTCACCGCCACGTCCGAGGCGATGACCTGGATCGCGACCATCAGCATCGCCTCGGCCTGGGTCGGGTTGACCTTGCCTGGCATGATCGACGATCCCGGCTCATTGGACGGGAAGATCAGCTCACCGATCCCGGTCCGGGGACCCGAGCCCAGCCAGCGGAGATCATTGGCGATCTTGAACAGGGTGACGGCGGCGGCCTTCAGCCCGGCGTGGGCACGGACCATCCGGTCCAGCGTGCCCTGGGCGGTGAACTTGTTGGCGGCGGTCTCGAACGGCGCCCCCGTCATCGAGGCGATCTGCGCCGCCACGTCCTCGCCGAACCCGGCCGGGGCATTCAGCCCGGTGCCCACCGCCGTCCCGCCAATGGCCAGCTGCAGCAGGCCTGCGGTGGCGTGCTCCACCTCGGCGATGACGTCATCGAGAGCACCGGCATAGCCGGACCACTCCTGGCCGACGGTCAACGGGGTGGCGTCCGCCAGGTGGGTCCGCCCGATCTTGACGACATCGGCCCACGTCCGTGCCTTGCCCTCGATGGCGTCGCGGAGCCGTCTGAGTGCGGGGATCGTCTTGTCGATCGCCATCGTGTAAGCGGCGATATGCATCGCGGTGGGGAAGGTGTCGTTGGTTGACTGGCCCATATTCACGTCGTCGTTCGGGTGGACTGGCTGCTGTGAGCCGAGCGTCCCGCCCACCAGCTGAATGCAGCGATTGGCGATGACCTCGTTCACATTCATGTTCGACGCGGCCCGAACCCGACTGCCACACGTAGAGCGGGAATTCGGTGTCCAGCGCCCCGCTGATCACCTCGTCACACACCCGGTCGATCAGCCCGCCCTTCCAGGCCGGGAGCCGCCCGCCCGGGTGTCGACGGCCGCCGCCGCCTTCTTCACATATCCGTATGCGTGATACACCTGTTTCTGGGCATCCGGTCCTCGCCGATGCTGAAGTGCTCCAGGCTGCGCTGGGTCTGCGCACCCCAGTAGCGGCCCGCTGGCACCTGGACCTCACCCAGGCTGTCGGACTCCCACCGCATCCCGCCGGCCGCCAGGCCGATCGGCACGTCAAGGATCGCCTGGGCGCTGCCTGCTCGTTCGTATCCGTCATCACTCAACCTCGCCGTCCCACCCGGCGGCCGCTGGGGCCGGGCGCCAGCACCCGGCCCGCCGCACGCTACGGACGCCCGTCCAGGCAACTTACCGCTGAGCCTGGAGCACCGGGCGACGGTACCCCACGACCCATCCGGGCACTCCGACGGCCAGCAAGCTCAGGACGAAGGTGAGGTACATCCACGCCGTCGGCCGTGCCCAGTCAACATCGTGCGGGTAGCGGGCCAGTGCGATCAGCTGGAACACACTGAGCAGAGTCAGCGCGACGGCCCCGGCACGGAGCCGCCGGAAGTCGTTTTCGCGGATGGCGTGGATCGCACCGGTCCCGATGCCGAGCAGCCACGCGCCGACTGCCTGCGCAGTGAGGGGCGTCAGCGGCCACGGCCAGTACGACGCGTGTGCCGGTGCAACGAAGAGCGCGGCCCCTATCGCCAGCAGCACAGCCCCCTGGACCCAACCACCACCAGAACCCGGCACGGCATCGGTGCCCGCCGTGGTGGATCCCCGCCGCTGCGGCCTCGCGGGCCAGCAGAATGATCATGAAGATCGGTACCACCGTGTAGATGACCAGCCAGGCCCAGGCCGAGAACGACACGACCGGGTGCGGGCTGTCGAAGTGGAACTCGCCAACGTGCAGCAGTGTCGCCACCAGCGTGAGCACCGTGAACACCAGAACCGCGGGCACGGCCAGCCGTGCATTCGCCCAGATCCGCTGCCGTGCGGGCAGGAACTCCAAGAAAAAACGCGGCGAGATATCCGGCGCCGAGGAAGGCGGCGGTCTGCCCCGGGTGGATTGTCCACGCGAAAAACCGGTCTGTATGGCCGGTAAGGAGGTAAAGCTCACCGGCCGCCAGCAGGACCAGCACGCTGGCGGTGTAGAGCAGTCCGCGATGCCCGATGCGAGCAGGCGCAGGGCGGGCAACCGGCTATGCCGTTCGCCGGCTGGCCGCGCCCGACTGCGCGGCCGCCAGGGTTTCCAGCCAGGCATGCACCTGCGGGATGGTGACGGCGCCCTCGCCCACCGCGGACGCGCAGCGCTTGACCGACGCCCGGCGCACATCTCCAGCCGCGAACACCCCGGGCAGACTGGTCTCCAGCGGGAATGGCGGGCGTTCCAGTGGCCAGCCCGCGTCACTGTCACCCATCAGGTCGGGACCGGTGCGGATGAAGCCCCACTGGTCCCGTGACACGGTGTCGCCGAGCCATTCGGTGTGCGGATGTGAGCCGATGAGGACGAAGAGCGCGTCCGCCGGGACGTTCCGCCGCTGCTCCGTCCCGGCATCCACCAGTACCAGTGACTCCAGGCAGTCGGTGCCCGTGCCGTCGACGATCCGCACGCCGTAGCGGACGTCCACATTCGGCGCCGCGTCGATCATGCGGATGAGGTAGTCCGACATGCTCTGCGCCAGAGATGCGCCACGCACCAGGACGCTGACCTGGCCGGCCCACTTGGCCAGGTGCAGCGCTGCCTGACCGGCTGAGTTGCCGCCGCCAACGACGAAGACTCTCTTCCCCCGCATGGCGGGTGCCTCGCTGACCGCTGCACCGTAGAACACCCCCCGGCCATGCAGCGCTCCCAGGCTGGGGATGCCGAGCTCCCGGTAGCTGGCGCCGGTCGCGATGATCACGCTCCGCGCGGCGAGCACGTTGCCGTCGGAGAGCCCAAGCCGGAACTGGCCGCCAGTACCCGAGAGGCTTTGCACCTGCCGGATGAAGATGAACGTCGTGCCAAACGACCAGGCCTGCTGGTAGGTCTCGAACGCGAGCCTGGATCCGCCCACGCCCTGGGCGAAGCCCGGGTAGTTGCGGATCAGCGAACTGGTTCCCGCCTGGCCGCCGATGGCCTCCGCCTCCACCACGGCAGTCCGCAGGCCTTCCGAGGAGGCATAGACGGCCGCAGCCAGACCCGCTGGCCCCGCGCCGACCACTGCCAGGTCGTAGACGTCGTCGGCGGAGATCGGCGCGGTCAGGCCGAACGCCTCGGCGACCTCGAGGTTCGATGGGTTGACCAGCGTGGAGTGCTCGGCCCCGAACCGGAGCACCACACCGGCAGTTCGGGGTCTGTCAGCCCCAGTTCTCCCAGCATGCTCTGACCACGCTCGGAGAGAGCGTCGTAGAAGCCGAATGGCAGCCGGTTGCGTGAGAAGCTGTCACGCAGCTCCTGTGACCGCGGCGACCATTGCTCGCCGATCAGCCGCAGGGCCTCGAAGCCACCGCCACGGCGGGTGCTCCACTCGCTGAGGAACTCGGTGATGGAACGGTGGAACTCCTCGTCGCGGGCTCCCTCCGGGCGGGGAAGCCAGTGATCGACCTTGCCCAGGGTGACAGCGTTGAAGACCGGCCCGGCGGTTTCGAAGTCTCCCCAGCGGAAGGCGACCACCCGCAGCGCCGTCGAATCGATGGGATGCACCACCGAGAGCGTGTCGAGCCCGTCTGGGTCCAGCCCGCCGATCCCGCCGATGACCAGCGCCACCAGCGTCCCGGCCGCCAGCAGCGTCCGGAGCAGCGGCGCCAGTCCCTCGGACTCGGCACAGACCACGATCTGGTAGTCGGCACCGTACCGCTTGGCCAGCTCGCGGTAGAGGTTCTGCCGGGCGGCCGGGTCGCGGCTCACGACAACGATGGCGGTGTCCCCGGCTGTCCCATCGCCCGCATCCGCGACTTGGTCCCCAGGCAAGCGTTCTGCTGACATCGTGCCCTCCCGGCATCCCCCCGGCACGCCAGCCGCCACGGCCGCCGGCGAGCTGTGGTGCGACGGCGAAGCGGCCTTGGCGCGGAAGAGCCGGGCTTAACATGACCTTGACCAGGAGCCTTTTACTCAGCTATACCTTCACAGCACTGACACATTGCTAACCGGGCCGGCCCGGGGACGTCCTGCCCACGGCGGGGTGCCCGATCGCGGTTTGGCCGGGGGGCAGGACAGGGTCGTGCCATGGATGGTGTGCCGCTCGATGCTCTGGTCGCCAGGATGTTGTCGAAGTCCCGCTTCGACTACCGGGTGGCGGCCGACGGCGCGGAGCGTGAGATCGCGTACCGGCTGCGCGGAAGTGCGGTGCTCGACCGCGGATGGTGCACGGCCGGTGGCCTCCCGGCCGGGATGGAGCGCGACGCCTATGACGACCATGCCATCCAGGTCATCGGGTGGGACGGGACCGTCGCGATGAGCACTGGGCGGGTGGTGCTCCCGCCCGGGCTGCCGACCGAGGAAGCCTGCGGGATCGTCGTACAGCCACGCGGCGAGGTAGTCGACGTGGGCCGGATGTGCGTGGCGCACAGCCACCAGAGCCTGGAACATAGCGCCCTCATTGGTCTCATGTGCCGGCTGTACCTGGTGATGCGTGAGCACGGCTTCCGGGTTGCCTGCGGGATGATGTCAGCCCCGGCCCGCGCCCTCATGAGCCTGTTCGGTCTCCAGCTGGAGATTCTCGGCCCGGAACGGATGTACTGGAACGAGCCGCGGGCACCCGTGGGGTTCAGCCTGATGAGCGCGACCAGATTGCTGGCTGGGGCCCAGGGCCAGCTGGCTGATCCTCAGGCTGCGAGCACGAGCGCGGTATTCGCGCCACCAAAGCCGAAGGAGTTGGACAGCGCATAGCCGGGCGCCGCCTTCCGCGGCGTGCCCTGCACGACATCGATGCGGAGTTCCGGGTCGACGGTGCGGAGGCCGGCGACCGGTGGGACCAGGCGATGCCGCAGGGAGATCAGGCTCACGATCGCCTCGACTGCCCCAGAGGCGGCGATCATGTGGCCGGTCGAGCCCTTGACGGCCGTGACCGGGGGGCAGGAATCCGCGAACACGGTGGTGAGGGCGGTGGCCTCGGCATGGTCGTTGAGCACCGTACTGGTGCCGTGCGCGTTGACGTGCGCCAGGTCGCGGGGCTGGACGCCGGCGTCCGCCAGGGCCAGGGCCATGCAGCGGGCAGCGCCCTCGCCGTCCGGGCTGGGTGCGACCAGATGGTGGGCATCGGCGGTGGACGCGTGTCCAAGGACGAGCCCGAGCGGCTCCGGCGCTGATGGACCGATGTCCTGAAGCCGCCGGAGTACGACGAACCCGGCGCCCTCGCCCATGACGAACCCGTCACGGTCGGTGTCGAAGGGGCGAGAGGCGAGCTCGGGACGGCTCACGTTGCGGCTCATCACGTCCAGCCGCATGAAACAGCACATCGCACCGTAGTTGACCAGTGAGTCCACGCCACCTGCCAGCACGATGTCGGCCGCCCCCCGCCGCAGCAGTTCCACACCCTCACCGATAGCCGCGGCGCCAGACGCGCAGGCAGCGGAAACGGTGACGCATGGCCCCCCGAAACCGAACCGGAGCGACAGGTGGGCGGCGACCGAACTCGGCATGACCATGGGAATGGTCAGCGGGCTCACCCCCCGCACCCCCCGCTCCAGCAGCCCCGACACCTGCTGCTCGTAGGTCGACGCGGCACCCAGCCCGATGCCGCACACCACCGCCCGCCGGGCCTGGGGTGGCAGCTCGCCACACTGGCCGACGGCATCGGCCGCGGCAGCGATAGCGAGGGCATGAGACCTGTCCAGCCGCCGCACCTCGACAGGTGTGAGGTAAGCGGCCGGGTCGAAGCCCCTCACCCGGCACACGAGCGCCGATGTCCCGGGCGGCAGCCGGCGGTCGGAGAACACCTCAGCCGACGGACGGCCGGCACACAGGCTCTCCCACAGTTCGCCGGTGCAGTTCCCGGCGGGCGTCTTCACCCCCGCCCCGACGACGGCAACCGGGACGGGGCCAGCCGTGGACGTCACGCGCCCGCCGCTACTCGATGGACCAGTTGCCAGCGATCTCGAGCTGGGACGTGGGCGCGGCTGACAGCTTGTGCCCCAGCCCGGTCGCGAAGAACCGCAAACGGGTTCCCTTCCGGCCAAACATCTGGCCGGCCAGCGGGCCGGACAGGGCTCGCGCAGCCGTCTGCAGCATGTCACCGGTGAGAGTGGGCACACCGGTGTCGGTCGCGATAACGGTAAGGATGTCCTGCAACGTGATGCCGTAGCGGGCAACCGGGGTACCGACCTGGAAGGACGACGGGTCAGTGAAGCTGGCCCCCGGGCTGCTGCGCTGGTAGACGGTCATCGTGCCCGCGATGTCAAGGGCATGCACCACGTTGTCAGTGGTGCGGGCCCGGAGGTCCCCGGTCGCGTATACGGTCAGCAACGCGGTGGCCTCGCTGAGGGGCGTGCCGCTGAACAGGTCGCTCTCATCCGCGTGGCTGGCCCGGATCAGGTAGCCATAGCTGGTGAAGCTCTGACCGGAGGATCCGGACTGGGTGACGCGGCCACGGAACTCGACTGTCGTCGTGCCGGACTCTCCCAGCGACACCGCCTGGCCGTCGGTACCGGCCTCGGCCACCGCCGGCGCACTGGCCAGCCCAAGACCGGCAGCGACGGCCGACGCGGTCATCACTCGCCGCCGGGTCAGCCTGCTGCCTGGAGCGGGACCTGGCCTGTCCTGGGCATGGTCCTCGTAGTCGCGGCCGAGATCTGGCATTCCTGGTCCCCTCCCCGCTCTGGCGCCCGCCGGCCCGCGGCAGGTCCTTCAGGAGAGTATGACCTAGTCTTGACGCCTTCTATACGTTAGTTGCGAATGTCCGGGCGGCGATGCAGGACCAGCCGGTAGTTCGTGACGACCCGGGTCCGGAACTGGATCTCCGACGCGGCGAGATACCGGCGGAACTGCCGGGCGACCTGCTCACCGACGGCGGCCCGGGCCTCGCGCTCATGCTCGTGCAGCCCGGTGAGCCATGCCCGGCAGGTGCGTGCGAAGTCACCCGCATCCGAGCGGAGCACCTCCACCTCAAAAAATGGCTCGAAGCCGAGCACGATCTCCGCCAGATGAGGGCACAGCGACTCCGGGTAGAGGCTCAGCACGAAGTCACCCAGCGGTCCCCGTCCCAGCGGTGCATCCGTGTCCGGCGCACCGTCGTGAGCGATCGTCTCCAGCGCCAGCCGGCCGCCGGGGGCCAGCCACTCCATGCACGAGCGGAAGAAATGCCGGTAGCCCGCGATCCGCTGCGGGCCTGTGGTCCCGTCCCGCGCGAAATGCTCGAACGCCCCGAACGAGACGATCGCGTCGTACGGCTCGCCCGGGTCGTGGTCGTTCCAGTCCTCCAGCCGGATGTCGGCCCCGGGGACCGGATGCTGGCTCAGGTAGCCGAATTGTGCCTGGCTCAGCGTCAGCCCGGTGGCGCTGGTGACCCGGTGTGCCCCGGCCAGCCTGCGCAGGTTCCAGCCCCAGCCGCAGCCAACATCAAGGACCCGCCAGGGACCGGGCCCGGGCAGCACCCTGGCCGCGAAGAAGTCGATCTTCCGCTGCTGGGCAGGTATGAGATCCGCCGGGGACTCAGCACCTTCCCACATGGCCGATGAGTACATCAGCGAGGGCCCCAGCCACAGCTCATAGAACGCGTTCGAGATGTCGTAATGGGACCGGACCGCGGCGGCCGAGGCGCTGGCCCGGCCCCCGCCAGGGTCCGCCACTGCCGGGATATCGCTGGGACGCACCGGGACAGCCCAGGTCTTGGGCTCGGGCCGCTTGGTGAGGATCACGCGGTACAGCGAGTGTTCGCGGAGCCGGAAGACGGCCTCACCGACCGCGAAGTACCGCGCATAGTGCCGGAACACGTCCGGGCCCACCAGCGCCCGCGCACGCGCCTCCTGCTGCCGGTAGGCAAGCGTCCAGGCGCGGAAGGTCTGCTGGTAGTGGCCTGCGTGCTGGTGGAACTCATCCAGCTCGAAGTGCGTCTCCCAGCCCAGGACGAGCTCGGACAGTGACGCTGGCATCGACTCGGGGAAGATGTCATTGAGGATGAGGTCGGCGAATGGTCCCCGTCCCGGGCGGCTGCCGGCATGCCCCACGTTGTCGAGGCAGATCAGCTGCAGGCCCGCCCGTCCCCCAGGCCGCAACCAGGACGCGATGCGCTCGAAGAACGCGCGGTACACCGCCACCTTCTCATCAGGGCTCAGCTTCTCGGAGGCGAAGTGCTCGGTCGCCTCGATACAGGTGACCGCGTCATACAGCTCGCGGGGCTCATAGTCGGTCCAGTTCTGCAGCATGTACGACACCCCGGCTACCTTCCGCCGGGCGGCGAAGCCGGCCTGGCTGGGACTCAGGGTGAGCCCGGTTCCCGAAGCAGCGCCATGCACACGGGCAAACCGGTCGAGCAGCGCCCCCCAGCCGCAGCCGACGTCGAGGACACGCCCGCCACGCACCGCGAGGCGGTCCGCAAAGAAGTCGAGCTTGCGGTGCTGTGCCCGGGCGAGTGAGTCATGGCCGTCCCCCGAATCCCACCAGCCGCAGGAATACACCATGTCCGGGCCTAGCCAGATCCGGAAGAAGTCGTCTGACAGGTCGTAGTGGTGACTGATCGCGCGCGGAGATGTCCCCATCGCGGCCAGCCGCCCGGGGCTGGTCATCCCGGGGCTGGTCATAGCGGGCTGCGGGCAGGTGGACCGGCAACACCGGCTTGCAGGTGGGCGGCAACCTCTCCGACCGTCCGCAGCTGGCTGAGGCCACGCAGCACATCCATGGGCAGCTCGATCCCGGCCCGGATCTCCACATCTGTGATGACCTCCGCGGCGGCGAGCGAGTCGATACCCAGGTCTTCCAGGCTCGACTCCGATGTCACCTGATCGGCTGGCACCCCGCAGATCCTGGCGATCGATTCACGAAGCGCCACGTCAAGATTCATCACGCAATCCCCCTCCAGGCAGAAGAAACCACGATAGACCTGCTCACGGGCCCGTGAGAACCGGTGCGGGCATCCGGACAACCAGGTGGCACGCTCTGGGGGCACCCGATGACGGCATTCGAGACCCGGGCACTGCTCAGGCAGCTTGAGGCAACCGCCGAGGAGAATCTCGGCCGGCACCTGGCCTCGGCCGAGGACTGGATGCCGCATGAGTACATCCCGTGGCGCGAAGGACGGAACTACGCCGGGCTTGGCGGTGAACCGTGGTCCGCCGACCAGTCACGGCTGTCACCGATCGCCCGCACTGCCATGGAGCTGAATCTCCTCACCGAGGACAATCTCCCGAGCTACCACGCCGAACTCATCCAGACATTCGGCCGTCAGGGTGCCTGGGGCGCGTGGGTGAACCGGTGGACGGCAGAGGAGGGCCGCCACGCGGCCTGCATACGTGACTACCTCCTGGTCACCCGCGGGGTCGATCCCGAGCGCCTCGAGCAGGCCCGGATGGCGACGCTGCAGGCGGGATGGGACTCCGGTGGCAAGCCGGTGCTCCACGCCTTCGTCTACGTGTCCTTCCAGGAGCTCGCCACCCGCATCTCGCACCGCAACACCGGCCGCTACTGCGACGACCCCATCGCGGAGAGACTGCTTGCCCGGATCGCGATGGACGAGAACCTGCACATGATCTTCTACCGCGGCCTGGTCACGGCCGCGCTCGAGATTGCCCCAAGCCAGACGCTGCGGGCGATCGCGGACGAGGTTGCCGGCTTCGCCATGCCGGGAAGCGTCGTCCCCGGGTTCGCCCGCAGGGCCATCCAGATCGCCCGGGCAGGCATCTATGACCTGCGTATCCACCACGACGACGTGATCATGCCGCTGGTGCGGCACTGGCGGGTCTTTGAGATCACTGGGCTGGACGCGGACGGCGAGCAGGCCCGGCACGATCTGACAGCAGCTCTAGGCGCGCTTGACGCCCGGGCAACCCGTTTCGCGGAACGGCAGGGCGAGTTGCCCGCAGAACGCCTGGCCGGCCAGAACGAGCAGGAGTCCCGCTGAGGTCTGCGCGGCGCGCCCGCCGGTGCCGGGCGACGCCGGCGGCGATCCCCTTCCCGGGACGGGAGGGAAAAGGGGGGCTCCGGGAGGCGCTCGCCGCGGCGAAGGCCGCCGAGCTAGGACGGCTCGCCGGCGAGGCGGCCAGGATCCTGGGCTGCGGCGATGCCGGCCTGGAGGCGGCGGAGCAGGTGATCCGGGCCGGGCTGCTGAAGCTGGGCGGCAGCATGCTGGAGCAGTTGCTGGCCGCCGACACCGGCTACCGCGGGCCTCGGGTTCCCTGCGGTCAGGGGCACGAGGCCGTGTTCGCCGGCTACCGGGACAAGTCCTTCGACACCACCCTCGGCCTGGTCACCCTCAGCCGGGCCTGGTACCACTGCGCGAAGTGCGAGCGTGGCCTGGCCCCGCGCGACGACGAGCTCGGCGTCGCGCGCACGTCCATGTCGCCCGGTCTGGCCGCGATGAACGACATCGCCGCCGTGGCCGGGCCCTTCGCCGGGGCCGCGCACCTGCTGGTGGAACTGGCCGGCATCCGGCTCACCGCCAAGCGGGTCGAGCGGGCCGCCGAGGCCAGCGGAGCCGGTGTTGCGGCCTGCGGCCGGGAGCAGGCGGCGCTGATCGCCTCCCGCAAGCTGGTCCCGATGCCGCCCTCGCCACTGCCGGACAAGCTCTACGCCGTCATCGACGGCACCGGCGTCCCCATGACCAGCAGGGAAACAGCCGGCCGGGAGGGGAAAGGCGAGGACGGGCGGGCTCGCACCCGCGAGGTCAAGCTCGCAGTCTTCTTCACCCAGGACAAACTGGACAAGAACGGCTACCCCGTCCGGGACCGGGCCTCCACCAGCGTCATCGCCACCTTCGAGCCCGCCACCACCTTCGGGAGCCTCGTGAAGGCCGAGGGCATCCGCCGGGGCGCCGGCCACGTCCGCCAGCTCACCATCATCGGCGACGGTGCCGCCTGGATCTGGGGCATCGCCACGGACAAGTTCCCGGAGGCGACTCAGGTCGTTACCTTCCGGGCGCACGGTTGTCAGTGCAGGCGTTCAGAATGGGTACATGAGCGCCGACATCGACGAGTTGCGCCGGCTGCGCCGGGCCCGCGACCGGATGGACCGCGAGTACGCGCAGCCGCTCGACGTCCCGGCGCTCGCCCGGACGGCGCTGATGTCGCCGGGGCACTTCAGCCGCCGCTTCCGTGAGGCCTACGCCGAGACGCCGTACTCCTACCTCATGACCCGGCGCATCGAGCGGGCGAAGGCGCTGCTGCGCCGCGGCGACCTGAGCGTGACCGAAGTCTGCTTCGCGGTCGGCTGCACCAGCCTTGGCTCCTTCTCCGCCCGGTTCACTCAGCTCGTCGGTGAGACACCGTCCATGTACCGGGCCCGCAGTCACGACGAGCTGCGCGGCCTGCCCGCCTGCCAGGCGATGATGCTGACCCGGCCGCGCCGCGGCCTTCGGCGCACGGACATGAGCAGTTTTCGAGAAGCATCCCTGCCCGCACCCACCTAGCATCGGTGCCATGACCATCTCACTCAGCGGCGTGCACGTCACCGTCGACGACCCCGACGCCGCCCTCGGTTTCTACCGGGACACCCTCGGCCTGACGGTGCGCAACGAGGTCGCCAACGATGGCTTCCGCTGGATCACCCTCGTCACCGACAGCCAGCCCGAGATCCAGATCGTGCTGTCGCAGCCGCACGCGGGCCGCTCCAGCCAGGACGGGGATGCCCTTGCCGCCCTGCTCGCCAAGGGTGCGCTGTCCATGATCCAGCTCCGCTGCCCAGACCTCGACGCGACCTTCGACAAGGTCGCCGCCGCGCCCGGTGTCGAGGTGCTGCAGGAGCCTGCTAACCAGTTCTGGGGCGTCCGCGACTTCGCCGTGCGTGACCCTGCCGGAAACATGGTCCGGATCGAGCAGGGCTAGCAACTGGCCCCGCCTGGCGCCGGCCCGGCTGCCGCAGGCCGCCCCGGTTTCCGGCCGGGCCGAGATTCATCCCGACAGCGTAACGGCCCCAGCCGCGATAAGTGATCTTCAGTGCCGCAACCGGCCCGGGGCGTTACATTCAGGCCATGACCAGCGGGGAGCCGCCTCCGGGACTCATGCGGCGCGGTCTGGCCGGCAGTCCCAGCCGTGAGGCCGGGGACAAAGGAGGTGCCATGGCAGTCTCACTCGAAGCGGTGGCCCTGGCCAAACCAGACGATGTCAACGTCATCGTCGGCCAGGCACACTTCATCAAGACGGTGGAAGACCTGCACGAAGCGCTGGCCGGCGTAGGCCAGGCCCTCCGCTTCGGCATCGCCTTTTGCGAGGCGTCGGGAGCGCGGCTGATCCGGCGGTCGGGCAATGACGCCGAACTGACCGGCCTGGCGGTCGCTGGTGCCGGGGCGATCGCCGCCGGTCACGCGTTTGTGGTCATGCTGCGCGGCGGATTCCCGGTGAATGTCATGAACCAGCTCAAGGCCGTCCCCGAGGTGTGCACGATCTTCTGCGCGACCGCCAACCCGGTTGACATCCTGGTCGCCGCCACTGACCGTGGCCGCGGGGTGATCGGGGTGGTCGACGGCCTGCCACCGGTCGGGGTCGAGAACGACGCGGACGCGGCCAGCCGGCACCGGCTGCTGCGGGAGATCGGCTACAAGCTCTGACCCTGAGCCGGGACCTTTGCCCCGGCCGGGCCAGGCTTAGGCCTCTAGAGCCCGCCCGGCAGCCCGCCAAGCCTGGAACCGTGCAGACCTACGACGTTCAGCTCGAGACCAGGGACATGCAGCCGACAGCGACCATCAGAACGGAGCTGCCGGCGGCCGAGGTCGGCCCGTGGCTGGCCCGGGCCTACCGGATCGTCGCGGACGTGATTGCGGCGAACGGGACGAGCCGGGCCGGGCCGCCGTTCGCGCGCTACCACCAGCTGGCAGCGGGCCGGTTCGCGGTCGAGGCCGGCTTCCCCGTTGTCACCGCGATTGAGCCCGACGCCGGCGTGCGGCCGTCCTACCTGCCCGGTGGCCCGGCCGCGGTGACCATCCACACCGGCCGATACGAGGGAGTGGCCCCGGCCTACGCGGCGCTCGCCTCCTGGATCAGCGACCATGGCGGCACACCCGAAGGGGACCCCTGGGAGGTGTACCTGAGCGACCCGGCCCAGCAGCCGGATCCGGGCGGCTGGCGCACCGAGATCGTCCAGCCCTACGGCCAGGTCTGAGCGGTCACCACAGGTCAGGTCGGCGCGTGTCAGGCTGGTGACTAGCGGGCTGGTGGGTTATTTCATATAATCTTGATATGAAAACTAGGCATATTTCGCCGCCACGCCCTGCCGGTCGATGTCTTGGCGACCTGATCAGCGCCGTGCGGGCGGTGACGCGAACGGGGGCCAGCTGGGCGGAGACGGCCGACCTGGTCGCTGGCCAGTTGCGGCTGCACCTGCCCACCCCGGAGATCCTCACCGCGGAGCAGCGGTACGGGGATCCGGCCCGGTACCGCTGCCACCTGCTGCATGCCGAGCAAGATGGTTCGTTCTCCGTCGTCGCCCTCGTCTGGCGGCCTGGCCAGGCGACGCCGATCCATGACCACGTCACCTGGTGTGTCTTCGGGGTCATCCAGGGCGCCGAATATGAGGAGCGATATGTCCTGCGTGACGACGGCTGGCTGCATCAGGACGGGGTGACGGTGAACGCCACTGGGGATGTGGCTGGCCTGGCACCTCCAGGTGACATCCACCGGGTGCGCAACTCTGGCTCGCAGGCAGCCATCTCCCTGCACATCTACGGCACTGACATCAGCCGGCTGAGCAGCAGCGTCCGGCACGTCTACGACCTGCCCGTTGTCGCCACCAGGCACGGGTGATGGCACGCACCGGGAACATGTCCCGGCTGCGCGCAGCTATGGAAGGAACCAGAACGGCCTGGGCAGTCCCCGTCAGCTGACGGCTCCCGCCCAGCCGCGTCCGTCAAAGTGCACTAACAAGCCCAGGAGGAATCATGGCACTGGCCATTGGCGACACCGCACCTGATTTCCATGCCGAGACCAGCGAGGGCCCGATCGACTTCCACCAGTGGATCGGCGACTCGTGGGCGGTCCTGTTCTCCCACCCCAAGGACTTCACCCCGGTCTGCACCACCGAACTGGGCTACATGGCCAAAATCAAGCCAGACTTCGACGCCCGCGGCGTGAAAATCATCGGCCTGTCCGTCAACTCCACCGGCGACCACCAGCGGTGGGCCGCCGACATCGCCGAAACCCAGGGCACCGCACCCAACTACCCCATCATCGCCGACGCCGACTTCCACGTCGCCAAGCTCTACGGCATGCTGCCCGCCGCCACCACCGGCGACGCCGCCACCCGCACCCCCGCCGACAACCAGACCGTCCGCAACGTCTTCGTCATCGGCCCCGACAAAAAGATCAAGCTCATCCTGGTCTACCCGATGACCACCGGCCGCAACTTCGACGAGGTCCTGCGCGTCATCGACTCACTCCAGCTCACCGCCACCCACCGCGTCTCCACCCCCGTCAACTGGCAGCCCGGTGAGGACGTCATCATCGCCGGCTCAGTCTCCAACGACGAGGCCCGCCAGATCTTCGGCGAATGGCGCGAGCCCAAGCCCTACATCCGCATCGTCCCCCAGCCCAAATAACCAGCTGAGGACCGGGACCGCTGCACCGGCCGGCCCGAGAGTGCTCGGCCGGCCGGTACCGTCACAGCTTGACCGGGCCCTGCTCGCTTTCGGGCAGTTCGCCGTAGGCAGTGTGCGCGGTCTGGCTGCCCGGCACCGCATAGGCCAGGATCAGCCCGACGGCGATCGCGCCGACGACCGCCCAGGCGGACCAGATCGTGGGCGTGGGCACCTTGTAGATGGCGCCGAAGACGGCGGCGGCGGTGACCACGATGCCAACCACGACGGCCAGCCAGACCTTCCACTGCGCCGGGTGGTCCCGCAGGCCGCGCACCGCCCCGGCGCACAGCAGCAGGTAGATCACCGTCAGCGCGAGGCCGCCGAAGGCGGAGCCCCAGTTGAACATCGCGGCGTAGTGCGGGGTGTTCGGCGTCGCGAACAGCCCCGTCGCCCACTGGGTCAGGGCGATCACGATCGCGAAGAACACGAACACGACGCCGCTGGCGTTGAGCGGAGTGCCGCGGCCGGAGACCCGGCCCAGCACAGGCGGGAACCGGTGGTCGCGGGCCATCGCGAAGATGCCGCGCGACGAGGCGACCGAGATGCCGATGAGCACCGCCAGCATGTCAAAGACCACGACCAGCTCCAGCAGCCGGCGGATCGCCGTGCCGCCGTAGCCGCCCGCCGAGGCCGGAGCAGCCAGGCCGAAGAGCGGAGCCACCGCGTTCTTGCCCATCAGTGACAGGTTGAAGTGGTAGCCCGCGACCTGGGCATAGGAGCAGATCAGGTAGAACGCGGCGATGATCACCACGGCCGCGAGCACGGCCCGCGGGATGTGCCGCTTGGGGTGCTCGGTCTCCTCGGCGAGGTTCGCCGCGGTCTCGAAGCCGGTGAACAGCAGCACCGCGTAGACGATCCCGAAGGCGACGCCGGAGATCCCGGTCGGTGAGGAGCTGGGGCTGAAGGCGGTCTTGACGCTGCCGCCGCCCGCCTTTCCGATCACGTACAGCGAGAACAGCAGCACGGTCGCGATCGACAGCAGGGCGAGCACCAGCTGCGCCCGGGTGGACAGCGCGACGCCCAGGTACATGACCACGCTGATCAGTACCAGCAGGATCAGCGACCAGCCGAGGATCGGGATGCCGGTCCAGTTGAACTCCGCGGCCAGGGTGTCGTGGATCGTGCCCGCGATCAGCACCAGCAGGCCGCCCCCCAGGGCCAGCACGCCGAGGTAGTAGACGAAGCCGCTCATCGCCCCGACCTTCTGGCCCAGGCCGTCGGTCACGTAGTCGTAGAGCGCGCCCGCGGCCTGGATCCGCTTGGCGTACTCGCTGACGACCCAGGCGACCGCCAGGATGCCGATGGCGGCGATCAGCACCGCGAGCGGAGCGGCGTTGCCCGCGCCCTTGCCGGTGGCGCTGATGATCCCGACCACCAGCGGGACCAGGAAGGCGATAGAGAAGACCGGCCCCATGAAGCCGACCGACTGGGCGACCACATCGACCAGGCCGAGCTTGCGCCCGGATCCGCCCAGTCGCTGGGGTTCAGAGGTAGTGGTGGCCATCGACCATCCTCCTAGCGGCCTTCATGGCTGTCCCATTATTCGTTCGGATGCGAACGTTTTGCCAACCCTAGCGCCTGGGGAGGCATACGTCACTAGGGTCACGGCCAGAACTTTAGGCTTGCCGGGCCTGTCATTCCGGCGGCGGGACCGTCAACGGGTACAGCTCGCGGGAGGGGGTCCGGATGCCGCGGAATTCCCAGTCCCCGCCCAGCGCCGTGGACACGACTTCCTCGCTCTGGCTGGGCTGGGCGCCGACGTCCGGCCGGACCGGGACCGGGCCGGTCACGATGTGGTTCGTCAGCTTGCCGAGGCCCTCCACCTCGACCTCCACCACATCACCGGGCTGGACCGGGCGCGAGTTCGCGGGTGTCCCGGAGAACAGCAGGTCGCCGGGCACCAGCGTGATCGTCCGGGCGATGTCGGCGACGAGATAGTGCATGTCCCACTCCATCTCGTCGGTCGAGCCTTCCTGCCGCACCTGCCCGTTCACCAGCGTGCGCAGCGCCTTGCCGTGGAAGTCCCAGCCGGTGACCAGCCCGGGGCCCACCGGGGCGAGCGTGTCGGACCCCTTGACCCGGAGCATTGAGCCGGCGTCGGTATCCCGGAAGTCGTGCAGGCCGAAGTCGTTCCCGATGGTGTAGCCGGCGATGTAGCCGCCTGCCTCGGCCGCGGAGATGTTCCGGCAGGTACGGCCGATCACGATGACGATCTCGCCCTCGTAGTTCAGCCACCGGCAGCCCTCCGGCCGCACCACAGCGCCGCCGTGGGCGTTCAGCGCCGACACCGGCTTGTGGAAGTAGGTGGGCGCGGCCGGCAGCCGGGTCATGAACTCGCGGGTCCGGCTGGCATAGTTCAGGTGCACCGCGATGATCTTGGCCGGCTCGCTGGGCGGCAGGTGGATCGCCCCGGCGGCGGCGGTTTCGCGGCCATCGGGCGCGATCAGCACCTCGCCACGGCGGACGGTGAGGACCGGTGCCCCGTCGAGCAGGATCCTGCGGTACTCGGTCATCGGCCGCGTCCTTCCGCCTCAGCCGGTCCAGCCGGCCGCCGGCCGGTCGAACCACAGGTGCACCTGCCCGGTGCCGATCGAGTTCTCGTACTCGCCATACTGCCGGGCCGGCGCCGTCACCGCGGACTCCCCCAGCGCCGCGATCATCATCAGGTAGTGCGCGAACTTCGCCTCCGGCCGGAAGGTCAGGAACTCGGGCATCGTCTCCAGCACCCGGGCGTGGTCGCCGGCGGCGAACCAGGAGATGCGCTCCAGGTCAGCCTGGTAGGCCTGGGGTGTCTTGATGTGCACCGGATCGCTGGCCTCGTGCTCGCGCAGTTCGCGCAGCGGCCAGAAGGTATGGCTGAGCGCCCCGGAGGCGATCAGCACGACCTTCCGGTCCACCGCCGCGATCGCCTCCCGCAGCGCCCGCCCCACCCGCAGGAAGTCCTCGGTGTCCCCGGTCTGCACGGTCGACACCGACACCCAGCGCTTGCCCGGCAGGCCGCGGCCGAGGAAATGCCACAGGTTGAGCGTGGCGTAGTAGATCGGCAGGTAGTGGTCGTCGATCGCGGTGATCCAGGTCTTGTTCTCGTCGGCGCGGTCCGCCATCGCCCAGGCGAGTTCGGGGTCGCCCGGCCAGTCGTACGGGATCCGGCACATGCCGCGCGGCAGCTCTTCGGCGGTGAACAGCCCGGACCGCCGGTCCTGCGCGGTCACCACCGTCTCGACGGTGGTGAACCAGTGCGAGTCCAGCACCACCACGGTGTCGTAGTCGGCCTGATCGAAGAAGTCAGCCCGGAGCTGCTCCAGCCCGGGGACCAGCGAGATATCCCGGCCATGGTTGAGAGCGAGCCGCTCCTGGGGCGGCAGCATGATCGTCGGTACGTGCGCCAGCAGCCCGGCGCCGACTACCTCACCCATTGCCCCGCCATCCCTTCGGCGCGTAGACGCTGTTCTTGACATCGCAGTAGAAGTCGAACGACCAGGTGCCGCCCTCCCGGCCGATGCCGGACCGGCCGTTCCCGCCGAACGGCGCGGACAGATCCCGGACGAAGAAGCAGTTCACCCAGACGGTCCCGGCGGACAGCTGCCCGGCGACCCGCGTGGCCCGGTCCGGGTCGCCGGTGACGACCGTCGCCGCCAGGCCGTACTCGGTGGCGTTCGCCATGGCGACGCCTTCCTCCTCCGGGCCGAACGTCTGGATGGTGATCACCGGGCCGAAGACCTCACTGCGCACGATCTCCATCTCCGGCCGCACCCCGGTGATGACCGTCGGCCGGTAGTAGTAGCCACCGGTACGGGCGTTCAGCTCCTGGTTCGGGCCGCCGCCCAGCACCGCGGATGCCCCGTCCGCGATGGCCCGCTGGACGAAGCCATCCACCCGCGCCAGATGCGCGGCACTGACCAGCGGCCCGACCTCGGTGGCTTCGTCCCGGGAGTCACCCTGCACCACCCGCGCCGCCCGCTCCAGGTACGCCGGGATGAACCGGTCCGCGATCGCCTCCTGCACGACGAAGCGCATCGCGCCCAGGCAGACCTGCCCGGCATTGTCGAACTGCTCCACCGCCAGGTCCACCGCCAGGCCGAGATCCGCGTCGTCCAGGACCAGCAGGGGGGACTTGCCACCCAGCTCGAACGAGACCGGGGTCACGTTCGCGGCCGCCGCGGCACCGATCAGGCGCGCGGTCGGCACCGAGCCGGTGAAGCTGATCCGGCGCACCCGCGGGTCGGCTACCAGGGCCGCGCCCGCCTCAGGCCCGAGGCCCTGCAGGACGTTGAGCACTCCGTCGGGCAGCCCGGCGTCCCGCGCGATGTCGGCGAGCACCGACGCGGTGAGCGGCGCCCATTCCGGCGGCTTGGCGACGATCGTGTTGCCCGCCGCCAGCGCCGGTGCGATCCGCCAGGTGGCCAGCATCAGCGGGGCGTTCCAGGGCGTGATCACCGCGGTGACCCCGGCCGGATCCCAGCTGACGTGGTTGCGGTGGCCGCGGGTCTGGAAGTCCGGGTGGGCCAGGCTCAGCAGGTGGTCGGCGAAGTACCGGAAATTCGCCGCCACCCGCGGCATCACGCCCCGCCGGTGCGAGCGCAGCAGCGAGCCGTTGTCCCGGGTCTCCAGCTGGGCAAGCTCCTCGATCCGGGCCTCGACCCCGTCCGCGATCCGGTGCAGGACGGCCGCGCGCTCGGCCGCCGGCGTCGCGGCCCAGCCGGGAAAGGCCCGCGCCGCCGCCGTGACCGCAGCCGCCGCGTCGGCCGCGGTACCGCGCGCGACCTGGGCGATCACGGTGCCGTCCAGTGGCGATACATCGTCGAACGTGGCAGCGCCGGCCATCCGCTGACCGCCGATCCAGTGCCGGGGATCGACCTTGGTGCCGGCCACCTCGACGACGTCCACGGTCCTCCTCCAGCGGGCCAGTCCGCAATATCGTTTGGTACCAAACGATAGACAGTGCGCTGACGGGCGTCAAGGGACGGCCGCCTGCCCGCTGGCCCGGCCGGCCGCCGCCGGTCAGGTGGTCGCGGCTTCGGAGATCACGACCCGCAGCAGCCGGGCCAGGTGCAGCACATCAGGCCCGGCAAGCTGGCTGGTGACCCGGGACTCCTCCCGGTTGAACCGCGGGAACAGGCTCTGCATGAGTTCGGCTCCGGCCGGGCTCAGCGACAGCAGCACCCGCCGGGCATCGTTGGGATGCACCCGGCGCTCGATCAGCCCGCGGCTCATCAGCGTCCCGGCGACCCCGGTCAGCGTGCCCTTGGAGATGCCAGCCTCGGCGGCCACATGCCGGCTCTCGATCTCGCCCCAGATCCACACCACCCAGAGCACCACCCAGCCGGTCCAGGTGAGGTCGTGCGGCGCGAGCACCGTCCGCTCCAGGTAGTTACGCACCTCGTTCGCGGCCCGGTAGATGTTCGAGACAGCGGCCATCGCGTTCATGTCGATCGGCAGCCCGGCCAGCCGCTCGGCGACCGCCTGCTCGGTCGCCTCCAGCGTCCGCTCACCGTGCGTCCCGTCACCGTGCGTCCCGGCCGCCGCGGCCGCCGCGGCGCCCGGGCATACCGGCTCAGTGAGCAGTCCTTGTCGTCGCACGGGCAGCGCTCGGGCTCACAGTTCTCGGCCAGCGCGGCTGCCCGCCCCTGGCGGGCGGTGGTGGTGCGGGCCCGGCCCGCGCGCGATGGCACGCAGACAGCCTAACCGGGGGGCCCAGCGGTGCAGATGCACGCAACCATGATGCGGGGAATCCTGCCTCACCCCTTCCGGTGGGACACTCTTTCCGTCTAATCTTCGCACATCGTTCGGTTCCAAATGATGTGGGCGACTGATCGGAGGCGGCGGTGGCTAGCTCCTCAGCCGGGCAGGACATGTATGAGGTCATCGAGAACCTGCGGGCGCGCGGGGTGGACGTCGTCCGGGTGTCGTATCCCGACCTGATCGGCACCGACCGGGGCCGGGACGTGCTCATCGACGAACTGCCGACGGCGATGGAGCATGGCCTCGCGTTCTGCCGCGCGGTCTTCCACACCACGCCACGCGGTGATGTGGTACCGGTCCAGGGCGGGCTGGCGGACGGCCTGCCCGATGTCAAGGTGGTCCCCGATCTCGGCACGCTCACCAGCCTGCCGTGGGAACCCGGCGCGGCGTGGTGCCTGAGCGACACCTTCGACCACGAGGGCAGCCCGGCCGCCGAGTCACCGCGGCATGTCGCCCGGACGGTCGCGGACCGGCTGGCGGAACTCGGCCTGACCGCGGTGATCGGCCCGGAACTGGAGTTCTTCCTGTGCGAGCCGGACGGATCGTGCGACGCCGGCTGGAAGCGGTATGCGAACGAGCCGGGCAACGTCTACGTCGTCGGGCGCAAGGGCGACCCGCGCGGCATCCTGGTTGCCATGCTCCGCTACCTGCGGGACGCGGACCTGCAGGTCACCGCCGCGAACCACGAGTTCAGCCCGGGCCAGTTCGAGATCAACCTGACCCACTCGCCCCTGGTGGACGCCGCCGACCGGGCATTCCGGATGAAGTCGGCCGTGCAGGAGATCGCCCGGCACGAGGGGCTGCTCGCGACGTTCATGGCCAAGCCGTTCAACGACGAGGGCGGCAGCGGCTTCCACCTGCATCTGTCACTGACCGATGAGACCGGCACCAACATCTTCGGCGGCGACGGGCCGGACGGCCTGTCCGCCACCGGGCGCGCGGCGATCGCCGGCGTGCTGCGGCATGCGCCGGCCCTGGCCGCGATCCTCAACCCGACGATCAACTCCTACAAGCGGTTCGGGCCGGACACGCTGGCGCCCTGGCTGATCGACTGGGGCCTGGACAACCGCAGCACGATGATCCGCATCCCGCCCGAGCGCGGCGGCGCGGCGCGGATGGAGATCCGGCTCGGTGACGCGACCGCGAACCCGCACCTGGCCATGGCGGCCATCGGTGCCGCCGTCTACCTGGGCATCCGGGACTCACTTGAGCCACCCGCCCCGCTGGAGGGCTACGGCTACAACCCGGAGTCCGCGCCGATGCTGCCGCAGACCCTGGCTGACGCGCTGGACGCGCTGGAGGCTGACAAGGCGCTGGCCGGGGTGCTGGGCGAGTACTTCGCCACGTCGTTCGTCACCTACAAGCGGAACGAGATCGAGCGGTTCAACCACTGCGTCACGGACTGGGAGTTCCGGGAGTACGCCTACCACCTGTGAGCACGGCGACCCTGGCCACCAGCTCACGGCAGAGCGCGCTGACCTCGGCGGCGGAGCCGGCGAACATCGCGGGCTTGAAGCAGATGGTGGTGAACCCCTGGGCCAGCTGGCGCGGCAGATCTGCCAGCGCCTCGTCCAGGTCCGCGAGGCCGCCCGGCCCGGTGAACCGGCCCCGGATGCCGCCCACCAGTTCGAGTTCGGACAGCTCGCGGCCGTGCTCGCGCATCACCGCCGCCAGCATCGCCAGGTCGGCGTCGGTGAGCGGGCCGAACGGGTTGAGCCCGCTGCCATACCGGGCGATCCGGCGGGCGAGCGGCCGGTGCATGCCCACGCCACCGAACCACAGCGGCGGGCCGGACGGCCCCGCGGCACCCGGCTCCAGCCAAACGTCGGTGAACGGGAACCGTGGCCCGGCGTGACTGGCCGGATACGGCCCCCAGGCCCGGGCCAGCACCGCCAGCTGCTCGTCCAGAATCCGGCCCCGCTCGGCGAACGGGACACCCAGCGCCGCGTACTCATCGCGGGACCAGGAGACGGTCGGCAGCACCACCAGGCGGCCGTGCGAGAGCAGGTCGAGCGTGCCCAGTTCCTTGGCCAGCAGCAGCGGATGGCGCAGCGGCGCGATGATGGCGCCCGCGACCAGGCGCAGCGTGGCCGTCGCCTGGGCGATGGCCGAGAGCAGCACCAGTGAGCTTGGCCACGCGGTGGACGGCGGCTGGTTCCCGGGTGCGGCGTAGTCGCGCGGGTTCGCCATCTCACCCCCGGCCGCGGCGTCGCGGCCCAGCACGATGTGCTCGCTGACCATGACGCCGTCCACCCCGGCCGTCTCCGCCTGCACCGCCAGGTCCACCAGGCCGCCCAGGTCGCGGGGCGGGACGATGGCGTGATTCTCGCTGAGCACCATGAGCAGCCGCACCGGCCTGCCGGCCAAGGGCGTCACCTCCAGGTCACCGGCCGCGGCCAGCGGGTCAGCGGCTGGCCAGCGTGGTCCCGCCATCCCAGGATGTGCCGACCTGGCAGTAGTAGCCGCTGATGACCTCGTGCACGGGCAGCGCGGAGGCCAGTTCGTCCCACGGCGAGTCGAACAGTTCCAGCGCCGCTTGCGCCTGCCATGCCTGGCCGCGCTCGAAGCCGGCCCCGCTCATGGTGACAACCTGATCCAGGGACCAGCCGCCGGCGCCGCGCTCGATCGGCCGCACCTGCCGGTGGTGCAGCATCGGCAGCGCGTTGACGAAGCCGTTGCTCTCGCTCGGCCCGGTGATCGTGATCACCGCCTGGGCGAGCCGGTGATCATAGGCGGCCAGCGTCGCGCCGAACCGGCCGCCCGGCTCGATCCGCGGCGCACCCCGGCCGTAGGGCATCGGCCGGGTCTGGTGGATGGAGCCGAGCTTCTTCGGGTACCCCTGATGCAGCCCGCGGGCGATCGCGAAGTCGGTGGTGACCCAGATCAGCACACAGCGGGAGTAGGTCACCCCCTGATAGCGGCAGCGGACGACCGCGAACGTCTCCTTGTACTGGGACCGGGCAGGATCGAGAAGTTCCTCGCCACCGGCCGAGCATGACTGCCAGTCCGCCCAGATGAACGCCACCGCACCCGGATCCTCCCCGGCCAGGTCCAGGTCGTCCGGCAGGAGGGCACGGACCCGCTCCGGGCTGGTGCGGTATTCGACGGTGAGCAGGTCACCGCTGTAGTACCAGGGCGGGCTCGGGATCAGCGCGCTGCGGCCGGTGGTGGTGTAGGGCGGGGCGAAGCCATGGAACTCAGGCACGGTCACTCCTCGTTGGCGGGCGGGTGCCGGCCGGGCGTTCCTCGGCGAGCATCGCGTGCACGATCTCGCGGACTTTGATTGCGGCCACGTCGGCGCTGACGTTCACCTCGGCACCCGGACCGTCGCGGTCCAGCACCCGCTGGGCTGTCCGCATGGCTGCCAGTACCCGGGCGTAGTACTCGCTGAACATCGCGGCGAGCCGGCCGGTCGCGGCCTGGTCGCCGACCGCGAAGTCCCGGCTCACCCGCCACAGCACGGTGCTCGACGTCTCCGTCACCGGCGTGACGAGATGGGTGAACCGGAGCCGGAACCACTCCCCGCCCAGCGACCCCACGTCCCAGTAGTTGACCCACACCGCGGGCGAGAGGAAGAAGCCCTCCTGCACGTGGGCGAGCGGCTCGGCGGCCGGGTGGCCGAGCATCTCCGCCTGCCAGGGGGGCAGCGGCCCGGGCGGGTATTCCCGGCGCAGCGCGACGGTGGTCTCGCTCACCGTCACCCGCAGCGGCGGCGGCCGGGTGCCCAGCACGGCCGGGGCCATGTCCGGGGCGACGAATGGCACCTGGGTGACGTCGGCGAAGTTCTCGTGCAGCAGCAGGAAGCCGGCCTCGACGTGCTCGTCCCCGCCGACGGTCGCCCAGCCCGGGCCGGCCAGCCAGGGCAGGTCCGGGACCCGGTGCAGGGCCGCCCGGCCGGGCTCACCCAGCCAGATCCAGATCAGGCCGTCCGACTCGCGGACACCGAACGCGGGCACCGAGGCGCCCAGCGGAACGCGGGGCTGGGTCGGCACGCTGACGCACCTCCCGGCCGCGTCGTAGCTGAACCCGCAGAGCCCGCAGCGGATCTCCTCACCTTCCAGCCGGCCGGCGCTGAGCGGGAACGCCCGGTGCGCGCACCGGTCCTCCAGTGCCGCGAGCGTGCCGCCCTGCGTGCGGAACAGCACCACCGGGCGGCCCACGGCGCGCACTGGCACCGGGCCCGGGCTGACCGCGGCCACCGGCGCGACCGCGTACCAGCAGTTCACCGGCATCGCGGCCAGAGCACCGCGGCCGGAACGTGCGGATGTCATCGCCGGGGTTCCCTCCTCACAGATCCAGGGTGAGCCGGCCGGACGGGCAGCGGGACACGCAGATCATCATCGTCTCGCTGGCCGCCTGCTCCTCGGCGCTGAGCACGGAATCCCGGTGATCCACCTCGCCCTCCAGCACCACCTGCTCGCAGGTGCCGCAGATGCCCTCATGACAGGAACCGAGCACGCTCACACCCGCGTCCTGCACGACGTCGAAGACCGAGCGGCCTGCCGGTACGGTCAGCGTGATGCCGGTCCTGGCCAGGACCAGCTCGAACTCCCGCTCGCTCAGCGGGGCCTGGACGGCCCGCGCGGCGAAGCGTTCCAGATGCAGGGCGCCGGCCGGCCAGCCGGCGCAGTGCTGCTCGGCATCGGCCAGCAGGCGCTCCGGCCCGCAGCAGTAGACCAGCGTGTCCGCCCGCGGCGCACCGAGCACGCTGGCCAGATCCAGCCGTCCCTGCTCGTCCTTCGGGACCAGGTGGGCGCGGTCCCCGTAGCGTGCCAGCTCGCCGGTGAAGCTCATGGTCGCGCGCGACCGGCCGCAGTACCACAGTTCCCAGTCCGCCCCCGCGGCGTCCGCCTCGGCCAGCATCGGCAGCAGCGGGGTGATCCCGATGCCGCCCGCGATGAACAGGTACGCCGGGGCGCCGGCCAGCGGGAAATGGTTGCGCGGGCCGCGGACCCGGACCGTGGCGCCGACGGTCAGCCGGTCGTGGACGAACGCGGACCCGCCCCGGCCGTCGCGCTCGCGGAGCACCCCGATCCGGATGGTGTGACTGTCGGACGGGCTGGAGCAGAGCGAGTACTGGCGGATCAGTTCCGGCGCCAGCAGCAGATCCACATGTGCGCCGGGGGTCCAGGCGGGCAGCGTGGCACCGCCGGGGTCGCGCAGCGTGAGGGCGACCACGTCCTGCGCGACGTGCTCGGCCTCGGTGACGACCAGGTCCCCCTCGTGCTCGCGGACCGTGGTCTGGGCCAGCGTCATCGGCGCCGGCCTAGTCGCGGGCGGTGAGGCGAACCGGGAAGCGCTTGATGCCGTTCACGAAGTTGCTGCGCACCCGGACGATGTCCCCGGCCTGCTCGATCGAGGCGAGGCGCGGCAGCAGCGTCTCGAACATGATCCGCACCTCCATCCGGGCCAGGTTCGACCCCAGGCAGGAGTGCGGGCCCTTCCCGAACGACATGTGATCGTTCGGGAACCGGGTCAGGTCGAGGCGGTACGGGTCGGTGAAGTGGCCCGCATCCCGGTTGCCTGAGGCGAACCAGATGACGACCTTGTCGCCCGCCCTGATCTGCTGGCCGTGCAGTTCGACATCGCGGGTGGCGGTCCGCCGGAAGTGGTAGACCGGGGACGCCCAGCGGATCAGTTCCTCGACCGCGATCTGGGACTTGTCCGGGTTGTCGCGCAGGTAGGCGAGCTGGTCGGGGTTGTCGATCAGGGCCTTCATCGCGTGGCTGATGGCCTGCCGGGTGGTCTCGTTGCCGGCCACCACCAGCAGCAGGAAGTAGTTGTCGAAGTCGCTGTCGGTGAGCGGGACACCGTCCTCCGGGATCCGGTTGATCAGCTTGCTGACCAGGTCGTCGCCGTCGCCGCCGCGCCGCTCGGCTGCCAGCTTGCGGCCGTACTCGAAGATCTCCTGCGAGGCCGGTGAGCGGAACGGGAGGTGCTTGTACCGCTCTGCCTCCGGGCTGTCGATCAGGACCCGGGCGTACTCGGGATCGGTCGCGCCCACGATCTCGTTACCCCAGGAGATCAGCTGCGGGATTTTCCCGTCCGGCACCGCGAGCAGCCGGGCCAGCACGTTGATCGGGAAGTCCGCGGCGATCGAGTTGACAAAGTCGATGCCGTTGGTGCCGCTGCCCAGCGCCGTCTCGACCGTCACGCGGGCGAGGTCGCGCAGGAAGTCCTCGTACCGGCGGAGCGGGGCGATGCTGAAGTCGCGCAGCAGCAGCTTGCGCAGCGCCAGGTGACGCGGGCCGTCGGTCTCCAGCATCGACCGGCGCAGATCCTGGTACTCCTCCGGCGGCTCCTCCAGGTTCGTGAACTTGACCGAGGTGAAGGTCTCCGGGTCCTTGTCGATCCGCTCGATGTCCTCGAACCGGGTGATCGCCCAGAAGCCCTTGTTCCCGCCCGTTTCCGGGGTCCAGTGCACCGGGGCCTGCTCGCGCAGCGTGTCGAACATCCCCCATGCCTCGTTGCGCTCGAAAACGTCCAGGTCAGCCAGGTTCACATCGGACAGCGGGACAGGATTCGGCTTCATGGCGCTCCCTGGACGGAGGATGGCACTGATCGTTTGGGACCAAACGACAGGCTAGGACCGGCGCGACCGGCCGTCAAGAGGAGGCCGGCGCAGGGCGGCGGCCACGACCTCCTCCGCCCGGTACCGGTGAATCCAGCCAATGCGCTGTGGCAGCGACGGCCAGCTCGCGTCCCGCCGCACGGCTGCGCCGCCGCGGAACTCAAAGGCCCGTCCGGCGGCTCGTGAATAGGCCTGGACCAGCCGGGCCCGGCGGCGGCGCAGATTCTCGAAGGCGGCAAACGCCGCGCCGTAACTGGCCAGCCCGCCGGTGGCCAGCAGCGCGCCCAGGGCGTAGGCATCTTCGATTGCCATGGCCGCGCCCTGTCCCTGGTGCGGGAGGGGCGCGTGCGCTGCGTCACCAAGGAGCACCGCCCGGCCGCGGCTCCAGCTGGGCAGCCGGGGCAGGCCGGCAAGAGCCCAGAAATTCATGTCCCCCTCGATATTCCGCACCAGATCGAGAATGCGGCGGTCCCAGGAGTACCCCGCGAAAATACTGAGCGCCTGGTCCCTTTCAGCCGGTGCCCGGGGTGAGAACGTGACCCACTCCGGGAGCCGGTCCGGGGTGTACACGGCGAGCAGGTTCACCAGCGTGCCCCCATCGAGCCCGTAGCAGACCAGGTGAGTACCGGGGCCACACCAGATGTGGAACGCGGCGGAATCAGGCAGACCCTTCGCCTTCGCGGCCGGGATGACGCCACGGAACCCGATTTCGCCCGAGGGGACGGGCGAAATGTCCCCGCAGACGTACCGCCGCACCGCCGATTGCACGCCGTCAACGCCAGCGACGACACTCGCCACCACGTCGTCGCCCTGCTCGAAACGCAGACGCACGCCAGCGGGCTCGTCGGACAGGTCAAGGAGCCGATGAGTCAGCCTGAGACATTCCGCGGGCACCGCGCTGGCAAGCAGGCGCTGAAGTGTGGCGCGATGGAGCGTGAGAAATGGCGCGCCCACCTCCTGCCGGTACCACTCCCCCATCGGGTGGGACCACAGCAGCCTCCCATCGCGCCAGCAACGGAACTCAAGCGCTGGCGGCACATTCGCAACCCGCGCCAGATCGATGCCCAGCCGCTGCAGCAGGCGGGTGGCATTGCCGCCGATGGCTATCCCGGCCCCGATTTCGCGTAGTTCGGTGTCCTGCTCGAAGACCTGTACCGATACCGACTGCTGCCGCAGGCTGGCCGCAAGCGTCAGGCCGCCGACGCCCCCGCCAACGATGGCAACATCACACGTGCGGGCCATATCCGCTGCCCACCTCGATAGAGGAGCCCTGGCTCAGAGCCGTCCTTACGCTCACTCGCCGCGGAAGCTGGGCGGGCGCTTGCCGGCGAAGGCAGCGATTCCTTCCGCGAAGTCAGCCGAACCGGCCATCTCCTGCTGGATCTGGGCCTCCAGTTCGAGCTGCTCGTCCATCCGCTGGTAGAGCCAGCTGTTGAGCTGCCGTTTCGTTCCCGCATAGGACCTGGTGGGGCCGTCAGCGAGCCGGACCAGGAGCTCCCCGGCGCGGGTGCCAAACTCGTGGTCCGGCCAGACCTGGTTGATCAGGCCCCACTCCACGGCCTGGCGGGCCCCGATCCGCTCCCCCAGCATCGCCATCTGCGCCGCCCGCGCGAACCCCACCCGCGCGGGCACGAGCAGCGACGACCCGCCGTCAGGCACCAAGCCGATGTTGACGAACGCGAGCAGGAAGTACGCCGACTCGGCGGCGACGACCAGATCGCAGGCGAGCGCCAGGGACAGGCCGATCCCGGCCGCGGCGCCGTTCACCGCCGCCACGACCGGCTTGGGCATCTCCCGGACCGTGCGGATGATCGGGTGGTACCGCCCGGTCAGCACCCGGTACACGTCGCTGGGCTCGCGCCGGCCGGCGACAGGCCCCTCCTTCAGGTCCGCGCCGCTGGAGAATGCGCGGCCAGCGCCGGTCACCAGCACCGCACGGACGCTGGTGTCCCCGGCCAGAGCGGTCAGGGCAGCCAGCAGGTCCAGCCCCAGCTGCCGGTCCCATGCGTTCATCCGCTCGGGCCGGTTGAGTGCCAGTTTCACGGCCGCACCCCGCCGGTGCAGGTTGACCGTGTCGTACTGGTGGGCAAGCTCGAAGTCAGTCACCGCTGGCCGCGCCGATCGCCGTGGTGATCTCCTGGATCGCCGCCGACTCCGCGGGGCTCACGGCCTGGCCGCCCTCCTTGTGGGCGGCCGCGACCTTGCCGGCCAGGGTGAGGACGAAGCGCCGGTAGTTGTCGAGTTCCGCGGGGGTCGCCTTGCTCTCAAGCAGGGCGACCGCGTCGCGCAGGTGCCCGAGTCCCTGGTCCTTGAGTTCCTCCGGGGAGTGGTATCTGGTGTGGTCCACCTCGGGTTTCGCCGCGGCGATCTCGTCCAGGAGTTCGCTCTCGCCGTGCTGGCCGCGCGCCTCGGCGTAAGCCTTCGACATGGCGATCGTCTCGCGGAACATCCCGCCATGTGCCGCGGTGATCACGATCATGCCGGCGGTCGGCGGGCCTTCCAGGACAACTTTCCATTCCTCGGGGGTAAAGGCGTCCTTGGTTGTCATGTCACGCTCCCGCATTCAGGTTGGCTGCAGCCAGTCCAGGCTGTCAGCGTGTTCTCGCCAGGAAAGCAGCCGTGTCCACCACGACCCGTGTCACCCTTCCGGTGCCGACCACGCCAGCCGGGCCGCGTGCCGACACCGAGAACTCCAGCCGGTCGCCGTCGATCCGGTCGAGCACGGCCTCGGCCATCACCTGCGAACCCGCCCGCACCGCCCGGACATGATCGAACTCGACCCGGATTCCGGCCGAGGTCTGGCCGGCTGCTAGCGAGCCATCCACCGCCTGGCAGGTCGCCTCCTCGCACAGGGCGATCAGCCGGGGCGTGCCCAGCACGTCCAGCGCACCTGAGCGCAGCGAGCGGGCGGTGTCCGCAGTGCCCACCACCATCTGGGCGCGGCCGGTCATCCCGGGCTGGACTGCCATGCCGCCACCTTACGAGCCCGCGGCCAGATGACCCGGCCCTACCCGCCGGGGTGATCAACGTCGGCCCGTGGCAGGTCCCGCACCTGCTGCTTGGTCAGGCTGAGCCGGAGGCCACCGTCGAACCCGGTCACCTGGCCGAACGGGATGGCCACCTCCTTGCGGGCCCAGGCCGGTCCCTCCCGGAGCAGCACATGCGTCACCTGGCGGCTGCCCGGGTCGAGGCGCAGTGCGTGCACCTGCCCTACGTCGCCATCGCTGGCGTGGACATGGTCGCCGCGGCGCTCCTCGACCTCCCCGGCCGGCACGATGTCGATGGTCTCCTGCTCGGGGATGCGCGGAATCGAGCCGCCCGCCACGGCCGGCCCGCCCGCATCGCGCCAGCCGGGGGGAATCAGCTGCACCGGGACCGGATAGCCGGGCACGAACTCCGCGAGCGTCTCCTCCGCGGCGGCCAGATCCTTGAACCCGGTCTCGTCGCAGCGGAGCACAAGCTGGCCGGGCTGCACGTCAGCGAGATCGAGTGGGACCAGCCGGGCAAGCCCACGCCGGCCCTTCGGCTCGACCACGATATGGGTCACCGTACCGGCGGCGGGGTCGATGACGACGCCCTGAACCTCGCCGCGGTAACCGTCGCTGCAGACCGCGTCGGTTCCGATCACGAGCGTTAGCAACAGCCAGCCTCCTCTCCAGAACCCTACGCCCGGTCCAGCCGGCCGCTCGGCGTTTCCTGGTTCAGGTTGCGCCGAGGAGCCGCTCGTAGAGCGCGCGGGTGGCCGGGCTGGGTGAAACGCCGAGCTGGTCGCGCAGGCACTGGCTGAGGTCGCCGTAAATACTGAGCGCTTCGGCCAGGTTTCCCTGGGCGGCGAGGGCTTCCATGAGGTAGCGATAGCCACTTTCCCGCAACGGAGCCAGCCGGATGAGCTGCCGCCCGGCCCGGACTGTCCCGTCGAGCTCGGTGCCGCCAAGACCCAGCCCGGCGGCGGCGTAGCACTCCAGTGCGCGCAGGTGGAGCACGGTGAGCTGGTGGCGGATCTCGTCGATCCAGGGAGCGTCCTCACCGGCAAGGAAGCCGCGCTCGGCCACCAGCAGGGCGGTCAGCGCCGGCCCCCAGGCTCGCGCCCAGTCTCGCTGCGCGATGGAGGATTCGGCGCGGTGAATGGCCTCGACAGCGGCTTCCAGGTCCACCCTGGCTTCCGGCAGGCAGAGCCTGATGGCCGAGCGGCCGTCCACGCTGCTGGTGCCGAAGACCCTGCGGAGCTTGGATAGCAGTGGGTTGAGCCGGGTGTCGACCGCGGCGGGGTCGGGTTCCCGCCATAGGGCCTCGGCCAGCTCGTCGCGCGGGATCTGGCGGTGGCGGTTGACAACCAGGTAGGCGAAAAGCAGGCGGCCCTGGCGGCCGGGCAGCAGGGGTTCCAGGCGCTGGCCATCACGCTCAATGGCCAGCGGCCCGCAGATCTGGATGCGCACCGGGCGGGTGGACGCCAATGTCACGCCAATATCTTGGCAATAAGCTGGCCCAACAGGCCAGCAGCCAGCGTGCTGAGCACCGGCGGGAGGTAGCGGCGTGAAGCTGATCCGATGCGAGTGCGGGTTCGTGGCCCGCGGCGAGAGCGATGATCAGGTAGTTGGCATGATCCGGGACCACATGGCAGCCGACCATCCAGCGCTGCTGGAGACGGTCGGCACGGAGGATTTGCTGAACTGGATCAAGGTCGAATAGCGGGTTGTACTCACACCGCTGTCCACCCGCCGTCGATCACCAGCGCCTGCCCGGTCATGTAGCTGGACGCGCCAGTGGCCAGGAACAGCAGCGGCCCGTCGAGCTCCGCTGGCTCCGGCATGCGGCCAAGCAGCGTCCGGTCGCGGATCGATGAGGCGAGGGCGGGATCTGCCAGGAACCCAGTCAGCTCGGTGGGGAAGTAGCCCGGCGCGAGCGTGTTGACCCGGACACCGTCGTGGCCCCAGACCGCGGCCAGGTGCCTGGTCAGGTTGATCACCGCCCCCTTGGTGGCGTTGTAACCGGCCATCGGGCTGCGCGAGCCGACGATTCCATACACCGAGGCGACGTTGATGACGCTGGCCGCCGGGGCGGCGCGAAGCAGATCCGCGGTCAGCCGGCACAGGTCCATCACGCTGATCAGATTGACCTCGACCACCCGTCGCAGGTCATCCAGGGACTGGTCCGCCAGCGGTCCGCCATCGCAGATGCCGGCATTGTTGACCAGCACATCGAGCCGGCCATGCCCGCGGGCGAGGTCGGCGAGGTGCTGGCGATGCAGCGGGTCGGCGATGTCGCCGGCCAGTGTCTCGATCCGGCTCCCGCATTCCTGTGCCAGCTCGTGCAGGCGGTCGGCGCGGCGGGCGGTAACGATGACGTGCGCCCCGGCCCCATGCAGCACCCGGGCGAAGCGTGCCCCCAGCCCGGCCGAGGCGCCTGTCACCAGGGCGACACGGCCGTCTAGCATGTGACCGGAGCGCCGGGACTGCGGCCCCACTCTGCCCACGACCCCTCGTAGACCCGGACGTGATCGCACCCGAGCAGGTAGGTGAGCACGAACCAGGCGGTGGCGGCGCGCCCGCCGATCGTGCAGTAGGTGATCAGCTCGGCGCCGCTGGCGAGATCGGCCGGGGAGAAGATACGGCGCAACTCCGCGGCAGAGCGGAACGACCCATCCTCGTTGTACAGGCCGTCGATGGGCTGATGCACCGCCGAGGGCACGTGCCCAGCGCGGCCACCCGCCTCCATGCTGCCCGAGGGCCAGAAGCACTCCCCCCGGTATTCGGCCGCTGACCGCACATCCAGCAGGACCGTGCCCGGCTGGCCGATAGCCCCGAGCACCGCCGCCTGGTCAGCCCGGATGCCGGGATCGGCGTCACCGAGACGGAAGCTGCCGTCGGCCGGCTCGCTGGCGGCAGTGCTCCACGGGCGGCCAGCGGCCCGCCAGCTGTCGCGGGAGCAGTCCAGCATGCGCACATCGCGATGCCCGTAGAGCTTCATCAGCCACAGGGCCAGGGCAGGTGCGTACCCGTAGAACACCACTGTCGAATCCGGGCGGATACCCGACCGCCCGGCCAGCTGCTCCAGCGCAGCCGGGCCCAGCAGCCGGTAGCCGGCGTCCTTGAGGTCGGTGTAAATGTTCCACAGCACGGCCCCGTCAATGTGCCCGTCGTTGTAGGCGGCCGGGCTGACATCGACTTCCACCACCCGCACCTGCGGGTTGCCGAGCTGAGCTGCCAGCCATTGCGGGCTGACCAGTACCCCGCTGCCAGGGCCTGCGCCCGGCCCGGATGCGATCGCCGCTGACGTCTTCATCATGAACCTCCCCACGCTTGGGTGCTGTCAGGGACTGTTCTAAGGCGATGCCGTTGTCACAACGTTGCGGCAACGTTGGCGGAACCTTGGCGCACACTGGGGGCCATGCGGATCACCATCTGGGTCCGGCCTGGCTCCACCCGCCCTGGCGTCGGCGGCGCGCACGACGGCGCGCTGGTTGTGCGGGTCAGCGCGCGGGCCGTGGACGGCCAGGCCACGGCCGCCGCGCTGGCCGCGGTGGCCGCCGCGTTCGGGGTCCGCCGCCGCGCGGTGACCCTGGTTGCCGGGCAGTCAAGCCGGTCGAAGATCGTGGATGTGCCGGGCGCCGATCCAACTCTGCTCGGCCGGCTGCTGGATCTGCCTGCCCGCGGGCAGCCGGCACCCGGCCCGCCTGGCGACTGACGACTCGGCAAGGAAAGGGCGTTCATGCGAGCTGTGGTGCAGCGGGTAAGCCAGGCCAGCGTGGCCGTGGATGGGCAGGTGGTGGCCGCCATTGACGAGCCGGGCGTGCTCGTCTTCGTGGGCGTCACCCACCAGGACACCCCGGACCAGGCCGCCCGGCTGGCCGCCAAGCTGTGGGGATTGCGCATCCTGGACGGCGAGAAGTCCTGCTCGGATTCTGGCGGCCCCGCTGCTGGTCGTCAGCCAGTTCACGCTGTACGCCGACACCCGCAAGGGCGGCCGCCCGACCTGGCTGGCGGCCGCCCCCGGCCCGGTGGCCGAACCGCTCGTGGATGCCGTGGCCGCGTCCTTGCGGGCGCTCGGCGCCCACGTGGAGACCGGTGTCTTCGGTGCCGACATGAAGGTCAGCCTGGTCAACGACGGCCCAGTCACCATCCTGATAGAGGTGTGACCCAACGGCGCGTGCCGTTCCGGCGACCTTACCCATCTGCCCGCCAGGGAGGGGTCATGATGGCGGGTGACGGGTCCGGATGCGGGCCCCGGCAGAAGGAGTGCCGTCCCGGTGGCCACACCAGCGCCAGACGCGCGCCACCACGCGTTCGTGGCGAGCTTGCGGCGGTTCCCCCGCGGCCTCGCCAATCCGGTGGTGCTCACCTTCCTCCTCGCCGCCTACTTTTCCTACGTTTCCGGCGACACTGTCCGCGCCACCTACCTGATGGTGGTGGGGCTGGCCCTGGCATGGGACCGTGCCCGCCGGGCCGCGGGCGTGCCGGGTGCCGCGGCAGCGGGCAGCCAGCTAGCCGGGCCGGCCCGGCTGGCGGTGTTCTCGCCCGAGTCGGCCGAACGCCGCCGGGCCGCCATGAACCGGCTGCTCGTCCCCGCCGCCCTGGCCGCCGCGGCCTACGCGGTATTGGCGGGATCGTTCCAGCGGTATTCGTGGCCGGCCACGGTGGCGGTGTGCATACCCGCCGTAGCGGGGGTCATCGTGGCCTGGTGGGTCTCGGCCGGATCCGAGACGGAACCAGCGCGGCTCAGCGGGCCGGGCATCGCGGCCTGGGCCGTGGTCTGGGTTGGCATTTCCATCTGGGAGCTCACCGCGCTCTACCTGCAGCCCAGCCTCACCACCGACTCCTCCGCCCATCCCACCCTGAGCTACCTGGCAGACCCGGTCCTGGCGTCCTTCCCGGGCCGGGCAGTGGTGCTGTTCGGCTGGCTCGCGTTCGGCTGGTATCTGGCCCGCAGATGAGCAGCCGCGACCTCACCCTCGGGGGCTATTTGCTGTTCCTGGCCCTGGGCATCGTGCTGACCGTGCTAGCTCACCGGCGTGGCTCCGCGATCCCGGCCATGTCCGCGATCTTCACGCGGATCATGCATAGCCGGACCGGCCGGATCGCCGTCATCGCCTGGTGGGCGTGGCTTGGCATGCACCTGTTCTCCAAATAATGGCTCCCCGGCCAGCGGGTGACGGGGCCAGCCTCGCGGCGCACAATGGTGATCAAATGGTAAGCCTGCCATTGCCCAGCGGCCGGGCCGCCGGCAGGCGGAAGCGGCAGTGACGCACCAGGATGGGGGCTGGACATGGCGCTCGCGGAACGGATCACCCGCTACACGGTATGGGTCGCTCAGACCAACGTTGGTGGGTCAGACCCCTACCTGAACTACACCAGGTCGATCACGCTGGAACTGGAATCCGGCACATATGTGTATATCTATTTCCCGCTTGTCCGGCCGGATGACTGGCTCCAGTTCCCGGCGCAAGGCGTGATCAATATCTACATGACCGCCGACCAGTACGACGACGTCTACCACATCCTCCAGACCGAGAACCCGGCCTACTGCACCGCGCTTGACGTCGAAGGCCTTGAGGTCGGTTCGGTGCACACCGAGTTCTACCACTTCCCGGTTCCGCCCATCCGTCCGCCGCAGCCCCCGGTGCAGAGCCTGGAAGCCATGATCATGCGAGCCCAGGGCCGGGCACCGTCCACGGCAGCTGGGAACTGACATCTGCCTGCCGGCCGCCCTGGCCCTGCTCGGCGAGCGCAGCTGGTACCGGCCCCGCTGGCTGGGCCGCCTCCCGCGCGGCCTGAGCGAGCCAGGGCCGCCGGCGGCTAGCCGCGGCTCACCCCGGTTGCTGGGTGGTGGTGCGCTCGGGCCGGATGGCCACCGCGATCCGGTCCGCGGCATCGGCTGGCGGTTCCTGGCGCAGGCCGTAGCGTGCCGCCAGGCGGACGAACTCGGCTCCGGCCGGATCGGGGACGATCCGTTCGACCCGGCCCCGGACCTCCAGGTAGCGGGACGGGCGGCCGGGGTCGGCGATCGATAGCGCCACCGCGGGCTGGGCTTGCCAGTTGCGGTGCTTCTGCCGCCGGGTGGTCGTGGTCAGCCACACGTACTCGCCATCGAACCGGAACCAGGTGGGGTTCACCTGCGGGGTGCCGTCCGGCCTGACCGTGGCCAGGTGCGCGTACAGCGGCCGCTCCAGCAGGTCAGCCAGCGACTCCGGGATAACCCGCGCCGGCTCCGGCGAATCCGCTGCCATCTTCCATCGCCTCCACCCCGCCCCCGGCACCGGCCCTGGCACCGCTGCCGCTAGCCCATCATGCGCCGGCCAGCCCCGCTCACGGCATGAGCCGCAGGGTGAGGTTGGTGAGCCGGCCCAGCGGCGGCCCGGCCCACGGCATGAGCCGCAGGGTGAGGTTGGTGGGCCGCCCCAGGGCGGCCCGGCCCGCGCGGCAGGCGCCGCAGGTTGAGCCGGCCCCGCGGCCGGCCCGGCTGCCGGTCATGATGGGGTCATGGTGACCGGCAGTCTTCTTCCCGGCGGCCTGGCTACCCCGGCCACGGTGGTGCTCGCGGACCGGCTGGAGCACAACCTGGCGGCCATGGCGGCTTTCGCGGCGAAATCGGGGATGGCGCTGCGGCCGCACGCCAAGACACACAAGTGCCGGCAGATCGCCCGCCGCCAGCTGTCCCTGGGTGCGCGGGGGCTGACCGTCGCCACCGTCGGCGAGGCGGAGGCCATGATCGGCCCCACGGCAGCCGGGGAATCCGGGCCCGAGGTGACGGATGTTTTCGTCGCCTACCCGCTGTGGCCGGCCGCGGACCTGATCGACCGGCTGTCCGGCCTGGCCAGCCGGGCCCAGGTCATGGTGGGGACCGACTCCGCCGCGGCGGCCGGGCGGCTGGCCCCGCTGGCCGGCCAGGTGCGGGTCATGGTCGAGGTCGACTGCGGCCTGGGCCGCAGTGGCGTGCCGCCAGCCGGCGCCGCCGGCGTGGCCCGGGCGGCAGAGCGGGCCGGGCTGGAGGTGAGTGGGGTATTCACCTTCCCCGGCCACAGCTACCGGCCGGGTGCCGCGGCGCAGGCGGCGGCCGACGAGGCAGCCGCCCTGGCCGAAGCAGCCACCGGGCTGGCGGCCGCCGGGTTCGGGCAGGTGGAGCGGAGCGGCGGCTCGACCCCCAGCGCCCGGCTGACCCGGCCCGGCACGGTCAGCGAACTGCGGCCGGGGGTGTATGCGCTCAACGACGCCCAGCAGGTCGAACTGGGGAGCGCCGCCATGGACGAGGTGGCGCTGATGGTGGCCGCCACCGTGGTCAGCCGGCCGGCGCCAGGGCGGGTCGTGCTGGACGCCGGATCGAAGGTGCTCGGGCCGGACCGCCCGGCCTGGGCCAGTGGCCACGGCCTGCTCCCGGACTGGCCAGCCGCCCGGATCACCGGACTGTGGGAGCACCATGCCGTGGTCGCCCTGGACGGGGACTCGCCGCGGCTCGGTGAGGTGGTCGCGGTGGTGCCCAACCACGTCTGCACCGCCGTCAACCTGGTACCCGAACTGCTGGTGGCCGACCAGGGCCACCTCGTCGACCGCTGGCCGGTCGCCGCCCGGGCCGCCAACCGCTGACCGGCCCGCCCGCAGCAGGGTTAGCTAGGCTGCCCGCCGGCTCGGAGCGCCGAGCCAGACACCGCACCCCAGCCCGGGCTCGATGATCTGCCCGCCCTGTTCGACTCGGCACGCCAGGGCGGGGTGACGGTCACGGCCGAGGTCTCCGGTGACCGCCGGCCTATCTCAGCCGGTGCTGACCTGTCCGCCTACCGGATCGTGCAGGAGGCGCTGAGCAACGCCATGCGGCACGCACCCGGAGCAGCAGCCCAGGTGCACCTGCACTACGGTGAGGCGGCGCTGGTGATAGAGGTCCGCAACACCAATTGCCCGGCCGGTGCTCAGGCCACGGGCGAACCGCAGGGGGATGCCGGGCCTGGCGGCGGGCAGGGCATCATCGGCATGCGGGAACGCGCCACCACGCTCGGCGGGCACCTGACCGCCGGCCCCACCGGGGACGGTGAGTTCCTGGTGACCGCGGCCCTTCCGCTGACCGATGAGCATCCGGAGGCCCCACCGTGACCATCCGCGTTGTGGTCGCCGACGACCAGGGAATGGTACGGTCCGGCTTCTCGGTCCTGCTGAAGCCCAGCCCGACATCGAGGTCATCGGCGAGGCAGTCAATGGCCAGGAGGCGATCACCCTCGCCACCGGCCTGCATCCCGATGTGATCCTGATGGATGTGCGGATGCCGGTGCTCGACGGCTTGCAGGCGACCCGGGAGATCACCGCCCTGCCCGGCCCGCCCAGGGTCCTCGTGCTCACCACTTTTGACCTCGACGACTACGTCTATGAGGCGCTGCGCGCAGGGGCGAGCGGTTTCCTGCTCAAGGACGCGTCCGCCCGCGAACTGGCCGACGCGGTGCGGCTGTAGCGGCGGGAGACGCCCTGCTCGCGCCGGGCGTGACCCGGCGCCTCATCGCCGAGTTCGCCCGGATAGGCGCACCCCGCAGCCCGAGCCGCAATGACATCGAGGGCCTGGCCGAACGGGAATCCGAAGTGCTCGCGCTCGTCGCCCGCGGCATGTCGAACGCCGAAATAGCCGGTCACCTGGTGGTCGCGGAGCAGACCGTGAAAACCCATGTCAGCCGCATCCTGATGAAGCTCGGGCTGCGCGACCGCACGCAAGCCGTGGTGCTGGCCTACGAGACCGGCCTGGGTGCGCCCTGGCGGCTGAGCCACGGCCGGTACCGCAGGGCTCAGGCGGCGGGGACGAGTTCGTCTAGCACATCCGCGAGGCCGGCCGAATCCGGCAGTTCCCGGGTGGGCTCCGGATCGGCCCGCTCGCCGAGACGGTTGATCCAGATCGAGCGGATGCCGAGATCGTGGGCGGGCACGATGTCATGGAAATGGCTCTGGGCGACGTGGACATGCCGGGACCTGGCGGCGCCGGTCGCGGCGTCGAACGCGCGCCAGTGCCCGGGCGCGGGCTTGTACGAGCCAACCTCGGAAGCCACGATGGCCAGGTCGAACGGCACGCCGATGACCTGCAGCGAAGCCTCGATCAGGTCGCGGTCGCTGTTCGACAGCGCGGCCAGCCGCCAGCCCCGCTCGCGGGCCTCGGCCAGCGCGCCCGGCACCTCGGGGAACACCGGCCAGCCGGGCAGGGAACGGCCCAGCGCGTCGTCCTCTCCCGGCGGCAGGACGGTCCCGGCCTGGCTGGCAAGCTCGCTCAGGACGGCCGCCATCACCGCCCGGTAGCTCCATCCGGGATGCTCACGCTGCACCCGCGGCTCGATCACGTGGTAACGGGCCAGCAGTTCGCCCGCTGTCCGCCGCACCGAAGAGGCGGCCAAGCTCGGCCTGGATGCCGGCGTTCCAGTTGACCAGCGTCCCGTAACAGTCGAACGTCGCCCATCTCGGCTCCATCGCAGGTAACGCTCCTTCACCACGTCAGCTGGCACCGGACAGCCGCAGCATAACCGGGGCAGACGGCCCGGCCGCGGTCGCTCTGACGTCCCGGCCGGTCACTGACCGGCCGGGATGGGCTCAGCGGATGGTGATGGCGAAGGTCACCAGCGTGACGGGCGGGCAGGCCAGGCCGGGCGGGGTGGCCATCGCCGACGCGGTCACACAGCCCGGGGCGTGGTACCGCCACGACGTCACCGTGGTCCCGCGGGCCTGGGCGGTCAGCGTGTGGAAGTAGGGGACACGGCAGCCGACCAGGCCCGGGCTGCAACTGCCATCGTTGAAATTTCCGGCCAGCCGGATCAGGCGCGGGTCCGGCGTGCCCGCATGTGTCCACCAGTATGGCCCGTCGGACGTGTCCACCTTGATTGAGAACCGCTCCCCCACGGTGGCCGCGATCGGGATCACCTCCGCCTTACCCGTCGTCGCGGCGGGCACAAACGGGATGGTCAGGTGACCGGCCACCCGGCCATGGTCGTGCCCGGAACCCCCGCCCGAGCACGCCGTTATCACCAGGCTGACGGCCAGCATGGCGAGCAGCCCGGCCACGGCCGGGCGCCAGTACCCACAGCTTCATAAGGACATCATGCTCCGGCGCCGCCCGCTGCGGGCAGGCGGCGATAATCGTGGCATGGGGAAGCTCCCCACGGGGACCATCACGATGCTCTTCAGCGACATCGAGGGGTCAACAAAACTGCTGAGCCGTCTTGGTGACAAGTACGGCGAGGCGCTGTCCGCGCAGCGCGCCATGCTGCGCAGCGCCATCTCGGCGTGCCACGGCCACGAGATGGGGACCGAGGGAGACAGCTTCTTCGTGGTCTTCGGCTCGGCCGCGGAGGCGGTCCGGTGCTGCGTCACGGCGCAGCGGGCCCTGTACCGCTACCACTGGCCGGGTGGGGCCGCGGTCCGGGTCCGGATGGGCCTGCACTCGGGCGAGCCGATCCGGCATGAGGATGGGTACATCGGACTCGATGTGCACCGGGCAGCGCGGATCGCGGCGACCGCACACGGCGGTCAGGTTGTGCTGTCGGATGCGACGCGGCTGCTGGTGGAATCACGGCTGCCGGCCGGTGTCTCCCTCTGTGATCTGGGCTTTCACCGGCTGAAGGACATCGACGCCCCGGAACGCGTGTACCAGCTCAGCACGGATGGCCTGCCGGACCGGTTCCCGCCGCTGAAGAGCCTGGGAGCCCCGACCAGCCTGCCGGTGCCGCTGACCGCCCTGGTCGGCCGCGAGGACGACCTGGCCCGCCTGCACGCTGCCCTGGCACGGCCGGAGACCCGGCTGGTGACGCTGACCGGCCCGGGCGGAGTCGGCAAGACCAGGCTGGCCCTGGCGGTGGCCGCGTCGCTGCCCGAGGCCTTCCCGGATGGCGTCTTCTTCATCCCGCTGGCCGCCGTCCGGGATGCGGACGTGATGTGGAAGGTGATCGCCGACAGCCTGGACGCCAGCGGGGACAGGCCGGTCGCCGAGGTTGTGACCAGGCACGTCCGCGACCGCCGAGCCTTGCTGGTGCTGGACAACCTCGAGCAGCTGGCGGGTGCCGCCGACGTGGCAGCCACACTGCTGGGCGCCGCGCCGCGGCTGGTGGTGCTGGCGACATCGCGGCGGCCACTGCATCTGCCGGGTGAGCGTGAACTGCCGGTGCCTCCGCTGTCCCTGCCCCGCGGCACCGGCGCCGCAGAGGTGGCGGCCTGCGACGCGGTCCGGCTGTTCGTCCGGCAGGCGGACCTGGTGAGCCCGGGTTTCGCCGTCACACCCACCAACGCCGCCGACATCGCCGCCATCTGCCAGCACCTGGACGGCCTGCCACTGGCCATCGAACTGGCCGCGTCGCGGATCAAGCTGCTGCCGCCCAGGGCGCTGCTGGCCCGGCTGGGCGAAGATCTGGGCCTGGCGACCACCGATGTGGGGCGCCCCGAGCGGCAGCAGACCTTGCGGGCCACGATCGCGTGGAGCTACGACCTGCTGACCCCGGATCTGGCCCAGGCGTTCCGGCTGATGGCTGTGTTCACAGGCGGCTGCGAGCTGACGGCCCTGGCGGCGGTGGCTGCCCCGGACGATAGCGCCGCCGCCGGGCGGGATCCGCTGCAGCTAGCGGCCGGACTGCTGGATGTCAGCCTGATCACCGTGACCGAGGGCGTGACCGGTGAACCGCGGCTGGCCATGCTGGAGACCGTCCGTGAATACGCCCTGGCGCGGCTGGACCAGGCGGGTGATCTGGACCAGGCGCAACGCCGACACGCTGAGTACTTCGCGGCATTCGCGGAACGCGCAACGGAGCAGCTGAACGGCCCGGCGCAGCTGGTGGCGCTGGATCAGCTGGAGGCCGAGCACCGCAACCTGCTGGCCGCGCTGAGCTGGTCGCTGGCAGCCGCGCTCGCGGATCCCAGCGGCGGGCGGATTTCCCTCGGCTTGCGGCTGGTCCAGGCGCTCGCCCCGTTCTGGTACCAGCACGGTCACACAGCCGAAGGACGGCGGTGGCTGCAGCAGGCGATCGTGCTGACCGCTGATGACGCCGGCGCCCCGCTCGCCAGGATGGCACACTGGCTGGGGATGCTGCTGTTCCAGCAAGACGAGTTGCGCGCCGCACTCGCTCTGTTTGAGCGCAGCCTGGCCATCTGGCGCGAGCTTGGCGAGGAGGCCGAGCAGGTACGCGAGCTCAACAGCCTCGGCGGCACCCACCTTCACCTCGGGCACCTTGACTCCGCGCGCGCCTTGCTGACAGACAGTGCCACCATCGCCCGCCGGATCGGCAGCCAGGCCGGGCTCGGCGTGGCGCTGGCGAACCTGGGGCAGGTGGAAAGCGCGGCAGGCAACCGGGAACGTGCGGCGGAATTGCTGCGGGAGGCGCTCGTACTCCAGCAGGAACGCGGCGACCTGATGCGGGTCGCCATCATCCAGCAAACGCTGGCCGTGGACAGCCTGTACGCCGGCCGCGTCGGGGAGGCCCGCAAACTGCTGGCGGCCAGCCTCGACTATGTCGTCAGCTCTGGCGACACCGAGTTCCTGATCGATGCCCTGGAGCTTGCCGCGGCCATCGCCGCCCAGGTGGGCGACTGTGGGCAGGCGGCCCGCCTCACCGGCGCCGCGGCAGCCATCCGGCAGGAGGCGGGCATGCCCGCCTCCCAGCCTGACGCGGCCACGCTCGAGCATTTCCTGGCTCCCGCGCGCGCCGCTGCCGCACCCGGGGACTGGGACACCGGGCTGGCCGCTGGCCGGGCGCTCACTCAGCAGCAGGCAGTCTCGCTGCTCACCGAGCCGCCCGCTGCTTGACTGGCAGCCGCCCCCGCTGCGAGCGTCGGGACATGGAGCGCAGCGTGTACGAGGCGGCTGGCGGTGCCGGGGGCCTGCTCCGGCTGGCGGTCGCCTGGCACCACCGGTGCCTGCAGGACCCGGTGGTCAGTCACGCCTTCTCGCACGCGGACCTGCATCCGCAGCACACCGAACGGCTGGCGGCCTACTGGGGCGAGGCACTGGGCGGCCCAGCCAGCTACACCGCCGGGCTCGGTGATCACAGCCATGTGCTGCGGCTGCATGCCGGCAACGGCGAGCACGCGGAGATGGACCGGCGCGCGCAGCAGTGCTTCGCGCTGGCCCTGGACGACGCCGGCCTGCCCGATGACCCCCGGCTGAGGCGCACGCTGGCGGACTGGTTCGGCTGGATGACGGCCGCGATGGCCGCCTACCCCCGCTCCCCCGGCGACGTTCCCGCCGGTCTGCCGCTGCCGGGCTGGTCCTGGGACGGCCCGGCAGCCGCGCCCTGACCGGTAACCGCCGCAGTTTGCCGAACTTGTCGAATTCCCCGCTCCGGACCCCGCCCAGGAACGCCTGCCACTCGCCCGCCGTGAAGCGCAGGACCGGGCCCTGCGGGTCCTTGCTGTGGCGGACCCCGACCTCGCCCTCCGGCAGGTCCGCCACCTCAACGCAGTTGCTGTTGGCCAGGCTCAGTGAACTCTTCACCCAGTCCACGCTGCTCCTCCTGGGTCAGGAACGGCCGGCTTCGGCGGTGGCGCGCAATTCCGCGTCGCTGCGCTCGATGGCCGCCTGCTCCCCGGCCAGGTCAAGGTTGCGGGTCAGCAGCAGGTAGACCACAAAGGTCACCACCGCACCCACGATCCACGAGATGTTGACGCTGTTCAGGTCGCTGGCCAGCGGCCCGGTGTAGTAGCTCTTGAAGGTGACCAGGTTGAGCAGCACCATGAACGGGATCTCGGCGGCGAAGCCGATCCCGTAGGCGATCAGCCCGCGGTACGACCACACGCCGTAGATACCGTTCGGCCGGAAGATGTCCATGATCGCGTAGTGGCCATGGCGCACGAAGAAGAAGTCGGTCAGGTTGATCACCGTCCACGGCACCAGCAGGTAGAGCATGAGCGTCAGCACGGTGTCCACCACGCCGACCGCGCTGGTGGTGATCGCCTGGGCGATCACGAACCAGATCACGGTCAGCACCAAGATGGTGATGACCCGGGCGGCCCGGGTTGGCTTGACCTTGCGGAAGGCGTCCACCCCGGCCAGGGTCGTCAGCATGGCACCGTAGGCGTTCATGCCCATGGTCGCGGCCAGGGCGACGGCCGACAGGAAGCCGGTGATCCCGCCAAGGTGACTGACCACGTTGTTGCCGGCCGTCTGCAGCCCGACCAGGCCATCGGTCGCGCCCAGCCGGACGGCCAGCCATGCCCCCAGCGCGATCAGCCAGATGGCCGGCGTGGCGGCACCGGCGTAGGCGTAGCCAATGATCTTGCCGCGTGGGGTGTCGCGCGGCAGGTAACGCGAGTAGTCGGAGACATAGCCCGCGTAGGTGATGTTGTAGGCCGCCGCAGCGGAGAACTGGGCCATGAAGCCGGTCCAGTTGAACCCGTAGGCGTGGTGGCTGACCACGCCGCCGGCCTTGCCGGCGATGACGCCGATGGTGATGATCGCCACCAGCGGCAGCAGGACATACAGGAGCCAGCGGAACACCCGGTGCACCCAGTCGTAGCCGTAGATCGCCAGCAGCGCCGCGCCCGCGGTGACCACGATCGCGACGACGCCGGCGTTCCAGCCGAAGGCCCCGTGCAGTCCCTGCGCCAGCAGCACCTGGTCGGCCACGTTGAAGGCCATATAGGTGAACACCATCGCGAACAGCGCGACGATGACGCCCCGGTAGCCGAACTGGGCGCGTGACTGGATCATCTGCGGCAGGCCGAGCGTCGGTCCCTGGGTCGCATGGAGGGCCATGAACATGGTGCCCACCAGGATCCCCGCCGTGCCAGCCACGATCGTCCAGCCCAGGGACAGGCCCAGCGCTGGCCCGATGAAGCCGATCGGGATGGTGAAGTACTGGAAGTTGCCCAGGAACCACAGCGGGGCCTGGTGCCAGACCTTGCCATGCCGCTCGGTGTCCGGAATCCAGTCGATCGAGCGCGTCTCGATACCGTGGATGGGAGTTGCCTTGGTGCGGGCTGGCGCCTCGTCCTTAGTGGCCACGGCAGGCTCTTCTCTTGTCCGGAGAATGCGGGCTGAGTTTTGCTAACGCAACGGTGGGGGACGCCATGTCGCGCGTCAATAGTGCGATGCACAGAATCAGCACGGCCTGTTGTCGGTGCGCACAAGGTCAGCGGGATGACATGGTCGCCGCGGCGCGCAGCGCCAGCCAGGTTTCCGCCAGCGCCTCGGTCGAGGCCAGCGAGCGCCCGGTGATCTGCTCGAACCGGCGGACCCGGTAGAGCAGCGTGTTCGGGTGAATATGCAGCGACGCGGCGGCCTTGTCGGTCTGGCGGTCGTGCTCCAGCCAGGTCCGGATCGTCGTCAGCAGTTCCGCGCCGTGCTCGTGGTCGTAGTCGATGACGGCCCGCAGCACGTCATCGACCAGAGCCTGGAGGTCTGCCGCGTCGCTGGTCAGCCACTTGCCGGTGCGGTCGTCGCCGTAGCTGACCATGTCCCGGCCCGATTCCAGGGCCCGGGCAATCGCCCACTGTGCTTCCCGCCTGGCCACGCCGAGCGGTGCCCCGGGCCGGAACGGCAGGCTGACCCCGGCGGCCGTGCCCCGGACCGCCAGCGCCGCCCTGGCCACCTGGTCATCGGGGATCAGCACATACAGTTCCTCCTCCTGCCGGAGGACAAGCTGCGGGAACCGGCCATGGGCAAGCGCATCCACCACCGAGTCGGGGTCCGTGCCCGGGTCCGTCGGCCGCACGATCGCCAGCACCAGCCGGATGTCCGCCGGGAAGCCGTGCCTGGCCAGCCGCCGGGTGACCACGGCGGTGTCCAGCACGCCCCGGAGCATTTCCGCCAGCGTCTCAGCCCCCTCCCGGCGCACCATCTCCCGCTCGTGCGCCTGCATGGACAGCTGGAGTGCGGCCACCGTGGCGATGTGCTGGACCACCGACACCCCGGCCGGCGTGGCATTGGCGGTCTCCAGCGCCAGGATGTAGCCGGCCGTGCCACGCGGCCCGGACACGGGCAGCACGTACCCGCCCGGGACCGTCGGCGGGCTGGTCGGCGTGCTCGGTATCAGCTTCGCCTGGTCCGGCGGCGGGACCGGAACGCCGGCCAGCAGCGGGCCCCGTTGCGTGGTGCACGCGTACAGCCGGTATCCGGACAGCCGTTCCAGCCGGGCGAAGATCTCGCCGGTGGTCAGGTTCCCCACGGCCAGCCACTGGACCGCGCCGAAGACCTGCAGCTGCGCGTTGAGCCGCTGCCCCGTGTCACCCTGCACGGCCGCGGCGACCTCCTGCGAGATGGCCATGAAGGGGACGGCCAGCGGGACCTCCACCACCGCGAAGCCGCGCTCGCCGGCCGCCGCCAGGAAGGCCTCGGTCAGCGGCGGCACGAACAGCTGCTCCGACAGCGCCAGGCAGGCCACCCCCGCGTCGTCGAGGCGCTCCAGATAGGCGCGCTGGCGCTCGGCGTCGCTGGGGATGGCGATTCCCGTCGTCATGATCATTTCGGAGCCGAACAGCCAGGGAGTCGGGTCCTCCAGCTCGCTCACATGCGCCCAGGCCACCCGGCGCGAGGTACCCGGCTCGCCCGCGATCAGGCGCAGCTGCAGTGCCGGGGAGCGCAGCAGATCTTCCACCCGGATCACGCCGTCCTGCGGCATGACCCTCACCGTAGGTTGTGGCGAGACCAAGATCAAGGGCATGATCTGTGCCCGGCACTATTGCCGCCGGAAGGCATCCTCTGATACTCCGGGCCGAGGATGGGCCGTACGGGCGCGCGACGCAGTCGTTATGCATAACGGATGGCTCAGCCATCGCCGACGCCGGGAGGGGCGGGTTGACCGAGACCGGGAGTGAGCCGGGCGGAGTGCGCGGCCCCATCGACGCGAGCCGCACCCCGCGCTTCGCCGGGCCGCCGACCTTCGCGCTGCTGCCGCGCCGGGACGAGGTCACCCGCTGTGACGTGGCCGTCGTCGGTGTCCCGTTCGACAGCGGCACCTCGTACCGGCCAGGCGCCCGGTTCGGCCCAGCCGCGGTCCGGCAGGGATCCCGGCTGCTCCGGCCGTGGCATCCCGGGCTGCGGGTAGCACCGTTTGGCGAGCAGCAGGTCGCGGACGCGGGCGACATCGCATGCAACCCGTTCGACATTTCCGAGGCGGTCAGCCAGATCGAGGCAGCCGCCGCCGAGTTGCTCTCCGGGGCCGGTCACCTGCTCGCGATCGGCGGCGACCACACCATCGCCTATCCCCTGCTGCGGGTGACCAAGCAGCGGTTCGGGCCGGTCGCCCTCGTCCACTTCGACGCGCACCTGGACACCTGGCAGACCTACTTCGGGGCACCGCTCACCCACGGCACGCCCTTCCGGCGCGCCGCTGAGGAGGGGCTGTTCCTGGAGGACCACAGCATGCACATCGGCATCCGCGGGCCGCTGTATGCCGCCAGCGACCTTGACGAGGACGCAGAACTCGGCTTCCGCACGGTCAGCGCGATGGATGTCGAACGGCTCGGCATCGACGGCGTGGCCACCGCGATCCGGGAACGGGTCGGTGACCGGCCGTTGTACGCCTCGATCGATATCGACGTGCTCGACCCAGCGCACGCACCAGGAACCGGGACGCCCGAGGCAGGCGGCCTGACCTCGCGGGAGATGCTCGGCATCCTGCGCGGCCTGGCCGGGACGCACCTGGTGGGCGCCGATCTGGTCGAGGTCTCGCCTGCTTACGACCACGCCGAGATGACCACCGTGGCCGCCGCCCACATCTGCTACGAACTGCTCGCGCTGATGGCCCTCGGCCGCCGGTAAGCGCGGCGGGCTTCACATATACGTCACCTGACCGATGTCTCGCGAGCCAGCTTGTTCCAGCATGTGTGACGCAACTGCCGGCCGGTCCAGCGTTGGGAACTGACCCTGGCCCTTTGGGTCAGCCACCAGTGAACCAGGATCGGCCAGCCCAGTGGCAGTGGAGAAAGGCTGGACTTTGGACGTTGCCCGGCTTCGCGAAAGCTTCAGCCGAGTCGCCTTGCACGGCGATGAGGTGCCGCTCTACTTCTACTCTGACCTGTTCCTTAAGCACCCCGAGATGCGCGATATGTTTCCCATCTCGATGGAAGCCCAGCGCGGACACCTCGTCGATGCGCTCGTGAAGATCGTCTCCCAGGTAGACAACGTCCAGGAACTCACCGCCTTCCTGCGAGGGCTAGGCCGGGACCACCGAAAGTTCGGTGTAGTTGCTGACCACTATGAAGCTGTGGGCGCCAGCCTGTTAGCGATGCTGAAGCACCTTTCTGGGCCGACCTGGACGCAGGAACTAGCCGCCGACTGGAGTGCGGCGTACGAGCTCATCGCCTCCGTCATGACCTCGGCGGCGAGCACGGATGAGCAGTCGTTTCCGGCATGGTGGCGCGGCACGGTGGTGGCTCATGAACGGAGGTCATTCAACGTCTCGGTGCTGTCCGTCCGCCCAGAGCCGCGCATGGACTACCTGCCGGGGCAATCCGTGGCGATTGAGACCCCAAGCCGTCCGAAGCTGTGGCGCTACTACTCAATTGCGAACGCTCCGCGGCTGGATGGACTGCTGGAGTTCCACGTTCGGCTAATCGATGGCGGTGCGGTGAGCATGGCGCTGACCAGCGACGCGATCGCTGGTACCGAGTTGAGGCTTGGACCTGCGGTCGGTGCTCTTACTTTCAGCCAACCCGTCCCCAGCCGGGACCTGCTGCTCGTCGCCGGAAGCACGGGGCTCGCTCCGCTGAAGGCCATCCTTGAACACGTGGCGTCGCTGGCACAACCTCCCCAGGCGCGCCTGTTCTTCGGCGCAAGGAACATTCACGGACTCTATGACCTGGACAGCCTCGAGAAGATGGCCGCCCAGCACCCGTGGCTGACTATCACACCAGTCGTATCAGCCGACTCCAGGTTCACCGGCGAGATCGGCAACCTTCCGGATGTGGTCGCCCGTCAGGGCGATTTGTCCGAATTCGACGCATACCTGGCCGGCCCGACCGAGATGGTCAAGGGAACCGTCGCCAGGCTGACCGCTGCAGGTATGGCGCGAGACCAGATACATATCGAGGATTTCGGGTGGAGCGAGCCTTGACTACGCAATGGGCCAAAGCATGGTTCGACGAGCAGGACCGGATGTCTCCCGAGGAACTTCAGACTGTGACGTTCCCGGTGACGCGGCTCGGCCGTCGGGGTTACGAGGAGGAGCCGGTCAGAGATTTTCTGCGCGAGGTGCACGCCGAGTTCGTGAGGTTAGTGAACGACCGGTCATCTTTGTGGCAGGAAGTCCAACGGCTGCGGCGGCGAATCCTCGCCGAAGGAGCCAACGGCGAGCCGCAGGCGGTGTTGTTCGGCGAGGCAGATGCGCACGCACACGCGGTGAGGATACTTTCCGCCGCGCAATTGACTGCCGACCGCTACGTAGCCGATGCCCACGCCTACAGCAGTCGGGTCACTGAAGAAGCCAGGCTGCGCCGTGACCAGATCATGCAAGAGGCGCAGCAGCACTCGGACATGATCCTGGAGGACGCCCACGCCCAAGCACGCGAGGCGGCGATGTCGAAGCTGAACCTCCCAGCACCCCTGCAGACTGACGTCGAGCGACGGGCCGCACAGGCCGAACTCGCATATCTGCGGACCTATAGCGACGTTTACCGAGCCCACCTGCGTGCGTACACCGAAGGCATCCTGCGGGGAATCGAGGAGTGGGAGCGCAAGGACGCGGACCCACTCCCCGAACTCATGAACGGACGCAACGACCACCGCAGCATCAGCCACTGATGCAGGACCACAGCTTCGCGTTAAGACGGCTGGACCCGGTCAACTGTTGTGGAGTCAGCCAGGCGCCAGCCCAATTGGCACCGAGTAGCAGTAGAGGTTCGGCAACTGGTGGCATTCCTGTCAATATCGGCAAAGACTAATGCGTCGGGGCCAGAATCATTCAAATGCCACACGAAGGAGGTAAGCAATGATGTAGTCAATTTACTCAAAAGAGCTTCTCAGTTCTCCGCTCAAGGTCACCAATGAAAGGATTACTTCGATGAAGAATCGGCAGATACTAGATTTCATATCCCCGACACGAACCACTCCTGTTCGTGGCCTCCGCGGGACCCCACAAGCCGATCCTCCGACCTGGGCTGCGCGCGGAATTCTCACTGCGGCGCTTGTGTTCGGCTGCCTCGGCGTCGGAGCAGCGACATTTCCGGGCCACGTCGATCCGCATCATCCGCTGGGAAATACCCCACCGACAGTGAGTTCCAGCCTGTTCGGGCCTCGTCACATCATCGGTCCCGCCTGGATGTATTAGCTCAGCATTACCCAGACGTTCAGGTGAGGCGGCACCATCTCATAGTGCCAGCAGAGCAGGCCGGGCCACCCACCATAGGTGGCCCGGCCTTACCGAGGCTGGGAGGCAATCCCAGGCATATCACCTACTGGGCGGACAGGAAGCAGTCACTGCGTTGGCTCCTTGAGCGCAAGTTGCCAGGGGAGTAAGCCCTCCGACATCGCGGTCCCGGCCAGATAGCCGGTTCCGGGTCAAATTGGTCCGTGCCGACCGGAAATGTTGGGTGGCTCACAGGCGGACTAACACAGCTATACATTCCAGGCGTGGCACATTTCCGAGCAAGCAAATGTGCGTGACTGGGACTGATTCAACTGCCCGCACATACTGAACACTAATTGATTCTCGAAGAAGGCAAATTTCCCGATGTAACCGTGATGTCCGAAAAATGGCACTTGTCCTATACGGGCCCTGGGAGGTAAAGTTCGCTCCGTGCCTATCACGACCCGGGCCGGTACGCTGGTCGGCCGCGACAGCGAGGTTGCCATGCTGGCCGAGCTCATACAGAAGATAGCCAAAGGTCATGGCAGTGTAGTGCTGATCGAGGGGGAGCCTGGGATCGGCAAGTCCACACTGGTGCGCGCAGCCCTAGCAAAGGCTGCAGAAACTAGATGTCATGTCTTCTGGGGTGCAGGTGACGAATTGGGACAAGCGTTACCGCTGCTGCCGTTGCTAGAGAGTTTTCAAATACGCGAGCCCTCCGAGAACCCGCGCAGAAACTCGATCGTCCAGCTCATGCGCGGGGAGAGCACCCCCGACCGGGGCACTGACGTGTCGGCCGCACTTGGGGAGCAGTTGCTGGCGCTTATTGCCGAGCAGTGTGCACTGGTGCCTACCGTCCTGATCATCGATGATCTCCAGTGGGCTGATCAGGCCAGCATCGCACTCTTGGGGCGGCTAGCAAGATCAGCAAGGCAGGCGCCACTGCTACTGATCGGGACAATGCGCCCAGTCCCGCAGCGGGGTGAACTGCTGGCACTGCAGCGAGTGGTGGGCCGTTCCGCACGGCTGCGCCTTGCCGGGCTCAGTGAAACGGCCGTAGCCGAACTGGTGGCTACTCTGGCCGGCGGTCAGCCGGATGACAGGCTGCTGCGACTCGCCGACGGGGCGGCGGGCAATCCGCTCTACATCACCGAACTGGTCGCGGCACTCGCGCGTAGCTCCCGGCTGACCATTACCGCCGCCGGGGTCGCTGAGCTGACTGAAGGTTCTGTGCCTGGCTCACTGTCCGCAGCCATCGCGGACCGCCTGGGCTTTGTGTCCCGGCCAGTACGCGAGGTTCTTCGAGCGGCAGCCCTGCTCGGTGTGGACTTCTCGGTTCCAGACCTGGCGATTGTGCTGGGCCGTGGCGTGGCTGACCTTGTCCCTGCAGTGGATGAGGCATGCGCAGCTGGCGTGCTAGCTGAATCGGGTCACAGCCTAGGGTTTCGGCACTGGATGATCCGCTCGGCGCTGTATGGCGAGATCCCGGCCCCTGTACGCTCCGCCTGGCACCGCGATGCCGCGCGCTCCCTCGCTGAAGCCGGTGCACCCGTAGTTCGGGTTGCTCGTCAGTTGCTGCAGGCCTTGAGCGAGCCCGCCACCCTCAACGAGTATGTGGATGAATGGATTCTGAACTGGCTTACGCAGATCGCAGATGTGCTGGTTGGCCAGGCGCCCCAAGTGGCAACCGATCTCCTCCGCCAGGCAGTCGCTAGTTCTTCCGATGGCTCTGCCCAGCAGGCATTTCTTATGGCCCGTCTTGCCGACGCCCTCTACAGAGTCGGCGATGCCGCCGGAGCCGAGAAGGTGGCCAACCAAGCACTTGCCTCGACGACGGAGGCTGATCTGCGCGTTCATCTGCACTGGACGCTGGCACAGTGCCGCATCCGAGTCGGTGAATTCGCAGAATGTCTTGCCACGCTTGACCAGGCGCTGGACGCCCCGGGAACCTCGATTCGGCACCGTGCCTGGCTGCTGGTCCTCGCGGCGCGAGCTCACGACAGTCTCGGTGAGGCGGAGAAGGCGGGCCAGGTCGCGACGGCCGCGCTAGCGGCGGCATCGGAGGCCGGCGACAGCTGGGCGACAGGCTGGGCGCTGCACGTGCTGACTATCGTGACCGCGGTGCGGGGGGAAGTGGCCGAATCACTATCGCTGTTTGACCAGGCGCTGACTGTAACTCAGGCTGATCCTGCACTGACCGATCTACGGCTACTGCTCCAGATAAATAAGGCAATCACACTCGGCAACCTCGACCGCTATAAAGAGGCATTAGCCACAGCATGGGAGGCACGCCAACTCGCAGACTCTGCGGGAACCGTGATTCGGCTGGTGCAAGCGCACAGCGCCTTGGGCCAACTACTCTTCGACACCGGAAGTTGGTCGGCTGCCTTGGCCGAGGTGCAAGTCCTACCCGAAAATCTGAAGGAGCCTACTGCGGCTTGCTGTGACCTCGGCATCGCTGCCGTGATCTGCTTCCACCGTGGCGATATCACCTTGGCGCGCAGGCATCTGGCTGCCGCTATCCCACACGCCAAGCGCTGCGGAAAGCGAATCGTTGGCCGACTAGCACTCGCCCGAAGCATGGACCTTGAACAGGCCGGTTCAATGTCAGCAGCGCTAGCAACACTGATAGGCGGAGCGACTGCCCAAGCAGAGGAACTCGATGAGATCGAAGACCTGCTGGCCTATGGCGTCCGACTGGCCAGACAAACCGGCGATCTCGGAACCGCGGCGACTCTGGCAGGTCACGCGGCTACTTTGGCTGCAAAATCGGAGATCCCGCATCGGCAGGCGAATGACCTCTACTGTCGCGGCATTCTGGCGGACGACGTCGCCGCACTGCTGATCGCCGCTGAACACTATCAAGCGGCCAGCCGACCGCTGCTGTCCGCCGCCGCATTGGAGGCGGCCGCTGAGGCCTCAGTCCAAGTCGGAGAGCGTAGTCAGGCGCGTGACGCCTTCACCCGTGCGGTGGAGATTTACACATCTATCGGTGCCACCGCTGATGTCGCACGCCTGCAGGCCAATTTCCGGGCACATGGCATACGACGCGGCCCACACACGAAACACCGGAAGGCACAAAGCGGCTGGGACAGTCTGACTCCAACCGAGCTAAGGATCGCTGGCCTAGTGGGGGCGGGACTCTCCAATCCGGAGATCGCGGCCAAGCTGCTGCTATCCCGACGGACTGTTTCAACCCATGTTTCCCATATTCTTAAGAAACTCGACATGAACTCGCGTATTGACATTGCCCGCGAAATTACCCTGCGCACCATCACCTCCCGGTGATGGTGCGCAGGGCTGCCGCACAGGGCGTGCCCGGTGATCTCGCCGGGGGGCCACGATTCACCGGACACGCCCTGGGATCGGCCTGCGGGCTGCGGCTCCGATCTCGTTAAGGATCGGCTTCGAACGCGAGCATGAAATACACCGCTTTGCCCGCAGAGGTTCGGTAATAACCCCAGTCGGTGGAAAGCTTGGTCGTCAGCATGAGTCCCCGGCCAGACTCCGCGTCGTTGCATGCTTCGACTAGAACCGGGACGGCGCGCGAGGTGTCCTGGACACAGACGCGCAACTCGTCACCGCAGCAGCTAATGACGAGCAAGACGGTATCGCCCGCCTCGTGCTGCAGAGCGTTGGTCACTAGTTCGCTGGTCAGCAGGACGGCTACGGACCGGTCTACGGGCGCATCCCATGCCGAGATGGCTGCTTGAACCTGGCGGCGGGCTTCGGCCGCCGCAGCGGGCTCTGCTATGAGCGGGATACGGCGCGAGCGCTGCACCATCGGGCGGGTCGGTGTCAACGTGTCCATTGCCAGACCAGTTCTGATCTGCTCCGGGAGGTCGCAGGCCTTTCGCGGATCCTCGCGGGCGAGATCTGTCAATCCGTAGACGCTTCAGTAGCGTCCTTGCGCGATAAATGCTTCTGCAAATCACAGTGAGAGACATCGGTCAGGTGACGGATCTTTGTCCCGGATGAAGCGCCGCAAGGCCTCCTTCCATTTCAGGCACCACCCAGGATCCGGGCCGTGGTACGGGCCATCGCTGACACCACGGTTCCTGCGTCGGCCAGTGAAGTGATGATCCAATAGGCGGCGTGCGGGTTGGCACGGCTGCCGTAGGCGCACAGTCCGTACAGCGCGGCGATGATCACCAGCGCCCACAGCGGATACGCGGGCAGGAAGAACATCATCTCGATGGCGTTCAGCCCCAGCACCGCCACACCGAGCCAGCTGGCTATCCGCCATCACCCCGGCCGCCGCCAGCAACTGCACGGCACCGATAATCAGAGTCGCCCAGCCCCAGGACCGCAGATCGCCTGACACATCGCGTCTGCGGCTTCTACCGTGTCGCGGGTGCCCAAAGTACGGCTAGGGGCAGGAGCCCCGCCGTCGCAGACCAGTGGCAGGACTTCACTGGTCAGCCGCGATATCCGCAGCGACCCCGAATCCAACGACTGCGGGAGCGCGTCAGTGGCGCCCGCTCCATTGCGGCTCGACGGTCTGCCATTCCACATCCCACGAGGCCAGGCGCTGACGCTGGACCAGATAGTGGGCAAGCTGGGCAGCGCACAGTAGGACCAAGCCGAGAATCAACGGCGCGAAAATGGCAGCCAGCACCATCTGACCCCGTACCTGCGACAGCCGCAGCGGCTGGCCGGTCTGCCAGCCGGCCGCATCCACCCACACCTTCACTCTTGTGCCCACTCTGGCGACGGGGGGCGCAGGGACCATGCCGGTACGCACGGTCCCATTCGGAGCGGTCCACATGGCCACCACGCTCGGCTGGTAGCCGTCGCCGGGAACAACAGTGCTGGACAGCAGCACTGCTGGCACCTGGTGCCAATGGGCCTGCTCAGTCTGGGCAGTGCGGGCACCTGTGTCATACGCGGCCTGGGCGGCCACCGCCGCGGCGAGCGGCGCCGCAGCCAGGAAGGCAATAGCCAGCCCGGCCATCACCAGGCTCTCCGCGCGGTCCATAGGGCGCCGGAGCGGGTTTCGATCAGCCTCCAGCCTGCGGACCACCCTCGCGGCCCACGCCGCGGTCACTGCCAGCAGCCGCTTCATCCCCGGCCTCCCTCAGTACCGACCCTCGGCCGCTGCAATGCCCAGGCCAAGAGGCGATCTTCCTCGCTGGCCGGGACCTTTGCCCCTGCCTGGCGCTCCCAGCCGGACCTGGCTCATGACCATCGGAGGCTCCCGGGCTTCGCCTAGGCCGCTGCCGGTATCAGTGCCGGTACGAGGTGGAAACGGCTGGTCAGCGCACTGGCGAGGTACCGGTCCAGTTCCGCCAAGGGCGGTGAGTGCCAGGCCGTGGGCAGCCCAGGGGCGCCCACTGTGGGGTCGAGGCCGGCTTCCGCCTGTTCATCGCCCGCCAGGCCGAGTGTGATGATCACCAGATCGTGCAGCAGCGCGTCCGGCACTTCGGCTGGGCCACCCACCGCCACCAGGCATTCCACCGCCGCCAGGGCCTGCATCAGGTCACCGGCTGCGCTTCGGGCAGCGGGTGACGAACCGGAGTGGCATAGCAGATCGGCCACGCTGAGGGTCTCGGGCATTGCCGCGGATAGATGTCTCACGGTCCACCACCCATCTCAGTCCGGTATGCCGGCTCCGCTGCCGCCTCAGGAATGCCGCGGGGCCTGGCCACGACCGGGGTTGGCGAACCTGCGGAGTGACGCCAGCGTCGGCCTGACTTGATCAGCCCACGACAGGCCGACCGGTACCGATCTGGCCCCTCAGCCTCCCTGGCGCTTGCCGGACCAGTGCGGGCCCTGTCTCACTCCGCAGGCCCTCCAGCCACCATTGGCCTTCAGTGACCGCCCGCCCACGGCCGAAGGTCCGCCCCCGGTGGGACCATTGTCCCGGCAGGTGCCTGCTGGAAGCTGGCTGACGGGAAGCAGCGGCCCACAGGTCCGCCGGTCAGGTGCTGGCCGCGGTAACCGGGCACGGGCCGCGCCCGCCCCGCTGGGCCGTTACCCTGAGCTTCGATGACCGTGTCCAGCCAGCAGGCCAGCCGCCTGCTACCACTTCAGCAGCCCGACTGGCCCGATCCTGACCGGCTCGGGGCGGTCGTCCGCCGCCTGGAGCAACTGCCGCCGTTGGTGTTCGCGGGCGAGTGCGATCAGCTCCGGGACCGGCTGGCCGCGGTCGCGCGCGGAGAGGCGTTCCTGCTCCAGGGCGGGGACTGCGCCGAAACCTTCGCAGGCGCGACCGCCGACAGCACCCGGGGGAAGTTGCGGACCCTGCTGCAAATGGCGATCGTCCTGACCTATGCCGCCAGCGTGCCGGTGGTGAAGGTCGGCCGGATGGCCGGCCAGTTCGCCAAGCCCAGGTCAGCGCCGACCGAGGTGCGGGACGGGACCGAACTCCCGGTCTACCGGGGCGACGCGGTCAATGGCCTCGACTTCACCACGGCGGCAAGGACGCCGGACCCCGGCCGCCTGCTCGACGCGTACCACTGCTCGGCTGCCACGCTCAACCTCTGCCGGGCCTTCGCCAGCGGCGGATACGCCGACCTCCGCCAGGTCCACGCCTGGAACCAGGACTTCGTCGCGAACAGCCCGGCCGGGCAGCGCTATGAGCGGCTGGCGGACGAGATCGAGCGGGCGATCGCTTTCATGCACGCCTGCGGCGCGGATCCGGAGGAGTTCCGCGCGGTGGAGTTCTACTCCAGTCACGAAGCCCTGCTGCTGCCCTACGAGCGGGCCATGGCCAGGACCGACTCCCGCACCGGCCGCCGCTATGACCTGTCCGCGCACCTGCTCTGGATCGGCGAGCGCACTCGCGCGCCCGGCGGCAGCCATATCGGCTTCGCCCGCAGCATCCGCAACCCGCTGGCGGTCAAGATCGGCCCGTCTGCCACTCCCGCCGAAGTGCTTGCCCTGATCGACGCACTCAACCCGGAGCGCGAGCCCGGGCGGCTCACCCTGATCGCCCGGATGGGAGCCCGGCGGGTACGCGACACCCTGCCGCCACTGGTGGAACGGGTCGCTGCCAGTGGAGCCGGGGTGGCCTGGGTCTGCGACCCCATGCACGGCAACACCATTGAGGCCGCCAGCGGGCACAAGACGAGGCACTTCGACGACGTGCTGGATGAGGTCACCGGGTTCTTCGAGGTACACCGGGCGCTCGGCACCCATCCGGGTGGCATCCATATCGAGTTCACCGGCGACGATGTGACCGAGTGCATCGGCGGCGGACAGCACATCGCCGAAAGCGACCTCCGGCACCGGTACGAGACCGCGTGTGATCCCCGGCTGAACCGCAGCCAGTCCCTCGACCTGGCGTTCCTGGTGGCCGATATGTACCGCCAGTACACCGGCACGAAGCGGACTGGGTGAGCCAGCGGGGCGGCCGCCCGGCCTGGCGGGGACCCGGGGTCCCCGCCAGCCAGTGGCGGGAACTGGCCGATCTCCCGTTCGCCGCCGCGCTGGTGCCGCGCCGGGATGGCTGGCAGCCCGGCGCGGAGTATGACTGCGCTCACTTCGACCAGCTCACCCTGGACGGCCCGGACGGGTCCGGCAGCCGCTTTCTGGAGTGCGCGCTCACCCACGTGTCCTGCCAGGCCGGCCAGCTGCGGCGGGCCACATTCACCGACACCTGGCTGGCTGACGTGCGGCTGACCGGGACCGGTCTGGCCGAATCGGCCTGGACTGGGGTGCAGATCGCGGACAGCGCCATCGCCGGCGCGGAAGCATTCGGCGCACGGCTGCGCGGCGTGGTGCTGCGCGGCTGCAAGCTGGACTCGGTGAACTTGCGGGACGCGGCCCTGACCGACGTGGTTTTCGACAGCTGCCTGCTCCGCGACGTCAACTTCACCGGCGCGACCCTCACCCGCAGCGCGTTCCCCGGCTGCCGGCTCACCGGCATCACCTTCGTCAAGGCCAGCCTGGACACGGTCGATCTGCGCGGTGCGGAACTGGGCATCACCGCCGATCCCGGCTCCCTGCGCGGCATGGTAGTGACGTCCGCCCAGTTCGCCGCCATGGCCGACCTGCTCGCCAGCACACTGGGCATCACGGTCGAAGAGTGAACAACTGGCCGGCCACGCGGTGCACCTCGCTGTCCGGGGTGACCCCGGCTGACCTGGCAGGCTTCTTCACCGGCTGGCCGGTAGCACCATCGCCGGCCCGGCATCGGCTCCGGCGCGACCGGGCCGCGCTCACCCGGAGGGCAGCGGGCTGAAGAACCACCCCTCAGGTGCAGGTCAGCCCGTCCCGGGATCAAGCAGATCGATGACCTCGGCGGCGGGGCGGTCGGTGGCATGCCGGAAACCGGTGCCGGCCCACAGGCTCATCCGGTCGGCGTCCCCCTGCCGGGCGGCCGCGGCCCGCAGCGGGCGGGTGGCGTTGTTGATCTCCGGGTAGGCGGCCGGGGCATCCGGGTGATCGCGGATGAACTGGTTGACCAGGCCACGTGCGGGCCGGCCGCTGAACGCCCGGGTCAGCACGGTGCCGGTGAACCGGCCACTGGCCAGGGCGGCCTTGTACACCGGATGCGCGCCGCTCTCCGGGCAGCCCAGGAACGCGGTCCCGCACTGGACCATGGCCGCGCCCGCGGCCAGCGCTGCCGCGGTCCCGGCAGCGGTCATGATCCCGCCCGCCGCGATCAGCGGAACGTCGGTGATCCGCGCGACCTCCGAGACCAGCGGGAGCACAGCCGTTCTGCCGATGGCTGGCCCTTGGTTGGCGAACGTTCCCTGGTGCGCGCCCGCTTCCGCACCCTGGACGCACAGGCAGGCGGCCCCTGCCGTGGCGGCCCGCCCGGCCTCCGCCGGACTGGTGACCGTGACCACGGTGACCGACCCGGCATGGCGGAAAGCGCTGAGCACGCCCGGGTCCGGGCAGCCGAACGTGAAGCTGACCACGGGCGGCGGACCGGCCAGCAGGACGTCCAGTTTGGCCGCCCACGCGTCGTCGTCCCAGGCCGGCTCACCCAGCACCGCCCCGATCCGGTCGGCATCACCGCGGAGCGACCCGACATACCGGGCCGTCGCCGCCGGGTCCGCGGCCGGCTCACCGGGAACGAACAGATTGACGCCGAACGGGCCGCTGGTGGCCGCGCGGACCGAATCGATGCCCGCCCGCATCGCCTCGGCACTCAGGTAGCCGGCCGCGAGGAATCCCAGCGCCCCGGCATCGGCGGCAGCCGCGACCAGCGCGGGAGTGGTGGGGCCACCCGCCATCGGGGCCACCACCACCGGCCGGCGCAGCAGTGGCCCGAGCTGATCAGAAAGCATGTGCCCTCCGGAGTCACCGTATAGGCCAGGTCGGCTATCCCGTAGCCGGGCTGGGACTCACCAGGGCCGCGCGACCCGCCACCGGCGGATACGATCCTGAGCAGGTGCCATCCGTATCCTCACTTGGCGCGCTGAGACAGGCGGCCGCCGAATTCGAGTTCAGCGGCCCAGACCTGGTGATCGAGCCGACGGCGCGGGCGGCAGCGCACCGCTCCCTCGATGAGTCGGGACTACTGCTGCTCGGCGAGGTGCACGGTGTCCGGGAGAACCCGCTGCTGATGAGGGCACTCATGCAGGTGTTCGGGCTGCCAGCCTGGCGCTGGAGTGGTCGATCAGCTACGGCGGAGGGAGCTTCTATAACGGCAGGCCATGCCGGTTCGGGGATGGCCCGGCAGAGCGAGGACAGGTCACGCTGGCCGAGCGGAACGGCGCGCTGGTGCTGGACCTGCCGTGGGCGACGGAGGCGTTAGTCCCCCAGCGACCGTATCCGGCGTGGCCCGGGCGGATGACCTGGGCGGGGGCATTCGCCCTGGTGCCCTGGCCGGCGTGAGCCGGGGCCGGGCACCCGGCCTACCCGCGGAGCCGGTCCAGCTTCTGCTGTGCCCGCCGCTCGGCGCTCTCGGCCTGGCGGGCATCAACCCGCGCCTCCGCAAGCGCTTCCCGTGCCTCGTTGAGCTGCTCCTCGATCCGCCGGACCGTGGCCTGCCGGTCCCGGACGGCGGCGGTAGCGGCCTGCACGGCCTGGCGAGCGCCGACGGCGGCCTGCTCGGTCTCGGCCAGCTCCCGCTGCCGCTCGCGTTCGGCTTCGGCCGCGGCCTCTTCCGCCGCCCGCTTCCTCGTTTCCGCCGCGGCGGCGGTCGCCTCCGCCCGGGCCCGCGCCCTCGCCTCCGCCGTTTCCGTCCTGGGCTGGCCGCTGGCCCGCGCCGCGGCAGTTCCCCCGGCGGCCGGGCGCGGGGCGGGTTCCCGCACCAGGGCCAGCGGCGGGATCCCGGCCGAGCCGAAGCCGGCCCGCTGCTCCGCACGCACCAGCGTCCCGGCCGCCAGCTGGGCCCCGACCTGCGGGTCGGCCAGCGCGGCACCGAAGATGGCGGTCACTTCTTCCTGCAGCGACGCCGACGGCGCGGACTCCCCCGTCATGCCCAACGCCTCGCGGACCAGCGCATCGACCAGTTCCCGGCGCGCTTGCGACAGCTCGCGGATCCGTGGCCCGTCCAGCGCCGCCTCCGCCGCCCGCAGGTCGTCAGCCAGCGCGGACAGCCGCCCTGGCATGCCCGGGTCGGCGCGGACCAGCCGGTTCACTGCCCAGGCCGACCGGGTCGGCTTGCGCAGCGCGGCGATCTGCTTCGCCGCCGCAGGCTCACCGGCCGCGCGGGCCCCGGCCGCGAGTTCCTTGCGCCGCTCGGTGAAGTCAGCCAGGTCTGCTGCATACAGCTCGTCGGCTGCCGCCTGCAGCAGGTCATCACCGGACACCCTGTCATCGTCTCGCATCGCGGGCCGGGCCGGGAGTGCGGCTGCCGCTGCCCCGCGGGAGCTGGAGTGACAGGATCGGACGCATGACAGAGCCAGGGCAGCCCGGCCCGGCCGGCCAGGGGGACTGGCCGGGCCAGCCAGACCCGGACGCGCAGACACCCGAACCCGGCGAGGAGTGGCGGGTCAAGCACCGCGGAGTCAACCCGTGGCAGCTATGGCTGCACCGGTTCGAGCAGATGGCCGCCAGCCGTGGCCACGGTGTGCCGGTCCCGGCCTGGCTGCGCAAGACCCATGGTGAGCGGCGGTGGCCGGTCAGCCTGAGCGTGATCGTGGCCATCGTGCTGCAGTTCCTGCTGCCATCACATCTGATCAGCCCGCTGCCCCGGTGGCTGCTGCCGACTCTGGAGGCAGCGCTGCTGATCGGCCTGAGCATCGCCAACCCGGTGCGGATCGAGCGGCGCGGCCGGGCCGTGCGGGCAGCCAGCATCGCGCTGATCCTGCTGATCACGATCGCCAACGCGGCCTCGGCCGTGCTGCTCATCCGGGCGATCCTGACCGGGCAGGCGGGGAACGCCGCTGGCGTGCTGCTCGCCACCGGCGCTTCGGTGTGGGTGACCAACGTGATCGCCTTCGGGCTGTGGTACTGGGAGTTCGACCGCGGCGGCCCGGTGCACCGGGCCATGGGCACCCTGCAGCACCCGGATCTGCTGTTCCCGCAGATGGCGGATCCGCAGCTGGCCGCTGCGGACTGGGAGCCGGAGTTCGTGGATTACCTGTACATGTCGTTCACCAACGCGACCGCGTTCAGCCCCACCGACGTGATGCCGCTGGCCCGGTGGGCGAAGTTGACCATGCTCGTCCAGTCCGCGGTGTCACTCGCCGTGGGCGCGCTGGTCATCGCCCGCGCCATCAACATCCTCAAGACCTGAGCTGACCGCCAGTCCGGTGATGGTGATGATCTCGGGGCTGGTGCCGGTGAGCGGCGCGCGGTCCCAGTCGCCGAACTGCTCCTGTATGGCCAGGCCAGCTCCGGCCAGGAACGCGGCCAGCTCAGCGGCGCTGAGGAAACGCAGCGTGCTCCTGCCGACCTGCGGCTCTGGCCAGTCCGGGCTGGTGCAGGTGCTGGTGAACGACACGGTGGCGCCGTCGAACGGCGCGACCACCTGGTGGGCCATCGTGACCACGGCACCTGTGGGGCCGGTTGCCTGGACGGCGTTTCCGGGGACCCAGTCTTCCCAGGCGCGGGCCGCAGGGTTGCGGGTTTCGAAGGCGAACCGCCCGCCGGGGGCCAGCGCCACCCGGACGGCCGCCAGGGCGGCACGGACCTCGTCATCGCTGACCAGCACCTGGCAGGCGTGCCCGGTCATGACTACCAGGTCGAACTCCTGCCGCCAGGCGGCTGAGGCGGCGTCACCGAGCACCCACTCGACGTCTGGCTGCTGGCGGGTCACGGCGAGCATCGCCGGGGCGGGGTCGAGTCCGCACAGCCGCCCGGTGTGCCCGGCCTGGCGGGCCATCCGCAGCAGCTCACCGGTCCCGCACCCGATGTCGAGCACGGATGCCGCGGACATCACCAGCGGAAGGTAGAAGCCGAAGTCACCGCGCTGCCGCGCCGGTGCCCACCGGTCATACAGCTCAGCCAGAGCGGGCTCGGTGAACAGGTGGTCGGGCACGGCGCCACCCATCACCGGATCTGGAAGGTGAGCAGGCCCTCCGGCGGCTCGGCCTGCACCGCCACCCGGGCCACTTCCGCCCGGGACGGGCCGTGCCGGGCCCACTCCACCAGCTTGCTGACGCTTTTGGCGGGGCCCTCGAAGATCGCCTCGACCCGGCCATCGGGCAGGTTACGCACCCAGCCACTGACTCCATGCGCGAGCGCCATCCGCTGGCAGGCGTCGCGGAAGAAGACACCCTGGACCTGGCCAGAGACCAGCACCCGGCAGCGGATCACGTGACCGACGCTACGGCAGGAATGCGGAGCGCGTCACCGTGGTTGGGTGGCGGCATGAGGATCGCAGTGATCGGTACCGGGAACATCGGCGGCACACTGGGCCAGCGCTGGCAGACGGCGGGGCATGAGGTGGTGTACGGCTCACGGCAAGGGGCCGGGGAAGGGCCGGGCGGCGCGCCGATGCTGCCCATCGGCGACGCGCTGGCGGGTGCTGATGCCGTGCTGCTGGCCGTGCCCGGCCGGGCGGTGGCCGACCTGGTCGGGCCGCATGGCGCCGCGCTGGCGGGCAAGATCGTGATCGACGCGACGAACAACATCGGCCAGCCGGCGGTCAATGCCCATGCTGCCGTCGCCGACGCGGCGCCGGACGCTCGGTATGCGCGTGCGTTCAGCACCCTCGGCTGGGAGAACTTCGCCGATCCGCTGCCTGGCGCGATCCTGGCCTTCGCGTCCGAGCCGGAAGCCCGGCCGGCCGTGGAAGAACTGATCACCGCCGTCGGCCTGGAGCCGGTCTACCTCGGCGGCCCGGACGCCAGCGGAACCGTCGACGCCCTGCTGCCGCTGTGGTTCACCCTGGTCAAGCAGCACGGCGGCAACCGCCACCTCGCCCTGCGCGTGGTCACCTAACCAGCCTGGCCAGACAGCCACGACTTCGTTGTACCTTTATGTACATCGAGGTACAATTCGGCCATGGCGACGACGACTGTCTCGGAGGCGCGGGCTGCCCTACCGGAGCTGCTCACCCGGGTCGAGAATGGCGAGGAAGTCACCATCACCCGGCACGGCAGGCCAGTTGCGGTCCTGGTCCGCCCGGACTCCCTGCGCAGCCGCCATGCCCAGGCCGCCCTATACGACGCAGAACGGATCCACGACCTGCTCACCGAGGCAGCGGCCGGGACCTTGCCTGAAGGCCCCGGGCTGACCGCTCAGCGCGCCGCAGAACTGGTCGATGAGATCCGGGCCGGGCGCGACGCCCGGTGATGGACGCCTTCGACGCCGACGCGCTCATCTATGCGGCCACGCCCGGACATCCGCTGGGCCGGCGGGTGGCCGCCCTCTTCCGGTCGGCCGGAGCCGGGACCAGAGCCGGCATCGGCTCGTTCCTCCTGCTGCCAGAGGTGCTCGGCAAGCCGTTGCGGGATGGTGCCACAGACGAGGTCCGCATCCTGGCCGGACTACTGGGCCGACTCGACCTGCACCCCGTGGACCGGGCCACCGCCGAACTCGCAACCGCCCTGTCCAGCCGGTATGGACTCAAGGCAGCGGACGCTACCCACCTGGCCACAGCAGTCGCCATGGGCGCCGACCGCTTCATCACCAACAACCAGCGCGACTTCGCACCCGCCATGCCAGAAATCCAGATCACCTATCCCGCCGACCTGGCCGACCCTATGTCCTGATCATCAGCGCCTGGCCGCCAGCCGCCGCAGCGGCGGGAGGGTGGGCGGCGGCTGCTGCCGGGGCGGCAGGCCGGCCAGCAGTTCGGTGGTCGCCTCGGCGATCTTGCGGACCGCCAGCTCGAACGCGTCCCCGGTGCGGGCCGACACCGACTGGACCCCGCTGACCTTGCGCACGTACTGGCGCGCGGCGGCCTCGATCTCCTCGGCCGTCGCGGCCGGCTCCAGCCCGCGCAGAGTTGTAATGTTGCGGCACATGCCGCTCACGTTAGCCCGGCCAGCCGCCGTCATCTCACTGGCCTGCCCGGCGAGCTGTCACCCGCCGGGCTGAGCGGGCCCGGTCACCAGCCCGGCTGAGCAGGCACAGTCACCCGCCGCAGTGGGTAGGCCAGTGCTGTGGACCCGTTGCGCGACTACCGGAGCAAGCGCCGTCCCGGCCGCACGCCCGAGCCACTTCCCGACGGCCCGCCGGAGGCCAGCCCGGAGCCGGTCTTTGTCGTACAGGAGCACCATGCCCGGCGGCGGCACTGGGACTTCCGGCTGGAGCGGGACGGCGTGCTGGTCTCCTGGGCGCTGCCCAAGGGTGTGCCGGACGATCCAGCCCGCAACCACCTCGCCGTCCATACCGAAGACCACCCCCTCGAATACGCCACCTTCGCCGGCGAGATCCCGCGCGGTGAATACGGCGGTGGCCAGGTCACCATCTGGGACCACGGCAGCTACGACACCGTGAAGTGGACCGCCGACGAGGTCAAGGTGGTGGTCTACGGGCAGCGGGTGACCGGCGGGTACACGCTGTTCCGCACCGACGGCGACAACTGGATGATTCACCGGGAACGGCGGCAGCTGCCCGGCCGGATCGAGCCGATGCTGGCCAAGACCGAGGAGCTGCCGCCCGACGACGGCAGCTGGGCGTACGAGATGAAATGGGATGGCCTGCGGGCGCTGGCCTATGTCAGCGACGGCCGTGCCCGGCTGCTGTCCCGGACCGGCCAGGACATCACCCGCGACTATCCCGAACTGGCCGGCCTGGGTGCCGCGCTGGGCAGCCGGCGGGCGGTGCTGGACGGCGAGATTGTCGCCCTCGGCGGTGACGGCTGGCCCGACTTCGAGCTGCTTCAACAGCGCATGAACGCCCGCCCGGGGCCGGCCTACCAGCGGCTGCTCAGCGAGGTCCCGGTTACCTACCTGGCCTTCGACCTGCTGCATCTGGATGGCCGTTCACTGCTCGACGAGTCTTACCAGCAGCGGCGGGCGCAGCTGTCCGGGCTCGGCCTCGGCGGTGCCCGCTGGCAGACGCCGCCATCGTTCACCAGCGAAACCGGTGCTGACGTGCAGGCCGTGTCCGTCCAGCACGGGCTCGAGGGCATCGTGGCCAAACGGCTGGCGTCCCGGTACGAGCCGGGGAAACGGACCGGCAGCTGGCGGAAGATCAAGAACGTCCGCCACCAGGAGGTCGTGGTCGGCGGCTGGAAGCCAGGCGAGGGCAACCGGGCCGGGCAGATCGGCTCACTGCTGATCGGCGTGCAGGATGCGGCGGGCCTGGTGTACGCCGGCCACGTGGGCACCGGGTTCAGCCAGCAGACGCTGCGCATGCTGGGTGAGCTGCTGGCGCCACTGCGCCGGGCCACATCCCCCTTCGCCCACCCGGTGCCGCCCGAGCATGCCCGCCCGGCCGTGTGGGTGGAGCCGTCGGTGGTGATCGAGGTGGGATTCGCGGGCTGGACCAAGGCAGGCCGGATGCGCGCACCCACCTACCGGGGGCTGCGCCCCGACAAGGACCCCGCCGACGTCGTCCGCGAGACGTGATGCGGACCAGCGAGCCGCTCAGCCCCCGCCGTGCCCCCGGGCGAACTACGGCTGGCCTGGATGGCCGACGGTGTGGGCGGACCAGCCGGCGACCAGCTGGTCGAGGATGGGCGCCAGCTCGCGCAGCTCATCCAGGTGAGCGGGGGCGAGCCGGGCCAGCCGGGACTCGCCGTCGGCGGTCAGGCTGACCCGGGTCACCCGGCCGTCGTCCGGGTCAGGGCTCCGCCGCACCAGCCCGGCCGCCGCCGCCCGGTCCACCAGCTCCACCGCACTGTGGTGCCGCAACAGCAGGTAACCGGCCAGGTCGCCAATGGTGGGCAGTTGCCCGCCGGGGTGCCCCTTGATCGCCACCAGCAGCTGATGCTGGGCTGGCGTCAGCCCGGCCGCCCGTGCCTGGGTCTGGCTCCAGTGCAGGAAGCGGCGCAAGCTGGTGCGAAACGCCAGCAAATTCTCGAAGTCGGAGCCGGTCAACTGGTGCATCCGTCCACGGTATGCCGCACGGCCTGGCCAGGCCGTGCGGCCCGGCGGGGTCGGGCCTCTCCGCCAATATATCGTGCTACGATTAATCCGGTCGCCAACCACCCTGGCTTCCCCGCCGGGGCACCACCGCGGGGAAGCCAGGGGCCCGGGAGAACGCCGATGGCCGGACCCGCACAGGTGCGCCTGCGCCGCGTCTATGACCAGCCGGAACCAGCCGACGGGCGGCGGGTGCTGGTTGACCGGCTATGGCCACGCGGGCTTTCGAAGGAGCGGGCGGCAGTGGACGACTGGCTGCGCGCGGTGGCGCCGTCGGAGGAACTGCGCCGGTGGTATGGCCACCAGCCGGACCGGTTCACCGGCTTCCGGCAGCGCTATCAGCGGGAACTGCGCGGGCCGGAAAGCTCGGCCGCTGTGGCCAGGCTGCGGGAACTGGCCCGGTCCGGCCCGGTCACATTGCTGACCGCGACCCGCGATCTCGGGCACAGCCAGGCGGCCGTGCTGGCCGAACTGCTCCGGGGCGCGCCATGACCAGCGGCCAGGGCCGGACCGGACGGGAACCCCGGCCCGGCCCTGCCGCTCCTGACGCGGACGACCTGCCCGGCGATCCAGCCTGCTGGCTGCGCCGCGTCTGCCCGGCCTGCGGCAACGTCGCTCCCATCGACCCGCCGGTCATCTGCCCGAACTGCCACACCGAGATCACCGGCGACTAGCAGCGTGGCTTGGCCGCGGGGTGGATCGGGCGCGGGGTAGCTCGGTCGCAGGCGGTGCTCGCTGCGCTCCGGCCCGGCGCGGGCCGGGCTCAGGCGCGGGCCGGGCTCAGGCCGGGGCGTGTGCTGGGGCCAGGTGGCGGGTGAACCAGTCCCGGGCCAGCTCAGCCGCCCGCGCCAGTGTTCCAGGCTCCTCGAACAGATGGGTGGCGCCGGGCACCACCGCCAGTTCGTGCTCGCAGCGCAGATAGTCCTGTGCGGTGCGGTTCATGCCAAGCACTGCCGTGTCCAGCCCGCCCACGATGAGCAGGGTCGGGGCCCGCACGTAAGCCAGCCGGGGTGCCGCCGAATCCGGGCGGCCGCCGCGGGAGACCACCGCCGCGACCTCGCTGGCCGGGTCAGCCGCCGCCCACAGCGCCGCGGCCGCGCCGGTGCTCGCCCCGAAGTAACCCAGCCGGGCGCCGGCCAGCCCGGGCTGCCCGCGCAGCCACCGGGTGGTCATTGCCAGCCGCCCGGCCAGCAGGCCGATGTCGAAGACGTTCGCCCGGTCCTCTTCCTCGCCCGGCGTGAGCAGGTCGAACAGCAGCGTGCCCAGCCCGGCCGCGGCCAGCACGCCCGCCACGTACGTGTTGCGCGGGCTGTGCCTGCTGCTTCCGCTGCCGTGTGCGAAGAGCACCATTCCCCCCGCCGGGCCGGGCTCGGACAGCTCACCCGCCAGCCGGACCGGCCCGGCGTCGATGACCACGGCACCGCCCCGCGGCGGGTGCGGGGCCGGGGCGCCGGCCGGGGCGGGGCCAGCAGGTGGCGCCGCGCCACCGGCCGGAGCGGGGCCAGCAGGTGTGGCCGGGTCGGTCCGGGTGCCGTCGCCTGCCCGCAGCAGGGCGACCACCTCGCTGTCAGTGGTCTGCGCGAAATCGCGGTACCACTCGCCGATGGCCAGGAAGCGCCGGGGCGTCTCCACGCAGATCACCTCATCGGCGGCGGTGGCCAGGGCAGTCCGCACCGACGGCGGTGCGACCGGCGCGGCGAGCACCACCCGCCGGGCCCCGTGCGCCCGGGCGACCTGGCAGGCGGCCCGGGCGGTGGCGCCAGTGGCGATGCCGTCGTCGACGATCACCGCGATGCGGCCGGCCAGCGGCAGCTGAGGCCGGCCCCGCGGTACCGCCGGGCCCGGCGCTCCAGTTCGGTCCGTTCCCGCGCTTCCACCATGGCTATCTCGGCATCGGTGACGCCGGTGACCTCGACCACGTCGGGGTTGATGATCCGCACGCCGCCCTCGCCGATCGCGCCCAGCGCGAGTTCGGGCTGGACCGGCACGCCCAGCTTGCGGACCAGGATCACATCCAGCGGCGCGCCGAGAGTGCGGGCGACCTCCGCTGCCACCGGTACGCCACCCCGCGGCAGGCCGAGCACTACCACGTCCTCGCCGCTGAGGTGGCCCAGCAGGGCAGCCAGCCGGCGGCCGGCTTCAGCCCGGTCGGCAAACGGCATGACCACACCTCCGTCTCTTCCCGTCTGTGTACCCCAGCACAAGCCCAGGCAGGCCGGGTGAAGGCACCAGGCCGGGCAAGCGGAGGCAGCGGTCAGGACAGCAGCGAGCGCAGCAGCGCCCGGGTACGGACGGCATCGGAGCCGCGGCCGTACTCCCCGGCCACGAAATCGGTGATGCCGATCCCGGCCAGTTCCTGGATCTGGCTGCCGACCGCCGCCTCGTCACCGACGATCGCCAGGTCAGCTGGCCCGGCCGCGCCTTCGCGGTCGAGCATCGCCCGGTACGACGGCAGCTGCCCGTAGATCTGGAACACCCGGGCGGCCCGTTCCCGCGCGCCGTCCACATCGTCGGTGACGCAGACCGGCAGGATGCAGACCACCCGCGGGGCCGGACGGCCAGCCGCGCTGGCCGCCGCGGTGATGGTGGGCACGATGTAGTCGCGCACCGTGGCGGGCCCGGTCATCCACAAAACGGTGCCGCCCGCCTGCTCCCCGGCCAGCCGCAGCATCTGCGCGCCGAGCGCGGCGAGCAGCACCGGGACCGTGCCCTCGCCCGGCGTGCTCAGCCCGATGTGCGCGCTCACCGTGGTGCCGGTGACGTCGGCCGGCTGGCGGTTCAGCAGCGGCACCAGCACGGCCAGGTACTCGCGCATATGCCGGATCGGCTGGCTGAAGTCGTAACCGTACATGTCCTCGATCACGATCTTGTGGGACAGCCCGATCCCCAGCACGAGCCGGCCGCCCAGCGCGGCCGATGCGGTCAGCGCCTGCTGCGCCAGCACCGCCGGGTGCCGCGGGTAAGTCGGCACCACCGCCGTGCCCAGCTCGATGCCCTCGACGCCGTGGCCCGCCACTGCCAGCGCGGTGAGCGCGTCCAGCCCGAAGATGTTGCTCAGCCACGCGGAGCTGAACCCGTCCCCGGCGGCCTGGGCCACCTGCTCGTGCAGCCGCCTGACCGCGTCGGGGCCGGCCGGCTCCCGCAGCGACACGCCGATCCTCATGACCGCACCTCCTTGGCATATGCCACCGCCACCTCGGCCGCCAGCGCGGCGTTGTCGGCGATCAGCAGACGGTTGACCTCAATACTGCGCCCGTCACTCAGTTCATGAACCAGCGACAAAACGGCTGGCGTCACCGACTGCCCGCTCACCCCGTCGTGCCGTACCCGGCTGACCGCCTCGGCGATGAGCGGCTCGATATCCAGGCCCGGGTCGGGCGGCCGGGCGAGCAGCAGCCCGGCAGCGCCGTTGAGCTGCCAGTGCAGGGCGGCGATCCGGGCCGCCTCGTTCGCGCTGGCGACCACGGCGGACACCGGCGGGCCGCCCTCGGCGCGGTAGAACAGCGGCAGTGCCGCTGTCCGCCAGCCGAGCACCGGGACGCCGAGCGTCTCCAGGAACTCGGCCGTGGCGGGGACGTCCAGGATCGACTTGGCGCCGGACGAGACGACCATGACCGGGGTTCGGGCCAGTTGCGGCAGGTCGCTGGAGATGTCCAGGCTATCGGCGAAGCCCCGGTGCACACCGCCGGTGCCACCGGTGCCCAGGAAACGGATGCCGGCCGCACGGCAGACGGCCAGGGTGCCGCCGACGGTGGTGGCGCCGAGCGCCCCCTGGACGGCGCAAGCGGCCAGGTCGCGGGCGCCGACCTTGCGCGCGGACTCACCGGCGGAGGCGAACCGCGCCAGCTCGGCAGCCGTCAGGCCGGCCCTGACCTCGCCGTCCACCACCCCGACAGTGGCGGGCACGGCCCCGGCGGCACGCACCCGTTCCTCCGCCGCCAGCGCCACGGCCAGCCCCTGCCCGCCGGGGAAACCGTGCGACACCAGGGTCGTTTCCAGCGCCACCACCGGGCCGCCGGCGGCCAGGGTACCGGCCACCTCGCCGCCGAGCACCGGCGTGACCGTCATGGCATCGCTCCCATCTTGCTCACCGCACGGGCCGCGGCGGCCAGGCCGAGACTGACCCCGCCGGTCAGGTAGCCCGCCGCGAAGGCGTCACCGGCGCCGGTCGCGTCGGCCGCGGCGGCCGGTGCCGCCGGGTGCAGCACCCCGTCCACCCGCACGCCCCGCTCCCCCAGCTTCACCACCATGACCGCACCGGGCACCTGGCCGGCCAGTTCGGTCTCCGGTTCGGTGCCGAACACCACCTCCGGCCGCAGCTCGCTGAGCAGATCGCGGAAGGCGGCCACGCCATAGTCTCGCAGCACCGCGGTGGACGACAGATCCACGCTCACCCGCGGCAGGTGCCGGGCGGCGGCCAGTGCCGCGCCCTGCACCGGCTGCCGGACCAGGCTGTAGGCGGGCAGGTGGAGCCAGCCGCCGCCGGCGAACCAGTCCGGGTGCAGGGCCGCGGCGCTGAGCCGCGGGCCCACCCCGCGGTCGGTCAGCATGGACCGCGCGTGACCGCCATCGGACAGCGAGACGACCACCCCGGTCCGGCCCTCGACCAGCGGGCCCACCAGCTCCACCCCCCGGCTGGCAAGGTCGGCCGCCACCAGCGCGCCCGCCAGGTCGTTGGCGCGGGCCGCGATCAGCCGCGCCCGGCCGCCCAGCGCCACCACCCAGGCGGCGACGTTGGCCGCCTGCCCACCGGTGCTGACCGAGGTGACGGCGGGCGTGTCGGTGTCCGGCGCGACCGGGCCCGTCAGCGAGACGATGACATCCAGGTGCGCGTCGCCGAGCACACAGATCATGCCCTCGCGGCGGCTCACCTCGGTGACCGGCGCGCTGGTGAGCCCATGCCGGGACTATAGGTAACGAGCATGCGGCGTCAACTCGTGCCCTCCCCGGCCGCTACGCTGAGCCTCCGCGGCCCGCGCTGCGCGGGCTGGTGACGGGAGGACCCATGCCCCTTTTCTCCGGCGGCCGCGACCCCGCGTCCGCCAGCTGGGAGCCGCAGGCCGCCGATACCCGGCTGGCCCACACCGCGGGCGCCGCGCCCGGCGGCGTGTTCACCTCCGACCTGTCGGTGTCGGAGTATGCGCTGCTCGGCGAGGCAGGTTTCGAGCCGCTCGGCTTCGTGGTGGGATCGTCGATCTACCACATCGGCCTCCAGGTCGGCCGCTGGTCGCAGAACATGGAGCTGCAGGTACTGACCCAGGCGATGTACAACGCGCGGGAACTGGCCATGGCCCGGATGCGCAGCGAAGCTGATCATCTCGGCGCCGACGGCGTCGTCGGGGTCGAGCTCCGGATGCAGATGTACGCGTGGGGCCAGGATGTGCTGGAGTTCGTCGCCACCGGTACCGCGGTCAAGGCCATGAACGGCACCGGCGCGCACCGGGCCCCGGACGGCCGGTCGTTCACCTCCGACCTGTCGGCCCAGGACTTCTTCCGGCTGCTCGCGGCCGGTGCGGTGCCGGTCGCGTTCGTGCTCGGGACCTGCGTGTATCACATCGCGCACCAGTCGCTGATGCAGACGCTGCGGCAGGCCGGGGCGAACCAGGAAATGGTCCTGTTCACCCAGGGTGTGTACGAGGCGCGGGAACTCGCGCTGTCGCGGATGCAGGCCGAGGCGGACGCCGCCAGCGCGTCCGGGATCGTCGGCGTGAACATCGCGGTGTCCAACCATGTCTGGGGCGAGCACGCCACCGAGTTCCTGGCCACCGGCACCGCGATCCGGCGGCTGGCCGACGAGCACCGGCTGCCGGACACCACGCCCCGGCCGACGTTCACGCTCACCCTCGACAGCTGACCGGGCTGACATTGGGCGGGCCGGGCCGGGAATGCCGGGCCGGCCTGCCAGGTTGCATACCCCAGCAGGTATCCAGGGTGGATCGCCCGCCCAAGCCGAAGGGGAACATCTGATGGCCACCGTCGAACTGACCAGTGAGAATTTCGAGTCCGTGGTCGGCAGCGCCGACCTGGCCCTGGTCGACTTCTGGGCGGCCTGGTGCGGCCCGTGCCGGATGTTCGGGCCGGTCTTCGAGCAGGCGTCCGAGGTGAACCCGGATGCGGTCTTCGGCAAGGTGGACACCGAGGCGCAGCAGCAGCTCGCGGCCTCGTTCGGCATTTCCTCGATCCCGACCCTGATGATCATCCGGGACGGCGTGGTGCTGTACGCGCAGCCGGGGGCGCTGCCCGCGCCCGCACTGGCCGAGCTGATCACCAAGGCCCGCGAGATCGACATGGACCAGGTCCGCGCTACCATCGCCGAGCAGGACGGCGCCCGGCATGCAGGCGCCCGGCCGGCCAGCTGATCCGCTGGCCTGACCGGCCCGGAGAGCCAGACCGGCCCGGAGAGCCAGACCGGCCAGGAGAGCCAGACCGACCAGGAGACAGCGCGCGGTGGACAGGCAGCAGTGGGATGACCGTTACGCGAGCACGGACCTGGTCTGGACCGCGGAGCCGAACGTCTTCGTGGTCAGGGAACTGGCCGGGCTGGCCCCGGGCCGGGCACTCGACCTTGGCGCTGGCGAGGGCCGCAACGCGATCTGGCTGGCCGAGCGCGGCTGGCAGGTGACCGCCGTCGATTTCTCCGCGGTGGCCCTGGCCAAAGCCGCGAAGCTGGCCGCCGCCCGGGGGGCGCCCGGCATCACCTGGGTGGACGCGGACCTGCGCGGGTACCAGCCGCCGCCGGGCAGTTTCGATCTGGTGCTGCTGGCCTATATCCACCTGCCGCGCGCCGAGTCCGATGCGCTCCTGCAGGCCGCCGCCGCCGCCCTGGCACCGGGTGGCACGCTGCTGTTCGTCGGGCACGACCGGGACAACATCACGCACGGCTACGGCGGCCCGCAGGAACCAGCCGTGCTCCGCCAGGCAGCCGAGGTCGTGGCCGCGCTGCCCGGGCTGATCATCCAGCAGGCCGGCCAGCAGCGCCGGCCGGTACCCACCGGCGACGGCGAGCGGACGGCCATCGACACCCTGGTCCGGGCCCAGCGCCCGTAGCTGCCCGGCCGGGCCAGGGCCTGGTCAGAGCGCGGCGAGCGCGTCGCGCAGGTGCGCCAGCACGTCCCCGACCGGGACCTTGACCGTCTCCCGGGTGGCACGGGTGGTCACCTCGACTGCCCCCTCGGCCAGCCCGCGCTTGCCGACGGTCACCCGCAGCGGGATGCCGGTGAGCTCGGCGTCGGCGAACTTCACCCCGGCCCGCTCGGCCCGGTCGTCGATGATGACCTCCAGGCCGGCCATGCCGCACTGCTCGTACAGCGACTCGCCCACCTTGGCGACTTCCGGATCCTCGGCCTGCGCGACCGTGATCACCACCGCGAACGGCGCCACCGCCAGCGGCCAGGCGATACCACGGTCGTCGTAGTGGCATTCCACGATCGCCGCCATCGCCCGCTCCACCCCGATCCCATAGCTGCCCATGATCGGGTGAACCCGCGCGCCGGAGGCGTCGAGCACGGTGACGCCAAACGCCTTCGTGTACTTGTACCCCAGCTTGAAGATGTGCCCGACCTCGATCGCGGTCAGCAGTTCCAGCGGCCGCCCGCAGACCACGCACGGCTCACCGGCGGCCACCTCCCGCAGGTCGGCCCAGGAGCCGACGGCGATGTCCCGGGCGATGTCCACCCCGCGCAGGTGCACGTCGTCGGTGTTGGCTCCGGTGATCATGTCCCGCCGCCCGCGCAGCGCCTCGTCCGCGATCACCGGCAGATCGGTCACCCCGACCGCCCCGAGGCTGCCGGGCAGCGCGCCGAGTGCCGCCCGGATCTCCTCGGGCTGGGCAGGCCTGACCGCGACCGCCCCGGTGGCGTCGATGAGCTTCTGCTCGTTCAGCGGGTGGTCGCCGCGCAGCAGGACCAGGGTGAGCTGCCCGTCCAGCAGGTACACCAGCGTCTTGATCTGCCGCACGGCGGGGGCGTCGTACCCGGACGCGAGGCCGTCGATGGTCCGCACGCCCGGGGTGTCAAGACGCTCCGGGGCGGGCAGGCCAGGGCCGTCGGCAATGGCAGGCAGCGCCGAGGTGGCCTTCTCCACGTTGGCGGAGTAATCGCCGGCCGGGCAGTGGGCGATCAGGTCCTCGCCAGCGTCGGACGGGCACATGAACTCGGTCGAGTCACTGCCGCCCATGGTCCCGCTGGACGCCTCGACCGGGATGGCCGGGATTCCCAGCCGCTCGAAGATCCGCAGGTAGGCCGCGTGATGCCGGTCAAATGCGGCGTCCAGCCCGGCCTGGTCAAGATCGAAGGTGTAGGAGTCCTTCATGGTGAACTCGCGCACCCGCAGCAGTCCCGCCCGCGGCCGGGGCTCGTCCCGCAGCTTGGTCTGGAACTGGTACCAGGCCTGCGGCAGCTGCCGGTGGGAGCTCAGCTCCTGGGCCAGGACGGCGAAGATCTCCTCGTGGGTCATGCCCAGCGCCAGCGGTGCGCCCTTGCGGTCCTTGAGCCTGAACATCTCCTCGCCCATGACCTCCCAGCGGCCGCTGTGCTGCCAGATCTCGGCCGGGTGCATCACCGGCAGCAGCACCTCCTGGGCGCCGATCTGGTCCATCTCCTGCCGGATGATCCCGATGACCTTGGCCCGCACCCGCACCGCCAGCGGCAGCAGCGAGTAGTGCCCGGCCATCAGCTGGCGGATGTACCCGGCCCGCAGCAGCAGCCGGTGGCTGGGCGCGTCAGCGTCCGCCGGGTCCTCCCGCAGGGTCGGGATGTGCATCTGTGACCAGCGCATGGGCTTGGGCTTTCTCGTGGGTGACGGCCGGCTTCCCCGCCGCCGGCGGGACAACAGACACCGAGCTTAGAGGACCCGGGTCCGCTTAGCCCGGTCAGCCGGTGCCCGCGGGCGGGCCAGGCGCCGTTACCGGCCCGGTGACGCTGCCGGGCTCCAGCGGCGGCGCGCCGACCGGGCAGCAGGTGCGGCACTCCGGCTCAGGCAGCTGGTGATGGTCAGCCGGCCGCAGCACGTGGTTGTCGATGGTCAGCGCGGACAGCGCGGCCGCGGCCACCAGCAGTGCCGCGCAGATCACCATGGCGGCCTGGAACCCGCTCTCCAGCAGCACCGGGTTCTGGTAGGACTCCCCGGTCAGCCCGACCGCCAGCGGCAGCCCGGCCACCGCCAGCAGGCCCGCCGCCCGGGCCACCGCGTTGTTGACCCCGCTGGCCACCCCGGCGTGCCGGACGTCCGCGCTGGCCAGCATGGTCGCCGTGAGCGGGGCCACGGTCGCCGACATGCCCAGCCCGAACAGCGACACCGCGGGCAGGACATCGGCCAGGTAGCTGGCGCCGGGGCCGATCCGGGTGGCCAGCAACAGGCCGGTGGCGGTGATCAGCGGGCCGACGGTCATCAGCCAGCGCGGGCCGATGCGCTGCGCCAGCGCCCCGGCCCGCGCCGACAGCACCAGCATCAGCAGGGTGGACGGCAGCAGCGACATCCCCGCGGCCAGCGGGGAGTACCCGGCGACCACCTGGAGGGTGAGCACGAGCAGGAAGAGCACGCCGCCAAGCGCGCCGTAGATCAGGAACGTGACCATGTTGACGGCGGTGAACTGGCGGGAGGCGAACACGTCCAGCGGCAGCATCGGTGCCGTCCGTGCCCCCGGCCGGCCGCGGCGGCGTTCCAGCAGCACGAACCAGATCCCGGCCAGCACGCCCAGGGCGCCGCTGACCGCCGCCCGGGTCACGCCATGGGCGGACGCCTCGATCAGCGCGTCGGTGATACCGGTCAGGGCGAGTGCCGCCAGCGCTGCGCCCGCGATGTCGAACCGGCCGTGCGCGGCCGGGTTACGGGTTTCCGGCACGTGCCGGGCCGTCACTGCCACCACCGCCGCCGCCAGCGGGAGATTGAGCAGGAAGATCCAGCGCCAGCCCACCGAGCCCACGATCCACCCGCCCAGCAGCGGGCCCACGGCGGCGGCCACCCCGCCGAGGCCCGACCAGGCGCCGATCGCCTTTGGCCGGTCGTCGGGGTAGAACGTGGCCTGGATGATGGCCAGCGAGCCGGGGATGAGCAGCGCCCCGCCCATGCCCTGCAGGGCGCGGGCGGAGATCAGCACCCCGATGGTGGGCGACAGCCCGCACAGCGCGGACGCCAGGGCGAACCAGATGACCCCGACCATGAAGATGCGGCGGCGGCCAAGCCGGTCGCCGAGCGAGCCGCCGAGCAGGATCAGGCCAGCCAGAGTCAGGGTGTAGGCGGTCACCGTCCACTGCAGCCCGGCGATCGTGGTGTGCAGATCCCGGCCGATGGTGGGCAGCGCCACGTTGACCACCGTGCCGTCCAGCATGGCCATGCTCGAGCCGAGCACGGTCGCGGCCAGTACCCAGCGCCCTCTCGGCCCGGCCAGCCGGATATCGCCCGCTGCCTGCGCCGCCACCGCCGTCACCGTCCGATCGTCTCACCGGCCGCTGCCCCAGGCGAGATCGCGGACACCGGGGGCCGGGCAGCACGCTCCGGGCTGGCATGGGCCGCCGCTGATCGGTGGTTGAATAAAGCCGGTCCCGCGCGCGATAAAGGAGAACCATGGCACCGCCAGGAACCAAGCGCGTGCTCAGCGGCATCACCGCGACCGGGCGGCTGCATATCGGCAACTACATCGGCGCGATCAGCCTGTGGGCCGAGAACCAGGACCAGTACGAGAACTTCCTGTTCGTGGCCGATCTGCATGCCCTGACCATCCCGGAGGACGTCGCCGGCATCGACCTGCGGGCCCGGGTGGAGGAAATCTTCGCGCTGTACATCGCCTGCGGCATCGACCCGGAGCGGTCCACCCTGTTCGTCCAGTCCGAAGTCCGCGAGCACTCCGAACTGGCCTGGCTGATGACCTGCGTCACGCCGGTCCCGTGGCTGGAGCGCTCCACCCAGTTCAAGACCAAGGGCAAGATCGCCGATGTCGACACCGGGGTTGGCGCCGGGCTGCTCACCTACCCCTGCCTGCAGGCCGCCGACATCCTGCTGTACGACCCCGATTTCGTGCCGGTCGGTGAGGACCAGCGCCAGCATGTGGAGATGAGCCGCGACATCGCCAAGCGGTTCAACGCGCTGTTCGGGGAGACCTTCAAGGTGCCCGGCACGCTGATCCGGGCCTCCGGCAGCCGGATTATGGGCCTGGATGACCCGTCCGCGAAGATGAGCAAGAGCCTGGCCGAACGCCAGCCCGGCCACGCCATCGGCCTGCTCGATCCGCCCGGCCAGGCACGCAAGGCGATCATGCGGGCGGTCACCGACTCCCGGCCGGGGGTCGACTTCGGCCAGGACCTCTCCCCGGGCGTGGAGAACCTGCTGACCATCTGGGAGTGCGTCACCGGCACCGCCCGGGAACAGAGCAGGGACCGGTTCGATGGCGCCCAGTACGGCACGCTGAAGACGGCCGTCGCCGATGTGGTGACCGACCTGCTGGCCGGCATCCAGCGCCGGTATCACGAGGTCGCCGACGACCGCGGTCAGCTCGACAAGCTGCTCAGCCAGGGTGCCGAGCGGGCACGGGCCATCGCCGGGCCCAGGCTGGCCCAGGCCTACCGGGCCTGCGGTCTCCGGTAGGCGACCAGGAAGGGTGTGGACATGACGCTGCAGCCGATGCCGGAGGACTGGGAGCGCGCGGTCGCCGTCGTCGCCCATCCCGACGACCTGGAGTACGGTGCCGCGGCCGCGATCGCCCGCTGGACCAGGCAGGGCAAGCAGGTGACCTACGTGCTGGCGACCACGGGCGAGGCCGGCATCGAGGGCATGGCTCCCGATGTGGTCGGGCCGCTGCGGGCGGAGGAGGAGCGGCGCAGCGCGGCGGTCGTCGGCGTGACGGAAGTGGACTTCCTCGATCACCCGGACGGGCTGGTGGAGTACGGCATCCCGCTGCGGCGGGATCTGGCCGCGGCGCTCCGCCGGCACCGGCCGGAGGTGGTGCTGACCATGAGCTTCGACCTCACCTGGGGCGAGGAGGGCCCGGTCAACCACTCCGACCACCGGGTGGTGGGGCTGGCCACCATAGACGCCTGCCGGGATGCCGCGAACTCCTGGCTGTTCCCCGACGCCGGCCCGGCCTGGCATGGCATCACGGCCATCTACGTGACCGGCAGCGGCAACCCCACCCACTTCGTGGACACGACCGACACCCTCGACGCGGGGATCGCTTCCCTGCGCGAGCATAAGGCCTACCTGGACGGCCTCGGCGGGAACTTCGACCCGGACGAGTTCCTGCGCAACATGGCCGGCTTCGTCGGCCTCGCGGCGGGCTGCGAGTACGCCCTGGGCGTGCGCCGCTACCCGGCCTGAGCTGCCCGGCAGCCCTGTTGCCTGGGCCGCCCGGTCAGCCCTTCCGGTAGGCCAGCACCACCCACACCTGCCCGCGCGCGAACGTCATCGGCTGCCCGGTGCTGGTGGTGAAGGTGGTACCGTGCCCGACCCGCGGCCGGGACCAGGACACATGCCACTCCTGGCCGCCGCGCAGCACCAGCGCAATGCCCGACCCGGTGCTTTCGGCGTACGGGGGCCGGCTGCCGTACTCCAGGAACCGGGAGGTGCGTACCGTCGTGTACTGGATCACCACCGTGGCCGGCCCGAGCTGCCCGCTGTCGGTCGTCATCGCCGGGCTGCCGTCCATCCAGACCCGCCACCGGGGCTGGGACGGCGACCACCGGAACCGGAACGAGGCCGCGGGGTAGGACACCGCTACCGACCGGACCGGCCGCCCGCCCGGTGGCGGCGGGCCGAACCGGAACCCGATCTCGCGTGCCTTGCTGGCCTGGCGCGCCTGCCGCAGCAGCGCTGAGGTGCGGGCGTACAGGTTGTACGGCGCCACCCGGTCCGTGCCCCGGTAGTAGCCGCTGGCGGTGCCCGCGTACAGGTCCACGATCCGGGCGACCGCATGGATGTAGGGCAGCAGCGCGGCAGTGGCACCGGAGTAGGCGAACGCGGGCCTGCCGAACTGCCCGAGCAGATCGATGTCGTCCTGCCGTGCGCTGCGCACCGGCCCGATGACCGGCGGGTAGTGCGAGGAGAAGATCGCCATGAAGCGGCTCAGCCCACCCTCGACCGGCAGCACATAGACGATGTCCGCGCTGCCCAGGCCGGTCTGCGGGCGGGCGTAGACGATGTTGTCGATCTTCACCGCGAGCACCCGGCGCAGGTACGGTATCCGCTCGCCGGTGAACGGGGACCGCAGCGGCCCGGCCGGGCGGGATGCGCTGGGAGTGGGTGTGGCGGCGGGCCGGGCCGCATCCCGGTGCACCGGCGTGCTCCCCGGGCTGGACACCAGCAAGGCGCCGGTGGCCAGGCCCGCCAGGACGAGCACTGATCCCACCGCGACAGCGATCTTCTGCCGGGTCCGCATCATAGGGCTGGCAGGTCAGCCTACCGGCCAGGTATGCACGGGATCGCCGGCCTGCATGAGCGCCAGGTAGCGCTCGGTCATCGCCAGCATCGCGGCCTCCCGGCCCATGCCGCTCTTGTCCTGCAGCGCATGAACCGTGTCCACCTGCCAGGTCGCGCCGCTGCGGGCGGTCAGGCAGCGCTGCTCGATCACGTCCAGCATCCGGTTGGCATGGGGCTGGTCGACCTGGCGCCGGCGCAGCCCCTCCCGCGCCATCGGCAGCAGCCGGCGCAACGTCAGCTCGGTCACCGGCACCTCACCCAGCCCCGGCCAGTAGATGCTGGCATCGATCCCCCGCCGGGCCGCCTCGGTCAGGTTGTCGCGGGCAGCGACGAACGACATCTGGGTCCAGATCGGCCGCTCGGCTTCGGCCAGGGTGTGCACCAGCCCGTAGTAGAAGGCGGCGTTGGCGATGACGTCGGTGACGGTCGGGCCGGCCGGCAGGACACGGTTCTCGATCCGCAGGTGCGGCTCCCCGTCGTCCACCGAGTACACCGGCCGGTTCCAGCGGTAGACGGTGCCGTTGTGCAGCGTCAGCTCGGCCAGCTCCGGGGTGCTGCCGCTTTCCAGGTCGGCCACCGGGTCGTCGTCCTCGCACAGCGGCAGCAGCGCCGGGAAATAGCGCAGGTTCTCCTCGAAAAGGTCGAAGACCGAGGTGATCCACTGCTCCCCGAACCACACCCGGGGCCGTACCCCCTGCACCGCGAGCTCGTCCGGCCTGGTGTCGGTGGCCTGCAGGAACAGCGGGATCCGGGTCTCCCGCCACAGTTCCTTGCCGAACAGGTACGGGGAGTTGGCGCCCAGCGCCACCTGGACCGCGGCGATCGCCTGCGCGGCGTTCCAGTAGTTGCCAAACGTGTCCGGGCTGACCTGCAGGTGCATCTGGACGCTGGTGCAGGCCGCCTCGGGCATGATGCTGCCCACATAGGTGAGCAGCCGCTCGGGCCCGTCGATGCAGATCCGCATCTCCTCCCCGCGCGCTTCGCACATCTGCTCGTTGAGCAGACGGAACCGGGGATTCGGCGACATCGAGCCGGTGCCGATGTCGGCCTCGCGCAGCGTGGGCAGGGTCCCGATCATGGCCAGCCGGACGCCAAGCGCTCCCGCCTGCGCACTGCCGTAGGCCAGGCTGTCGGCCAGGTACCGCTCCAGCCCGGCCAGCGCGTCGTCGGCCAGCGGGCGCGGCGCCAGCGCCACCTCCAGGTTGAACTTGCCCAGTTCCGGAGCCCAGTCCGGGCTGTCGATCACGGCCAGTACCTCGGCGTTGCGCATGGCCGCCCTGCCCGCCCGGTCCACCAGGTTGAACTCGACTTCCAGCCCGACCTGCTGCGGCGCCTCCTTGAACCGCGACTCGTGCAGCATCCGGGCGAGCACGTCCAGGCATCTGCGCACCTTGCCCCGGTACCGCCGCCGGTCCTGCAAGCTGACGATGATCGCCGGAACATCCCTGCCCATGCGGCCCTCCGCCTCGATGACCATGGGAGATGGCCTTCACCACAGACTGACATGCCGCCTGCGGCATGAACAGACAGGACATTTTTCACATAACGGATTAATCGCCGCGAACTAGCCCGCCTGGCCCGGGTCGCCGCGGCCAGGGCCACCGTGCCCGGAGTGACCGCGGCCAGGGACCGCGGCCACCGGCGCATCCAGCCGGCCGTTACATCTGTTGCATACGCCGGAACCGGGCGATGTCAGCCTTGCCAGCCAGCAGGATTGCCACCGCACCCAGTACCGTCAGACCGAGCAGCAGCTTCCACCATTTTCATGGGCCTGCCCCCTCTCTGCATGGTGCCGGACGCGCCCTACATACCGCTTCCCGGACCTGCTACCCCGGCTGGACGCCCGGCATCGGTGCGGCCGCCGGGCGGCCGGGCCATGATGGCCAGGTGGGTATCTCAGCTGATGCGGTCGCCAGCTACGTCGACCGGGCGGTGGAGGCGATGGCGGACATCGTCACCGGCCTGGGCGACGAGCTTGCCAACACCCGGCCTGACCTGCCGGGCGCCAACTCGCCCTATGCCATCCTCCGGCACTGCCTGGGGGTGATGGAGTACTGGGCCGGGCATGTGGTCGCGGGCCGCACGGTGGAACGCGACCGCGCCGCCGAATTCCGGGCCACCGGGCCCGTCGCCGATCTGGCCGCCGCCGCCGGCGAGGCCAGGCGCCGGTTCCGGGCGGACCTGGTGACGGCCGAACTTAACGCCCGGCCCCGTGGTGGCCATCCGACCACCCGGCCGGACGAACTGGAGCTCACCAGCCAGGGCCACGCCCTGCTGCACGTGATGGAAGAGGCCTACCAGCACCTGGGCCAGCTGGAGATCACCCGCGACCTGCTGCGCCAGCGCTAGCGCGCCGCGCAGGCGGTGGCCATCCGGCGCACCGCCTCGGTGATCAGCTCGGGCGACGTGCCGATGTTCAGCCGCACAAAGCCATGGCCCTGGCGGCCGAAGTCGGGCCCGCGGCTGACCGCGACCCGGCCCTTGTCCAGGAACACCCCGGCCGGGTCGTCGCCGAGCCCCAGCGCCCGGCAGTCCAGCCAGGCCAGGAAGCTGGCCTGCGGCGGCGCGTAGGTGATGGCCGGCAAGTGCTCGGCCAGCAGGCCCGCCAGCAGCCTGCGGTTCTCGTCCAGCTGGCCAACGGCCGCGTCCAGCCACGCCAGGCCGCCGGTGAACGCGGCCACCGAAGCCAGCACGCCAAGCTGCGCGGCGAGCAGCGCCTCCCAGCGCTCGGCCAGCAGCGCGCCGCCGGTACGCGACCCGACGACGGCGATGCCGCACTTCAGGCCCGGGATGTTCCAGCCCTTGGTGGCGGAGGTGAAGACGAAGGCCCGCTGGGTCATCTCGTGACCGATGGCGCCGAACGGCACGAACCGCGTCCCGGGCAGCACCAGCGGGGCGTGGATCTCGTCCACCACCAGCGCGGCACCGTGCTGCTGGCACAGGTCGGCCACCATCGCCAGCTGGCCAGCCGACCACACGTTGCCGGTCGGGTTGTGCGGGCTGCACAGCAGGTAAGCGGCCGCGCCCGGCTCGCTGAGCGCGGCATCGATGGCCGCCGGGTCCAGGTCGTACCGGCCATCCGCGGCCCGGGCCAGCGGTGCCTCGATGATCCGCCGGCCGGAAAACCCGAACCGGAACCAGAACGGCGGGTAGACCGGGGGGTTGATGACGATCCCCGAGCCGGGCGGGGTGACGGCCGCGACCACCTCGGCCAGCCCGGTCATGACATCGGGGATCGGGTAGACGTAGTCCGGGTTCACGGCCCAGCCCAGCCGGCTGGCGGCGAACGACGCGTAAGCCTCACCGAGGGCGCCCTTGTGCGCGTAGCCGCAGTCACCGGCGGAGATGGCGCGGGTGACCGCGGTCTTGATCGCGGGTGCGAGATCGAAGTCCATCTCCGCCACGAAGGCGGGCAGCACGTCCGCGGGATGGGTGGCCCACTTGAAACCGGTGCGCTGCCTGAGCTCAGCCAGCGAGCACGACCCGAGCAAGGCGTCCATCCGATGGATGCTAGCTCACCGGGTTGAGCCGGGTGGTTGAGCACTCGGCGCGCCGATGGTGCGCACTGACCGTTATGCTGCGGTCACTGGCATCGGCTATCAGCTGCCCGTGGTCGGGAGGCGCGGCATGACGGACAGGCCACCCCGGGCTGTCACCCCGGGCAAGCCGTCGCGGATCGACACCGGGACTGCGCACTCGGCCCGGATCTACAACTACTGGCTGGGCGGCAAGGACAGCTTCCCCGCTGACCGGGAAGCCGCGGAGGCGGCCATCGCCGCCAACCCCGGGATCGTCGCCGACGTCCGGGCCAACCGCGCCTTTCTGGCCCGGGTGGTGCGCTATCTGGTGGCCGAGGCCGGCGTCCGGCAATTCCTGGACATCGGCACCGGGCTGCCCACCGCGGACAACACCCACGAGGTCGCCCAGCGGCTGGCGCCCGGATCGCGGGTGGTGTACGTGGACAACGACCCGATCGTGCTGGCCCACGCCCGGGCGCTGCTGACCAGTACCCCGGAGGGGACGACCGCCTACCTCGACGCGGACCTGACCGAACCGGAGCTGATCCTCAAGGCCGCGGCACGCACGCTGGATTTCAGCCAGCCGGTCGCGCTGATGCTGCTGATCATCCTGCACCTGATCCCGGACCCGGCCGAGCCGGGCAAGATCGTGGCCCGGCTGATGAGCGCGCTGCCGGCTGGCAGCTACCTGGTGCTGGCCCATCCGGCCAGCGACATCCGGCCGAAGGCGATGGCCGAGATGACCGGGCGGGTGAACCAGCGGATGCGGGACGCCAAGGCGACCATGCGTACCCGCGCCGAGATCACCGGCTTCTTCGACGGGCTGGAACTGATCGAGCCGGGGGTGGTGCAGCCGCAGCAATGGCGGCCGGAGCCGGGGGTGGCGGCACCGGCGGATGTGACCGCTTGGTGCGGAGTCGCGCGTAAGCCCGCCGAGGGCGAGAAGCCGTGACGACCGAGCCGTGGCTCAGTGGCATCGTGTCGAGCCGGGACAAGCCGGCCGAGATCGACACCAGCGTGGCGCACCCCGCCCGGGTCTACGACTACTGGCTGGGCGGCAAGGACAATTTCGCGGCCGACCGGGAAGCGGCCGAGCGGGTGCTGGCGGTGACCCCGGGCCTGCGCTTCCGGGTGCAGGCCAACCGGGCCTTCCTCGCCCGCGCGGTGCGGTTCCTGGCCACCGAGGCCGGGATCCGGCAGTTCCTCGACCTTGGCACCGGCATCCCGACCGCGAACAACACGCACGAGGTGGCCCAGGCCGCCGCGCCCACGTCCCGGATCGTCTACGTGGACAACGACCCAATCGTGCTGGCCCACGCCCGGGCGCTGCTCACCAGCAGCCCGGAGGGCGCGACCTCCTACCTGGAAGCCGACCTGCGGGAACCCGGCACCATCCTCACCGAGGCGGCCCGCACCCTCGACTTCGAGCAGCCCGTCGCGCTCATGCTGATCGGGGTGCTGCACCTGGTGCAGGACTCCGAGGATCCCTATGGCATCGTCCGTCGCTACCTGGCCGCCCTGGCGCCCGGCAGTTACCTGGCCATCTCGCACCCGGCCAGCGACATCCACCCCGGCCAGGCCGAGGCGCAGCGCCGGTACAACGAGCGGGTGGCCACTCCGCAGACCCTGCGCAGCCACGCCCAGGTGTGCCGGTTCTTCGACGGACTGCAGCTGGTGCCGCCCGGCGTTGTGTATGTGCACACCTGGCGCGCCGATCCCGGGGATGAGCCCGCCCCGGAAGTGACCTCCGCGCACGGCGGGGTAGCCCGCAAGCCCTGACCGCCCCGGGGCGCGCCCGGCTAGCGGATGCGGCCGGTCAGGTAGCGGTCGAGGGTGGGGCCGATTGCCCGGGCCAGGTCGTCGGTGCTGGCCGCGGCGAGCGGCTCAAGCTCAAGCACGTACCGGGTCAGGGCCAGGCCGAGTACCTGGCTCGCCACCAGGGCGGCCCGCAGCCGGGAGTCGGCGGCGGGCTCCGCCCCCGGCCCGTCCGGGCCGCCCGCGGCACCGGCGATCCGGCCCAGGATGGCCTCGGTCACGAACTCCCGCAGCATGGCCGCCGCCTGCTCGCTGGTGACCGCCGAGCGGAGCAGGCCCAGGAACGTCGCCCGCATCTCGGCCACGTCCCACACTCCGAGCACCGTGCGCAGCATCTGCTCGCCCAGGCTGCGGCCCGGATCGGCGGCCGCGGCCGCCAGCGCGCTGGTGATCAGCTCGCCGGGGACCATCGGCAGCCGCATCGCGGCCACGAACAACCGCTCCTTGGTGCCGAAGAAGTGGTGCACCAGGGCGGCGTCCACCCCCGCGTCGGACGCGATCCCCCTGATCGTGGCGCCGTCGTAGCCGTAATCGCCGAACCGGGCCCGCGCCGCGGCCAGAATGGCTTCCCGGGTACCGCTGTCGCCGGTCCGGCGGCCGCTGCGCCCGCCGGTGGGCCGGGCCCGGCCCACCGGGACCTTCCCGGTCTCGGGCTGGCTGGTCATCCGGGCGTCCCGGCCCGGCCTGCCGCGAGGGTGAGCTCGAAGAAGCGCTCGTCCAGCGTGGCCGGGCCGTCGCTGACCCGCGCCGGGAGCCCGCCCAGCGCCTGCCGGACCCGCACCGGATCCGAGCCGGGGACCCGCAGTGCCGTCCCCACCAGTGCTACCGCCAGCCCGGCGGCCTCCAGCGCACCGAACGCCGCCGCCCAGTCCGCGGCCTCCACCATGGTCACCCGCGCGTCGCCGATGATCTGGCTGGCCGTGCCCTCGGCCACCACCCGGCCATCGGCCATCACCAGCAGCCGGTCGCACTCCCCGGCCTCCTCCATGTAGTGGGTCGTGACCAGCACCCCGGTCCCGGCGACCGCCGCCCCGGCGACCGTCTCCCAGAGCCTGGCCCGGGCCAGCGGGTCCACCCCGGAGCTGGGCTCGTCCAGGATCAGCAGATCGGGATGATGAGCCAGCGCCTGCGCGAACGCGGCACCGCGCTGCGCCCCGAGCGGCAGCGAGCCGACCACTGTCCGGCGGTAGCCGCGCAGCGAGTCCGGCAGGGCAACCGCGCCGCGGCCGCCGTCCTCCCGCCGGATGCCGAACGCCGCGGCCGAGAACTCCAGATTCTCCGCCGGGGTGAGATCGTCGTACAGCCCCAGCGTCTGCGGGACGTAGCCGATCCGCTGGCGGGTCCGCCGGGACGGCGGCTCACCGAACAGCTCTACCTCGCCGTCGGAGGTGGCCAGCAGCCCGAGCAGCATCCTGATCACGGTGGTCTTCCCCGCGCCGTTGGCGCCGAGCAGGCCGACCACCTCCCCCCGGTCCAGCCGCAGGTCCACCCGGTCCACGGCGGTGAAGGACCCGAACCGGCGGGTTACCTGCCGGCACTGCGCCAGTGGCCCGGTCATCGCGGATCCCCCCGGCCAGTTCGCGGGCCAGGATCGCGACGGTGACCGCGTCCTGCAGATCGGGTGTGACCAGGGCCGGGCCGGCCCCGGTCGCGGCACCGGGCTGGCCATCCGGATCCCAGAATCCGCCACCGCCCGCCGCGCCGCCAGGCCCGCCGCCTGGCCTCGCCCGGCGGCGGGTCATCGCTGGCCCGCAGGACGCCGGGCATGGCCGCCACGATCTGGGCCGGGGTCCCCTGGGCCAGTTCCCGGCCCGCGTCCAGCGCGAGCACGCTGGATGCTCGCTCCGCCTCGTCGAGGTAACTGGTCGCCAGGACCACCGCCGCACCATCGGCGGCGGCACGGGCGATCAGCCACCACAGGTCAGCCCGGCTCACCGGGTCCACCCCGGTCGTCGGCTCGTCCAGCACCAGCAGGCTGGGCTGGTGCAGCATGGCCGCGATGACGCCAAGTTTCTGCCGCATCCCGCCAGAGAGCTGGCCGGCGAGCCGGTCGCGGGCCATCGCCAGGCCCGCCCGCGCCAGCAGCTGGCCGCTCCGCTCCCGGGCCGCGGCCGGGGGCATCTGGTACGCGGCGGTGCGGAACGCCAGGTTCTCGGCCACCGACAGGTCCGGGTAGATGCCGGAACTGGCGGGCAGATACCCGATCCGCGGCCGGGCCGGCCGCCGGACCTGCCCGCTGCTGGGCGTGAGCGCGCCGGCCAGGCAGCGCAGCAGGGTCGTCCGGCCCGCCCCGTCGCCGCCGACCACCGCGGTCACCTGGCCGGGCACGGCACGGAAGCTCACCTGGTCGAGCGCGAGCTTCCGCCCGAACCGGACACTGGCGGCCTCGCTGCCCCACCAGTCCGTATCTGTCACCGCGGCCGGGCCGGCCGGGCCCGGCCCCGAACCGGTCATGACGCGCTCCCGGCGGCCCCGGGACCGGCGCTGGCCACTTCACCCAGCGCGCCAGCGGCCGGCGTGGCCGGCCCGGCGGCAGGCCCGGTCCCGGCGGGCCCCCGGTGGGCCCGGTGCGGGCCTGCCGGCGCCAGGAAGCTGCGGAACCTGAGCGTGGCCAGGGTGAACACGATCAGCCCCAGCAGGGCCAGGAAGAGGAAGGGCTGCCAGAGCGCGCCGATCGGCTCCGCCCGCAGCATCACCCCGCGGGATATCTGGTTGAAATAGGTCAGCGGCAGCAGGTACGAGATCCAGCGCACACCGGCCGCTATCGAGGACAGCGGGAAGATCAGCCCGGACAGCAGCACCTGCGGCAGCATCACCATCACCGACAGCTGGATGGCCTGGCCCTGGTTCTCCGAGACGCTGGAGATGAGCACGCCGAGGCCGAGGGTGACGAACAGGAAGAGGATAGATCCCAGCCCGAACACGGCGTACGACCCGTTGAACGGGACGCCGAACACGCCCACCCCGACTCCCACCACGATCGCCAGGTCGAGCGCGGCCACCCCGAAGTACGGCACGATCTTGCCCAGGAACACGTCGCGGGGGTGCAGGGGCATGACCGCCAGCTGCTCCAGGGTGCCGGATTGCCGCTCACGCACCACCCCGAGACTGGTGATGATCGTCCCGATGAACACCAGCACCACCCCGCACAGGCCCGGGATCATGATGTCCTTGGTGGTGAGCTCGGGGTTGTAGAGCACCGTCACCTGCGGCGGCTGGGTCACCACACCGGCCCGGCTGGCCGCCTGCTGCTTGGCGGCCAGGGCAGCCAGTGCCGCCTTGGCGGTGAACAGCTGGCTGCCGTCGATCAGCACCTGCACCGGCCCGGTGCCGGCGACTATCGCGACGGCCGCCTTCCCGTCCCGGAGCTGCTGCTCGGCCCAGGTCCGGCCCTCGTCCGGGGCCGTGGCCACCACGTCGAACGGCCTGCCCAGGTGAGCCGTGACGGCGGCGGCCTGCGGCCCGGCGGCCACGGTGGGGATCGTCGACACGTCGAAACTGGCGGCGTAGCCGAACACGATCAGCAGCAGCACGGGCAGCACGATCATCATGGCCAGCGTCCGCCGGTCCCGCCGCAGCTGCCGGAACTCCTTGACGATCATCGCCCACATCGCTGCCTCCCGGCACCGGCTGCAAATCTCAACGCTTGTTGAATTCTACGTACGATGAATTCTGCCCGTCAATAGGTCCCGGCGCGGGACAGAGGGCCGGCGGGTGCGGGGCAGAGGGCCGGCCGGGCGCGCGGGGCTGGCGGGGGCTGGCACTAGTGCTGTCGGATGGGGGCATGGCGCGCGTGACCCGGCACCGTGGCCAGTGGACGCTGGCCGACCAGGTGGCGTCGGCCTGGCAGTACCTCCCGGTGGAGGTCCCGCCCGGCTGCTGCGGGCTGCGGGTGGAACTGGAGTATGACCGTTCCGGCGCGGTGCTCGATCTGGGCTGCCTCGGCCCGGCCGGGTTCCGCGGCTGGTCCGGCGGCGCCCGCCGGTCGTTCGTGATCACCAGCGGCGCGGCCACTCCCGGCTACCTGGCCGGTGAGCTGGAGCCGGGCCGCTGGCAGGTGATGCTCGGGCTCCATCAGGTGCCGCCAGGCGGCGTTGCCTGCCAGGTGACCGCCGAGATCAGCAGCCGGCCAGGTGAACTGGCGCCTGCCCCGGTGCCCGCCCCGCCGCCACCGCTGCCGGGATCCGAACGGCCCCCCACCCGGGTGCTGCCCGCGGCGGCCGGGCGGCGGTGGCTGCCCGGCGACCTGCACACCCACACACAGCATTCGGATGGGCAGCAGACGGTTCCCGCGCTCGCTCGTTATGCCGCCAGCCTGGGTCTTGATTTTCTCGCGGTCACCGATCACAACACGGTCAGCCATCACCGGGAGCTGCCTGGCGCGGCCGGCCGGTACGGGATCACGCTGCTGCCCGGCCAGGAGGTGACCACGCCACGCGGGCACGCGGGCGCACTCGGGGCGATGGGCTGGGTGGACTTCCGGCAGCCGGCCGACGAGTGGCTGGCCCACACCCGGCGGGCGGGCGGGCTGCTGTCGGTGAACCATCCCATCGGCGGCCATCTGAGCTGGACGCTGCCCATGCGCGAGCGCCCGCCGCTGGCCGAGATATGGCACTGGAGCTGGCTGGACCGGCGCTGGACCGCACCGCTGGCCTGGTGGCTGGCCTGGGACCCGGCCGCGATCGCGGTCGGCGGCAGCGACTGGCACCGGCCCGGCGACGACGCACCGCCCGGCAGCCCCACCACCTGGGCCGAGTGCGACGGCACGGAGCCGGGCGCGGTGCTCGCCGCGCTCGGCCAGGGCCGGGTGGCAGTCTCGGCCAGCCGGGACGGCCCGGTGCTGCTGCGCACCGGCGGCGAACTGGTCGCGGTGGCCGCCGAGGGCACGATCCTGGCCGGGCCGGACGGGCCGCGCGCACGGGTCCAGCGGGCGCGGGAGAGCTTCCCGGCCGCGCCCGGCTGCCACCGCCTGCTCGACGGCACCGGCGCTACGCTCGCGCTCAGCAACTGACAGGAGGCCCGGCGCGTGACTGACACCAGGCCGGCCCAGTCCGGCCAGCAGGCCGTGGCGGCCAGGACCGGGCCCGCCCTCGCCGTCATCGTGACCGGGGTGCTCATCACCGCGGTGGACACCACGATCGTGGTGCTGGCGCTGCCGGAGATCCAGCGGTCACTGGGAATCGGCCTCACCTCGGTGGTGTGGGTGATCATCGGCTACCTGCTGGTGATCACCATCCTGGCGACCCAGGTCGGGCGGCTCGGTGACATGTTCGGCCGGGTGCACATGTACCGGACCGGCTTCCTGGTCTTCATCGCCGGGTCGGCGCTGTGCGCACTGGCCTGGAACGAGCTGTCGATCGTGCTGTTCCGGCTGGTGCAGGGAGTGGGCGGGGCGCTGGTCACGGCCAACTCCGGGGCTGTCATCGCGGACACCTTCCCGCCCGCTAAGCGCGGCCGGGCCTACGGGTTCAACTCGATCGGGTGGAGCCTGGGCGCGGTGATCGGCATCGTGCTCGGCGGCGTCATCGTCACCTACGTTTCCTGGCGCTGGATCTTCTGGATCAACGTGCCGATCGGCATTGGCGCCTACCTGGTCGCGCTGCGGGTGCTGCGCGACCGTGGCGAGCGGCAGCGGCGCCGGATCGACCTGGCCGGCATGACCTCCCTCGGGCTCGGGCTGTTCGGCGTGCTGTGGGCGATGACCAGGCTGGCCACCGCGCCGGCCGGCCCGGCGCTGGTCGGGTTTCTGGCCGGCGGGCTGCTCATGCTGGTGGCGTTCGTGTTCATCGAGCGGGCGCAGCGGGACCCGATGCTCGATCTGTCGCTGTTCCGGATTCCGTCGATGACCCCGTCGCTGCTGGCCGCGCTGTTCCAGGCGGTCGGCAACTTCGCGGTGCTGTTCCTGGTCATCATGTACCTGCAGGGCGCCCGGGGCCTGAGCCCGATCCACGCGTCACTGCTGCTGGTGCCCGGCTACGTGATCGGCGGCGTGGCCGGGCCAGCGGTCGGCCGGCTGACCGACCGGATCGGGCCGCTGCTGCCCGCCACCGTCGGGCTGGCCATCCAGGCCGGCGCGTTCGCCATCTATGCCCAGCTCGGGCTGGCCACGCCGCTGTGGCTGGTGGTGATCGCCAGCGTGGTGAACGGCGTCGGCAACGGCTGCTTCTTCCCGGCCAACACCACCGCGGTGATGCGGGCGTCGCCGCCGGGGGTGTTCGGGGTGGCCTCGGGCATGCTGCGGACCTTCTCCAACATCGGGATGGTGTTCTCGTTCGCGGTGGCGATCCTGGTCGCCGCCCACTCCATCCCGCGCGGCCTGGCGTTCGCCATTTTCGTCGGGGCCACCAGCCTGCACGGGCCGCTGGCGGCGGTGTTCATCCAGGGCCTGCACTCCGCCTTCTACGCGGCGATGGCGCTGGCCGGGGTGGCGCTGGTGCTGTCCGCCATCCGCGGGCGGGGCGGGCTGGTGCAGACCCGGCCGGACGGCCCGGCCGGGCCGCCTGCTCAGGCCGACGGCGTGACCCGGAAGACCGGGTAGCCGGGGGCGATCTCCAGCAGCCTGGCGTCGGATGCGTCCGGGCCGACCCCCTGGAAGAACATGCCGACCTCGAACTTCCACCGCTTCAGGTAGGCGCGCAGCACGGCCGGCTTGTCGGCGTCGGCGAGTTCGGTGGCGGTGAACCGCTCGGCCCGGCGGCCGACCCTGAGTTCACCGCCGCCGGCGGCGCGCATGTTGCGCACCCACTGGGTCTCACCGCGGGGCGCGACCAGGTACCGCTGGCCGTTCAGGGTGAGCGGGTTGACCGGGGTGGTGCGCCACTCCCCCGAACTGCGCCCGCGGACCGCGAGCACCCGCGACCCGTAGACACTGATGCCGGCCCGGGTCAGCGCGGCGACCGCACCGTTGAACAGGTGGGTGCCGCGGTCGGGCTGGACGTAGCGGGGCTGATCGCTGCTGGTCATCGGAATCTCCTCGGTTCAAGAGCAGTGCTCTTTATTAAGAACAGTGTTACGCATCCCCCTTGTCGCTGTCAAGAGCAGTGCTCTCTTTTTGTTCCTATGATCTGAAAGGGTACATAACGGCCCCGCTGGCCCGGCGCACCAGCCGCGGCCGGGGCACGGCAAGATGGGGGCACGTGCCCGCAGGGAGGTGCTGATGTCAACGACCCAGCGGTGGGGCATCACGCTCCCGCTGCGCAGCCGGCCGCTGCCGGACCAGCGGGAGATCGTCGCCAGCCTGCCCGGCCTCGGCTACACCGACGCCTGGTCGTCCGAGCTGAACGGCGCCGACGCCTTCCTGCCGCTCGCGCTGGCCGCGCAGTCGTCAGCCGAACTGCGGCTGGGCACCGCCATCGCCGGTATCTTCACCCGCGGGCCGGCGCTGCTGGCGATGCAGGCCGCGGCCGTGGCGGCGCTGGCGCCAGGCCGGTTCGTGCTCGGGGTCGGCATCTCCTCACCGGTGATCGTGACCGACTGGAACGGCATCGAGCTGGACCGGCCCTACCAGCGTGCCCGGGACACGCTGCGGTTCCTGCGCCCCGCGCTGGCCGGGGAGAAGGTCACCGCGCAGTACGAGACCTTCGCCGTCCGCGGGTTCCGGCTGGACCCGCCGCCCACGCAGCCGCCGGGGCTGGCGCTGGCCGCGCTGCGGCCACAGATGGTGCGGCTGGCCGCGGCACTGGCCGACGCCGCGATCACCAACTGGCTGGCCCCCGCCGACGTGCCGGCCATCCGGGCGGTCGCCGGGCCGGACTGTGAGCTGGTGGCACGGGTGTTCGTCTGCCCGACCACCGACGCCGGGGCGGCCCGCGAGATCGGCCGGCGGCTGATCGCCGCCTACCTCACCGTGCCCGCGTATGCGGCCTTCCACGAGTGGCTCGGCCGGGGCGAGCTGCTCGCGCCCATGCGCAGGGCCTGGGCCGCAGGCGACCGCCGCGGGGCGCTGGCCGCCATCCCCGACCAGCTCGTGGACGAGCTGGTCGTGCACGGGCACCCCAGCCGGTGCCGGGAGCGCGTGGCCGAATACCAGGCGGCCGGCCTGGACACCCCGGTGATCGCGGTCATTCCCGCCCCGGGCACCGACGAACTGGCAGCCGTCCGCCAGCTGGCGCCCGCCTGACCGGCTGGGCTCCCTCTCGCCGCGACCATGCGGCTCTTCATTAGTTTGATGCCAGCGAATCGGACATACGGCTGTGAACCGGGCAGGAAATAGCCCGGACCATGAAAAGCCGGGTCAGGGGCCTTCCACGGGGGCCGGGTTACTGGTGGCCGGGTTACCAGGTACCCGGGAGCGGGCCGCCGTACCAGTGGCGGATGATCTGGTGCGCGATGGAGACCGGCGGCGGGAGCAGCACCTCGCCGGCAGCGGCCGCGGCGCCCAGTTCGGCCCGGGAGAACCAGTGGGCCTCGGCGATCTCGGTGCCGTCCACCCGGATCTCCTGCCCGGGCCGGGCCTGCGCGCGGAATCCGAGCATCAGGCTCTGCGGCATGGGCCAGGGCTGGCTGCCGAGGTAGCTGACCTCGGCCACCTCAACCGCCGTCTCCTCCCGCACCTCCCTGGCCACCGCCTGCTCGGCCGACTCCCCCGCCTCCACGAACCCGGCCAGGATCGAGACCCGGTGCGGCGGCCAGGCACGGTTGCGGGCGAGCAGGCAGCGGTCCGCCTCGTTGGTCACCAGCATGATCACCGCTGGGTCGATCCGGGGAAAGTGCTCGCTGCCATCCACCGGGCAGCGCCGCGCGTGGCCCGCCGGGGCAGGGATCGTCTCGGCCCCGCACCGCGGGCAGTGGGTATGCCGGGCATGCCAGTTGGCCAGCGCGACCGCATGCGTGAACAGGCCGGCGTCGCGGTCGCCGAGCAGCGGCCCGGCCTGGCGCAGCGCGGCCGGCCGGACCCCGGCGGCGGGTGCGGGCATGGCCGCGCCCGGCGGCGGCACCGGCGAGGCGCCCAGCCCGCCCGGCGGGCCCATCACGCCGAAATAGGCGATCCCGTCCGCGTCCACCCCGAGCAGGAACCGCACCCCGGCGGGCGCCGCCGGCGGCGGCACCAGCACCAGTTCGGCCGGCCCGGCGCCGAACCGGATCAGCGCCTGGCCCTCGTCCAGGACCAGGACCCGGGTGGTGTCATCGGCCCAGGCGGCCGCGACCCAGGCCGCGTCCTCCCGCCGGGCGCTGACCCGGTCCACTTCCGCCCGGGCGAGCGTGAAGCCGCTCAGGTCGCCAGCGGGCGGCCGGTGCTGGCGGTCAGTGACGGCGCACCGCCGACAATTCGTCCCACAGGTAGGCCACCGCTTCGGCCCCCTTCAGCAGCAGCGCCATCTCGGCCTTCTCGTTCGGTGCGTGGATCCGGTCGGAGTCCAGGCCGACCGCCACGAACACCAGCGGCGCGCCGAGGATGGCGGCCAGGTCCGCTTCCGGGCCGCTGCCACCCTCCCGGGTGAACAGCACCTCGGTGCCAAACGCCCGTTCCATCGCCCGCTTGCCCGCCCGCACCGCGGCCGAGTCGATGGGCGAGAAGCAGGGCCGCACCCCTGGCCCGTCAAAACTGACCTCGGCCCGGATCCCGGGCGGGGTGTGCGCGGCCACGTGCGCCCGCAGCCCGTCCGCCACCTCGGCCGGTTCCTGGTCGGCGACCAGCCGGAAGGAGACCTTGGCATGGGCGCTGGCGGGCACGATCGTCTTGCCGCCAGGCCCGGTATGGCCGCCCCACATGCCGTTGATCTCGGCGGTCGGCCGCGCCCAGATCCGCTCCAGGGTGGTGAAACCAGCCTCCCCGGCGGCCACCTGGCTGTGCCCCGCGTCGGCCAGCCAGAGCTTCTCCTCATACGGCAGGCGGGCGAACAGTTCCCGCTCGGCCGCGGTGAGCGGGAGCACCCGGTCGTAGAACCCGGGCAGGGTGACCCGGCCGTCGCCGTCGTGCAGGCCGGCCAGCAGCGCGGCCATGGCGTGCAGCGGATTGGGCACGCCACCGCCGAACGAGCCCGAGTGCAGATCGGTGTCCGGGCCGTGCAGCGAGATTTCGGCGGCCACCACCCCGCGCATCCCGGTGCACATGGACGGCACGTCGGCGGCCCACATGGTGGTGTCGGACACCACGATCACGTCACAGGCGAGACGGCTGGCCTCGGCCCGCAGCAGATCGGCGAAATGCGGCGATCCCGACTCCTCCTCCCCCTCGATCAGCAGCTTGATGGTGACCGGGGGCGCGCTGGCCCCAGCTGCCGCCAGCCAGGCGCGCAGGCCCAGGCTGTGCAGCATCACCTGGCCCTTGTCATCAGACGCGCCGCGGGCGAGCAACTGCCCGTCCCGCTCGGCGGGCTGGAAGGGCGGTGAGTCCCACTCCGCCAGCGGCTCCACCGGCTGGACGTCGTGGTGGCCGTAGACGCAGACGGCTGGCGCCGCCGGATCGGCGGCGGGCCAGCAGGCGTAGACCGCGGGCAGGCCCGGCGATCCGTCGCCGCCGGTTTCCCAGATCTCCACCTCCGGGAAGCCGATGGACCGCAGGTGCCCGGCCAGCCAGCCGGCGCTGGCCCGGACGTCGGCGTGATGGCCCGGATCAGCCGAAATCGACGGGATGGCCAGCCACTGCTTCAGGTCGCCGAAGAACGCGCCTGCCTGCTGATCGACGTAGTCGCGGACGTCCATGCCGCTGAGCCTCCTGGAAGGGTGTGTTGTTCCGGCACTCTAACGGGGTCCGGGCCCGGCCACCCGCAGGTCGCGATCCTCGCCCCTGCGCCTACCAGGACATCACCCTGCGGCATGACGACATGACGGGCCCGTCAGGCATAACGTCGTCAACCGTGACACTGCGACTCGCCGGAGACCGCACAGGCCCCGGTGGGCGGCAAGGCTCCCGCTGGCGGACCCCACCGGCGGCGTGGACGGCCGCGCGCCTGGCCAGGCGGGAGTGGCTGCTGGCGCTGGCCAGCCTGTCCACGGTGTTCGCCGCCGTCATCGCCACTATCAGCAGTCAGCCCGCCGAACGTGCCTGGGGGCTGTTCGCCACCGCCGGTTATGCCGCCGCGAGCCTGATCCTGCTGGTGGCGCGGCGCTGGCCGGCGGGCACGGCCGCCCGGTGGCGGGCCACCGGCCTGGCCGTGCTGGCCGGGCTGGCAGGTGCCGTGCTGGCCCCGCTCGGCTGGCTGGCGGTGGCCGGGGAGGCCCAGCCCGAGGTGGGGGTGACGGTCCGGTCGGCCGCGCTGCTGCTGCACCGCGGCACGCCCTACCAGGGCGCCGCGGCGCTGGCCGCGGCGCACAGCCCCTATGCGTACAACCCCTACCTGCCCGCCCTCATCGTGTTCGGGCTGCCGCGGGCGGTGCTCGGCGGCGGCCCGCTCACCGATCCCCGGCTGTGGTTCGGGCTGGTGTTCGCGATCACCTTCGGGGCGGCCCTGGCCCTGCTCGGGACCCCGCATCCGGGCTGGTGGACCGCTGTCGTCACCGCCTCGCCGGTGGTCGCCTTCCCGCTCTCGGTCGGCGGAGATGACCTCCCGGTGCTCGGCCTCATCTGCCTGGGCTTTGCACTGCTGGCCGAGCCGCGCGGGCGGGACTGGTCCCGGCTGGCCGCGGCGGGAGTGGTATTCGGCCTGGCCGCGTCCATGAAGGCCACCGCCTGGCCCGCGCTGGTGATCGTGCTCGTGCTGGTAGCCGTACGGCAGGGCAAGCGCGCAGCCGCCCTGGTTGCCCTGGCGGCGCTGGTCGTGGCCGGGCTCGCGGACGGGCCGGTCGCGGCGATGGACCCAGCTGCCATGGTGCTGAACACCATCACGTTCCCGCTGGGCCTGGCCAAGGTGGCGAGCCCGGCGGCGAGCGTGCTGCCCGGGCACCTGATCGCCTCGGCCGGCCAGGCCGGCCACTGGGCGGCCATCGCCCTGGTCGCGCTGGCGGGCCTGGCGGTCGGGGGCTGGCTGGTGGCCCGCCCACCGGCCACCGTGCGGGCGGCGGTGTGGCGGCTGGCGGTCGGCCTGACCGTGCTGTTCCTGCTCGCACCGGCCACCCGGGCCGGGTACTTCATGTACCCGCTGGGCCTGGCCGTCTGGCTGCTGCTGACCGGACCCGGCCGGCTGAGCCCGGCCGGGCAGGCGGCCGGTCCCGGATCTGGTTTGGTGGCCTGCGGGGCCGCTCCCGTCCGCTAGGTCAGCCGCGCAGTGGGATGCTGTCGATAAGCGCCGTCAGCCCCGCCTCATCCAGCAGATCCTCCGGCCGCAGGGTGAGGTCGTGCCGGACGTAGTAGAACGCGGCCCGCACCTGGTCCACCGCTACCCCGGCGAGCCCGGCCCAGGCCAGCCGGTAGGCGGCGAGCTGGACGGCGGCGGCGTGGCGGTCGTGGGCAGCCTCCGGCGGCGCCCCGGTCTTCCAGTCAACCAAGTCGTAGCGCCTGTCCGAAGCGTCGGCGAATACCGCGTCGATCCGGCCGCGGACCGACCGCCCGGCGACCAGCATCTCGAACGGCACCTCCACCTCGACCGGCCAGCGGCCCCCCCACTCGCCGGCCTCGAAGTGGGCCCGCAGCGAGGCGAGGTCACTGGCGTCGCCGTCGTCGGCCGGCTCGTCCGCCGCGCCGAGCAGGTCAGCCGGGTCGAGCAGCCGCTGCTGCCCGAACCGCTCCTCCAGCCAGCGGTGGAAGGCACTGCCGCGACGGGCCTGCGGCGCGGGCGGCCGCGGCATCGGCCGGCGGATCTCGCGGGCCAGTTCGGCCGGATCCGCGGCCATGGTGACCAGCGCCGAGACGGTGAGCCTGCCCGGCAGGGTGACCGCCGACAGGTCGGCCCGCCGCTCCTCCCGCTCAGCCAGCAGGAGTTCGGTGTCCGCCGCCCAGGCCGCCGCCATCAGCTGATCCCCGCCGGCCAGCCCGCCCGCCGCCGTCCCGGCGCCGGGCTCTGCCGCGGTGGTCAGCCGGGCGCGGGCCCGCTCGACCAGCGCCGCCGCCTCGGCGACCGCGGCGTGCCGCGGGCCGGCCGGGGAGGGTGGCCAGGGCAGTGGCACCGGATCGGTCAGCAGCGGATTGGTGGCATCCTCCCCCGGTGGCGGCGTCCACCGGGCCACCGTTCCGGCCCCGGCCTCGCAGGCCGCCCGGACCTCGTTCAGGAAGACCGACGGCCCCAGCGGGGAGACCCCGTCTCCCCACCAGTAACCGGTACAGGCCACCCAGTACCCGGCCCGGGTCACCGCCACGTAGGCCAGCCGCCGCTCCTCGGCCAGTTCGCGGGCAGTGCACGCCTGCGTGAACGCAGCCAGCGACGGCGCCGACAGATCGGCCAGGGCCGGCAGGTCACCGGCATCGCCGCGCAGGCCAAACGGCAGCAGCCGGGGATTCTCGGTCCACCGGGTGCTGGCCACCGGCCGGGCAGGGAAGACCCGTGCCTTGTCCCCGGCAGCCAATCCGGGCACCACCACGGCGGGCCACTGCAGACCCTTGGCCGCGTGCACCGTGGTCAGGGTGACCGCGTCGCTCCCGCTCGGCTGGCCGGCTTCCAGCCCGAACTCCTCGGCCTCGGCCGCGGTCAGGTAGGCGAGGAAGGCGGCCAGCGTCGGCTCCTCCTCATCGTCGGCGAAGGCGGCCGCCGCGTCCGCGAAGGCATCCAGGTCAGCCCGGGCGACGGCCGGATCCCGCCACGGCTGGGCCGCCACCTCCACATCCAGCCCGAGCACCCGCTCCACCTCGCCGACCAGATCGGGCAGCGGCCGGGCGGTGTGCGTGCGCAGCATGCGCAGCTCGGCCGCGAGTGCGGCGAACCGTGCATGTCCCGCGGCCGAGTAGCCGGCCGCGGGGCCGAGGTCGTCCAGCGCCTCCACCAGGCTGCCCTGCTCCGCGGTCAGGTCGGTGACGGCCAGCGCCAGCGGATCCTCACGCTGACCGCTGGCCGGGGGGCCGCTGTCCCGCCCGCGGTGGTCGTGGGCCACATCCCGGGCCCGCCTGCCGAGCGCCACCAGATCGCGTGGCCCGATCCGCCAGCGCGGCCCGGTCAGCAGCCTGGCCAGGGGCGCCGACGCGGATGGGTCGTGCATCACCCGCAAAGTGGCGACCACATCGGCTACCTCGGGAACGGTCAGCAGGCCGCCCAGGCCGACCACCGCCACCGGTATCCCGCGGGCTTCGATCGCGGACCGCAGTGCCGGGAACTGGGACCGCTTCCGGCACAGCACCGCGATGTCGGACGGCCGGGGGCCGGGCCGGCCCGGCTCGGGCCAGGGCTGCCCGTCCGGCGCCAGCCCGGGCGCCAGCGCCAGCAGTGCCGCCAGCTGGTCCGCCACCCAGGCGGCTTCGCCCGCGGCCGTTTCCAGCAGGGCGCAGACCACCCTGCCGCGGCCGGCTCCTGGCGGTGCTGGCACCAGCCGTGGCACCAGCGGTGCTTCCTCCCGCAGTCCGGCCTGCAGGGCACCGGCGACGTCGAGCACGTTCTCGGTGTTGCGGAAACTGGTCGACAGCATCCTGACCGGGGCCGGCCGCGGCTGGCCCGGCTGGCCGCGCCGGCCGCCCGGCCGGGTGACCGGGAAGTCGGCGGCGAACCGCCGCAGGTTGCCGGCGCTGGCGCCGCGCCAGCCGTAGATCGACTGGCAGGGGTCGCCGACCGCGGTGACCGGGTGCCCGCCGCCGAACAGCGCGCGCAACAGCACCAGCTGGGCATGGCTGGTGTCCTGGTACTCGTCCAGCAGCACGACCTGGTAGCGGGCCCGCTCGATGGCGCCCACCTCGGGGTGGGCGGCGGCGATCCGGGCCGCCAGCGCGATCTGGTCGCCGTAGTCCATCACTTCCCGCGCGGCCTTGGCCTGGGTGTAGGCGGCCACCATCGGCAGCAGCTGCTCCCGGGTGCGCTGGCACTGCCGGATCTTCCTGACCGGTGCGGGCAGCCGGCAGGCCAGCGCCTGGCTGGCGGCGTCCAGCCACCGGCCGGCCTGCTCGACGTCGCCAGGTGCGCGCAGGTGCTCGGCGAGTTCGGCGGCCAGATCCAGCACCGCGGCGGTCACCCACTGCGGGGTCCGGTCCACCGCGTCCATCGGGCCGCCGTAACCGGCTACCACCCGGGCCGCGATCTGCCAGCACACCGCCGGGGTGATCAGGCGCAGCGACGGTTCCACCGCCTCGCGCAGCGCGTGGTCGGCGACCAGCCGGGCAGCGTAGGCATGGTAGGTGGACACGACCGGCTCACCGTCCGGCAGGACATCACCATCTGTGCCGCTGCCATCGGCCGGCGGGGGGCCCGCGGCCAGCCCATCCGGGCTGGGGAGCAGGCCCGCCCGGCGCAGGCCGGCCAGCCGGGCCCGCACCCGCTGGCCCAGCTCGGCCGCGGCCTTGCGGGTGAAGGTAAGCCCGAGTACCCGGTGCGGCGCGACCAGGTCGTTGGCGACCAGCCAGACCAGCCGGGCCGCCATGGTCTCGCTCTTGCCCGAGCCGGCCCCGGCAATGACACCCACCGGCTGCAGGGGCGCGGCGATCACCGCCGCTTGCTCGCTGGTCGGCGCGGGCAGCCCGAGCAGCCGCGCCAGCTGCGCCGGGCCGTACCGGGGCGGCGCGGTCACGCCGTCACCTGCTCACCGGAGGGATGCGCGGGGCAGCTGGCGGCGACCGGGCAGTGCCGGCAGCCGGGGTTCACCCGGGCCTGGAACAGCGGCCCGGCCATGCCGGCCGCGACCGTCTCGACCAGGTCCTCCGCCCAGCCGGGGTCGGGGTCGTCCAGCAGTGAGCGCTGCGGCTGGACCCGGACCGCTGCGGTCAGGCTTGCCTTGCCGACCTGGACCAGCTCGGCACCGCCCGGCTCGGTCAGGCCCAGCCGCTCGAACGCGCCCAGCAGTACCGCCAGCTGGTACACGCCCAGCTGCGGGTGCCGGTCCAGCTCGGCAGGGGCGACCGGGCTGGAACCCGTCTTCAGATCGACCACAACCGCCCGGCCCTCGCTGTCCCGCTCCAGCCGGTCCACCCGGCCCGTGATCTCCACCGCGCCCACCCGGGCCCGTACCCGTTCCTCATAGGCCACCAGCTGCCGCGGGTTCTCCCGGTGCCAGGCGAGAAACTTGGCCACCATCTGGCGGGCCTGTTCCCGCTGCTTCTCGCTGTACCAGGCGCTGCCGAAATCCAGGTGGTGCCAGACCTCGTCGATCCGCTCGCCGATGGCGGTCTCGGTCGCGCCCTCGGCGGCCAGCACCGCCGCGGCATGGATGACGATGCCGAAGTGCCGCACCACGTCGGCTGACCTGGCCCCGGCGGCGACCTCCAGCAGCCAGCGCAGCCCGCACCGGGTGAAGATTTCCACTTGTGACGGTGAGACCCTGATCAGCTCGCCGCCGCCCGGCGCGGCCGGGCCGAGGCCAGCCAGCGGGCCGGCCCCGGACAGCTCGGTGAGCTGATACCACTGCCGGGGGTCGGCACCACGGACCCCCGCCTGCGCCAGCCGGGCCAGCTGGGCGGCGGCGGCCTCGCGCAGCCCGGGCGGGCACCGGACGTCGGCGGCCACCCGCCGCAGATCCGCGGTCAGTGCGGGCAGCGACAGCCAGCGCAGGCCTGATCCGGAGACATGCTCGGCCGTGATCTCACCGCCGGCCAGCTCAGCCAGGAAGCGGGATGGGCGCTCCTCGCTGTCGTCGCCGCCCGCGGCCGTCACCACCAGGGTGCGGCGGGCCCGGGTGATCGCGACGTAGAACAGCCGCCGTTCCTCGGCCAGCAGCTTGGATGCGAGCGCGGCGGCGGCCGCGTCGGTCCCGGCCGGCCCGGCCACCCCGTCCGCCAGGTCCAGCAGCTCGTCCATGCCCAGCAGCGAGGACCGCAGCCGCAGGTCCGGCCAGATGCCTTCCTGGACACCGGCCACCACCACCACATCCCACTCCAGGCCCTTGGCCCGGTGGGCGGTGAGCAGCCGGACGGCCTCGCCAGGCGGGGAGCGCTGCGCCAGCGTGTCGCCCGGAATCTCCTGGCCGGCCAGGCTGTCCAGGAACAGCCGCGGGGAGCCGGGCGGGAGCCGGGCCGTGAAGCGTTCTGCCGCCTCGAACAGCGCGACCACCGCGTCCAGGTCCCGGTCGGCGGCGGCGCCGCGGGTGCCGCCCGCTGCACTGGCCGTCTGCCAGGCACGGCCCAGGCCCGATTCCTGCCACACCGCCCAGAGCGTGTCGTGCGCGGTGCCGTCCACGGCCGTGCGGGCGGCCAGGGTGAGCAGGGCGGCCACCCGCCGCGCCGCGTCCACCGCCGGCCCATCGGCCAGCAGGAGTTCGCGCGGGTCACGCAGGGCCGCGGCCAGCGGCTCGGTGCCGGGCTCCACTCCCGCGGTCTGCGCGGCCTGCCACAGCGCCCGGCGCAGCCGGCGCAGGCCCAGCGCGTCGGTACCGCCTAGCGGGCCGGTGAGCAGCTGCGCAGCGGCGTCCTCGTCCAGTGCCTCCGGGTGCAGCGCGCAGCGCAGCAGCAGCAGCAGTGGCTGTGTCCCCGGCTCGGCGGTCAGTGGCAGCTCGTCGCCGGCCACGACGGTCGGCACCCCGGCTGCCATCAGCGCCCGGCGCAGCAGCGGGACCTGGTGGGTCACCGACCGGACCAGCACCGCCATGCCCGACCAGGGCACCCCGTCCTGCAGGTGCGCGCGGCGCAGCACGTCCGCGACCACCGCCGCTTCCTGGCTGGCGCTGGTGGCGGTGATCACCCGCACCGTGCCGGGCGGGGCCGACGGGGATGGGGCCAGGTCACGGTGGCCTCCCGCCGCGGCAGGCAGCCGGCGGGCGACCCGCCGGGACGCGGCCACCAGCGCCGGGCCGCTACGGCGGCAGGTACGCAGCGAAACCACCCTGGCCGGCTGGCCGTCGGGGCTGCGGAACAGCCGGGGGAAGCGGGTGATGCCATGCACATCGGCCCCCCGGAAGGCATAGATGGACTGGTCCGGGTCGCCGACCGCGATCAGCTCCCGGCCGTCGCCGGCCAGCGCGTGCAGCAGTGCTTCCTGGGCAGGGTCGGTGTCCTGGTACTCATCCACCAGCACCACGTCGTAGGCCTTGCGCTCGCGGTCCCTGACCGCGCCCCGTGCCAGCAGTGAGGCGGCGATCCGGATGATCCCCGCATAGTCGTAGGCGGGCACGGGCGCCAGGTCGAACCGCGCCTCGTACCGGCTGAGAAACCCGCCAGCCGCCACCCAGTCGTCGCGTCCGCGCTGCCGGCCGAGCCGGGCCAGCCCCGGGCCGTCCAGGCCGCGCTCGGCCGCCCGCAGCAGGAAGTCCCGCAACTCGGCCGCGTATCCGCGGGTGGCCAGCGCCGGCCGCAGCCGCTCCGGCCACCGCAGCCCGCCATCGGCCGCCTCACCCCGGAGCATGCGCCGGACCTCCAGCAGCTGCTCGGGGCCGGACAGCAGAGTCGGCGGTTCGTCCCCGGCCAGCAGGTACTCCCGGCACAGCAGGCCGTAGGCGTAGCTGTGGAAGGTCAGCGCCAGCGGCTCGCGCGTGGTCCGGCGGAGCCGGGCGGTGATCCGCTCCCGCAGTTCCTCAGCCGCCTTGCGGCTGAAGGTGAGCACGAGCACCCGCTCGGGATCGATCCCGCGGTTGCCGATCCGGTCGGCCACCGTCTCCACGATGGTGGCGGTCTTGCCGGTGCCAGGCCCGGCCAGCACCAGCAGCGGGCCGCCGGCGTGGTCGACCACGGCCCGCTGCGCGGCGTCGAGGATAACCGCCTGGTCCGCTCGCCCCGGCGAGCGGACCAGGCGGTACGCGGGCGGCTGCCTGTCCATGTTCGTACCGAATTCCAGCAGATCCCTCGGACAATCTGCGGCTGTTTCCGGCTGGCCTCCCCAGCCCGCTGGCGGCTGGCTCCGCCGCCCGTCCCGGGGCAGGCCCGCACGGCCCAGATGGGTGCGGCAATCGCGGCGGGACACAGCCAGAGGTTCTTTCCCGCTGGCCGGGCCTGTGGGGTCACCGTGGCCATTGACGGGTTCTTCGCCCTGGGTTGGTTCGGGTGGGGCCAGGCGGCCGCACCATCGTGGCTGGTGGCGCCGTTAGCAGTCGGCAGCGTGCTTGCGGCCGCGCTGGCAGTGGCCGGGATCGTGGTGACCCGGCGATCGGCCAGGCCTGGTCCGCGGGCACGGCGGCGGTATGGCATCATCGTCGGCCTGGAGTCCGGGCTGCTGGGCGCAGGGGCGGCCGGCTTGGCCGTGTCCGGACAGTCCCGGTGGATTCCGGTGTGGATCTGCTTCGGTGTCGGGCTGCACTTCTTCCCGCTCGCCACGACCCTGGGCAACCCCTCGCTGCGCCCGCTCGGCGCGCTGGGTCATCCTGGTGGCGGCGGCGGCCTTGATCGCCGGCCTCACCACGGCTGTGGCACCGTCGGCCATCAACGGTCCGGCGGCCGGGCTGTGCCTGCTCGGCTTCGGTGCTGCCACCCTGCTGCTCGGGATCCGTCGGGCGATCATCGCCTGAGCGGCACCCTCGTTAGCATGGAGCGTGGTCACCAGCACGCTGACCAGCCGTTACCTGGCTGAGGTCGCCGCTCGCGGGATGCCGCCCAGGCGGCTCATCGACGTGGCCAGGGAGCGGATCGACCTGGCCGCCACCTCCTATGACGGCAACTGCCTGACCAGGCCGGTCTTCCTGGAGCACGCCGAGTTCGCGGTCCTGCGCGATGACCTGCTGGCGCTCCACGCCGCGCTGGCCTGCCTGCCTGACCGGCTGTTCGGTGGTGATGTCCTGGCCTTCGCCCGGGCGGTCGGGATGGCCGGCCCGCAGCTGGCAGCGGTCGGACTGGCGGGCGGCCAGCCACCGACGCGGCTGGGCCGGGCCGACCTGTTCCGGGATGCCACGGCCTTCCGGGTGATGGAGCTCAACCTGGGCAGCGCCCTGGGCGGCCTCGACAACGCCCTGCTCAACCGTGCCTTCCTGACCGAACCGGCGGTCGCCGAATTCGTCGCCACGCACGGGCTCAGCTACACCGACACCATGGGTGTGCTGGCCACCACCCTGCGGGCGGAATGCGGCATCGGCGAGAACGGGCAGCCGCTGATCGCCGTGGCCGACTGGCCGGACTCATTTAGCGTCCTGCACCGCCAGCTGCGGGCGGGCGCTGGGCAGCTGGCCCGGTACGGGCTGACCGCGGTGGCCTGCCATGTGGGCGAGCTCAGCTACCGGGGCGGGCGGGTCTGGCTGGGCGGCCGCCCGGTGGATGTGGTCTACCGGGTCTTCCTGATCAAGGATTCTGCTCCGGCCAGCGGCCGGTGACCTGGCCGGGCCGCTGCTGCGCGCCGCTGGCCGGGGTGAGGTGAAGCTGTTCGCACCCATGGACGCCGAGGTCTATGGCAGCAAGGGCGCCCTCGCCCTGCTGTCGGACGAGGCGAACCGGCACCTGTTCACCGCCGCCGAACTGGCCCGGCTGGACCGGATCTTGCCGTGGACCCGGATGGTGCGGCCGGGACCGGTCACCGCCGATGGCGGCGGCCAGGCCGACATGGCGAGCTACGCACGGGCCGAGCGCGAGCACCTGGTGCTCAAACCGACCGCGCTGCACTCCGGCGCCGGGGTGATCCAGGGCTGGCTCACCAGCCCGGACGAGTGGCGGGACCGGCTGGCCGCAGCCATGGATGGCCCCTACGTTCTGCAGCGCCGCATCCGCCCGCTCGCCGAGCCGTTCCCCGCGGCCGGCGGGCCCGAGCCGTGGGTGCTGTGGTGGGGCGCCTTCCTGGGCGCTCCGGGCTATGGTGGCGCCATCGTGCGCGGCAGCACCGATCCGGACGCGGGCATCAAGAGCATGCCGCATGGCTCCACCGGCACCTGCTGCTTCCACCAGACCCGGGCCCCCGCCGGAGGGTTAGCCGCAGTGGCCCGGACCCCCGGGGGGGGTTTAGCCGGGGCAGCCCAGGCCAGGGGCTGGCCATCGCGACCGGGGGATCAGCGGGCGCCGGCCCAGCGTGCCCGGCGCATGTCCACGCGGTAGCGGCCAGCCACCTCGCGCAGCGGGGTCCCCTCCTGCCGGTACCGGGCCAGGGCCTCGGGCTCATGGCCGGCCAGCAGCGAACCATCCGCGTGGATGACCCGCCACCACGCCACACCGCCGCCCCAGACCGCCAGCACCCGGCCGACCTGCCGCGGGCCGCCCTGGCCCAGGTATTCGGCGATGTCGCCGTACGACATCACCTGCCCGGGCGGGATGGCGTCGACCACGTCGAGTACCTGCTCGGCGAAGCCGCCGAACGCCGCGCGGCCAGAGCTGATCATGAACCAGGCAGCGGCCGGGATCCCGCAGCCCCGTGGCCGCCCCTGGCGACCCCCCGGGTGCCCCGGGTCCGCCGGGTACGGCGCAGCCCGGCAGCCGCGAGCCCGGCGATCGCCAGGCAGCACAACGCGACCAGGGCGTAGACGATCAGCCCGGTGGTGCCGCGCGGCGGCACCGGCACCGGTGGCACGGCGGCCAGGCCGCCTCCGAAGTGCGCGGTCACCCGCACCCCGTGGCCGGTGGTGCTGTCGCGGCTCAGCCGGCCAGCGGCGGCCAGCGCGGCGGCCGCGTTCACGGTCCCGAAGCCAACCCGGTCGTTGTAACCACCGGGCGGCGCGTTCTGGGCGGTGCCGGTGATCGCCTGGCCGACCAGCGCCGGCGCCAGGCGCGGGTAGCGGGCCTTGATCAGGGCGGCCACGCCCGAGATGATCGCGCAGGCCGGGCTGGTGCCACTGACCAGCCAGTACTGCCCGTCCCTGCCCTGGGCGGGCACCCTGACCCCGGGCGCGGCTATCTCCACCGACAGGTTGTCACTGGAGAAACCGGCCGCCCGCCCATCCTGGCCAACCGCACCCACCCCGAGCACGCCCGGATAGTCGGCCGGGAACGAGTAGGGGGCCTGGCCGCCGTGCCGGGCCACCGGGCTGGCCCCGGAGTTGCCGGACGAGGCGACTACGACCACCCCGTGGGCGAGGGCGTTCTGCAGCGCCAGCCGGACCGGCCGGCTGGCCGTGCCGTAACCGAGGGACATGCTGATGACCCGGGCACCGCGGGTGGTGGCATCGGTGATGGCCGTCGCCAGCGCCTGCTGGACCTCGGCGTCGGACTCATGCTGGTAGGCGCGGAAATGCGGATCCCCCCGGTCGGTCACCACCCGGATGGACAGCACCTTCGCGGCCGGGGCCACACCGATGATCCCGCTCGACCCGCCCGCGTGCCCGTGCCCGGCGATCAGTGAGGCCATCCAGGTGCCGTGCACCCCCCAGGACGGGTTGGACATCGGCGTGCTGACCCCGGACAGGTCCGGGCCGGTGACGACCGAGCCGGCCAGGTCGGACACCGACGGCATGACCCCGCTGTCGATAACCGCGACCGTCACCCCCTGGCCGCGGGTCACGTTCCAGGCCTGCGGTGCGTGCACCATGCCCAGCACCCACAGTTCCTGGTCCCGCACCACGTCCGCGCCCGCCGGAGTGGCCGCCAGTACGGCCGTCACGGCCACCGCGCAGGCGGCCACCGCGGCGGCCCACCGGGCGGCGGCCCCGCGCGCCGTCAGCATGCCGGGCCGCCCGGGCACTCCGGCGGCGGCGGGGCAGCGCCCAGCCTCGCCGCCACCCAGCCGCCGACGCCGTCTTCCAGGCCGACCATCTCCGCGCTGGCGTACAGGTCCGAACTCTCGTTGACACGGCGGCGGCCGTCGGCGTAGCCCACCGTGGCGAACACCAGGTACGGCCCGGCCGCCCGTTCCCAGGACAGCTGCCGTTGCCGGTCGCCGAACCTGGTCACCAGCGTGCGCCGGAACGGCACCGCTCGCAGGCCCGGAGCCACGTGCCCGCCAGGTGTGCTGGGCAGACCCCGGAGAGCGGCGCGGGCGGCGGCCGGGCTGCGCAGCACCGCGACGCCGATGGTCACCGCCAGGCTCTGGGTGGCATCGATATACGTGGCCCGCAGCACCGCTGTGCAGCCATGGCTGAGCAGGACCGCCGCCGCCGCTGGGTCGGTGGCGGCCCGGCACTGTGCCTGGCTGGCGATGCCGACCCGGTGTGCGGTCAAGGTGAGCCCGCTGGGCCCGCTCAGCGCCGGCCCGGGGATCTGGTAGTGGACGGTAGCCGGGAAGATCTCACCGGCTGACCACAGCCGCCAGCGCTTGCCCATCTCCCAGGCCGTGATCTGCTGCTTCTGGGCCGCGCTGAAGGTGCGCGGCAGCAACTGCACCACCACCCCGGTCAGGGCGGCGGCCAGGCCGGTCAGGGCCAGGACAAGCAGCAGCAGGTACAGGCCGCGCCGCCACCGGCGGGTATCTCTCCGCGCCGAGCTGACGGGCTCGTCCTCCGGCCATGGCTCGGACGGCAGCCATCCGGGCCGGGCCAGCCCCTGGCCGGGCGGGCCTGGCGGTGGTGGCCAGGCTGATGGCATGTCCGGGCCAGCCGGCCGCGGCTGCCGGGGACCAGCCATCGGCCCGGGTGGCGCCACGTCGTCCGCGCCCGGCCCCGGACCGCCGCCATCCAGGGGCTCCGGCCGCACTGCCACACCGGCATGGTACGGCCTTGCCGGCGCCGGCGGGGGCGGTCAGTAGCTGGGCAGCGAGGGATCCACCTGGCTGACCCAGGCGAGCACGCCACCCCCCACGTGGACGGCGTCGGCGAAGCCAGCGTCCTTGACCACGGCCAGGCATTCGGCGCTGCGGATCCCGCTCTTGCAGTGCAGCACGATCCGCTTGTCCTGGGGCAGGTGCTCAAGCGCCGCGCCGGACAGGAACTCACCCTTGGGGATGAGCACCGCGCCGGGGATGGAGACGATCTCGTACTCGTTCGGCTCCCGCACGTCCACCAGGTAGATGCTGTCCTCGCGGTCCAGCATCTCCTTGAGCTCAGCGGCGGTGATGGTCGATCCGGCCGCGGCCTTCTGCGCGTCCTCGGAGACCGTGCCGCAGAACTCCTCATAGTCGATCAGTTCGGTGATCGACGGGTTCTTGCCGCACACCGGGCACTCGGGATCCTTCCGGATCCGGACCGTCCGGTAGCTCATGTCCAGCGCGTCGTAGATCATCAGCCGGCCGGTCAGCGGCTCACCGATGCCGGTGATCACCTTGATGGCCTCGGTGACCTGGATCGACCCGATGGAGCCGCAGAGCACGCCAAGCACGCCACCCTCGGCGCAGGATGGCACCATACCCGGCGGCGGGGGCTCGGGATACAGGCAGCGGTAGCACGGACCGTGCTCAGCCCAGAAGACGCTGGCCTGGCCGTCGAACCGGTAGATGGAGCCCCAGACGTAGGGCTTGCCGAGCAGCACACAGGCGTCGTTGACCAGGTAACGGGTGGCGAAGTTGTCGGTGCCGTCGACGATCAGGTCATAGGGCCCGAAGATCCGCATGGCGTTGTCGGAATCAAGCCGCTCCTCGTGCAGGATCACGTTGACGAGCGGGTTGACCTCGCGGATGCTCTCCATCGCCGACACGGCCTTGGACTGCCCGATGTTGGACTGGCCGTGGATGATCTGCCGCTGCAGGTTCGACTCGTCCACCACGTCGAAGTCGATGATGCCGAGCGTGCCCACCCCGGCGGCGGCCAGGTACAGCAGCGCCGGTGAGCCGAGACCGCCCGCCCCGACACACAGCACCCGGGCGTTCTTCAGCCGCCGCTGCCCGGTCTTGCCCACGTCGGGGATGATCAGGTGGCGGGAATAGCGCCTGACCTCGGCGACGGTCAGATCCTCGGCCGGGGCGACCAGCGGGGGCAGCGGCACAGCAACTCTCCAGATGACGACGTCCCGGGCTGCTTCTGCCCGGCCTCTTGACTAACCCGTCACCGATGCACCGCATTCCCCCTGGCTGGCCAGGGGGGCGGGCAGAAATGTCACTGGCCGGAGATACAACGTCGGCAGACGGCGGCACCGCGCTACCCGGCCGGCGCGGACGACCGTCACCCGCCTGGCGCGCTGTATTACGGAGGTGATGCCCGTGTTACCACCCGACCGGCCGTCCCTGCCCCCGAACCCGGGCCGGGCGCGACGGCGACGCCGCCGCCCGGCCGGTGATCCCAGTCTGCCGCTGCCCGACCCGGCAGCCATGCGGCTGTGCCGTATCCCGGATTCCGCCCCACCGTATGACGGCCCGGATGACAGTGAGCCCGCGGCCGCCCTGCCCCCGGCTCCGGCCCATCCGCCCGGTCCCGCCGCCGCGGCGCCCCCAGCCTCCCCGCCGGACCGCGGCGAGCCGGCGGGGCCAGCCTCCCCGCCGAACCCGGGCGAACCGGTGGGGCCACCGGTCCCGGAAGCCGCACCCGCCTGGCCGGGCTACTTCGCCCAGGTGCTCGCCGAGACGCTGGCGGGAGTGCGGCCAGCCACCCAGCTGGTGCCCTGGACCACCGAACGGGCGCGCAGCCGCATCCAGCAGCTCGGCCCGCGGCTCGCGGCCGGGCAACGGCCCCGGATCCGGCGGGTGGTGACATTCCGGCCGACCACCGATGCCATGGAGATGACCGTGGTGGTGGGATTCGGGCCACGGGTGCACGCGCTCGCCCTCCGGCTGGAGCGGGGCGAGAACCCCGGGCGCTGGCTGTGCACCACGGTGGAGGCGGCCTGACCGGCCTGACCCTCGTTGGCCGGGCCGGTGACCGGCGTGACCGGCCTGGCCGGCCTCGGGCGGCCCGGGTCAGCTGGCCGGACGGTTACGCGGGTCGCCGTGGCAGAGCTTGTACTTCTTGCCCGACCCGCAGGGGCAGGGGGCGTTGCGCCCGACCTTCCCGAAGTCGCCGTCCCGCCGGGTTTCGGTGTGGCTCCGGACCTGGGCCTCCCCGTCCACCGAGGGGGCACTGTAGGACAGGCGTCCGGACTGCTGGGGCCGGGCGAGCCCAGGCGCGGTCACGGCGGGTGCGCTGGCTGCCAGCTGCCCGCCCTGGCCCGGCTGGCCGTCCCCGCCCCGCTGGCCACCCCGTCGGCGGGATCGCGCCCCGCGCCGGGCACCGCCGTTCTGCTCTGTCACCGTGCCGTCCGCGGCCACACCACCGGCAGCGGCGGCACCGGCCGCGGCACCGCCCGTGGCCGTCCCGTCCGGTGTGCCACCCGCGGCAGCACCAGGCCCGCCAGCGGGGGCAGGCCCGGTGGTGACGGCCAGCCCGAACGCTGGCGCGGCGGGCTGGCCGTCCTCTTCCACGATCGGGTTCTCCCGCACCTCGACCTGGAGGTTGAACAGGTTGCCGACCGACTCCTCCTTGATCCCCTCCATCATGCCGGCGAACATGTCGAAGCCCTCACGCTGGTACTCGACCAGCGGGTCGCGCTGTGCCATCGCCCGCAGGCCGATGCCCTCCCGCAGGTAGTCCATCTCATACAGATGCTCGCGCCACTTGTGGTCCAGCACCGACAGCACCACCCGGCGCTCGAACTCACGCATGACCTCGGACCCGAGCTCATCCTCCCGGTGCTGGTAGGCGGCCTGGGCGTCGGCCTGCACGGTTTCGGTGATGAAGTCACGGGACAGCGCCGCCCGCTCGCCGCCGGCCTCCTCGATCAGGTCGGCGACGGTGATGGACGGCCGGTACAGGTCACGGAAGGCCTGCCAGAGCTGGTCGAGATCCCATTCCTCGGGAAAACCTCCGTCGGTCGCCCCGGCCACGTAGGCCTCGACCACCTCGTCGATCATCTGCTGGATCTGCTTACGCAGGTCGGCGCCCTCCAGCACGGTCCGGCGCTCGCCATAGATGACCTGGCGCTGCCGGTTCAGCACATCGTCGTACTTCAGGACGTCCTTGCGGATCTCGAAGTTCTGCTGCTCGACCTGGGTCTGGGCGGACCGGATGGACCGGGTCACCGCCTTGGACTCGATCGGCACCTCCGGCGGTGTCTTCAGCCACTCCATGAAATGGGCGACCTTGTCGGCGTTGAACATCCGCATCAGGTCGTCTTCCAGTGACAGGTAGAAGCGTGACTCCCCCGGGTCGCCCTGCCGGCCGGAACGGCCGCGCAGCTGGTTGTCGATACGGCGCGACTCGTGCCGCTCGGTGCCCAGCACGTACAGCCCGCCGGCCTCGACGACCTCCTCGTGCTCGGCCGCCACCGCCTTGCGGGCCTTCTCCACCGCCCCCGGCCATGCCGCCTCGTAGTCCTGCGGGGCCTCCACCGGGGACAGCCCGCGCTGGTGCAGTTCGGTGTCGGCGATGAACTCCGGGTTGCCGCCCAGCATGATGTCGGTACCGCGGCCCGCCATGTTCGTGGCCACGGTGACCGCGCCCTTGCGGCCCGCCTGGGCCACGATCGAGGCCTCGCGCTCGTGGTACTTGGCGTTCAGCACCTCGTGCGGGACACCGCTGCGCTTGAGCATCCGGGACAGGATCTCCGACTTCTCCACGCTGGTCGTGCCGACCAGCACCGGCTGGCCCGCCTCGTGCCGGTCCACGATGTCGGACACGCAGGCCTCGAACTTGGCAGCGGCTGTCTGGTACACCACGTCCGCCTGGTCGGCGCGGATCATCGGCATGTTGGTCGGGATCGGCACCACGCCCAGCTTGTAGATCTGCTGGAACTCGTTCGCCTCGGTCATCGCGGTACCGGTCATCCCGGCCAGCTTGCGGTAGAGGCGGAAATAGTTCTGCAGCGTGATGGTGGCCAGGGTCTGGTTCTCGTTCTGGATCGAGACACCTTCCTTGGCCTCGATCGCCTGGTGCATGCCCTCGTTGTAGCGGCGGCCATGCAGCATCCGGCCGGTGAACTCGTCCACGATCAGGACCTCGCCGTTCATCACGACGTAGTCCTTGTCCCGCTTGTACAGCTCCTTGGCCTTGATGGAGTTGTTGAGGAAGCTGACTAGCGGGGTGTTGACCGGGTCGTAGAGGTTGTCGATGCCCAGCCAGTCCTCGACCTTCTCCACCCCCGGCTCCAGGATGCCGACGGTCCGCTTCTTCTCATCGACCTCGTAGTCGCCGCCGTCGTCCTCCTCCACCGACGGCCGCAGCCGGGGCGCGATCTTGGCGAACTCGGTGTACCAGCGGCCGCTCTGCTCCGCCGGGCCACTGATGATCAGCGGCGTCCGCGCCTCGTCGATCAGGATCGAGTTGACCTCGTCCACGATCGCGTAGGCGTGCCCGCGCTGGACGCACTCCTCCAGCGCCCAGGCCATGTTGTCGCGCAGGTAGTCGAACCCGAACTCGTTGTTGGTGCCGTAGGTGATGTCGGCCGCGTACTGCTTGCGCCGCTCCTCCGGGGTCATCTGGGCGAGGATGACCCCCACCTCCAGGCCCAGGAAGTGGTGGACTCGGCCCATCCATTCCGAGTCACGCTTGGCCAGGTAGTCGTTGACGGTCACGACGTGCACGCCCTCGCCCGGCAGCGCGTTGAGGTAGGAGGGCAGCACCGCGGCCAGGGTCTTGCCCTCGCCCGTCTTCATCTCAGCGATGTTCCCCAGGTGCATCGCGGCACCGCCCATGATCTGCACGTCGAACGGGCGCTGGCCAAGGGTCCGCCGGGCCGCCTCGCGCACCGTCGCGAACGCCTCGGGCAGCAGGTCGTCCAGCGACTCACCGTCGTCCAGGCGCTGCCGGAACTCGACGGTCATGGCGCGCAGTTCGGCGTCGCTCAGCTTGGTGAATTCGTCTTCGATGGAGTTGACCTGGTCGGCGATCCGTGCCAGCTGGCGCAGGATCCTGCCCTCACCCATGCGCAGGGCCTTGTCGATGAATGCGGGCACTTCTCGTGCGCTCCTTGCGGATCAGTGATGGTGAACCAGATCACAGCCGTCGGCTGGTGGCGCCGCTGGCGGCGTGCAGGCGTAACCCTTACCCGCCATCGTAGGCGAGGCGGGGCCGAAATCGAGCCCGCGGCCAGCGGGCGGGCCCGATCCGGGGCCAGGCCGGGCGGATCAGGCCTGGCGGCAAGACCCAGCGGGCCACACCGGGCGGGACACGCCTAACCTGGGGGCCGGTTTCCGTTCCCGGGCAGCCCTCGCCACAATGAGATGGTCACGGCGGCACCGGCCGCCCACCCGAGAGGAGCAGCACCCATGGCTGACCAGCCAGGTGCGGGCCAGCTGGCCGGCGTCGGCCAGGAGGCGGCACTCGCCCATCCGGGCCCGGCCAGCAGCTACACCGCACCCGGGCCGTTCCACGGCAGGCCGGTGTCCTGGGTGGCGGTCTCCATCATGATGGCGGGTTTCCTGGCCGGTGGCCTGGGCCTGGTACTGGGTCCGGTCTGGTGGCTGTTCTGGGCCGGGGGCGCGCTGGTCCTGGTCGGCGGGCTGCTCGCGCTCAGTACGCACATCTTCGAGGACTGGTACTGACGGGTCCGGGTCCGGCGCTGGCAGCCGCGAGGCCGGCCGGGTGTGCGTCAATTTTGTGGTGACCGGCCGGTAGCTTGGCTGACTCCCTGGTCAGGCGGTGCGCGTCTGAGTGTGCGGGGTGTTGCAGATGGCTTCCCACTGGCTGCTGGCCTCCTGGCAGCGCAGGGCGATGATGGCGTCGGCTCCGCGGACGGTCCAGTGCATGCCTGCCTGCTTGAGCCTTTGCCCGATGACCGACTTGCAGCTGGCTTCCACGACGCCGGAGCCGACGAACAGGCCGCGTGAGCGGAACCAGTGGTAACGCATGCGGGGGGCGTTGTTGAGGAAGTAGCCCAGTTCTTTCTCGACCTCGTCCTTCTTGACGCCCTCCAGGGGGTAGGTGCGGACGGCGGCCTCGATGCCGTCGATGTCGCCGTAATCGAGGTCTTCGATGCGGGCGGCGAGCCACTCGTCCCTGCGGTCCAGCAGCATGAACTCCAGGGACCGGGTCAGGGAGTAAAGGTGCTCGCGGGCGTGGTAGAGGTTGACGACCTGAGTCGCCTCCGGGAACTTGTCCGTGGCGATGCCCCAGATCCAGGCGGCACCGTCGCCGATGATGGTGAGCTGGCGGACGTGGCCGGCGCCCCGGCGGATGCCCTCGGCCTTCACGAGGCTCCCGAAGGTGGTGGCGGGCTCGAAGGTGGCGATGACGCTGGTGGAGGCCCGGTCCCGGACGGGGTAGCCGTTCTTGTCCAGTTTGTCCTGGGTGAAGAAGACTGCGAGCTTGACCTCGCGGGTGCGAGCCCGCCCGTCCTCGCCTTTCCCCTCCCGGCCGGCTGTTTCCCTGCTGGTCATGGGGACGCCGGTGCCGTCGATGACGGCGTAGAGCTTGTCCGGCAGTGGCGAGGGCGGCATCGGGACCAGCTTGCGGGAGGCGATCAGCGCCGCCTGCTCCCGGCCGCAGGCCGCAACACCGGCTCCGCTGGCCTCGGCGGCCCGCTCGACCCGCTTGGCGGTGAGCCGGATGCCGGCCAGTTCCACCAGCAGGTGCGCGGCCCCGGCGAAGGGCCCGGCCACGGCGGCGATGTCGTTCATCGCGGCCAGACCGGGCGACATGGACGTGCGCGCGACGCCGAGCTCGTCGTCGCGCGGGGCCAGGCCACGCTCGCACTTCGCGCAGTGGTACCAGGCCCGGCTGAGGGTGACCAGGCCGAGGGTGGTGTCGAAGGACTTGTCCCGGTAGCCGGCGAACACGGCCTCGTGCCCCTGACCGCAGGGAACCCGAGGCCCGCGGTAGCCGGTGTCGGCGGCCAGCAACTGCTCCAGCATGCTGCCGCCCAGCTTCAGCAGCCCGGCCCGGATCACCTGCTCCGCCGCCTCCAGGCCGGCATCGCCGCAGCCCAGGATCCTGGCCGCCTCGCCGGCGAGCCGTCCTAGCTCGGCGGCCTTCGCCGCGGCGAGCGCCTCCCGGAGCCCCCCTTTTCCCCTCCCGTCCCGGGAAGGGGATCGCCGCCGGCGTCGCCCGGCACCGGCGGGCGCGCCGCGCAGATCGCCTCGTTCACCTCGGTGACCTGCCCGACCAGGTCCCTGAACCGCTCGTACTCCGCCACCTCCCGCCGCGTCTTGTCCAGCTCCGGCCCCGGCTTCAGGTGAACCGTCCGCGTCCGCCCGTCCGCCTTCCGCGTCAGGTTCCACTGCGGCCCGTGACCGGGATGCCCCGGGGCCGCGCACGCGCAGTTCGGCTTCCCGCACTTCCTGCGGACCTCGTTCAGCGACCCCCGCCGGAAGTCCCCGACCCGCCCCAGCTCCGCGTAAAGCTCCGCACGCCGGCGCTCGAGTCCCGCCAGCTCATCAGCACCGTCAGGCACGGCATCTCCTAATCTGAGAGTATTAGCACTCTCAGACTAAGCTCGCAGCCAGCCACGATCCAGAACCGCCACTAATCTGACGCACACCCAGGCCGGCCCAGCGCCAGCCGGAAATGTCACCGGCCCCGGTTAAGCTGCCGTATTTGTGGCCACCTCGCTCGCACCGGCAGCCCAGCTGACGCTGTCGGCCGACGAGGTGCGGCTCATCACCTTGCGCGCACAGGGCTTCATCGGCGCCGATGGCCGCCGCGGCGGGGTGCCGGCCATGCTGCGCCGGCTCGGCGCGGTCCAGCTCGACACGATCAGCGTGCTCGCCCGCTCACATGAACTGGTCGCCTACGCCCGGCTCGGGCCGGTCGGCCAGGACCGGGTCGAGCGGGCCTACTGGCACCCGCGCCGCCCGGCCGCATTCGAGTACTGGTCGCACGCGGCATGTGTGCTGCCGATCGAGGACTGGCCGTACTACGGCTTCCGCCGCCGGGGGCTGCGCGCCCGGGGCAAGCGCTGGCACCAGAGCCATGCCCAGACCTGCGCCGAGGTACTGGCCCGGCTGCGCGCCGAGGGCCCGCTCACGGCCAGCCAGCTCGGCGGCGCCAAGAACGGCGGCCCCTGGTGGGACTGGTCGGACACCAAAATCGCGGTCGAGTGGCTGCTCGACACCGGTGACGTGGTCTGCGTGCGCCGTGAGGGCTGGCGGCGGGTGTATGACCTGCCGGGCAGGGTGCTGCCCGGCGACCTGCTCGGCCACGAACCCAGCGACGCCGAGTGCCTGGCCCATCTGGCGGCCACCGCCGCCCGTGCGCTGGGCGTGGTGACCCGGGCCGACCTGATCGACTACCACCGGCTGCGGGAACTGGCCGCACCCGGCGCCCGGCACGCCGACCTGGTGAACGAGGCGGCGCAGGCGGCCGGCCTAACCCCGGTCGCGGTGGCGGGCGCGGCCGGTCAGCCCGCCACCCCCGCCTGGGCGGATCCGTTGGCGCTGGCGGGCGGCGGCACCGGGCGGCACCGGGTCACCCTGCTGTCCCCGTTCGACTCACTGATCTGGGATCGCAGGCGCACCCGGCGGATGTTCGGCTTCGACCACGCGCTGGAGGCGTATGTGCCCAGGCCCAAGCGGGTGCACGGGTACTACGCCATGCCGCTGCTGGCCGGCGGCCGCCTGGTTGGCCGGGCAGACCCGGTCCGGCAGGGCCAGACGCTGGTCGCCCGCCAGCTGTCCCTGGCCTCGGCGGCCGCCGTCCGGCCGATGGCACGTGCGCTGCGCGAGGCGGCTGAGTGGGTGGGCTGTTCCGCCATCGCAGTGGAACGGGCCGACCCGCCCCATCATGCGCAACGGCTCCGCGCCGAACTGTCCTGAGCAGGCCCCGGGCCATCCGGGCGGCCGCCGTCAGGTGAACTCGATCAGCTTCTCCCGCACCGCGATCATGACCGCTTCCATCCGCGAGTGGATCTGCAGCTTCTCCAGGATGTTGCGGACGTGGTTCTTGACCGTGTTCTCGGAGATGAACAGCTCCTTGGCGATCTCGCGGTTGTTCATGCCCCTGGCCACCAGCCGGAGCACCTCCATCTCCCGGTCGGTGAGCCGGGGCGCGGGCACCTGCTGTGTCCGCGCCTCGCCATCCCGTTTGGCCAGCGCCGCGAACTCGGTCAGCAGCTTGGCCGCCATCGACGGGTTGATCAGGGACTGCCCGCCGTGCACCGCCCGGACCACGTCGGCTACCTCGTCGTAGGGGATGTCCTTGAGCAGGTAGCCGCTGGCCCCGGCGCGGATCGCCTCGAACAGGTCTTCCTCCTCGTCGCTGATCGTCAGCATGACGATCTTCGCGCTGGGGACCACCTCTTTCATCGCCCGGCAGGCCTCGATCCCGCTGCTCTTGGGCATCCGGATGTCCATCAGCACCACATCGGGGAGGGTCCCGCCGGCCTTGTCCACCGCCTCCGCGCCATCGCTGGCCTCGCCGACCAGCTCGATGTCGCTCTCCTCGGCCAGGACCATCTCCAGGCCGCGCCGGAACAGCGCATGATCGTCGACGATCAGCACACGGATGGGATCAGGAACCGGCTGGGCATCATCGGCCCCGCCGGTGGTTCCGGAATCTCCCCTCATGCCGTGCCCTCCCCTGGCCGATTGGCGGCCACGCTGCGTACGGCGCCGGCCCCCACGGCCCTAGATCAAACTCTGGCCGACGTGGGCACGCCATGCAAACTCGCCGCTGCCGCCCCGGTCAGGCCCCCCGGCCGGGCTGGGCGGCCGGCTGCTGCTCGACCAGCCGGATCAGCCCGTAGCGGTAGCCGTGACGGCGGTAGACGACGCTGGGATGACCGCACGTGTCATCCCGGAACAGGTAGAAGTCGTGCCCCACCAGTTCCATTTCCAGCAGGGCCTGGTCGATGCTCATCGGCCGGGCGGTGTGGAACTTCTCCCGCACCACCAGCGGCCCATCGCCCTCCATCTGGATGGGCATGACGTACTCCGGGTCAGCCTCGGCCTCGGTGGCCGGGCCGGGCTGCGCCGGCATCCGGGCGCGGCCGTTCCGCTCCCGGCGGCCGAGCCCATCGAAACCCGGGAACGGGCGGCGGCCCCGCCTGGCCGGCGGGGCGGGGGGCGGCGGTACCACGACCCCGTCCGGCGGCCCGGCCTGGCCGGGAGCCCCGTCGGTGACCACCGGCAGCGGCCCGGTGGCCCGCTCGGCCGCGGTGGCGGCCTGCCGGTCCTTGCGCCGGTCCCCGAGCCTGCGCAGCCGCGCCTCGAGCTTGGCCAGCGCCCGGTCGAACGCCGCGTACCTGTCGTCCGCCGCTGCCTCCGCGCGGATGACCGGCCCCCGCGACCGGATCGTCAGCTCGACCCGCTCCCGCCGGTCGGACTGGCGCGGATTGCGCTCGGCGGTGACTTCTACATCGACCCTGATCGCCTTATGGTCCAGCTTCTCGATCTTGCCCAGCTTGGCTGAGGCGTGCCTGCGGAAGCGGTCCTGAACATCGGTGCGCCGGCCCTTAAAGATGATCTCCACGCGGGAACCCCCTTTCGGCCAGGGATACGTCGCGGCACCCACCCGGCCGACCTGGTCTTCGACCCCACATCCGCCTGCTGAGGGGCTCGCGGCAACTGCTGGCCACTACTGCCCTTCTCCCTACCCAGCGGGCATCGGGCTCACCGGGGGGGCAGGACTTACCTCTAAGCCGCACCGTGATCGGTCGACGAGAAGTCGCCTTACGTGGGCCGTTTCGCCTGCGGCTGGCATCGGCTTGCCAGGGGCGGCGGTCCGCGGACAGCGGGCCACCGTCTCCGGCGCAACCACGGACCCGGGCGGGTGCCATTCTCCGAAAGTAGCCCGACCGGGGCCGGATGTCAGGAGGGCGGAGGCAGGGAATCTGTCACGCTGGCCATGGCAGCCGGTCAGCCGGGATAGGTGGCGTCCCAGCCGGCCGCGATGTCCCGCCACGGCTCACCCAGCACGACCGCGTTCTCCAGCCGCCCAGCCGACATGCCCAGGTAGAGCTGGTTCTGCGCACCCGCGGCCGCGATCGACACCATGCCCGGCAGCGAGTTCTTGCTGACCGGCGCGTCCCCGTTGACCGGCACCTCCCACAGCTGGCTGGCCGTGCCCGGCTGGGTGATCGCCAGCAGGTGATCCTCGTCATACCAGGTGAGGGCCGACGGCTCGGTCAGGCCCGGCGCGAGCGGCACCACCTGCGGGATGTAGACGGCGGTGCCAGCACGCTCGATGGCACCCAGCACCACCCGGGCGGCAGCGCCCCGGCCAACGATCATCGCGACCCGCACCCCGTCCGGGGCCACCTTCAGCGCGGTCACCGGGCCGAGGCCGGGCGGCATGGTTACCTGTACCGGAGCACCCGCGGGCGGGATCAGCCACACCCCCGGCGTGTGCTGCACCCGGCCCGCGACCCACAGACTGCCCGAACTGTCGAAAGACAGGCCGGTGAATCCGGTCCCGGTAAGCCGCCGGTGCAGATTGCGCGCCCCGCCGCTGGCATGGGCCTTGGCCGCGGCCACGAGATCGCCGGTATAGACCGCGTCGGCGGGTCCGGCCACGCCGGCCAGGTACCGCCCGTTCGGCGACACCGCGACCTGCGTCAGCGGGATCTGGCCGGTCCCGGCCTCACCCGGCACCGCGACGCTCTGTGTCTGCCGGCCGAACATGCGGACCGCGCCGCCGCCGCTCAGATAGTACAGGTTGGGGTCCTTGGGTATCCGCGGCACATACCGCGCGTAGCTGGTCAGGTCCTGCACGCTGTCACCGGGGCCAGGCGCCCACAGGCGCCCGTTCACTTTGACCTTCACGGCCTGCAGCAGCGCCGGGCTGTAGGCGGAGCTGGTCAGGGTCCATACGATCTGCGCCACCATGGCCTGCACGGTGGACCGGGGTGTGCGGCGCGGCAGCCCGACATCGACGATCGCCGTCTTGCCGCCCGGCACGCCGGGCAGGACCTGCACTTTGCGCAGCTGTGCGCCGGGCGGGAACGCGGTCACGGCGGCGTTCTGCAGCCAGCCGTTGGGGTCCTGTTTCAGGCCGTTCAGCACGTGGCCGACCACATCGGTCGAGTCGATGGGGACGAACACCGGGTCCGGCACCAGCAGCTGGCCCGGCTGCGCGTAGAAGTACAGGTCCCGCGGCGCGTACACCAGGTGGAACAGCACGTTGGGCAGCAGCAGCTCGGTGGACACCTTCTGGCCGCCAACGGTGGGCAGGCTGTCGATACGCCACTGGCCGTTGACCGATTCGAGGCCGAACACCTGCTGCTCGGCCGCACCGCCACCGACCGGGACGTACTGGCCGCTGCCTTCCAGGGTGGCGACCTTCTGCCAGCTCACGACCACGTTCGTGTGGCTGGTGTGCCCGGGCAGCTGCCCGAACTGCCGCTGCACGTCGGGGCTCTGGGCCAGGATGGTCACCTGCGCGCCCGGCTGCCACAGCTTGCTGGCACCGGTGGTCAGGTACTCGCGGGCGACCGCGTGGTTATGCGCGAAACTGGCGCTAGCCTGCAGGAAGCCGCTAACCACCTGGACCGGGTTCCAGCCATCCTCCGGGCCCTCGACGACCAGCCCGGCCGAGGTGACGCCACCCCCCGGTGGCGCGGGGGTGGGAGTCGACTGAACCGGGCCCGAGTCGGGAATGGTCGTGCAGCCGGTGGCCAGCAATCCGGCCAGCACGGCCGCGGCGATCACCGGCAGCCGGGCAGCCCCGGCAGGCCGCGGCACCCGCCCGGTCACCGGTCCCCCGCTGGCTCAGATGCATGGCGGCTAGCCGGGCTGGCCACATCGGCGCCGTTGACGGCCGGGTGCAGCAGCCCGTTGCCCAACGCCGGCACCACCCCGTCCACCGGCGGATCCCCGAGCCCGGTGGTGGATCCGGCCAGCACGTCGGCGGCGGTGGCCTGATCCGCTTCGTCCGGCCCGAGCGGCAGCGGCGAACCGGCCAGTTCCTCGCCCTGCCGGCGGGGCAGCGTGAGCCGGAACACCGACCCCTTCCCGCGCTCCCCCCAGGCCTGCAGCCAGCCCCGGTGCAGCCGGGCGTCCTCCAGCGCGATGGCCAGGCCCAGCCCGGTGCCGCCGGTGGTACGGGCCCGGGCCGGGTCGGCCCGCCAGAAGCGGTCGAACACCAGGTGCTGCTCACCGGGCCCGAAGCCGACCCCGCGGTCCCGGACCGCGACCGCCACCGCGTCCCGGTCCGCCGCCACGGTGACCACCACGTCCCGTCCCTCGCCGTGCTCGACCGCATTGTCGAGCAGGTTCCGCAGCACCCGTTCCACCCGCCGCCGGTCCACCTCGGCCACGCACGGCTCCGGAGGCAGCCGGAAGTCGATCCGGGTGCCGGTGCGGGCGGCCAGCTGCTCGGCGTCCGCGGCCGCCCGCCGCACCAGGTCACACACGTCGGCCGACTCCGCGTCCAGCGTCGCCACGTTGGCATCGTGCCGGCTGATCTCCAGCAGGTCGGCCAGCAGTTCCTCGAACCGCTCCAGCTGGCTCTGCAGCAGTTCCGCACTGCGCCCGGTGACCGCGTCGAACTCGTCCCTGGCCGCGAACAGCACGTCCGCGGCGATCCTGATCGTGGTCAGCGGGGTGCGCAGCTCGTGCGACACGTCGGACACGAACTGCCGCTGCACGTTGGACAGTTCCTCCAGTTCCCGCAGCTTGTCCTGCAGGCTGGCGGCCATGTCGTTGAACGAGTGCGCCAGCGCGGCCAGGTCATCGGTGCCCTGGGCGGGCATGCGCTCGTCCAGATCGCCGGCCGACAGCCGGCTGGCCGCCTGCGCCGCCTGCCGCAACGGGACCACCACCCAGCGGGTGACCAGGGACACGATGATCGCCAGCAGCACGACCAGCACCAGGCCGGCGCTGATGAACGTGGTCTGCACCAGCGACAGCGACTGGACCTGCGGCGTGAGCGGGAACAGGTAGTACAACTGGTCCTGGCCGGAGATCGGCACCCCGACCGCCAGCGCGGGCGGGCCCGGCCGGCCGTTGGTGTAGACGAGCCGGGTAGGCGTCCAGAACAGCCGGTCGTACCGCCGGCCCAGCTGCTCGGCGGTGACCTTGCTGCGGAGCTGGGCCGGGATGCTCGGGGCCAGCGCCGGGTTGCCGACCAGCCCGGCCATGCCCGGGCTGCTGTGCTGCGTCAGGACCACCACGTCATACAGGTCGCCCGGGCCGCTGCCCTCCTGCAGGTCGTTGACGAGCGAGTTCAGCGCGGACGCGCTGCCGCCGTGCGGTCCCTGCATGTCAGACCGGGACTGGGCCACCGCCAGGCCGTCCGCCGTCTGGGTGAGGGCGGCAGTCCGCGCTTTCGCCAGCAGGCCACCGGCGATCTGCTCGATCAGGAAGAACCCGAGCACCGCCACCACCACGGCCGAGATGGCCAGCGTGCTCGCGATCACGCGCAGCTGGAGTGACCGGTGCCAGCGACGGCGCATCTGCCCGGCCGCCGCCAGCACCCGGCGCTGGCCGGTTTCGAGCAGCCGCCGGACCGGGACCGGCAGCCCCAGCCGCAGGTTCCCGGCCACGGCCCCACTCATCGCCTTCGGTCGCTGCACTGCACTCCGGTGAACTGCCCGGCGGTCAGGCCGGCCCCGCCTTGTAACCCACGCCCCGGACGGTCACCACGACCTCCGGATGCTCCGGGTCCTTCTCGATTTTTGCCCGCAGCCGCTGAACATGCACATTGACCAGCCGGGTATCGGCCGCGTGCCGGTACCCCCACACCTGCTCCAGCAGCACCTCGCGGGTGAACACCTGCCGTGGCTTACGGGCCAGCGCCACCAGCAGGTCGAACTCCAGCGGAGTGAGGTTCACCTGCTCCCCGTCGCGGCGGACCGAGTGGCCGGCCACATCGATGGTGACATCGGCGATCTGGAGCATCTCCGGCGCCGGATCATCGGTCCGCCGCAGCCTGGCCCGCACCCGGGCGATGAGCTCCTTGGACTTGAACGGCTTGACGATGTAGTCGTCGGCACCGGACTCCAGGCCCAGCACCACGTCCACGGTGTCGCTCTTGGCGGTCAGCATGACGATGGGGACACCGGACTCGGTGCGGATCTGGCGGCACACGTCGATGCCGTCGACGCCCGGCAGCATCAGGTCAAGCAGCACCAGGTCGGGGTGGGTATCCCGGAACGCCTGCATGGCGTGATCCCCGTCGGCGACGAACGTGGGGTCGAAACCCTCGTTGCGCAGCATGATGCCAAGCATCTCGGACAGGGCGGCGTCATCGTCGACGACCAGCACGCGACCTTTCATAGCCCTCATCGTTCCACGGAAACAATGGCCGGGGCAGCTACTCCAGTGGCCGCCACCGTGCCCAGCAGACGCAGCGTACCCGTATTGACGGGACGGGCCAGCCCACGCTCGGTCACCAGCGCGGTCACCAGCGCGGCCGGGGTGACATCGAAAGCAGGGTTGTAGGCGTCGCTGCCGGCCGGGGCCACCGGGCGGCCGGCGAACGACGTCACCTCGGCGGCCGGCCGGTGCTCGACCACGATCGCGGCCCCGTCACCGGCCGCGAAGTCGATCGTGGACATGGGGGCGGCCACCACGAACGGCACCTGGTGATGCCGGGCCAGCACGGCCAGGCCATAGGTGCCCACCTTGTTGGCCACGCTGCCGTCGGCAGCCACCCGGTCGGCGCCGGTGAGCACCAGATCCACCTCCCCGGCCGCCAGCAGCGAGGCCGCCGCCGCGTCCGGCAGCACCGCGTATGGCAGGCCGGCCCGCCCCGCCTCATACGCGGTCAGCCGGGCCCCCTGCAGCAGCGGCCTGGTCTCGTCCACCCACAGCTGGGCCAGCCGCCGGCCCGGTGCGCGGCCAGGATGATCGCGAACGCGGTCCCCTCCCCGGCCGACACCAGCGCACCGGTGTTGCAGTGGGTCAGGATCCGGGCCCCGCGAGGCACCAGCGCCAGCCCGTGGGCCGCGATCGCCGCGCTGGCCGCGGCGTCCTCCGCGGCGATGGCCCGCGCCTCGGCCAGCGCCGCCCGGGCCGCTAGGCGTTGCGTATCCGCCGGGGTGGTGGCGTCCCGCTGGGCCCGCTGCCAGGCGGCCAGCGCGCGGCCGGCACCCCAGCCCAGGTTCACCGCGGTCGGGCGGGACCGGGTGAGCGTGGCGGCCGCGGCAGCCACGTCCTCACCCCGGTGCGCGGCCAGGGCGACGCCAAACGCCCCGGCCAGCCCGAGCAGCGGTGCGCCGCGGACCACCAGCCGCCCGATCGCGTCCGCCAGTGAGGCGGTATCGCGGCAGCTGAGATAGGTCTCCTCGGCCGGCAGCCTGGTCTGGTCGAGCAGGACCACGGCGGGCCCGGCCGGTGGGTCGAGCCAGCGCAGCGCCCTGGTGCTCATGCCCTGAGTGTGCGCCGGCGGCGGCTGGCGGGTCGACCCCGGGCGGGTGCGGGCGCGGTTGGCCAGGCCGCCTTCAGCACCTTCCTGCTTCGTGCGAGTATGGGCGCCAGCACGGCGGGCGTCCGGACCGGCGCCGCCAGCCGATGAGGAGAACCATGACTGACCATCCCGCGGAGGGCGCGGGCGAGGCCGGCGGGCAGGAGCCGGAGCAGCAGCAGCCCTCCCTGGTTCCCGCCGGGTGAATCCGGCGGCCAGCCAGCGCCGCCAGCTGGCGGCGGGTACGGCCCGCCGCCGGGACCTGGCCAGGCGCCCGGCAGCTGGCAGCCACCGGCCTCCGGCTACGGCCAGCCCGGGTACGGCCAGCCAGGGTACGGCCAGCCCGGGTACGGCCAGCCCGGGTACGGGCCGCCCGGATACGGCCAGGCGGGGTATGGCCAGGCGGGCTGGGCGCCCCCGCCGACCGCCCCGAAACCCGGGGTCATCCCGCTGCGGCCGGTCGCCGTCGGCGAGATCCTGGATGGCGCCTTCACCTCCATCCGGCGCAACCCCAAAGCCACCATCGGCATCGCCGCCATCGTGCTGACGATCTCCGCCCTCATCACCACCGCGCTGGAGTACGCCCTGCTGCGGCAGCCCGGGCTGAAGTCCACCAGCCAGACGCTGACCGCCGCGCAGGTCGGGCGGCTGCTGGGCGCGGTGGGAATCTCCGCGCTGGTGGCCGTCGTGCTGGCGGTCTTCGTCCAGCTACTGCTGACCGGGATCCTGACCGCGGTCATCGGCCGCAGCGTGCTCGGGCACCGGATCACCGCCGGGGAGGCCTGGCAGATCGCCCGGCCGCGGCTGCCGGCCCTGCTGGGCGCGAGCGTGCTCGCGTTCCTGGCGGTGATCGGGCCCTGGCTGGCGCTCACTCTGGTGATCGTGGCGCTGGCGGTCGCCCACGCGCCACCGGGCCTGGTCGCCCTGGTGGCCGTGGCCGGCTTCATCGCCGCGCTGATCTTCGACGTGCTGCTGTATGTCAGGTTCAGCATGTCGGCCCCGGTGGTGGTGCTGGAGCGGCAGGGACCGACCGCCGCGCTGGGCAGATCCTGGCGGCTGGTCCGGGGCAGCTTCTGGCGGGTGTTTGGCATCCTGCTGCTGACCGCGATCATCGTCCTCATCGCCGCGTCGGTGCTGCGGCTGCCGTTCAGCATCATCAGCGGCGTGTTCTCCGGCGGCAGCAGCGTCAACCCGTTCGGCGGGGCTGGCTTCATCACTACCGCCGCCGGGCACCCCAGCCTGCTGGCGCTGATCATCGCCGCGATCGGCAGCATCATCGCGGGCGCCATCACCCAGCCGGTGTCGGCCGGCGTCACCGTCCTGCTGTATGTGGATCTGCGGATGCGCCGGGAGGGGCTGGACCTGGCGTTGCAGACGGCCGCGAGCGAGGGCCCGCTGCCCGGCGACGAGTTCGCGACTGTCTGGCGGCCCACGGGCCAGCCCGGCGCCAGCGGGCCGGCTGGGCCAGGCTGGCCGGGTCCGGCCTGGGCACCACCGCCGGCCGGGACGCCGCCACCGCCGGGTCCGATGGGGCCGGGCACGCCAGCCGCGCCCGGCGACTCCGGCACCCCAGGCTGGCCTGCCCAGCCACCCGGCCAGGCTCCCCCGGCCGGGCCGCCGGCGCCCCCCGCGGGCGGCCCGGCGGCGTGGTGACCGGCGGCCACGGCCGGTTCAGTCTTCCTGGCCTGCCCGGTGGCCGGATGACCGGCGGCCACGGCCGGTTCATCAGCCGGGCAGCGGCACAGCGGCTCGCCCGTGCCGAGCTGTCCAAGCCGATCTATCACCAGCACCTCACGCTGGAGCAGCTGATCCTCCGCTACCTGGCGACCATTCTCGGCCACCTGTTCGGCCGGGCCACGGCGGTGCCCGGTGGCTGGTGGGGGCTGGTGGCACTGGCCGCCCTGACGGTCATCGGCGTGGCCGGGCTCCTGGCCTGGACCGGGCCGGTCCGGCGGCGGCACCGGGGGGCGCGGCCACTGACCGCATCCGGCCAGGCACGCACCGCCCGCGACCACCGCCAGATGGCAGCGCGGCTGGCGCAGGCGGGCGACTATGCGGGCGCGATCGCGGAAAGGGTCCGGGCGATCGCGGCCGAACTGGAGGAACGGGGTGCGCTGCCGCCGAGCACCGGCCGGACCGCGGACGAGTTCGCGGCGCAGGCCGGCCAGCTGCTGCCCGCCCAGGCACGCGGCCTGGCCGATGCCGCTGCCCTGTTCGACGAGGTCTGCTACGGCAGGCGGCCCGGCAGCCAGGCCGGCTACCAGCGCATCACCGAACTCGACGCGGCGGTGACGGCGGCCGCGCCCCGGGTCAGCGCGGCCACCGAGCCCACCGGCGGAATCCTGGCCGGAAGCCGGCGGTCATGACCACGCTCACCCGCCCCGGGCCTGCCCCTGCCATGGCCAGCCCGGCCAGCCAGCCGGGCGGGCGGCGGGCGCGGCGCTGGCGCCGGTGGCGGGCACCGGCCGCGCTGGTGGCGGTCATCCTGCTTGGCGGCCTGGTGATCGCGCTGCTGCAGCCCGCCGCCACCACCACCGGGCCGCTCGATCCCGGCAACCTGGGCGGCAATGGCACACATGCGCTGGCCGCGCTGCTGGCCGGGCAGGGCACCCAGGTGAGCGTCGCCGGGAGCGCCGCCGCGGCGCTGGTCCAGGCACGGCCGGCCCACAGCGCGGTGATCGTCACCGATCCCGGGCTGCTCACCGGCGGATCGCTGGCCCGGCTCGCGGCGGCCAGGGCCGACCTGCTGATCGTGGCCCCCAGCCGGGGCGCGCTGCGGGCGCTGGCACCCGGCATCACCCCGGCCGGGCTGGCCCCGGTGGCCACCCGCCGGCCCGGCTGCGGATGGCCGGGAGCGCGGCTGGCGGGCACCGCCGACACCGGCGGTGTACTGCTGGACTCGCAGGTCCGCGGGGCCTGGCTCTGCTATCCGGCCAGCGCCGGTGGCACCGGGGCCGGCCGGGCACCGGGTTCGCCTCATTGGTGCGCTACGCCCGGCACGGCCGGATCATCACCGTGCTGGGCAGCGGGGCGCCGCTGACCAACGGCTACCTCGCCGCGGCTGGCAACGCCGCGCTCGGGATGAACCTGCTGGCCCCCGACTCCCACGTGGTCTGGCTGCTGCCCGCCCCGGCGGCCCCGGCGGCAGGCCGCTCCGTGCCCAGCCTGATCCCCGGCCCGATGTACCTGGTGCTGGCCGAGCTTGCGGTCGCCGTGCTGCTGGCCGCGCTGTGGCGGATGCGCCGGTTTGGCCCGCTGGTGGCCGAGCCGCTGCCGGTGGTGGTCCGCGCCAGCGAGACGGTGGAGGGGCACGGCCGGCTGTACCGCTCCCGGCGGGCGCGGGACCGGGCCGCCGCGGCGCTGCGAACCGCAGCCCTGGCGCGGATCACGGCCCGCACCGGGCTGCCCGCCGGGATCCCGCCGGAGGCGGTCTGCCAGGATCTGGCCGGCCGAACCGGCCGCACTGCCGGTGAGATCCGGGACATGCTGTTCGGGCCGGATCCCCGGGATGACAGCGCGCTGGTCCGGCTTGCCGCTGACCTCGACATGCTGGAAGGGCAGGTGCTCACGCGGTGACCGCCCACTATCCGCCCGCCACCGGTACCGGGCTCAGGTCCGCGCTGGAGGCGGTCCGCACGGAAGTCGGCAAGGCGGTGGTCGGCCAGGACCCGGTCGTCACCGGGCTGGTGATCTGCCTGCTCTGCCGGGGCCACGTGCTGCTGGAAGGCGTCCCCGGGGTGGCCAAGACGCTGCTGGTACGGGCGCTGGCCAGCGCGCTCTCGCTGCGCAGCACCCGGATCCAGTTCACCGCCGACCTCATGCCGGGCGACGTGACCGGCTCGCTGATCTACGATGCGCGGACGGCGGAGTTCGAGTTCCGGGAAGGCCCGGTCTTCACCAACCTGCTGCTGGCCGACGAGATCAACCGGACCCCGCCGAAGACCCAGGCGGCGCTGCTGGAAGCGATGGAGGAACGGCAGGTCTCGGTGGCGGGAACGCCGCGGCCGCTGCCCGAGCCGTTCCTGGTCGCGGCCACCCAGAACCCGATCGAGTATGAGGGGACCTACCCGCTGCCGGAGGCTCAGCTGGACCGCTTCCTGGTCAAGCTGTCGGTGCCGGTCCCGCCCCGGGAGGCGGAGATCGCGGTGCTGGCCCGGCATGCCAGCGGGTTCGACCCCGGTGACCTGGCCGCGGCCGGGATCCGGCCGGTGGCGGGCGCGGCGGATCTGGCCGCGGCCCGGGCGGCGATGGCCGCGGTCACGATCACCCCCGAGGTGACCGGGTACATCGTCGACCTGGCCCGGGCCACCCGGCAGTCCCCGTCGCTGCGGCTGGGGGTTTCGCCCCGCGGCGCGACCGCGCTGCAGGCGACCAGCCGGGCCTGGGCGTGGCTGGCCGGCCGGGACTATGTGATCCCCGACGATGTCAAGGCACTGGCCCTGCCGACGCTGCGGCACCGGGTGCAGCTGCGGCCGGAAGCCGAATTGGAAGGCGCAACGGCCGATGGCGTGCTCGACGCCGTCCTTGCCGCGGTGCCCGTGCCGCGATGACCCTGACCGGCCGGGCCGCACTGGCCGCGCTGATCGGGGTGCTGGTGATCGTGGCCGCCCGGGACGGGGCGGCCCTGCTGGCCGTGAACGGGCTGCTGCTGCTGGCGATCGCGGCCGACGTGGCGCTGGCGGCCGGCATCCGGCCACTCCAGCTGACCCGGGCGGGCGAGACCAAGGCGCTGCTCGGGCAGAGCGCGCCGGTCACGCTGACGGTCGCCAACGCGGGGCGGCGGACGCTGCGGGCCGGCATCCGGGACGCCTGGCCGCCGAGCGCCGGCGCGCAGCCCCACCATGCCCGGGTCCGCATCCCGGCCGCCGGCCAGGCCGTGCTCACCACCACGCTGACCCCCACCAGGCGGGGCGACAAGCAGGCCGCGCAGGTCACCATCCGCTCGCTCGGGCCGCTCGGGCTGGCTGGCCGCCAGGCCCGGCGGACGGTGCCGTGGACGGTCCGGGTGCTGCCGCCGTTTGGCAGCCGGCGGCACCTGCCGGGGAAGCTGTCCCGGCTGCGCCAGCTCGACGGGCAGCACCGGGCGCTGCTGCGCGGGCAGGGCAGCGAGTTCGACTCGCTGCGTGAGTACGTGGTCGGCGACGATGTCCGGTCCATTGACTGGCGGGCCACCGCGCGCCGCCGCGAGGTCGTGGTCCGGACCTGGCGGCCGGAGCGCGACCGCCGCATCCTGATCGTGCTCGACACCGGCCGCACCTCGGCGGGCCGGGTGGCCGGCATCCCCCGGCTCGACACCGCGATGGACGCGGCCCTGCTGCTGGCCGCGCTGGCCGTGCGGGCCGGCGACCGGATCGACTTCCTGGCGATGGACCGGCGGCTGCGAGCCAGGGTGGTGGGCGCTTCCCGGTCGGCGGTGCTGCCCGCCATCACCGACGCGATGGCCGCCATCGAGCCGGAACTGGTCGAGACCGATGCCGCCGCGCTGGCCAGTGCCGCGCTCACCACCGCCCGCCAGCGCAGCCTCCTGGTGCTGCTGACCGACCTCAATCCGGCCGCGGTGGAGGAGGGGCTGCTGCCCCGGATGCCGTTGCTCTCCGCGCGCAACCAGGTGCTGGTGGCCGCGGTCGCCGACCCCGCGCTGGACGACCTGGCGGCCGGCCGGGCTGACGCCGGCGAGGTCTATGCGGCAGCCGCGGCCGAGCAGGCCCGGGCGGGCCGGCAGCGGACATCGGCACTGCTGCAGCGGCATGGCGCGGTGGTGGTAGACGCGCCGCCGGACCGGCTGCCGCCGCTCCTCGCCGACGCCTACCTGGAACTCAAAGCCGCCGGCCGCCTCTAGCCCCCCTTTCTGCCGCCGGCTGCGGGCGGCCGACGGCACTGGCGGCAGGGGGCGGGGGCGGGGGTCAGGCGGAGACGGGGGTGGTGTCGGGGGCTTCTGGCATGTCGGCGGTCAGGCCGGCCGCGACCGCACGGCGGCCCAGCACCAGCACGTAGACCAGGAACGCCACCTCGGCCACCGCGCCGATGGCGATCCGCGCCCAGGTGGGCAGCGGTGACGGGGTGACGAAGGCCTCGATGGCGCCGGAGACCAGCAGCACCACGACCAGGCCGAGCGCGATGGTGACAGCGGCCCGGCCTTCCTCGGCCAGCGCCCGGCCGCGCGGCCGGGGACCAGGGTCGATCACCGTCCAGCCGAGCCGCAGGCCAGTCGCCGCGGCCAGGAAGACCGCCGACAGCTCCAGCATCCCGTGCGGCGTGATCAGCGCGAAGAACAGCACCCCCTTGCCGTGGGAGATCATCAGGGCGCCGTCCACCGCGATGTTCGCGGCATTGTCGAACAGGATCAGCAGCGTGGGCAGGCCCAGCGCGATCCCGAAGGTGAGCGCCAGGGCGGCCGCCCACACGTTGTGGGTCCACACCTGGGCCGCGAACGCGGGTGCCGCGTACTGCGAGTAGTAGCCCTGGAACTGATGATTCACCAGCTGCCGGACGGCTGACGCGGGCAGCAGCGAGGCCTGCAGGGCCGGTGACCGGGCCAGCCACCACCCCATGACCAACGCGGCCGCCAGCGAGCCGGCCGCGGTGGCCAGCCACCACCAGCGCGCCCGGTAGGCCATGGCCGGGAAGGACACCAGCACGAACCGGCCCACCAGCCCCCAGTCCGCCGCGTGAGCACCGGTCACCGCCGCCCGGGCCCGGGCCACCCGGCTGGACAGGCCCGCGGCCAGGGCCGGATCGTGCCCGGCCGCCTGCACCGCCGACAGATGGGTGGTGACCCGCTGGTAGAGCATGACCAGTTCGTCGATCTCCGGACCGGTGAGCCGCCGCCGCCGGCGGACGAGTTCGTCCAGCCGCCGCCATTCCGCCTGATGCGCGGCCACGTAGGCGTCGACGTCCACGGCAGGAGACTACTGGGGGCCCGGCCATTAGCCTTAGCGCAAACAGCGGCTGGCTGGGAGCGAACGTGACGGATGTGGTGACCGGGGAGGCGGTCGTCCTCGACGTGCCATGCGCCCGGTTTCCCAGCCGGCTCGCGGCGCTCGGCATCGACCTGCTGATCCAGTTCGGGCTGATGGCCATCCTGCTGGTGATCGTGGGGGCGAGCACGTCTGGCGCCGAGCCTGGATCAGGCCGCCGCAACGGCCCTGGTGATCACCGTGATCGTGCTGACGCTGATCGGCTACCCCATCGTCTGGGAGACCACCACCCGGGGCCGGTCACCGGGCAAGTTCGCGCTCGGCCTGCGCGTGGTCGGAGACGATGGCGGCCCGGAACGCTTCCGGCAGGCGCTGGTCCGGGGGCTGGCCACGATCGTGGATTTCTGGCTGGTGCCGTTCATCGGCGTGCCCGCCCTCATCTGCTCGCTGCTGTCGGCCAGGGGCAAGCGGCTCGGCGACGTGTTCGCCGGCACCTTCGTCATCCAGCAGCGGCTGCCCGCCCGGCGGGGGGTGGCGGCGGGGCCGCCGGTGATGCCACCCGAACTGGCCAGCTGGGCGGCTGGACTGGAACTGTCGGGTCTCACCGACCACACGGCCGCGATGGCACGCGGATACCTGGGCCGCCTGCCCCAGCTCACCCCGGCCGCCCAGGCCGAACTCGGCAACCGGATCGCGGCGGCCGTGCGGGCGCAGACCGCCCCGCCGCCCCCACCCGGGACCGGAGCACCCGCCTACCTGGCCGCGGTCCTGGCCGAACGGCACCAGCGGGAGCACGCGCGGCTGGTGACCGCGCCCGCGGCCGCGCCGCCCGCGGGCGCACCAGCGGCAGCGGCACCAGCGGTGACCACCACCGGCCCGGGCGCGGCCGGGACACCGGGTGCCGCCGCCGATGCCGCCCCGCCTCCCGTGCCCGCCGAATGGACCGGGCAGATCAGGGAAGAGGACGGGGCAATGTCCGAGCCAGCCCAGCCTGTCCGCCCGCCCGAGCCGGGTACCGGGTTCATCCCGCCCCGGTGAGCTGGACTGAGCCGGTGAACCGGGGCCTGCCGCCGCATCCGCCAGCCGATGGCACCAGCCATGGCTGACGCCGATCCCGTCACCGGGCCAGCCGCTGACTGCCCGGCGAGGGAGGCTGGCCCCGCGGGGCCAGCCGCACGCGGCACCGTCCCGCCGCGCCGGCCGCCCGGTCCCGCGGCCGCACCCAGCCCGGATGGCGCACCCAGCCCGGATGGCGCACCCAGCCCGGATCCGGCCGGGCCCGCCCCGCCGGCCAGTGCTGTCCCGCGCCTGGACGCCGAGGTGTCCCCACTGGAAAGCGCCACGCGTGCGGCCCGGCGCCGGTGGCTGCGGCTGGCGACGGCGCTGCTCGCCGCGGGGGCGATCGGCTGGGCCCTGGTGGCCGGCCGGCACACCCTGGGCGAGTCGCTGGCCGCGCTGGGCCAGCTCGACTTCCGCTGGTTCGTGCTGGCGGTGGGCTGCGAGGCCATCTCGCTGACCGCGTTCGGGCTCAGCCGGCGGCGGCTGCTGCGGGCGGACGGGCACCAGGCCGACTTCGGCTCGGTGATGGCGATCACCTACGCCGGGAACGCGCTGTCGATGTCGGTACCGTTCGCGGGCGCGCAGCTGGCCGCCGTCTTCTCCTACCGGCAGTTCCGGCGCCGGGGCCTGGATCCGGCGCTCACCGGCTGGGCGCTCGGGGTATCGGCCATCGCGTCCTCCTCGGCGCTGGCGCTGGTGCTGGTCGTGGGGGCACTCGCGGGCGGCACACCAGTAGCCAGCGCGGCAGGTTTCGCCGGGGCCGCTATCTTCGTGCTGCCCGCGGTGATCGTGCTGCTGGCGCTGCGCTACCCCCAGGCCCGGGCGGTCATCAACCGGCTGCTGGCCGGGGCCGTCCACCTCGCCCGGCGGGTGGTGCGCAAACCGGGCGTCGACCCGGCCGCCCTGGAGGAGTTCCTCAGCCGGCTGGCCAGCATCAAGCTCGGCTGGCTCAGCTACGCCGAGGTGTTCGGGCTGGCCGTGGTGAACTGGCTGGCCGACTGCGCCTGCCTGGCCTGTGCCATCCGGGCAACCGGCAGCCCAGTGCCCTGGCACGGCCTGCTGCTGGCCTACGGGGCGGGAGCGGTGGTGGGCAGCACCGGGGCCATGCCCGGCGGGTTCGGCCTGGTGGAGGTGACCGTCACCGCCGCCCTGGTGGCCACCGGCATGAGCGCCTCCCGGGCGCTAACCGCGGTGCTCGCCTACCGGCTGGTCAGCTTCTGGCTGATCCTCTTCGGCGGCGGGGTCACGCTGCTGGTGCTGACCCGGATCCGGGAGCACCGGGTGCGCCACTATCCGCGCCACTGACCGCCCGCCGGCGCTGGCGTTACCGTCCCGCCCGCCACGAATTCAGGTACTCCCGCTGAGCCTGGGTCAGCTCGTCGATCGCCGCGCCCAGCGACTTCAGCGTGAGCCGGGCGATCTCCTCCTCGATCCCCGGCGGCACCGCGTGCACCCCTGGTGCCAGTCCCGGCTGGCCTGCCGCGAGCCAGCCGAGCACCAGCGCCTGCCCGGCGAAGGACACGTCCATCACCTGCGGCGGGCTGCCCTCCGCCGCCACCAGGTTCACCACCCGGCCCTCGGCCAGCAGCAGCAGCCGGCGGCCGTCGGCAAGCAGGTACTCGTCGGTGTGCGGCCGCACTTCACGGGTGACCTTGACCGCCTCGGCGGCCAGCGCCCGGGTGTCGATCTCGACGTCGAAGTGGCCAGCGTTGGCGAGGATGGCGCCATCCCGCAGGGCTGGCAGCAGCCCGGCAGCGATCACGTCGCGGGAACCGGTGGCGGTGATGAGCACCTCCCCGGCCGGTGCCGCCTCGGCCATGGGCAGCACGTCGAACCCTGCCAGCACCGCGTCCAGCGCCCGCACCGGGTCCACCTCGGTGACGATGACCCGGGCGCCCAGGCCGCGGGCGGCGTCGGCGATCCCCCGCCCGCAGGCGCCGTACCCGGCCACCACCACCACCCGGCCGGCCAGCAAGGTATTGGTGGCCCGCAGCACGCCATCGATCACCGACTGGCCGGTGCCCCGGGTGTTGTCGAACATCTGCTTGGTCATGGTGGTGTCGGTGGCCACCATCGGGAAGGCGAGCGCGCCCTCCTCAGCCATCCGGCGCAGCCGGATGACTCCGGTCGCAGTGGACTCACAGCCGCCACGGACCCCGGAGAGCAGTTCCGTGCGCTGCGCGTGCAGGGTGTTCACCAGGTCGCCGCCATCGTCCACGACCAGGTCAGGATGGCTGTCCAGGGCCCGGTGGATGTGCTCGCCGTAGCCGGCCGGGTCGACCCCAGCCCGGGCGAACACGGTCGCCGCGCCGCTGGCGGCGAGCGCCGCGGCGACGTCGTCCTGGGTAGACAGCGGGTTGGACGCGGCCAGGAAGACCCGCGCCCCGCCGGCCCGCAGCGCGGTCACCAGGCCCGCGGTCTCGGCCGTGACATGCAGGCAGGCGGCCACGGTGCAGCCGGTGAACGGCCGGGTCTGCCCGAACCGGCCGGCCAGCAGGCGCAGCACCGGCATGCCGCGCTGCGCCCACTCGATCCGGGCCCGCCCGGCTTCGGACAGGCCCGGGTCGGCGATGTCGGAGACCGGTTCGCCGGGGCTGGCGGTCATGGGTCAGTAGCGGTAGTGCTCTGGCTTGTAGGGGCCTTCGACAGGCACGCCCAGGTAGCTGGCCTGCTCCTTGGTCAGCTCGCTGAGCCGGGCACCGAGCGCGGCCAGGTGCAGCCGGGCCACCTTCTCGTCCAGGTGCTTGGCCAGCGTGTGCACCCCGACCGGATAGGCCTCCGGCTTGGTGAACAGCTCGACCTGGGCCATGACCTGGTTCGTGAACGAATTCGACATAACGAAACTGGGGTGGCCGGTCGCGTTGCCCAGGTTGAGCAGCCGTCCCTCGGACAGCACGATCACGGCGTGCCCGTCGGCGAACCACCACTCGTCCACCTGCGGCTTGATGTTCTCCCGCCGGATGCCGGGCAGCCGGGCCAGCCCGGCCATGTCGATCTCGTTGTCGAAGTGGCCGATGTTGCCGACGATCGCCTGGTGCTTCATCGCGGCCATGTGCTCGGCGGTGATGACGTCGCGGTTGCCGGTGGCGGTGACGAAGATGTCGGCGGTGGCTACCACGTCGTCCAGGGTGGCGACCTGGTAGCCGTCCATCGCCGCCTGCAGCGCGCAGATCGGGTCGATCTCGGTGACGACCACCCGGGCACCCTGGCCGCGCAGTGACTCGGCGCAGCCCTTGCCCACGTCCCCGTACCCGCAGACGACGGCGACCTTGCCGCCGATCAGCACGTCGGTGGCGCGCTTGATGCCATCTATGAGCGAATGCCGGCAGCCGTACTTGTTGTCGAACTTGGACTTGGTGACCGAGTCGTTCACGTTGATGGCGGGGAACAGCAGGGTGCCATCCCTGGCCATGTCATAGAGCCGGTGCACGCCGGTGGTGGTCTCCTCGGTGACGCCGGCGATGCCCGCGCCCATCCGGGTGAACCGGTCCGGATCGGTGGCCAGGCTGGCGCGCAGCAGGTCCAGGATGACGGCGAGTTCGGCCGGGTCGTCCGGGCCAGCGGACGGCACCGCACCGGCCCGCTCATAGGCGGCGCCCTTGTGCACGAGCAGGGTGGCGTCGCCGCCGTCGTCGAGGATCATGTTGGGCCCGTCCGCGTCCGGCCAGGTCAGCGCCTGATCGGTGCACCACCAGTACTCGGCCAGCGTCTCGCCCTTCCAGGCGAACACTGGTATGCCCCGCGGATTGCCGGGGGTCCCGTCCGGCCCGACCGCCACCGCGGCGGAGGCGTGGTCCTGGGTGGAGAAGATGTTGCAACTGGCCCAGCGCACCTGGGCACCGAGCGCGGTCAGCGTCTCGATCAGCACGGCCGTCTGGATGGTCATGTGCAGCGATCCGGTGATCCTGGCCCCGCGCAGCGGCTGGCTGGGTGCGTACTCCTCGCGCACCGCCATCAGGCCGGGCATCTCGTGCTCGGCCAGCCTGATCTCCTTGCGGCCGAAATCGGCGAGGGAAAGGTCGGCAACCTTGAACGGAAGGGGTTCAGCTGGCATATCCACTCCTGGTAGGGGGCTGCTGATGGGCTGATCGGCCCGGTGCCACCGGCCGACGGCAGCCGGCGGCATCTTTCGACGGTAAGGGAGGAGGGGCCGACGGCGCACGCTGGCGGCTGCATTTCTAACACAAAAATGTTAGATTCATGATCTGTGAGAATCACCGAGGCCGCACAGCGGCTGGGCACCTCCGCCCGGATGCTGCGCTACCGCGATCTGCTCGGCCTATTGCCGCCGGTGCGGGAACCGCGCCCGGGCAGCCGGGCGGCCACCCCCACGCAGCCGCCGGTGCTGGCAGGCCGGGCGGCAGCCGGCGGCGGCACCCGGCCGCCCGCGGCCCGGCACCGCCGGTTCACCGAGGACGACCTGGCGGCGGTCGCCCTCGCGCTGGGCATCGAGCAGCGGAATGACATCAGCCCGGCCGCGCTCGCGTTCGGGCTGCGGGTGCTGACCGAGCCCGCGGTCCGGGCCGATGTCGCCGAACTCGGCCGCCGGGTGGGCCGGATCCCGCCGCTGCCCGCCCGCGCGCTGGAGTTCGAGAAGGAGCGGGCGCTGCGCCTGCTCAGCCTGGCGCCGGCCGGGCGGGCGGAGATCGGTCCGCCTCACCCCGGCCCCGGGCGGCCAGGCGAGATCAGACCGCCTGACCCCGGCCCAGGCCGGGCGGGCGGGGATCAGTCCGCGGGACGGCGGGCCGCGCGGATCGCCGGGTCGGTGGTATCGGCCCGGGACGACTCGTACAGGTCGGGCTCGAGGTAGATCATCTCGGCGATCGGCACCGCGGCGCGGATCCGGCGCTCGGCCGCGTCGATGCCGGCCGCGATCGTGCTCGCCCGATCAGCCCCACGGACCGCGATCTTCGCCGCGACCAGCAGGCTTTCCGGGCCGATATGCAGGGTGCGCAGGTGGATCACCCGCTGCACCTCCGGCCCGGCCGTGAGCGCGGCGACGATCGCCTGTTCCACCTCAGCGCTGGCGGCTTCGCCGATCAGCAGGCTCTTAGTCTCGACCGCCAGCACGACGGCCACGCCAGCCAGCAGCAGCCCGATCGCCAGCGAGCCGAGGCCGTCCCACACCCCGTGGCCGGTGAGCACGGTCAGCGTTACGCCGACGGTGGCGAACGCCAGGCCAGCCAGCGCGGCCGAGTCCTCCAGCAGCACCGTCGGCAGTTCCGGTGCCTTGGCGCGGCGGATGAATGCCAGCCAGCCCTGCCCGCCCCGGAGCCGCCGGGAGTGACGGACCGCCGTCCGCAGGGACAGGCTCTCCAGCACGATCGCGATCGCCAGCACGGCGAAGGCGACCGCGGGTGACCGGATCGGCTCCGGATGAGTGATCTTGTGGATGCCCTCGTAAATGGAGAACGCGGCCCCGCCGGCCAGCAGCACCACCGCCACCAGGAAGGCGTAGAAGTACCGCTCCCGGCCGTAACCGAATGGGTGCTCCTCGGTCTGGCCGCGGGCTGCCCGGTTCCGCCCGAGCAGCAGCAGCATCTGGTTGCCGCAGTCGGCGACTGAATGCACGGCCTCGGCTAGCAGCGACGCCGAGCCGGTGATGGCGTAGGCGGCGAACTTGGTGGCCGCGATGCCCAGGTTGGCGGCCAGCGCGGCCAGCACCGCCCGCAGGCCGGCGCCGCTGTGGCCGCCGGACTCAGGGTCAGCTTGCCCGGGGGCGGCCGGCGGGGTCGCCGCCGGCTGCGGGCCATCTGGGCTGGTCATACCCCGGCTCCTTGGCCGTGTGCTAGGCGATCCGTGCTTTCAGTTCGGCGATCGTGGCGACCGGGCCGGGGTCTATGCCCTGGGCGATGGCCAGGTACACCGTGGCGTAGTCGATCAGCTGGACGAGGCTGGCCAGCCGCTCCAGCGGCCCGCTGCCGGTCGCGGCCAGTTCGCTGACCTCGATGCCCCGCCCCGCGGCCAGCCGCGCCGACTCCACCCGCCGCCGGGCGACCTGCGGGTGCTCATGGCTGTCCCGCAGCAGCACCAGCCGCAGCGGGACCGGCGCGGGTTCGGCCGCGGGCCCGTCCGGGCCGCCCGCGAACAGCCCGTCGAACGTGACCACCTGGTTGTGGTTAGCCTCTGGCAGGACGCCGGCCACCGCCGGGTATTTCGCGTTCTCACCGAGCTGGCAGGCGAACCGGTACCCGGCCACCCCCGTCAGCGGGGAGGTTCCCCAGATCATCGGCAGCGTGCCTGCCAGTTCCAGCGCGAGCATCTTGGCGGGGTTGACGAACGACTCACTGTCGGGCCGGCACAGCTGGGAGATCCGCTCCAGTTCGGTGGCCGCTGCCTCATAGTCACCGGCGGGGACGTCGATCAGCCCGAGCCGGCTGGCCACCACCACCAGCGGCACCGACAGCGCCCACAGCGTGGACCGCGGCATGCCGGCCGACCGCACGCCGATGAACGGAGCGCGAGCCTGCTCGGCCATTCCGGCCAGCTCCGAGTCCTGGCCACCGACCGCGATCAGCCGGCAGCCCCGCCGGACCGCTTCACCGGCCGCGGCCAGCGTCTCCTCGGTCGCGCCGGAGCACGACACGGCGATCACCAGGTCGGCCGCGCCCACCCAGGCCGGCAGCTGATAGTCGTGCACGGCCGCGACCTGCACCGGGCAGCCAGGCCCGCTGATGGCGGCCAGGATGTCACCCGCCACGCCGGAGCCGCCCATGCCGGTGACCACGATCGCCCGTGGCCGGCCGGCCTCGGTGATCTGGCCCAGGTCCACCTCCTGGGTGGCCTGCACGGCCATCCGTACCTGCGCGGCCGACGAGGCTACCTGGCGGAGCATGTCGGCCGGGTCGGCCTCGGCCAGCCGGCCGGGGCTGTCCAGGCGCTCCTGGGCATCCAGTGTCACCCCGCCTCCCGGGGACGGCGGGCCTCGTCCACTAGCAGCACCGGGATGTCGTCACGCACCGGGTAGGCCAGGCCGCACGACTCGCTGGTGCACACCAGCTCACTTGCCTGCTCGTCGGCCCGCAGCGGAGCATGGCAGGCTGGGCAGGCCAGCAGGTCAAGCAGCCACTCGTCGATTTTCACAGCCTCTCCCAGTCCGCCAGCGCTACCCGGCCCCGCCACGGACGATGCTGAGCACCTCGTCCCGGACGGCGGCCAGGATGGCCTCGTCGGCCGCCTCGGCGTTGAGCCGAAGCAGCGGTTCAGTGTTGGACGGGCGGAGGTTGAACCACCACCCGCTGCCCTGCACGGTCAGGCCGTCCAGGTCGTCCATGGTGATGCCGGGCCGGGCGGCGAACGCCTGCCGGACGGCGAGGGTGGCCAGGTCCTGGTCGCCGACCTCGCTGTTGATCTCGCCGGTGGCGTGGTACCGGCCGTAGCTGGCCAGCAACTCCGACAGCGGCCCGTCCTGGCCCCCCAGCGCGGCGATCACGTGCAGCGCGGCCAGCATGCCGGAGTCGGCGAACCAGAAGTCGCGGAAGTAGAAGTGGCCCGAATGCTCGCCGCCGAAGACCGCGCCCGTCTCCGCCATCCTGGCCTTGATGAACGAGTGCCCAACCCGGGTCCGCACCGGGGTGCCGCCGTGCTCGGCGATGATCTCGGGCACCGCGTGCGAGGTAATCAGGTTGTGGATGACCACCGCGCCCGGTTCGCTGGCGAGTTCCCTGACCGCGATCAGGGCGGTCAGCACCGATGGCGAGACGGCGACCGCCCGCTCGTCCACGACGAAGCAGCGGTCCGCGTCTCCGTCGAAGGCCAGGCCCAGGTCAGCGCCCGACTCGATCACCGCCCGCTGCAGATCGCGCAGGTTGGCGGGATCGATCGGGTTGGCCTCGTGGTTCGGGAAGGTGCCGTCCAGTTCGAAGTACAGCGGCACCACCCGTACCGGCAGCCCGGCGAGAACCTCCGGCACGGTATGGCCAGCCATGCCGTTGCCGGCGTCCACTACCACCGTCAGCGGCCGGATCTGCGACAGGTCGACCAGCGACTTCAGGTAGGCGGCGTAATCGGGGAGCAGGTCCCCGGTGGTAATGGTGCCGGGTGGGCCGGCCGCGGCGGGAACCCCGGCGGCGGCCATGTCCCGCAGTTCAGCCAGCCCGGAATCCGCGCCGACCGGCCGGGCGCCAGGGCGGCACAGCTTGATCCCGTTGTACTTGGACGGGTTGTGGCTGGCGGTCACCATCGCCCCGGGCAGGTCCAGGCTGCCGCTGGCGTAGTACAGCAAGTCCGTCGAGCCGAGGCCTGCCGCGATCACGTCCGCGCCCTGGCCGCTGGCACCCCGGCCGAAGGCGTCGGCCAGCGCCGGTGAGGACGTGCGCATGTCATGGGCGGTCACTACCGCGGTGGCCCCGGTCAGCCGCACGAAAGCAGCCCCGACCGCTTCCGCGACCTGTTCGTCGAGTTCGTCCGGAACGACACCGCGGATGTCGTAAGCCTTGAAGATCTTCGCGTACCGCCCCACGTCCGCCTTGCCTCTCGGTCATTGTCAATGGCGCATCGGCCAGCGCATCGCGCCGCGGCCTGGCCACGATGCAGGACACCGAGCCTACCGGTCTCCCCGTCCGGCCGGCGGTGACCGGAGCGGGGTGCTGACCGGAGCGGGGCAGGTGACCGAGGTGGGGGTGGGTGGCGGGAGCGGGGGCTGGCAGCGGCTAGGGCTGCCCGCCGTGATCCTCCGGGGACGAGCGCAGCACCCGCAGATGACCGCGGCGGCCAACTTCGACCCCCTGGCCGATCGGTTCCAGATCGTCGGGCACCGCGGCCTCCCTGACCGCGTTGGCCAGCGCTACCAGGTCGTCGGGATCAGTGGTCACCTCGTCATCGGCCTCGGCGGGCAGCCGGACGACCTCCCAGCCACGGGGCACCGTGAGCCGGCCGGCGTGGGCGGCGCACAGGTCGTAGCAATGCGGCTCCTGGTAGACCGCCAGCGGCCCGAGCACGGCGGTTGAGTCGCGGTACACGTAGGTGAGGGTGTAGAGGGCGGGCTGCCGGCAGGCGGGCTTGGAGCACCGCCGGGAGGTCATCGCCGCGCCCCATCCTGGTCCGCCGCGCAGCCGCCGGGTGCCATCGCGGCCAGATCGCGCGTCCACCCCGGGGCAGGTCCGCGCGAATGGCTCACACCGGCAGACCGTACTCACCCACGCACCAGAACGCCATCACCCCGGGCTCTGCGCCGGATCGTGTCTTGGCGGCGGCCAGGCGGGCCAGGCCGGTCCCTGGCCGGTTACCCTCGGGGACGTGGACAGCGGCACCGGTGGTGGCCCGGAGCAGGCTCCCCGGATCAGGCGGCGGGACCGGCACGGGCGCGGCCTGCGGGGCGTGCTTGCCCCGCCGGGCGTGCCGCTGCACCGCAGCCGGGCGCAGCGGTTCGACGAACTGGTGCTGCAGGCTGTGGCCCGGCTGGAACCTCGCTGGGAAGCCCATCTGGCGGACGTGGAGTTCGCCGTGGAGGAGATTCCGCCGCTGGACGAACTGGGCCCGGGGCCGGTGCCGCTGGCCCGGCTGGAGGCCGGCCCGCCCGGGACCTCGCCCACGCCTCCGGGAGACAGCCTCGCGGCTGGCCCGCGTCCGGCGCGGATCGTGGTGTACCGGCGGCCACTGATAGCGCGCGCCGAGGGCGACGAGGAACTGGGTGAACTGATCTTCGAGGTGGTCGTGGAGGAATTCGCCCGGCTGCTCGGGCTGGACCCGGAGGATGTGGATCCGGGCTACCCGGCGGAGGACTGACCCGCCGCCAGGCCCGGGGAGCAGGCCCGGCCGGGCACCCGGCTCACGGCACCGTGGTGATGGTCACGTTCCGCACCCAAGGCAGCGACACCCTGGTCAGTGCGCTGGCCACCGGCAGCATGTCCTGAATCCGGCCGCCGGTACCACTGCCGACGATCACCCGCCCGGCGTAGAGCGGGCCGGACCCCGCCAGCGGTGTGATCACCACCGCGAAGGCTGAGGTATGCCCGGAGCCCCCGCCCTTGCCCAGGACCGCGACCAGGCTGTGACCGGCGGCGATCTGCACGACCTGGGTCTTCCCGGTGCCGCCGATCTCGGTGAGCTGGGCCCGGGCGGCCCGGCCGGGGGCCGACAGCACCAGCTGCGAGTCGGTGCCGCCACCAGCCCGGTTGTAGGCGACCACGCCCTGCTCCTGCAGCGGCAGCGCAGCCGCCGTGAAAGCACCGGGGGCGCCGGACGGGCCGCCGGTCAGCATGGCCGAGGCGGTGATCGGGACATTCGACGTCAGCTTCAGCCCGGCCGGCACACCAGCCATCGACGGCAGGTCGATGGAGACGGCCGAGCCGCCGGGGATGTCGAGGCCGGTGCCGCCGGTGGGCTGGTAGGAGCCCTTGACGGTGACCGCGGTCAGTTCCAGGTGCGCGTCCCGGGTGCCGGGCACGGCCACGAACACCTGCCGGGTTCCGGCTGTGGCGGGCAGTCCGGGCAGCACCACCCGGTCGGTGGGTGACTGGGCGACCGGCAGCCAGGCGCCGCTCCCACTGGAGCTCGTCGCCTCCTCGACGGCCGCCACCACCTGCCCGACACTGGTCCGCACATGCAGAGCCACGACCCGGGAGCCGCGCACGGCAGAAGCCACGGACTGCACGACCATGCTGTGCGGCGCCACCGTGATGCCGGTGTCGGTGCTGCCCTGCAGGGGGCCCGCGTCCGTGGACACCTCCACGTTCACCTCAGCGGACTGGCTGCCCGCGTTCAGCAGGTACAGGTCGATCCGGGCGGCGCTGTGCTGGCCGGGCCCGACGAACCAGAAGTCGGTGCCCGGGCTTGCGCACCGGCCCGTGGGCAGCCCGGTGGTTCCGACCGGCTCCACTTCCAGCCCTCGCGCCATGGCACCGGACGCCCGCACGACCACCCCGCCGGTCGCGGTCACGGTCTGGATCTGCTGCCCGGTGGCGGTGGGCTGGTGCTGGGCGGCGGAGCTGGCCCCGACCGGCGCCACCGTCAGCTGCCCGGGCCGGCTCGACGCTGGGCAGCGGTTTGCCGCCCGCCAGCCGGGTCAGCTGGGCCTGGCCCGGGCCGGCGGTGGCCGGCGCGGCAATGAGGGCGACGCCGCCAGCGGCCTTGCCGCCCAGCGACGGGCAGCCACTGACGACCGACGTGGCCGCCGCGGCCAGCGGCGGCACCTGCGGCCGGCCGTTCCCGAAGGTGGTGGCGTGACCGAGGGTGGTCAGCCCATACACCGCAGCCACCGCCACCAGCACGGCCAGCGGTGCCACGACCCGGTTCACGCTGAGCCCGGTCACCGGTCCACATCCTGCGATTCGTGCCAGCCGGTGTCCCAGCCGGCGCCGGTGTCATCGGTGGGGTAGCTATCCATCGGCCGGCGGCGGCGCGGCGGCAACGGCGGCAGCGGGGAGAGCGCCTCGTCCTCGGCGGGCGGGCCGCTCCGGGCCGCACCCGCGCCCGCCGCCTCATTCCGGGTGGCCCCGGGACGGGCGTGCGCGGACCGGCGGTCCCGGCCCGGCCAGCCGAGCCGGCTGGCCCTCCGGCCCCGCTGTGTACCCGGCGGGTCCGGTGACCCGGCGCCGCCGCGCCCCGCGGCCGGCTCATCGCCCGGGTAACCGCCGTACCGCGGGTCGGGGGCGGAAGCTGGCCGGCCCCGCCCAGCGCCGGCGCCGCCAGCGGGCACCTGCTGGCCGGCGTCGGTGGCATAACCCTCGCGGCCGAAGTCCGGCCCCGGGCCGGTGTCATAGGCCGCCCGGCCACCACCAGTGCCAGCACCGGGCCAGCCGCCGCCTGCGCCGGAATCGCTGCCCGGTGGCCGGTAGCCCGGGCCGGTGTCATAGCCGGGCTGGCCCCTGCCAGTGTCATAGCCGGGCCGCCCCGGGGCCTGATCCGGGCTGGGAACCGCCCGGCCACCACCGGTGTCATGGACCGCCCGGCCACCACCGGTGTCAAAGCCCGGCCAGCTGTCGCCGGTGTCATAGACCGGCCGCCCACCGCCGGTGTCATGGACGGGCCGGCCACCACCAGTGTCATAGCCCGGACCCCGCCAGCCCGGCCCGGTGTCATCTCTCACCCGGCCCTGCCCGGCGCCAGTGTGGTAGCCCGGCCAGTCAGCATCGGTGTCGTAGCCAGCCCGTGCGGGCGGCGGGGCATAACCGGCCTGCCCGCCCCTGGCAGCGGCGGCGGGCGGATAACCCGGGCCGGCCGCACCGGCACCGGGTCCCACCCGGAGTGGCAGGTCACCGGTATCAGCCCGAACCGGCAGATCACCGGTGTCACCGGGAGCCGGATAGCTCCCGCCATGGCGGGGTGCCGCACCCCGGCGGCCCCGGGTGACCATCGTCGGGGCGTCCATCTCCGGGCCCGCAGCCGCCCGGCCCGCCGGCATCCCAGCCGCCGGCATCCCGGCCGCCATTGCCCCCGCGGCCATCCCCGCCCCGGCCGGGACTCCCGTCCCGGCGGGCATCCCCGTCCCGGCGGGCATCCCCGTCCCGGCGGCATCCCCGTCCCGGCGGGCATCCCCGTCCCGGTACCGCGGGCATCCACCACCTGCGTCGCCGCCGTGGCATCCCCGGCCACGGGCGCCGGTGGCCGCCGGACCGCTGGCCGGCCCTTCCCGGTCTTACCGCGCCGCAGCGGCCCGCGCGAGCCGGCCCGGTCCCGCCCGCCTGCCCGGCCGGGCCGGTCATCCCGGGCCCGGACCCGGCCACTGTCCCGGCCGTGCCGGGCCGACGCCGCGCCCTCCTCTGCCTCGCCCGCCACCCGGGTCCCCGGCAGGCCCAGTGCCACCACGATCGCCACCGCCAGCAGCTCCAGCGTGACCACGCTGAACCGGCCGAGCTGGCTGCGGCCGATGCTGAGCGTTCCGCCGCCGGGCGGCAGCCGGAACCCCTGGGCCCAGCCATCCACCGGCGCGGCCAGCGGCGTCAGCGGATGGCCGTTGAATGTCGCCGTCCAGCCCCCGGCCGGCTCGGCCAGCACCAGCGTCCCGCCCGCGGCCGGCGCCCTGGCACCGGAGACGCTGAGCGTCCCCGAGGAGACCGCTACCACCGTGCCACTGGGCCCGGTCACCGTCACCCGGGCCGGGGTGCCGGTCACCCGCCACAGCTGGAACTGCGAGGTGGCACTCACCGGCCGCAGGCCGGGCACCCCGTCCAGCAGCCGCGCCAGCGGGGCACTGACCGGTGCCGGCACCAGCACGTAGCCGATGCCAAGGCGGGCAAGCGCCCGGCCCTGATCCAGCACCTGGCCCCCGTACGGGGCGGTGAGCGCGGCCACGCTCAGGTTCAGCACCCGCTGGGCGGTTGCGGGCGGGGGCAGGTCACTGGCACCCAGCAGCGGATCGCTGTCCCGCAGCACCATGTACGTCACCCGGCCGTGCGGGCCAGCGCGCAGCACCAGCGTGCGCAGCTGGAGCCCGGTGCCGGAGGACACCGAAACGAACTCGGGCAGTACCGGGCCAGCAGATGGCGCGACCGGCCCCCTGACCCCGCTCACCAGCCAGGAGGCAGCGGCCAGCACGGGTGCGGTGCAGGCCACCGCGCACAACGCCAGCAGGGCGACGCCGGCCGGGCGGCGCCAGTGGCCCCGCCCGAGCAGGCCCGGCAGCGTGTCCCCGGCGGCCGCCACCGCCACCAGCAGGCCTGCGGCCGCCAGCGCCAGCGCCGGTCCCGGCCAGGCCGGCACCGCGTCGCCGCTGGCCGCCGACACCACGATCACCCGGCTCAGCATGGCCGCGGTCACCAGGCCCAGCAGTGCTACCGCCCAGCCCGCCAGCACCAGCGCCCGGCCGCTGGCCAGCAGGGCCACCACCGCGGCCAGCAGCAGGCCGGTCATCACCCAGTAGGGCGGCAGGCCTGGCCCGCCGGGAGACAGCAGCAGCAGCGACCGGGCCGCCAGATGAGACGCAGCCAGCCCGGGCGGCTGCAGGCCCGCCTGCATGAACAGCTGGGCCGGGTGAGTGACCAGGACCAGGCTCCACGGCAGCAGCAGGAGCACCGGGACCACCGCGACGATCGCGGCGTCGATCACCACCGACGGCCGACCCCGGCGGTAGACGGCCGCGCCGACGACCATGGCGGCCGCGGTGAGCAGCCACACCAGCGGCACGAACGCGGCCACGACGGCCACCAGCACGCTGGCCGCCCACGCCGCCCGCCGCGCCCGGCGGCGGCCGAGAGTGAAGACCCGGGTGGCGACCAGGCCGATGACCGGCAGCAGTACCAGGGCCAGCGCCGTGCCCAGCCGGCCCGCCGCCACCGCGCCCATGCCGACCGGCAGCAGGGCGTAGGCCATCGCGGCCCAGATCCGCACCGCCACGACCCGGGTGATCCGGCGGGACGCGAGATAGGCCGTGACGCCGGCCAGGGGGATGCAGCCGAGCAGGATGACGTCCACCGCCAGCCATGGCTTCCCGCCCAGCAGGGTCGCGAGCAGCGCCATGACCAGCACATAGGGCGGCGTGCTTGCGGCGGTGCCGATCCCGGCTGGGTGGAAGCCCTGCAGGTACTCCGACCACAGCGCGGATGCCCCGCCCCAGGCCGGCGTGAGCTGGCCACCGCTGAGCGGGCTGACGCTGAGCAGCCTGCGCTCCGCGGCCACCGCGATCACGGTCAGCACCAGGAAAACCAGCACGCCCGGGTTGGTCAGCAGCCGCTGCACCAGGCCGTTGTTGACCAGCAGCGAGTCGTCATCGGTCGGGTCGTCGGTGGCATGGTGGGTGCCGACCGTGTCCACCGGCGTCTTCCTGGACAGCGCGCTGGTGGCGAACTCGGCCATGCGGCGCAGCGACCGGCCCGGCGGTATCTCGGCGCGCAGGCGGTTGTAGGCGGCCCGGCGGCCGGCCGACCGCCGGCGCCGGGCGGCGAGCAGCCGGAGCGGATGGCCGACCACACCGGCGACGGCCATGAACTCATCCAGCGCCGCCCCGGGCCGCTTGGCCAGCAGGAAGAAGACGGTCCGCAGCGCGGACAGCATCAGATTGCCGGCCAGCGCCGCCAGCATCGGCCCAGCCGGGAGGTTGGTGAGCAGCACCAGCAGGCCGTTGCGCCGGTCCTGCCGCCCCCGCCGGGGCGCCGCGGATGCCTGCCGCCGGTTCCGGGCCGAGGCTTCCGCGTGGTAGATCACCGCGTCGGTGATCACCCGCACGCGGAACCCGGCTGCCTGAACCCGCCAGCAGAAGTCCAGGTCGTCCCGGTACATCAGCAGGCCCGGATCGAACCCGCCCAGATGCTCCCAGACGTCCCGGCGGACGAGCAGGCCGGCGCTGCCCACGGCGAGCACGTCCCGGTCGCCGTCGTGCTGGCCCTGGTCGACCTCCCGCGGCTCGATGCCGGTGACCCGGCGGCCGGCCCGGTCGATGCCGACGCCGGCCTCCAGCAGCACGTCCCGGTCGGACCAGTCCAGCACCTTGGGGCCGAGCACCGCCGCGGCTGGTGTCTCGTCCGCGCCGGCCAGCAGCCGTGCCAGCGCGTCCGGCTCCGGCTCGCAGTCGTCGTGCAGCAGCCACACCCACTCGACCCGGGCACCCGGCGCGCCCGGGGCCGCTGGCAGGTGGGCGCTGGCCGCCCGGTGCCGGAGTGCGTGCCCCACCGCGGCGCCATAACCCGTGCCCCGGTCCATGCCGAACACGCTGGCCCGGCCCAGTGCCTCGGCGAGCATCGCCCCGCTGCGGTCCCGGCTGCCGGTGTCCACCCCGACCACCCGCTGGACCGGCCGGGTCTGGGCCCGCAGCGCCTCGGTGAGACGCGGAATCCACGCGGCGCCGTCATGGGCGACGATAACCGCGGTAACGACGTGCTGGGCCTGCGGGTTAGTCGGCGACACGTGTCCGCTTGCTGCTCAAAGGTCGCCTGCCGCCCGGCCAGACCGGGCCGTTCAGAACAGGCGGGGGCATCCGTGAACAATACGCGAACCAGCGGCTGGCTATCAGGCAGACGGCAAGACCCCTGGCGCTCGGACCGGTCAGCCGGCCCCGCGCTTGAGCCGCCGGCGCTCGCGCTCCGACAGCCCGCCCCAGATGCCAAACCGCTCGTCGTGTTCGAGTGCGTACTCCAGGCACTCGGCCCGGACCTCGCAGCCGCGGCAGACCCGCTTCGCCTCGCGGGTCGAGCCACCCTTTTCCGGGAAGAACGCTTCCGGATCGGTCTGGGCGCACAGGGCACGGTCCTGCCAGGCCAGGCCCCCGTCATCGTCCTCGCCGATACCAAACATGCCGAATGGGACGACCTCAGCCACGGCGCACCTCCTACCCCTGCCAGCCCCGTCATCCGCGCCGCATCCCACCGGCGCGCAAACTACACAGATGAAATTACACGCGCGTGTCTTGCGCTGAGTCAAGCGGGATGCGTGATAATGACCAACTGATTCACCGCTGATGCCGGATGCACCGGGCCGGAATCGGCGGCCTCAGCGGGCCTCTGGACCGCTTCCGGGCCGCCCGCAGGCCGCCTCCAGGGCCCCTCCGGCGAGCCGCCGGGCCGGCCCGGCGAGCACGGCAGCGGCGGCGGTTGCCAGACTTGCCGGCATGCGCATCACCGTCCTCGCCGGCGGGGTCGGGGCCGCCCGCTTCCTGCGCGGGCTGGCCACGGCCGCCCCGGACGCCCAGGTCACCGTGGTCGGCAACACCGGTGACGACATCAACCTGTTCGGCCTGCACGTCTCACCCGACCTCGACACCGTGATGTACACGCTTGGCGGCGGCATCGACGAGGAGCAGGGCTGGGGGCGGGCCGGCGACACCCACACCGTGCTGGCCGAACTGTCCGCCTACGGTGCCGGGCCGGACTGGTTCAGCCTGGGCGACCGGGATCTGGCCACTCACCTGCACCGGACCAGCATGCTCGGGGCGGGCTTGCCGCTGTCGGCCGCTACCCGCGTCCTGTGCCAGCGCTGGCAGCCCGGGGTCAGCCTGCTGCCGATGACCGATGATCGGGTCGAGACGCACGTGATCTTGCGGGACGGCGACGGTGCGCGGACCGTCCACTTTCAGGAGTGGTGGGTCCGGCTGCGGGCCGCGGTGCCCGCGGCCGGCTTCGTCCTGGCCGGGGCGGAGCAGGCGAGCCCGGCACCGGGGGTGCTGGCCGCCATCGAGGCGGCCGACCTGGTCCTGTTCCCGCCGTCCAACCCGGTCGTGAGCATCGGCACCATCCTGGCCGTGCCCGGGATCGCGGACGCGGTGCGCGGCAAGACGGTGATCGGTGTCTCCCCGATCATCGGCGGGGCACCGGTGCGCGGGATGGCCGACAAGTGCCTGGCCGCGATCGGCGTGCCGGCCACCGCGGCCGGCGTGGGCGCGCACTACGGGCCGGGCCTGCTGGCCGGCTGGCTCGTCGACGAGCGCGACAAGGAGGCGGTGGACGCCCCGGAACTGGCCGGGATCGCGGTACGGGCCGTCCCGCTGTACATGACCGACCTGCCCGCGACCGCGGCCATCGCCCAGGCCGCGCTGGGCCTGGCCGCCGAACTCGTGCCATGACCGGCGGCACCAGCCCCGCCACCGGGACCGCGGCGGCTGGCCCGGGCCAGCCGCCGCCCGCCATCACCGTCACCGGCCTCACCGGGCTGCCGGAGATCGGGCCCGGCACCGACCTGGCCGGGCTGATCTGCGCCGCCGCTCCCGGGCTGACCGACGGCGACATCGTGGTGGTCACCTCCAAGATCGTCAGCAAGGCGGAGGGGCAGATCGCCTGGTCCAGCCGGGACGAGGCGATCGACGCCGAGACGGTGCGGGTGGTGGCCCGCCGCGGCCCGGCCCGGATCGTGCAGACCCGGCACGGGCTGGTGCTCGCGGCGGCGGGCGTGGATGCCTCCAACACCGAGCCGGGCACGGTGGTGCTGCTCCCCGCCGACCCCGATGGCTCGGCCCGCCGGCTCCGGGCCGGGCTGCGGGCGCTCGCGGGCACCCGGGTCGCGGTGGTCATCTCCGACACCATGGGCCGGCCCTGGCGGACCGGCCAGACCGACACCGCCATCGGTGCGGCTGGCCTGACGCCGCTGCTGGACTACCGTGGCCAGCCGGACACGTTCGGAACCCCGCTGGAGGTGACACTGGCCGCGGTGGCCGACGAGATCGCCGCCGCGGCCGAACTGGTCAAGGGAAAGACCGCGGGGATCCCGGTGGCGGTCGTGCGCGGCCTGGGCAGCCTGGTCACCGAGCAGGATGGGCCGGGCGCGCAAGCGCTGATCCGGCCGGCCGCCGAGGACTTGTTCCGGTACGGTGCCGCCGACGTGCTGGCCGCCCGCCGGACGGTGCGCGAGTTCACCGCCGAGACGGTCGACCCCGGCGCGGTCCGCCGGGCCATCGCCGCCGCCATCACCGCGCCCGCCCCGCATCACTCCACCCCGTGGCGGTTCGCGGTGCTGCAGACGGCCGCGGCCCGCTCCGCCCTGCTCGACGACATGCTCGCCGCCTGGATCGCGGACCTGCGCGGGGACGGGTTCACGCCGGAGCAGATCGCCCGCCGGGTCCGGCGCGGGGAGCCGCTGCGCCGGGCGCCGCTGCTGATCGTGCCGTGCCTGCACGCCGAGGCGGCGCACACCTATCCCGATCCGCGCCGCAACGCCGCCGAGCGCGAGATGTTCGTGGTCGCCATGGGCGCCGCGGTGCAGAACCTGCTGGTCGCGCTGGCCGTCGAGGGCCTCGGCTCGTGCTGGGTGTCCAGCACGATGTTCTGCCGCGACGTCACCCGCCGCGCCCTCGCGCTCCCGGAGGAGTGGGATCCCATGGGGGCCGTAGGGGTCGGCCACCCGGCTGCGCCCGCCCCCGGCCGTCCCCCGCGCGACCCCGGCGAGTTCCTGGTTAGTCGCTAGCCACCAGCGGCAGCGCCGTCCGGCCGGCCCGGACGGACTCGCACACGCCGTCACTGGCCGCGGCGGCCGCCAGTCGTTCGGCCGGAGGATGCCCGTACAGGGTGGTGCGCTGGCGCAGCGGCCGCCCGGTCGGGGCGGCCAGGTCGGCCAGGTCGCTGATGGTCTTGAACGACCCGTGGGCGGAGCCGGCCATCCGGCTGATGGTCTCCTCCATCAGGGTGCCGCCGAGGTCGTTGACGCCGCCGCGGAGCACGTCCCGGCAGCCGGCCACGCCCAGCTTGACCCAGGAGCACTGGATGTTGCTGATCGCGCCGTGCAGCATCAGCCGCGACAGCGCGTGCACGGCCCGGTTCTCCCGCCGGGTCGGTCCCGGCCGGGCCAGGCCGGCCAGGTAGATCGGCGCGCTGGCGTGCACGAACGGCAGCAGCACGAACTCGGTGAAGCCGCCGGTCTGCTCCTGGATCCGCCGGATCACCCGCAGGTGCGCGACCCAGTGCGCGGGCGTGTCCACATGCCCGTACATCATCGTCGCGGTGGTCGGGATACCCAGGTCGTGGGCGGTGGTGATGACCTCGGTCCAGGCCGCCGCGGGCAGCTTGCCCTTGGTCAGCACCCAGCGCACGTCGTCGTCCAGGATCTCGGCCGCGGTGCCCGGCAGCGACCCGACGCCCGCCTCGCGGGCCCGCACCAGCCACTCCCGCACCGGCAGCCCGGTGCGGGCCGACCCGTTCATCACCTCCATCGGCGAGAACGCGTGGATGTGCAGGTCCGGGCAGCGCCCGCGGACCTCCGCCGCGATGTCGAAGTAGGCGGTGCCGGGCAGATCCGGGTGGATGCCGCCCTGCATGCACACCTCGGTCGCGCCCGCCTGCCAGGCCTGCGCCGCGCGGTCGCCGATCTGCGCCAGCGACAGCGTGTACGCGTCCGGGTCGGTCCGCCGCTGCGCGAACGCGCAGAACCGGCAGCCGGTGTAGCACACGTTGGTGAAGTTGATGTTGCGGGTGACGACGTAGGTAACGTCGTCGCCGGTGACGTCGTGGCGCACCGCGTCGGCCAGCGCCGCCAGCGCCGCCAGGTCCGGCCCGTCCGCGCCGAGCAGGGCGAGCGCCTGCCCGTCGGTGATCCCCGCCGGGTCCCGCTCAGCCGCCCGCAGCGCCGCCGCCACCTCCCGGCGCAGCCGCGCGGGCGCCGTCGCCATCTTCGCCCCGTTCGCCGCCAAACGGCTGCCGCCCGCCACCTCGGCATTCCCCGGCCGCACGGGCATCCCCGGCGTCCCCGGCCGGGCGGGCAGCGGGGTCGATCCGGGTGGCCACCTCCGCCCAGTCGCCGTACACCTGCGCGAAGTCGTCCCGGCGGTCGGCGGCGCGGCCCGCGGTGTCGATGGTGACGTGCAGGTCGGTCCGCCCGGTGGCCTCGCCCCAGCCGCCGTCCGGCTCCTGCCAGGGCAGCCCGGCCGGCCGGGCACCCTGCCGGGCCAGCCCGGTGGCGGGGTCGGCGAGCGCGGCCACGTGCCCGGCCAGCCTCGGATCGAGCCACGGCTCACGCTGGTAGCCGGGGTAGATGGTGAGCCGCTCGGCCAGCGTCAGGCCCGCCTCGGCGGTCCGCGCGGCCAGGGCGTCGATCTGCGGCCAGGGGCGCTCGGGATTGACGTGGTCCGGGGTGAGCGGCGACACCCCGCCCCAGTCGTCGATCCCGGCCGCCAGCACCAGCCGGTACTGGTCACCGATCAGGTTCGGCGGGGCCTGGATGCGCATGGCCGGGCCGAGCACCAGCCGGGCGACGGCGATAGTCGCGGCCAGGTCGTCCAGGCCGGCGTCGGGCACCCCGCGCATCCTGGTGTCCGGCTTGGCCCGGAAGTTCTGCACGATGACTTCCTGGATGCCGCCGTACTCGCGGGCCACCCGGCGGATGGCGAAGATCGACTCAGCCCGCTCGGCCAGCGTCTCGCCGATGCCGATGAGAATGCCGGTGGTGAACGGAACCGACGAACGGCCGGCGTCCTCCAGCACCCGCAGCCGGACCGCCGGGTCCTTGTCCGGGCTGCCGTAGTGCGGGCCGCCCTTGTCGGTGAACAGCCGGGCCGCGGTGGTCTCCAGCATCATCCCCATCGACGGCGCGACCGGTTTCAGCCGCTGGAAGTCCTGCCAGGACAGGACACCCGGGTTCAGGTGCGGTAGCAGCCCGGTCTCTTCCAGCACCAGGATCGCCATCGCCCGCAGGTAGGACAGGGTGCTGTCGTAGCCGCTGGCGTCCAGCCAGTCCCGGGCCTGCCGCCACCGGTCCTCCGGCCGGTCGCCCAGCGTGAACAGCGCCTCCTTGCAGCCGAGTGCGGCGCCCTGGCGCGCGATGGCGAGCACCTGATCACCGGACAGGTAGGGGCTGTCCAGCCGGCCGGGCACGGTGACGAAGGTGCAGTAGCCGCAGCGGTCCCGGCACAGCCGGGTGAGCGGGATGAAGACCTTGCGCGAGTAGGTGATGAGGCCCGGGCGGCCTGCGGCGGCCAGCCCGGCGTCCCGGACCCGGCCCGCGTGCCGGGTCAGCTCGGCCAGTTGCGCGCCACGGGCGTGCAGCAGCACCGTGGCTTCGGTCTGGTCGAGCGGCTTGCCGTCCCTGGCCCGGGCAAGTGCCCGGCGGATGGCGCTGGCCGATGGCAGCGGCGCGGGCGGTGGCGGCGACGGCGAGCGGTGGGCGGCGGCGCTCATAGCGGCACTCTAATTGCGGACCCGGCGGGCCTCCCCGCAGGCACCAGCCCGCCAGCCTGGTTTTTCCGGGCCGCTCCCCGGCCGGCGACGGGCAGGGATGGCAGGTCCATGCTCGTAGAAGAGCGCCAGGCCTGCCATCATTCCCCGCGACGGGCGGCGGGGCTGGCCTTGGGAGCTTATTTCGATTTGGTATAATCTGATTTCGTGATAAGTGAGCAGCCCCGCGCCGGCCGGAACGACCCCTTCGGCGGCATCACGCTCAGCCTGCACCGGGCTACCCACGTGACCATCCATGCGCTGGTGAAGTTGCTGGCCTGGCTGGAGCTGGGCCCCGCGGAGATCAACGCGCTGGCGTGCCTGGCGGCTGCCTCGCCGGTGCCGGCTGGGCTGCTCGGCACCGCGACCGGGACTAAGCCGTCCACGCTGACCAGCGTGCTGGACCGGCTGTCCGGGCGCGGATTCATAGCCCGTGAGATGGACCAGGCCGACCGGCGGTCATTCCTGGTGTCACTGACCCCGGCCGGCCGGATCGCGGCCGGCCAGGTCAGCGACGCGATCCGGGATCTGGAGCGGCAGGCGCTCGGCCAGGTGACCGACGCCGAGCGGGCCGGATTCCTGGCGGTCATCCAGGCGCTGACGGAGGTAGCCATATGACACACAGGCACCAGCCAGCGAGCCGGCCCAGGCCAGGCCACTGCCGCCGGAACTAGCCGAAGTACTGGCCGAGGTCGCGCCCGGCGGTACGCCGTTCCGCCACCGCCAGCACATCCACCTGGCCTGGATCGCGGTCCAGCGGTACGGCGCCAGCCGGGCCCCGGGCGTGGTGGCCGGCTGGATCCAGCATGTCGCGGCCTACGAGCGGGCACCGCAGAAGTACAACGCCACGATGACCCTGGCGTGGACCGAACTGGTCGCTCTTCACGTCACCGCCGGCCCGGATGACACGGCAGGCTTTGCCGCATTCGCGGCCAGCAACCCGGGACTGCTGGACAAACGGCTGCTGTCCCGGCACTACTCCGCCCGGACGCTGGCCTCGGCCGCGGCCCGGAGCGGGTGGATCGAGCCCGATCTGGCCGCCTTCCCCCGGGCCAGCCAGGCGCGCGGCCGGCCTGGCGGTCAGAAGGCCCGGTAGTCGCGGACCGGGTTGCGCGGGCCACGGCGCGGTGGGCCCATCCCGGCCAGGGACACCAGCCTGGTCACGCGGTAGCGGTGGCCGGGATAGGGGGCGAGCAGTTCCAGCATGCCGGCGTCGTCCACGGTCCGGCCGGCCAGCGCCCAGCCGACGATGCTGGGCAGATGGTAGTCACCGACCGACACCGCATCGGGGTCACCGCACGCCCGCTGGCGGGTCTCAGCCGAGGTCCACGGCCCAATCCCGGGCAGCGTGCGCAGCCGCAGATCCGCCGCGGCCGGGCTCATGGTGACGATCTCCTCCAGCCGGCCGGCCACCCGGGCGGCACCGGCGATCGTCCTGGCCCGGACCAGTTCCACCCCGGCCCGGTGCCATTCCCAGGACGGGATCGCCGACCACACCCGGGGCGGCGGGAACACCCGCATCCCGGGCGGGACCGGACCGGGCGGCTGGTCACCGAAGCGGAGCAGGAGCCGCCGCCAGGCCCGCTTGGCCTCCACCCCCACGACCTTCTGCTCCAGCACCGCGGGCACCAGCGCCTCCAGCACCCGGCCGGAGCGGCCGATCCGGAGCCCGGGATGCCGCCGGTCCAGTTCGGCCAGCAGCGGGTGAGCCGGCGCGAAGCCGGTACGGTCGTCACCCTCGCCGAGCAGCCCGGGCAGCGCGGCCAGCAGCCAGCCCGCGCCCGGTCCCCAGGCCCAGGCGTGGGCGGTGAGGCCACCAGCGCCGGTGGCGGTGCCAGCGGCCGGGCCGGCCACCACCCGCAGCGTGCCCGGGCCGTCCGGGGTCAGCGAGGTCCGCCAGACCGCCCCGGCCGGATCGGTCTGGAAGGTCGGGTCACCCCGCCCGCGCCGGTGCACCCCGAGGGTCCTGGCCAGATCCACCGGGAAGGGCAGCGGCCAGTGCCGGATCAGCGCACTGGCCGCACCGTCGGGGGCCGCGTCCGCGGCCGGCAGCGCCACCACCGGTGGGCCGCCGGTCAGGCGTCCGTGGAGAAACGGACCGAGGTCGGACCGAGGTCAACCCCCGGCCATACACGCAGCCCAGCCCGCAACTCATTCCCTCTGGCCACGCACACATCTTCGCCCAGGACGGCGGCATCAAGCACGGCCGACTCGCCGATACGGGCACCCCGGCCAAGTACCGAGCCGCTGACCTGCGCCCCGGCGCCGATCTCCACCCCGTCGAACAGCACGCTGCGCTCGACCCGTGCGCCCGGCCCGATCACCGACCCGGCGCCGACCACGGTGCCCCCGCCCACCTGCGCCGCCGGGCTGACCCGGGCCCCGTCGAGCAGCAGCGCCTCCCCCGGCACCCCGGTGGCGGCGGCCAGCGCCGGCGAGACGAGGCGGCCAAGCACCAGGTCGCACGACCCCTGCACGAACGCCTCCGGGGTACCCACGTCCAGCCAGTACCCGCTCTCCAGGTAGCCCATCACGACCGCGCCGCGGCCGATCAGGCCGGGGAACGTCTCCCGCTCCACCGAGGTCACCGTCCCGGCCGGGATGACGTCGATCACGTCCCGGCGGAAGACGTAGCAGCCCGCGTTGACCTGGTTGGTGACCGGGTCCGGCGCCTTCTCCAGGAACGCGGTCACCCGGCCGTCGGCGCCGGTGGGCACACAGCCGAAGCGGGCCGGGTCGGGCACCTCGACCAGGTGCAGGGTGACCGCCGCATCGGCCTTGCGATGCAGGCCGAGCTGGGCGGTGAGGTCGTGGCCGGACAGGATGTCCCCATTCAGCACGATCACCGGGCTGCCCGGCTCGCCGCGCAGGGCCGCCGCCGCGTTCCGGATCGCGCCACCGGTGCCGAGCGGGGTCTCCTCCTGCACGTAGACCAATTCCAGCCCGAACGCGGCGCCGTCGCCGAAGCAGTCCGCGAACATCCCCGCCCGGTATGAGGTCGCCAGCACCACCCGGGTGACCCCGGCGGCCGCGGCCCTGGCCAGCTGGTGGGCGAGGAACGGGACGCCGGCAGTGGGCAGCAGCGGCTTGGGTGTGCTGATGGTCAGCGGCCGCAGCCGGGTGCCCTGGCCGCCGACGAGCAGGATGGCCTCAAGCAGCCCGGCAGGGGCTGGAACAGAGGGCGGTGATGACATGGAGCCGCAGATTACTCGTCTCGCTGCCCGGCCGCACGCAGGTACGAGGCGAGATGCGCCTCGGCCGACGCGGCCCAGGTGAACTCCTGCGACCGGGCATAGCCGGCCCCGCCCAGTGCCTCCCGCCGGACCGGGTCTTCCAGCAGCGCCCGCAGCCCGGCCTGGATGCTGCCGGCGTCGGGCTCGGTGTAGGCGACCGCGTCGCCACCCACTTCCGGCAGCGAGGTCCGGTGAGTGGTCAGCACCGGCGCGCCGGAGGCCATTGCTTCCAGCACCGGCAGCCCGAAACCTTCGCCCCGGCTGGGGAAGGCGACCAGCAGCGCGCCGCCCAGATAGCCGGGCAGGTCAGAAAAGCGCAGGTAGCCGGGCCGGACCAGGCGCAGGTGCGCGGGTACCCCGGCGATCGCCTCGTCCACCTCCTCGCTCCAGCCGCTGCCGCCGGCCAGTACCAGCGCGGGCGGGTCGGCCAGGTCGGCGACGGCGGCGGCCCAGCCGCTGATGAGGTCGGGCACGTTCTTGCGCGTCTCCAGCGAGCCCAGGTAGGCCACGTAGGGCTTACCGTGCAGGCCCAGCCGGTCCGAAACCTGGTGCACCTGCTCCGGGCTGGGCCGGTGGAACAGCGAGTGGTCCACGCCGTGATAGGCGACGTCGATCCGGGTCGGGTCGGCGCCCAGCACCCGCACCAGTTCGTCCCTGGTGGCCTTGGACGGCACCAGCAGCCTGGTCGCCCGCCGGACCGAGGTCCTGATGGCCGACTTGAAGAAGGCGGCGGTAGTCAGGCCGTGGGCATCCGGATCGGTGAAGAACGTCACGTCGTGGATCGTGACCACGACCGGCACGCCGCACCGCAGCGGCATCGAGTAGTGCGGCACGTGCAGGACATCGGCGCCGACCTGCTGAGCCACCTGCGGCAGCCCGGTCTGCTCCCAGGTCAGCCGGGCAGGACGGTGCGCGATCGCGGTCGGGCCTGCCACCACCCGGGCGTCTGGCACCAGCCGCCCGTAGCGCTCCTCGTCAGCGCGCTGGCAGGCGACCGCCAGGTCGGCGCCGGCGGCTCCGAGCGCGGCGACCAGCCCGTCCACGTACCGGCCCAGCGCCCCGCGATCCGCAGGCACAGCGGTCGCATCAACCAGGATTCGAGGCGCCACGGCCAGTCCCGCTCCCCTCCCGGGCCACCGGCCCAGGCACTAGACAGCTGCTCTCATCAGCACTCGGCGGTGGTTGGCCGCCACCACCGAGCGTACGCCCTTGGCCTGGCTGCCCGTGCGCACCACCATGCCCGTGTCCGCCGGGGGCAAGGCCGTCCACTAGCGCGTCGGCGTGGGGGACGCGGACGGGCTGGCGGACGGGCCAGGCGCCGCGGCCGGGGTGGCGGCCGCGGCGTGCTGGGCGTGGTCGAGCGCCGCCTTCATGTTCGCGATGTCCTGGCCGTAGGCGGCGAAATCACCGCTCTTCAGCGCCGCCTGCGCGGCCGCGTAGTCCTGCTCGGCCTGCGCCAGGTAGCCACGCACCGCGGCGCTCACCTTGCCGCTGCCACTGGGCACGGCCGGGCCGGTGCTGGGCAGCCCGGCAAAGACCTGGCCGAGCGCGTTCTGCAGGGTGGGCCCGTAGCCAACCTGGCCGTCGAAGAACACGAACACCCGTTTCAGGGTCGGGTAGGAACCGGCGCTGGCGCCACCGGCCGCCTGGATGTAGATCGGCTCCTCGTACAGCAGCCCGCCGGCCAGCGGCAGCGCGACCAGATTGCCCTTGATCACGCTCGAGCCACCCTGCCGGAACAGCGACAGTTCCTTGGAGGCGACGGTGTCGGACTCGAAGTTGTTCTGCACCTGCTGGGGGCCCAGGATGGCCGCGGCCTGCGGCAGTTGCAGGACCTGGAGCGTGCCGTAGCCGGACCGCGGGTTGCTGTCCACCGCAATGTAGGCGGCCAGGTTCGGCCGCGACCGCTGCGCCATCGTGGTGGTGATCGAGAACTCCGGCTCACGGTAGCCGGGCATGGTCATGGTCAGGTAGTACGGCGGCTGGTTAAGGCTGCTGGTGATCGTGGTGGCGCCGGTTGGGTCGTTCGGCACCGTCCAGAAGTTCTGCCCGCCGTAGAACGACTGCGGGTTGGTGACGTGGTACTTGGCCAGGATCTGCCGCTGCACCTCGAACTGATCCGGCGGATAGCGCAAGTGCGGCAGCAGGTATGCGGGTATGTCCGAGCGCGGCTTGATGATCCCCGGGAAGGCGTTCATCCAGGTCCGCAGCAGCGGGTCGGATGGCCCCCACTGGTAGAGGGTGACCGCCCCGGTGTACGCGTCCACCACCGCCTTGACCGAGTTGCGGAGGTAGTTGGTCTGGCCGACGGCCTCGCCCGCGACCGCGCCGTTCGGGGTCTGGCTGGTGGCGGTTGCGGCGGGCAGGCTGATCCGCTCGGAGTACGGATACAGGTCGGTGGTGGTGTAGCCATCCACCACCCACAGGATCCGCCCGTCGGCGACCACCGGGTACGGGTTGGCGTCCAGGGTGAGGAACGGTGCCACCTTGGCCACCCGGGCCAGCGGCTGCCGGTCGTAGAGGATCTTCGAGTCGCCGTTGATGGCGCTCGACAGCAGGATGTTCAGCTCACGGAACTTGATCGCGTACAGCAGCCGGTTCAGCAGCGAGCCGACCGGCACCCCGCCGTTGCCCTGGTAGGTGTTGTTCTGCTGGCCGCTCGCGCTCTCGTACGGGTAGTCAAGCTCCTGCGGCGGCCGCCCGGGCGGGGCGCCCACGATCGCATAGGTGTTCTGCTGCTGGCCGAAGTAGACCCGGGGCTGGAACGCGCCCAGCTGCCCGTGCGGCGGGATGTCGCTCTCCACGAACCACGGGTTGCCGCCGGCCGCCACCGCGTCCGCCTTCGCCGCCACCACCCCGAACCCGTGCGTGTACACCAGGTGGGTGTTGATCCAGTTGCCCTGGCCAGCGGGCGGGCCGCCCATGCCGCGGACGGCGATCACGACATCCTGCGGGCTGTGGCTGGACGGCAGGATGTAGCGGTCCACCGCCAGCATGCTGGGGAACTGGTAGAAGCCTTTCACCTGCTGCAGCTGCTGGAACGTCTGCGACACCACCGCCGGGTCCATCAGCCGCATTCCGGTCAGGTCCGCCACCTGGCTGCCCAGCTTGCTGGGCGGCACGGAACTGGTGCCGGGATAACTGATCACGTTGGCGCCGCTGACCCCGTAGGCCTGGCGGGTGCCGGCAATCTCCCGCTGGATGTATCTGGACTCCTTGGCCAGCTCGTTCGGCTTGACCACGAACTGCTGGATGATCGCCGGGTAGACGCCCCCGATCAGCACCGCCGACAGCACTAGCAGGCCGAACCCGACGGCGGGCAGCGCCGCGCTGCGGCGCAGCGCGCCGGCGAAGAACAGCACCGCGCACATCACCGCGATGATGGCCAGCACCGTCTTGGCCGGCAGCACCGCGTTCACGTCGGTGTAGGAGGCGCCGGTGGTCACCGTGCCGCGCTGGGAGAAGTCGATGCCATACCGGTCGATCCAGTAGGCGACCCCTTTGAGCAGGACGAACACCCCGAGCAGGAGGAACAGGTGGGTCTGCGCGGCGGCGGTCGCCCGCAGCCGCCGGCCCTGCACCCGCAGTCCGCCGTAGAGCGCGTTCACCAGCAGCACCGCGGCCAGCGACAGCAGCACGGCGGTGAACAGGTAGCCGAGCACCAGCCGCAGGAATGGGTAGGTGAACACGAAGAAGGAGATGTCGAGGCCGAACTGCGGGTCCTTGACGCCGAACGGGACCTGGTTGGCGAACAGCAGCCAGGTCTGCCAGGCCCCGGCCGCGCTGAGCCCGGACAGCAGGCCGACCAGGCACAGCACCAGCCCGAGCAGCAGCCGCCGGTGCGGGTCAACCGCCTGCCGGTACAGGTCCATCCCGGGCCGCTCGCCGGCCGGGACCGGCCGGTACTCCGGCCGCAGCCGGTAGGCGATGATCGCGTTCACACCGGTCACCAGGGCCATGAACAGGCCGGTCACGAAGAACAGCGTCCATCTGGTGCCGTAGGTGACCGCGAACACCGAGCTGTAGTGCACCGAGCGGAACCACAGTAGGTCCGTCCAGACCCCCGCGACGATGGTGACCACCACGATCAGGGCGATCAGCCCCAGCACGGCCGGCACCAGGTACCGGGGCCAGCGGGGCAGCCGGAGCGCGGCCCGGCTGGCGGGCGGGCGGGCCCGGCCCGGCGGCTGGAAGCTCAACCAGTCCCCCTCATGTCAGGGCATCGGGACGGGCCGTGCGGCGGCGGCCCGGCGGCGGCGCGGGCCGGGGTAGGCCCGTGCGGCGCCAATCTACCGCGATCATGTCCATGCCCGGCCACCGCGATGTTCCGTTCCGCTCACGATTGGGCACCCGCAGCAGCCCCGGTCGTGGCCGGCCCGGCTGAGCCTGTGAACTGGCTGGCCGTCAGCAGGACGGGACCTGGGCGCCGGCGGCAAGTGCATTGAGCGCACGCACCGCGCCGGCCAGTGTGCTGATCCTGACCAGCCGCATGCCCGCCGGGACGGCTCCGGCCGTGTCGGGGCAGTTGGCGGCCGGGGTGAGGAAGACGGTTGCGCCCGCCTGCCTGGCCCCGGCCATCTTCTGCTGGATGCCGCCGATCGGGCCGACCGCGCCGTTCACCGCGATCTCCCCGGTGCCGGCGATGAACTTCCCGCTCGTCAGGTTGTCCGGGGTCAGTTTGTCGATGATCCCCAGCGCGAACATCAGGCCCGCGCTCGGCCCGCCGATGTCACCCACCCGGATCTGCACGCTGAACGGGAACACATAACTCTCCGCGACCGAAATGCCGACCACCGCGTGCCCCTGCACCCCGGTCGTGGTGAGCCGGACGTGCCGGGTGACCGGGTGGCCGCCGGAGGTGCGCACCACGGTGAGGGTGACCGGCGCGCCCGGCGCCCGGGCCCGGATCAGCGATGCCGTGCCCCGCCGGCAGCTCACCGTGGTGCCATCCACGGCCTTGATCACGTCAGCCCGGTGCAGCACGCCGTCAGCCGGATACCCCCGGACGACCGCCGCCACCGTGTCAACGGTGGTGAACGGGATACCCAGCTCGCACAGGGCCGCCGCGGTCGCGGTCTGCTCCGAGCTGGTCATCTGCAGGGTGTCCTGCTTGGTCACCTGCCGCTGGGTCTGGCCGGGCCCGAACAGCTCCACCTCCGGCACCACCGCCTCGTGCGGGGTCAGCCAGGCCCGCAGCGCCGCGAAGACGTTCAGCTTGTCCTGCGGGCCGCCCTGGTAGGACACGGTGACCATGTTCAGGTGGCCGTTGACCGGGTAGGTCGGGTGGCCGGAGATCTCGATCAGCGGGCGGCCGCCCGGGAGCTTGCCGAGCGTGTTCAGGGTCGGGCCCGGGCTCAAGATCACGTAGGGGACCGGCGCGAACGCCGCGACCGCGGCGGCGACCAGCACCCCCGCCACCGCGACATACAGCGTCAGCTGGCGGCGGGTCACCGACCGCAGGTCAGGCACCGCTGACCCATTCGCTCTCACCACCGGCGAATGACTGGTGCTTCCAGATCGGCACGCTTTCCTTGAGCTGGTCAATCAGGGCATGGCAGGCCGCAAGCGCTTCCGCCCGGTGCGGGCAGGCCACGGCCACCACCACCGCCAGGTCGCCCACGGCCAGGTCACCGATCCGGTGCACGGCCGCCACCGCCGTGGCACCGAACTCGGCCGCCACCTTCTCGGCCACCGTCCGCAGCTCGGCGGCGGCTGACGGATGCGCGCTGTAGGAGAGCCTGGTCACGGTCCGTCCGTGGTCGTGATCCCGGACCGTGCCCACGAACAGCGCGATGCCGCCCGCGGCGGGATCGGTGACGGCAGCCTGCACCTCGTCCACCGACAGCCCGGTGTCGCGCATCTCTGCCAGCCTGATCACATTCACGGAGCAAAGGTACCCGGATTGCCGGACGGGCAGGGTCTCCTACTCCGGCCGGGCATGCCTAGCCGCCCCGCCGCCGCCGGCGGGCCGCCCGCACGATCGCCGCGGTGCCGAGCACGGCGACCGTGGCACCGGCCGCGGTGATCGTCGCCTCCTTGCGCGGGATGCGCCGGGCGGTGGCGCGGTGCAGCGCCCTGGCCGTCATCAGCGCGCGCAGCACGGCCGCATTGTCGTAGGCCGGGTGCCAGCCCGCCGACCGCAGTTCCTGGCAGTCGACCACCCACGGATACACCAGGTACGGCAGGTCGCTGATAGGGGCGGCCGCAATGCCGATCCGGTGCAGCCGCTGTGCCGTGCCCAGGGTCAGGCTGGCCGGCAGTTCCAGCCGCCGCAGCCCGCTGATTTCCTCCACCTGATCCTGGTCCAGCCAGCCGTCGCAGCCGACGGCGAAACTCCCGGTCACATCCCCGGCGACGGCCAGTTCGAGCGCGGACACCAGGTCATCGATATGACAGAACTGCCAGCGCGGCGCACAGCCGCGGACGGTCAGCAGCCGGGCCGCGTCGAAGTGCCTGGTCACTGGCGTGTCGGTGCTGTCGCCGACGACGGCGGCGGGCCGGACCACAGTGACCGCCAGGCCCGGGTGCACGCGGGGGGAGCGCTCCGCGAGGTGCTCAATCTCCAGCAGGTCACCGGCCACGCTGCCGTCCGGATCGGCGGCGAGCGGTGCCGTCTCCGGCAGCGGGACCGGATTGCCGGGCCGTGCGCCGTACACCATCGCGCTGGTCACCAGGATGACCCGGCCCACCCGGCCGGCCGCGGCCGCGGTGAGCACGGTCTGCGCGGCGCGGACGTTGAACGCCCGCCGGGCCCGGTGGTCGGAATCAGACATGTCGACATCGGTGTGCACCAGCACGTCCACCCCGGCGAGCCGCGGCCAGCGCCGGGTCGCAGACGTCGGCCAGCCGCCAGGTCACCCCGGCCAGGTCCCCCCGGTGATTGTCGATCGCCACCACCCGGCTGACCCGGCCCGAGCCGGCCAGGGCGGCCGCCAGCGCGTGCCCCAGGCCGTGCGCGGCGCCAGTGACCGCGACCACTGGCCCGGCGGTAGCGGCGGAACGGCCGGTGGCGCGCGCCGCCGTGGCCTGCGGGCGCCCGGTGGCGGCTGGCCGGACCGCCGTAACCGGCTGACCCGGCTCGTCCCGGTCCACCTGCTCCGTCTGCCCGGGCCGGTCCGCCTGCCCGGGCGGGCCCGCCTGCGCTGGCGGCTCTGGTGGATGGGCCGGCGCCGTCATCCCACCGCCCGGCCTGGCGGTCCCCGTGCGCCGGTGGCGAACCTGCCCTGCTGCGGTGCTCAACGGCTTCGCTCCCGGGATAACGTGGCAATGTGATGCTTCCATCCTGCCTGAGAGGCCATCGGTATGGCTGATCCTCCCTTCGGCTTTGGCCCGCCCGGGGGCCCGGGCCAGGGTTCTGGCGGGTCTGGCGGCTCCGGATCGTCGGGGGAGCCGCCCAGCGGTGGCGGGCCGGCCGGGCTGCAGGGCCCGCTGGGCGACCCGCAGCAGTTCGCCGAGGCGCTGCGCCAGTTCGCGGATCTGATGTCGTGGCAGGGCGGGCCAGTGAACTGGGACCTGGCCCGGAATGTGGCGCGCCACGCGGTCGCCGCCGAGGGCGATCCCAGCGTGCTGGACAGCGACCGGCACAAGGTCTCCGAAGCCATGCGGCTGGCTGACCTGTGGCTGGACGAGACCACGAGCTTCGCCAGCGGCATCCGGGTGGTGCAGGCCTGGAGCCGGTCGGAGTGGGTGGAGGCCACGGTCCCGGTGTGGTCGAAACTGGTCGACCCGGTCGCGCAGAAGGCCGTCGAGGCGATGGGCGGCATCCTCACCGACGTACCCGGCGACGAGGCCGCGGCCGGGCTCCCGCCCGAGCTCAGCTCGGCGCTGCAGGCGTTCGGCGGCGGCGGCCTGGCCGGGCTGGCCCCGATGCTGCAGCGCATCGGCGGGATGATGGTCGGCCAGCAGGCTGGCGCCGCGATCGCGGCGCTGGCCCGCGAGGTGGTCAGCTCGACCGACGTGGGCCTGCCGGTTGGCCCGGCCGGCACCGCCGCGCTGCTGCCGGCCGGGGTCGCCGCCTTCGGGGAGGGCCTGTCCACCGATCTGGACGAGGTGAGGCTGTTCCTGGCTCTCCGGGAGGCGGCCCACCACCGGCTGTTCGCGCATGTGCCCTGGCTGCGGGCACACCTGCTGGGGGCGGTGGAGGACTACGCCCGCGGCATCACGGTCAACGCCTCCCGGCTGCGCGAGGCGATGCCGCAGATCGACCCGGCCAACCCGGACGCACTCCAGGAGGCCCTGTCGGGCGCGGCGCTGTTCCAGCCGGACGACACCCCGCAGCAGAAGACTGCACTGGCCCGGCTGGAGACGGCGCTGGCCCTGGTGGAGGGCTGGGTCGCGACAGTGGTGGACGCGGCGGCGGGGAACCGGCTGCCACAGGCGACGGCGCTGGCCGAGGCCATCCGGCGGCGGCGGGCCACCGGCGGCCCGGCCGAGCGCACCTTCGCCACCCTGGTCGGCCTGGAGTTGCGGCCGCGCCGCCTGCGCGAGGCGGCGCACATCTGGCAGCAGCTCACCGAGGCCCGCGGGATCGAAGGGCGGGACGCTATCTGGGCACACCCAGACCTGCTGCCCTCGCACGACGACTTCGACGACCCGGACGCCTTCGTGCGCGGAAAGACCGACTGGGACATCTCAGCCCTCGACACCGACCCGCCCGGCGATGCTGGTCCCGGCCCGGCCGATCCTGGCCCAGGCTCCCCCGGCGACGCTTCCTGACCAGGACCGGCGAACTATCTGCTGTCCACAGCCGGTGGATGGAAGAGACGCAGTTGAGAGGCTTCCGCCGGCCGCCAGGCCCGGGAATTCACAGGCTTGTCCCGGGTGCCTCCACAGCAATGTGGCGTGTCCTCCCCAGGCTATGCACAAGCTTGTCCACCGGCCTGGTTGACCGCCGCCGCGGCCGCACCTAACGTCGCGAGCAGGAATCCCCGGGTCGCGGGCTAACGTCACTTCCGGGGAAGGGGGGCGGCCAGCCAGCAGGGAACCCGCCGGTCTAAGGCCGGCCGGTTCCCCCGGGGATCCTGCCAGATTGTCGGACGGCCCCGGCACGCTGATGCCATGCGACCCGCCCTGAAACCAGGCTTGTTACCGGTCTGGCGGAACACCGATACCCTCCAGCTCGGCATCGATCACCGCCGGGCCATCGCGCTCACCGGGATGGCCCGGGCGGCGGGCCTGATCTCGTTACTCGACGGCAGCCGCGATCTCGGCCAGCTGCTGGCCGCCGCCGATGACCTTGGCATACCGGCGGCCACCGTGCACCGGGTGCTCTCGCTGCTCGCCGCGGGCGGGGCACTGGACGATCCCCCAGCCGGCCTCTTCGGCGGCCTGCCACATGGCCTGCACCGCCGGCTGGCCCCGGAACTGGCGACCGCCGCCCTGGCCCACGGCGACTCCGATGGCGGCGCCCGCACCCTGGCCCGCCGCCAGCACGCCTGCGTTCAGGTGTCGGGCCTGACCCCGATCGGGTTATCCACTGCCAGCCTGCTGTCGGCGGCGGGCATCGGATCGGTGGTCACCGGCGGCCGGCTGCCTGCAACGCCAACGGCACGCGAGGACGCCACCCGCCCGCACCCAGCCGCCGCCCGCCGGGCTGCCACTCCCGCTGCCGCCGATGTCCGGGGCGCCGGTGTCCAGGGCGCCGCGGTCCAAGGCGCCGGGTCCGGGCCGGTGCCGGGCGGCTGCTGCCACCCGGCTCCCAGCGGGCGGGCCGCCGTGGCCGCACCCCGGATCTGGTGATCCTCGCCGACAGTTACCAGCGCGACCTGCCCACGGCTCTGCTGCGGGCAGGCGTCCCGCATCTGGCCGCCACGGCCAGTGAGGCCATCGGCGTGGTCGGCCCGCTGGTCGTGCCCGGCCGGACCGCCTGCCTGCGCTGCCTGGACCTGGCCCGGACCGACCGTGACCCGGCCTGGCCGCTCATCCTCGCCCAGCTCAGCGGTGGCGGCGCGGACCCACCGGCCTGTGACGCGATCCTGGCCATGGCGGTGGCGGCCCAGGCCGCGGCCCAGGCACTGAGTTTCGTGGACCGGGGCACCGCGGCCACCGCCACCGTCAACGGCACACTGGAACTTGTCCTGCCCGGCTGGCGGTGGCGCCGCCGGACCTGGCCGCGACATGAGTACTGCCTGTGTGGCCGCAGCCGGCTGGATGACCCACAATGAACTGATGAGCGATCTCCCTCGCTGGGCGCTGACCCGCACAGCCAAACTGGCCACTCTGCCGGTCGGCCTGGCCGGCCGGACGGCCTTGGGACTGGGCAAACGGCTGGGCGGCCGGCTGGCCGAAATCGTCGCGAACGAGATCCAGCAGCGGACCGCCGAGCAGGTCTTCCGGGTGCTGGGCGAGCTCAAGGGCGGCGCGATGAAGTTCGGGCAGGCCCTGTCGATCTTCGAGGCGGCCCTGCCGCCGGAGATCGCCGGCCCCTACCGGGCGACGCTGACCAGGCTCCAGGAAGCGGCCCCGCCGCTGCCCAGCGGCACTGTTCATGGGGTACTCGCGAAGGATCTCGGGCCCGGCTGGCGGGACCAGTTCGCCGAGTTCAGCGACAAGCCGGCCGCTGCGGCCTCCATCGGCCAGGTGCACCGCGCTCGCTGGCGGGACGGGCGGGATGTCGCCGTGAAAATCCAGTACCCGGGCGCGGGCCAGGCCCTGCTCAGCGACTTCACGCAGCTCAGCCGGATTGCCCGGCTGTTCGCCGCGCTGATGCCCGGGCTGGAGGTCGGGCCGGTGCTGGACGAGTTGCGGTCCAGGGTGGCCGAAGAACTCGACTACCCGCTGGAGGCCAGCGCGCAGCAGGCGTTCGCCACCGCCTACGCCGGTGATCCCGACATCCTCATCCCGGGCGTGGTGGCCGCTACCGACCATGTGCTGGTCACCGAGTGGATGGACGGCACCCCGCTGTCGAGGATCATCAGCGAGGGCAGCCAGGAGCAGCGGGACCGGGCTGGCCTGATGTTCGTCCGCTTCCTGTTCTCCGGGCCCGCCCGGGCGGGGCTGCTGCACGCCGACCCGCACCCTGGCAACTTCCGGCTGCTGGCCGACGGCCGGCTCGGGGTGCTGGACTTCGGCGCGGTGGACCGGCTGCCGGACGGGTTCCCGCCCTTCATCGGCCACCTGCTGCGGATCGTCCACGATGGTGCCGATCTCGCCCCGGCCGAGGAGGAACTGCGGGCACAGGGATTCCTCCGGCCGGGCATCCAGATCGACCCCGAGGCGCTGCGCGCCTTCCTGGCCCCGCTGGCGGAGCCCTCGCGGGTGGAACGATTCCGGTTCAGCCGGGACTGGCTCCGCGGCGAGGCCACCCGGGTCGCCGATCCCCGGTCCTCCAACCTGGGCCGCAAGCTCAACCTGCCACCCTCGTATGTGCTCATCCATCGGGTCACCACGGCTGGCATGGGCGTCCTGTGCCAGCTGGAATCCGAGGGGCCGTTCCGGGCGGAAGTGATCAGGTGGATGCCGGGCTACAACGACCCGTGGCCGGCCTCGGCTGCGGAGCCCGGGGCGGAGACGGAGCCCGGGGCGGAGACGGAGCCCGGGGCGGAAACGGAGCCCGGGGCGGAAACGGAGCCCGGGGCGCAGACGGCTGCAGGCGTGACGCCCCGGCACCCGGAGCCAACTGCCGACGTGGCCGCCCCGAGCAGGTAACGACCCGCCCGGGACGGCCACGTCCCGGTCACCCCGTCAGGCTCTCCAGCGCCCGGACCGCCCGGCTGGCCTGCGACTGGGCGTGGGAGAGTTGCTCCCGCGCCCGTTCGACCCGCCGGGATGACCGGCGCAGCGCCCGCAGCCGCTGCGCCTGGCGCACTTCCCGTGCATCGGCAAGCAGGCGCTGCCGGTGGCCGAGCGCATGCCGGGGATCGGAATACACGTGGTACACGTTTCTCACCACCTCTCGCGAGTTTGCTGATCTTGGCTGGCCACCGCGCGCCACCACGCCGGGCTGGCGCGGCAGCGGCGTCTGGCTAGGCAGCGACGTCCGACTTGCGCGGGCGCCCCCGGGGCCGCTTGCGCGGGATGATCACGCCGCGCAGGAACAGCTCGCCTCCCCACACGCCCCATGGCTCCTGCCGTTGCCGGGCGCCGGCCAGGCAGGCGAGCCGGACGGCGCACCCCTGGCACAGGGACTTGGCGGTTTCCACGTCCTCGGGGGACTCGGCGAAGAACAAGTCCGGGTCGCGGGTGCAGGGTGGCACCCAGGGCCTTGCTCCCGTTGCCGATTCCGCGTCCGGACCCGTCGTGCCCGATGCAACGGCGATGGTGCCGGGCCAGTACATGTCCAATCCCCTCTCCTGCTCGTCCCTGCTCGTCGGTCTGACTGGCTGAGGTCGCGCTGGCCCGGCACATAGCTAAGGCCGCGGACCCGGTTTTCGGGTCCGCGGCCTTTGGGGATCGAGGCCGGTCTGTGGCTAGACCGGATCCCACGCCGGATGCGGACCCGAACGGTCACCGCTGTGGGCGGCGAAACGGGTCATGTCCTGGTACTTCTTGCTGGCGAGCTGCGGCGCGACGGCTGGCGCGGCCACCCGTGGCCGCCGCCGGTTGACGGCCAGGAGGCCGCCCGCATTGGTGCCCGGGGCCGGGATGCCGCCCGGCAGGCCGATGCCCCGCGTGACAGCGGTGTGCGGCCAGGCAGACTGGCCAGGAATCACGACGTTTTTCACCGTGGGCACCTCCTCCCGTGCGTCGGCCCACTCGTGGACATGTCAGCAGCCTAGGTAGGCAACCGGCTGTGGGGCAACCGATTTTCCGTGCGGATCTGCTCACCGCCAGGCCACAGTTCCCCAGCAGGGAGCAGGTCATGCAGTGGTGCGGATCAGGCCCTCTTGCACGACCGACACCACCAGCTCACCCTCTTGCGTGAACACCTCACCGCGGGCGAGCCCGCGGGCGCCCGTCGCGGACGGCGAGTCCTGCACGTACAGCAGCCAGCGGTCGGCGCGGAACGGCCGGTGAAACCACATCGCGTGGTCGAGACTGGCGCCGCTGGTGCGGCCGTCGGCCCAGGACAGGCCGTGCCGCAGCAGCACCGTGTCGAGCAGGGTCATATCCGAGGCGTAGGTCATCAGGCACACGTGCAGCAGCGGGTCGTCCGGCAGTTCCCCGTCGGCGCGCAGCCAGACCAGGTTGCGGTCGGTGCGCAGGGATGGGTCATGCTGCGCCTCGTAGGTGAGCGGCCCGATCACCCGCAAGTCGATCGGGTTGTCCCGGAAGAACGAGTGAGCTGGCGTGCCAAGCAGCGCCTCCAGCCGGTCGGCGGTAGGCGGGACCGACTCCGGCGGCGGCACCACCGGCATCGCGACCGCGTGTGAGGGCCCCGGCTCGTCCCGGTGGAAAGACGCGGACAGCGTGAAGATCGTCTTGCCGTGCTGGATCGCGGACACCCGGCGGGTGGTGAACGACCGGCCGTCCCGGACCCGGTCCACCAGGTAGACCAGGGGTACCGCCGGGTCACCGGGCCGGATGAAGTAGGCGTGCAGGGAGTGGACGGCCCGGTCGCCGGGCACGGTGCGGCCGGCCGCGACCAGTGCCTGGCCGGCCACCTGCCCGCCGAACACCCGCTGCCGCCGGTCGTCCGGGCTGCGGCCGCGGAAGATGTCCGCCTCGATCTGCTCCAGGTCGAGCAGCCCGACCAGCCGGTCCAGGATGCCGGTCACAGGCCCGCCGTCCGCATCGGCACCTCGTCATCCGCCTGCGTCGGCGGCACCGGCCGGTGCGGGCGCTTCCTGGCGCAACGCAGGTACCGGGGCACCGTACCGTGCCGGCCGGACCCGTGGTGAGCGCAGCCCGGCCAGGAACCGGGACGGCACCCGGGACGGCCGCGCGTCCGGGGTGCGGGCCAGCGTCCAGGACAGGTACAGCCGCTGGCGGGCCCGGGTCAGCCCGACGTAGAGCAGCCGCTGTTCCTCGGCGATCGCCTCCTGGCTCTGTGCGTGCACGATCGGCAGGTTGCCCTCGGTGAGGCCGGGCAGGAAGACCACGTCCCACTCCAGCCCCTTGGCAGCGTGCAGCGACGACACGGTCACCCCCGACAGCACCGGGACGTGCTCGATGGCGGCCCGCCGGCCGAGTTCGGCGGCGACATCGGCCAGTCCCGCGCCCGGGGTGGCGGCGCAGAAGTCCTCGGCGAGCTGGGCCAGCGCGGCCAGTGATTCCCAGCGTTCCCGGGCCGACCCGCGGCCTGGCGGCGGCTCCCTGGTCAGCCCCAGCCCGGCCAGCACGTGCCTGACCTCGGTGGCGGCCGGGCCGGGTGATCCGCTGCCGGCGCCCGGCCAGGCCGCGGCGCGCAGCATCCCCAGGGCCTGCCGTACCTCACCCCGGTCGAAGAACCGCTCGGTCCCGCGCACCTGGCAGGGGATCCCCGCGTCAGCGAACGCCCGCTCGAAGCGCTCGGTCTGCACGTTCACGCGCACCAGCACGGCCATCTCGCGGGCCGGCACCCCGGACGCGATCAGCCGCACCGCGCGGCGGGCGACCGCTACCGCCTCCACGCCATCGTCGGGGTAGCCGGTAAACGTCGGCTCGGGTCCCGGATCGCGCTGGGCGAGCAGCGGGGCACCCGGCAGCGCTGGCTGCGTCCGCCGCCGGTCGTGCTGGCGGCCGGGGACCGCACCGGTGAGCCGGTTCGCCACCGCCACCACCTGTGGTGTGGAGCGGTAGTTGCGCACCAGCCGGACCACCGTGGCATGCGGGTAGCTGGCGGCGAAGCCGGTCAGATACGCGGGCGTGGCGCCGGTGAACGAATAGATGGTCTGCCGTGGATCACCGACGACGCAGATGTCGTCCCGGCCGTCGAGCCATGCGTCGAGCAGCAGCTTCTGCAGCGGGTTGACGTCCTGGAACTCATCCACCACGAAATACCGGTACCGGCTGGCGACCTCGGCCGCCGCCAGCCGGTGCTCAGCCAGGATCGCCGCGGTCAGTTCCAGCACCGATTCGAAATCGGCCAGGTGACGCTCGCGGCGCAACCGCTCGTAGGCCGCGAACAGCTCGGTGGTGGCCTCGCTGCCCAGCGGCGGGGTGCGGCCAGCCGCGGCGGCCGCGGCGGCATAGTCATCCGCCCGGACCTGGCTGGCCTTGGCCCACTCGATCTCGGTCGCGGCGTCGCGCAGGTCGGCCGGCCCAGCGGGGACTCCCAGCCCGCGGGTGGCCTCGCTCAGCAGGGTCAGCTTGGAGTCGAGCACGGCCGGCGGCCGCCCGCCGACGGTGCGCGGCCAGAAGTGAACGAGCTGGCGCAGCGCGGCCGAGTGGAACGTGCGTGCCTGCACCTGATCAAGCTCCCCCGCGACCGGCCCCGCGAGCTGGCGCAGCCGCGCCCGCAGTTCGCCCGCGGCCCGGGTGGTGAACGTCACCGCCAGCACGTGCCGCGGGTCGACGACGCCGGTGTGCACGGCATATGCGATCCGGTGCGCGATAGCCCGGGTCTTCCCGGTCCCAGCCCCAGCAAGCACGCAGACCGGCCCCCGGGTGGCCAGCGCCACCTCCCGCTGCTCGGGGTCGAGCGCGGCCAGCACCGCCTCCGGGCCGCCGGCCGCCAGGCTCGTATCCACCGCGTACCTCCCTGCCGCCATCCTTGCCTACACCACCGACGCTCGCGGGAAGCGCGAAGGTGGCCCCGGCGTTTCATCTCCGGAACTACTCTGGCCTGGCAAGGAGAGCACGTGGCACAGCCGCTGACGATGTACACCACGGTCTGGTGCGGCTTCTGCCGGCGGCTGAAGAACCAGCTAGCGCGGGAAGGAATCGAGGTCACCGAGGTCGATATCGAGCGGGACCCGGCAGCGGCCGACTATGTCATGTCGGTCAACGGCGGCAACCAGACCGTCCCCACTATTGTCTTCCCGGACGGGGCCGCGCTGACCAATCCGTCCGCCGCCCAGGTCCGGGCCCGCTTGCGCGAACTCAGCACACCATGATGAACACCGACGACACAGCCACGGCCAGCACCAGGGCCTCCCGACGCGCTCCCGAGCGCCCGGACGATGATGTTCCGGGCTGGCCGGGCCGGGGTGAGACCGGCGCCTGGCCCCCCGACGGCTATCACGGCCGTCATTCTGTATCCGGCCCCGGGGAACCACCCGTGGCCCGGCGCACGGCCACCGGCTGGCGGGTGGGCGACGAGGAAGTCTCCGACCTGACCAGCGCGATGGTGCTGGCCGACCTGCTCGCGGCCGACCTGCCACCGGAGGGGCCGCCGACGCCAGGCAGCCCGGCCGCGGCCGGCCCCGGGCCGGGCCACCGGGTCGAGCAGGTGGACATCCAGAAGCTGCAGGAGACCATCACCCAGCTCGAGCATGCGCTCGCGGTCCGGGTCCGGGTCGAGCAGGCGATCGGGGTGCTCGCCGAGCGCCACCGGATGCGGCCGCGGCAGGCCTTTGAACTGCTGCGGTCCGCGGCCCGGGCCCGCGGCCGGCGGGTGCTCGAAGTGGCCGGCGAGGTGGTGGACAGTGCCAGCAACCCGCTGCTGCGCATCCCGGAGGAACTGGCCAAGCCACCGGCTGCCCGGCGCCGGGGCCGGAATGCCCGGCGCTCGCACGACGACGGCTGAGCCCCGCCGCTGAGGCTGGGCGACCCGCTGCCCGCCCGGCCCCAACCTGGCCGCCTGTCGGCGAGCCTTAGCCGGAATCCCCGGACTGCCTTCCATACTCAGATCATGAGTCAGGATTCGCGGGGCCAGCCTGGCCCGCCCCGCGGTCCGCGTCCCCGGTCGGCCAGGCCTACACGCGCCACCTACTGGCGGCGCCGGGCAGTGGTGCTCGGCGTTGGCATGGGGCTGCTCACCGCGTTCGGCTGGGGGGTGAACGGGCTGCTCGCGGGCCACTCGCCCGCCCAGGCCGCGCTGACCGGCCATACCACGCAGGCTGGCTCGGCCCGGGCACACCGGCACCACAGCCGCCCGCGGCCAGCGGCCTCGCCCACCCCGCGGCCGTCTCCGGCCCGGTCCCGGCACCACAAGGCGGCCCCGCCCCAGCCAACCGGACGGGTGCTGGCGTGCGCCCCAGGCGCAGTGACGCTCAGCATCTCGTCCCCGCAGTCCTGGTACCAGACCGGCGCGACCCCTCGCTTCACGGTCCGGGCCGCCACCAGCGGGCAGGCGTGCCGGTTCAAGGTGAGCAGCACGTCCGTGGCCGTGGTCGTCGCCGCCGCTGGCCATCGTGTCTGGAGTTCGGCGGACTGCGCGAGTGCCAGCGGATCCAGCACGGTCCTGCTCACCGGGAGCAGGCCTGCGGTAGTGCTCCGGGTGTCCTGGGACCGGAAGACGTCCGCACCCGGCTGCGCCGGCGCCAGCCGGCTGGCCAGCCCGGGGGAATACCAGGTCAGAGCCGTGGCTGGTCACCTGCACAGCGGTGTGACCAACGTGGTACTCGCCGCCAAGGGCGCATCCGGGCCCTGACACCCGGCGCCTGATCCGCCAGCCCCCCACCGCGTTACCTCCGCCATCCGGTGGGGCTGCGCTGGCTTGCGGCTGTCCCACCGGTCATGCGGGGAGGCCAGATCAGTAGGCCAGCCAGGACATTGCGGCCACACCGATCGTGCATGGGTTGATCACGACCGGGCTGCCACTGGCCGTGGCGTCGCCGGCCACGCCCAGGCACAGGCCCGTCGCTGGATTCCGCAGGCTGACCCCGGCGCCGGTGGGCACCAGCGTCCATTGCTGCGCCCGGGTGCCATTGCAGTTGTACAGGTTGACCGGGCTGCCGCTGGCAGTCGCGCCATGCTGGATATCGAGGCACTTGCCGTTGACGCGCACGGTCCCGTCCGGCTCGGCCTGCCATGCCTGCGCGGTCGTCCCGTTGCAGGTCCAGATATCGATCTTGGTGTTGTTCGCGACCTGGTCACCGCTGACATCCAGGCACAGCCCGGGGATCTGGGAGGCGACCGGCCCGGGCGGAAGTGTCCAGGCCTCGTTCGCGTACCCGTTGCAGGGCGCGAGCGCTACCGCGTGCGAGCCAGGATTGGCCAGGCACATGCCCGACCAGGGGTTGATCAGGGTGGTCTGGCGCGGTCCGAGCGCCGAGTTCACTCCCCGTGGGTAGACCAGGTGCCACTGCTGGGTGGGTGTGCCCGCGCACGGTTCCAGTTCGGCGACGGCACCCTGGGCCGCGGCCGGGATCGTCAGGCACTTGCTGTTGATCCGCAGGCTGCCGTCCGGCACATACGTCCAGTTCTGGTCGCTGCCACCGGTACAGGCACTGACGCTGATCTTGGTGCCGTTCGCCGACCCATCGCCGGCCGCGGTCAGGCACGCGCTATGACGACTCAGCTTCACGGCCCCGGTCGCCCCGGTGCTCAGCGCGGGACCGACGGTCCAGTTGAAGGCGACCGAGCCGGACCGCCCATGGCTATCGGTGGCACTCACCGTCGGATGGTAAGTCCCGGGAGTGCTCGGCCAGCCAGTTATCTGCCCGGTCGGGCCGATAACCGTGCCCGCGGGCAGGCCGGTCGCGGTGAACGACACGCCTTTCCCGGCCGCGGGGTCGGCCGACTGGATCTGGAGGCCGACCGTGCTGCCCGCCATGGAGGTCTGGGAACCGGGGTTGAGCAGCGGTATCACGCTCGGGTTCAGCTGGTCCAGGTCGGTTTCGCCGGCGGCATCGATCCCGCGAACCGTCCCGGCGCTCGAATACTGCCAGAACGTCCAGTTCGTCCATCCGGCGGTGATGAGCGGGTGGGAGGCGGTGGTGTAGTCCGGGACCCACAGGGGGGACTGGCCGAACGCGGCGGTGCCGCCCGTGCACGACTGCCACCACGGAACAGGCCCGTAAATGATGGGCTCCTGGCCGGTCTTGGCCTGGACCTCGGCGCTGAACCCGGCGATCCACTTCACCATGGCGGAGGTGCTGAGCCCATAGCACTGCGCGCCATACGGGTTGTACTCGATGTCCAGCATGATCGGCGGCACCGGGCCGCCTGCCGAAGCGAGATAGTTGACCAGGTAGTCCGCCTGGGCCACGGGGCTGCTGGAGCCGCCGTTGCCGTTCGGGATCGCGAAGGCGTAGGCCACCACGGACAGCCCGGCCGCCCTGGCCTGGGCCAGATCGGTGAGCGCGAACGGATTCCGGTAGTAGGCGCCCTCAGTCGCCTTGATGGCCGCGAACTGGATGCCTGCCTTGGCGACCTTCTGCCAGTTGATGCTCTTGCCACCGGGGTGCTGGTATGACGCTACGTCCACGCCTTGCAGCGCCCACGTGAGCGCCGGTGGCGGGTCAGGTTTCCCGCCACGCCAGGCACCACCGTCGAGCTGGTGGAGCAGTGTCGGGGAGTGGGTGGCACCGGTATTGAAATGATTGACCCACTGCCGATGATGGCGCCTGGGTGCCCAATGGGCCCGGTGGCCCTTTGGTGCCGAATGGACTGCCGCCGTGTTGGCAGGGTAAGCAACCGAGAATATGGTCAGCGCCAGCAGGCCAAGCCCAGTGGCGTAGGTCACAATCCTCGGCAGTCGGCGGCCAGCCAGTGCCCGCATCGGTACTCCTTACCGTCCTACTTGATATCCCGGCATTTTTACGGGGCGCTGCCGGGGCAGGATGCATGAGATGCCGCCCGTGAGCGGCACTATTCAAGCAGCTGAGCAATCAATAGTCCGGTAAGCGGCATTCGTGTCGTCATTCTGGATTTCCTGGCGCGGGCAGGATTCCACCGCCGGTGCGTGCTGGCCGCTTGCGGCCCCCTGCCGCGGGCAGGGGCGCGGGCCCGGCGCGAGCGGCCAGGAACCGGCTGGCGGGCCGGTTCCTGGCCGCGGATAGCTAATGTCCGCGGGCGTGCTTTTCACGCGGCGCGCCGCCGGGTGCCGTCAGCAATGTGGGATGCCCGGGGCCGGGTCCCGCCCGGTGTTGAGGTAATAGCCCGCGGCGAAGCCGGCCCGCGGCGCCACGGTGTGATACCAGACGGAGTCCCCGAAAACGGAACTGCCGTACGCGATAGCAGTTCACCGTCACCCGGCTGCCCGCCGCGCCGAGCACGTCCACCACCGCGGCCGAGGTGTGCGGCGCCTTGCGGATCCGCAGGCCCGTGACCAGGGTGCGGTAGACGTGCCGGACGGCACAAGCCGGGACGCCCGCGGCCGGGTCGCGCCCGGTGTTGAGGTAATAGCCCGCGGCGAAGCCGGCCCGCGGCGCCACGGTGTGATACCAGACGGAGTCCCCGAAAACGGAACTGCCGTAGGCATAGCAGTTCACCGTCACCCGGCTGCCCGCCGCGCCGAGCACGTCCACCACCGCGGCCGAGGTGTGCGGCGCCTTGCGGATCCGCAGGCCCGTGACCAGGGTGCGGTAAGTGTGGCCGGCCGGTGCCTGGTGGATGATGGCCGCCCCGGCTGATTGTGTCGCCGCCGCCGACGGGCTGGCGAGCATCACCGTTGTCATGGCAGCAGCCAGCGGCCCCGCGGCCGCAAAGAGCGCTAGTCGTCTGATTCCGGTTGGCAAGCCCATGTGTTTCCCTCTTCTTCGACGCGAGCCCCACATACCCCGGCGGCGAAACATGGGCGGGCTCCTCGCCGCAACGGTCACCTGGGGCGCACAGATGCCTTCGCCGGTTGCCTGCTCGGTACTGTAGGGGGGAAATACGGATTTCAAAGCAGCCGCGCCGTAGCAGCCGGCATATGCCAGGCCCAGCGGGCGGGGTGCCGCGATTTCATGGTGCTGCGTGGTTGTGCGGGAGCGGCCCGCCGCTTCCCGGCTCGTCAGCCGGCCAGCTGCTGGCTGGTCAGCGCAAGGCCAGCGTGAGCCCAGGGACGGATGAAACCGGCCGCGCCGCGGCCGCCGTAGGGGGCGATCCGGATCGGGAACCCGGTCGCGTACGCCTCGATCATCAGGCCGTTCCCGATCACCAGCCCGACGTGCCCGGGCGACGTGCTGGTCCCGTCGGCACCAGCGAAGAACACCAGATCCCCCGGCTCCTCGTGTCCTGGCGCGACCCGCGGCCCCCAGATCCACTGCTGCTGGGACGTGCGCGGGATGTCCACCCCGGCGGCCCGGTAGGCCATCATCACCAGCCCAGAGCAATCGAACGCATCCGGCCCCGTGCCGCCCCACAGGTATGGCTTGCCCAGCTGCGCCCGGGCGAACGCGATCGCGGTGGCGGCGACCTGGTTGGGAATCTGCGCGTCGCGCGGGCCGCCACCGGTGCCCCCGGCCGCCGCGGTCACCAGGCACTGGGCGGCGGTCAGCACCCCGCCACCAGCACCCCCGGCGGCCGCGCTGACGGTAAAACCGCCGCCAGCGTACACCGACGCCCAGTGCAGCACGTCGGTCACGTACGAGGACAGATGGTTGTAGGCGAAGATAGCGCCGCTGACGTTGCTCTGCACCCCGTGCGCGACCAGGTATTTGGCCGCGCCGGCGATCGCGTCGGCCGGATCGTAGACGCTGGCGGTGCCATCGCCATTGGCGTCGGTGGCCACCCCCGCGACCCGCTGGCCGGCCGGGTGGACCGGTACGCCGCCCCAGGTGTTGCCGGCCGCGCCACCGATGCCGATCTGCATCGGGCCAGCCGCGCCGAAGGCGTTCGCCCCGCTGTGCACGCCGGGCAGACTGGAGCGGCCGTCGTCACTCTCCACCTCGCCGATGCCGGCCAGGATCACCCACGGCACCCCGTAGGTGCGCCCGGCCTGCTGGAAGATCTGAAGGTAGTTGGCCGGGATGGTGGCGCGCCCGGCCGCGCTGGGCGCCGGCTGCACGGCCGCGGTCACCGCCGTCGGCGACCGGCCGGTGCCGCCGCCCGCGCAGCCCTGGCCTGCCGCGAACAGGATGCTGCCGCCGCCGATCAGCCCGGCACCGACCACCGCCAGGCAGAGCACCAGCATCATCACCAGGCCGATCACCAGCACCAGCGTGATCCGGCCAGTGTGCAGGCCGGCCCGCCCGGTCATGAGTTACCCGCCGAGGCGAGCTGGATGTCGTTCACCTGCCAGCCGCTGCCGGCCCGCTGGACCGTGATGGCATACGAGCCGGTAGTCACCGCGGAGGTGGTCGTGCCCGTCCGCCCGGTGCGGTAGGTCTTCTGGGTCAGCGTGACGACAAACGTCAAGCTCGACGGGCCAAACGCGCGCAGCGCGGTGATCATCCCGCTGCCCGATGCGGACTGCTTCTGCTGGGTTCTCACCTGAGCGACACCGGGCGTGGCGAAGCCGGTGGCCAGCACCCCGGACAGGGAAGGGGTGACCAGGCCGTGCATCCGGTCGACGTAGCTGCCCGCACTCTGCGTGTAGCTGTAGGTCGCATAGCCGGCGGCGAAGTGCCGCACCACTCCGGCCGCTGCCGCCAGGTCGGCCTGGCTGAAGGGGAGCCACTGGTAGATGTTCACCGCCCCGGCCGGCGGTACCAGGCCACCGGTGGCCGGGGCAGCCGCCGTGGCGGGCCGGGCCGTTGGCGTCCCGGGGGCCGATGGCAGTGCCGAGCCCCGGCGGTGGGCAGTGGCCGGGCCGGGCCACAGCAGGAATACGCCCAGCCCGGCCAGGGCCAGCACGATGATGGCGAAGGCCAGCTTCCGCTGCGCCGGTGACAGGTCCATCCCCGGCACAGCTACTTCCGGCGCCGGACCGGCCGCAGCCAGAACGGGCTCGGTGGGTGGGCCTGGCCAGGCTCACCGCCGCCGGCCGGGCTGGCCGGCCCGGCCGACCTGCTACCGGTGGCCTGCTCCCGGGCAGGTGCCCGTGGCCCCCCGGCCGCGTCCGGCCGCGCCGCGGATGACCGCGTGAACCGGCCGTTCCCACCTCCGGCCGCGAAGAAACTGGCCGCGCCGCTGGCGGAGGAGTTCGCGCGGGCCGGGTCACTTCCCGCGCGGGGCGAGGCGGGCGCGGATGGCGCGTGACTGGCCGGTGCCCGGGGCGGTGCGGCACCGGCCGAGGGCCGGGTGGCGGTTCCCGGCCACCGTGGCCGGGCCGGATCGGGCCCGCGCCCCCAGCCAGCCGGCGTGGGCGACCCGTTATCCGCCTGCCGGGACGGCAGGTCCAGCGGCGGCGGGGTCCGGCCAGCCCCGTTGCTGTCGTCAGCGGTGCCGCGCGCGCGGGCACGGGCAGTGCTGCCGCCCGCCGTCCCGGCCCGGCCGCCCGCGCCCGGCGCACCGGTGTCGGGTGAACCCGCCGTAGCCGCCGCACTGCTGCCGCCGTGCCCATTGCTGGCCACGGCGGTGCCATCCGGGGCGGCCATGGCCGCCCCGGCCGCGGCCCCGGCCGCGCCGCCCGCCGCCACCTGCGCGGCCACGCCTGCCGCCTGCGCCGGGTTCCGCCGCGCCCACCGGGCGGCCCGGTAGGCGGCAAAGCCCGGCACAGCCACCGTGGCCGCATCCACCGTGTTCCGGCCCGCCGTGCTCCCGGCCCGGGCCAGGCTCTCCTCTGCCCGCTCCCGGGAACCGATCATCCCGTAGCCGACGGCCGAGAACAGGTGGCTGAACGGCTTGCGGTAGATGAAGACCGCCACCGTCACCAGCGAGATCATCAGAATCTTCAGCGCCCACGGCAGCACCGCGTCACTGGCACCCATGATCAGTGAGTAGGCGTACAGCAGCACCGACAGGACCAGCGCGATCGCCGCCGTTTTCAGCAGCACGCCGATCAGCATCTCCGCCCACCGCAGCGCGATAATCCGGCCGAACCCGGGATGGGTGCCGATGATGAGGAAGAACGGGCCCGCCACCAGCAGGAGCAGGAAGCCGAGCTTGAGGATGATGAGCGTGATCGCTATCAGCAGCACCAGCAGGCCGGCCGCGAGGGCGGCGAACAGCGCCGCGAACGCGATCTCCAGCCGGGTGGTCCATTGCTTGCCCTGGAACAGCGGATACACCGCCGGGTAATTGTTCTTGAGCGAGGCCGCGATCCCCGCGTAGGCGTCCTGCTTGGCGGTGATCACCGCCGTCGTCGGCCGCTCGTTGGTGGCGATGGCCTGGGCCCACAGCAACTGGCGGCCGTACCTGTTGACCACCGTCTGCGGGCCGCCCTTGGCCCCGTAGCTGGTGGTGCCGAACTCGCCATCCAGCCACGGCTTGCAGACCAGCACGGTCCACAGCTCGTTAGCGTTGGCATCGACCACCCCGTTGCCCGCCGCATAGGCGAAGCTGCCACCGGCTGGCAGCTGCGGGTCGCCCTGCTGCAAAGGCACGCAGCTGCTCTGCTGCGGGGCGGGCAGCTTTGCGAAGGCGACGTTCAGCGTCTGGGTAATACCGTCCGAGACCGCCTTGCCCATCCCGGTGAAGTCGGCGGGCCGGCCGATCAGCCAGATCGCCGCCGCGCAGGCCAGCACCATCCAGATGGTGCCCTCGATGGTGCGGGTCGCCCGCCGGCGGATGAGACCCTGCCAGGCAAGCCAGATGGCGCCGATGATCACGACCGGCGCCAGGTAGGGGAAGTAGATCGCGTTGCCGAGGCTGGTGATGAGCTTGTCCACCGCACCTGACAGCCAGGCCAGAATGCCCTCGCCAGCGGCCGACTGATAGACGGTGATCGTCACCCGGTCCAGCGCTTTGGCGGCGTCGAACACGACCGCGGCGATGTTGTTGCCGATCAGCGACGTCATGTCGCTGCATTGCAGGTCGTAGGCGGCCCACGACTGCCCGGCCAGGCCATACCGGTCGTACAGGGTGCCCGGGACCGCCGACGTCCCGGCGGGTGGCCGGACCAGCGCGTCGATCCCGCCGGTGGCGGGCTCGGGTGCCGGCACGGACGGCTGGCAGATGTTGTTCAGGTCGCCGATGATGCCGCTGGAGCCAGCCGCGCAGAACCCGAGCAGGCCACCGATGTCGCCGACCCCGGGCACCTGGCAGACGCCCCCGGGCGCGGCCGGGTGGCCGGGCGGCCGGGTGGCCGGCGGCGGCCTGGTGGCTGGCGGCGGCCGGGTGGCTGGCGGCGGCCTGGTGGCTGGCGGCGGCCGGGCTGGCGGTGCGCGCCGCCGTGCTGGCCATCAGCTCGTGGGCCGGCCCGGTGATGACCGCGGTCGCGGCTGGCGGCGCTGGGGTCACCTGGGCCACCGCCGCCATCGCCGGGCCGGGCAGACCGGCCACCGCGGCGATGACGCCGAGCAGCAGCACCGCCCGGCGCAGTGGCGGCGGGATCCGGGCGAAACGTCTGCGCATGGGAGAGACTCCGGACGTCAGTAACTGTGAGCGGGCGGCGCGGGGTAACCGGGTCAAACTGGCGTGGGTCAAGGCAGGCCTCCGGATTCTGGGAGTGGTTCCCCCACGTGCGTGCGGTCAGCTGCGTCCCCCGGCGGCACGCCATCTGCATCCCCCGGTGGCACACCATCGCCGGCTTGCTGGTGATCCGCCTCCGGCAGCGGGACGTCACCCGCCGGCGGCGAAGGCCGGGCGCGGGTCGGGTTGGTGTCCAGCCAGTCCCGCATCTCGTCGGAGATCAGGTCGATGCCGATCCGGCCGACCCTGCCCTCCAGGTCACGGAAGACGCACTCGCCATTGCCCAGGCCGCGCAGCACCAGCTGATGCTCGTCCGAGTTCTCCACGCCGAGAAGCGCCATCACGTTCGCCACCTCCACCCGTTCGGACGAGCGGAAGGCGAAGACGCCGGAGATGCAGTTGGTCACCTGCTCACTCAGCAGATCGCCGGCGTTCTGGGAGACCAGGATCAGCGCGGTGTTGCGGGACCGGCCCATCCGGGACACCTCGGGCACGAGCTTGGCCCCCTCCGGGGTGGAGGTGATCGCCCATGCTTCGTCCAGGAAGATGGCTTTGGGCAGCCGGCGGTCCATTCCGTTCAGCAGCCGCCGGGCGAACTGGGAGACCAGGTACAGCAGGGCGACCGAGAGGCGCTGCTCATAGGAGAAGTCCCCGCGGTGGACCGCCGCGTCGGGCAGGGTGAGCCCGGCCAGGGTGAACACGGTGGTCCAGCCGACCGCATCGATCCGCTGGCCACCGGCGGGCGCGAAGCACAGCCGGGCCAGCCGCATCTCGGCCATCGAGCGCAGCACCGCACCCAGGTTCCGCGAGGCCGGGTCGGCGGCCTGCTCCAGATGCCGGACCACTTTGCCCAGGCTCGGCCGGTCCCCGCTGGCCACCGCGGACACCGCCTGGACCATCGCGCTCTCGCGCTCCTCGCTCATCCGCGGCAGCAGCAGCCGGAGCGTCTCGGTGGCCATGGTCCGCTTCTCGGCCAGATCGTCTCCGAAGGAGAAGGGGTCGAGCAGGCCGGGTGCGGCCGAGCCGAGCGGGAGCACCCGGGCCTTGCGGCCTCGTGCCCGCAGCACACCAACCAGGGATTCGGCGTCGCCCTTAGGGTCGATGACCGCTACCGTCACGCCGCGCAGGGCGAGCTGGAACATCAGCAGCAGCGCCAGGGTGGTCTTGCCGCCGCCGGGCTCACCGGTGATGGCAACCGCGGTGGGCCGGTTGCGGGCGGCGGCCAGCAGCGGGTCGAAGTGCACGATCGACCGGGCCCGGCCCAGCGTCTCGCCGATGTAGGGACCGATCCAGCTGACCTCGTCCCCCGCCAGCCCGCCGACCGCCAGGTCACCCAGGCCCACCGCCGCGGTCGGCACCCCGCCCGCGATCGTGTACAGCGGCTGCCGCTGCACGTAGGAGGACAGCCGCACCCGGTCGCCCGGCAGCGACTCGCACAGCAGCGAGAACTGGTCGCCGGTGGAGTTGACCACATCGATGCCGATGTCCCGGTAGTGCTCCACCAGCGCCTCCACCCGGCGCTGGCACAAGTCCCTCGACGGCGCGGACACCGAGAGCCGGTGCCACCCGTACACGAACGGCAGCCGCTCCTTGGTGATGCCATGCTCCAGCAGCCGGGCCGCCTCCAGCTGCTCGGCCAGCGCCAGCGGCAGGTCGACTCCCGCTTCCCGGATATGCGCGTCCATGTCCCGGGCGTGTGCCAGCTTGCGCCCGACGTCCTTGCTGGCCTTCGACGGCGGGATCAGGCGCATCCGGGAACTCACTTCCACCGGGAACGGAAGCGAGTCGGCGAAATGCAGCCAGGGTTCGGTATCTGGGAAGGACATGACGTCGGGGAACCGGGAGAACGACAGGAACGCCGCATACGACTCCCCCGCCGGATGCTCCAGCCTGAGCATGGTGCGGCCGTTCTGCACCTGGCCTTCCAGCAGTGATTCGATCTCGCCCGCACCCCAGGTGCGGCGGCGGGACGCCGACGGCATCGGATCGCCCACCGTGCCGGCCAGCGTGTGGCCGAACAGCCAGGCGATCTCGTCGCTGGTGGCGTGGCGGGCGCCCAGCGCACTGGCCTGCAGCGCCCGGCCGAGCCGTTCGGACTGGTCGGTCCAGCGGGCCAGCTCGCTGTCGCCGACCGCCTCGTCGGCAAGCCCGAGCGCCTGCTCGCCGGCCCGGTAGGCGCCGAAGAACGACGACAGCGCACCACCGGACAGCTGGGCCCGCATCCGCCGCTGGCCGAGCCGGACTCCCAGGTACACCTCCTTGATCCAGAAGTCCTTCGACCAGACGTGCCGGTACATCTCGTCCAGGTAGCCATGCCAGCCCGGGCCGCCATCGGAGGTAGCGTCCAGCCGGGCGGCCCAGCCAGCCGCCGGGTAGGAGCGGTGCGCGACCCGCAGATGCACCTCCGCGTCCGGCACCCGGACGGCGGCCAGCGCCACCGTGATGTTGACCGCCGTCGCTTCCCGCTCGGGCGCGGTGGTGAACTCATACGGGTGCGTGGGCAGCCGGTAGTACGCCCAGGCATGGGTCTCGGTGAGCAGAATGCGGTCGTCGAAGTACCGGACGCTCAGCCGGCTGCGGCCCCTGGTGGCGCGGGTCACCTGGCCGCCCTCCGCGGCGGCTGGCGGCTCGCCAGCGACGCGACCAGCACCCCCGCCAGCGCCATGTATGCCTGCTGGACCAGAGGCCGCAGCTGCCGGAGCCGGGACGGCTCACCGGCCTGGCCGGGGCTGCCCGAAGCGTCCTGGCCGGCCTGCAGCCCGGCCAGGTGGTCGTCCCAGGGCACGCGCACGAGTGCCCGGCACCGGCCCCGGACCACCAGTTCGGCCTGCTCGGCGTGCGGCATGCTGCGCTTGGACAGGCCATTGAGCACCGTGATGCAGTTCGCGACCAGCGCGCCATAGCCGTGTGCGGTCAGCCATTCGGTGGTCATCGCGAGTGAGCGCGCCGCGTCTGGGCTGGCCGGGGCGACCAGCACCAGCTGGTCGGCGGCGGCCAGTACCCGGGCCACGGCGGCGGCACCGGGATCGGCGAGCCCGACCGGGTAGCGGGCCGCGACCGTGTCGAACAGCCGCCGGTAGTCCAGGTCGGTCAGCGCCAGTGAGCCGTCACCGTGCACCGCCGGTGCGACCACGTCGAGCCGGCCATGGCCACCATGCCGGTGGGTGAACGGCCAGGTCCTGGGCGCCGCCTGCCGCGGACCGCCTGCCTGGCTGGTGGCCGCGGTGAGCAGCGAGCTGACCGTGATCGGCGGCTGGGGGGACGCCAGCTCGCCGAGCGAGGCCGGGCCGGGATTGAGGTCCAGCGCCGCTACCGCCTCCCCGCGCAGGCTGGCCAGCAGCTCGGCGACGATCAGCGCGGTGACCGTCTGGCCCGCGCCGACGGTGCAGCCAAGGACGGCGACCAGCCGGGAACCGGCGATCGGCTGCACGGCCCGGGCCCGGTCACGTTTGTCGGGGTCAGGCCGGCCCGGCCCGGCCCCGCCCGGGACGACCACGACGTGGTTGCGCCAGTTCGGGCTGCGCTGGCCGGGCGGGCCGCTCAGTGCGCGCTCCACGGTCGGCGGCCGTGCGCTGGGCGGGCCTGCGGCCGCGGCCCGCTGCGCGGGTACGACCACCACCGGCGGCGGAGCGGCGGGCCGGCGGCCGGGGCATCTCGGGGGTAGCCGGTGGCCGCGCAGGTTCGGGGGCAGGTGCTGTCGCGGGGGGAGCCAGCGCGGCCCGCGGCAGTGCGGGCCCGGGAGCAGGCGCGGCCACGGGACGAGCCGACGGGGCCAGCGGCTGTACGGGCCCGGGAGCAGGTGCCGGGCCCGGTGCGGGCACCCGCACTGGAGCCGGTGCCGCCTGGCCGGTGCCGGCGGCAGGCCGGGCTGGCCTGGCCGGTGCTGGCCAGGGCACGCTGGCTGGCGACGGTACCGGAACCTGATGACTCCGGCCGCGGGCGGTGACCGCGGCCTGGCCCCGGCCAGCCGCCGCACCGGTGGCGGGCACCCGCACCAGTCCTGCCGCCTGGGCGGCAGCAGGAGCGGCCCGGCCAGCGACAGGTGCAACCTGGCCGACAGGAGCAGCCTGGCCGGCGGCTGGAGCGGGAGTCGCCCGGTGGCCGGTCCGTCCGGTGGCCGGCTCGCCCGCCTGGGTGCTGGCCGGCCCGGCGGCCGTGGCCGAGGACGCCAGCGCCGGCCGGGCCGGAGCCCGCCGCCAGACCCGGCCGGTCACGATGATGTCGTCCTTCTCCGCCAGTGGCGTCATCCGGCACCACACCGACGGCTCCCCCAGGTAGCGCGCCTGCGAGATGACCAGCTCCGGCAGCCGCTTGCTCTCCAGTACCGGCCGGGTCGCCAGCCAGGTGAGCACGCCCGGAGGCAGGACGTACAGCCAGAAGAGCGTGTGGCTGAACGGCAGGCCGAGCAGGGTCAGCAGGAGCACGTAGGGGACCGTGATGGCCATGAAGACGACGATCTGCCCCACCGGCAACGGCATCGGCAGCCGGAAGTCGTACAGCTTGTACAGCCGCTTCTCGATCCGCCAGATGCTGGTGTAGGTGGGCAGCTCCACCGCTTCGCGCTCCCTTCCGAGGGGCCGGAGATCAGTGGACGCCCAAAGCCTTCGCTATGCCCTGAGCCAGGGTTTGCACGATGCTCGGCGTGTAGAAGACCACCGCGATGGCCACTGCCAGCACCATGAACTGGACGAACCGGATGATCTCCCGGGTGAACAGGAAGAACAGGGCGACGATCCCGACGATGCCCAGGAACAGCGGGCCGAACAGGCCCTGCAGGTAAGACACCAGGCCCTGTGTGCTGAGCGACACCGGGGCCGCCGCGATCAATGCATGGAACGACATCGCCCTACTCCGGGGAATCGGGGAAACGGGTTCGCGGGTGGCCCGGCCCGCGGGTGCAGGGCGGCCATCAGGCCGGCCCCGCGGCCTGGAGCGAGGGACCGATGCTGCTGATGTACCAGGTCCCGCTCCGGTTGACGATGGTCAGCGCATAGCTCATCTCCAGTCCGGCCGGCGGGGATGTCCGCTGTCCGGCGGCACCGCTGGCCTGGCCAGGGACGTTCCATACCACGGTGGCGATCACGTTCCGGTTTGACCCGCCGACCGGGACCGCAACCGATACCAGCGAGCCGAAGGTCACCGCGTTGCCCAGGCCGGTCACGCTGGTGCCGGGAGCCAGGAACCGGCTGAGAGTGTCCTGGTTGCCACTGGCGTAGGCCTGGAAGAAGGCTGGCAGCTGGCTCATCAGCTCCGCCTGGGTGCCGGGGTCGGTGCTGCCCGGTGCCGGGGACGGCACGGTGGCCCGCTGCGGCGCGGGCAGCCAGGCGGGCTCCCCGGACACGGCCAGAGCGCCGCTGGCGTAGTAGATGGGCACACCCAGTTCCATCAGCGTGCCGTTCACCCGGGCCAGCAGCGTCACCACCGCGTGCTGGGCGTTGCTGACCGCGACTCCGGCCACCTGCTCGGACTGGAGCCGCAGGGTCCCGGACCCGTTCCAGCCGAGTTGCTGGTCGCTGCCGGCCGGGCCGAACGCGGCCAGTTCACTGGCCCGCTGGGCCGCCGTCGCCGGATCGGCGTTCAGGTATACCTGCCCGAACTGCAGTGCATAGGCGCTGGCGAGCGCGGTCGGGAAGGACGGGGCAGTGCTGGCCGTGGGGGCCGGGGCTGGGCTGGGCGGCCGCTCGTTCAGCACCATGGCGGTGATGCCGCGGTAGCCGATGAGCAGCAGCACGAGCCAGACCACGACCCGGAAGACCCAGACGAGCCAGCGCCCGCCCGCGCCTCGCCATGCCGAGGCGGAGCGGTTCCGCGATGCGCTTGCTGGTACCTGGTCCCCGGCCTCTGGAGCATGATCCGCGTACAGATCCTCGGGCGGTCTCTGCTCAACAGTCAACTGGCGACCCATCAGCACCTCCGCCCGCTCCTGTATACGCTCCGCTATCGGCTGCAGCGCCTCCGTGTCCGCCCCGCCCAAGTCTGCGCCTCCAACGGCCCGCCCACCTGCGCTTTACCAAATTTCACGACGTGGCGGTGCGCGTGCCCGTCACCTGCGGTGACGTGCAGCTTGGCCATGCACACGCCCCGAACATGAGTTCTGACCTGGGCAGATGGCACCGGAGATGCGTACCTCCAGATGCTGGCGGACACTGGCAGCTGACAACCCGGCGGCCGAAGGCCCGGCGAGCGACTGGCGGTGGTGGCGGCCACCACGGCTAGCCCGGACCGCTGCCGTGCCTGGCTCTGCATCACGACGGACCGGACAGAGGGGGTGGCACCGGATGGATCAGTCCGCAGATGCCCCCTGCCGCTTTCCCGGCCGCCCTCCCAGCGGCCCCGGCATCGCCCCATGACCACGTGCCCGGCCTGGCATGGCTGATCGGCGCCGCGTTCGCCGCCACCGAACTGGCCCTCAGCGGCCGGTATGGCTTCCAGCAGGACGAGCTGTACTTCATCGTGGCCGGGCGGCATCTCGCGTTCGGCTATGTGGACCAGCCGCCGCTCGTCCCGCTGCTCACCCGGGTCACCGGCCTGCTGGGGGTCAGCCCCACCGAGGTGCGGATCATCCCGGCCCTTGCGGGCGGGGCGGTCGTGGTCATGGCGGCCCGGCTGGCGGCGCTGTTCGGCGCGGGCCGGTTCGGGCGGGTGCTCGCCGCTCTCGGCACGGCGTGCGCGCCGGTCATCCTCGGGGCCGTTCATATTGGCATGCGGTCGCGGTGCAAAATGCGGCCCTGGCTCGCGCCGGCCAGCGGCCCACCGCCATCTTCACCGGCTACTACGGCGAGGCCGCGGCGCTCGACGTGCTGGGCGGAAAGGATCACCTGCCGCCTGTGCTGTCGGGCCACAACGCCTACTGGACGTGGGGGCCGGGACGTGCCGTCGACCGCATCGTGCTCGCGGTCAACGCGTTCGGCATGCTGCGGCCGTACTTCGCCAGCTGCCGCCTGCTGGCCACCTATCAGGCACCCGACCAGGTGCAGAAAGACTGGACCAACATCCAGATCGCCGTCTGCACCCGTCCGGCCGCCGGCTGGCCTATCCTGTGGCCCCACCTGAAGGACTACGGCTGATGGCCGTCACCCAGCGCGAGTGATGTCCTGCTGGGTATCCGGCGGCAGACATCCCATGTTCTGAAATGTCAAGCGGCTGCGGAAGTGTGGTGGGCCCAGGCGGTGGTTTCGTCGTAGGGGGCATGGGTGCTGAGGCAGCCGTGCAGGATGCCGGCGAGGCGGTTGCCGAGCTGGCGGAGAGCTCCTTGGTGGCTGATCCCGCGGGCGCGGAGGGCCTGGTAGTAGGCCTGGGCGCCGGGTGAGCCGCGCATTGAGCAGAAGGCCCATTGCTGCAGGGCGTCGGCGGGGCGGCGGTTGCGGGCGTAGCGGGCGAGGACGATCTTGCGGGTGCCAGAGGCCCGGGTGATGGGTGAGGTGCCGGCGTAGTTCTTGCGGGCCTTGGCGTCGGTGAACCGGTGCGGGTCGCCGCCGAATTCGGCCAGGACCCGGGCGCTGAGGATGACGCCAAGGCCGGGCTGGCTGGCGTAGATGTCAGCGTCCGGGTGCTGGCCAAAATGGGTGGCCACCACCTCACCTAGTTCGGCGATCTGGGTGTTGAGCGCTGCGATGAGCCGGACCTGGCCGGAGACGATGGCGGCGTAGGCGGATTGCACCGGCGGCGGCTGCCGCAGCTGGGGTGCCCGCAGCACTGCCTGGATCTGCCTGGCCCTGTCCTCGGCGTGGCGGCGGTTCGCCCGGGTCAGCGCGGCGGCGATCTTCGACCGCGACAGCCCTGCGGCCTGGTCTGGATCTGGCGCCCGGCCGGGCAGCTCAAGGGTGCCGGGGGTGTCCAGGTCGGTGAAGGCCTCCAGGCCGCGGGGAAGAACTCCCGCAGCGCGCGCGCAGCCGCAGCACTGCCGGGACCGGTCCCAGATCAGGCTCTGGTGGGCCCGGCGGCCAGCTTCACCGCCTACCTACGGTGAGTCCGCGGCGCTTGACGGTGCTGAGCCCGGTCCAGGCGGAAGATCTCAGCCGCCGGTGCGCTGGCGGCGTCGGACTCGCCCCCACGCCGAGTGGCGTTCCCGGTACGTGCCACCGGCATCGGGCTCGCCGGGAAGGTCAACGCGCTCGGCATGCTGCGGCCGTACTTCGCCAGCTGCCACCTGCTGGCCACCTATCACGCACCCGACCAGGTGCAGAACGACTGGACCAACATCCAGATCGCCGTCTGCACCCGCCCGGCCGCCAGCTGGCCTGTCCTGTGGCCCCACCTGAAGCACTACGGCTGATGGCCGTCACCCAGCGCGAGTGATGTCCTGCTGGGCATCCGGCGGCAGGTTGCGGTGAACGTGCCTTCACCGCCAGAGTAGGTGGTCATGATCGGCTGGATACCGGGGCTGCGGGCGGTGTCGTCCTACCAGCGCCAGTGGCTGGCCAAGGACGTCGTGGCCGGGATCGTGCTGACGACGCTGCTGGTCCCGCAGGGGATGGCGTACGCGGAACTGGCGGGCCTGCCGCCGATCACCGGGCTGTACACCTCGATCCTGTGCCTGCTCGGGTACGCGGTGTTCGGCCCGTCCCGGATCCTGGTGCTCGGCCCGGACTCCTCGCTGGGGCCGATGATCGCCGCCACGATCCTGCCGCTGATCGCCGCGGGCGGGGACGAGAAGCGGGCGGTCGCGCTGGCATCGATGCTGGCGCTCATGACCGGCGGGATCATGATCGTGGCGGCGGTGGCGAAGCTGGGCTTCATCGCCGACCTGATCTCGAAACCCACGATGGTGGGTTACATGAACGGCCTGGCGCTGACGATCCTGGTCGGCCAGCTGCCCAAGCTGTTCGGGTTCAAGGTCGAGGCGGACAGCTTCCTCGGCGAGGCCATCGGCTTTGCCAAGGGACTGGCGAACGGCGAGGCGGTCCCCGCCGCGGCCGCGGTCGGGATCGCCGGGATCGTGCTGATCCTGGTGCTGCAGCGCTGGCTGCCCAAGGTGCCGGCGGTGCTGGTCATGGTGGTGGCCGCGATCGCCGCCACGACGGTGTTCAGCCTGGCCGACCACGGCGTCAGCCTGGTCGGGGTGCTCCCCAAGGGGTTCCCGCCGCTGACCATCCCGCACGTCCGGCTGTCCGACCTCGGGCCACTGGTCGCGGGAGCGCTGGGCATCGTGGTGGTCTCCCTTGCCGACACGATCTCCACCGCGTCGGCGTTCGCGGCCCGCACCGGCCAGGAGATCAGCGGCAACGGCGAGATGATCGGCATCGGCGCGGCGAACCTGGCCGCCGGGCTGTTCCAGGGCTTCCCGGTCAGCACCAGCGGGTCACGCACGGCCGTCGCCGAGCGCTCCGGCGCCAAGACCCAGCTCACCGGGGTGACCGGGGCAGCCCTGATCATCCTCATGATCGTGCTGGTCCCCGGGCTCTTCCGGAACCTGCCGAACCCCGCGCTGGCCGCGGTGGTGATCACCGCCTCGCTGTCACTGGCCGACATCCCGGCCACCATCCGGCTCTGGCGGCTGCGCAAGGTGGAGTTCGCCCTGTCGGTCACCGCCTTCCTCGGCGTGGCACTGCTCGGCGTGCTGCCGGGGATCGCGATCGCGATCACGCTGTCGATCCTCAACGTCTTCCGGCGCACCTGGTGGCCTTATGCCACCCGGCTCGGGCGGGTGACAGACCTGCCGGGCTATCACGATGTGCACACTCACCCCGGCGCCGAGCACCTGCCCGGCCTGGTGATCTACCGGTTCGACGCCCCGCTGATCTTCGCCAACGCCACTACCTTCCGGGACGAGATCCGGCGCCTCGCCAGGGCCGAGCCACCACCGGTGTGGATCGTGATCGCCGCCGAGCCGATGACCGACGTCAACACCACCGCCTCCGACATGCTCATCGAGCTCGACGAGGCGCTGAACGCCCAGGGAATCTCGCTGGTGTTTGCCGAACTGAAGGATCCGGTGCGGGAAAAGATCGAGCGCTACGGACTCACCCGCACCATCGACCCGCACCACTTCTTCCCCACCGTCGAAGCTGCCGTCCAGGCCTTCCGCCAGCAGACCGGTGCTCACTGGGCGGCGGAGCCACAGGGCCGGGGCGACACCGGTGCTCCGGCAGAGCAGGCCGGCCCCGGCCAGGCCGGCCCCACCCCGCCATGACGCCCGCCCGGAGCGTCGCCGGGGCAGTCCGGTCCTGGTGGTGGCCGGAACGGCCGGTCCGGGTCCCGCGGGCCAGGACCGCCGTACTGCTGGCATGCCTGGGCGCGGTGCTGTTCGGCGCCGCCGCGGTGATGCTCGCTGCCGGCGCCACCGGCTGGGATAAGCGGCTGTTCCGCGCGCTCAACGACGTGCCACCCACGGTGGCCGCCGTGCTCACGCCGCTGTCACAACTGTTCCGGCCGGCTGGCATCGCGGCCGTCGTCGTGCTCGCCATCATCTACGTCGTGGCCAGGAACCGGAGCGTGCTGCCGGTGGCGGCGGGGGCGCTGGCAGCCGGTCTCGGCTGGGCGCTGGCGCACGTGGCGAAGGCGGTGGCCAGCCGTGCCCGCCCCTACGACACGGTGGCCGGCGCGGTGCTGCGCCAGCAGCCGGCACACGGCACCAGTTTCCCGTCCAGCCACACGGCCATCACACTGGCGGTGGTGATCGCGCTGGTGCCGTTCCTGGCCAGGCCGCTCGCCGCGGTGGGGATCGCCTATGCCATCGGCATCGGCTGGTCCCGGATCTACCTGGGAGTGCACTACCCCCTGGACGTCCTGGGCGGAGCGGGACTCGGGTTGGTGGCCGGCGGCCTGATCCTGCTGGCGCTCCGGGTGCTGCTCCACCGCATGCGCCCGGCGGCGGGCGAACAGGCTGGCGGAACCGCGACCTAGGGACCATTGGAAAGGCCGTTCGGCCCTGCCGAGGCCGCCCGCCGGGTAGTGGGCTGGACGTGTGGAAACAGCGACATCGCCGTCTGTGCTGCCCCCCGCCAGCCGGGATGGATCCGCCCCGCGGCGCTGGGCCGCCCTGGCCGTGCTCTGCGTGGCGCTGCTGATCGTCAACCTGGACAACACGGTGCTGAATGTGGCCCTGCCCACCCTGGTGCGGGACCTGCACGCCACCGACAGCGAACTGCAGTGGATCGTCGATGCCTATGTGATGGTGTTCGCCGGGCTGCTGCTGGTCATGGGCAGCCTCGCCGACCGGGTCGGCCGCAAGCGGGTGTTCCTGACCGGGCTGGCGGCTTTCGCCACCGGTTCTGCCTGGGCCGCGTTCTCCGGATCGGTGGGCATGCTGATCGCCGCCCGGGCCAGCATGGGCATCGGCGGGGCGATGATGATGCCCGCCACCCTGTCCATCATCACCGACGCCTTCCGGGATCCGGGTGAGCGGCAGCGGGCGATCGGCATGTGGGCGGCCACCAGCGGCGTAGGCATCGCCCTGGGCCCGATCGTGGGCGGCCTGCTGCTCGCCCACTTCTGGTGGGGGTCGGTTTTCCTGATCAACGTCCCGGTCGCGGTGGCCGGGTTCGCCTGCGCCCTGCCGCTGGTGCCCGACTCGAAGAACCCGGACGCCAAACGCCCGGACGTGATCGGGGGCCTGCTGTCCATCGCCGGGCTCGGGCTGGTGCTATGGGCCATCATCGAAGCGCCCACCCGGGGCTGGTCCTCCGCGCTGGTGATCGGGGCGGGCACCGCCGGGCTGGTGGTGATCGGGCTGTTCACGGCCTGGGAGCTGAAGAGTTCCGACCCGATGCTGGATCTCTCCTACTTCCGCAACCGGCGCTTCTCCGGCGCCGTCGCCTCGGTTGGCCTGGTGACGTTCGGCCTGTTCGGCGCGCTGTTCGTGCTGACCCAGTTCATGCAGTTCGAGCTGGGCTACACCCCGCTTCAGGCCGGGCTGCGGGTCATCCCGGCCGCGGGCGCGATCGCGGTGATCGCGCCGCTGTCCGTGTATGCCGTCCGGCTGGTCGGTGCCAAGCTCACCCTCGCGGCCGGGCTGCTGATCGTCGCCGCCGGGCTGTGGCAGCTGTCCACCGCCTCGACCGGCTCCACCTACCTGTACACGCTGCCCGGCATGATCATGCTCGGCATCGGGGCCGGATTCGCGATGCCGTGCGCGACCGCGTCGGTGATGGGTTCGCTGCCACAGCAGCACACTGGCGTAGGCGCGGCCACGAACGGGACGTTTCTGCAGGTCGGTGGGGCGCTCGGGGTGGCGGTGATCGGCAGCCTGCTGGCGACCCGCTACCAGGACCAGCTGACCGGCGCACTGGCCGGCTATCACGTACCCGCCTCCGTACTGCAGGTGATCGTGGGATCCCTGGGTGGTGCCCTGGCGGTGGCGGCGCATCTGGGCGGGGACCTCGGTGCCGCGCTGGCCCACCTGGCCCGGGCAGCCTTCATGAGCGGCATGGATCTCGGGCTGCGGACTGGCGCGGTCGTGGCCGCGGCCGGCGGCCTGCTCGCGCTGGCGGTCATGCCGGCCCGGCCGAGCGCCGGACCCCGGGCCGGACCAGCCGGGCGGTCAGACGCTGAAGCGGAACCCGGCAGCTGGTCATCGCGCGGGCCGTCGGGTATCGATACCGCCTGGCGCCGTGTTCCCCACCACTAACGGCACCCGGCACGGGGGTGAGGAGTGCGGCATGAGCACAAGCACAGGTATCAGCGGGCCCGCCAGCGAGCTGGAACGCCTGATCGCGGACCTGTCGGAATCCGGGCCGCTCATCTTCGTCTTCGGTGACGGCCTTTCGGCGGCGCACCTCGCCGGGGCGACGGCACCGGTGTTCCGCGGACCGGCCGACCGGCGCTGGTGGCACGTCGACCTCGGCGACGACACAGCGAGCTGGACGATGAGCGTGCGGGTCGATGAGATCACCGGGGTCCGGTTCGTGCGCGAGCCCTACCCGTTCTCGGGCTTTCCCGGCCAGGAGGTCCTGGTGGTGCGGTTCCTGGGGCCAGTGCAGGACTCGGTCCTGCACTGCCACGTGGGCGAGTTGTATGAGGGCCAGCGGTTGCGCCCGGAGAAGCTGGCGGCCTGGCAAGCACTGCGCGAGCGGTACGGCAGCCGGGACGAGTCACGGGTCGAGCAAGGCAGCCTGCTGGCTCCCGCCGCCTGAGCCACCACGGCTGGGGCTTACCCGCGCCGGGCTGGCTGCGCAGGTCAGACGAAAACCGCGCCTACGGTCACGCCCTGAGTATCGGCTGGCAGGTCCCGCAAGGCTAGCCCGCGATGGGCACCCGGGCCCTGCCACGCAGCGGGCCGCTCCTGGTGGCCGACCGGCGACCTCGGCCGGCGCCTCTGCCTGGCCGTCCCCTGCTTTCCCGACTGCCTGCCGACACCCGGCCAGCGATGCAGCCGCCAACCGGGGCTCTGACCAGGACGGGTTGAGACTTCACCAGCGCGGCGGGGGCAGGTCATCGGGCGGGTAGTCCGGCGGCGGCTCAGCGTCCGGACGGTCACCCGGCTCAATACCGAGAGCGCTCGCAAGGAGCCAGCGCATCTCATCAAGATCTTCGCCCGGAAAGAACTCGTTGCCCTGCGGATCAAGCCTTCCCCACACGGCGATCAGCCCGTCGCGGGTCAGATGCCCCGCCTCGACCTGCCGCCGCCATTCGGTGAATAGCACCACCCGGGCGATCCGGTCTACCTGGGCAGCGTCATACTCGGCCATCACGTCTCCTCAATACGCCACGCGGCCCGTCTCAGCCGCACCGACTCCCGCAGCACGTCCAGCGGCCCGCCGTACTCACCGAACGGCAGCCGCCGGGCAGGGTCCTCATCCAGCCACGCCAGGCACGCCGTCTTCCACGCGCGCACCGCATCAGCGCCCGCACCCGGCCACTCCGACGGGACGAACCGCGCCAGCCGTTCCGGCACCGGCTCACCCGGGCCACGCCACCTAGCCATCAGCCGGAATCCAGACCGGGGTGGAGATCACCGACACGAACACATCCCACACGGCCGGGTCGGACATGTCCCGCGCCCCGAACCACTCATGCGCCGCCCTCTCCCACTCGGCCGGGCTCAGCCACGCGGCCGGGTCATAGCCCCACAGCCACCCCGGCGCGTCCACCGGCGGGCGCCTACGCAGACGCGCCACGCTGCCGCCCCTCCCGCCACCGCGCCAGCGCGTTCTCCCGCGCCACTGGGCTCCGCCTGCGCCCCTCGGCCTCACCCGGCAGCGGCAGATTCAGCGCCCGCACAAGCTGATCCAGCAGCCGCTCCTGGTCGGCCACCGCGGCCAGGCCGGGATGCGCCTTCAGCTGGCCCACGCTGCCCGTGGTCACCAGGTCGTCAGCGTCGGCCAGCGTGGCGTCCAGCCGGTCGAGCACATCCAGGGTCCGGCAGCACCGGGCGAGGATCGCCTCCTCAGCCGGGCTCAGCTCGTAGATGCCGGTCACCTTCCGCCAGAACGCCCGGCCAGTCTCACCGAGCGACGCGGGCGGCCGTGAACGTGTCATGTCACTCATTGTGACGCCCCCACCCCAAAAAAACCCGGTCCGCATCGCACAGAGGGAAAGCCGCTGCGAGGCCGGCCTCGACCTGCGGCGATGCAGAAAAAGACGGCCCTAGTTCTCACCATCGGCTGTACCGGCGGATGCGTGGCCTGCCAGTGCGTAGCCGGTTGCCGAACCGTGCGCCACGCCGGGAGTTGCACCGCTGGCAGGCGGGCACCAGGTTGGCGAGGTCGTGACTGCCGCCGATCGCCAAAGGCACGACATGGTCGACCGTGTTGGCATAGGCGCCGCACCAATGGCATCGCCTGCCTTTGGCAGCGAACACAGACGCGCGGATGCGCGCCCACCCGGGTGGTGGTGCCCACGCGCCGCCCATGTGCCCTACCTGGGGGTCACTGGCAGAGTCGGCTGGCGGGCCTCGCAGGCGGCCCGGTCCCGGCAGATTCCCTTGTGCAGGTCATCAGTCACCAGCAGGCAGGCGCGGCACTGAGACGGCCTAGGCGTCCCGGCTGTGCGGGAGAGACCTCTCAATGGGTTGGTGGAAAGCTTCACTGCCGTTTCCCCTTCCGGGTCGCACGTCGGGTGGGTGGTGTCGCCGCACGCGGCGAGGTCCGGGTGGAGCGGTTCGCCGCAGATGGCGCAGTCCTGCCGGGGAAGCGCAACAGGCGCAACGTCCGCAACGTGGCTGGCCAGGGACGTTTCGCTTGTTGCGTCTGTTGCGCTTCCCCCGTAGCGCTTCCAGGCGTCGTACAGATCGGCAGCCCGGTAACCACGAGGTGTCGAATCCCCAACCCGGATCACTACCGGCGCGGCACCGTAGGGCTTGAGCATCTTCGCCAGGTGCCGGGCGTCGAGCGGCTTGCCGTGCCAGTCACCCCACGGCGCCTCATCGAGCGAGTGCAGCCGGTCCAGGATCACCTGCGTTGGCAGAGCTTCCGCGTCACCGAATACGCGGCGCAGGTCATCGAGCAGCCGGGTGCCGATGCTGGCGGTGTCATCCCGGGCACCCGCGACGAAAGCAAGGCAGGCTTCCTGCGCCCGTTGCGGCCAGTCACCGCCCGCGAGGTCGGCGACCACGAGCAGCGGTTCCCACACATCGGCGGGCCGGTCGGCCACGCCGGGCGGCATGTCCGGCCACGGGTCGCCCACCCGGCCGGCCACATCGGCGGCCCACTTGGCGAGCAGTTCCCGCAGCGCGTCGCCTTCGGGGCGGGTGACCCGTTCCCGGTAGTCGCGCACGCGCTCGTCCGGCGCGCGGCGGCGCATATGCACCACCACGGCGCGGTCAAGGATCGTGTCCGGCAGGGTGCCGATCCCGGCGACTGCGGCCGGGGCGTACACGCGGAAGCGGGTGAGTTTCGCGGCCGTGCCGTTCATCTCCACCCGGCCGACCGTGGCGGACCGGCGGTGCCCGGCGTTGACGATGGACCGTAGCGCCTCGGCTGTTTCGTCGGTCTTGCCGCGTTTCCAGATCGCGTCGGCCTCGTCGAGCAGGATGGTGACCGGCCCGGCGCCGATCCGCCGGTACAGGTAGGCGGGGGATGCGTCCGAGAGCGTCTCGGCACCCGTGCACAGCAGCTCGGCGACCTCCAGCACCCGCGACTTCCCGCACTGTTTCTCCGGCGACAGCAGCGCCAGCCGGGGTGTGCTCTCGAACTGGCCGACGAGATGGGTGTGCGCCACCCACAGCGTGATGGCGGCCGCGGCGGCGCCGGAGGGGAAGACCACGTAAGCGCACAGGAATGCGTACACCTCGTCCAGCAGCGCGGCACCGTCCATGCCCACGGGCAGCGGCCCGGGGTCATAGACGGCCGGTGGCGGCTCATCGGGGGTCTTGCGGGCGCGTTTCCGCGGTGCCTGCCCGTTGGGTGATGCGCCCGGCTGGTCCTGCGTGTGGCCGTTGAGGCAGGTGCCGTCGGGGTCGAGCAGCACACCGCAGCGGGGGCAGTCCCGGCCGTTCACGCGGCACCGGTCCAGCAGCACGGCTGCCACTGACCGCCCGCGCCGAACTGGCCGGGGCACGGCTGGGTGGCGTGGACGGGAAGCGCGTCATACAGCAGGCAGTCGGCCACCCGGCCGCAACCGCAGCCATGCACGGTGCGCCACGTCCAGCACTGCCAGGCGGCCAGGTCGTGCGCTACCGTGTTGCCTGACGTGCCGCTGCCCGCGCCCGTCTGGCCCCCGGTTCCCCGCCGGGGGCTTTGCTTTGCGGTCATCGCTCACGCGCTGGCCGGCCGGGCGTACCGATCGGTGAGCCAGCGTTCCACGTCGGCCCGGCGGTACACGACGGTGCGGCCGACCTTGATGTACGGAGGCCCGTCGCCGCGGGAGTTCCACTGGTAGATCGTCGGGACCGGCTTGCGGAGGTAGGCGGCAAGCTCCTCGATGGTCATGAGTTCATCTATCACCGCTGTGTCCTCTGTTCACGATCCGGTGTCATGTCAGCATCGTGGCACACGCTATGGACACATGTCACTGACTCGCAGTACTGTGTATTTATGACACAACAACTGGAGTGGGAGGGGCCGACCGCAGTGATCGCGCGGCGCGTGCGCGACCTGCGGGACCGGCGTAAATGGTCCGGAGACCGCCTCGCCAAGGAGATGACCAAGGTGGGCGTGCGCTGGGACCGGAACATCGTCGCCAACCTGGAGACCGGGCGCCGCGCCAGCGTCAGCGTGGAGGAACTGCTCGCGCTTGCCTACGTCCTCGATGTGGCGCCCGTGCATCTGCTGGTGCCTCCCGCCGGCGATGCGTGGTACGCCTTCACGCCGGACTGGCAGGCGCCGGCCCGGTCGTGCGCGAGTGGGTGCGCGGCGGGTACTGGATGCCGCGGCACGGCAGCAGCGACCGCGCCTACTTCACAGAGGTCCCCGACGAGGAATGGCAGCCGCCAGCACCGCTCAGCGACGAGGAACGGGAGCGGCGCCGCGCGGCCCGCATGGCGCAGCTGCGGGAATGGGAAAAGACCGGGATCGTCAAGATCACGGTCGTTCACGAGGAGGACTGAGCGATGGGCCACGTTGAGGATCGCTGGTGGAAGGTCACCGAGCGCCCGGACGGCACCCGGGAGCGGGCCAGGACGGCCCGGCATGGCACCGGCCGCCGCTGGCGGGCCCGGCCCACGGTTGACGGGCGTGAGGGGCCGGCCCGGTCGTTTGACCGCAAGAGCGACGCCGAGCGCTACGTCACCACCGTGGAGGCCGAGGCGCTGGCGGGCGTGTACGTCAACCGGTCCGACCCGGACCACGGTCGCCGAGTACGCGCGCCACTGGGCCGCAGCACGCCCGCACCGGCCGACCACGGCGCGCCGCGTCAAGTTCATGATCGGGACGCACATCGCGGGCACGCCGCTCGGCTCACGCCGGCTGGCCGCGGTCACCCCGTCCGAGGTGCAGTCGTGGGCCAGCGACCGCGCCCGGGTGCTGGCGCCGTCCACGCTGCGCAACCTGGTTTCGCTGCTGCGGTCGGTGTACGCCTCGGCCGTCCTGGACCGGCTGTGCGCGTCCAGCCCGGTCGTGCGGCTCACCCTGCCCACGGCCCGGCGTGAGCGTCTTGTGCCGCTCACCGTCGATCAGGTGCGCGGCCTGGCCGCAGCGATGCCCGCGCGCAACCGGGCCATGGTCATCACTCAGGCAGGGCTCGGCCTGCGCATCGGCGAGCTGCTCGGGCTGCGTGCGCAGGACGTGAACTTCCTGGGCCGGACGGTCCGTATCGAGTGCCAGATCGCGCCCGCGGCGCGCACCCGGACCGATGTCAAGACACCGACCTCGCGGCGGACGCTCCCACTCCCCCAGGTGGTCGCCGACGCGCTGGCCGCGCACATCGGCTTTCCCGCCAGCGGCGGACGGGACGCTGTTCACGACACGGGCCGGCCAGCCCTACAGCCACGCCTACTACGGCACGGTGATCTTCAAGGCCGCGCTTGAGAAGGCCGGGCTGCCCGCCACCATCTCGACACATGATCTGCGCCACCACTACGCGTCGGTGCTGCCGCACGCGGGTGAGTCGGTGATCGCGGTCGCCGAACGGCTCGGCCACGAGAACGCCGCGCTGGTGCTGTCCACCTACGGCCACATCATGCCGAACGCCGCCGAGGCCACCCGCAAGGCGATCGACGCCGCGTGGTCGCCGGAGACCGTCACGGCCCCAGGACGGCCCGCCCGCAAGCGCTAACCGCGCCGCCGCAGGTCAGCGGCACAGTAACGGGCGGAATCAGATGTTGAAGCGGAACTCGACCACGTCGCCGTCGCGCATGACGTAGTCCTTGCCCTCGATCCGGGCCTTGCCCGCGGCCCGGGCCGCGGCCACCGAACCGGCCGCGACCAGGTCGTCGTAGGAGATCACTTCCGCCTTGATGAACCCGCGCTGGAAGTCGCTGTGGATCACCCCGGCCGCCTCCGGCGCGGTCGCCCCGACCGGGATCGTCCACGCCCGGGTCTCCTTCGGCCCAGTGGTCAAGAACGTGCTCAATCCGAGGGCGTGGAACCCAGCCCGCGCCAGCCGGGGCAGCCCGGGCTCGCCTATCTCCAGCGCAGCGGCCATCTCGGCGGCTTCGTCCTCGGGCAGTTCTGCCAGTTCCGCCTCGGTCTTGGCATCCACGAAGACCGATTCCGCCGGGGCCACCAGCGCCGCCAGCTCGTCCTGCGCCTCTTTGTCGGCCAGGCCGGCCTCGTCGGTGTTGAACACATACAGGAACGGCTTGGCCGTCAGCAGCTGCAGTTCGCGCAGATCGGCCAGGTCGATTCCGGCCCCGGCGGCCCCCGCGAACAGGGTCGAGCCCCCGTCCAGCAATGGCTGCGCCTTGGCGGCGGCGTCAGCCACGCGCTGCCGTTCAGCGTCTTTGGCGAATTTGGTTTCTTTGGCGAGTCTGGGCAGCGCCTTGTCCAGGGTCTGCAGGTCGGCCAGGATCAGCTCGGTCACGACCGTCTCGATGTCCCGCCCGGGCGAGACGTCCCCGTCCACGTGGCTCACGTCGGGGTCGGTGAACACCCGCACTACCTGGCAGATCGCGTCGGTCTCCCGGATATGGGCGAGGAACTGGTTGCCCAGCCCCTGGCCCGCCGATGCGCCGCGGACCAGGCCCGCGATGTCCACGAACCGGGCGGCGGCGGGCACGATCTTGGCCGACGCGGACAGTTCCGCCAGCACGGCCAGCCGGGGATCGGGGATGCCGACGATGCCCACATTGGGATCTTTGGTGGCGAACGGATAGCTGGATGACAGCGCGCTCGACCTCGTCAGCGCGTTGAACACGGTGGACTTGCCCACGTTGGGCAGGCCGACGATGCCGATGGACAGGCTCACCCGGCGAGTCTACGGGGCGTGGCACTCCCGCCCGGCCGAGGCTACAGCCCGATGGGGTGCCAGACGGTCTTGACCTCCAGGAACGCCAGCATCCGGGCCGGTCCCGGCGGTGCCGCCCAGTCATCGCCGGCCGCGAACACACGCTTGACGTTCTGCGCCGCCAGCCGGGCCAGCGCGGCCCGGTCCGGCACCGGCACCCCGGTCAGGTCGATCGCGTTCACGTCCATGTGCGCGGCAAGCACCGGCGCCAGTTCGGCGACCCGGCCGGTCAGCACGTTCACCACCCCGCCCGGCAGGTCCGAGGTGGCGAGCACCTCGGTCAGCGTCACGGCCGGCAGCGGTGCGGGCTCGCTGGCCACCACCACCGCCGTGTTGCCGGTGGCGATCACCGGCGCGATGACGCTGACCAGGCCGAGCAGACTGGGCGCGGCGGGCGCGATGACCGCCACCACGCCGGTCGGCTCGGGCACGCTGAAGTTGAAGTACGGCCCGGCCACCGGGTTGGCCGCCCCCGTCACCTGCGCGACCTTGTCCGGCCAGCCCGCGTACCACACCCACCGGTCGATCGCTTCGGCGACCGTCCGCTCCGCGTCCGCCGGCGAGAGCCCGTCATTCCGAACGACTTCGTGGGCGAACTGCGCCGATCTCCCCTGCAGCAGTTCGGCGACCCGGTACAGGACCTGCCCCCGGTTATAGGCGGTCGCCCCGGCCCAGCCCGGCTGCGCCTTCCTGGCCGCGACCACCGCGTCCCTGGCGTCCTTGCGGGAGGCCTGCGCGGCATGCGCCAGTACCGCGCCGTCCGGCCCGGTCACCGGGTAGGAACGGCCGGATTCCGAGCGCGGGAACGCGCCGCCGATGAACAGCTTGTAGGTCTTGCGGACGTCGATCCCGGCGGCGCCGGCGGCCGGCCTGGTCCCGCTGGCGGGGCGCCGCGTGGCGGCGCGGGCGCGATCAGGCATCGAGGTACGCGGCGAGCCCGGCCCGGCCGCCCTCCCGCCCGAATCCCGACTCCTGGTACCCGCCGAACGGGCTGGCCGGGTCGAACCGGTTGTAGGTGTTGGCCCAGACCACCCCGGCCCGCAGCCGCTGGGCCATCCACAGGATCCGGCTACCCTTCTCGGTCCACACCCCGGCCGACAGGCCGTACGGGGTGTTGTTCGCCTTCGCCACCGCCTCCTCCGGGGTGCGGAACGTCAGTACCGACAGCACCGGCCCGAAGATTTCCTCCCGGGCGATCCGGTGTGACTGGCTCACCCCGGAGAACACCGTCGGCGGGAACCAATAGCCGCGGGCAGGCAGCTGGCACGGCGGCGACCAGCGCTGTGCCCCCTCGGCCTCGCCCGCCGCCACCAGCCCCTCGATCTTGTCCAGCTGCTGGCGCGAGTTGATCGCGCCGATGTCGGTGTTCTTGTCCAGCGGGTCGCCCAGCCGGAGCGTGCCCAGCCGCTGCTTGAGCCGGCCGAGCACGGTGTCCGCGATCGGCTCCTGCAGCAGCAGCCGCGACCCCGCGCAGCAGACATGCCCCTGGTTGAAGAAGATGCCGTTGACGATGCCCTCCACCGCCTGGTCCACCGGCGCGTCGTCGAACACCACGTTCGCCGCCTTGCCACCCAGTTCCAGGGTGAGCTTCTTGCCGGTGCCGGCCACCGCCTCCTGGATCTGCTTGCCCACCTCGGTGGAGCCGGTGAACGCCACCTTGTCGATACCTGGATGGCCGACCAGCCCGGCTCCGGTGCGGCCGTCACCGGTGACGATGTTGACGGTGCCGGGTGGCAGGCCGGCCTCGGCGATCACCTCGGCCAGCAGCAGCGCGGTCAGCGGGGTGGTCTCGGCCGGTTTGAGCACGCAGGTGTTGCCGGTGGCCAGCGCCGGGGCCAGCTTCCAGGCCGCCATCAGCAGCGGGAAGTTCCACGGGATGACCTGGCCGGCCACCCCCAGCGGGCGCGGCTGCGGGCCGAACCCGGCGTACTCCAGCTTGTCCGCCCAGCCCGCGTGGTAGAAGAAGTGTGCCGCGGCCAGCGGGACGTCCACGTCCCGGGACTCCTTGATCGGCTTGCCGTTGTCCAGGCTCTCCAGCACCGCGAACTCGCGCGCCCGTTCCTGGATGGCGCGGGCGATCCGGTACAGGTACTTGGCCCGTTCCCGGCCGGGCAGCCGCCCCCAGGACTGCTCGAACGCCCGCCGGGCCGCCGTCACCGCCAGGTCCAGGTCTTCCGGGCCTGCCGCCGCGACCTGGGCCAGCGGTTCCTCCGAGGCCGGGTTCAGGGTCGGGAAGTACTCACCGGCCACAGGCGGGACGAACTCCCCGTCCACGAACAGGCCGTACTCCGGCCGGATGGACACGATGTCCCGCGCCTCCGGCGCGGGCGCGTACTCCCACGTGGTTACCGTGCTGTCAGCGTTCATCAGGGATCAACGTTAGCCGCTGCCGGCCGGAAGCAGACGGCCCGGCTCGGGTCCAGCCCGGCCGGGCCGGGCCGTGGCCGCCCGGCAGCGACCGAGAAAGGGCGTTCCGATGGCCAATACGTCGATCTACAGCTATATCCCGCACCGCCGGACACAGGCAAAGCTGGAAGGGACGGCACCGCCGGTCAAAGTGGTGGATCAGCTGCCGCATGGTAATCCCGCCGCCCGGTTCAACCAGTGGTTCGCGGTCAAGGTCACCACCGGGGTGGGCACCATGTGGTGCGCCTACGCCTTCGCCGCGCTGGCAATCGTCAGCCTGCCCTCGGCGATCGCCTCCCACAGCGCCGTGACGCTGGTGTCCTGGATATCCCAGACGTTCCTGCAACTGGTCCTGCTGTCGGTGATCATCGTCGGGCAGAACGTGCTGGCGGCCGCGGCCGACAAGAGGTCCGAGGCAACCTACGACGACGCCGACGCCGTGCTGCACGAAGCGGTGAAAATCCAGGAGCACCTGCTCGCCCAGGACGAAGTGCTGCAGAGCCTCACCAGCAAGGCAAACGCGCGCCCGGCATAAGCGCTGGCCGCTGAGCGGTAACGTTCCCGGAACGGTCTGCACGTACGGTCTCCAGTGTCAGGGCAGAGCGCAGCCCAGCGAAGTCCGGCTAGGAAGTGCAGCATGACCGCGGACGTAGATGGTGCCCAGATGATGCGGCAGCCGGTTTGTGTATGCGGGTTTACGGCGGCGGGATGCCGATGGCCATGATCGGCACTGGTGGACCCGGATGAAGGCCCGCACCGCCCCATGGGTGGCCGGCGCTATTGCGGTGGGATCGGTCGCGCTGATGGCCGGCGGGCTGGTGCTGGCTTATGTGGCCCGGCATTTGGTGCCTGCTGGCCTGACGAACTGGGACTTCTCCGATGTGTTCGCACAGGTGGTGAACATATCCATCCCGGTAGCGGGCTTCGTCCTTGCTTACAGGCGGCCGGAGAACCGGATCGGCTGGCTGGCCCTGACGTCGGGCCTGTGCCTGGGGCTCAGCAGGTTTGGATCTTCCTACGGGGCGCTTGCCCTGATTGCGGCGCGCGGGTCGCTGCCGGCGGGCCAGACGGCGATATGGCTGTCCAACTGGATCTGGGCCATCCCGGTGGCCATGATCGGTTTCACGTTCCTGCTCTTCCCGACCGGGCAGCTGCGCACGCGCCGGTGGCGCCCGGCGGCGTGGTTTGTGGGAGGTGCGTTCGGGCTGGGCACGCTAGCTGTGCTAGTGGGTGCCTCCCGCAACTGGTCGCATCCGTTCGCTGCGTTCAGCCAGATGGTCACCCCGCCCGTGCTCGCCATGATGCTGGTTCTCTTCCCTGCTGCGCTGGTGGTCAGCGTCACCGCGGTGGTGGTCAGGTTCGCCCGCTCGGTGGGCGAGGAGCGGCTGCAGCTGAAGTGGTTCGCGGCCGCCGCCGTGCTCGTGGTCGCCGCTTTCACCGGGGTGATCCTGACCAGTTCGGCGGCCGCGAACGTGGTGCTGAACCTGGCGTTCCTGTGCCTGAGTGCCGCCATCGCTATCGCGGTGCTGAAGTACCGGCTGTATGACATCGACCGGGTCATCTCCCGCACCCTGGCCTACGCGATCATCACCGGGCTGCTCGCGGTGGTGTATGCGAGCCTGGTGCTGGTGACCACCCGCGTGCTGTCGCTCCACACCCCGCTCGCGGTCGCAGCCGCCACCCTGGCTGTCGCCGCCCTGTTCACCCCACTGCGCAGCCGGGTACAGCGCGCCGTTGACCGGCGCTTCAACCGGGCCCGCTACGACGCCGATAAGGCCATCGCTGCCTGCGCCGCCCGCCTGCAGGATGCAGTGGATCTGGACGCGGTCCGCACGGACCTGCTCGACGCCGTCCACCAGTGCCTGGAACCCGCCCATGCCTCGGTATGGATCAGCCAGCATCAGACGATCCCGAGCATGCCAGGAACAGTCCCCACCGGCCGCCCAACTGCGCCGCGGGTACGCCAGGGCCCGGCCGAACCTATGCCCACCCGCCACGCGCGGCCAGCAGCCTAGTCCAGGGTGGAGTAAAGCAGGTGCCTGGCCAGGTCCACGAACCCGCCGACTACCTGCGATTTCATGTCTCATTACCTCTCAAGAGATATCCCTCGGTTCTCACCTTCATGTGCAGCGGGTGTGCAGCGTCCCATCAAACCCAAACGGCCCGCCGCATGCGCGCGCGGCCGCAGCGACGGCCCCTGAGCGAACCGGCCCGCACGGAGGTCAATCTGCCATGTCTGTCATCACACCAAACACTACTGCCCGCCGTACGCGGCCTCGGCGCGCTGGAGGACAGCGGGAGATCGCCCGCCGGTTCGGCATGCCGCGCTCGCGGGCGGCCGTGATCGCCAGGGGGTGGCCGCCGGGGGCGAACGGGCACGGATGAACTGGGTTAAGAGAGCCCGGTCAAACTCAGGCGACATCAGGCAGCTGGCGCCCTCGACCGTTTGACGTAGAGATCAAGGGCAGCCCTCATGGTCCCGATGGCCACCCTGACCCCCGTGTCCAGGAGCAAGACATTGCCGGTCACCTGGGCCAGTGCCACGCCGGGTGACGATTCGCCCACCACCTCTTTCGGCAGGTAAGCGAGCAGCCCGCGCACCTCTCCGTGCGCGAGCGAAGAACACGCCTTCCAGATCACGACTGCCACCGCGGGACCGGAAGCGATGTGCCCACCGGCAGCCCTCACGATCGTGATGTAGTCAGGTGTCTTCTTGATCACGCTCGGATCTATGTCCGCGTGCTGGGCCAACACGGACAGCTCGGCGAATCGGGCATCCATGCTCTTGACCGGAGGCGTGCCGATCTCTTGACGTACCTTCTCCATGTCGCGCACTTCCGCCCACTCCTGCTGAAACCGCCGCAGCAGCCGCACTTCACGATCATCAGGCTCCAGCAGCCAGACCGCCCGGCTGGCGTTTTCTAGGGCACCCCTAACCAGCGTGAACTGCCCATGGGTATGGAGGCGTGCCCTGAAAGCAGCGGGGCCTGTCTGAACGAAGAGGCTGTCCCGCAAGCATCCCAAGTGACTAACGGCGGCCGTCATGGCAGCCCACGCCGCGGGGCTCACCCCGTACGGATGCGCGCCGCTGTCGTCTTCGGCAAGATCGCTGCCGTCTTCCAGGCACCACGCGCCAGACGGAACTGGGCCGCCGGTCAGGCCCTCCCATTCGCCCACGACGCCGAGCGCGCTGAGAAGCGAGCGTAGTTGCTGGTCCTCGTCAACCTGTGTCACGGCCGACAGTCAACCCCGATCAGCCTCGTCTCCCCAACCCGTTTATGGAGGCTCGTTGGGGCGCTTCCCTACCGCTCAGCGACGAACACCCCATAGCCAGCCACCCCGGTCACCAGACCCTCGGCCTTCAGCAGGCTGATCGCCTTGCGGACGGTCGGCACGGCGATCTGGTAGTCGGCGGCCAGCGTGACCGCGCTCGGGAGCTGGGTGCCGGGCGCCAGCTCGCCGGACTCGATCTGGCCGCGCAGGATCGCTGCCAGCTGCCGGTACGGCGGGACCGGTGTGCCGCGGGTGATCACGGGAAGGTGATACCCAATCTGACCTGGAGCCTGCAAGCAGCACCTGTATCTACCTAGATGCGCCTAGCTATACTTGGTCTTGCAGCTATATAGCGGCCCCGGACGGCGGTGCAACGCCGTGACCCGGGGCCTGACCGAGACGGAGCCTCGGCTATGTCACATCCTGCCGCGCCGTGCAACGGCCCGTGGCGCATCCTGATACTCGACCGCGACCCCCAGGACCCCAAGTGGATCATGGCCACGGTCGCCATCCCCTCCGACGTCCGCCCTGCCCTGCTGGACACCACCACCGGGAACGCAGGCCAGCAGGCCGCCGCCGACTGGGTAGCCAGGCTGACCGGCCGCCCGGTGATCCTGGTGCCCATCCCGGGCGCACAGGCCTGGCGAATCGATGAGGGCGGGCAGTGAGAGCCGCCGCGTATCTCCGGGTCAGCACCGACACTCAGGCCGGGCACGGTCTTGGGCTCGACGGCCTGGACAGCCGCGAGGCCCTGCCCGATGCCGTGGCCGAGGTCCGCGCCGGGCGGGCGGCTGGCCTGGTCGTCTACCGGCTGGACAGATTGGCGCGTGACCTGATCTTGCAGGAGACGCTGCTGGCCGAGATCGCCGCAGCAGGCGGGCAGGTGTTCAGCACGATGCCAGGCGAGCAGGCCGTCATCGAGGACGACCCCGACGATCCCAGCCGCCGCCTGATCCGCCAGGTGCTCGGGGCGGTGGCCGAGTACGAGCGGTCCCTGATCAGGCTCAGGCTGCGGAATGGCCGCCGCCGCAAGGCCGAGCGGGGGCGGGTACGCCTACGGCTCACCGCCGCTGGGCTGGCGCGCTGAGGCCCGCGAGCTGGTGCCCGAGCCAGCCGGGCAGGCCGCCCTGGCCCGCATACACGAGCTGCGGGCAGCCGGGCAGTCGGTCAGGTCGATCGCCGCGGCGCTCACCGTCGAGGGCCACCAGCCCAAGCGTGGCGGGCGCTGGCACCCGGAGACGGTGCGCCGCATCCTGGCCCGCGATCCGGCCAGGCGGCCGGTGATGCGGCCCGCCAGCTGACGCTGGCGTGCACGCGCCGGGTCGGCGTTCGGGACGACTGGGAGTGCGCACCCGCTCGGCGGCTAGAAGCGGACGTCACGCCCAGCGCCGCCGATGCATAAACATACGGCCTGGCCGCCTGCCTGCTCGGGCGGTGGCCGGGATTGCCAACAGTGCGGGGAGCTCTTGATAACCGCTGTGGTCCAAGCATGATCGCGAAGGTCATGCAATATGGGATGTTCTGCGCGCTGCCGAAGTAGCGCCGTTCAACATCGGCATCACATCGTCGCCCCCGGCGGCGCGCAGCCCTTTCCGCTTGATGCTGGACCCACTCGGACCCAGGCACCAGGCGATCCCGCCAAGATTGACGCGGCCATCATTTGCCAGTGCCGACACCGAGCCCGCCCTGCTGCCGCTACTGCTTGGCTCCGACATCCATCAGCGCGCCGCCAGGCCCAGGCGCTCAGGATTGCTGCTGCTTCAGCCAGTCGCGTGCGGCATTCTGGCCGTTCTCGAACAGTGTCTGCTGCTGCTCGGTTGTGATGCCGAAGTCGGTGGCCTTGATCTCAGCGTTGTTGACGAAGATCGTGCGGGCCGCCTTGTCCGGCGGGACGTAGTAGCGGCCAGCGTTGTCGAGCACTGTCTCCAGGCACGCGATTGCCTCCGAGGCAACGCTGTCCGTGCCATGGCCGGCCCCGATACGGGTCTGCTTCGCCGACAGCTTGATCCCGATCGTCGGCCAGCGTGCCGGAGCGCCGTCGGCCCGGTCGAATGCGTCAACTGGGAAATTGTCCAGCAGCCCGCCGTCTACCCAGGTGACCCGCCCGGCGGGGGCGGCCATGACGGCCACGTCAGCGGTCACCGCCGCGGCCCTAATACTGACCGGCGTGAAGAAGAACGGGATGGACATCGATGCCCGCACCGCGTTGACGATCCGCTGGTGGTCGGCATCAAGCCCGTAGTTGACGTAGTCCCACGGCAGCCGGACCAGCTTGCCCCGGGTGATGTCGGAGGTGTGCACGACCAGTGAGTAGCGCTGCCGGGCGGTCCACGTCTGGTCTGCCCCGGGATCATTGAGCCGCAGGTCGCCGAAATGCGTGATCCCAATATCGCTGAGCACGCCGCCGAGCCAGTCGATCAGGTAATCCCCGTCATACAGCCCCATGTGCAGCAGCAGGTGCTCAGCGTCGCCCAGACCACCGAGGGCCGCCCGGAAATGGCCCGTGGCCATGAACTTCTTGAACTCAACCTTCCGCAGGTATTCCTGCAATTTGCTCAGAGGCTTCCCGGCCTTGTTGAGCGCTGCGATGATCGCGGCTGCGATCGCGCCTGCACTCGTGCCGGCGACCCGCTGGAACCGGTACCCGGCTTGATCGAGGGTCAGGACCGCGCCCGCCAGACCTATGCCCTTGACCCCACCGCCTTCCAGGACGAGGTCAGCTGGCTTTTCGGTCCCATCAGCCGCAGGTGAACTCTGTGTCGGTGTGGGTGCAGTCTGATCAGTCATCGCTCCTCCATTCGTGACTGCCGACATTCCGGTCCCGTGTGCGATGGGTTGCGTGCCTGAGCGGACGGGTCCCTCGACGCGGCGATGGTCAATCATGCATCCGGCAGGGACCGTGTGCTCTCAGCTCGGATGCGGACCAGCATCCGGATGATCTCGGCGACGGTGTCCCAGTGCTCGAGCGCTTCCCGGACGCCGACATTGGGTGACTTCGTGCTCACCTGCCTGCTGATCCCGGCGATCTGCTGAAGTGCTTCTAGCACCTGGCTGATTTCGGCTTGGCGTCCGGCCCGGTAAAGCAGGTCTAGCGGGAACTCGACCGTCTGGTAGGTGGGGTAAAGGAGTGCCACGCTGCCCAGCGAGTCGGTGAGCCGGAGGCTTGCCGGGGTGGACCTGACCGGCAGGCCGATCTCTTCGCCGAGGAACCGGAGGCGCTCGGCCGCAGTGATGACCTCAGGCGCGGCGTTCTGCAGCTTCTCATCCAGCGATGTCTGGTTTCGCTTCTCTGCCTGGGCGGCGGCTGTGGCGCCGACAAGGCGGGGCACAAAGCACTCGGCTGCTCCGCCGCTGCCGTAGCGGCGCACTTCGACGCCATACACCTCGATGTCGTGCATCCTGGTGTTCAGGAACTCGATGACCGTGGCCAGCTCGTCCGGGATCACGTCGGCGACGAACACCAGCCGAACGACGCCACCGCGCAAATTACGTTCCGCCCGGTCCCAGAAATCCTGCGCATCAGCATCCTGGCCGACGACCTCCTCCAGCACGGCTGCCGGATCCCGTCCAGCGCCGGCGCAGGTTTGCCCGAACAGCTGTGACAGAGCGCCGTCTCCCCAGTACCGGGTGCCGTTCGCGGCGTAGTCGAGCATCTGCCCAACAACCTCGCGACGGATCCGGGTATCGGAACTCCGCTTAACCTCAACCAGCGTCGGGACCGCGTCCTGATCGACGAACAGATGATCCAGGCTCCACCGCCCAGCGCCATATTGGTCGGCGACCGGTGCCTCCCGGCAGACCAGAAGGAAGCGGCGCGGATCACTGCGGCTCATCTCACCCCGCCAGCAGCTGCGGGTGGTGCTCCAGCAGCTCCTGCAGAACCGCCTCAGCCTCATACGGCGCTACCGCCAGGGACACGAGCTCCTCGCCCCGGCGGACGAAAATGACATCATCCGCCATGATCCCGGCCTCCCGAAGCCGCGGACGGACCCCTGCATTGTCTCGGTTAGCGAGACTCCGCACGAGTACCAACGCCCCAGCCCAAAGAATCCGGTCTCGCGCCCTGCACCACCTGCCAGGGCCAGTGAAGGGCGCGGTCAACGGCATATGAGCCCTATGCGGCAGACATCCCATGTTCTGAGATGTCAAGCAGCTGCGGAGGTGTGGTGGGCCCAGGCGGTGGTTTCGTCGTAGGGGGTTTGGGTCTTGAGGCAGCCGTGGAGGATTCCGACGAGGCGGTTGCCGAGCTGGCGGAGGGCGGCCTGGTGGCCGGTGCCGCGGGCGCGGGGGGCCTGGTAGTAGGCCCTGGCGCCGGGTGAGCCGCGCATTGAGCAGAAGGCCCATTGGTGCAGGGCGTCGGCGAGGCGGCGGTTGCGGGCGCAGCGGGCAAGGACGGTCTTCCTGGTGCCAGAGGCCCGGGTGATGGGCGAGGCGCCGGCGTAGTTCTTGCGTGCCCTGGCATCGGCGAACCGGTGCGGGCCGTCGCCGGACTCGGCCAGGACCTGGGCGCTGAGGATGACGCCGGGGCCGGGCTGGCTGGCGTAGATGTCAGCGTCCCGGTGGCGGCCAAAATGTGCGGCCGCCACCTCCCCGAGTTCAGCGATCTGGGTGTTCAGCGCCGTAATCAGCGCCACCTGTGAGGAGACGATGGCGGCGTAGGCGCTCTGCACCGCTGGCGGCTGCCTTAGCTGGGGTGCGCGCAAGATGTCCTGGATTCTGGTGAGCTTTGGTCTGCGCACCACGGCGGTTCGCCCGGGCCAGCGCGGCGGCGATCTTCGGCCGTGACAGTGCCACAGCCCGGCCCGGATTCGGTGCGCGGCCCAGCAGTTCCAGCGCCTCGGGGGCGTCCAGGTCCGGTGAAAACCTCCAGCGCTGCGGGGAAGGACTCGCGCAGCGCCGCGCGCAGCCGCAGCACGTGCCGGGACCGGTCCCAGATCAGGCTCTGATGAGCCCGCGCGGCCAGCTTGACCGCCTCGGCCTGCGGCGAGTCCCCGGCGGCCGGGCGGTGATGCGCCCGGTCCAGCCGGACGATCTCAGCCAGCAGATGCGCATCCGCGGCGTCAGACTTCGCCCCCGACGTCGAGTGCCGTTCCCGGTAGCGGGCCACCGGCATCGGGCTGGCCGGGAACACCTCATACCCGGCCGCCACCAGCGCGGCGACCCACGGGCCACGCTCGGTCCCGGTCCCGGCCTTCACCCGCCGGGCAGCCTCACCCGGCGGCAGATCAGCCCACTCCTGCGGCAGAAAGCCGGCGATCAGCGCGTGCAGCTGCGACATCCCCGCCAGGCCCTCCGGCAGCCGCCGCCGCGCCAGCCGCCGCCCATCCCCGGCGACGATCCCCACATCATGATGATCTTCAGCCCAGTCATCACCGGCGAACAGCATCCCGCCTCCAGCCTCGCAACCGGCACGGCGGCAGCGCGGAGGAGACAACCAGCGATCTAATGGCCAAGTGCTCACCGGCAAAGCCCAGGGCACGTCATCCCATCAGCGGTCACGCCCGCTCACGACCAGCGGGCGCACGGTCTGCCGCAAGACCTCCAAGGCCAGAAGCGAAGAGTGCTGACCCGCCAGCCGCTACCGGAACCGAGACTGCCAAACCAGCCCGGCAGAAACCATTAGATGCGGGCATTGTGGGACCAGGGCAGGTACGTATATTCATGCAGTCCATGCGCCCATCACCGTGCCTCTACCGAAGTGTGAGGCGTCCTTCCGGGCGCGCACGTACCCGCCTAATTGTGTCTGAGGGCGTTGCGGTTGTGCCGTAGCGTTCGTGAGGTCCGGCGGGCTGGCTCCCTAACCGCCTGCCGGCCGCGTCAGCGGTCTGGCTTTAGAACGAGGTGCCAGCCTGCCGGTTCTCGCCGTGGCGTGGCCCGGAAGAGGTGCGAGCGATAGCAGATCCGTAATTAGGCATGCCCGCCACGTTCTCCATTCCTGGTGACGATGACTTGGGAGCGTGATGATGACGGCAGTGATTATCGGGGTGGACCCGCACAAGGGCTCGCATACGGCGGTGGTCATCGATCTGGGGGAAGAGCCGCTGGGCGAGCTGCGGGTCCGCGCTTCGGCTGTTCAGGCTCAGAAGCTGATCGCCTGGGCGGCGGCGTGGCCGGAGCGGACCTGGGCGGTGGAAGGCGCCTGCGGCCTGGGCCATCTGCTCGCCCAGCAGCTCGCCGCCGCCGGGGAGCGGGTCCTGGACGTGCAGCCCAAGCTGGCCGCCAGGGTCCGGCTGCTGCAGGCCGGCGATACGAACAAGAACGACCCGAACGACGCCCTGTCCGTCGCGGTCGCGGCGCTGCGCTCCAGGAACAGCCGTGAGGTGACCGCCGATGACCACGCGGCAGTCCTGAAGGTCTGGTCCAAGAGGCACCGTGACCTGGCCCGGAACCGCAATCAGGTCGCGCGCTGGCGCACGCCGTGCTCTGCGACCTGGTCCCTGGCGGCCACCCCAGGGAGATCTCCGCAGCTCAGGCCACCAGGATCCTGGAGTCGGCCGCGCCGTCCGGTGCCGTCGCGCTGGCCCGGGCCGAACTCGCCGCCGAGTTCCTCGCTGACCTGCGCCACCTCGATGCCCAGCTGCGGGACACCAGGAAGAAACTGGCCGTGGCGGTCAGGGCCTCGCGCACCACCCTCACCGAGGTCTTCGGCGCCTGCCTGGTCATCGCCGGGACCATCATCGGCGACGCCGGCGACGTTGCCCGGTTTCCCGGCCGCGATCACTTCGCCGCCTATAACGGCACCGCCCCGGTCGAGGTGTCGTCAGGGAACCGGAAGGTCCACCGCCTGTCGCTGCGCGGCAACCGCCGGATCAACCACGCGATCCACATGGCCGCGATCACCCAGATCAGTCACAGCACAGCCCCGGCCGCGCCTATTACGACAAGAAGATAGCCGAGGGAAGACCCATAAAGATGCACTGAGGTCCCTGAAACGGCGGATCAGTGACGCCATCTACGCCCGTCTCCAGGCCGACGCCCGCCAAGCCGCGAAAGCCAGGGAAAAGGGCCCGGGAGGGCAACCAGGGAACGACTCTGACTCCAGCGCGGCCGTGGACACCCCGAACGCCAGCTCTTCGGACAAGCCACTCCCGGACCCGCCACCAGCCTACGGCCCGCCGCCCGCGCCAAGAGCACGCCGCCGAAGCCGGCTTCGAAGAGAACCCGGCCAGCCGCTTGACACCAGCAGCAAAGAGGACTCGTTCTGCGCAGCTCAGATCGCCGGGCCGGTCGATCGGATTCGATGCCGTATCGGGAGTTCTGCGTAGGGGCCGCGCAGCCATGTCAGAGCGAGCCCTGACCACGCTCAGTGACTCGGGCCTCACGTCATCCCGATTCGTGGTGCTGCACCGCCTGCCAGAGGTGACTCGCGCTGGGCGGGACCTTTGGCCCCTTGAGGTCGCCTCGCTTGCCGGGTCAGCCTGGTAGTTGTCCACTGGCGCACAGGGGGAGCAATGGCGGTAGGCAGCAGCCCAGTGGTGGGCAAGGTCCCGGCAGAGACAACGCGGCGGTACCGGCGGCTGCGGGCACTCAACGTCTTCGTCGGTGTGCTGCTGGCGGCAGAGGCACTCTACATGCTGCTCGCCAGCAATAATCTGGCGCTGCCGGTGACGGCGTCGTACCTGCGTACCGATCCGGTCGCCGTCACCGGGCCGACGCTGCCGCAGCTGGTGTTCTCGCTGCGGATCGGCCCCGCGGTGGCTGTCTTCCTCGCCCTGGCGACCATCGACCACCTGCTGGTCGCATCGCCCGGCGTGCACCGTTGGTACGAGCGTGGGCTATCCCGCCGCGCGAACTACGCGCGGTGGATCGAGTACTCCATCAGCGCGTCGGTGATGATCGTGCTGATCGGGCTGTTCGTCGGCATCCGCGACCTGGCCGCCGTCGTCGCCATCTTCACGGCGAACACCGCGATGATCTTGTTCGGCCTGCTGATGGAGCGCCAGCAGCGGCCGGGTGCCGCCGACTGGAGCGCCTTCTGGTTCGGCTCACTCGTCGGCATCGTGCCGTGGGCACTGATCGCGGTATACGTCGCGCAGCCCGCCCAGGTGCCGGGGTTTGTCTACGCCATCACCATCATCCAGTTCGTGCTGTTCTTCAGCTTCGCGGCCAACATGGCGCTGCAATACGCGCAGGTCGGGCGCTGGCGCGACTACGTCCACGGCGAGGTCGTCTACATCGCCTTGAGCCTCACCGCCAATCGCTACTAGCATGGCTCATCTTCGCCAACGTCTTGCGCACATAGGCGCGGGCGGCTGCGGCCCCGGCACGTCCGCGGCAGCGCGGCGGGCAGACTAAAGACGCTGGAACTGGCCTGCCGCGACCATACAGCGGCCGTTCAGCCCGGCTGGAACACAGGCAAATCTGGGGGCGTCACAGTCCAGATCGCATACAGGACCAGCAGGGCCAGCAGACCGAGCAGCGAGACCATCGCCGGCGGAACCGTGATCTGGCTGGACAGCAGAACCCGCAGGTGCAGCCACTGCCCGCCCGCGACGACCAGTACAAACGAGGTGATGTCAACCCACAAGATCGGCCCGGTCCCCAGAGCCCCGGTGTAGGCATAAAAGACGGCGACGATGGCCAGCGCTCCCAGGATCGACTCCACCAGCGTTGCCCACGCCACCCGCCGGACGTCATGCAGCAGGACCGCCTCCACCGTCCCGGCGGCGACCACAGGGAAAACTAGCAGCTTGGTGTGCTCCCACACACTCTCGTTGACGGGACTGACCAGCCCGACCAGAAGGTTCCGGCCCGACCAGCCGTACACGAAATGCAGCAGCGTGCCCGCAATGACAATCGCCGCTCCGGCGGCCGTAGCCAGCCTGCGCTCCACCCCTCACCGTCGCACGCGCAAGTCTGTCCGTCCAATCCTTTCGAACCAGGCCTGCCTAGTCACTGCCTCCCCGCCAGCGTGCGGCCGGCGCTGACAGGAGGCGATCGCCTGGTGGTGCCGAGAACGGCCAGAAACGGCTGATCTGCGCGAGGCCACCCGCACGAACGGCATGGCTGTTCACTACCCATATTCGTTCCGCGCGTTGCCGTGACGCCGATCCACCCAGGATCACCGGATGCCGGGATCGCCACAGCGCGGGAGTGAATGTGCGGATCAGCGCCTAAGCATGCGCTGATCCAACGCTCGCTCTTCGGCAATGCCGGGCGTCTCCCGGCTTGGGCTGCGGGAGACGGGGGCTGGTCAGGTGCCGGAGGCCATGTAGGCGGCCAGGATGTAGTTGGGGTGGCGGTCGAGGTTCTTTCTGGCCCGGTCGTACCGCATGGTGGTGCGTGGGTCGGCGTGGCGGGCGGCGATCTGGACGTCGCGCAGGTCGACTCCGGCGTCGAGCATCGTGGTGACGAAGGTATGGCGGAGCATGTGCGGGTGCGGCCTGGTGATCGGGACTCCAGCGGTCTCGGCGAGCCGCCGCAGGCGGCGGGTGGCGGCGTGGCGGTCCATCCGGGCGCCGCGGCTGTTCGAGCAGGATCGGGCCATGGGTGCGGCTGCCGATGGCGCGGTCGATGGCACGGCCGGCCGCTGGTGGCAGCGGGATCAGGACAACCTTGCTGCCTTTGCCGCACACGCGCAGCACCCGGTGGCCGTGCTCCTCGCCCAGGTCGGCGATGTCAGCGCTGGTGGCTTCGAAGATCCGCAAGCCCAGCAGCCCGAGCATGGCCACCAAGGCGAAGTCGCAGACGTTCGATGATTCCCGGGCCGCGGTGAGCAGGGCCTCGAATTGCGGATGGGTGAAACCCAGGGTCGGTGACTCCGGCGGGACCGTGGGCCGTCGGACGTGCTCGGCCGGTGAGTGCTCCAGTAGGCCGTCGATGGCGCAGGTCCTGTAGAACCCAGCCGTCACCGAGAACCGCCGCGACACCGTCGAGGGCTTGAACCGGCGGATCTCCTGCATCCACCGGATGTACAGCTCCAGGTGCGGGCGCCGCGCGGCCAGCGGGTCCAGCCCACGCTCGGCGCACCAGGCCAGGTAGCAGCGCAGGTCGGACTCGGTGTGCTCGCGGGAGGAGCCCTTGAACCGGGCCAGGTAGGCAGCCACTGCCAGCCGCAGCTGATCAGTGAACGGCATCAGACGATCCGGGGGGGACGGACGCCAGGTCTGTGAAGCTCATCATGTTCTGACACTGCGCCGGCTTTCCGGCCGCCGCGAACCCCGCACGACGGGCCAGGCGCGGCAGACGTGGTTGCTCCGGACGGACCGTTCAGCTGGCGAGGAGCTGGCTCACAGCTTGATGTGACAGGCCGAGCAGAGTGCTGATATCGCGCTGAGCCAGGCCTTGCGCCTTGAGCCGTCGAGCCGTCCGCCGTGTCTGCATGGTCGCCTCGGCCCGGACCTTCTCCGCCTGCTCACGGGCCTGGCGAGTCTGGGTCACCTCCTCGGCCAGGGCTGCATCCAGCACTGGCACGATCTCGACATGCCCTACCTCGTCCTTGCTGATGCCAAAGTGCAGTGCCAGCAGATCACGCACCGTATCTTCCGCTTGATCAAGGCGCCGGACCTGCGTATAGGCCGGGTAGCGCAAATCATCGCCGGTGACTTCGAGCGCCCACCAGCCCTGGCTGCGATGCGCCGCGGCCTTGAAGTTCCAGGTTGTCATGGGCGCTCCTCCTCGCTGGCCTCTGCGCACATCTGCTCGAACGTTCTCAAGATCCCGCGTGCTGTGTACTCGGCGATCTCCGTGTGGCGGGGTACCTCAACTGAGTGGCCGCCGACGAAGAACTTGTCATGCCTGCCGCCGTGCACGGGATGATCCTTGTCGAACCCGATGCCATAGCTTCTGGCAAGCCTCGCCATCTGGCTGAGCAACTCACGACGCTTCACAGCGTAAGGCTAGCCACTTGCTCATTCAAGTCAAGTAACTTGCCTACATGACACCGCCGTTTGCGCCTCACTCACGGTTCGGCTCTCCGGGAACAACCCGCTGCGGCATGGCCGGATGTTGCTTCGTTCGCTCGCCGGGCTGGCGATGGTCGCGGTGGCCGCATCCTTACGGTCCCGGGTCGGGCCGTCTGGCCTTGCGGTGATATGGGTTCGCGGGCCGGGCAGCCGATGGGATAGGTGTAGGAGCATGACTGAGCGCTATCTCCTGCGGCCTGTCACGCCTGGGGAGTTCGATGCTTTCTGCGGGGTTCCCATCGAGGCGTTCAATGACGCCGACCAGCCGGCTCGAGGCCATCGAGCGCGAGCTGGTGGTCTTCGAGTTCGACCGCAGCCTCGCCGCGTTTGACGGCGATGCGATCGTCGGGACGACAGCCGCCTACTCTTTCCAGCTCACCGTCCCCGGCGGGGTCGTGGGCGCCGGAGGGGTCACCTTTGTCAGCGTCTTGCCCAGTCACCGGCGGCGGGGCATCTTGTCGGCGATGATGCGACACCAGCTCGCCGATATTGCGGCCCGGGGTGAGCCCGTCGCGGTGCTGTTTGCGTCCGAGTCGGTCATCTACGGAAGGTATGGCTATGGCTGCGCGTCCGGGCAGCTGAGCCTGACGATCCGCCGCGGCGAGGGTGCGCTGAACCCAGCCACGGCGGCCAAGGCGGGCACCGGGCACGGCTCGGTGCGGCTGCGAGCGGCGCAGCCCGCTGGGCTGCGCGCCGAGCTGGCCAAGGTGTACGACGCGGCGGTCCCGCACCGGCCCGGCATGATGGCCAGGGACGAGCGCTGGTGGCACAGCGTGCTCGCCGATCCGGAAATCTTCCGGAGGGGAATGAGCCCGCTGAAGTGCCTGCTGGCAGGTGACGAATCAGGTCCGCGCGGTTATGCCCTGTACCGGACCAAGCCAGACTGGGACAACGATGGCCTGCCGTTCGGCAGCCTGTCGGTCCGCGAGCTTATTGCGGCCGATGGCGCGGCCACGGCGGCGCTGTGGGCCGACCTGCTCACCAGGGACCTGATCGGTGAGGTGGTAGCCAGGCAGCGGCCGGTTGACGACCCGCTGCTGGACATGCTCGCCGACCGGCGCCGGGCCCGTGCCTACCTGACCGACGGGCTGTGGATCCGCCTCACCGACGTCCCGGCCGCGCTGCGCCGGCGGCGCTATTCCTGCGCGGCCGATGTGGTGCTCGAGGTGATCGACGACCTGCTGCCTGCCAACGCGGGCCGGTGGCGGCTGCAGTGCCCCGGGCCCGCCGACGGCGCAGCGGCCAGCTGCGAGCGCACCACGGCAGCGGCTGACATCGTGCTGCCCGTCGCCGCTCTGGGGACTGGCTATCTGGGTGGCGCCAGGCTAGGCACCCTCGCCGGAGCCGGCCTGGTCACCGAACGCACCCACGGCACGCTGGCGATGCTCTCGGCCGCCATGCACTCCGACCCGGCGCCCTGGTGCCCGTCAATGTTCTGACCAGACCCGCCAGCAGCACGATCTGCACAACACGCACTACGCGGCAGATGCGAGCGTTCTTGGTACAGCGCGGTCTGTATGAATATGCGGTCACGCCGCCAACGTGGCGGGGACTCCCATGATGGTCGAAACGGTGACGACGTGATGAGCGAGCCAAGTAAGCGCGCACTGACCCGCCGATAGGGCGCTGGTCGTGCTCTTTGGTGCAACTGGGCGATGGCGGTCAGAACTGGCGGCTCTGTGTGGGCGTGGAGGGAGAGGTCATTGCGGGGTGCTCTGGGTCATTGCGCTGGCTTCTCGTGTGGATCCCGACGTGAATCGTGGTGGGCTTCCCTCTCAGGTGATGTGTTCACGCTTTGAGGGAAGCCCAGGAACGATCTGTTGTCGGCGACGCTCGAAGATGAGGCCGATGTGACGGTCGAAAATGAGGCCACCGGTGTGTGGTTCTAGTCTGCCTGGTTCTGGGTTTTGATGCTGGGCAGGCTGTCGATGCCGCGGCCGCGGAGCCGGTAGCTGGCGCCTTTGAGGGCCACCAACGGAACGCAAACGGTCTTGGCTTGACACGGCTGGTGGTGTCGTTGGCGAAGGTGCTGGACGCGTCGGCCGGGGGTTGGTGGGGTCGGGCGGGTCGAGTGGTATCCGGAGCCGGATCTTGACCTGCCAGCCGGTGACGTGGACGTCTTCGATCAGCAGCCGCAGTAGGTGCTGCCGCTGGGGACGGTCGAGCTGGTCGATCACTTCGCAGATCTGCCGGGCGAAGTCGGTGACGCGGCGGCGGAGCAGGTTCCCGTGAGCGAGTTCGGTGCGCTCGGCGGCGAGGCTGTCATGTTTGGCCTGCTGGTCGCGCAGCCGTGCGGCGACTTCGCTGGAGCGGCGTTGCAGTTCGGGCAGGTCGATGAGCCCGGCCTGGTAGAGGTCGGCCAGCCGGCGTCGTTCGGCTGTGGTGGCGTCGATCTTGCGGTCGAGGCGGGCGAGTTCGGCGGCGAGCAGCTCGTCGTCGGGGATCGGGGTGGTGACCGCGATCGCTTGCTCGCCGGCCAGCAGCATGCTGGGCTGGGTGAGCGCGGCCCGGATCTGGCCGAAGACGTACTCGTCGAGCGCGTCGGCGCGGATGTTGCGTTCGGGGCACCGGCGTTCCTGGCCGCCGGCGCGCAGGGGGTCGTGGTTGCGGCAGTAGTAGTAGCGGTGCCAGGTGCCGTTGCGCCCGCGCATCTTGTGGCAGTTGGTGCCGACGTCGCAGACCCCGCATTTGACCAGGCCTTTGAGCAGCCATTCGCCGGGTTCGGCGCGGCGCGGGCTCCACTTGGCGTTGTCGTAGGCGACGCGGCTGGCTGTCTCGAATTGGTCGTCGGTGATAATGCTGGGGCAGCCGATCGGGATCCAGTCCTCGCGCGGGCGCTGGACCTGCCGGGTGCGCCGGGCGGGCCGCGGGTCAGTGATGGTCTCGGTGCGGTTGAAGTAGACCCGGCCGATGTAGGCCTCGTTGCCCAGCAGCCGGCACAGGGTCGAGGTCCCCCAGGTTGCCTTCCCGGTCGGTGAGGCGACACGGTCGGCGTTGAGCCGACGGCAGATCTCGCGGACCGAGATGCCCGCGGCCCGGTCGGCGAAGATGCGCCGGACTACCGCGGCTTCGGGCTCGTAGATCTCCAGGTGCGCCGCGACGGCGCCGGCGCGGGCGACCCGCCGGTAGCCGTAGCTGGTCTTCCAGGTAATGATCTCCCCGGCGCGGGCGCGGAACAGCTTGCCGCGCCGGTACCGTTCGGCGATCTTCGCCTTCTCGTATTCGGCGATCACGCCCTGCACCTGGGTGAGCAGCACCGCTTGCGGATCGCCGTCGGCCAGGTCGGGGGCGTCGGTGAACCGCACGCTCACCCCGAACCGGGCCAGCTCGTCCAGGACCAGGACCTGGTAGGCGTAGGCGCGGGCGAGCCGGTCCGGGGACAGGCACCACACCAGCTCGAACAAGCCGGCCTCGGCGGCGTCGCGCAGCGCGTCCAGGCCGGGCCGGTCCAGCCGCGCGCCGGACTGGCCGTCGTCGACGTACTCGCCGGCCAGCTCGTCCCCGCTGGCCGAGACGTGCTCGCGGAGCATCTGCAGCTGGGAGCCGATCGTGCCGCGCTCGGCCTGCCGCTCAGTGGAAACCCGCGCGTAGAGGGCGACTTTCACCGCTGACCCCCCACCGTGGCGGGCCGGCACTGCAGCGTAGCGGCGGCTTCAAGCAGGAACTGGAAACCAGCGGCCAGTGCGCTGATCCGCTCGTCGGCATGGGGATTCCACGCCGCCCGCGCCGCGCCGAGCAGTTCCCCGGCAAACACCGGCTCGCTGACCGGCCAGGTGATCAGCCCGGCCAGCCCGCAGCGGGCGAACCGTGCTGCGGCCAGGTCATCGGGCAGCACGCCGTAGCTGAGCAGGTGCGCACGCAATGTCTCGTAGTCGGCCTGCGCCGCCTCGGCTGGCGGCCAGAACGGCCGGGTGCTCACCGGCCCCGGGCCCGCTCGATGGTCCGCCGGTGCAGCCGCACCCCGAACCGGTCCGCGACCTGATCGGCCAGGATGGACGGGCCTGCCTCGGCGGCGCGGATGAACTCCACGATCTCCGGGCGCAGTTTCACCGGCCCGCGGCGGCCCCGGCGCTCGTCCAGCAGCCCCGTCATGCCCGCCTGCGAGAACGACGCCAGCACCAGGTAGAACGCCGCGCGCGAATAGCCGTGCGCCGTGGCGGCGCCGGTGACCGGCCGGCCGTTGACCAGGTGGGCTCGCAGCATCTCGTACTTCACCTGGACCTTGTCCGCGGCCAGGAAGAACTCCCCGCCCGCGGTGAACAACGGCGCACTGACCGCCGCGGGATTGGCGTGCAGCAGCCCCGCCTCGGTCAGCCCCCGCAGTCGGCTCGCCTCGCTCACGACGCCCACCTCCTGCCCAGCAGGCTAGAGGCACCTCATCCACACGTCTAGCATTTACCACCGCATGTCGCATCCTGAACTTTACTGACTCCAACATCAGCCCTTGCAGACCGCATGACGCAGGTATCCAGCGGCCACAGTAGCTAGACATGCGGTATTCATTACTAGACATCAAGATGACTCCAGACAGGCGGGCGCCGAAGGCGGCGACGGTGGTCAGGATGGACATACAGCCCGGGAACCGGCTCAGCCGGTGACAGCGTGACGGTCAGCTGCAGCTTTGCGTTCCGTTGGTGGTGAGGACGTCGGCGTGGTGGACGATGCGGTCGATCATGGCGGCGGCGGCGGCCTGGTCTCCGAACACTGCTCCCCAGCCAGAGAAGGGCAGGTTGGAGGTCAGGATGAGGGAGGCGTGCTCGTAGCGGGAGGAGACGAGCTGGAAGAACAGGTTGGCGGCGTCTTGCTCGAAGGGGAGGTAGTCGGCTTCGCCGGCGATGATCAGCCCGTAGCGGCGCAGCCGGGCGAGTTCGCGCGGGAGCAGGCCTTGCCGGTGGGCGCCGGTGAGGCGGGTGACCCAGTCGGTGGCGGTGGCGAACAGGACCCGGTGCCCGGCCTGGCAGGCCCGGATCGCCAGGCCGATCGCCAGGTGGGTTTTGCCGGTGCCCCCCGTTATCCGTGGGTCGGTTTGTCTGGGCGCGCGTTTCCGCTGGTCGTGTCGTTGTTGCTATTGATGCGACGAGGTCATGTTGTTGCAAGATGCGGGGACCATCCTCGCCGGGTGAGCTCGCGTCTGAGCTGGAGGTTCTCGCCGTGGGCTTTCTCGAGGGCTGCCCGCAGTTCCTGGACTTCCTGGCGGTGCCGTTTCTTCATCTGGCTGATCTGACTAGTCAGGGCGAGCAGGAGAGCGTCATCGGGGGCGGGAGTGCTGGCCGCGGCGGGGGCGGGGCGGGATTGGGCACGCAGCCGCTCGATGCGGCCGCGCAGCTCAGGGTTGTTGTAGAGGAAGGCGTGGGAGACTCCGGCTTCTCGCTGGACAGCCTGGAAGCTGATCGGCTCGCCGCGTTTGATCAGCACGCGAATGGCCTGGTCGGCGGCTTTGGTCTTGGCCGCCGACTTGGCCCTGGCGGCTGCGGTCAGGACCGCGACGCGGCGATCGCGGATGTCATCCATCCGGGTTTCCCATGTGCCGGGTGAGGTCGAGGTTCAGCGGGACCGGCCCGCTGGGCGCGGCGCCGCATCCGGCGCCCTGCACTGCCCGGCCCGTAGCCGACTTCATGGTCTTGATCAGCCGGGTGAGGGCCTGCTGCTCAGCCTGGCGCTGAGCGATCCAGACGTTGTCGTCGGGCATCGGGCGGCCGTGCCGCTGCTGGAACGCGGTAGTGGTGCGGACGATCAGCTGAGTGGTCTCGGCCAGCTGCCGTTCCAGGGTCTGCTGGTGGGTCTGGTCGGTGACGAAAACCGAGCAGGTCAGGCAGGCGTTTCCCTTGTCGCAGGTCTGCAGCGGCGGCAGCAGGCACCAGCCGTGCGGGAGGAACCGGTCGGCACGGTTGAATAGCTGGAGGACGTCGTGGTCCTCGCGGGAGATCGTGACCCGGGTGCCGTCAGCCCTGAGCTTGGCGGTGGCCAGGAATGCCTGCTCCGCATGTTCCTCGCGCTGGGCGATGTAATGCATCGTCATCGTCGGGCTGGCGTGCCCGGCGTATCGCTGCAGGACGTGGACTGGCAGGCCGAGCTCGGCCAGCCGGGTCAGGCGGCTGTGCCGGAACCGGTGGGTGTGGCTGAGCCGGACTGGCGCGCCCTTGCCGTCGGTGATCGCGGCGACGTCGCTGAATTCCCGCAGCATCCAGTTGCAGGTCCCGGATGTGTAGGGCTTGCCGCCGCGGTTGTTCCCGGTGCGCCGCAGGAACAGGTATCGCGGCGTGATGCCCGGCAGCCGTGCACGCACCCATTCCTGCTGCTCGGTGATGACGGCGATAACGTCGCGGTCGACCAGGATGCTGTCGGGGGCGACGTCGATCTTGCTCTGGGCGTAGCTGAACCGGGCTATTTGCTGGCCGTCCGCGGCAGCGGTGCCGGGCACTGCGGACAGGCAGTGAAAGTCACAGGTCCGGATCTCGCTGGCGCGACGGCCGGTCAGGATCTGCAGCAAGATCATCCGCATGGCCTGCGGGTCATCAAGCCCGCAGGCCATGACCTGGGTGCCGTCGCCGCGGGTGATGAGCATCCGCTGGCTGCGAGGCAAGCCGAGCAGTGGCAGGGCCGCGGGAATCTGGGCCAGGGCGTGATCGTCAACGTAGTACCGGTCGGTCAGCGCGGGCCGGTGCGGGATCCTGGTCACCTGCCGGAACCAGCTGTCGGCGTGGGCCTGGGTGAGCTGATCCCACGGCGAGGGCCCGGAAACGGCGCGGGCCTCGGCGGGGTTGGCCGCGATGAACGCGAACAGCTCGGCCACGGCTCGCAGGTCATCGTTGATCAGCCTGGGGGCGACGGTGTCGGCCCGTTGCCGGCTGACGCCGGACCGGCTGGCCGGGTCGGCGTCCCACCGGCGGAACGCTGCTGCCTGCCGGGCCGCTGCCGCCGGGTCACCGATGACGTCACGGGCGTCAGTGAATGCGGCCGTCAGCCAGCGATCAAAGCGCATCAGGCACGGCAGCCGCTCCTGGCTGACGGTTGACCAGCGCAGGGCGCCGGACTCCAGCATCGTGCCAAGGTGCCACTTGACCGCGCCGCGCAGCCATGGCCGGGCGATCTGGCCTGGCGAGCATCCGTAGTGAGCCAGCGGCTCACGCGGGGTGAGCGGGATCCTCGGGTCGCATCGGGGATGCCAGTCATCCAGCGACCACCACGGGCCATCGCAGCAGCGGGCGAGCAGGGCCAGCCGGGCGAACCGGAACACGACCCGCAGCCGGCTGCGGCTGCCGTGAGGGGTCAGCCGGCCCGACCGGGTGGCGTAGAACCAGCCCTGCAGCTCCGCGGCGGCGTCCCAGTCCATGGCGAGCATCGATGACGGAACCGGGTGACCCTCCCGGACCGCCCGGCGCACGATGTTAGCCAGCTGGTTCATCGCCAGGACCGAGCACCGGGTGCCGTCGGCTGCCTGCCAGTGCGCCATCCACGCCAGCTCAGCGGGGAATGGGTCCGGCAGGCCGGTCAGGTCAATCCGCCGGTCCCCGTTCTCGGTGAGGTCTTCCCAGTCCTCGATGCCCGGCCCGATGACCGGGCCGCGCCACTCGGGCGGGAGCTGACGCCACAGCCGCTCGACCGGGTCGGGCTCGCCGGCCGGGCGCAGGAGCCCGCGCTGCTCACCGCTCACCGCTCACCTGCCAGGCGGCGGCGTAAGACCGCCAGTTCGCAGCGGCCCGCAACGCCTCGTCTTCCCGGACCCAGCCGTAAAGGTCCAGCGTGGTCTGGACGTGCGCGTGGCCCAGCCGCCGCGATACCACCCACTCAGGAGTCCCGCCCAGCAGCAGGGCCGTGGCGTGGGAATGCCTGAACCAGTGCGGCGTCCAGCCCGGCGGGCCAGCGCCCGCCCGCCGCAGCGCGGTGACCTTGCCCCGGACGGTCCCTGCGCCCAGCGCCGCCAGCAGCGGAGGGCGCTGCAGGTTGACCAGCAAGGGCCAGTCCGCTGTGATGGCGATGCCCAGCTCTGCAGCCCGGCAGGCCAGGTGGGTCAGGTAATCGGCGAACAACTGCTCCAGGCCAGCGCCGACATAAACGCGGCGCGGGCGCATCATCTTGACCCGCGCCCCGTTAGCGTTGCCTGCCCTGGGCACGATCTCGATATATGCAGTGCCGCCGCGGCCCAGGACGAAGTCACTGATCCGCAGTCCGAGCGCCTCGCCGAGCCTGATCCCTGACTCGGCCAGCACGGAGAACAGCATCCGGTCGCGCAGATTGCCGGCCCACTCACCGGCCGGCTCATCGAAGACAGCGCACCCGTCCAGGATCGCCTGGACCTCCGCCGGCAATAGCACCGGAGGCCGGTCACGATGGCCGCGGTGAACCCGCACCAGCGGCGACGGGCCCGGCGCGGACCGCGCATCCAGATGCGCCAGAAGGCCACGCGCTGGCCTGCGCCGCGGCACTCCGCGCATCAGCCGGCCCGCGACCGGGACCGAATACACGGCCTCCTGCCAGCGGTAGAACGAAAGCAGCGCAGCAAGCCGCGCCTCCAGGGTCTCTGCTGACAGCTCCCGGAACGGGCCGGCCAGCGCATACGCAGCGGCGCGCCCGCTCCGAAGCCACGACAAGAAGGCCGTCACCGCCGGGACGCCAGCCTCCTGCCACCTGGCCGCCTCGCCGCGCCGCTCGAGGAACGTCCACCACTGGGCGAGCGAGGTCGCATAGCCGCGGACCGTGTTCGGCGACCACAAGTGCCGGTGCGCCTCGAGCCACTCCTCAACCGGGCTCACTGTCTGATACGACTCGTCGACCACCGTCCAGGTCCGGGCACCCCCGGACACGCTCACCGCTAGGCCATGCGCCACCGTCATCGTTCCTTCTCGTCGCTGAATCCCTTCAGATAACCGGGAAGCAACGATGACGGAACTCGGACACTGCGATCGTTAAAGACATTGATGCGGGCGCGTCAGGTCCCGCGGATAACGGGGGGTCCGAGCAGGACGATGTTGCGGGCCTCGGTGAGGAACGCACCGGAGGCCAGGGCGGCGATCTGCTGGCGGATGGCGGGCTGGGCGTCGAAGTCGAAGTCCTCCAGGGTCTTGCGGGCGGGGAACCCGGCGGCGCGGATCCGCAGCTGGGCGCCTGAGGCGCTGCAGGCGGGCACTTCGCGTTCCAGGACGGCGGCGAGGTAGTCCTCGTGGGTCCAGCTCGCGTCGCGGGCCTGCTCGGCCAGCCGGCCCGCCGCCTCGGTGATCCGGGGTGCCTTGAGCGCGGCAGCGAGGTAGTGGATCTGCTTCATGGTGTCGGTGCTGCCGCTCATCACGCGACCTGCCCGTCGCCGGTGACCAGCCCGAAAGCGCGGTCGTAGCCGGCCAGGTCCCGGATCAGGTCATTGGCAGGGCCGGGCCGCCGGGGCTGCCGGAGTTCCTGGCGCAGCCGCCTGGCAGTCTCAGCATGGCCCGGATCAGTCACCGTGATCCCGCGGGCCCAGACCCTGGCATGATCAGCGACCAGGTGCCCGCCAGTCCTGGCCCGCACCCGGTCCAGGTCCGCGGTGACCCCGGCCAGGCGGCCGATCACGGCCGGATCGACGGAGTAGTCGCTGGCATCGAGCCGGACGTAGTAATCACGTCCGAGCCTGACCTGGTGATGCCAGCCCAGCTGCGGCGCGATCGCGGGCAGTGGCAGCATCGCGGCCCGGTCGGTCTCGATCAGATCCGCCGGGCGGGCCTGCAGCGTCCGCACCACCCGGCTGTTCGCCAGCTCCAGCCAGCCGGTGAACTGGGCGTTGAAGTCAGCGGGCGAGGCGAACACCCGGCCGGGCATGAACGAGGTCTCGAAGTACCCGTTGCGGCGCTCCACGATCCCTTTCGATTCGGGGTCGCGGGGCCGCAGCTGCACGATCTGGGTGGCCAGCGTCCCGGTGAACGCCGCCACCCCGCCCGCCAGCTTCCCGCCGCGGCCGATGCCGGTCTCGTTGTCCCAGATCAGCCGCCGCGGCACCCGCCCGAGCCTCGCGATCAGCTCCCACGACCCCAGCAGCAGGTCCGCGGTCGTGCGGGCCGGGATCATCCGCCCGGTGGTGAACCTCGAATGCGCCGCGGTCATCACCAGCACCGGCAACAGCGCCGTCCTGCCATCTTCCAGCGGGATCCGGGCCGGCGGGAACCACAAATCACACTGCGCCGCATCACCTGGCGACCAGGTCAGCCGGCCCGCCGGATCCGGCAGGCGGTACTGCGGCCGCAACCGCGCTAGGTTCTCCCGGAACCACGACATCGACCCGTCCCAGCCGGCCCGCCCGGCGATCACCGTCGCGGGCATGTCCGGGAACTCCGCCAGCAGCGCGGCCACCCGCGGCTCGAACGAGGAGAACGACGTCGCCACCGGCTTACGCTCGTACTTCGGCGGCGCCCCCGACGCCACCGCACGCGCGACCGTTAACCTGCCGATACCCAGCTGACGTGCGACCTGCCGCTGCGGAACCCCGTCCGCAACCAGCCGCCTGACCAGCGCCCAATCCTCCACTGAGATCACCCAGCCAATCTGTCTGGGTGGCCTCATTTTCGACCGGCGCTATGGCCTCATTTTCGAGCGGTGCCGACATCTGTTAGGCAGGTTGGACCGCGGCTCCGCACTCTGGGCAGAGGAATGGCTTGTGCCTGGCCCTGGACCGCAGGAAAGCGTAGACGATGAAGGGGAATCCCCACCCTGGTATTTCCCGGGTGGCCTGGACTGTTCCGTGGGTCGCGCATCGCCCGGTCTGGGTTTCGACTTCGGCGGCCATGATCTTTCTCCTGTATTCGCTTTTGTGGTCCTGGGGGCTAACGCCCGAGCGGCAGCCAGCTGAAGGTGCGCAGGGCGATGAGGAACCCGGCGGCTCCCCAGGCGGCGACGATGAGCAGGTCCAGGCCGGCGAAGCCCAGCCCGGTGGTGTGCGGGTTGTAGGCGACGAGCAGCGCATTGGCCAGGTGGCGGACCGGGAAGACTTCTCCTATGTCGGCGAGCCAGTGGGGCAGGATTGTGACGGCGACGAACACTCCGGAGATGAAGTACAGCGGTAGCAGGAGCGCCTGGGTGGTGGGCAGTGCGGTGTCCTCGTTGTGGATCAGTGAGGTGAGCGCGTAGCCCATGCAGCAGAATGAGGCTGCCCCGACGATCACCGTGATCACGAGCGCGAGGGCGGTGCGGCCGGGGATGTGGGCGCCGTAGGCGGCCCAGCCGATGCCGAGCAGCACGGCGGCCATGACGACCGCGATGACGATGGCGGTGAGGACGCGGCCGGCGATGATGGCGGCGGCCGGGACGGGGGTGGCGCGCCGCCGTTTGAGCACGCCGCGTTCGCGCTGGGCGGTCACCGAGGCCACCAGATTGCCGAAGCATGCCGCGATCACCCCGAGCGCGATGATGCCGGGCACGTAGTACACCGAGGTGCTGATCCGCCCGCCGGTGACCGCGGTGGTGCCGCCGCCGTGGCCGAACAGCGCCGCGAAGATCACCAGGAACAGGATCGGCAGGGCGAGGGTGAAGAACTGCGCCTGGCGGTTGCGGATGAAGGCGCGCAGGTCGTAGCCGGACTGGTGCAATGTCATTTTGATCATCACTGGTGATCCTTGGTGCTGGTGGAGCCGGTGAGGGACAGGTAGACCTCTTCCAGGGTTGGCCGGTGGACGTCGAGGTCGGGCAGGTCGAAGCCGTGGCCGAGTGCCCAGTTGCCCAGCATCTGCAGGTGGACGAGCGGGCTTTCGCTGTGCAGGACGGTCGCTCCATCCGGTCCCGCCCCGGCCAGCGGCCGCAGCCCGTCGGGCAGATCACGCATGGCGAGGCCGTTGGGGAGGGTGAAGCTGATGGCGGTGGGCAGGTGGTCGCGCCCGCCCAGGGTCCGCGCGGTGCCGCGGGCCACGATGCGCCCGGCGGACAGCACCGCGATCCGGTCGGCCAGGTACTCGGCCTCTTCCATGTAGTGGGTGGTGAGGAAGATCGTCTTGCCGAGCTTGCGGAGCCCGGCGACGACCTCCCAGGCGGCCCGGCGGGCGGACGGGTCGAAGCCGGTGGTTGGCTCGTCGAGGAAGATGAGCTCGGGGTCGCCGATCAGCGCGAGCGCGAAATCCAGCCGCCGCCGCTGGCCGCCCGACAGCCGGGTGCCCAGGGCGCCCGCCCGTGCGGTGAGGCCGACCAGGGCGATCGTCTCGTCGATATCCCGAGGCTTGCAGTAGTAGCCGGCGTACATGGCCAGGCACTCGCGCACGGACAGGCCGGGCTCGGGCTCCGATTCCTGCAGCACGACGCCCACCCGCTGGCGCCAGTCCCCGCCGGCGGTGGCCGGGTCGTGGCCGAGGACGGATATCTCGCCCGCGGTGCGCTGCCGGAACCCTTCGAGGATCTCCACGGTGGTGGTCTTGCCGGCGCCGTTCGGCCCGAGGAAGGCGAAGATCTCCCCGTGCCGCACCTCCAGGTCGATGCCGGCCACGGCCTCGTGACTGCCATAGCGCTTCACCAGGCCACGAGTGCTGATTACCGGCTCCGCGGGGGCGGAACCGGTGGCAGCGGGGCCTGTGCCGTGTTCCTGGCCGATGTTGCTCATCTCGCTCCTCCAGCGGGTGATCTTGCCGTCCAGCCTGGTGCCGGTGGGCCGTGCCGTCTGCGGCGCGGCGGTGGAACTTTGCAGCCACGCCCGCCCACCTGAAGGTGGCCCGGCCTCCACCCGGGGTTGGAGGCCAGCAGGCCGTGAATCCGCCCGCCGGGCGGCAGACGGCGGCGGGATCCGGCCGTACGGTTGGGGGGTGAGCTCCAAGGCCGTACCCACGGCTAGCACGGCCGAGCTGGCACAGGCGCGGGGCCGCGAACGGGCGGCCTACCTTTCTATCCGCCTGCTCGCGGCGGCCGCGATCGCGTTCGTGGTGATCACCTCGTTCCAGGCGCGGCCAGCCCCAGGCGGCCACGGTGCGGCGCTGGGCGCCGCGGTGGCCCTGGTTGTGTTCTGCGGCGCAACCATCGCCGCGGTGTGGCCGCCCCGGGCCGGGTCGGCACTGCAGCTTGCCGTGCTGCTCCTTGCCGTACTCAGCGCGGCGGCACTGATCGGCTGGCAGGGCAACGGCGCGGCGTTCCTCGGGGTCTTCCCTGCTGTCTGCATGGGTGCCCTGGTCCTGCCGGTCCGGCTCAGCGCGCTGGTGGCCGCTGTGGCGGCGGTGGCGGTCTCGGTGGCATGGCTGGCGAACGGACGCGCACCCATCGCCGGCATAGTCCTGAATGATTTCGCGATACTGGCTTTCTTCCTGTTGTCGCTGTTCACCCGGCGGCTGCGGGAGAGCAACCAGCGGGCCGGAGTCCTGCTCGCCGAACTGGAGCAGACCCGGGCCGCGCAAGCCCAGGCCGCCGCGCTGGCCGAGCGCCAGCATCTGGCCCGCGAGATGCACGATGTGCTCGCCCACTCGCTGTCCGGCCTGGTGCTGAACCTGGAGACAGCCAAGCTGCTGGCCTGCCGCGGTGGTGCCGACCCGCAGGTCGGTGAGGCAATCGACCGGGCCTGCCGGCTGGCCCGGACCGGGCTGGAAGAGGCGCGGCATGCGATCGGCATGCTCCACGGTGACGCGCTGCCCGGCCCCGAGCGGCTGGCCGACCTGGCCGCCGAGTTCTCCGGCGACAGCGGCGTACCCTGCGAGGTGGCCGTGACCGGTGACAGCGGCCGCGACCTGGGCACCAACGGCCGGCTGACGTTCTACCGGGTCACCCAGGAGGCGCTGACCAATATCCGCAAGCACGCCCGCGCCGACCGGGTCGAGATCCGCCTGGCATATGAGCAATCCGGCACCAGGCTGACCATCGAGGACTTCGACCGGTGCTACCAACGCCAGGCCCCCACTGACGGGACCGGCTACGGGCTCACCGGCATGAAAGAACGAGCCGAGCTGCTCGGCGGCACGCTCACCGCCGCGCCCACCGGCAGCGGGTTCCTGGTCGAGCTGTGGGTACCGGCGTGAACACAGCCATCCGGGTCCTGGTGGCCGACGACCAGCGCGTGGTCCGTGAAGGCCTCGCCACCCTGCTCGGGCTGCTAGCCGGGGTCGAGGTGGTAGGCACGGCGGCCGACGGTGACGAGGCACTCGCGCTGGCGATCCAGCTGCGGCCAGACATCGTGCTGATGGACCTCCGCATGCCTCACTGCGACGGCGTGGAAGCCACCCGCCGCCTCCGCGAACACGACGCCGGCATCAACGTGCTCGTGCTCACCACCTACGCCGACGACCGCTCCGTCATCGACGCCCTGCGAGCAGGTGCCCGCGGCTACCTCACCAAAGACGCCGGTTCCGGGCAGATCCGCGACGCGCTGGAGCGGGTCATGAGCGGCCAGGCCGCCATCGACCCGGCGGTCCAGCACCACCTGCTGAACGCCATCACCAGCCCATCGGCGATCCCCACCGACCGCGCACCCAACTTTCCGGACGGGCTCACCCACCGCGAAGCCGAAGTGCTCACGCTGATCGCGCAAGGGCTATCGAACACACAGATCGCCGACCGGCTCGTTGTCAGCGAGACCACCGTAAAGAGCCACATTAACCACCTGTTCGCTAAGACAGGCGTCCGTGACCGGGCCCAAGCCGTCACCTACGCCTACCACCACGGACTCACCTGAACAGCGCCGCACACCTAACAACCACCCCAGTGCTGCCGGACGGGCACCAACAGCGGACGTGCCCGCAGAAGCGGGGGAAGCTCAATTCGGCGTTAGGCGCGGCTGCGCGAAGAAGAACTTGGGCTCAAGGATCCCTCGGTCGCGATAATCGGGCATAGATATACGCAGACGTGCATCAGCATGCGCTCGGAGAACGCGCTGTCATCGGCACGTGCGGTTGGTGGAGAATCCCGGCTGCGCGCCGTTGACGCGGCCATCTGGGCTGGTGGCCACGACCGGGCCGGCGTCAGGGCTATTTGGTCGAGGTTTCGTATTGCTCAACCACGCTGGCAGGGATGCGGCCACGGTCGCTGACCGCGATACCCCGGTCCTTCGCCCATGCCCGGATGCTCTCGCTGCGCTCCCGGCTGGACGCGGTACGCGCTGGCCGGCGGAGCCCTGCCCGCCCGGCCTTGCGGGCATGCTCGATGAAGGGAGCGAGCCTGTGGCGGAACGCCGCAGCGTTCTTCTTGCTCAGATCGATCTCATACTCGGCGCCGCCCAGCCCGAACCGCACGGTCTCATCCGCCGGGCCTCCATCGAGATCGTCTTCCAGCGCGACGGTTATCCTCTGCGCCATCCCGGCCTCCCTGACTGCGATCAGCTACCTGCACCGTACAAGATCAACTGTCATGCCGCGGCAACCGCAACGCCGCCAGCGGCCAGCCACTCTCAATGGATTCACCGACACATCAGTGCATGCCCGCACCAGGCGCGGCAGAACCGGACGTTCGCTGCACGAGTCGCGGTGAATACTTCAGCCTGTCGCACAAATGGTGCAAAGTCTCATATTGCGAGATAGCCCGATCGGCCAGATCCGGACTACTGCCTCGTATAGCCGTGACCAGTGCAGATTTGAAGCGCATCGGACCCGCGGAAGCTCTATCTCGCCATCCGAGACGGCTTCAGGTTTATGCGACAGGCTGACTTATACGAAGCTGGATGGATCGCGCGCGCGGCCATACCGGCATAAGCGGATGTTCGCGGACCGTTGGCGGCGTGCGAATACCCACCGATATGCACACTGGTAGTGCTTGGCAGACAGGTCGGTGAATAGGTACCGAAGGATCGTTATGAGCCCCAGCGGACTGTGAATACCACGCCGATTCAACCGCACGACGGCAGGCAGGGACGCGAGCATCTGGTGGTCAACTTTGTCACGCGGGGGTATCGGTCAACCGAACAATGGGGCTGCCTGCGGCGTGGAACCTGGCTGCGCTGCTGCGCCCACCACGGTGCTTGCCAGCCGCCAGCCTCCCAGACGAGCTGTGTCGATGTCGACGAAGATCACCTCACCCACCGCTGCGCCTGCTTTGCCGCGTTCGTAGTCGGTGAGGACCCAGTGGGAAACAGGCGCAGCTTCGCAATTTTGCGCCGTCCGGTCCATCACAGCGCGAGAAGACCTGGCGCGCCGGAGCTGGGTTGAATCCAGCTCACGCGGCTGGCGGTCCTTCCACGTTGGGTCTTGGGCCGGCGCGGGCGAACAGGACGGTCACGGCCAGGAGGGCGACCAGCGTGACTCCGAAGAAGAGGATGAAACCATTCACGCCCAACTCACTGTCCAGCCAAAGGCCAGGGCCTATAATTGCCGCTCCGCCGCCGAGCCAGCCGACGAGGAGGGCGGCACCGAACCGGCGCGGCACGGCAGCCGCCGCGCAGGTTGGCACGACCACTGCCGCGATGGTCGCCCAAACAGACGGCCACACGTATGACCGGTTTCCCGTGGCGGTGTGCCAGAAAGATGTGTCTTCCCTTACGAGCGCCAGCGCACCGACAGCGCCAAGCAGGACCACCAGCCACGCCAGCCAGTCGTGCCGCCGCGGCAGGACGAGGCGCACTTCCCGGGTCCGGGCCAGCACGGCCGCGGCGAGGCCGGCGGCGAGCACCAGGACCAGCAGGCCGGCGAACTCAAGCCACCAGCCAGCCCCGGAAGGCGCGTACTGCCGGTCGATAAGCAGAAACAAGAGCCCCCATAGCGCGCCGGCCGAAACGCCCAGCAGGAGGCCGGGACCCACCAGCCACCTCGTCACTGGCCGAAGCAGGCAGGCGGCGGCGGCCACGGTGAAACCGGAGATGATGATGACGTAGAGCCAATATGCCAGCTCTGCCGATCTGCTAGCTCCGGACAGGGCCATAATGACCAGGGGCAAGCCCACGACGAGCAGCGCCGCACCGCCGATCGCCAGCAGGCCCGTCACGGCCAGCGGCCGACCGGAGCGCGCCGCGCCCTCGCGGAGGGCTTCGCGCCGGGCCCGATCCTCGGCCTCCCGGGTGGCGGCCTCTTCGGCTTCCCGGCGGGCCCGCTCCTCGGCCTGACGCTGCTCGGCTTCCCGGCAGGCCTGCTCCTCGGCCTGACGCTGCTCGGCTTCCCGCCGGGCCTGCTCCTCGGCCTGACGCTGCTCGGCTTCCCGGCAGGCCCGCTCCTCGGCCTGACGCTGCTCGGCTTCCCGCCGGGCCCGCTCCTCGGCCTGACGCTGCTCGGCTTCCCGCCGGGCCCGCTCCTCGGCCTGACGCTGCTCGGCTTCCCGGCAGGCCTGCTCCTCGGCCTGACGCTGCTCGGCTTCCCGCCGGGCCCGCTCCTCGGCCTGACGCTGCTCGGCTTCCCGCCGGGCCTGCTCCTCGGCCTGACGCTGCTCGGCTTCCCGGCAGGCCTGCTCCTCGGCCTGACGCTGCTCGGCTTCCCGCCGGGCCTGCTCCTCGGCCTCCATCACGGCCGACAGAAACTGGCTTGCAGCTTCCGACACGGTCCTGCTGTCGTCTTCCACGAGTTCGCGGACTGTCGCCAGTATGCGCTGTCGCACGATGGGGTTGCCACCGTTGTACCGACCACGGAGTTCCTCAAGTGCGGTCAGCTTCGCTACGGCATATGGGCTGCTGAGAGCGTTGCTGATGTGCGGTGGCAGTGTCCAGTGAACGTTCCGGGCGATCAGTATGCGGCCCTCGACATCTTCTTTTTTCTGCGGTCGCTGCTGCGGCTGTTCCTCAGTCACGCGATCATGAACGTAGCTGTATAGCTCATCAAGCGTTATGTTGCCGTCACCATCGAGGTCAGCCCGGCCTGTACTTACAGTATGCCCTCGACCAGGAACCGGGTAAACAGTGAGCTTGGCCCCGACCAAAGAGAAGCTGGCCCGGTCTCGGTGAGCTGGTTGCCTTCGAAGGAATACTGCGTGGCGTCCGAGGAGGTCAGCACGACAGAGCCCCGGCCACTCAGTTGTTCAAGCGCATGGACTGCTGTATCACCCTTGACGCCGGACCCGGCTGGAAAGGCGCCGGCATAGCAGCAGTCAAGAATCAGCACGTTCTGTCTCGACCGGCACTCCTCCATCGCCAGACGGATCTGCTCTCCGCGCACGCCGGTGAAGTGGAGGTTGTCGCGGTCGGTGTCGGTCATGGCAAGGTACAGCTGGCCGTAATCGTCTTTGATGCCATGACCGGTGAAGTAAAGCAGGGTCAGATCGTCGCGCCTGCGGTTCCGGTAGAAGTGCCGATCGCCCTGCCCACTTCAGCGTTCGGCCTGTTATGGAGCTGCTTGACCTCGAAGTCGGCGATGACGGGGTCACCCAAGACAGCCGCCAACTGACTCGCGTCACCGGGAGGAGCAGCTAGCCCACTCAGTCCAGAGTCCTGGTAATGATCTGTGGCTACCAGCAGCGCAACCCGCCGCCCCATTGGCTCAGCCTCACCCGACCGAATGACGCTGGACCCATGTGCTGATCAGCTGCTCGCGCTCCTGCCCGGATGCTCGATCCAGCACGATGGTGTCGTTATCGATCGTGATCTTAATGCGCTGAGCGGCACCATGCCGGGTGAGCCACTCTTGCGCCATGGCGATCATCGAAGTAAACACCCCACCGGCGGCGCTGAGTGTCACCAGCAGGGAACCCCAGTCGACCGCGCCTCCCTTGGCCCCCTCCGGCACATCTGTGATGGTCGCTGGCCTGACCGCCTCGATATCCAGCTGGGTAAGCTCGGCGCGCAGTTGCCGACCCAGGCGCTCGGCCTCACCCGAGTCCACATCAGGCTCAAGCTCCAGCATGAGTAGCAAGCTTCGCTGATCACTCATCACCCTCGCCCCTAGTACGGCAGCGTCACTTCGTGATCTTTGACGTAACCCGGTCGATAGCACGGCCACCGCGTGATCATGCGGGGTTGTGTGGACGCCCGATGATGATGCGGTGGCCGCTGGCCACAGCGTAGACCCCGCCGGCTGGCGGGTCCTGTTCGATGAGCTGATGTCCCTGGTCGCGGGCCGGTTTGGCCGGGCAGAACCGCGCCGCACGGCCCGGGAGTTCGTGCTGGGGCTGTTGTCGCCGGTGGAGCGCAAGAACTGCTGGTGGCTGGCGGAACAGGCCGGGCATGGCGATCCGCAGGCGATGCAGCGGCTGCTGCGCACCGCGGTGTGGGACGCAGATGGCATCCGCGATGACGTGCGCGGCTTCGTAGCTGGGCGGCTCGGCGATGCGGCTGGGGTGCTGATCTGTGATGAGACCGGGTTCTTGAAGAAGGGCACCGGCTCGGTGGGGGTGCAGCGCCAGTACAGCGGCACCGCCGGGCGGACCGGGAACTCCCAGGTCGGCGTGTTCTTGTCCTACGCTTCCCGCCGGGGCCGGGCGCTGATTGACCGCAGGGCCTGCCTGCCGAAGTGCTGGACCGATGACCCGCAGCGGTGCGCAGCGGCCGGTGTCCCGGCGGATGTGGGGTTCGCGACCAAGCCCGAACTGGCCCTGGACATGATCACCGATGCGGTAGCCGCGGGGATGCCCGCCTCCTGGGCGGCCAGTGACGAGCTCTACGGTGACAACGGCGCCTTCCGCGCCGGGGTCGCCAAGCTGGGCCTGGGCTATGTGCTGGCGGTCTCCTGCGACCACCGCATCCCGGCCTTCCCCGGCGGCAGGCGCCGGCTGCGTGCCGACCAGGCCGCGGCCGCCGTGCCGCATGGCTGCTGGCAGCGGATCAGCGCCGGGACCGGGTCCAAGGGCCCGCGCTGGTATGACTGGGCCTGGGTCAGCGCCCACCAGCCGGGGCATAGCCTGCTGATCCGCCGCGGCAGCACCGGTGAACTGGCCTTCTACCGGTGCTGGTCACCTGCCCCGGTGCCACTGGCTGCCCTGGTGCGAGTCGCGGGGATGCGCTGGAGCGCTGGAGAACAGTTCCAGGCGGCCAAAAGCCAGGCAGGGCTGGACCACTATCAGGTCCGCACCTGGACCGGCTGGCACCGGTTCGTCACCTTGGCGATGCTCGCCCTGGCCTTCCTGATGGCCAGCGCCGCCGCCGCGGCACCCGCCCCGGCTGCCGATCCCTGGCACCACGCCCGCCACGGCGGGCCGATCGCGCTGACCGCTGCCGAGATCCGCCACCTGTTCCACGGCCTGGTCATCGCCCCGCTCATAACACCGCTGCGCGCCATCAACGGCATCCAGCACTGGTCCAGCTGGCGCCGCCACCACCAAGGCCAAGCCCGCCGCAGCCACTACCAGCACAGACTCGCCACCGAACGCGGCCCATAACGAAATGACGCTGCCGTACTAGGCAGCCGTACGGTCGTCGCCGCCAGCTCGTATGATCAGGATCGATGTGACTGCCTGCTTTCGCAAGCACTTTGCGCCTGCCTTTATGCGTTCGTCGAGCCGTGCGATCGGCACGACGATGAGCGCGTTGCCGCAGCCGCGGCGGTATCGCTGTACGTTCGCCAGATCGTCCAGCGAAGCTTCACGCAAGCTGACGCTGACGCGTTGGTGACCGCTGGGCCACCGCCGGTTCAGCGGCCATAGACGACTTATTTCCGGCCCGGGTCGCAATATCAAAGCTGCTCGTTTAGGTGTCTTCACATGCAACGTAAGGCTCACGCAAGAATGGATGATTGGACCGCCCCGGTGATCTTGGAGGCTCTGATCCCTGGGAGGATGCAGAGTCATGCCAGCACAGCGGAAGTACCCGGAGGAGCTGCGCGAGCGCGCGGTGAAGATGGTTCTTGAGATCCGTGAGCGTGAGGGGAAGGGCCGGGGTGAGCTTGCCCGGGTGGGGCGGCAGCTGGGTATTCACCCGGAGGCTTTGCGCGGGTGGGTCCGGCAGGCGGAAATCGATGGCGGGATCGGGCCGGGCACTACGACGGAGGAGTCGCGGCGGATTGCCGAGCTGGAACGTGAGAATCGTGAGCTGCGCCGGGCCAATGAGATACTGAAGGCGGCGAGTGCGTATTTCGCACGGGAACTCGACCCCAGGCTTCCGCGCTAGCCGGGTTCATCGATTCGCATCGTGACCGGTTCGGGGTGGAACCGGCCTGCGCGGTCCTGGAATTCCCCGCCTCCACCTATTACGCGGCGAAGAAGCGCGAGCGTGAGCCGTCACGCCGCGAGCAGCGGGATGAATGGCTGAAAGAGCAGATCATGCGGGTGTGGGAAGACCGGAGGAAAGGCCGCGGGGTATACGGGGCGCGGAAGGTCTGGCTGCAGCTGCGGCGGGAGGGCATCGAGGTGGCCCGGTGCACGGTGGAGCGGCTGATGGGTCAGCTGGGCATCGCCGGGGCCGCGGCCAGGAGGAAGGCACCGCGCACCACGGTGCCCGATGCTGGCGGGCAGCGGCCCGCTGACCTGCTGGGGCGTGACTTCACCGCGTCGGCGCCGAACCGCCGGTGGGTTGCTGACATCACGTATGTGGACACGTCCTGCGGGTTCGTGTACACGGCATTCGTCACGGACTTGTTCTCCCGCAAGATTGTCGGCTGGCAGGTCGCTGACCATCTGCGCGCCGGCCTGGCGCTGGACGCGCTGGAGATGGCGATCTTCTCGCGGAACGGCCAGATCGGCGGCGAGCTTGTGCATCATTCCGACCGGGGCGTGCAATACACATCGATCTGCTATGCCCAGCGGCTGGAGGATATCGGCGCGGTCCGCTCGGTCGGCAGCAAGGGTGACTCCTACGATAACGCAGCAGCGGAGGCAGTAAATTCCCTGTATAAGAAAGAGCTTATCAATCGCGAGGGGCCGTGGCAAGGTGCCGGGGACGTGACGGCCGCCACGGCAGAATGGGTGTCCTGGTACAACGACGATAGACTCCACTCCGCGTGCGGTAATGTTCCCCCGGTCGAATATGAAAACACCTGGCTAATCAGCCAGGGTCATACTATAATCATTCCGGAAGCCAAAGCATCGTAGCCTCCAATGAAGCCGGGGCGGCTCAGATCTGGGCGCTGCGAGCCACGAGGCGAACGCAGTCCTCAACCGCACCGAGTCGGCAGGGAGAGTGTGGGTAGTGGCTTCCGGCCCTGCTTCCCTGGCTTTGACTTGGCGGGGGCGTAGGGTCGGGGGCCTGGGTCCCGGCCTGACCTCCGAGTCGGCTGACGCCGTTCGGGTCTGTCCTGCGAATCGATCTGCCGGCCGGGTCCCAGGCTTTTGTGGCACCCACCGGCGCTGCCGGTCTGATCTGCCTGGCCTGGATCAGAGGCCAGGGTTTCACAGGTCCGACGGCCAGCGGGTGCGTGCCATCCCTCAACCTGAGAAAGGGATGACCATGACCATCGTAGAGACTCGCGCTGAAACACGCGCCATCACCGGCGGGGTGGATACCCACGCCGACGTGCACGTCGCCGCCGCGCTGGACCCCCTCGGCGGGCTGCTCGGCGTTCGGGAGTTCCCGGCCACGACGGCCGGCTATGCCCGGCTGCTGGACTGGCTGGCCGGGTTCGGGACCGTCTGCCTGGTCGGGATCGAGGGAACTGGCAGCTACGGCGCCGGCCTGGCCCGGCACATGGCGACCGCTGGCGTCCGGGTCGTCGAAGTGGACCGCTCCGACCGCCAGGACCGCCGCCGGCGGGGCAAGTCCGACCCGCTGGACGCGGTCAGCGCCGCCCGGGCCGCCCAGTCGGGCCGGGCCCGCGGCGCGCCGAAGGGCCGTGACGGCGCCGTGGAGGCGATCCGCGCGCTGATGGTCGCCAGGCGCAGCGCCGCGGGAGAACGCACCCGGGCGATCAACCAGGCCAGGGCCCTGGTCCTGACCGGCCCCGATGACCTGCGAGCCCGGTTCACCCGGCAGTCCCCGGCCGCCTTGGTCGCCGGGATCGCCCGCCTGCGGCCCCGCCCCGGCGACGTCGTGGGGTATGCCGTCCGCATCGCGCTGCGGGAGCTGGGACGGCGCGCCGAGTTCCTCGATGGCCAGCTCGAGTGCCTGGACGAGCTCATCGTCCCCCTGGTCACCACCCGCGCCCCGGGCCTTCTGGCCCTGTACGGGATCGGTCCCCACACCGCCGCGCTGCTGCTCATCGCCGCCGGGGACCACCCCGGACGACTCCGCTCCGAGGCCGCCTGGGCGCACCTGTGCGCTACCGCCCCGATCCCCGCATCCTCGGGGAAAGTCACCCGCCACCGGCTCAACCCCGGCGGCGGCCGCCAGGCCAACCACGCCCTGTGGCGGATCGTGTTCACCCGGATGGGCTCGGACGCGGCCACCCGCGCCTACGTCGAGCGGCGCACGAAAGAAGGAAAGTCCAAGGCAGAGATCATCCGCTGCCTGAAGCGTTACGCCGCCCGTCAGGTCTACCCCTACCTGCGCCCGGCTGCCAGCTGACCCACATACCCGGGGACGGCCTGACCCGCTAATCGGCTGCCGCGAACCTGCTGGCCTTCGAACGATTCGTCGGCTGTCCCCGGCCTCATCTTTGACCTGCTGGGCGTGACCTTATAAGAGCTTTCCCTCACCCGAGTGGACCTTCCCTGTCTTGTCCGCAACCCAGCAAACTAGCCTGTTTCAACGTCCCTTTTCAGAACCCCAGAAATGAGATCAGGAAAACGTCATCAGACCCTTGACAAACATAAGAGCATCGTTCGGCGTGGCCTTGTTACGAATGACGATGCCGAGCAGCCGATCGTCTCGACCGCCGGTCCTCTCCACACCGTTGCGAGTGAACATGCCGAACAGTGCATAGCGATGCAGGCACGCAAACGCCCTACTTTCGGCAAGATCGCTTGGCGCACCGCTCCCGTCGCGGCATAGCGGATACACGGGCGTGGTCGGCTTCGGGCTGTAAGGCGAGTGCGCCCCTGGCAGCCTTGCGCCGGCTCTGGGAGTGGGCGAAACCTCTCAGCCTCTTGACCCCGGCCGCTGAGCAGGCTGTAACCATCACTCCAGCCAGACCTCGATCGTCTTGTGTTCGGCCTCGTCTTCCACCTCCACGATCTTTCCTGTCTCGCCTTGCTGGACCATCGCGTCGATGCTGTCCCAGTCGAGATCGACATCCTTCATTTGCGGGGAAAAGGCCTGAGCCATCTTCATCCCCCACTTGACCACCCCGATCGGCACCTTGATGCTGACTGCGGGGCGGCCCTCCTTGGTGTGGTCCACCACCTTCACCCGCAGGTACGCCGGCGCCTTCTCCGGCTCCTGGCCTTGCATTCCGGCACCTCCTTCCCGGCTGCTGTCCTGAATCGTCATGTCTCTGCACACGCTCCCGCAGGTCCCGGCTTTGTCCTCAGGCGTCGTGGATGATCACCGGCTGGCGCGGCAGCGCAACTCCCCATGAACGGTCATGACCGCTGCGCTCATACGCACCACTGTGGACCGCGCCCGAAGATCACCGCAGAGGCGAAGGTCCCCAAGGCATCTGACGCGGAACACACTCATCGGCAAGATCACCGGTCTGGACGCCGCGCACCGTCGGCGGGCATGTGCGGAGATCGCGGCCACGAGCGCGTGCGCCAGGTCCAGGCCGGTGATGGCTTGCCGGCTGGCCGACCGCTGGCTACGGTCGGCGGGGTGACGAGCACGATCGTGATCGGCGTGGTGACCAGGACGGGGTCGGCAGTCGCGGTCACGCTGAGCGGCCCTGCGGCCACGCCCCGGTTCCGGGCGCGGCGAGAGATCGGGCTGGTACCGCCAGGCCTGGCCGCGCAGCCCTGCCACACAGCAGCCGGCATGGACCTAGCCGCCGCCGGGCAGATGATCGGCCAGGCCGAGTCCGCCGCAGAGCAGGCCGCAGCTGCCGGGCTACGCGCTCTCGCCGGCACGCTGCTGGCCAGTGCCATCCGCGGAGTGGCCGTCGTGGTCAAGGCCGTGTCTGTGCCCGATCACCTCGCAGACATCCTGCGCTCACACGCCTGGATGCATTCGGCCGAGGGCATGCTGCACCGTCAGGCCGTCCTTGCTGCCGCCGCCAAGTGTGGATGGATGGCCCGCGCGGTCGAACAGTCCGCACTGCCGGCCGCGGAGCACGCCCTCATAGCGCTCGGCCAGGCCGCCAGACGCCCCTGGCGCCGGATCGAAAAAGACGCCGCACGCGCCGCCATCACCATGCTGACAGCGACAGCCGACTGCGAGTAACCCGGATCGCGGCAGAGAAACACGTTTTGCGTGTCGGTTCGTGGCGTTAGAGCGTCCCCCTGATGCGCTTCGGGCTTGGTGTCCCACGCAAGCAGGAGGGCGTTCATGGGTAACGGTGGTGGCGTGTCCCGGGGTGACCGCAACCGCGATGCAGGGCTGGAGCGGCTGCGTGTCCTGGTGCCGGTGACGGACGCGGTCGCCGGGACCGGCCTGGCGGGCGGGAAGCAGATGGCCGTGGTGACCGATCACGGTCCGGAGGTCATCGCGCGCAGGGTGTTCCGGTGCCGTGCCTGGGATCTTGGGCCGGCGCTGGACTGGGCTGCTGGGTGTGCCACGGCCAGCGGGTGGGCGGGGGTGAGGGTGTGGTGTGAGCCGGCCGGGCACCGGTGGCGGGTGCTGGGCCAGCTGGCGGCGGACCGGCCGGTGCCGTTGGTGTGCGTGCAGCCGCTGGTCACCTCGTGGTCGCGGCGGACCGGGGATCTGGCCTGCGGTAAGACCGATGAGAAGGACGCGGTGCTGATCGCCCGGCTGACCGCGCAGCTGCGCTGTTATGTCCCTGAGCCCGCCGGTGAGACGTGGGGCCGGCTGCGGCATCTGGGGGTGCGCCGTGAGCAGCTGATCACCGGCGCCGGCGGCCAGGTCCAGCAGATGCGGGACCTGGCCGAATGCGCCTGGCCGGCTGCGCTGGATACAGCCAGGCAGCCGTTCAGGTCCGGCACGTGGATGGCGGCGCTGCTGGTGATCGCGGGCCGGGACGGCGGGGGCTTCGCCCGGACCCGGCGGCTGGGGGCGGCCCGGTCCGGGCATGCGGTGCGGCGCGAGATCACCCGCCGCGGCGGGCAGAAACCGCGCGGGCGGATCGTGCGCGGCATGTTCGCCGCGCTCGCCGGCCCGGCCGCGGTGATCGCGCACCGGGCCGGCGCGATGGAGCGGGTGCAGCTGCTGCTGGAGGACTGGCAGCTCACCAGGACCCGGCTCGCCGGCACCCAGCAGCGGATGACCGGCGTCCTGGACGAGCTCGGCCTGACCGTGCTGGTCACCTCGATCACCGGCCTGTCCGCGGCCGGCGCGGCGGCGATCCTGGCCGGGACCGGTGACCCGCGGCGGTTCGCCACCGCACGCGCGCTGGCCAGGCATGCGGGCCTGGCCCCGCGGGAGAAACTGTCCGGCGCGTTCACCGGCCGGACCCGGCTGACCGGGCAAGGACGCCCCGGACTGCGGCTGGCCGCATGGCGGGCGGTCTGGGCAGCCCAGCGCGCCAACCCGGTCTACGCCGCCCGCTGCCAGCACCTGACTGGCAGAGACCAGAACAAGCTCACACCCACCCAGGCGCAGACCGTCATCGCCGCCGCGATCCTGCGGCACCTGCACGCCGTCATCACCACCGGGCAGGCAGGGATCCGGTCACCGCGGCCCACGGCACCCGGCACAGCCCCGCAACACTGGCTGCCTGACCCCATCGGCGGCGTTCAAGCTGGCGGCCGGGGCGAGCCCTCCGCGGCATTGAGACACACCGTGATCTCGGCGCACATCATGGGCAGCCCCGCCCGCCGTCTCCTCAACCCGATCACGCGCTGCAGGGACCAGCCCGATAACCGCTATGCAGGGACACACGACGGACCGGGGCACCGGCCAAAGCTTGACGCACAACGACTCACGCTGATGTGCGGGCATTGCCGGTATCGGGCAGGCACGTATATTCATGCAGTCCGATGCACCCATGGCCGTGCCGATGCCGCGGTGTGAGGGTCCTCCTGGACGCGCACGTAGCCGCCTTATCTGGACGCCAGCCTAGTCCGCTGGAAGCCCCGCGTGTCACGTGTGACCGGCTACGGCCCGGACACATCTGTGTGCCTGGCATAGGGTCGGGTGTCGTGTCCGGCCGGGAACTGGTGGTTCTTGGCACGGCGAGCCAGGCACCCACGCGCACCGCAATGACAACGGCTATGCGCTGCACTGGGACAACGTGGGGCTGCTGTCCGGCCCGGGCGAGGGCACCCGGCGGCAGATGCTGTCCTTCGCGCTGCAGCCGCCCGATGCCGGCGCCGGTGATGCCGGGAGCGGCGAGCTTGTCCGGGAGCATCCGCGCCCGTCATCTCGCCGCCGGCGGCCGCACGGTGAACCTTGCGCAGGTGAGCAAGCCGAGACGGGGCCAGCGGCTCGCTGACCAGGCAGCGACGGCGTCCGGTGGTGAGGTGGTGGTGGCCCGCGACCTGGACCGGATCCCGGTGCCACCCCGGCATCACTTGACGGCTTGACCGGTCCGGCCGTTTCGCTGCCGGGGACGGTGCTCCACCCGGGTGTCGGAGGAGGGGAAGAACACACTCCGGTGACCGTCCTGCCACTTGACCAGATAGGGCGGCGCGCCAGCATCCCCGTGAACCTCGGTGATCACTCCTTCACGGTCGTCATCACCCACATGACGCCCTTTGACTATGAGCTCATCGCCCACTTCTGCACGCATCGTGTCCTCCCTTCCCCAGCTTCCACAAGATCAAGTTTGCGGAGCCCGGATCCGCAGCGGCAGGGCCGAAGGTCCAGAACCTCAGGGTCGCCTGGCTCTGGGCAGGGCCAGCGGCCAGGCAGCCTGGCTGCAGGCTGGTCCGGCGTGGCATATTCGCGGCATGGCAGCTGGAAATCCCGGCTGCGGCTGATCCTGCTAGGGCCGGGCGATGAACTTCCCCCGCTACCACCGGCTGGGCTGCTGGTCCGCTATCGCCGCCGCCAGGTCCACGCCCGATGGCGGACATCCTCTACCGCTGACACCCGCAACCCGCGTCCGAGGGTTGTGGGCGATGGGGACTTTCAGCCGGGCTGTTCGCGTGGCGGGGCAAGTCCGCGCTGATAGGCGAATGTGACCGCTTGGGCGCGGTCGCGTGCGTCAATCTTGGCGAGCAGGTGGTTGATGTGACTTTTGACGGTGCCTTCGCTGACGACGAGGTGTTCGGCGATCTCGCGGTTCGACATGCCGGTGGCGATCAGTGACAGTACCTCGGCTTCCCGGGGGGTGAGACCCGCGGGAAGAGGTGAGAGCGGTCGCCGGTCCTGGGCCGGCGATGGCGTTGCGATGGCGTCGACGACGTGATGCTGGACGGCGGGGTCGATGACCGCGTGGTTATCGAGGACTTGCCTGAGGGCGTGGCGGATCTCCGCCCCGCCCGCGTCTTTGGTTAGGTAGCCGCGGGCGCCAGCTCGCAGGGCGTCTATCACGGACCGGTCATCCGCGTAGGTGGTAAGCACGACGACCGTGGTCTTTGGCAAGCGCTCACGCAGCTGGCGGGTGGCCTCGACGCCGTCACAGCGGGGCATCCGGAGGTCCATGAGAACGATGTCGGGGAGTAGGTCAGCGGCTAGGGCGACGGCCTCGTCACCGTCAGAGGCGGAGCCCACGACTTCGACGTCGGGCAGGAGGCCGAGCACCATCGCCAGTCCTTCACGGACCACTCGCTGGTCGTCAGCGATGAGAACACGGATCGGCTGGTTCACGCCGGCACCCGCAACTCCACGCGGAAGCCACCGCGTGTCATTGCTGTGGTGAGTTCGCCGCCGAGCAGTTCGGCCCGCTCGCGCATCCCGGTCAGGCCGTAGCCGGGGCCGTCGCCGGCCGCTCGCGGCGGTTCGTTGTTCATCGCGAAGTTCTCGACCGTCAGGCGGGTGCGGCGAGGCTCATAACCGAGGTGCATCTCGACCCGTTCCGGGCTGGCGTGCTTGGTGATGTTCGTCAGGGCTTCTTGCGCTACCCGGTACACGGTGAGCCGGGCCTCAGACGGGAGGTCGTAGGCCTGGCCGGACACCGTGAATTGGCACGGGACGCCGCTGATCTCCTGGAACTGCGCGGCCAGGCTGGCCAGGCGTTCGGGCCCGGGCAGTTCGTCGTCGCGCAGCATGCCGATCGCCCGGCGGGCTTCTTCGAGCCCGGACTTGCCCAGGTGGTGGGCTCGCTCGATGATCCCTGGCAGCCGGGGATCGCTGGGGTCTTCGGCCGTGAGCATCCGGGCGCCTTCCAGTTGGAGCATGAGCCCGGACAGGGAATGGGCGAGCACGTCGTGCATCTCCCTGGCGAGCCGCTGGCGTTCGGCCAGTCGAGCCGCCTGTGCCTGTGCGGCCCGGGTTCCCTCCAGTTCGATCAGGAGCCGTTCGGCTTGGTCGCTGGCTTGCCCGAGCCGTCTCGCGAGCAACGTCATGCCGGGGAAGCCGACGATCGCGATGGCGCTGAGCAGCGCCAAGGCCGGCGAGTCGTGGCTGACGGCCACCGCGACCGCCGCCAGGCACGTGATGCCGGCGATAGACAGGGCGATCGGGAAGCGATCTGGCACCCGGGGGGCGAGCAGCACGAGGCCCGCCAAGAGCCCGGCCAGGCCCGGTCCGTCCGGTTGCAGCCTCACCAGCGCCGCCGAACTGGCCAGGAGCATTACGGCGAAGATGATGCGGACCGCCGCGCGGCGGTAGCGGGCTGTCAGCGCGCCCAGCGCGCCCAGCGCGAACCCGCCCACAGCGAGAACGGCAGCCACGTCGCGGCCCGCAAACCCCGGATTCCGGCCGCTGCTGAACACGGCTAGTGCCACCACGGCAAACAGCGGCGGAGCGAGGCGGCGCATCCACCGGTGGGTTGCCTCCTGCTGCGCCCGCGCCCTGCGCAGCATGGCCAGGGCGACGCTGGCCGCGGGGTCTGAGCTCATCCCAGCAACGTTACGGGCGCGCCGGCCCGAACGGCACCAATTCCAGGCTGCACGGCCTGGTCTAACGCAGGGTGGATACGCCTCCACCCGGGGTTATAGCGTGGCGGGCTGGCACATGTGCAACCCCGCGCCGAAGACGTGCCCTCCTCCCGTAGCGCACACTTGCACCTCAGCCCGGCAACGCCAAGGACCCGTGATGCTTCCTCCTCGCCGCCGTTTGAAGGATCTGATGACCGCCTCATCGCCACCGTGCTCGTCGTCAGACTGCCGCTGGCGGCGGCGGTAGCAGGCCGGGGCATGGGATGAACACCACGGCTCTGCCGGGCACCCCGGGCAAGCTGGCCGCCGGGAGCCGCTGGGCCGTGGAGACTCACAGGCTCACCAAGCGGTTCGGGGCGAATACTGCCGTGAACGGTGTCGAGCTCCTGGTCCCCCGGGGATCGGCGTTCGGCTACCTCGGCCCCAATGGCGCCGGCAAGACCACGCTCATCCGGGTGCTGCTGGGATTGACCCGCGCTGATGCTGGCACGATGTCCCTGCTCGGGTACCCGGTCCCGCGGCATCGCGACGCGGCTCTCGCTCGTGTCGGCGCCATCGTCGACGAACCCAGGTTCCACCGCCATCTCACCGGCGGGCAGAACCTGCGGCTTCTCGCCGCGGCACGCGAACCGGCCGCGCGGGACCGCATCGGGCCAGCGCTGGAACGTGTCGGTCTGGCCCACTGTGCCGGTGACCGGGTCTCGGAGTACTCGCTGGGAATGCGCCAGCGGCTGGGAGTCGCCGCATGCCTGCTGGGAGACCCCCAGCTGCTCCTTCTCGACGAGCCGATGAACGGGCTCGACCCGGCCGGAATGGCTGACATGCGTGACATGATCCTTTCAATGGTGGCCGAGGGCCGCACCGTGGTGCTGTCCTCCCACCTCCTCGACGAGGTGGAGCGGACCTGCAACGCTGTCGCCATCGTGGACCGCGGCCGGATCATCCAGCAGGGACCGATCTCCGAGCTGCTGGCCGGGGCCCCGCTCGCGCTTCAGGTCGAATGCTCCGAACCCGGGCGGGCCCGTGCCCTGCTCGCGGGCACCACCCTCGGCGCCCGCATCGAGGACCTACCATCGGCGCTGGGCCTGGAGATCACGCTGCCTGCGGGCACCGGACGCCACGTCATCGCCGAAATCAACCGCGTTCTCGTCGCAGGCGGAATTTCCATCTACCGGCTCCAGCCGGTCCAGACCTCGCTCGAATCGTGGTTCCTGCAAGTCACCAGGAGACTGGGGGACCCGGAATGACAACCATGCCCGTCAGCCACGGCGCGCCCGACCAGGCACTCCAGACAAAGCCCGCCAGTCACTCACGCGACCGCCGGGGATCCCCGATTCCCACCATCGGCATGATCACCACCAGATTCATGGAGCTGCGGCGGCGGCGCGGCCTCATGATCGCCCTCGTCGTGGTGAACATCGGGTTCCCGGCGCTGTTCCTCAGTATTCGGCTGCTACTCCACGCGTTCGCGCCACGCTCCAACCCTCCCGCTGGCAACGACACAATCTTCGCGGTTCTGGTAGCCGGCTTTCTCTATACCCTCGGCTTCATCGTCGCGGCCACGGTCGGCTGTACGGCGGGATCGCGCGACCTCACCGAAGGCATGTTCCGGCACCTGGTGGTGACCGGCCGGTCCCGGCTGGCGCTCTACCTAGCCCGGATCCCCGCCGGGCTGGCGATTATCGTGCCGCTGGTCGCGATCGGCTACACGATCGTCTGCGCGGTAAGCGTCTTCGCCGCACCGGCCTTCATCGATGACTCGAACGTAAACATCCCTCCCGGCCTGTCACGCGCCGGCTTCGAGAACTGGGCCCGGGACCACGCCAAGCCGGTCATCTGCTCTCTCCCCTACAACGGGAAGGTTCCGCAGCTTGCCGCGTGCTCCGGCCCGCCTGGCTGGTCGAAATCAGCAGTCACCCCCGCCCAGCCCGCGCCACCCAAACTGGAAGCTCTGGCCGCCAGGATTGCCAGCCAGGACTACCACGGTTACACCCAAATTCTCCGCCGCCCGCCGATCTCCCTCATGATCAAGGCCGGACTGTGGATCGAGCTTGAAGCGGCCGTCGGATTCATCCTCGGACTCGGGCTCGCCTCGCTGATGGGACAGCGGACCGGCCCAGTGATCTTGATAATCGTGGTCCAGATTATCCTGACCCCGATCCTTTCCGCGGTTGACATCCCCCATCTGCAGGACCTGCAACGCTCGTTCGTCGGGCTGGCCATGGCGCACCTGGAACCATCCGGGCTGCCGGCGGTATTCGGGCTGCCGGGAGTAACCGGAGGCATCGCCCGCCCCGGCAACGGGCTTTCACTGCTGCCTGAATCGGCGACCCAGGCCGTCTGCGTCATCATCGCCTGGCTGGCAGGCTGGACGATCCTCGGCGCGTGGCGAATGATGACCAGGGACGCCTGAGAAACGCCGTGCTCACCAAATTCGATTACACGGCCACCAGCGCTGTCCGTCAAAGCAGAGCAGCCGCACAAATCGGCAGTACCCCGAACTGGTCCCGCTGCGCACAGAACCGGAGGATCTGCGTGCGGAGCCGGCACCGCCACCACAGATCTCCGGCAATCAGAATCGGCAGGGAGAGGCCAAGACGGCCGGGGACTCGACCCACCAGCGGCAGATGCGGGCGTTCACGCCAAGCGCGGGCGATGCATAAACATACGGCCTGGCCGCCTGCCTGCCCAGCCGTGGCCTTGATCGCTAACGGTGCGGGATCTCTTGATGACTGCGCGGCCATGGGAGCTGCGGCACTTATCAGATCAAGAGCACAGATCGGGGTCGATCTGGCGCGGTAAGACCGCCGCTGGGCGCGGTGAGGAGGTGCACTCATGCCAAGGATGGAGTTGGTCTTGTGGCCATGCTGATGTCTGTGGCGTGTGGTGGGACGCGATTGGTGCACCTACTCCCATCTGAAGAAGTGCACAGCCAGAACGCCGAATACCACCGCCCAGGCGACCAAGACCAGCAACGACTGCGCTGATGGGAATGCGCCCTGCATCGAGCTTTGCAGCGAGCGCACGGCGGCGCCCAGAGCAGTCCAGTCGCTGATATCCCGGAGTATGGGTGCCATGTGCTCCCGGGGAAGCCACAGGCCGGCGAAGAAAAGCAGGGGGTAGAACAGCAACTGCCCGATGATGCTAGCGGTGCCTGTGGAGCGGGCGATAGCCGAGACCCAAAGTCCGATGGCGAACATGGCCGCGATGGTCAGCACGAGCGCCAGCGTGAACCCGCCCGGGGCCTTGGGCGCGCCGAGGCCGAATCCCGCTGTGCCCGCCACGACCAGAATACCCAGGGCTATCGCCGCCAAGACGAGGTTGATGATGACCTGGGCCGCGAGCATCCAGGCCGGAGGCACCGGCGTGGTGGACATCCGCCGCAAGATGCCCTGCTCACGGTAGTTGGCCAGGTGGAGGGGCAGGCTGATGAGCGAGATCACGGCCAGCGCCAGCGCGATGAGGATCGGGAAGTAGATATCGAAATAGCTGAGGCCACTGAACGACTTGACGGGCTTGTTGACGCCGGGGATGGTGCCGAGGATCACGAGGACCAGCACCGGGACGGTGACCCCGAAGATCAACCCGATCGGCACTCTCCAGGCGTATTTCGCCTCGCATCCGAGGAGCTTGCCGAAGGCGGAACGGGGCGTCTTGGCCGGCAGGAGGGACGCGTGGATGCTCATCGGTGAACCCTTCCGATCTCATCATGGAAGTGGCGGCCGGTGAGCGCGACGAACGCGTCCTCAAGGTTCGCGGTGTCGAGGTGCAGATCGGTGGCGGTCACGCCGGCCGCGGCTAGCGTGAGGATCACGGCATTGGCCAGTTCCCCGGACCCGGTGACGATGATATGCCCGCCTTCGTGTTCGAGTTTGCGGACCTCGGGGAGTCCGGTCAGCAGGCGGTCATCGAACGGCTTTGACGGCACGAAGCGCACGCGCCTATCTACATGGGCTCGGTCGGCCAGTCCCTCCGGGGTGTCGATGGCGACGATCCGTCCCCGGTCCAGCAGCGCCACGCGGTCGCACAGCCGCTCGGCCTCATCCATGTAGTGGGTCACCAGGATGATCGTCACGTCGCGGTCGCGGACTCCCTCGATGAGGTGCCAGGTGTCGCGGCGGGCTTGCGGGTCCAGCCCGGTCGTCATCTCGTCCAGGACGGCGACCCTGGGATTGCCGATGAGCGCCAGCGCGATCGAGAGCCGCTGCTTCAGGCCACCAGAAAGAGACCCGTAGTAGTCGTTCCGCTTGCCGGCCAGGCCCAAAGCGTCCACGAGTTCCTCAACGTCAGCGGCCTCCCGGTAGAAGGAGTGGAAGAGATCCAGGATCTCGCCTACCTTCAGGCGGCTCGGCAGGGCACTCGCCTGGAGCTGGGCTCCCACGAGCGCATGCAGATCCTCGCGATCCACCTGGGGGTCCAGGCCCATGACCCGGATAGCGCCCGCGTCGGGGGTACGGAGCCCGATCACGCACTCGACGGTGGTGGTCTTCCCAGCCCCGTTCGGGCCCAAGATGCCGAAGATTCTCGCCTTCCCGGACCGAGAAGGACACATCATCAACCGCAACCGTTATCCCGTAGGTCTTGCGCAGATGCGAGACTGCGATGGCGGCGTCGGCCTCGCTAGCGAACTCTGATCCGGTTGCCGGGCTTGCTGGAGGCAAGGGGCCGCTACATGCCATCGGCTCTCTCCTTGTGCAGCTCAATTGCAGTATTTGAGCCACGCACAGCGAGCGTTCAGGGCCGAAGGTCCCGTTCTTTCCGCAACGAGGGCTGGGCCTGGCCCGCTTTGACGGACATCCATCATCAGGGGTTCGCCCCCGGAAGGATGTCCAACCATGGAGAGCATGGGGAGAAAGAGGCCCCGGCCGCGCCGTTCGTTCACGCCGGAGTTCAAGGCCGAGATTGTTGAGCTGTGCCAGCGCGGGGACCGGTCTGTGGGCCAGGTGGCCCGGGATTTTGACCTGACCGAGACCGCGGTGCGCGAGTGGGTCAAGCAGGCCGAACGTGATGCCGGGACCAGGCAGGATGGCGGCTTGACCAGTGCGGAGCGCAAGGAGCTGGCGGTGCTTCGCCGGGAGAACCGGCGGCTTCGGGAGGATGTGGAGATCCTCAAGCGGGCGACGGCTTTCTTCGCCACGGAGACCCGGTGAGCGTGTATCCGTTCATCGAGGCGGAGAAGGCTGGCAGGCGCAACGTCAAGAGGGCGTGCGCGCTGCTGAAGGTCTCCCGTGCCGCCTTCTAGGCGCACCTGTCCGGCCCGTCGCGGCGCGAGCGGCAGGACGCCGAGCTGACAGGGCAGATCCAGGCCGTGCACGACGAATCGAAGGGCCGTTATGGCGCCCCGCGGGTGCATGCCGAGCTGGCCCGCCGCGGCCGCCGCCACTCCCGCAAGCGCGTCGCCCGGCTGATGCGCACCGCCGGGCTCCGCGGCAAGGCGCCGAAACGGTGGAAGAAGACCACGGTCGCTGACCCGGCCGCTGCCTCGCGGGCGGACCGGATCCGCCGCGATTTCACCGCCGATGCGGCCAAGCTCAACGCCCGCTGGTGCGGCGACATCACCTACATCGGCACCTGGGAGGGGGGTGGCTGTATCTGGCCACCGTGATCGACATCGCCTCCCGCCGGGTCGTTGGGTTCGCCCTGGCTGATCACCTGCGCACCGAGCTGGTTGCTGACGCCCTGGCCAACGCGGTCGCGGCCCGTGACCCGGGCCCGGGCGTGATCTTCCATGCCGACCGGGGCTGCCAGTACACCTCCGCCGAGTTCGCCGCCCTGGCCAGCGACTGTGCCGTGATGCTGTCTCATGGCCGCACCGGCCAGTGCTGGGATAACGCCCTTTCCGAATCGTTTTTCGCCTCGCTCAAGGGCGAGCTGATCGACCTGCAGACCTGGCCCACCCGGGCCATGACCAAGCGGGCCATCGTCGAGTACATCGGCTGGTACAACGGCACCCGGCTGCACAGCACCCTCGGTACCGCAGCCCCGCCGAGTTCGAGGAAACCAGCAAGATCAAGAAGGTAGCCTGACCGAGTTATCAGCCCTGTCCGTCAAAGCGGGGCAACCCCAGGCGCGTCTGCTCCAGTTGGAAGTGCTTCAGCCGGGGACTGCCAGAACCGATCAACTGCGTCCGCGCTCCCGCCCGGGCACACGGGAACCCGGCCCGCCTGAACACCGGCGAACGCCAGCCACCGAAGGCGAACTCGCAAGCAAGCCCTCACCTGCATATCAACCAGATGAGGACGTCTCTTCGATGTGCGGCGGCGCGGCTGGTTAGGCCAGGCATGTGAGCGGGGCGCCGCCGTTATAGGCGACCATGTCGGTGAGCGCGGCCGCGATGTCGATGGGGGCGCCGCGCGAGGTGCCGGACAGTTCGGCGCAGGCGCGGTGCAGGTTCCCAACGATTCGCTCGGAGTCGGGCCAGCTAGCGTAGTCGCCGAGGTCGGTGTCGCGGGCGGCTTGCAACGGGGACAGCCCGGCGTCGCGAGCGCGGGCGGCCAGGTTGAGCACGAACCTGAGTAGCCCAGGGTGGCTTCGAGCGGCCCGGCACCGGTGAAGACCGGGCCGTGACCGGGCACGATGGTCTGGGCGCCGAGCGGCCGGACGACTTGTTCGAGGACCTCGATCGCGCCCGCAACGGAGCCCATGAGCAGGAATGGCGTGCCGCCGTTGAAGATCAGGTCACCGCACAACAGCACGGAGCGGTCGGGGATCCAGATGATCGAGTCGTTGGTCGTGTGCGCGGCGGTGCCGACGTAGCGGACCTGCGCTGGCAGGTCGCCGCTGTGCAGCGTGATCTGGTCGGTGAAGGTAATGAACGGCGGGTCGAGGCTGAGGTCGCCCCAGTCAGGGCCGTCCCAGAACGGCAGCGGCTGCGGCGGGCCGAAAGCGATGGCCTCGGCCCGCGCCCGCTCATGCGCCACGATCGCCGCGCCCGGAAACAGGCAGTTGCCGAAGGTGTGATCGCCGTGGTGATGCGTGTTGACTACCGCGCGCACCGGCGCCGACGCCACCGTCGCGATGGCCTCCTGGTAGGCGCGCGTGCGCCGCCAGGTCGCGCACGAGTCAATGCTGATCACGCCTTGCGGACCCACCAGGAAACCAGTGTTGTTGATCCACCAGGTGCCATCCGGCTGGACATAGGCATAGATCCCGGCAGACACCTCACACACCTCAGGCCGCCCCGGAACCGTGATCTCATCGCCGGAACTACTGCTCATCTACACCTCAACTCGCAGCCCGCAGCCAGTCCCGCGCGCCAGTGACGCTCTCACGATCGGGGGTCTGGCGTGCTTAGTATGGATTGGGTGAGCGGGGACCGCGAGCTGGATGTTGTGGTGTTCGGCGCCACCGGTTTCGTAGGCCGGCTGGTGGCAGGCTACCTGGCTGATCACGCGCCGCCAGGCGTCCGTATCGGGCTTGCCGGGCGGTCTGAACGAAGGCTCGCGGATATCCAGGCAGGGCTTGGTGGTGCTGCGTCATCGTGGCCGCTGCTGGTGGCAGATTCTGCTGATCCTGCGTCCTTGGCGGCGCTGGCGCGCGCAGCCCGGGTCGTTGCGACCACGGTAGGGCCTTACCGCCGTCAGGGGCTTGCGCTGGTTGAGGCCTGCGCCAGCGCGGGCACCGATTATGCGGACCTGACCGGGGAAGTGCTGTTCATGCACGACAGCATCGACCGCTATCACGGCATGGCAGCGGGCACGGGCGCACGCATTGTGCACTCGTGCGGGTTTGATTCCATCCCTTCCGACCTGGGTGTGCTGCTGCTGCATCATGCTGCCCGCGCCGGTGACGCCGGCGATCTGGAGGGCACCACGCTGGTCGTGACCGCTTTGCGCGGTGGTATCAGTGGTGGGACGCTGGCCTCGGGGATGGGCCAGTGGGATGAGGTGCGGGCCAGCGCTGAGGCCCGGGGGCTGGCCGAAGATCCCTATGCCCTCAGCCCCGACCGGGGGGCCGAGCCCAACCTTGGCGACCAAAGTGACCTCGAGTGGGGCCGCCACGATGCCGATCTGGGGATCTGGGTGGGGCCGTTCATCATGGCGGGCGCCAATACCCGGGTGGTGCGCCGCAGCAACGCCCTGCAAGGCTGGGCCTACGGGCGCCGGTTCCGGTACCGGGAAGTCACCGGCTTCGGTTCCGGCCCGGCCGCACCCGTGCTGGCCGCCGCGCTGGCGGCCGGCGTGAAGGCTCTGACGGCGGGGCTGGCATTCCCGCCCTCACGGGCGCTCCTGGGGACGGTCTTGCCCCGGCCTGGCCAGGGCCCCGGCGACAAGACCCGCCGCGCAGGCTTTTTCCGCATGCAGATCCACGCGCACACCTCCGCCGGGATGCGCTACCTGGCCAGAATCGAAGCCCGCGGGGACCCGGGATATGCCGCCACCTCGGTGATGCTCGGCGAAAGCGCGCTCTGCCTCGCCCTGGACCGCGACCGCCTGCCCGGCCGTGCCGGTGTCCTCACACCAGCCACAGCGATGGGCACCATCCTCGCCGAGCGGCTCACATCAGCAGGACACACCCTCACCACACAGCGCCTCACCCCGTTACCGCCGTAGCCCCAGCAGCCGGGTGTCGTGGCCCCCGCCGAGGTGAAGAAACCTGAGGGCCGGCGTGTCCAGCAGGTCATAGCCGATCAGCAGGCCGCCCGGGCGAGGGACATACACCGCCTCGGCCAGCGCCTTCTCCCACACCAGGACATGGTGCAGCATGGCGGCCACGGAGCGCAGAGCCGGCCGATAGGTGCTGGCTACCGGGTGAGTCTGGCGAGGCCCTGCGCCTGGGCGTGCGCTCGGCGGCAAGCCCGGCCGCCCTGGGTACTCAGCCGATCAGTGGGAGCCTGTTGTCGCTGGACTTGGCCCGGCCGGAGGCCGCCAAGATCCAGCCCAGGTCATCGGAGAGGTCTGGGGGCCTGCCCGAGACGGTTCGGCGCGCAAGCAGGTCGTCCAGGATCGCGGCTGTCACCGCGATCCCCTCGGCCGTGGCCATGCTCTCGCGACCCAGCGCCTGGGTCAGGTCGATGCCGTGCACGACAGCCTCGACAATGCGGCTGGCCACGAACTCATCGACACGCATTGGCGCGAAGTACCCCGGCCCCACCGTGCCGGCGGGGACTGCCCGGGCCTCGGCGACTGTCTGGTAGAACGTCTCATGCAGGACGCCCAGCATGTCGGCGGGCGTCTTGCCCTCCACCATCTTGTAAGCGTAGTCGTAGACAACCGGCGCTGTCTCTGACCGCGGATTGATGAAGAAACTGGTCCGGTCCCGGGCCGGCTGGCTGGCATCAGCCCCGGCGATCAGCATCCGGGTCAGGCCGATGGCGATGTCAAAGTGCCCGGCAAGCTCGAAGACCGTCCAGTGCGGCAGGTCTGGGTCAACCGGCACCAGCTTCGTCGGCAGCCGCCATTCATCGTCTGACAGACCGGCGAAGACCCGCTCCACCGCCGCAAGCTCTGCCTCCAGCACCGAGATAGTGTCCTCGTACGCTCCCACGCCTGCCTCCCGCCATCGCGTTGCCCGCACCCGGCTACCGCCCGGCCCAGTACAGCTAGCCAGCGCCGGTGGTGCCGTGACGAGCCGCAGTCTCATGGGGCTGGGCCGGGGTGTCAAGGGCCGCCGCGATCACATGTGAGCACCAGTGCCATGTTCACGCTGCGTGCCGGGGCTGGTTCGCGGACCGCCCTCATATACGCCGATGTCGCTTGGTTTCTCGCAGGGCAGAGCCGCGCAGAGCGGGTCAATCTGGCGCGCCGGCCGGACCTGGTCCTGGGCCTGCTAACGGGCTTACCGCGACCGCACAGACCACCCAGCATCTTCCCGGCCTCGATGCTGCCGGTCCCGGCCGTCACCACCGGATCGTCGGCAGCGAATGTCTGCTACTCCTCTTCGTCGCCGACCCCCACCACGCCAAGACCCCACGAGCCGGTGCCGCCGAGCATGGGACCGAAGATCACCATCTGACTCGACTCGACTCAGTATGGACCGCCCCGGTGATCTTGGAGGCTCTGATCCCTGGGAGGATGCAGAGTCATGCCAGCACAGCGGAAGTACCCGGAGGAGCTGCGCGAGCGCGCGGTGAAGATGGTTCTTGAGATCCGTGAGCGTGAGGGGAAGGGCCGGGGTGAGCTTGCCCGGGTGGGGCGGCAGCTGGGTATTCACCCGGAGGCTTTGCGCGGGTGGGTCCGGCAGGCGGAAATCGATGGCGGGATCGGGCCGGGCACTACGACGGAGGAGTCGCGGCGGATTGCCGAGCTGGAACGTGAGAATCGTGAGCTGCGCCGGGCCAATGAGATACTGAAGGCGGCGAGTGCGTATTTCGCACGGGAACTCGACCCCAGGCTTCCGCGCTAGCCGGGTTCATCGATTCGCATCGTGACCGGTTCGGGGTGGAACCGGCCTGCGCGGTCCTGGAATTCCCCGCCTCCACCTATTACGCGGCGAAGAAGCGCGAGCGTGAGCCGTCACGCCGCGAGCAGCGGGATGAATGGCTGAAAGAGCAGATCATGCGGGTGTGGGAAGACCGGAGGAAAGGCCGCGGGGTATACGGGGCGCGGAAGGTCTGGCTGCAGCTGCGGCGGGAGGGCATCGAGGTGGCCCGGTGCACGGTGGAGCGGCTGATGGGTCAGCTGGGCATCGCCGGGGCCGCGGCCAGGAGGAAGGCACCGCGCACCACGGTGCCCGATGCTGGCGGGCAGCGGCCCGCTGACCTGCTGGGGCGTGACTTCACCGCGTCGGCGCCGAACCGCCGGTGGGTTGCTGACATCACGTATGTGGACACGTCCTGCGGGTTCGTGTACACGGCATTCGTCACGGACTTGTTCTCCCGCAAGATTGTCGGCTGGCAGGTCGCTGACCATCTGCGCGCCGGCCTGGCGCTGGACGCGCTGGAGATGGCGATCTTCTCGCGGAACGGCCAGATCGGCGGCGAGCTTGTGCATCATTCCGACCGGGGCGTGCAATACACATCGATCTGCTATACCCAGCGGCTGGAGGATATCGGCGCGGTCCGCTCGGTCGGCAGCAAGGGTGACTCCTACGATAACGCAGCAGCGGAGGCAGTAAATTCCCTGTATAAGAAAGAGCTTATCAATCGCGAGGGGCCGTGGCAAGGTGCCGGGGACGTGACGGCCGCCACGGCAGAATGGGTGTCCTGGTACAACGACGATAGACTCCACTCCGCGTGCGGTAATGTTCCCCCGGTCGAATATGAAAACACCTGGCTAATCAGCCAGGGTCATACTATAATCATTCCGGAAGCCAAAGCATCGTAGCCTCCAATGAAGCCGGGGCGGCTCAGTAAGGCCGCCAATGGACAGCATGGCGGGGCACCGGCTAGCACCCACTACCTGCGGCATAGGATGTTCTGCTGGCGGACCACAGTCGGCGTGGGCTGGACTCGCCAGCTCACCGTGTCGAACCGGTCGGTTGTGCTTGGAGTGCCGCAATGGCGCCGTCGCCGGTGAGTTCGAGTGCGGCCGGGCCAGCCCGGAATCGCGTGCGCTGCCGCGTGGTTGCTGCCTGTATGACCCCAGGGCACAACATCACGATCATCGCGGCCAATCGCCACATCGAGGTCAGCGTTGGCGGCCAGAAGCTGGCCGAGTCAGACCGCGCCCTGCGCCTGGACGAGACGGGGCTGCCCCCCCGCTACTACATTCCTCGCCAGGACGTGCGCACCGAGCTGCTGCGGCCCACGGCCCGCAAGACGACCTGCCCGTTCAAAGGCCAGGCGTCGTATTGGTCGGCTCAGGTCGGCGAGGAAATCTACAAAAATCTCGTCTGGAGCTACGAGACGCCGATCCCCGAAGCCGGACAGATCGCCGGCTTGATGTGCTTCTACAACGAGCGGGTGGAGCTGACCATCGGCGACGAACACCAGCCGGGCCCGAAGACGTCATCGTGGCGGTAGCGGCTGGTGACACCAGCCGGGTGATACTCGGCGCGGCAGATGCGGGCGTCTGGAAGGACCTGATTACCGGCGGATCCGCTGGCAGCCAGCCCGCTGCCGCTGCTGGGAGGGCTCGGCGTTACAGATGGTGAACTCTCTAGATCATTGCGGTCGCCATCATTTCCGCGCCTCCCGGCCGGCGTCAAAGTGGCCATCAACAGGCTTGATGGGCCGACACTTTCCTTGCTCCGCATGCCCGGCCAGCATTGTGACACGGCCCACGGTAACGATCATCCACGTGGGGCCTGACCAGCGCCGGATAAGCAACGAGACGGTCCGGCAAGCGACCGTCCCGCTTAGCGCGTGCGCTGACGCGAACGTCCGGCCGCCGCCGCAATGACCAGCAGGATGATGCCCACAGCGATCGCAGCGTATCCACGGATGTGATGGTGGCCCTGCCCGTGGGCGGCGTAGCCGGGGAAGAACGAGGGCAGCGAGTGGAGGGGCTCTACCAGGTAGATGACGCCCACAACCACGGCCACAATGCCCAGCACCAGCAGCACGGCCCTGACCAACCGGGACATCTCAGGCCTCCCTTCGTGGGGCAGCCCAATGCTAGGCCCCTCGGCCCTGGCCGAAGCCACAGCTAGGGTAAGGATCACGAAAATTTGCGGTGCTGCCTGGCCAGGAACGTAGCCCTACCCCAGGCCAGCCGGGTTCCGCAGATCCTCCTAGTCAGCGGGCACAACCAGCTCGCGGCCCCGGTAGAACGCCTCCTGCTCGCCAAGGACGTAGGCAGCCATCGCCTCCCGGCGGCGGGCTTCGGCGCCGGAGGCCCGCCACCCTTCACACGCCTGCCTGGAAGCCCACAACGAGATCCCGACAATCTCCCGCTCGTCCTCAGACCAGTAGGCGTAGGCGCGCAGCATGCCCTCGGGATGGGTGCCCGGCCGCCAGGCCCGCTCGAAGTCAGCCAGCCTGCCCGGCCGGATCTGCCGTGTCGTCATCCAGACGAAATGTTCCTCCATCGCGGCCTCCCTCAGGGACCAGCACGGCGATAGCCATCACCGCCGCGGCCGGGCGGCAAACTGCATCCGCAATCATTTCTCGCCTCCGGCGGGCCACCAGCGCTCGCGGCGCCGCGCCCGAACAAGACCCCTCCCCGCCAGCAACCACACGAAAGCGCTCTCGCTGCGGCAATTGAGGACGTTCACCTCGACCCCGACGATGTATAGATATACGGCTGGTCGGCCGCCCGCAGGCACTCGGCCTGGCTGGCCCGGTGGGCCGGGTACAGGTGCCTATCGGTGCCTTTGACGACCACGACCACACTCACCTGATCGGACCGCACAACAGCCCGGCGGAGTAAGGCGGGCTGGAGGTGGTCAGGGTGATACAGCAGCCACTCCTCGGCGCCATTGCGCCAGCGGACCAGGGCTGCCCAGCCCGCCTGGGACTTGGCCCATGCAAGTACTGTGCACGGCACCCAGATGCCATCGGTGAACAGCACCTCCGCCCGGCTGTGCCGGGGCCGGTACCGCTGGGAGGCGTTCATGATCGCAGCTGGAACCTTCTGGGGTTACTAGATCATTACTGGCAGACATCTAAAAAACGCTAGCACGTTCGATCACTGGCCTGCTGCCGCCTTTCCTTCTGCCGCGCTGACCGACGGCAGACTCATAGCTACTCATCCGCAGGGCCACCCGGACCAGGGGGTGCCCAGCGCTGCCGGCGACGCGCCGGCCGGCCAAACTCCTCGCAGCGATCTCCCGCCCCCCAGCGGCGTCCGTGGCAGGGATAGCCTGGTTAAGGGAGGCTGACGTGAACGAGCAGGCAAAACAGGACGCCGTGGCCACCGCGGCCACGTTTCTCGGCGTCCTCAGCCCGGCAGCCGAGCAGGCCCTCACCCAGTTGTGGGACGCGGCGTTCGAGGAAGGCCGCCTCGCCGCCCTGGACGAACTGCAAGACCGGCTCTGCGTCTGCATGAAATAAGGCGGGCCACCACGACGTGGCGGACGCTGATCCGGCTGTGCTGGACCGGCTGCTGGCGCTGTGACGCGCCTGGCGCACGCAGTGCGCACCCACCATCCATAGTCCCATCACTGGCGCCCTGAGCTTCATGCTCTGACCATCAGCCCACCGCGCGCAGTTTGCGGCAGAACAGCGCGTTCGCCTGACGTCGCTAGTCTGCATAGACCTCCGGGATGGCGCCTTTGATCCGCTGCACGGTTCTGGCGACGTCCAGGTCGGTGGTGTCAATGCCGATGTATCGGTAGTCAGCATCGGCTGCCTGCCGGATTGTCTGATCTTCGGGGATCTGGTCGACCATGTCGCGCCATTCCTGCGTGGTCTGCTTCGCCCGGGTGATTCGCCGACGGTTGCGCACCTCCCTGTCGACTAGGAGATCTACGAGGAATACCGCCGAAGGCCGTGGCAGCAGCTGGCGGAAAGACATGTAGTCGGAGTAGCGGCGCAGGAAGCTGCCGGCTATGACGTTGACGTAGCCCGCGGCCCAGAAGTTCTCCACGAGGCCGGCCACATTCCGGCGAAGCAGGTCGAAGAACGTGTCGTCCATCGGGCAGGGATTGGTCTGTCCGATGTCCTCGGCGTCGATCCGGGCGCCCTGCGGCGTGGACGGCAGCAGCGCGCGCACGATGGTTGACTTGCCAGCGCCTTCCTCCCCGCTGACGATGATGAGCCGTCGCCCCCGGATCATGGAGGCGGGCTGCTGTGAAGCAGGCACTCAGCGAGTATGACTGGCACCCCTGAACGACGAATTACGCGCACTGTCAACATGCATGTTCGGGCGTTAACGGCCGTGCCGATCGTCCTGATCTGCGCGCGGCGTCGTCCATGCCATCACGCCCTGGCCGGCGATCAGAACGGCGGCTCTTCGCGCGGCTACCGCCAGAGCGCCGACCACGCTCTGCCATCGGCGGCGGGCCGGGCCTCGGTTGCATAGCCCTGCCCAGTGTGAGAGGCCGCGCGTCGTCGTCAGCAGGTCCCCCGAGTTCGTGTTTAAGGGGAACCTGGCCCCTGCAGCACTGGTGGTGCGGCGTACCTGATCGCGACGGCAGCGGATGCGTGTGGCTGCCTACTCTTTTCCTGTGATCGCCGTCCGTCTCGCGGCCGAGGCCGACGCACCGGTCCTGGCAAGGATCGCGGTGGCGGCCTACCAGCACTACGTGCCCAGAATCGGCCGGCCACCTGCCCCGATGACAGCCGATTACCCCGTTGCGGTCCGCCGCGGCCAAGCCTGGGTGGCGGCGGTGGACGGCGAGGTGGCCGGGTTCATCATCCTCATCGCCCGGCCTGGCTACCTGCTGCTGGAGAATGTGGCCGTACTGCCCGCTGCCCAGGGCTGTGGCATCGGAGCACGGCTGCTGGCCTTGGCCGAGGACCGCGCCCCTACCCTGCACGTGCCAGAGATACGGCTCTATACCAACGCGGCGATGACCGAGAACCTGGCCTACTACCCGCTGCACGGGTACACCGAGACCCACCGGGCCCAACAAGACGGCTTCCACCGTGTCTTCTTCCGCAAACGGCTGGACACCTGACCGCCCGCTCCGCGGCAAGAGAGTGCGTTCATGTGAGGGCCGGATCCGCCTATCGAGCGCGGGCGCAGGCCATAAGTGCCGATGTCCGGCGTGCCGGTTCGGCACGCCTCGTCCCGGGAGCTCCGGCGATGGTTGATGCCAGGATGGTGCCATGACAGGACCGGCTCGACGCGACCTTGGCCGGTTGTTCGACGAGGTGCCCGAGCTCTACGACAGCGTCCGGCCGGGGTATCCCGATGAGCTGTTCGCGGATCTCGTAGCCATCACTGGCATGGGCAGAGGGTCGCCGGTGCTTGAGGTGGGCTGCGGTACCGGCCAGGCGACACGCCCGCTGGCCGCGCTCGGCTTTTCGGTCACTGCTATCGAGCCGGGCGCGGGCATGGCCGCTCTCGCTCGCCAGCGCCTCACCGCGTTCGGCAGTGTCGAGGTCGAGAGTTCGACGTTCGAGGAGTGGGACGACGGCGGGCGGCGCTTCGATGTCCTGGTGGCCGCGTCGGCGTGGCACTGGGTCAACCCGTCCATTGGCTGGCGCCGGGCGCATGACCTGCTCCATCCGGGGGATGGATGGCGCTGCTCGGCAACGTTGTTGTCCGCCGGCCAGGTGAACCGGAGGTGTACGCCAAGACCGCCGATCTGCACGAGCGATTTGCCCCTGGCAACCCGGGCTGGGGTCATCCGCCGCTTGAGGACGAGGTGCGGATGACGGGCGAGGGCTGGGGACTAGTCGAAGACCCCGGCAGCTTGTTCGGCCCGGCGATCGTGCGATGGTACCCGGCTGTCCAGTGGTTCGACGAAGCCGGCTTCGCCGATCTGCTCCGCACCACCTCGCTGTACCGCAGGCTCGACAGCGACGTCCGTGAACCCCTCCTCGACGCGATCGCCGAGCGCATCCGCACCCAGATGGGCGACCGGGCAGCACGCCGCTACCTGACCGTCCTGCGAGTCGGACAGCGCGCCGATTGACAGAGCCTGCGTGCAGGCCCCTACGGCGAACGCGCTCTAAACGCGGCAGAAGCGGGCGATTACGATCAGCGCTGGCGATGCATAAACATACGGCCTGGCCACCTGCCTGCTCGGCCGTGGTCGGAATTGCAACCGTGCGGAAAGCTCCTGATAACCGCGCGCCGAGCCGCCGTTATGCGCGGAGATCGGCTCAATTCCGATCAAGATGCTGGCGGTCCAGATCTGGGGATTCTGCGCGCCCCACGAGCTGGTGGCGTGAGACGGTCCGTCTTCCTCCTGGCAGCCCGGGCAGAGCTCTGCAGGGCAGCCGATGAGCTGGTTAGTGGATGGCCAGCGCTGGCGGTGGGGCAGTTCGGCCCTGGTGGCTGGTAGCTGGTAGCCGGACCGTGAAGTTGTGGCGAGGGCGGCTCCGGGTTCTGGTCGTGGGCCGGGGCCTTGGGGGGCACGGTTCGGCGGTCGGGCAGTGGGCGGCGGAGCGGTCAGTTGAGCCCGGACGCCAAGCAGGACCTGCGTCCGGCCAGGGCGTGCTGTCGTGGTTGGATGGCCCGCCGGGAGACGCCGGGCCGCTCCCGGCTCATGCAGCGACGTCCCTGCGCCGGAAGGCTGCCACTGCTATCGCTGCCAGCACGAGGATGGTCGAGACCGCGACAAGGGTGGCCGGCCAGGAAAGGCCGTGCCGCAGCGGGTCGTGGCCGGAGTACTGGTAGAAGGGGGAGAATCTCTGTGCGGGTTTGAGCCACGACACGACGGGTGCAAGGCCGTTGACGATGTAGGCGACGACCGCGACGACCGCGGGTAGCGCGCGGCTGAGCGCCGGGTGGCCGGTAGCGGCGCCGGCCGCCAGCGCCATGGTGCCGAAGACGAGGGCGAGCAGCGTCATGTGCACCATGGCTGCCGTCACCCCGCCCACCGGCAGCGGCATGCTGACCAGGCGTCCTTCAGCGAGCAGCGCGGCTGCGGTCACCGCGCCGAGCAGCGCCGCTCCCGCGGTCATCGCGCCGAGCTTCTCCAAGACGATGCGGGTGCGGCTGATCGGGTTGGCCAACAGCAGGTCGAGGGTGTGCCGGTCTTCTTCGCCCGCGACGGCGCTGGCGCCCGCGGTGACGCTGTAGATGATCAGGAGCAGGGGCCCCATGAAGGCCAGCAGCTCGACCTGCACGTAGCCCACCGGGGTGGACATGTCGGCTCCAGAGGCGGCGAACAGCGATCGCATCGCCTTGGGCATCTGGTTGAGGAAGTCGCTCATCGAGGGCTGGTTGCGCAGGCTGGGCCAGATCGCGGCATACATCGCTACCAGCAGGGCGAGGCTCACGCTCCAGGCTGTCAGCGCCCGGCGCTGGTCGTGGAGGGTCTTGAGACCGACGCTATGCAGCATCGCTGGCTCCGGTCCCGTAGTAGGCGAGGAAGGTTTCCTCCAGCTCGGCCTCGGCGCACTCGAAGTCGACGATGTCGTGCCGGGCGACCTCTTTCAGCAGCGCGTTGAGCGTGCTCTGCGGCGCAGTGCAGGTCAGAACCTGGCCGGTGACCTGCAGGTCATGGACATCCGGCAAGCCACCGAAGGCGCCTGCGGGGACAGCGCCGGCGAATCGCGCGCTGATGTGGTGCAGCGACTTGCCCCGCAGCACATCGAGGCGCTCGACCGCGATCAGCCGGCCGGCCCGGAGCACTCCGATGCGGTCGGCGACACGCTGCACCTCGCCCAGAGCATGGGAAGACAGCAGCACGCTGCCACCACGGGTGGTGTGCTCACGCAGGATCGCGTGGAATTCCTGCTGGGCAATCGGGTCCAGACCGCTGGTGGGCTCGTCGAGAATCAGCAGCTGCGGTGCGGACATGAGCGCGAGCACCACGGCCACCTTCTGCCGGTTCCCCTTGGATAGTGTCCGCGCCGCCTGGTCCAGATCGAGCTCGAGCCGGGCGGCCATCTTGAGAGCACCGGACTGATCGCCGGCGCCGCGCAGGTGGCAGAAGTAGCTGATGTGCTGCCGTCCGGTCAGCCGGTCGTAGAGGGCGGCCTCACCTTGCAGGTAGCCCACGCGGCGGTGGATCTCGACGCTGTCACGCCAGGCGTCAAGGCCGAGAACCGTTGCGCTGCCCGCTGTCGGCCGGATCATGCCCATGAGCAGCCGCAGTGTCGTCGTCTTGCCGGCACCGTTGGGGCCGAGATATCCGAACACCTCGCCACCGTCGATGCCCAAGCTGACATCCGACAGCGCGGGCAAGCGTCCGTAAGACTTGCTCAATCCGGTGGTGCGCACCATCGCGGCGTCGGTCACCACCTCAGGCTAGGTAGTTGACCCAGGGCCCCACAGGGCCGAAGGTCCCGCATAGCCGGTCAAGTGCAGCAACGTGCCCGGGTCCCTTGTCCTGGCTGACAGCGGCGGGCACGCGCGGCGGCCGGCATCGGGCAATCCGCAGACCCTGGTGCCAGACTGGGCCCCTTGCCTGGCATGGGGCAGTGCCCGGTGGGGCGGCAATGGAGCCAGGACAGAGTCATCCCTGAAGGAGCGGGCCGGTCAAGCGTCTGCGGGACCGACCGGCAGGACTCACCCTCGACCCTGAACCGCCATACACATCAGACCCCAGCCTTTCAGCCTCTGTCGCACTCCTCACCGCGGCGATGGCGGGTCCTTCGTCCCTACCGGGGATTGCCGGAATTCGTACGCTGGATACCGGCCGGTAATGGCCGCAATGAAGGCATGGCCTTCACAGGGTGAGGTGACCACGATGAGGGATCCGGGTCACGCACCGATCCAAGCCGGCCCCGGCGGCGGTGGATCCGTACGGTCAGGGCGTACCTGCGCGAGCCTGCCGTGCTCACCATCATCGCGGTAGCATTTTTCATTTCGGCGGCCGGTCGGGCCGTGGTGCTGGCATACCTCCACGACGACTCCGTCGTCACGACCACGGTGCTCAGTGTGTTCGGCTCGCTGTTCCTAGCCGCCGCCATCATCATCGCCGCCCGCCGCCACGACCAGGCGGCCAAGAACCGACGGCCCCCCGGCCGCGACGCTCACTGAGCCAGGCCTCCTCTCCATCACCTGTGGGGGTGCCAGAAGTCTGCTGGCTCCTGTGACCTGCGTCGATAAGGCAGCTTGTGGTCATCGGGAATGATGATCACCCGTGTTTCTCCGTCTGCTCTACCTGATCTTCACCCGGCTCTGCGGCTGGCTGCTCCTGCTCAGCCGGTCCACCGCGTCCAAGGACATCGAACTGCTCGTGCTGCGGCACGAGGTTGCCGTGCTGCGCCGCACCAAGCCCAAGCCCCGGCTGGACTTGGCCGACCGCGCCATCCTGGCCACGCTGATCCGGCGTATGCCCAGAACGCTGCGGGCGCACCGGGTGATCACGCCCGGCACCGTCCTACGGTGGCATCGCCGCCTGGTGGGCAAGAAGTGGACCTACCCGCACCGGACGGGACGCCCGCCGGTCAGCGCCGAGATCGCCGTGACCATCGAGCGACTCGCCACCGAGAACAACGGCTGGGATACCAGCGCGTCCAAGGCGAGCTACTCAAGCCCGGCCACCGGGTCAGCGCATCCACGATCCGCCGGGTCCTCAAGGCACTGCGGATCCCGCCGGCGCCGAAACGGCATACCGCTACGACCTGGCGGCAGTTCCTGCACGCGCAAGCCGCGACCATGCTCGCCGCTGGCTTCTTCCACGTGGACTGCGCAGTGACCCTCCGGCGGCTGTACTGCCTGTTCGTCATCGAGGCCGGCTCCCGCTACGTGCATATCCTCGGGGTCACCGCCTACCCGGACGGACCCTGGACTACCCGGCAGATCCGCAGCCTCCTGATCGGCCCCGGCGGCCGCGCCGGGCAGTTCACCGCATCCTCCGGCACGGTCCTCACCGCCGCCGGTATCGAAGCCGTGAAGATCGCGCCCCGAAGCCCTCGCGCGAATGCCCATGCGGAATGTTTCGTGCTCACCGCCCGGAACGAGGCCACCGACCCGATGCTGATATTCAGTGAACGCTACCTGCGGCCGGTCCTCGCCGGGTATGCCGCCCACTACAACCGACGGGGACCCCATCGCAGCCGCCAGCTCCGCCCGCCCCCGTGCGGCGAATCGGTCGCCGGCCTCTCCCACGAGCGGATCAAGCGCCGCCCGGTCCCCGGCGGCCTCTGAGCGAATACCAGCGAGCCGCGTAGATGCCCGGGTCAAGGCCCGTGGCCGAGTTCTGGCACCCCACAGGCCTGGCCCCGGACAAGCCCGGGTCCACCGGCGTGCCTTGGCCCACTGGCAGACTCACCCGCTCGGCGCTCCCGCGATGTTGGCGAACAGAAAGCGATCTTGTATCGCAACGTCAGGCACACGTCAGAATGAGAGCATGGCCCGGTTGCGTGAAAGCAAGGAGATGCTGCTGTTCGTCTTGGCGGCCATGCTGCTACTGGCGGGCGGGGTGGCGTGGCTGCTGGCTGCCGGGACGCCCGCGAGCGTCCTGTGGATCGCCGGCACCGTGCTGGGCCTTGTCTTCTCGGTGTCCTGGACAGTCGGCGCGATCCGGCGCCACCAGCCGAGCGTCAACGTCATCGCGGTGCTCGCCCTGGCCGGCGCCCTGGCGGTCGACGAGCCGTTCGCCGGCGCCGTGATCACGGTGATGCTCGCCAGCGGGCAACTCCTGGAGGCCCGGGCGTCCGCGCGGGCGCGGCGCGAGCTGAGCCTGCTGGTCGAGCGGGCCCCGCGCACGGCCCGGCGCCGCGTCGGGGGCGGCGTCGCCGAGGTCCCGGTGGACGACGTCGTCCCCGGTGACCGGCTGCTCGTGGGCGCGGGAGGGATCGTCCCGGTGGACGGGCGGCTCCTCAGCTCGGCCGTGCTGGACGAATCGGCTCTCACGGGGGAGTCGCGGCCGGCGGAGCGAATCGCCGGCGAGGACGTTCGCAGCGGCGTGGTCAACGCGGGGCAGCCGATCGACCTTGTCGCGACGGCGGCGGCCGCGGAGTCCACATACGCCGGGGTGGTGCGCCTCGTCGAGCAGGCCCAGGCCTCGTCGGCGCCGTTCGTCCGCGCCGCCGACCGGTTCGCTGTTCTCTTCGTCCCGCTCACGCTCGTCCTGGCAGCAGCGGCCTGGGCGGTCAGCGCGGACCCCGTCCGCGCTGTCGCCGTGCTCGTCGTCGCGACGCCGTGCCCGCTGCTGCTCGCGGCCCCGATCGCGATCATGTCCGGCCTGTCCCGCGCCGCGCGCATCGGCGTCGTCATCAAGGGCGGCGGCGCCCTCGAACGCCTGGCCGCTGGGCAGGTGATGCTCTTCGACAAGACCGGCACGCTGACCCAGGGGCGGCCGGGGCTGGCCGGCGTCGTCACGGCGGGCGGCCCGATGGACGCGGACGGGCTGCTGCGCCTCGCCGCCTCGCTCGATCAGGTCTCGGCGCATGTCCTCGCGAGCGCCATCGTCACCGCCGCCACCAGTCGCGGGCTTGCGCTGGAGATGCCGGCCGGCGTTCGGGAGGTGCACGGCTACGGCCTGGAGGGGACCGTCGGCATTCACCGGGTGAGGCTCGGCAAGGCCGCGTGGATCGTCGGCGGCGAGCCGCCGCTGTGGGTGCGCCAGGTGCGCCGGCGCGCTGACCTGGACGGCTCGCTGACGGTCTTCGCCGCCGTCGACGGCGATCCCGCTGGCGCCTTTCTTCTTGAGGACCCGATCCGGCCCGGCGCGCCCCGGATGGTGCGCGCGCTGCGCGAGGCCGGGGTCACGCGTGTCGTCCTGGTCACCGGCGACCGCGCGGACATCGCGGACATGGTCGGGCGCGTCGTGGGCGTCGATACCGTGCTGGCCGACTGCGACCCAGCGGACAAGCTCGCCGCGATCGGACGCGAGTCGGCGCACGGTGCGACGATCATGGTCGGGGACGGGGTGAACGACGCTCCCGCGCTCGCGGCGGCCGGCGTCGGGGTGGCCCTCGCCGCGCGCGGGGCCACCGCGTCATCCGAGGCGGCCGACGTCGTTCTCACGGTCAACCGGGTCGACGCCCTGGCCGACGCGATCCTCATCGCGCGCCGCTCGAAGCGGATCGCCCTGCAGGCCGTCCTCATCGGCATGGGCCTGTCGCTTGTGGCGATGGCCGCCGCCGCGGCCGGGCTCCTCCAGCCGGCGGCGGGCGCGCTCCTGCAAGAGGTCATCGACGTGCTGGCGATCGGCATCGCCCTGCGGGCGGTGCTACCCGGCGCGATCCACACGATCGCGATGCCGCCCGCGGACATCGCCACCGCGCTCCGGCTGCGGGCCGAGCACGACGCCGTGCTGCCGGCGGTCGAGCAGATCCGGTCGGTGGCTAACGGACTGTCAACGCGCGGCTGCGACCTCGCCCCGGTGCGCACGTTGCTGGATCTGCTGGAGGGTGAACTGCTCCCGCATGAGCGGGCCGAGGAGGCGCTGCTCGTCCCCCTGGTGGCCCGAGCGCTCGACGGGAGGGACACGACAGCGGCGATGAGCCGCACGCACGCAGAGATCGAGCACCAGGTCAGCCGGCTGCGGCGACTTCTCACGGGCCTCGACAACGAAACCGTGCAGCCCGAGGACGTCATCGAACTCCGGCGCCTGCTCTACGGGCTGTACGCCGTGCTCCGGCTGCACAACGCGCAGGAGGAGGAGGGCGCCTTCAGCCTCGTCCCGAACCAGGCCGCGATCGGTCAGGCGACCGCCACCGGGGTAGAGCCGCCCGGGAGCCGACCCCCAGCGCGGGACCGCCGAGTGACGTGAGCCCCGGCACCGACCCGGGCTCCCGCGACCGCGCGGAGTAGGCAGGCCAGCCGCCCGCCCAGCGCGGGCCTCAGCCACGGCATCGGGCAGGGCCTCCCGGGAGTCCAGGCCGTTAGACCCGCTGATGCCCGCGTCTGAGTGCCAGCCGGTGATCCTGTGCCCGTGCTGGCGCGCCCAGGAGCGGATGGCCTGGCGCTGGACGTCGAGCCCGAGGCCATGCTCCATCAGCCCCGATCCCGGCTGCGTGCCAGCCCGCCGGCCCTTGGCGGCGCGCCGCTTGTTGCCAGAGCGCCTGGCCTGGGCGGGGACACGCCCGGTGGTGATGCCGGTCATGCGCCGGTAGCTGGTTACCGCCCACAGGCTGCAGGCGAGCATGACCACAAAGCCCGCCACCGCGACCGGGATGACATTGATCACCAGCCCGGCGAGCAGCAGCCCGACACCGGCCACGAACCCCAGCGCCCTCGCGATGACCCGGCGCCTGTAGTGCACCCGCGGGCGCGCCGCAGCCACGGCGCCAGCAAACCGCGGGTCATCGGCGCGGAGCGCCTGCTCGATCTGCTCAAGCTGGCGCCGCTCATGTTCAGAGAGCGGCACGGTGCCCTCCCATGGAACGCAGCCGGGCGACCCTCCCCCCACCGGGATCGCCTATTCCGCTGCCAACGTGCGCCCGCCGCCCCGGCCCGGGGAAGAGCCATTAGTCCCGATAGTGAAAAGCGAGTTCACGCGCTGGCCCCAGGGCCTGACGACCGCCGTAGAGCAGAGCGGCAGCCAGGCAAGTCGTGGACGGCGCCCGGCCCGGCGTCATTGGTGGTGCTGGCCGCTGTTACGGGGAATGACCTGGAGTACAGGTTCGATGTCGCCGCCATCGTTGCGTCTGACCCTGATCGTCACCGGCGCTGCTGGCGGCCGGGCTGAAGGCCGGAAGGGGATGTGGCGGGGTGATGATCGTCGTCCGGGTCGTGGTGGGGGTGCTGCTGGTGGCCCACGGCCTGGTTCACCTGCTCTACCTCGCACCGGACGTGCCGGAGTTCTCCATCGGCCGGTCGTGGCTGCTCCCGGAGCCTGCTCGCCGGCCGGTGGCCCGGGTGCTGATCGCGGCCACCGTGGCTGGGTTCGCGCTGGTGGCGCTGGCGGTGTGGGGTGTCCCGGGGCTCTCCGCCGCCTGGCCGGCCCTCACCATTGTGGCCTGCCTGCTGTCGATGGCCCTGCTCGCCGCGTTCTGGGACACCGTGCTGGTGATCGGGATCGGGATCGACGTCGCCCTGCTGGCGGTCGCGGTGACGCAGCCAGCGTGGGCGGACCGGCTCGTTGGATAACGGGAGGAGGGGTGCATGGGCGCGGTGTCGATCGGCCGGCCCGGTGGGGCCATGCCGGCCTACCTGGCCATGCCCACGGGCGACCCGCCCTGGCCAGGGGTGGTGGTGATCCACGACGCCCTGGGCATGACCACCGACCTGCGCCGGCAGGCGGACTGGCTCGCCGCGGCTGGCTACCTCGCCCTCGCTCCCGACCTGTACTACTGGGGCCCCCGGATGCGGTGCCTGTTCGCGACGGTGCGGGCCGCCGCAAGCCGCCAGGGACAGGCATTCGATGACCTCGAAGCCGCCCGCAGCTGGCTCGCCCACCGCGGCGACTGCACCGGCCGGATCGGCGTCATCGGGTTCTGCCTGGGCGGCGGCCTCGCGCTGCTCCTGGCTCCGGTACCCGGTTACGGGGCATCCAGCGTCAACTACGGCGCCGTCCCCGGCAGCGCCATGACCCTGCTCGCTGACGCCTGCCCGATCATCGCCAGTTACGGCGCCAGGGACCGCTCGCTCGCCAAAGCCCCCACCCAGCTGGAGCACATCCTGGACGCCAACCGGGTGATGCACGACATCAGGGTCTACCCCGGCGCCGGACACGGCTTCCTCAACGACCATGCCCCCGGCGAGACACCCCTGTGGGCGCTGGTCGCAGGCAAGTTCGCCCACACCGGCTATCACCAGCCCTCAGCAGCCGACGCCCGCCAGCGCATCGTGACCTTCTTCAACACCCACCTCCGGCCAGCGCCCTGAACCCCACACCCCAGCACCGCCCTCAAGACGGTCAGGGTGCATGTGCGCGCCCACAGCGCACTCCTGGCAGCGCCGCGATCAGGCGTCTTAGCCGGAAGGTCCGGTAGGGCTTGCCTCGGCCGTCTTTGACCCCGCGCAGCAGGTTCCGGGCGGCGGTGATGGCCTCGCCCCAGACCAAGACGGTCGGAACGACGTAGGCCCGGAAGGGCCAGGGCCCGCAGCTGAGCCGCATGCGGCGGATCACCCGTGTCGTCCCGGGTTCTGGTTCGGTCAGCACAGTGCTGTCGCTGAGCTCGCCGAAGATGCCCAGCCGGGGGTTGTCGCGCAGGCGGGCGGGCAGCAGGTACCGCAGGTGTGTGTCGGTGAACAGGACCCATGACTTGCCTGGTTCGGCTTGCCGCACGACGTAGTAGGCCGTTCCTGGCGGCCCGTCGGCGATGATGTTGCCTACGCGCGGATTCTGCCAGCCAGGAACGATCCGCTCGTCGGTGCCGACGTGATAGCCGACCGTTGCCTTCCCAGGCTGCTGATGGGATAGGTGGCGGTAATACCAGTCCACCGACCGGTCCCAAAACTGGAGAGTCTGAGTAGAATCCGGCCCGTCCCTGGCCGGTCTGCACCAGCCATGGCCACACCTGCTGCGGTGGGGCGTTGATCGTCACGGCGTGGGTGGCCTGCGCCATCGGGGATGGCACAAGATCGTCTCCCGGGTGCGGCATCACCCGTTCTCCGGTGGCGGCCCGCCCGGACACCCGTGCCGGCGGGCGGACCGGGACGGCGGGCACCCGCGCGCGGGCAGCGCATCCTCCGCCGGAATTCTCCGGTGACAGCTCGGGGCTCAAGGCATAGTGCTTATGCCGGCCAGTTCAGCGTGTGGCGGTGGTGAGTTCTACCCTGCGCGTACTGGTGTCCACCGGAAGGTGCGTGCTGCAACGATGGCGCTGGCCAGCCCCCACAGCGCGAGGATCGCCAGGTCGCGGGGTGCGAACCCGGCGCCGGTCACGTGCGGGTTGTAGGCGGTGAGCATGGCCGTGAGGAAGTGCCGGACCGGGAACACGTTGGCCACGGCGCGCCAGGCTGCGGAGAGCGTGTCGGTGGGGAAGAAGTTGCCGGATAGGAAGAACAGGGCGAGGGTGACGCCGAACAGGATCGGCATGGCCGCGGTCGCCCTGCGGATGACCACGGTGACCAGGCATCCCAGTGCGCAGAACGCGAGCGCACCGATGATCACGGTAATGACGGCGGCGATCACGTGGCTGGCTGGCAGTGACACAGCGTAGCCGAGGCGGCCCACAGCGGCCACCAGGACCGCCAGTGTCAGCGAGGCGGCCGTCCCATTGATGACGGGCCCGGCCAGGAAGGTGCTGGTGCGCACCGGGGCGCTGCGGAGCCGTTTGAGGATCCCGTCCTCCCGGTCGTGTACCAGTTGGGCGGCCAGGTAGGTGAAGGCCGCCGATACCACGCCGATCACGATCACCGAGGCCACCACGTACGCCGAGACCTTCAGGATGCCGGGCTGGCCGCGCATGTGCATGGTCCCCTTTCCGTTCACGGTGGCGAAAATGAACAGGTACAGCAGCGGCAGGACGACGGTGACGAACACCGCCATCGGGTCGCGCAGCATCACCTTCCGCGCGCAGCGGACCTCGCCCCGCAAGATGGTCGCGGTGCTCATGACGCACTTCCGGTCAGGCGAAGGTAGATCTCTTCGAGGCTGGGCGGCCGCACTTCCAGCCCGTGCAGGCTCACCCGGTGGTCGCGGGCCCAGTCCAGCAGCACCCGCAGGGTGGCCTCCGGCTCGGTGGTGCGGATGGTGACCTGGTGGTCACCGGTCTGTACGGTCAGGTCCGCAGGCAGCGGCGGCGACGTCCCAGGAGTGTAGGCGAAGCGGATCTCCACGGGCGCGGTGTCGCGGCCGCCCAGGGCCTGAGGGGTGCCCTCGGCGACGATCGAACCCTTCGCGATCACTGCTACCCGGTCGGCGAGCGCCTCGGCCTCGTCCATGTAGTGCGTGGTCAAAAAGACCGTCTTGCCCAGCCCGCGCAGGCCCTCGACCAGCGCCCAGGCTTGCCGCCGGGCCGCCGGGTCAAAACCGGTGGTCGGCTCGTCCAGGAACATCAGGTCCGGGTCGCCGACGATGGCCAGTGCCACATCCAGCCGGCGCAGCTGCCCGCCGGACAGCTTGCGGGCCCGCGCCTTCCGCTTGTCCGCCAGGCCGACCAGCTCGATCGTCTCGCCGATGTCCCGCGGGTGCGGGTAGAACCCGGCGTAGCGTTCCACCAGCTCCCGCACGGTCAGCTCGTCTGGCATCTTCGAGGTCTGCAGCACCACGCCCAGGCGCGCCCGCCAGTCCAGCGAAGGATGAGCCGGGTCGGCGCCGAGCACCGTGACCTCGCCCGCGTCACGGCGCCGGTAGCCCTCCAGCATCTCGACCGTCGTGGTCTTCCCCGCCCCGTTCGGCCCCAGGAACGCAAAGATCTCACCCCTCTGCACAGCCAGATTGATCCCGCGCACCGCCTCCACGTCCGCGTACCGTTTCCGCAGCCCGCGGGCCCAGATCGCGGTCTCGCCACCGCTCCCGCCCGCCGCCCGGGCCTGCCCATGCCGTGAAGCTTTCAGCGCGCTCATCGCAACCACCTCGATCCAGCTTCCGGCTCGGCCTACAGCAAACGTCACTTTCCGGACACCGGACGTGACAGTGACGAAAGCCGCCCCTGGACGGGCCATCCGTCCCTGATTCCCGGCAGACCTTGCGCACTGCTGCCACGGGACAACCCAGACCAAGACCGTTTCGCCGACGGCCTGGCTACCCGTACCCCCATCTCCTCGGCGGCCCGCGCCGTCCTCATGTCACGCTCTGTGCCGACTCCGGCCGCCACTTGCCGAGCAAGATCCGCCGATCTGAGCGCTCTGCTAAACCGAAGTTTCGCTGGCTTTGATACCGATCATGCCCTTGGCCTGGGCGGATGACCTGTGGAGCCCTTGAAATTGTAGACAGGATTTTCTGCTGTTTACCTGGCATCTGACTGCCCTGGGCGGGATAATGACCTTATGGGACGGCAGGCGCCGGGCGGGATGCACGTAGACAGGGTGCGGAGCCGGCATGTGGCGAAGTCCGGGGAGGTCCGCGAGTACGAGTCGCGGCTGCTGCGCCGCTCGTTCCGCAAGCCCGACGGGAAGGTTGGCAAGGAGACCCTCGCCAACCTGTCGGCGCTGCCGCCCGCGGCAGTCGACGCGGTCGAGGCGGTGCTGAAAGGCAGGACCCTCGTCGACGCAGACGCCGCGCTGAGCATCACCCGGTCCCGTGCGCACGGCCATGTCGCCTTGGTGCATGCCGCTGCCGCGCAGCTGGGGCTGCCCGCCCTGCTCGGCCCGGCCTGCCGGGATCGGGACCTGGCCTACGCCCTGATCGTCTCCCGGGTAGTAGCGCCTAAGCCGGAGCTGGCGACCCTGGCCTGGTGGGATGACGTGACCCTGGGCCCGGACCTGGGCGTCGCCGATGCGCCCCGTGATGACGTCTACGAGGCGATGGACTGGCTGCTGGAACAGCAGGACGGCATCGAGGCGCAGCTGGCGGGCCGGCACCTGCGCGAGGGCGGCATCGCGATGTTCGACCTGTCCTCCTCCTGGGTGGAGGGCAGCCACTGTGAGCTGGCCGCCCGCGGCTACTCCCGGGACGGCAAGAAGGGCCGGGAGCAGATCGAGTACGGGCTGCTCACCGACTCCGAGGGCCGCCCGGTCGCGATCCGGGTCTTCGCGGGGAACACCGCCGACCCGTCCGCGTTCATCCAGGCCGTTGACGTGATCCGGGGCAAGTTCGGCCTGGCCCGGATGGTCATGGTCGGCGACCGCGGGATGATCACCTCAGCCCGGATCAGGGCGCTGAAAGAACTGGGCGGCTTGTCGTGGATCACCTGCCTGCGCGCCCCGGCGATCCGCAACCTCGCCCAAGACGGCGGCCCGCTGCAGCTGTCCCTGTTCGATGAGCAGGACCTGGCCGAGATCACCCACCCAGACTTCCCCGGCGAGCGGCTGATCGCCTGCCGCAACCCGCTGCTGGCCGCCGAGCGGGCCCGCAAGCGCGAGGACCTGCTGGCCGCAACCGAGGCCCTGCTGGCCAAGGTCGCCGCCCAGGCGGCCGCCGGGCGGATCAAGGGCGCGGACAAGATCGGCGTGCGCACTGGCCAGGTGGTGACCAAGCACAAGATGGCCAAGCACCTCATCCTCGACATCGGCGAGGACCGCCTGACTTGGCGCCGCGACCAGGCCGCCATCGACGCCGAGGCCGCCCTGGACGGGATCTACATCATCCGCACCCCGGTCCCGGCCAGCGAGCTCGACGCCCCCGCCACCGTCACCGCCTACAAAAACCTGGCCCGCGTGGAACGCGACTTCCGGTCACTGAAGGCCGACGACCTGGACCTGCGCCCCATCCACCACTGGCTCGACGACCGGGTCCGCGGCCACGTCCTGATCTGCATGCTCGCCGCCTACCTCACCTGGCACCTGCGCGCCGCCCTCGCCCCGCTCACCTACACCGACGAGCAGCCCCCCGCCCGCACCAACCCGGTCGCCCCAGCCCGCCGCTCCGCGCACGCCGACGCCAAAGCCGCCACCCATGCCAGCCCCGGCGGCCAGACCCTGCGCAGCTTCCGCGGCCTCCTCGACCACCTCGCCACCCTCACCCGCAGCACCGTCCGGCTCGGCGGCATCACCTTCGAGAAGATCAGCGACCCCACCCCCGCCCAGCGCCGCGCCTTCGACCTCATCGGGGCACCCATCCCGCTGACCCTCGCCCTGAAGTAGACAGAACACCAGCCAGGCCAGCCGCAAACCCGCAGCCCAGCGCCGCGTCGGCTTACCTCAGGACACGAAACTTCGGGCTAAAGGTCGTCGCCAGCAATCGGCTGGGCGCATGACGGGGTGATCTGCGCGCGGCCGCCAGGACGCCCTCTGGGAGGCTCACCAGCGCGCCCGGCGCTGATCTGGAGGGCCTGATCCTTGATCACCTGGTTCGGCAGGCTGCCCGGGCCGTCGGCTCCACCTGGTTGCGGCGGCTCCCGCCGACGGCGACCAGCAGGTGCTCGTCAACCCAGGAGACCTCGGGGCTGGGCAGGCGGGCCAGGAAGGCCGTGATGGACGCGCGCAACTCCTCCGGGGTGTAGAGGGAGAACGTCGAGTAGTGACGCCCCTCGGCCTGGGCCTGGAGCCGCTCGGCTGTGCTCGAGCGCGGGTGCTGGAAGGTCTGTGTTGCGGCCACCTTGAGCCCGCCGGTCCGGCTGACGGCGTCCCGGATCGCGGCCTGGCTGTGCAGGCGCTGCTCGTGCTCGGTGAAACCCGGGAAGTAGCGGCCCCAGATCGTTCGCGCGTTCTGCTGCGGGGTGCGGGTGTAGATGAACAGCTGGCCGCCGGGCGCCAGCACCCGGGCGGCAGCGGTCAGGAAGCGGCCGAGGTCGAAGTGGTGAATGCAGTTGAACGCGGTGACCACATCGAGGCTGGCGGTCCGCAACGGCAGCGCTTCGGCCGCTGCCAGCAGCGGCACCACCCCACCGGCGTGGCCGCGGTTGGCGGCCTTGAGCTGTGCCAGCATCGCCGCCGAGACATCGCTCGCGACCAGCAGCGAGCCCTCCGGCAGCAGGGCGCGCAGCAGCCGCGAGTACCGTCCCGTCCCGCAGCCAATATCCAGGCCGGTGACCGGGCGGTCAGGCAGCAGCTGGCAGATCCTGCGCACCGGCGCCTCGTCGGTGGTGCGCAGCGATTCGTAGACGGCGGCTACCCGCTCGAAATGGCCGCCCACAGTCACCTCCGGCACCTCCCCGAGCTGGGTCTGCTGGCGGCCATCATGTGCTCGCCTTGCCCAGTTCACACACTGTTCACCCGCACGACAAGACCAGGAACCCTCAGGGATGCTGTGTGGCGTGCGTGTGGCGCAAGGCAAGGTCATTGCGGCGGGGCTGGCATCATCAGATGTGATGAGCAATCCAAGTTCCCGCCGCTTCCCTTGTGACCGTCACCCATCTTCCGGTCACGCGCTGCCAGATCTGCCACCGCACCGTCGCCTACCGGCCCGGGAACCTCAGCGAGGTCTTGACCGAGCACTACCGCCGGGCCCATCCCGAAGCGTTCGGCTTCCGTTCCCGGTAGCCGGCCGCGGAGACCCTCAGCGCTGCTGAATCCTATTTTCGAGCGGGACAGGTCCCGCCAGCCGAACACGCCGGGGCACCACCGGGGGAGCCGACCGTGGCCGTAGGTGGCGGTGGGGTATTCGGCGTAGCGCTCCAGGTGGAGCACTATCCGGGCGGTGACCTCGTCCGGGCGAAACTCCCGCCAGGGCCAGGTCCCGGTGGCTGGCGGCCCACGCCGAAGTCGTGTCGGTGACCGCAGAACGCCCCAGGAGGGGCTGCTTAACCGCTGCCCGGGTGGTGTTACTCGCCGTTGGCCTGGTGCCCGTCGGTCCCGCCGGCGGCCGCCTTGCTCTCGCTCGCGATCTCGGCGGGCGGCGTGTCGGGCACCTCGCCGGGCTTGGGCACGCCCTTGAACGTGAGCTGCGCTTGCGGCCCGGTGCCCTCCACATCGACCGTGACGATCTGGCCGGCCTTGAGCTCGCCGAAGAGGATCTTCTCGGACAGCGAGTCCTCGATCTCCCGCTGGATCGTGCGGCGGAGCGGCCGCGCGCCGAGCACCGGGTCGTAGCCCCGTTCGGAGAGCAGCGTCTTGGCCGCGGGCAGCAGTTCCAGGCCCATGTCCCGGTCCTTCAGCCGCTCGTCCACCTTGGCGATCATCAGGTCCACGATGGTGACGATCTCCTCCTGGCTGAGCTTGTGGAACACGATGGTGTCATCAACGCGGTTCAGGAACTCGGGCCTGAAGTGCTGCTTCAGCTCCTCCTGCACCTTGGTTTTCATCCGGTCATACGAGCCCTTTGTTTCATGCGCCGGACCGAAACCGATCGAGACCCCCTTGGAGATGTCCCGGGTGCCCAGGTTGGTGGTCATGATGATCACCGTGTTCTTGAAGTCGACCACCCTGCCCTGCGCGTCGGTGAGGCGCCCGTCCTCGAGGATCTGCAGCAGCGAGTTGAAGATGTCCTGGTGGGCCTTCTCGATCTCGTCGAACAAGACCACGGAGAACGGCTTGCGGCGGACCTTCTCGGTCAGCTGGCCGCCTTCCTCGTATCCGACGTACCCGGGCGGGGAGCCGAACAGCCGGGACACGGTGTGCTTCTCCATGTACTCGCTCATGTCGAGCTGGATGAGCGAGTCCTCATCGCCGAACAGGAACTCCGCGAGCGTCTTGGACAGCTCGGTCTTGCCGACCCCGGACGGGCCAGCGAAGATAAACGACCCGCCCGGGCGCTTGGGGTCCTTCAGCCCGGCCCGGGTCCGCCTGATCGCCTGCGACAGCGCCTTGATGGCCACGTTCTGCCCGATGACCCGCTTGTGGAGTTCGTCCTCCATGTGGAGCAGCCGCTGCGACTCTTCCTCGGTGAGCTTGAACACCGGGATGCCCGTGGCGATGGCCAGGACCTCGGCGATCAGTTCCTCGTTGACCTCGGCGACGACGTCCATGTCGCCGGCCTTCCACTCCTTCTCGCGGGCGTCCTTCTTGCCGATCAGCTGCTTCTCGCTGTCGCGCAGCGCGGCGGCCTTCTCGAAGTCCTGGGAGTCGATCGCCGACTCCTTCTCCCGCCGCAGGCCGGCGATCTTCTCGTCGTACTCGCGCAGGTCCGGCGGCGCGGTCATCCGGCGGATCCGCAGGCGCGCGCCTGCCTCATCGATCAAATCGATCGCCTTGTCCGGCAGGAACCGGTCACTGATGTAGCGATCCGCCAGCCGCGCGGCGGCGACAATGGCGTCGTCGGTGATCGACACGCGGTGATGCGCCTCATACCGGTCGCGCAGGCCCTTGAGGATCTCGATCGTGTGCGAGATCGTCGGCTCGGCGACCTGGATCGGCTGGAACCGGCGTTCCAGCGCCGCGTCCTTCTCCAGATGCTTGCGGTACTCATCCAGCGTCGTGGCGCCGATCGTCTGCAGCTCGCCACGGGCCAGCATCGGCTTCAGGATCGACGCTGCGTCGATCGCACCCTCGGCCGCGCCCGCGCCCACCAGCGTGTGCAGCTCATCGATGAACAAGATGATGTCCCCGCGGGTCCGGATCTCCTTGAGCACCTTCTTCAGCCGCTCCTCGAAATCACCCCGGTACCTGGAGCCAGCGACCAGCGCACCCAGGTCCAGGGTGTACAGCTGCTTGTCCTGCAGGATCTCCGGCACCTCGCCCTTGACGATCTTCTGCGCCAGCCCCTCCACCACCGCTGTCTTCCCGACGCCGGGCTCACCGACCAGCACCGGGTTGTTCTTGGTGCGCCGGCACAGCACCTGCATCACCCGCTCGATTTCCTTCTCCCGGCCGATCACCGGATCAAGCTTGCCCTCACGCGCGCCCGCGGACAGGTTGCGGCCGAACTGATCCAGCACCAGCGAGGTGGACGACGCCGCCTCAAGCGGCGGGCCTGCGGCGGCCGGCTCCTTGCCCTGATAGCCCTGCAGCAGCTGGTCCACCTGCTGGCGGACCCTGTTGAGGTCAGCGCCCAGCTTGACCAGCACCTGCGCGGCGACGCCCTCACCCTCGCGGATCAAGCCGAGCAGGATGTGCTCGGTACCGATGTAGTTGTGACCCAGCTGCAGCGCCTCGCGCAGCGACAGCTCAAGGACCTTCTTGGCGCGCGGGGTGAAGGGGATGTGGCCGGACGGAGCCTGCTGGCCCTGGCCGATGATCTCCTCAACCTGCTGCCGCACCGCCTCCAGGCTGATCCCCAGCGACTCCAGTGCCTTGGCCGCGACACCTTCGCCCTCGTGGATCAGGCCGAGCAGGATGTGCTCGGTACCGATGTAGTTGTGGTTCAGCATCCTGGCCTCTTCCTGAGCCAGGACCACAACCCGCCGCGCCCGGTCGGTAAACCTCTCGAACATCTCGTGGCCCCCTCACCGACCGGCCGGGGAGGCAACTGAAGTCTTGCTCGTCCCTTCCACATGCTAGCCCGCGCGCCGGGCGACGTTACCCGTGCGAATGCCGCACCAGCAAACGTTCCCCATCGCCACGACGCACACCCCATCCAGCCTGGGGCAACGGGGCAGTGTGCCCAGCTACGCCGGCAGCGAACGCGCACGGCGTGCGGCGCACTGCGGTCACGTCAGCCAGCGGCGCCGCGGGGATGCGATGCGCCGCTGGCCAGCTGACTGAGCGCCGGGCTGACTGCGCTGCTGACTCGGCGCACATCTGGTCAACGCGGTCGGCGTCCATGGTGGACCTTTCAGCCAGGCCCAGGTCGGTGCGCAGAGCCAGCCGGTCCCAGATTTCCCAGCGTTCCCGCAAAGACCGGCCCCATCACGGGGTCGACGTTGTGCGGATCGAACCGTGGCCACCACCGGCCGTCCCGTTCGGCATGGCGGCCCCGCAGGCGCGCCCCGAGGGTCGTTGGCCGGTTCACCCAGGCCGAACCGTGCCGGGCCGGGGGCTATCTGGCACGTCTGTGGGGCGGGGACGGCTGGGGTTTTGCGCCGTCAGCCGGGAAGGACCACCCTGAGGCCCGGAGCATCAGCTTGTTTCAGGAATCTCCTGGATGCCCGCCCGGTTCAGGGAGACCAGAAGCCGGTCCGCCAGGCTCGAGCGGGGACGCGCCTTGCCACTGCCCCGGCCCGCAGGGACCGTTCGCCGGGATCCGGGATGCGGAAAGCTGCGCGGGAGAGCCGAATGCAAACGCCACGCGGGGCCGGAACCAGCCAGCAGCGTCCAGGCAGATGCCTGCCCGTGCCAGTCTGGGTACACCGTGAGCGTGTCCCACCGCCGCGCGGGGAATGCGGGCATGCCGTGGGCGAATGCGGACGAGGAGGTGGGCGCATGCAGGCAGCAGTAGGGGACCGGCTCCACGTGCACGCCAATATCGTGGGCCATCCGGGGCGGGCGGGTGAGATCGTCGAGGTCCGCGGAGCGGGCGGGGAGCCGCCCTACCTGGTGCGATTCGACGACGGTCACACCGCCCTGGTGTTCCCCGGCCCGGACGCGATCATCGAGCATCGGCGCAGGAAGGCCAGGAAGGGGCCGGCGAAAGGCTAGCCCACGCGCCCGGCTGCGATAGCGGCCGGGCCGCGCAGGCTGAGGGACTGCGCGGCGCTAACCGACGCCCGTCAGGGCCGGCATCAGCTACTGGCGGGCGCGGCCTGACGCTGCTGCGATCATCTCCGCCCGGCTGGCTCGTGCGCGGTTGCGATCATGTCCGGTACAAGGCCGCCAGGGTGGACCATGGAGGGCCGCAGCGGCCCGGCGAGCCGTCGCCGTTGCCCGGGTCGGGCCGTCAGGCCAGAACCGCCAGCGTGCTCCGGCTGCTTGATGTCGCCCTGTGGATGCTGCACAGTGAGTCAACGGCCGCCGGGAATGCCCGGGCCGCGGCCAGTTTCACGCCGCAGCGATGACGACTCCTGCCGTGAGGAGGCGCACGGGCCGACCAGGTGTCCGCTTCGGGAGGTGACGGGTGCCCGGAGTGAAGGACAGGCTGACCGATGCCGGGTATGGTCTCGGCTGGTCTGTGGTGTGCCGGCTGCCCGAATCGTGGGCCCAGCGTGGTTTCCGGTTTGCGGCCGACCTGGCCTGGCGGCGCCGGGGCATGGGGGTTCAGGTACTTGAGGGCAACCTGCGCCGGGTGATCGGCGGCGAGGTGTCGGGTGGCGAGCTGCGCGCGCTGTCCCGGGAGGCGATGCGCTCGTATGCGCGGTACTGGCTTGAGGCGTTCCGGCTGCCGGTGATGCCGGCGGGCCGGCTGGACGGGGGGATGCGCGACACTGGGCACACCGATGCCGTGTTCGGGTATCTCGCGGCCGGCCGCGGGGTGGTCTTCGCCCTGCCGCACATGGGCAACTACGACCTGGCCTGCGCATGGATTGTCGCCAAGGGGGCGGGCTCGGTTACCGCCGTGATCGAGCGGGTGAAGCCGGAGTCGGTCTACGACAGGTTCGTTGCGTTCCGCGAGGGGCTCGGCATGGAGGTGCTGCCTGCTAGCGGCGGGACGCAAAGGTTCGGCATCCTGGCGCAGCGGCTGCAGGCCGGCAGGATTGTCGGCCTGATCTGTGACCGCGATCTCACCGGCGGCGGTATCGAGGTGGAGTTCTTCGGCGAGAAGGCCCGGATGATGGGCGGCCCGGCCGCTCTCGCTGTTCAGACCGGTGCGGCGCTGATGCCCGCGATCTTGTGGTTCGAGGGCGATGGCTGGGGCGTGCACATTCATGAGGAGATACCAGTGCCTGCCGAGGGGGACATGAGGCGGAAGGCGGCGGTGATGATGCAGGAGGTTGCGCGCCTTTTCGAGGCGGGGATCAGGGCTCATCCGCAGGACTGGCACATGCTGCAGAAGGTGTTCGTCGCCGATCTCGACCCCGCCCGGCTGGCCGCCGCCGAGGGCGCGGCCGGTGCCAGGCGCAGTGAGGGCGGGTCATAAAGGCCGGCCTGGCCTGCCCATACAGCTGAGACGGGCCCGGCGGAGTCCAGGAGCACATCAGGGACCTCGCCGAGGCGCTGATGGGCCTGGTCTGCGTGATCTCGCCGGCCGGGGATGACGAGCTGCTGCCCGGTCACGTCGTGCCGACCGGCCGGGCGGTTCCCGTCCCCTGCAACGGCGCGGGGCGGTCACCTCGAGGTTGCCCGGCCGGTCTGGCTGCTAAGTGGCGCTCGCTGAAGGCCTGAGGTGCCCACCGCAGACCTCGCATCGGATCGCCCCGAGCGCGTACGTGGACTCAATAAGGCGAATCCGCCGGGGGTGGTTGGTTCAGCAGGAGACAGCGAGGGGCTCGACGCTGACGCTTCCCACTGTCCCCACCGCGCCGACGCTCCAGTCAGGCGTAGCGCCACCCGTGGCGTGAATCGCGGCACGGACCCAACTCACCGCGAGCAGGACTCAGGGTGCTCAGAACTCGCAGAGGATGCAGCCCGCGGCGTCGCGCGGCGCTCCCCTCGCTGGACTGATGACATGCTGCTGCCCGCTGTCAGCGTGGGCGCCGCCGCTTCCACCGCGCCGCCGTGAATGCCTCACCCGGGCCGCCCCACCGCGACACTTCGTCGCCGAACACGCACCCGTCATCGCAGCCCACCCCGAACTGGATGCGCGCTGTCCCGGCTGACCAGCTCCCCGACCAGGACCGGCCCCGCACGTGGTGGGGCAGCGGCTCATGGCCGGGGTTGCGGTGGCAGCGTTCGTACCCGCCGAACTGTGCCCGGATCACTTCGTGGCAGCGGGCAGGCTCACGCAGGCTGAGCTGCCCGACCGGACCTGGGTCATGGGCGTCTCCTTTTAGCTGCTTGCCCTTCTCCGCATGTGGCAACCACGCCGGGCTGTTTCTCGTTCGCTGGCCCGAGTTGCCTGGCGAGGTCAGCAGGGTTGGGCTGGTGATGCTGGCCGCCCGGCATGCGGCTCAGAGGGTTTGCTGCCGGCGCCGTACCGGTGACATGGGTGCCGAGTCATCGGAGACGCCCTTTGAGCTTGGCCGGCTGGGGACTATCACCGCATGCAGCAGCGCGAGGCACCCTCTAGTGTCCTGCGCCTGAAATTCGTCGGCAATATCGGGCGAGAGAGTCGAGGATCTCCTCGGCGGTTTTCTTCCACACGAACGGCCGGGGATCGTCGTTCCAGATCTTGATCCAGGCGCGGATGTCGGCTTCCAGGGCCTGCACGCTCTTGTGGACGCCGCGGCGGATCAGCTGGCCGGTGAGGTAGCCGAACCAGCGTTCCACCTGGTTGATCCAGGACGAGCCGGTGGGCGTGAAGTGCATGTGGAACCGGGGGTGCTGCGCGAGCCATGCCCTGATGGCGGGGGTCTTGTGGGTGCCGTAGTTGCCGCAGACCAGGTGGATATCCAGTTCCGGCGGGACGGCCTTGTCGATCGAGGCCAGGAACTTCTTGAACTCGGTGGCGCGGTGCTGGCGGTGCAGTTCGGAGAGGACCGTGCCGTCGGCAATGTTGAAGGCGGCGAACAGGCTGGTGATGCCGTGCCGGGCATAGTCGTGGCTGCGGCGCTCGGGCATGCCGGGCATCATCGGCAGCACCGGCTGGGACCGGTCCAGGGCCTGGATCTGCGATTTCTCATCCACGCACAGCACCACCGCCTTCTCCGGCGGGTCGTGATACAGCCCAACCACGTCCACGGCCTTCTCGATGAACAGTGGGTCAGACGACAGCTTGAACCCGTCCGTCCGGTGCGGCTTGACGCCGAAGTCGCGCCAGATCCGGCCGATCGTGGACTTTGACAGGCCGCTGTGCCTGGCCATCGAGGCCCGGGACCAGTGCGTGGCATCCCCCGGGACCTGCTCCAGCGTCGCGACCAGGACGTCTTCGACCTGGTCCAGCGTGACCGACGGCGGGCGGCCGGGCCGGTCCTCGTCGGCCAGCCCGTCCAGCCGCCTGGCCAGGAACCGCCGCCGCCACTTGCCCACCGTGTCCTCGTGCACGCCGAGCCGCGCGGCGACCTCCAGGCTCGGCGTGCCCTCCGCGCACGCCAGCACGATCCTCGACCGCAGCGCCAGGGCCTGCGAAGACTTCGCCCGCCGCGCCCACCGCGTTAGCTGCTCGCGTTCCGCGTCCGACAGTACAAGCGCGGCCATCGGCCGCCCGGTCCTCGCCATCTGCCCAGTCTAAACTAATCTGACGAATTTCAGGCGCAGGACACTAGGAGGGCTTGGCGGAACGGTTGCCAAACCCGGGTGCCGGCGGATACTAAGTGGGTGACCCCGTAAGTTCGTCGGGGGGTGGGCCATGGTCAGGGGTCTGGGTCGTGGCCGAGCCCGGCGAGGTGGACGGTGCAGGCGGTGTCGAGGGCTTCTTGCGGGGTGCCCACGGGGAGCCCGGTGAGCAGGACGGCGTCTTGGTAGCGGTCGTGGGCGGCGGAGTAGATCGCAAAGCCGAAGGAATGGGCCGATCCGCTGTAGCGGAGCCGGCAGAGCGGGATGGTCTCACCGTCAGGCGGCAGGCCGCTGATGTAGGCGAAGGCGCCGCGGTAGGTGGCCTGGACCTTGGTGAGCTGGGGCCAGTGGGTTTCGGCGTGGTCGAGCAGCCGCACGGTGATCGAGTCGCGGGTTGATTCGGGGATGGCGGCCATGGGCCTTAGGGACTGTAGCTAATTAACCTTCCCGTTTCGTTCGTGAGCGGGCATGCTTGTGGTATGCCCCGGGTCATGGAGATCGACGAGCAGGTGCTGGCGGCGAAGTTCGCGGCGCTGCTGCCGCACCTGGGTGAACGGCAGCGGCGGCTGGTACTGGGGGCGGAGGCGCGCTGGCTGGGGCACGGCGGGATCGAGCTGGTGGCCCGCGCCTCGGGGGTCTCACGGAAGACGGTGTCGGCGGGGGTGGCTGAGCTGGAGGCGGGCGAGGAGCCGCTGCATGGGCGGGCGCGCCGGGAAGGCGGAGGGCGCAAGACGCTGACTGAGACCGACCCGGGCTTGCTGGAGGCGCTGGATGGCCTGGTGGAGCCGCAAACGCGCGGGGATCCGATGACCCGGTTGCGGTGGACGACCCGTTCGACCCGCAACCTCGCCGCTGAGCTGCGCAGCCGTGGCCATCGGGTGTCGCATCACAGCGTGGCGCGGCTGCTGGGACAGGAGCTCGGCTACAGCTTGCAGGGCAACGCCAAGACGCTCGAGGGCGCCCAGCACCCGGACCGCGACGCCCAGTTCCGCTACATCAATGATCAGGTCACCGCCCAGATGGCGGCAGGTGAGCCGGTGATCAGCGTGGACGCCAAGAAGAAGGAGCTGATCGGCCCCTATGCCAGCAAGGGCCGCAGCTGGCGGCCCAGGGGTGAGCCCGAGCAGGTGAACACCCACGACTTTACCGGCAAGCAACTGGGCAAGGCGGTGCCCTATGGGGTGTATGACATCGGCGCCAACACCGGCTGGGTGGCGGTCGGCTCCGACGGCGACACCGCCGCGTTCGCGGTGCAGACGATCCGCCGCTGGTGGCATGCCATGGGCGAGCAGGCCTATCCGGAGGCGAGGAAACTGCTGATCACCGCCGACGCCGGCGGCTCCAATGGGTACCGGCTGCGGTTGTGGAAGGTAGAGCTGGCCCGGCTCGCCGGCGAGCTCGGCATCGCGATCACCGTGGCGCACATGCCGCCGGGCACCAGCAAGTGGAACAAAATCGAGCACCGGCTGTTCTCCCACATCTCGATAAACTGGGCCGGGCAGCCGCTCACCAGCCACGAAGTGGCCGTCAGCCTCATCGCTGGAACCACCACCCGCACCGGGCTGACCGTCCAGGCCGAACGCGACACCGCCAGCTACCCGCGCGGAATCAAGATCACCGACCGGGAGATGCGCGAGCTGGAGCGGACCCACATCACCCGCCATGACTGGCACGGAAACTGGAACTACACGCTCAACCCCGCCGCAGCCTGAACTTGCGCGTGTTGTTCATTTACGAGCCCTTATTGTGCCGCGCGGCATCGCGGTGCCCGGTTACGATCACCGGTCCGGGGAGCGGATCACGGATCTGGTGATTACCCGGAGGCAACATGCCATTGCAGCACGCGGCGCCGGTCACACTGACCGCTGCCGAGCGCAAGGCGTTAAAGAAACGTGCCCGCGGGGCCAAGACCGCCTACCGGGACTGGCTGCGCGTGCAGATCGTGCTGGCGGCCGCCCGCGGCCGGGCTAATGCGCGCATCGCCGCGGACCTGGGCGTCAGTGCGGACACGGCCCGCAAGTGGCGGAGCCGGTTCGCCGCCCGCGGCCTGGGCGGGCTCAAGGACTTGCCCCGCACGGGCCGGCCGCGGCGGATCAGCGCGCTGGAGCGGGCGGCGGCGGTCGCGCTGGCCTGCCAGCTGCCGGCCGCCACCGGGGTACCGCTGTCCCGGTGGACCGGCCCGGAGCTGGCCGCCGAGATCACCAGGGCCGGCCCGGCCGCCCAGATCTCGCCCTCCTCCATCTTGCGGATCCTGGCTGAGCACCCCATCAAGCCCTGGCAGTACCAGTCCTGGATCTTCCCCCGCGACCCCCAGTTCGCAGCCAAGGCCACCATCATCCTGGACCTGTACCAGGGGTACTACCAGGGCAAGCGGCTAGGGCCGGGCGACCGGATCTTGTCGGTGGACGCCAAGCCCTCCATCCAGGCCCGCAAACGCTGCCACCCCGCCAGCCCGCCCGCCCGCGGCCAGCCGATGCGCGTCGAGCACGAGTACGAGCGCGCCGGCGCCGTGGCCCTGCTGGCCGTCCTGGACGTGCACACCGGGCAGGTGCCGGCCGCCGCCACCCCGGCCACCACCGGGATCGTCCCGTTCATGACCGTGATGAGCCAGGTCATGAGCCAAGAGCCCTATCACAGCGCCCCGCGCGTGTTCGTCATCGTGGACAACGGCTCCGGCCACCGCGGCCAGGCCGCCATCGGCCGGCTGGCCAAGGCCTGGCCGGACACCATCATGATCCACACGCCGGTGCACGCGTCCTGGCTGAACCAAGCGGAAATATTCTTCTCCATCGTGCAGAAAAAGGTCATATCGCCCAACGACTTCGCCACCACCGGCCAGCTCGCCGCCACCCTGCTCGCCTTCACCGACCGCTACAACCAGACCGCAAGGCCATTCAACTGGAAGTTCACCGCCAAAGACCTGGCCCGCTTCCTCGACCAGATCAGCAGCCACCAGGAACCCGCCGACCTGCCAAACGCCGCATAACAGGGCCCCCGACGAACTTACGGGGCTACCCACTAAGGCCCCATGCCTGAGCGAACGGAGACCTGCGGAGACTGCGGAGCCTCCAGGACGTTCCCGGACGGCGACTGGAACGCAGTCCAGTCCCCTGCGGTCAGAGCCTGGGAGCGGGAGCACACCCTTGACGCGCATGACGGGAAAGAAGTCTCCAGCTGGTCCCTTGAGCCGAACCCGTTCTTCGATCGCGACTGAGCGCTCGCTAGAAACGGCTGGCGAAACACGGCAAGATCGTTTGGCCCTGGCGGTCCGCGCCGGGTGGATACTGTGCCCCATGCCAGAAAGAAGAGTCACCTGCGGAGATTGCGGAGCTTCCAGGACGTTCCCGGACGGCGACTGGGAGATGGTTCAGCGCGCTGCGATCGATGCCTGGGCGGAGGCGCACCAGCAGGACGCTCATGACGGCAAGGCAATCTCGGGCTGGGACCTTCACCCGAACCCGGTGTTCGGCCGCGCCTGAGCGGGCACTGCGCGGGTGCGGAACGGCTGGCGAAACCCGGAAAGATCATCCGGCCTAGTTATTGACCTGGGCTTTCTCTGCGGGGCGAACGTTAGGTCGGCTACGCCACACGCACGTCACCGGGCCAGAGGTCGCCATTGCCCAGTCCCAATGTGCACGCGCTGTGCCACTTGCTGGCAGGGACTTTTGGCACGCCGGAAGTCACTGATCCGGCAAGTGGGCGCCGCGCTTCTGGCTGGGCTCCCGGCTCATGCCGCGGCTTGTACCAGACCGATCGGCAGCCAGGCGCCGCGTTGCAGCAGAGGACATCGCCGCGATCCTCGCCCAAGGACGGCTCTTCTAGCCCAAGACGGGACCTTCGTCCCCTAACAGTGACCCGTACCGTCCGCAAGCGTGGTGTGGTGAGCCTGTGGGGCCGGTCCCCCCCAGGCGGGCGCCAGGAAAAGGGGGAATCATGAAGAGAATCATCATCGCCGTGCTCGCCGCCGCCCCGCTGCTGGGGCTGGTGCTCCCGGCAACAGCCGCATCGGCCGCGCCGTCCCGGTAGTGGGCAACTACACGATCGCTGACCTCGGCCAGGGCTCCCACGCCGATGGCCCGATGTACGCCGACCACACCCTCGGCGGGGGCGGGGCAATCAGCGGCTTTCTTAACGGCCAGCAGATCATCCTGGTCATCACCAGCGGGACCTGGTCCGGCGACGCCGCATCCGGCGTGAGCCTCTGCGTCACCGTCAAGGCCATCAAGGACCCGCTCGGCGAGGCCCCCGGCCCGCTGTGCCTCCCCCCGCTGCCCGTCAACACCGGACCGGTGAAGATCGACGGCACGCTGGTCAACATCTCACTCAGGTAAGCGAGGTACACGGAGAGCTGGCGGGCGGGTAACGTCCCCGGCTCATGCCGCGGCTTGTACCAGGCCGACCGGCAGCCCTCGGCGGCGTTGCAGTACACCACCTGGTGACCTGCACCCATGTACTCGCCGCCGTTAGCGGCCACCGCTGGCGGGCAGCCGCACAGCCGCCACGCGACGAGCACCCGGCCCGGCCCCCACTCGTGCCCGTTCGCGCACGCTGTCAGGTAACACCACCAGGCGGGGCGCCGCACGTCCGTGGCTCATTCGAACACATGTACGAATCTGTGGACGCCCGATGTCGCCGCGCCGCAAATCCCGCCCGGTACGGCAGGCTTAATGCATGGGTGATGATGATCTGGCACAGGTTGAGCGGCGGGATGTCCCAGGCGCTCGGACGCCACAGGAAGTCCAGCGGAGCTGGGTGACCGTGATTGAGGCTGCCATGGCTGGGGCCGTGGCGCACGATGTGTATAACGACGTCAAGGCTGCTGGTAAGGCGGTCGTGGACAAGTTCCGCAAGCCGCCGCCGCATCTCCCGCCGCCGCCGCCCGGCGGCAGTGACGGCCGCACAGTGAAACTCTCCTGGCTGCTCCGCGGGTAGACGGTCATACAGGGTGTCGGCGAGCCCGACCTAGCCATGGCGTCAACAGCGCCTCGTGTCAGTACGCAGTCCCGAGGACGCCCCAGCCGGTGGCGAGAAAAACGCAGCTGAGCACGATGGCTGCCAGGTTCAGCCCGATCCCGATCCCGGTAATGGCCTTGTTGTTCGCGGTGTGATCACTCAGGCGCTGCACGCCGACCAGCCCCAGGACGACGCCGATCGGTGCGGCAAGAATTGCCACCAGGGCCAAAAAGGCCAACATGCTCAGAAGGAGCGACAGCAGGCCCACCACGAAGCTGGCGTCACCGGCTCCGTTGCGCGGGAGCTGATGCGGCGCTGGCATGTGCGTCTGCGGTTGTGTCACTGACCCCACCCCCTCTCACGGCTAATGCCAGCCAATCCGTGCAGGGCTGGGCAAGGGTCTTGTGGCAGGCCAGACGTCCTTTACAGCGCCGGTGAGTAAGCCGCCCAAAGGTTCCACGTCCACTGCTGCCTGGAATGCAAGGGCACGTTCGCGGACACCGAGCCCGGCTGCCGATCACGTCACCGCCCGGCCGCCACCTCAATGGGGCCAGTTGAACGCTCCCAGTCTTCGCGCGTCCATCGGGCCTTACCTTTCTTCACCTCATCTGTCCGGGGTGTGTCCTCATGTGCCTCTTTCGCTTCCGCGCTCGCTGCTAAGCCTGCGTAGATCTTGCAGCCCCTTATGCCGCCCCGTTATCTGCAATGTGCCACCCGTAACGACCGGGGAGGAGAGCCGTTGGTCAGCCAGAAAGGTCCATACGTCCCCCCAGCCGTCACCTGGTCGATCAGCATCTGCCACTGCACCCCCAGCTCTCGGGCGGCTCCACCAGCACAGGCACGGCGGCCAGGGCAGCTTGGCGATCAAGCCATCTGGTGGGCGGATCTAGCGGATGAGGAAACCGATTGCGAGCCTGTAAATTCCCGGGCGCTGACCAGGGTCACTCCGCGTGTTGCCACATCTTCTTCGGTAGACGTGACACCGCAGGTCAGCGCGCTAGCGCAGGGACGCTTGTCCCGCTGCAGGCCGCCATGGGGATCCGGCGGGCCACCAGCCCGGGCTCTTGCCTTCACAGAAAGCGAGAGGCCGAGGAAGGCGACCCTATGCGAGGTCGTGCAGTTGCCGATTAGGTGCGTGTCAAGTCAGTCGGCTAAGCGCAATGCGATGCGCCCAGAGCAAGACCCGTTATGTACGGGGTTCAGCCGATGATTTGTCGTCTGGCTGGCGCCATCGTTGTTTCGCCGGAGGCTTCAACGGATTCACAATGTTCCTTCTCAGGGTTGGCCGCTCGGGTCGGCCTGTCCGCGCCGCGGAACCAGGTCACCACCGGGGGACTCCCCGCGTTCGTGCACCTGTGCACCCGGTGATGACCTGCGGGACAGGTACCGCAGCCGTGCCGCCTGCGCGTCCCATGAGTAGACCACCACCGTGCCGGCGATGACGTCGTGCAGCGCCCGGCGCCGGTCGCCGAGCAGGATGCCCAGGAACCCCAGCCCCAGGATCAGAAAGCTCAATGGGAACGCCAGCGTGCGCCCGATCGCCCGGCGCCCGCTGACGTCGCTGCCGTCGTCGGTCAGGACCTGCAAGCCGAACAGCGCCCCGCCAGCGGTTCTGCCGTTCAGGCCCCAGAAATGGGCGAAGTAGATGAACCCCCAGACGAAATACGCGATGACCACCCAAGTGTCGCTCCGGTTGAAGTCGATGCTCTTGCCCGTCAGGATGCTGGCCGCGAAATTGATGGCGGCAAGGGTGAGCATGAAGATCCCCGTGAGGACGACCAGGTCTGCCACGAAGGCGGCGAACCGCGATGCGAGCCCCGCGTAGTGACCTTGGAGGCTGTCCCGGGCGGCGGCCGGGGGCTTGACGGGTGTGGCCTCGCCCGCGCGCGCGGTCATGATCCTGCCGCGGCCCGCAGTCCGGCAGGTGGGCCGGGCGGGCCGGTGTAGGGGCGGCGGCGAAGACGTGCTACCCAGCGCGCGATAGATTCGTTGACCCCGACGGCCCGGCTGCGGACCGCGTCGAACATATCGCTCGCGATCCCGCTGGAGGATTCTGGCGATAACAGCGCCGAGGTCGGTGTGCTCGACCAGCGCTTCCACGTCGATTCGCTGGGCAACGGCGTTCATGTCTATCCGGTCCAGCACGGCGTCCAGGTCGGTCTTTGCGATCACTTCGTTCAGGTCGACCTGCTGCACGATCTGGTTCACGTCCACCCTGTCCAGCAGCCCATTCAGGTCGACCCGATCGATCGGCTCCTCGATATCGACCCGTCCCAGGACGGCGTTCAGATCCACCTGGGCCAGCAACGCGTTCAGGTCGATCCGGGCCAGCACTTCGTTGATCTTGATCCGGTCGATCGGTTCCTCGATATTGACCCGTCTGAGGACGGCGTTCAGGTCGATCCGGGCCAGTATCGCGTTCAGATCGACCGCGTCCACCACCAGGGTGATCACGCGTTCCGCGATGACCTGGGCCGTCGCTTCCATCTGCGGGGCGAGCCGCCCCCGCACCGTGCGCAGCCGCGCAAGCGGATCCACGTCATCAAGTATCGGCGTAACACCACCTCCGTGAACACCACCAAGGGTGCGGCCTGGGGCCAGGGAACACATAACAGCCGATCCTGGTGGTGAAGGCACAGGTGACCCGTGCGGGCTCAGATGCGTGCCGCTGCGGAGCGGAATTGCGGCCAGTTGCCGGAGTGTGGGCCAGTCGAGGGCGGGTTTGTCCGGGCGGGTGCCGGGGCGGTTCCTGGGTACGCGGACGCGCAGCACCTGGGGCTGAATGGTGCAGCGGACCGGAGTGGGCATCATGACCATTTCCCCGTCGATCCCGACCGGGATCTGCGGGACGTCGGCGTCCACCACGACTTCACCGGCAGACAGGGTGGTCACGCCCTTGCCGGCGAGCAGCGCCGCGGCCGTCCCTCCGCGCAGCCGGGTCAACGCAGCTGCGGCCGTCTACTCTTCCGTGGGGGCAGCCGCGCCTCGATCTCGCGGAGCACGGCGGCGCCGGCGTCGCCCACCGCCGCCCGGTCGCGGAGCCAGACGTCCATCTGCTGGAACGCACGGATGGTCAGCTGGTCGAGCCGTTCATGCCACAGCCGGAACTCACCCCCCACCCGTGCCTGCGAGCTCGCGCCGCCGTGAGCCCAGCAGGTGTACTGCCCGCGCATCGCCCAGGCGCCGCAGGGCTCACCGTTGGTGCGGTGAGCGCCGCAGCGCACGTTCCACAACTGCCGGGGCATAGGTACATACTCATAGGTGGTGCGTCTGGAGCGCCAATAAGGCGCTCGTACTGGGCAAACTGCTCTGTCACCAGCCCTCGCGCAGGCCTTCAGCCGCAGGCTACCGGGCCGCCGGTCGCGGCCCCGCTGGGCTCTTGACAGAACTGACAGTAATGACAGAACCCAATCCCGCAAGATGCTGGTCAGTGAGGCATTCAGAAACCATTGAGTAGCTGACAGAACTGACAATGATGACAGAACTCCCGATAGATTGAACCGCCCCGGCGCTTCTGGAGGTTCTGTCAGTTCTGGAGGTTCTGTCAGTAGGTCAGCGCCCTGGCAGCAGGGACGGGTGCACGTCAAAGGCGGGGCTCGGCGGCCTCCCACCCTGCTTGCCCGGTGCCGCAGTCTGAGCCCGCCTGATCCACCCGTTACCGGCCAGCAGCTCCAGTGCCGGGTCAACATCATCGGCCCTGCGGAATCTCGCCTGCATGCCGCGGTGGAGTTCCCTCCGGGTGAACTAAGGCAGGCAGAAGACCCAGGTGTTCGCGAAGAAGCCCGACGCCGAGAGGGTCGACGCGAAGATCAGGACCCAGCTCGCGGACGGGGACTATGTGGACCCCTCGGCGGGCCTGGTCATCCTCCGCGAGTTCGCCGAGGACTGGCGCAAGAACCGGGTCCACGACCTGGCAACCGCCGACCGGATCGAGCGCGCTTTCCGCAATCACCTCTACGCCGCTGACGGCACCCCCGGCAAGACCCCCACCGGGGCACCCGCGATAGGCGACTACGCGCTGCGCAGACTGGCGAAGCGGCCTTCCCTCATCGAGGCATGGATCGGCGGCCTGAGGGTCGGGCCGAACACGGCGCGGAAGATCATCTCGGACGCGTCCCAGGTGTTCACAGCCGCGCTCGATGACGGGATCATCATCCGCAACCCCCTGGCGGCCCGGTCAGTGCAGAAGCCGAAGGCGGTGAAGACCGAGGCGATCCCGTGGACCGCGGCCGAGGTTGAGGCGGTCGCCGGCGGGCTACCCGGCCGCCTCGCCGCGCTGCCCTACCTCGGGTCGGCGTGCGGCATGCGGCAGGGCGAGCTGTTCGCCGCCCAGCTGAGCGACCTGGACTTCTTGCGCAAAGGTCATGCGCATCGAGGCGCAGGTCAAGCTCGTAGGAGGGCGCATGTTCTTCGCTCCGGTCAAGAACGGCAAGATCAGGGACGCGCCTGTGGCTGACCCGGTGATCCTAACCCTGGCCGAGCACGTGCGGCAGTATCCACCGGTCAGCGTGACGCTGCCTTGGGGCGCGCCGGACGGCAAGCCGGTCACTCGCGAGCTGCTGTTCACCACCGCTGACGGCCGGGCGCTAGGCCGCAACGCCTTCAACAACATGTGGCGGAATGCATGGCGGGCCGCTGGCGTGGATCCCGAGCGCGGACGGCAGAACGGTTGTCACGTGTTGAGGCACACGGCGGCGTCCGCGTGGCTGTCGAAGGGCCTCGGCCTGCCCAAGGTCGCCGCCTACCTTGGGGACACGAAAGAGGTCGTGCTCGCCACCTATGCGCACTTCATGCCCGACGACGACGACCGCGCCCGCGAGATCATGAATGCGTTCTTCGAGGTGCCCGGCGAGGGCTCATGTGCAGCCGATGTGCAACGAGGGTCTTAGTGATAACCGGTTTTAGCTGGTCAGGACATTATTCCGCTAGTCCAGGGTGAAGTAGTTGGGGCCGGCGTAAGCGCCGGTGAGCTGCTTGCTGCGCTGCATGAGCAGGTCGTTCAGCAGGCTGGAGGCGCCAATCCGGAACTTCTCCGGGGTCAGCCACTCCGGCCCGGCGGTCTCGCGGACCAGCACCAGGTAACGGATCGCGTCCTTGGCGGTGCGGACCCCACCGGCCACTTTGACCCCCACACGGCGGCCGGTCGCCTCCGCGAAGTCCCGGACCGCGGACAGCATGACCAGCGCCACCGGCGGGGTGGCGGCCGGGCTGATCTTGCCGGTCGAGGTCTTGATGAAGTCGGCGCCCGCCAGCATGGCCAGCCAGCCGGCCCGGGCCGTGTTGTCCAGGGTGGCCAGCTCGCCGGTTTCCAGGATCACCTTCAGGTGGGCCTGGCCGCAGGCCTCCCTGACCGCCCGCACCTCCTCGTACACCTGGGTGTAGCGGCCGGCCAGGAACGCGCCGCGGTCGATGACCATGTCCACCTCGTCCGCGCCCGCGTCCACCGCATCGGCGACGTCGGCCAGCTTGACCGCCAGCGAGGCGCGGCCGGAGGGGAACGCGGTCGCCACCGAGGCGACCGCCACCGGGCTGCCCGCCAGTTCCGCGCGGGCCAGGGCGACCAGGTCGGGGTACACGCAGACGGCCGCCACCGGCGGCACCGCCGGATCGGCCGGGTCCGGCTGACGGGCCTTGGCGCACAGCCCGCGCACCTTACCGGGCGTGTCCGCGCCCTCCAGGGTGGTCAGATCCACCATCCGGACCGCCATCTCAAGTGCCCACAACTTGGCTTCCCGCTTGATCGACCGGGTGGCCAGGGCCGCGGCCCGCTCCTGCGCGCCGACCTGATCGACACCCGGCAGCCCGTGCAGCACCTGCCGGAGCGCGGCATCTGACCCGGCCACCCCGGTCAGCATGCCGCCCGTGCCTGCCCCGGCGCCGCCCTGCCCGGCCGGGCCAGTGCCACCGCGCCCGCCTCCCCGGTCATGGCAGCCGGACCACCGAATCACTCGCCGCCCGGGCGGTGGCGAAGCCGGGCTTGATTACCGTGTCGATGATCCGCAGCCGCTCGTCGAAGTGGGCGAACGCGCTCTTCATCGCGTTGATGGTGAGCCACTCCATGTCTCGCCAGCCGTACCCGAACACTTCTGCCAGCCGGTGGAACTCCGAGGACAGGGTGACGCCGCTCATCAGCCGGTTGTCGGTGTTCACCGTGACCCGGAACGACAGCTGGCGCAGCAGCCGGATCGGGTGGGCCTCGATCGACGGCGCCGCGCCGGTCTGGACGTTGGAGGTGGGGCACATCTCCAGCGGGATCCGCCGGTCCCGCACGTAGCTGGCGAGCCGGCCCAGGGTGGCAGTGCCCTCCGGGGCGATCTCGATGTCATCCATGATCCGGACCCCGTGGCCGAGCCGCTCCGCCCCGCACCACTGCAGCGCCTCCCAGATGGAGCGGAGCCCGAACCCCTCACCGGCGTGGATGGTGATGTGAAAGTTCTCCCTGGCCACGTACTGGAACGCATCCAGGTGACGGCTCGGCGGGCTGCCCGCCTCGGCGCCGGCGATGTCGAAGCCGACCACCCCGCGGTCCCGGTACCGGACCGCCAGTTCGGCGATCTCCAGTGACCTGGCAGCCGTGCGCATCGCCGTGAGCAGCGCATACACGGTGATGCCCCGGCCGGCGCTGCCCGCGCGGAAACCGTCCAGCACCGCCTCGACCACTTCGTCCAATGCCAGGCCCTGGGTCACGTGCAGTTCCGGTGCGAACCGCACCTCGGCGTAGACGACCCCGTCGGCGGCGAGGTCTTCGGCGCATTCGGCGGCCACCCGCCGCAGCGCGTCGGCGGTCTGCATCACCGCCAGCGTGTGCTGGAACGCGTCCAGGTAGAGGTTCAGGTGGCCGCGCTGGGCACCCCGGCGCAGCCACTGGGTCACCTCGGCGACGTCCTGCGATGGCAGCTTGTCGTAGCCGATCGCACCGGCGAGTTCCACGACCGTCTCCGGCCGCAGCCCGCCGTCCAGATGATCGTGCAGCAGCACCTTGGGTGCGGCCCGGATTTCGTCCAGGGTCAGCGACATCTAACCATTGTCACATTCCGACCCGATCGATGACCGGGGCGGTTTGCGCGGGGCGCTCGGGGCCGACCTCGACCGCGTCACCGAGGGCGGCCAGCGCAGCGGCGAACCGGGGCTCATCATCGGCCCGCAGTTCCAGCAGAGGCTGCTCGGCCTCCACCCAGTCGCCCTCTTTCGCCAGGCACAGCAGGCCCGCCGACGGGCTCACCGGATCCTCCTTGCGGGCCCGGCCCGCGCCCAGCCGCCAGGCGGCATGGCCGACGCCACGCGCGTCCAGCCGGGTCAGCCAGCCGGTCGCCGGGGCGGGCACCACCCTGGTGTGCCGGGCCACCGGCAGCGGGGCGTCCGGGTCACCACCCTGCGCCGCGATCATGTCCCGGTAGCGGGCGAGCGCCGACCCGTCGGCCAGTGCCGCCGCCGGGTCGCCGTCCAGGCCGGCCAGCCGCAGCATCTCGGCCGCCAGTGCCAGCACCACCTCGGCCAGATCCGGCGGGCCCTGGCCGGTCAGGGTGGCGACCGCCTCCTCGACCTCCACCGCATTGCCGACCGCCCGGCCGAGCGGGGTGTCCATCCGGGTCAGCAGCGCCGAGGTGCGCACCCCCTGCTCCTCGCCGATCCTCACCATGGTCTGCGCCAGCAGCCGGGCATCGGCCAGTTCGCGCATGAAGGCGCCGCTGCCGACCTTGACGTCGAGCACCAGTGCCCCCGTGCCCTCAGCGATCTTCTTGGACATGATCGAGCTGGCGATGAGCGGGATCGACTCGACCGTGCCGGTGACGTCCCGCAGCGCGTAGAGCCGCCGGTCGGCCGGGGCGAGCCCAGGGCCGGCCGCGCAGATCACGCAGCCCAGCCGGCGCAGGATCGCGGTCATCTCGGCGGGCGGCAGGCTGGCCCGCCAGCCCGGGATCGCCTCCAGCTTGTCCAGGGTGCCGCCGGTGTGGCCGAGGCCCCGGCCAGACAGCTGCGGCACGGCCGCCCCGCAGACGGCCACCAGCGGCGCCAGGATCAGCGACACCTTGTCGCCTACCCCGCCGGTCGAATGCTTGTCCACAGTCGGGCGGCCGACCCCGGACAGATCCAGCCGCTCGCCCGAGTCCACCATCGCCGCGGTCCAGGTGCGCAGCTCGGCATCGTCCAGGCCGCGGAAGTAGATGGCCATCAGCAGCGCGGACATCTGTTCCTCGGCCACCTCGCCGGCCAGGTACGCGCCAAACAGCCAGCGGATCTGCTCACTGGTCAGGGCCAGCCCGTCGCGCTTGGCACGGATCAGGTCGATGACGGCGTACGCCCGGTCAGCCACCCGGGCCATCCCCGGCGGGCAGGTCGGTGGCGGTGAACGCGGCCGGCAGCAGCCGGCTCAGCTCGGCCGGCCCGTCGTCGGTGTCGACCAGCAGGCCCGGGCCGCCGGCTTCCTGCAGCAGCTGGCGGCAGCGCCCGCACGGCAGCAGCCGCTGCCCGTCCCCGGACATCACGCTGACCGCGGCCAGGGTCCCGCCGCCGGCCGCGTGCAGCGCGGACACCAGCCCGCATTCGGCGCACAGGGTGAGACCGTAAGACGCGTTCTCCACGTTGCAGCCGTGAATGATCCGGCCGTCGGCGGTCTGGGCGGCGGCCCCCACCCGCAGCCGGGAGTATGGCGCGTAGGCCCGCTGCGCCATCTGCGCCGCGCCGGCCCGCAGCGCGGCCCAGTCGATCACCATGGCAGTCCTCCGGCTGCACACGATAACAGCGGCGCCGCGGTGGCCGCGGCCAGCGGTCCCGGTGGCTGTCCCGCCGCTGCCACCTGGGCGGCTCTGGCCTCGGTTGCGATTTGGCAACGGCACGCAAGATCACTGCCGGCCGACCTTCCCCGGGCGGCTGCCCAGGTTTAGCCTGCGAACATCCCGAAGCAGGGTGTCTGGGTTTTCTCGCCCCTGGCGCTCCGGGTGGAGGGGGGTCCGATGATGCGAATGTCGAGCACCACTCCCGGCGCGGCCGATGAAGACGCCCCGGAAGAGGAGGTAACCAAGTGAGGCAAACGTTGCGGGTTGGCGCGATACTGCTGGCGGTGGCCCTGCTGGCCGCCGGGTGCGCCAAGCCCAGCAGTTCCAGCACACCCACGACCACAACGGCCAAGTTCACCGGCTGCATGGTCACCGACACCGGCGGCATCAACGACAAGTCGTTCAACCAGTCCTCATGGCAGGGCATGCAGGAGGCCGCGGCCGCCAACCCGAACATCACGGTCAAGTACCTGCCGTCCACCACGACCTCGGACTACGCCAAGAACATCAGCACGTTCGAGGCCCAGAAGTGCGGGGTCATCGTCACCGTCGGCTTCCTGATGGGCCCGGCGACCCAGTCCGCTGCCCTGGCCAACCCGAAGCAGAAGTTCGCGATCGTCGACTGCTCGTACGCCTCCTTCTGCCTGTCAACCAAGGCGCATCCGCCGATCGCCCACAACATCACCCAACTGGTGTACAACACCGCGCAGGACGCCTTCCTCGGCGGCTACCTGGCGGCCGGGATGACCAAGACCGGCAAGGTGGCCACCTTCGGCGGTCAGAACTTCGGCACGGTCACGATCTACATGGACGGCTTCTGGGACGGCGTCCAGTACTACAACCAGAAGCACGGCACCCACGTCCAAGTGCTCGGCTGGAGCGAGCCTTCGCAGAACGGCACGTTCGCGGGCAGCTTCACCAACATCACCGCCGGCCAGACCATCACCAACACCTTCATCACCCATGGCGCCGACATCATCTTCCCGGTGGCGGGCGCTGTCGGGCTCGGCTCGGCGAAGGCGGTGCAGACCGCCAACGCCTCCGGCAAGAACATCGCCATGTACTGGGTGGACACCGACGGCTGCGTCAGCGCGGCCACCTACTGCAAGTACTTCATCACCAGCGTGGAGAAGGGCATCAGCACCTCGGTGAAGACCGCTGTACTCCTCGCCGCCAAGGGCGGCCAGGGCGGCAGCTACGTTGGCACCCTTGCCAACGGCGGGGCCGTGCTTGCCCCGTTCCACGACTGGGCGAGCAAGGTCCCCGCCTCGCTCCAGAGCGAGCTCAACACGGTGAAGCAGGACATCATCAGCGGCAAGATCGTTCCCGCCACCAAGAACCCGGTCTGACCGGGGTTCCGGCGAGGAATAAAGATTGATGCTGGTCAGGGTCCCCGGCTTCAGCCGGGGACCCTGACCAGAGCCGACTGGAGGGTGGCTGCCAGTGAAGCTGGAGCTGCGGGGCATCACGAAGCGCTTTGGCAGCCTGGTCGCCAACGACAGCATCGACCTGATAGTCCAGCCCGGTGAGATCCGCGCCCTGCTCGGCGAGAACGGCGCGGGCAAGACCACCCTGATGAACGTGCTGTACGGCCTGATCCAGCCGGACGAGGGCGAGATCCTGCTAGACGATCAGCGGGTCACCATCCACTCCCCCGCCGACGCGATCAGGGCCAGGGTCGGCATGGTGCACCAGCACTTCATGCTGGTCCCCGTCTTCACCGTGGCCGAGAACGTGACGCTCGGCACCGAGCCGGTCCGGGGACTGACCACTCCCGCGGTCAGCCTGGGCGGGGCCCGGATCCCCTCGTTCCGGCTGCCCTCGTTCGGCCTGCTCGACCGGCGCCGGGCGCGCCGGGAAGTGCTCGAAATGTCGGAGCGCTACGGGCTGCGGGTCGACCCTGACGCCATGGTGGAGGACCTGCCGGTCGGCGTGCAGCAGCGGGTCGAGATCATCAAGGCGCTGCTGCGCGACGCCCGGGTGCTGGTGCTGGATGAGCCCACCGCCGTGCTCACCCCGGGCGAGATCGAGGACCTGTTCCGGATCATGCGCGAGCTGCGCGCGGGCGGCCGGTCGATCATCTTCATCTCGCACAAGCTCAAAGAGGTCCAGGCGATTGCGGACACGATCACGGTCATCCGGCGTGGCCAGGTCGTCGGCGAGCGCCCGCCGTCCACCAGCAGCACCGAACTGGCCTCGCTGATGGTCGGCCGGTCAGTCCAGCTGCGGGTGAGCAAGGAACCGGCCCACCCGGCCGGGGTAGTGCTGGCCGTGCAGCACCTGAGCGTGCAGGGGGAACGTGGCGAGCAGTCGGTGCGGGACGTGTCGTTCCAGGTCCGGGCGGGCGAGATCCTGGGCGTGGCCGGCGTGCAGGGCAACGGCCAGACCGAGCTGTGCGAGGCGCTGATGGGGCTGCGGCCTTCGGCCGGCTCGGTCCACATGAACGGCACCGATCTCAGCCATGCCTCGACCCGGGACCGGCTGCGGGCCGGCATCGGCTACATCCCGGAGGACCGGTCAGAAGACGGCCTGGTCGGCGACTTCTCGGTGGCCGACAACCTGATTCTCGACGTCTTCGACCGGCCGCCCTATGCCTCCGGCATCTCGCTCAACCTGGCGGCCATCCGGGAATCCGCGGCCACCCGGGTGCGGGAGTACGACGTCCGGACCACGTCGGTGCTGACACCGGCCGGGACGCTGTCCGGCGGCAACCAGCAGAAGGTGGTGGTCGCCCGGGAGATGGGCCGCGACGTCAAGCTGCTGATCGTCAGCCAGCCGACCCGGGGCCTGGATGTCGGCTCGATCGAGTTCGTGCACAAGCGCGTGGTCGCCCAGCGGGACGCGGGCGCGGCGGTGCTGATCGTCTCGTCCGAACTCGACGAGATCTACGCGCTGGCCGATCGCATCGCCGTCATGTACGAGGGCCGGATCGTCGCGTTCGCCCCGCCCACCATCGAGGAGCAGGAACTCGGCCTGCTGATGGCCGGCGGCGGGGCAGCGGCCACCGACGCCGAGCTGCCGGATACCGAGCCGCCGGATACCGAGCCGCCGGGTGACACCCCGGCACCAGCCCAGGAGCCGGAGCAGTCATGAGTGACGAGCACGAGGCCGAGCCGGCGGCCGCCCCCTACTCGACCGCCACCACCGAGGACACCGGCGCTCCCGCATCGGGCGAGCCGGGCGGCCGCCAGCCGCTCACCGGCCGCCTGATCATCGCGACGTTCTCCGAGGGAAACTCGGTCGTCATCACCATCCTGGCCATCTTCGTTGCCCTGCTGGTCGGTGCCATCCTGATCGTGGCCAGTGACCCGGTGGTGCTGCGGGCCTGGGACTCGTTCGGCTACGCGCCGGGAACCGCGCTGTCGGCGACCTGGGATTCGGTGGCCGCCGCCTACTCGGCGTTGTTCGAGGGCTCTATCTTCAGCCCGGCCACGGTCGCGGCCGCCTTCCACGGCGGCTCGATCGCAGCGATCTTCTACCCGCTGTCGCTCACCGCGTTCGAGGCCACCCCGCTCATCCTGACCGGACTGTCGGTGGCGGTGGCTTTCCGGGCCGGGATGTTCAACATCGGTGCGGCCGGCCAGTGGATTGGCGGCGCGCTGGTCGCCACCTGGCTCGGCTACGCCATCAACCTGCCCATCGTGCTGCACGCGATCGTATGCATCATCGGTGCCTTCGTCGGCGGCGCGTTCATCGGCTGGATCGTGGGTGAGATCAAGGCTCGGACCGGCGCGCACGAGGTCATTCTCACGATCATGTTCAACTACATCATGTACAACCTGCTGACCTTCCTGCTGTCCAGCCAGTCGCTGATGCAGGCCCCGCACCAGACCAACGCGGTCGCGCCGAACATCGGCTCCAGCGCGATGCTGCCGCACGTCGGCGGCCCGCCGCCACAGGCCGGGGTGGGGTTCCTGATCGCGCTGGCCGCCGCGGCCGCGACGTCGTGGCTGCTCTCCCGCAGCACGATCGGCTTCCGGTTCCGGACCGTGGGCGCCAGCCCGAGCGCGGCCCGCAGCGCCGGCATCAGCGTGGAGCGGGTCTGGGTGCTGGCGTTCGTGATCGCCGGCGGCCTGGCCGGGCTGTCGGCGACCACGATCGTGCAGGGCCAGACGGCACCGCTGACGTTCAACAGCTACGGCACCTACGGCTTCGACGGCATCACGGTGGCGCTGCTCGGCCGGGTCCGGCCGTTCGGGGTGGTGCTGGCCGGGCTGCTGTTCGGCGCGCTGAACGCCGGCGGCACCGTCATGGAGGCCGCCACCGGCGTCCCGGCCGATGTCACCAACGTCATCGAGGCCATGATCGTGCTGCTGGTCGCCGCGCCGCCGCTGATCAGGATGCTCTTCCGGCTGCGACGTGCCGGCGGGACCACCGGGCAGGCGGTCACCTCGAAAGGATGGTCGGCATGACGGCTCTGGCCACACCGGTCCGCGCGCCGGTCACGATCAGCCGCCGGTACCTGGCCGCGGGCACGTTCATCGGTCTCGGCCTGATCGACATCTTCGTGTTCGGCCTGCTCGCCCACGGCGGCGACGCCGTCTTCGCCCTGTCGCTGCCCGGCGCCAGCCCGCATCTGCCGTCGATCCACGTGCCCGGGGCGCTGCTGTCCTACATCATGGGCGTGATCTCGATCGGCCTGGGCATCCTGCGGGCCGTGGCGGACCTGCCCCGCTGGGGCAAGCGGCTGACCCTCGCGATCGTCCTGCTGTGCTTCCTGCTGTCCCTGCTGGCCTGGGCGGATGCGGGCAACACGGTCGGCCCGCTGCAGGTCGTCAACCTGCTGCAGGGCACACTGACCGCGTCCATCCCGCTGGTGCTCGGCGCCCTGGCCGGCCTCATGGGCGAGCGGGCCGGCGTCATCAACATCGCGATCGAGGGCCAGCTGCTGACCGGCGCGTTCGTCGCGGCCGCCGTGGCCAGCGTCACCGGCGGGGTCTGGCTCGGGCTGATCGGCGGGTCGCTGTCTGGCGGCCTGGTGGGAGCGCTGCTCGCGATATTCGCGATCATGTTCCTGGTCGACCAGATCATCCTCGGCGTGGTGCTGAACGTGGTCGCGCTGGGGCTGACCAACTACCTGTACGACCGGGTCATGATCCCCTACGCCAACACCTTCAACTCCGGCAACACGTTCACCACGATCAAGATCCCGGTGCTGAGCAACATCCCCATCATCGGGCCGGTCTTCTTCGACGCCAACATCTTCCTGTACATCACCTACGCGCTGATCCTGGTGGTCCAGATCGGCCTGTTCCGGACCCGGTGGGGGCTGCGGGTCCGGGCGGTCGGCGAGCACCCGGTGGCGGCCGACACGGTCGGCATCCGGGTGCTGTGGACCCGGTACCGCAACGTCATCCTGGGCGGCATGATCGCCGGCATCGGCGGTGCCTACCTGACCGTCGGCTCGGTCGGCTTCTTCACCTCCGACATCAGCTCCGGGTTCGGCTTCATCGCCCTGGCCGCGATGATCTTCGGGCGGTGGACACCGCTCGGCTCGGTGGCGGCCGCGCTGCTGTTCGGGTTCAGCTACCAGCTGCAGACCGAACTGTCCGTGCTGCGGGTGCCGGTCTCCTCGTTCATCCTGCTGATGGCCCCGTATGTGGCCACGATCATCGCGGTGGCGGGGCTGGTCGGGCGGGTACGGCCGCCCGCCGCCGACGGCAAGCCGTACGTCCGGGCGTGACCGCGGCCGGGGTGGCGGGCAGCGCCGCCGATCCCTACCAGGCCGCGCAGGCCAGCGCCGCCCGGCTGGCCGAACTGACCGGGCAGCCCCGGCATGACGTAGCGGTCGTCCTCGGCTCCGGCTGGGCCCCCGCTGCCGACGCCCTCGGCCAGGCCAGCGCCGAGGTGCCACTGGCCGCGCTGGGCGGGTTCCCGCCGCCGACCGTCGGCGGCCACTCCCCAGCGGTCCGCTCGCTGCTGGCCGGCCAGGTCCGCGCGCTGGTCTTCCTCGGCCGGGTCCACCTGTACGAGGGCCATCCGGTGGCGACGGTGGTGCACGGCGTGCGGACCGCGCTGGCGGCCGGCTGCCAGGTGGTGGTGCTCACCAACGCGGCGGGCGGGATCAACCCTGGCTACCAGGTCGGCCAGCCGGTGCTGGTCGCCGACCACATCAACCTGACCGGCCGCTCGCCGCTGGCCGGCCCGCCGCCGCCCGCCGGGTACGGGCCGCGTTTCACCGACCTCACCGACCTTTATGCGCAACGTCTGCGCGCGCTGGCCCGCCTGGCCGACCCCGGGCTGGCCGAAGGTGTGTACGCGGCGCTGCCCGGGCCGCACTATGAGACGCCGGCCGAGATCGCGATGCTCGCCGCCGCCGGGGCCGACCTGGTCGGCATGTCCACCGTGCTGGAGGCCATCGCCGCCCGTCACCTGGGCGCCGAGGTACTGGCCATCTCGCTGGTCAGCAACCTGGCGGCGGGGCTGGCGCCGCACGGTCTCGACCACGGCGAGGTGGTGGCGGCCGGGCAGGCGGCGGCCGGCCGGATGGGCTCGCTGCTGGCGGGCCTGCTGCCCGGCCTGCTGCCGGCGGAGCCGCGGGACCACCGATGACCAGCGGCGGCCTCCGCGCGGCGGCGGAAGCCTGGCTGGCAGACGATCCGGACGAGCGGGACCGGGCCGAGTTGCGCGGCCTGCTGGATGCCGGTCCCGGCGCCGCGGCCGAACTGGCCGACCGGTTCCGTGGGCGGCTGACGTTCGGCACCGCCGGGCTGCGCGGGGTGGTCGGGGCCGGGCCCAACCGGATGAACCGGGCTGTGGTCCGGGCCGCGACCGCGGCGCTGGCCGGCTGGCTGGCCGGGCATGTCCCCGGCGCGGCCGGGGCCGGCGTGGTCATCGGCTGCGACGCCCGGCACCGGTCGGACGAGTTCGCCGCGGAGGCGGCCCGGGTGCTGGCGGGCGCGGGCATCGGCGTGCACCTGCTGCCACCCCGGCAGCCGACCCCGCTGCTGGCCTTCGCCATCCGGCGCCTGGGTGCCGCGGCCGGGATCATGATCACCGCCAGCCACAACCCGCCCGCCGACAACGGCTACAAGCTCTACCTGGGCGACGGCGCGCAGATCATCCCGCCGGTGGACGAGCAGATCGAGGCGGCTATCGGCGGGCTTGGCCCGCTGTCCGCGGTGCCGGTAGCCACCGCCAGCCCACTGATCACCCAGCACGGGTACGAGATCGCGCAGGCGTATCTGGCCGCGATCGTGGCCGCCTCCCCCGGGCTGCCTGTCCCCGCCGGGCCCCGGCCGCTGCGGGTCGTCTACACCCCGCTGCACGGGGTCGCCGCGGATCTCGCGCTGCGGGCGTTCGGGCAGGCTGGCTTCCCGCCGCCGCATGTGGTCGCGGCGCAGGCCGGGCCCGACCCCGATTTCCCGACCGTCGCCTTTCCCAACCCGGAGGAGCCCGGCGCGCTGGACCTCGCCCTGGCCGACGCCCGCCGGCTGGGCGCCGACCTGGTGATCGCCAACGATCCCGACGGTGACCGGCTGGCGGTGGCAGTGCCCGACCCGGCCGCCCCGGGCGGCTGGCGGCCGCTCACCGGGGACCAGGTGGGCGCGCTGCTCGGGGCCTACCTGCTGGACCGGACGGCCAGCGGGCCGGAGCCGGGCCGCCGCCTGGTGGCCACCACCGTGGTGTCCTCGGGCATGCTGTCCGCGATCGCGGCCACGGCGGGAGCCGGCTACGCGGAGACCCTGACCGGGTTCAAGTGGATCGTGCGGGCGGGCGAGAGTACCCCGGGCAGCCGTTTCGTCTTCGGCTATGAGGAAGCGCTCGGCTACGCGGTCGGGGATGTGGTCCGGGACAAGGACGGCATCAGCGCGGCGCTGGCGCTGGTCTCGCTGGCCACCGAGGCCCGCCAGGCCGGCCAGTCGCTGCTGGACCGCTGGGATGCGCTGGAAACCGCGCACGGGGTCCACCTCACCGCACAGGTCACCCTGCCGGCGGCGGCTCCCAGCCAGATCATGGCCTGGCTGCGGGCCACCCCGCCGGCGGCGCTGGCGGACTGGCCGGTGACCGGCATCGGCGACCTGTCAGCCGGAACGGCCGGCCTGCCGCCGTCCGACGTGCTCCGCTACCAGCTGCCCGGGGCCCGGGTGGTGATCCGGCCGAGCGGCACCGAGCCGAAAATCAAGGCCTACCTGGAGGTGGCCGAGCCGCTGGCCGGGCGGTCACTGGCGCAGGCGCGCTCAGCCGCGGCCGGGCGGCTGGGGCCGCTGCGCCAGGCGGTCACCGGCCTGGTGGCGGCCGGCGCCGCCGGGTAGCCGCGCCCCTGGCTGACTGCCGGCCAGGCCAGCGGCAAATGCGCCGCTGCCCGCGTGGCCTCCCCACGACTGTCGCAGCCGGCTGCGAAGATGCCGCGTATGACCATCATCTCGCTGCTGGCCCTGCTCATCGGCATCGCCGTGGGGGCGGGGCTCGGGTTCCTGTTCGCCCGCAGCCGGGACGCGGCCGCCGCCACGGATCTGGCCGCACGGGCCAGCGCGGCCGAGGAAAAGGCCCGGGCGGCCAGCGAACGTTCCGCCCTGGTTGATGGGCAGCTCGCGGAACGCTTCCAGTCGCTGTCGGCGCAGGCGCTGGACGCCAGCAACCGCCGGTTCCTGGAGATGGCCGAGGGCCGGCTGGCGGCGGCCAACGCCCGCGCGGCCGGCGACCTGGACACCCGCCGGGCGGCGGTGGAGAGCCTGGTCGGGCCGCTGAAGGAGACCCTGGCCCGGGTGGAGTCCCAGCTCCGGGACGCGGATGCGGCCCGGGAGCGGTCGCATGCCGCGCTGGCCGAGCAGGTCGCGATCGCCCGCCAGAGTTCGGAGCAGCTCAGGATCGAGACCCAGGCATTGGTCACGGCGCTGCGGCGGCCCGAGGCCCGCGGCCGCTGGGGGGAGATGCAGCTGCGCCGGGTGGTGGAACTGGCCGGCATGAGCGCCCGCTGTGACTTCGACGAGCAGGTGGGGGTGACCACCGACGATGGCGCGCTGCGCCCGGACATGGTGGTCCGGCTGGCTGGCGGCAAGAACATCGTGGTGGACTCCAAGGTGTCGCTGGCTGCCTACCTGGAGGCAGCCGAGACCAGCGACGAGCAGGTCCGGCGGGACCGGCTCACCGCGCATGCCCGCCACCTGCGCGATCACATCGACCGGCTGGCGGCCAAGGCCTACTGGACCGCTCTCAGTCCCGCACCCGAGTTCGTGGTGCTGTTCATCCCGGGTGAGGTATTCCTCGCCCCGGCCCTGGAACGTGAACCCGACCTGCTGGACTACGCCATGGCCAGGAAGGTGCACATCGCCACCCCGACCACGCTGGTCAGCATGCTGCGGACGGCGCAGTACGCCTGGCAGCAGGCCGCTCTGTCGGATAACGCGCGGGCAGTCTTCGACGTCGGGCGCGAACTGCACGAGCGACTGGGCGGGCTGGCCCGGCATGTCAACCGGCTGGGCAAGGCCCTCGGCAACGCGGTCAGCACCTACAACCAGACAATCGGCTCGCTGGAGAGCAGGGTGCTGGTGAGCGCCCGCCGGTTCAGCCAGCTGGAGCTGGTCGACGCCGAGCTCGAATCGCCTAGCCCGGTGGAGGAAACCCCCCGGGCCCTGTCTGCGCCGGAACTGGTGGCCGAGATCGCGGTCGGCGATACTGGCACCCGTCCGGGTGGCACAGCCGAACCCGGCCGAGTCGAGCTGACCCGGGTCCCGCCCAGCCGGGCCGCCGGGTAGCGGATGGGAAAGCCTGCCCGTCATGGCGGATGGTGTCGCGGAGCCCCCAGCCGGTGCACCCGGAGACCGCCCGCCCGCCAGCCCGCCAGCGTCTCCCGCGCCATCGCAGCCCACGCCGCCCGCGGATCACTCAGCGGTGGCGGAGGGGCATCCCACTGCCCAGCCGGGGCTCGTCTTGCCCGGGAAGCTGGGGTACGACCGGGTGCTGTTCTTCAGCGACGGGGTGTTCGCCATCGCCATTACCTTGCTGGTGGTGGATATCCGGGTGCCGTCGCCAGCCAGCGGCAAGGTCAACGCCACCAGCGCGCTGCACGCCGCGCTGCCAGAGATTCGCAGCTTCGCGATCAGCTTCGCGGTGATCGGCCTGTTCTGGCTCGGCCACCACAGCATGTTCGGCTACATCACCGTGCTGAACCGCACCCTGATGCTGCTCAACCTGCTGTTCCTGGCCACGATCGCGTTCCTGCCCTACCCGACCGCGCTGCTCAGTGGCGCGGTGACCGGCCAGGTCACCGCGACGGTGTTCTACGCCGGTTGCGTGGCCGCCGCGGGCCTGGCGGAGGCCGCGATCTGGATCTATGCCATCTCGGCTCACAGCCTGATGCGCGGCCAAGTCAACCCCCGGGTGCGCCGCTACTTCCTCGTCCGCCTGCTGACGCTCCCGCTGGTGTTCGGGCTGAGCATCCCGGTCGCCCTGGCCGACCCGCAGACCGCCGACTATCTGTGGCTCACCCTCATTCCGCTGGCCGTCATTGCGCGCCGGACAATGTTTCGAGCAGAGGAGGCAGTTGAGCCATGATCCGGCTGACGGCGCGCGGCGCGCTGGTACTGACCATGGTGGTCTTCACCCTGGGCGTACTGCTGGCCAAGGGGCTCGGCCAGCCGGCGGTGACTGGCGTGTTCTTCCTGGCCGGCGGCGCCGCCGCGGCCTGGTGGGCACGCAAGGCCGACCTGCTGCTGGTCGCGGTCAGCCCGCCGACCGTGCTGTGCATCGTGGTGGTCCTGGTCAGTGCCATCACCGGGAGTGGCGGCCTGATCGTGTCGGTCGCGGAGGGAGCCGCGCTCACGCTGGCCGGCGCCGCACCATGGCTGTTCGCCGGGACAGCGCTGACCCTGATCATCGCGGCCGCCCGGGGCCTGGGCGGGCAAGCCTGGCCGGTGCGGCAGTTCCCATCCCGGCCCGGTGGGCCAGCCAGGCCCGCCGGGGCAGCCGCTGCCCGGCCGCGCGATGCCGCTGATGGCCAGGCCAGGCCTGCTGGCAAGGAGCCTGACGCTACCCGCGTCTGAGGTCGCGTGGCAGCGCGAAGGCCATCCGCTCCGGGACCGCCTCGACCTCCTGCACCTCGCCGAACCCGAAGGTGGCGAGACGCTCCAGCACACCGGCGACCAGTTCCTCGGGCGCCGACGCGCCACTGGTCAGGCCGACCGTGGTGGCATCCGCCAGCCAGGCCGGCTCGATCGACCCGGCATCGTCCACCAGGTAGGCGGCACCGGCCCCGGCTTCCTTGGCCACCTCGACCAGCCGCACCGAGTTGGACGAGTTCTGCGACCCGACCACGATCACCAGATCGGACTCGGCGGCGATGGCCTTGACGGCCACCTGCCGGTTCTGGGTCGCGTAACAGATGTCGTCGCTGGGCGGGTCGGCCAGCAGCGGGAACCGCTCGCGCAGCGCGGCCACGGTCTGGGTGGTCTCATCCACCGACAGCGTGGTCTGTGACAGCCAGGCGACCTTGGCCGGGTCCCGCACCTGCACAGCGGCACTGGCGGCCGGGCCGTCCACCAGGTGGATGTGCGCCGGCGCCTCACCGGTGGTGCCGATGACCTCCTCGTGGCCCTCATGGCCGATGAGCAGGATGTCGTACCCCTGGGCGGCAAACCGCCGCGCCTCGTTGTGCACCTTGGTGACCAGCGGGCAGGTCGCGTCGATCGTGCGCAGCTCGCGGCGCTGGGCCTCAGCCCGGACCTCCGGCGCCACCCCGTGCGCCGAGAACACCACCACCGCACCCGCTGGCACGTCCGCCGTCTCGTCCACGAACACCGCGCCCCGCTGCTCCAGCGAGGCCACGACGTGCTTGTTGTGCACGATCTGCTTGCGCACATAGACGGGGGCGCCGTAGCGCTCCAGCGCCAGCTCCACGGTCTGCACGGCCCGGTCCACCCCGGCGCAGTACCCCCGCGGCCGGGCGAGCAGCACCCGCCGGGCCACCCGCTCGGGGGCGGCCTGCCCCTGCCCGTCTAGGCTGATCACAGTCCCCAATGTACCGGGGTTCCGGGACGCCGCCAGCCGCTGGCACGGCCGAAGCGGGAACTCTGGCCGCCGCCGCGCACGGCGGGCCGCGCGGAGCGAGAATAGGGAACTGGCAGAACCGCCCCGCGCCCAGACACGCAGGCAGGAGATCACGATGCCTATCCCGCAGGTCACTGATCGCCTCAAGGAGGCGCCCGCAATGGTGCTGCGGACGGTCTTCGCCGGGATCGGCCAGTTGCTGATGGCCGCCGACAAGCTCCGGGCCCAGCTGGAGGAGCAGTTCGCCCCGCCAGCGCCGCCCAGCCCGCCAGCGGGCCAGGGCGAAGCCGGCAGCCGGCAGCCGGAGGCGGCCGGCAACGTCACGCTGCTGTCCGACCGCCAGGGCACGGCTGGCCAGCGACCGCACACCCGCCCAGCCGGCCCTGCGCCGGCCAAGGCCGCCAGCAGCAAGCCCGCTGCCACCGAACCAGCCGCCACCGGGGCCACCGCCGCCAAGCCCGCCCCGGCCAAGCCCGCCCCGGCCAAGGCCACTACGACTAAGGCCACTAAGACCAAGCCCGCTGCCACCACACCAGCCGGCGCCAAACCAGTCACCGCCAGGGCCACACCGGCCAAGGCCACCACACCGGCTGGCACCAAGCCAGCCACTGCCAGGGCCACCTCGGCCGCCACCACACCAGCTGGCACCAAGCCAGCCGCCGCGAAGGCCACCGCCACCAGGCCGGCTACCGCCAAACCCGCCGCTGCCAAGCCGGCCACCCCCAAACCCGCCGCTGCCAAACCCGGCACCGCCAAGCGCGCCGCCAGCACGGCGCCGGTGCCGCCGATCGCGGGCTACGACAGCCTCTCGGTCGCCTCGCTGCGGGCCAGGTTGCGTGGGCTCGGCCCGGACGGGGTCCGGGCACTGCTCGACTACGAGCAGGCCACCGCCCGCCGGGACGACGTGATCACCATGTATGAGCGCCGCCTGGCCAGGCTCGCGGACGAGACCGGCTGACCAGCCACCGCGCCGCCCATGGCCCTGCAGACCACGGCCGAATCGCCGGTCCCAGTCCGCACCGTGCTGCGGCTGGCCGGGGAATGGGTCGGCCGGCTTGGCCGGGTCTGGGTGGAAGGCCAGATCGCGGAGTTGACCAGGCGGGGCGGGACAGTGTTCCTCACCCTGCGCGATCCGGTGGCGGCAGTCTCAGTCCGGGTGATCTGCGCTCGGACGGTGCTCGACGCGGCCGACCCGCCGCCAGCCGAGGGCGCCCGGGTGGTGGTCTGGGGCAAGCCTGACCTTAACCCGGCCCGTGGCTCGTTCTCGCTGACCGGGTTCGAGATCCGTGCGGTGGGCATCGGCGAACTGCTGGCCAGGCTCGACCGGCTACGGCGGTCGCTGGCCGCCGAGGGCCTGTTCGCGGCCGAGCGCAAGCGCCCACTGCCCTTCCTGCCGGCCGTGATCGGCCTGATCTGCGGGCGCGACTCGGCGGCCCAGCGGGACGTGCAGCGCCATGCGGCGGCCCGCTGGCCAGCCGTCCGGTTCCGGGTGGAGCAGGTCGCGGTGCAGGGCCCCTACGCGGTCACCGAGGTGACCGACGCGCTGCATCGCCTCGATGCCGACCAGGACGTGCAAGTGATCATCATCGCCAGGGGCGGCGGCTCGGTGGAGGATCTGCTGCCGTTCTCCGACGAGAGCCTCATCCGCGCGGTGGCAGGCTGTCAGACCCCGGTCGTGAGCGCGATCGGGCATGAGCAGGACACCCCGCTGCTGGACCTGGTCGCCGACGTGCGCGCCTCCACCCCCACCGACGCGGCCCGGCGGGCGGTGCCGGACGTGACCGAGCAGCTCGCCCTCATCCGCCAGCTGCGCTCCCGCGCCCGGCGAACACTGCTGGGCCGGCTCGACCGGGAAGGCGCCTGGCTGGCGGATACCCGGTCCCGGCCAGCGCTGGCCGACCCGCTGCGGGAGATCGACCGGCGCGCCGAGCTGGTCGCGGCGCTGGCGGGGCGGGCGCGGCGGTGCTTCACCACCGGGCTGGACCGCGCCGCGGACGACGTCGGGCATATCCGCGGCCGGCTGCTGGCCCTGTCCCCGGCCGCCACATTGCAGCGTGGCTACGCGATCGTGCAGCGGGACGGCGAGGTCATCCGGCGCGCGGCCGATGTGGCGCAGGGCGAGCGGCTGGTGGTCAGGTTCGCCGACGACCAGCTAACTGTGACCGCCGAAGATAGCGCGCATCGCGCCCCGGACGCGTAACGTTAACTTCCCCCCACCCCGCCCCGGCGTTTCTCCGCTTGCCCGGACGGCGAAGTCCGGAAGATGGCCTTGAGCCGGGAGGTGATGACCGAGTTGACGCTGGAGCCGGTAGCCAGGCCAGCCATGGGCGGCGGCCAGCGTCAGCGTGCACCCGGCCTGGATGGGGTCCGCGCTCTGGCCGTGCTCGCTGTGCTGGCGTTTCACCTGGGCATCCCCGCTGCCCCGGGCGGGTTCCTCGGCGTGGACGTGTTCTTCGTGCTCAGCGGGTACCTGATCACCGATCTGCTGGCTGCCCGGCGGGACCGGCTGGGGAAACTGCACCTCGGCCAGTTCTGGGGCCGGCGGGCGCGGCGGCTCCTGCCCGCGCTGGCGGTGGTACTGGTCACGGTGACGGCGGCGGTGGCGCTGGCCGAGCCGGGCCAGCTGGCGGCGCTCCGGCCGAGCCTGGTGGCGGCCGCCTGCTACGGAAGCAACTGGTATCAGGCCACCCACCACGTCTCCTACTTCGCGTCGTTCGGCCCGCCGCCACCGTTGCAGCACCTGTGGTCGCTGGCCATCGAGGAGCAGTTCTACCTGATCTGGCCGCTGATCCTGGGGCTGGTGCTGGCCGCTATGAGCAGCCGCCACGCCCGGGCGGCGGTCGCCTGGGCCGGGGCCGCGGCATCGGCACTGCTGATGGCGCTGCTGTACACCCCCGGTACCGACCCGTCACGGGTGTACTACGGCACCGATACCCATGCGGCCGCCCTGCTGGTCGGCGCGGCACTGGCGCTGACCTGGCCACTGGCCACCGTGACCGCCGCGGCGCCGGGCCTCACCCGGCGGCTGGACTTCGCTGGCCTGGCCGGGCTGGCCGTGCTGGCCTGGTCGGCCGGTCACCTGTCCGGCGCCGACCCGGTGGTCTATCCCGCCGGGCTGGTTATCGCCGCCCTCGCGGCCGGTGGCCTGGTGCTGGCAGCCGCGGCGCCGGGGGGCGTGTCCGCGCTGCTCAGCCTGCGGCCGCTGCGCTGGCTTGGCGTCCGCTCCTACGGCATCTACCTGTGGCACTGGCCGGTGATCGCGCTCGCCGTCGCGATCGCCGCCCCGGGACCGGTCCCGGCCTGGCTGTGGCCGGTGGAGGCGGTGATCGCGATCGGCCTGGCGGCCGCCTCCTGGCGGTGGATCGAGACACCCATCCTGCGATCCGGGTTCCGCGCCACCCTGCGTACCTGGCGGGCCGGGCTGGCCGAATCCCTCACCGCCGCCCGCCGCTCTCCCATCCGCGCCCTGCCGCTGCTGGCCGTGGTGGCGGCAGCCACGGTCGCCTGCACGGCGGGATACGGCGTGCTCAATCCGCCGGCCAGCGCCTCCTCCGCCCTGATGCGCCAGGTCGCCCAGGGTGAGCGGGTCAGTGCGGCCAGCCGCGCCCGGGCCGCCCAGCCGCCTGCGGGCGGGCAGCAGCCGGCCGCCACCCCCGAACAGTCCCCCGCCGGGACAACCACCGCGGCCGCTCCGGGCGGCCAGGCTCCCCGGCCGGTGCGGGGCTGGCAGGTCACCGCGATCGGCGACTCGGTCATGCTCGCCTCGGCTCCGCAGCTGCAGGCAGCCCTGCCCGGTGTCTATATCGACGCACAGGTCAGCCGCCAGATGCAGACCGGGCTGGCCATCGTCGGCCGGCTCGCCGCCCACGGCCGGCTGCGCCGGGTGGTGGTCGTGGGCCTGGGCACGAACGGGACCGTGACCAGCGGCCAGATCCGCCAGTTGCTGGCCGAGATCGGGCCCCGGCGCAAGCTGGTGCTGGTCAACACCTACGAGGCCCGGCCCTGGGAGCACGAGGTGAATGCGGCCATCGCGGCCGCCAGCCGCCACCCGAACGTGGTGATGGCGAACTGGCACGCCGCGATCGAGCACCGCACCTGGCTGCTCTGGCCTGACGGCGTCCACCCCCGGCCGCCCGGCGCCCGGCTCTACGCACGGGTGGTGGCGGCGGCGATCCAGGCCACCCAGCCCGCCACGGCCCTGGCCCACGGCTATCCGGCCCGCATGCAGACCTGGGCTGGACCGGCTGGCCCCGGCAGGATGCACCCGTAGCCGGTATGTTGGCGCCGTGACCGGACCGCAGGATCAGCCCGCCGGATCGCTGAGCTACGAGCAGGCGCGCGATGAGCTGGTCGAGGTGGTGAAGCGGCTGGAGAGCGGCGGGCTGGCGCTGGCGGAGTCACTCGAACTGTGGGAGCGGGGCGAGCGGCTCGCCGGCATCTGCTCGCAGTGGCTGGAAGGAGCCCGGGCCCGGCTCGCCGCCGCGCTGCCCGAGCAGGATGAGCCCGCCGATCCGGGCGCGCCGTTCTAGCGCCAGGGCCACCCTTCCGGGGGATGCCACCCGGCCGGGATCATGCCAAGCTGGCTGGCCCGGTACGTAAGATCAGTCCACGGCCACTGAACGAGAGGCATCAGCCATGCCTGACGACCCCATCGCCCCCGTGGCAAGCCAGCCGGGCCCGCCCATCACCGCCGAGCCGGAAGCCCAGGCACCCGACCGGAACCTGGCCCTGGAGCTCACCCGGGTAACCGAGGCGGGCGCGATGGCCGCGGCCCGCTGGGTCGGGCGCGGTGACAAGATCGGCGCCGACGCCGCAGCCGTGGAGGCGATGCGGGCGCTCATCAACACCGTGTCCATGCGCGGGGTGGTGGTGATCGGCGAGGGCGAGAAGGACCAAGCCCCGATGCTCTACAACGGGGAGCAGGTCGGCGACGGGACCGGGCCGGAGTGCGACGTGGCGGTCGACCCGATCGACGGCACCCGGCTGACCGCCAACGGCATGCCGAACGGCATCTCCGTGCTGGCGGTCAGTCCCCGCGGCTCGATGTATGACCCGTCCGCTGTCTTCTACATGTCCAAGCTGGTGACCGGCCCCACCGCGGCCGGTGTCGTGGACATCGAGGCGCCGGCCGCGCACAACGTCGGGGCGGTGGCCCGGGCCAAGGGCTGTCACCCGCAGGACGTGACCGTGGTCATCCTCGACCGGCCACGGCACCAGCAGCTGATCGCCGACGTCCGGGAGACCGGCGCCCGGATCAAGCTGATCACCGATGGTGACGTGGCCGGCGCCATCATGGCCGCCCGTGAGGGCACCGGCGTCGATCTGCTGGTCGGCATCGGCGGCACCCCGGAGGGCATCATCGCCGCCTGCGCGATCAAGTGCCTGGGTGGGGTCATCCAGGGCAAGCTGGCGCCCCGTGACGACGCCGAGCGCGACCGGGCCATCGACGCCGGGCACGACCTCAGCCGGGTGCTGACCACCGACGAACTCGTCGCCTCGGAAGACGCCTTCTTCGCCGCCACCGGGATCACCGACGGGGAACTGCTGGCCGGGGTGCGCTACCGGGCGGGCGGCGCGACCACCCAGTCGCTGGTCATGCGGGCCAGATCGGGCACCACCCGGACCATCACCAGCGAGCACCAGCTCTGGAAACTGCGCGCCTACAGTTCGGTCAACTTCGACCGCCCCGGGCAGCGATAGGCCATCCACCCCGCCCCGGCACAGGCCCGGGGCGCCCGGAGGGGGGATAACCCTGTGGATCGCCCTGGCCGCGGTGGCCATCATGCTCGGCCTGCTGGCCTACCGGCTCCGGGGTGGTGCGCCCGGCCCGGCCACCCCGGCGCTGCCCTCTCCCGCGGTGACCGCCGACCCGCGCGTGCTGACCCTGGTGGCCGGCACTTTCGCGGTTGTCCTCGCCAGCATGCTCCGCACACACCCGCCGGCCTGGCTGCTGGCCCTCATCGTGGTGCTGGTGATCCTGGCCGGCGTGCTGATCGCCGGGCCCGCCCGGGCCCCCGGTGGTGGTGGTGCGGCCGCCGGCCGCGGCCGGTGGGGCGGCGGCGGGCCGGGTAACGGGCCTGGCGGCGGGACTGCCGCCGCTGGCGGTGGGACTGCCCCCGCCGCGGTGGCCGGCCAGGGATCCGCGGGTCCGGGCGGCATGGCGGGCAGGCTGCCGGGCTTACTCCGGGGTGATCAGCCACGACTGGCCATTCCTGCGTGGTGGTGACCAGTTCTCCCATGCCGTAATGGCCGAGCAGATGCTCGCCCACGGCTCCTATGGCACCTACCTCATCTACCCACCCGGCTTCCCCGCGCTCACCGCTGTGATCTGCCGGTTCAGCGGGCTGGCCCCGCTGCAGCTGTTCCCCGTGCTGGCGCCCGCCTTCCTCGTACTCTGCGCACTGGCCGGGTACGCACTCGCCACCGGGCTGTGGGGCTGGCCGTACGGGCTGGCCGCGGCCGCGCTGAACGGGCTGGTGCTGAACGGCGCCCACGACGGCTTCGCCGAGGGCCGCTACCCCGACCTGCTGGCCGGCTACTTCCTGATGGTGATGGTCGTCGCCGCACTGATCACGCTGTATCACTCCGCCAGCGCGAGGTCGGCGGCGCTGCTGGCCGTGACGGCAGCCTCGGTGGTGCTGTATCACTCGGTGGTCACCCTGTACGTGGCGGTGCTGCTGGCCCTGACGGCGGTCACGGCCGTGCCCTACCTGCTCTACCGGCGGGAGCCGCCAGGCGGTGCGGATGCTGCTGCTGGCGCTGGTGGCGGCGGCCGTGCTGGCGGTCGGCTGCGCCACCCTTACCTACAGCCTGGCCGGGCTGATCACCGGCCACTCATCCACCTCCACCGCGGTCTCGATCGCGCTCGGCAGCCAGCCAGTCCCGGCTGCGGCGCACCTGCTGACGGGACTCGGGCCAGCCATTGTCTGGCTTGGCCTGTTCGGCGCCGGGGCGGCCGCGGCCAGGATTCGGCGGCTGGCCGAGCCGGGGCAGGTGCTCGCCACCGTGACCGTCCTGCTGTGGGCGGCCATGATGTACCTGGGCAGCCGGACCGCCGTGGACGGCTTCCCGCAGCGGTTCGAGCGCGATCTCGGGGCGCCGCTGTCGGTGCTGGGCGCGCTGGGCGTGGTGCTCGTGGTGCGGGCGCTGCTGGCTTACTGGCCGGGGAGCAGGACCGCGCTGACCATATCGGCGGCCGCAGCCACGGCGGTGATCGCGCTCGTCGCGATCGTGCAGACGGCCCACAGCCTGCAGGCCGGGGCCCGGCCCGCGGGCGAGGTGCTCACGCACCGGGTCGCGGCCGCCGGGCGCTGGCTGGGGCAGCACAACACCGGGGGCAATGTCATCTCCACGCCCTACCTGAACCCCGGCATCGGCAACCGTGCGGTGCTGGCCATGGGCGGCTACACCGGCCTGCAGTCCTACGGCGCCTACCGGATCGCCCACCCGCGGTCGCTGCCCCCGGCGGGCCGCCAGCCGCTGCTCGACTCCAACGAGGTGCTGCTGCACCCGGCCAGCTGCCAGGCCGGTGCGATCCTGGCCCGCGACGACGTCCGGTACGTGTTCCTGTACCGGTCCGGCAAGGGCGCCGACCTGGCCGCCTTCGCCGCCGACTAGGCCAGCTACCACCTGGCGTTCGCGAACCCCTCGGTGCTCATCTACGCCACCACCCGCGGCCCGTCGGGCGCCGCGGCGTGTGCACCCTGATCCGGCTGGCCACGGTAACCGCACGCACCTCGATCAGCGGGGAACGGGGGATAGCCGCCGCCGGGGACGGGCTGGGCTCCAGCTCAGGGCCATACCGGCCGGGCTGGCGGGCCGGGGTGACGGTCACCCGCACGCCGTCGGGCACCAGCAGGTGCAGCTGGCCGCCGACCAGCGTGGCGTGCACGATCGTGTGCTGGCCCTGCAGCAGCGCATCACGCAGGTCGAGCACGACGTGGCCACCGATCGCGGTCACCGTCAGCCGGTCCGGCACCACCCAGCGCCCTTCCCGGCGCTGGGTGGTGAAGAACGCCGCCACCGACCGCGACCCGTCCAGCCGCAGCGGCTGGGCGGCCGGGGTGGCCAGATCCGCGGTCAGCCGGGCCAGTTCGCCCAGCGTCTTGGCCTGGTAGGCCTGGCTGACCCGGTCCGCATGCTCAGCCAGGGTGAGCCGGCCGTCCCCCGCCGCCTCAGCCAGCATCACGACGATCCGCTCCCGGTCGGCGTCGGAAGCACGCAGATCACGTGGTGGCGGCCGGGGCGTCATCTGACGAAAATATCCGGCCCGGGCGGCGCCGTCACATCCTGGCGGGCACCACCTCGGGGGCCATTGCCTGGCCATTGGGCAGCGGCCGGATTGTCTGTTAGTTTGCTGATAGCAATTATCAGCGCGGGCGAGGGCGGCGACCAACGTGGATGAGTCGGGGAACGGGCGTGCCCGGGAACCCGGGCCAGAGGTGACCGGCGCGGGCGCCGGCATGACCGGGCCAGGCATGCCCGGGAACGGCGCCGGCCGCGGCCAGGCTGGCGCTGCCGCGAACGTGGCCGGCCGCGGCGCACCGGATGGCAGCGTGGCCGGGGCCGGCCTGGACCGCCCGGCCGGCGGACGGCTGCGTGACACTCACTACAAGTGGCTGGCACTGTCCAACACCACGCTGGGCATGCTGGCCGCGACCGTCAACGCCTCCATCGTCATCATCTCGCTGCCCGCGATCTTCCGCGGGATCCAGCTCAACCCGCTGACCCCCGGCAACATCAGCTACCTGCTGTGGATGCTGATGGGCTATCTGGTCGTCTCGGCGGTGCTGGTGGTCACCCTGGGCCGGCTGGGTGACATCTACGGCCGGGTCCGGATGTACAACGCGGGTTTCACCATCTTCGCCCTGGGCGCGCTGTTCCTGCCGTTCGACCCGCTGACCGGCCCGGCCGGCGCGCTGTGGCTGATCGGCTTCCGGGTGATCCAGGCGGTCGGCGGGGCGATGCTGATGGCCAACGCCCCGGCGATCCTGACCGACGCCTTCCCCTCCAACCAGCGCGGCATGGCCATGGGCGTCAACCAGGTGGCCGGCATCTCCGGCATGTTCATCGGGCTGGTCCTGGGCGGTGTGCTGGCGGCGTTCGACTGGCGGCTGGTGTTCATCGTCTCGGTCCCGATCGGCATCGGCGGCGCCATCTGGTCCTACCTCAGCCTGCGCGAGATCGGGATCAGGACCCCGGCCCGGATCGACTGGCTCGGCAACGCTACCTTCGCGATCGGCCTGATCGCGCTGCTGATCGGCATCACCTACGGGCTGATCCCCTATGGCGGGCACTCGATGGGCTGGACCAGCCCGCTGGTGCTGACCGGGATCATCGGCGGGATCACCATGCTGGCCCTCTTCTGCGTGATCGAACTGCGGATCCGCAACCCCATGTTCGACCTGCGGCTGATGCGGATCCGGGCGTTCGCGGCCGGCATCACCGCCACCCTGCTGGCCTCGATCGCCCGTGGCGGCCTGCAATTCATGCTGATCATCTGGCTGCAGGGAATCTGGCTGCCGCTGCACGGCTACGCCTTCAAGGACACCCCGCTGTGGGCAGGTATCTTCCTGCTGCCGCTGACGGCCGGCTTCGTGGTCTCCGGCCCGATCTCCGGCTGGCTGTCCGACAAGCACGGGGCCCGCGCGTTCGCCTCGGGCGGGCTGCTGGTGTCCGCGGCGGCCTTCAGCGGCCTGCTGTTCCTGCCGACTGACTTTCATTACCCGCTGTTCGCGATGCTCATCTTCGTAGCTGGCGCGGGCATGGGCCTGTTCTCCGCCCCGAACGCGGCCGGCATCATGAACGCCGTACCCGCCCGGCAGCGCGGTGCCGCCTCCGGGATGCTGGCGACGTTCCAGAACTCCGGCTTCGTGCTGTCGATCGGGATCTTCTTCACCCTGATGATCGCCGGGCTGGCCGCCACCCTGCCGGGCACGCTCACGCACGGGCTGCTCGCCCAGGGCGTGCCGCTGCCGGTGGCGCAGAAGATCGGCGGCCTGCCCCCGGTCGGCAGCCTGTTCGCCGCTTTCCTCGGCTACAACCCGGTGCAGCAACTGCTCGCGCCGACCGGGGTGCTCGCTCACCTGCCCGCTGGCCACGTGGCGGTGCTGACCGGCAAGCAGTTCTTCCCCGCGCTCATCGCCGGGCCGTTCCACCACGGGCTGGAGATCGTCTTCAGCATGGCCATCGTCCTGCTCGTCATCGCGGCCATCACCTCGGCCATGCGGGGCGGCCGGTACGTGTACGAGGAGACCGCAGCCGCCGGGGCCAGCACCGGTGAGGCCACGCTGGAGCGCACCGGGCGCTCCTGACCGTGGCCATCCCGCGGTCGAATGCACCGACCTGACCTTCCGCTTCGGTGAGCACGTCCCGGTGAACAAGGTGAGCCTGCGGATCGCGGCCGGTGAGATATTCGGCCTGCTCGGGCCGAACGGCGCGGGCAAGACCACCACTCTACGCATGCTGATCACGCTGCTCAGGCCGGACGCGGGCAGGGCCGCCGTGTTCGGCACCGACGTGGCGGCCCAGCCCATGCGGGTCCGGCGGCTGATCGGGTACGTGCCGCAGCTGCTGTCCGCCGACGCCTCGCTGACCGGCCACGAGAACGTCGAGCTGTTCGCCCGGCTGTTCGACGTGCCCCGGGCGGTGCGCCGGCCAGGGTGGACGGCGCGCTCGCGGCGATGGGCCTGACCGACGCCGCCGGGCGGCTGGTGAAGACCTACTCGGGGCGGCATGATCCGGCGGCTGGAACTGGCCCAGGCCCTGGTCAGCACCCCCGGCTGCTGGTGCTGGACGAGCCCACGGTCGGGCTCGACCCGGTGGCCCGGGCGGAGGTGTGGGAGTTCATCAGCCGGCTCCGCCAGGACCGTGCGATGACGGTGCTGATGACCACGCACCACATGGACGAGGCCGACGAGTACTGCGACCGGATCGCGCTCATGCACCACGGCACCATCCGGGCCATCGGCACCCCGGCCGAACTCAAGTCCGCGCTGGGCGACGCGGTGACGCTGGACGACGTGTTCCGCCCACCACACCGGCGGCACCCTCGACGACAGCAGCGAGCAGGGAGGCAGCCGTGACGTACGCCGCGCCCGGCGCACCGCCCGCCGTCTCGGCTGAGCCCGGCCTGCCGCCAGACTCGGCGGTCTTCCTGGTCCGGCGGCTGCTGTCCCGGATCGCCACGCTGTGCTGGGTCGAGTTGCGCAAGATCCGGCACGACCGGACCGAGCTGTACACCCGGGCCATCCAGCCCGCGCTGTGGCTGCTGATCCTCGGCGAGACGTTCAGCCGCATCCATGCCATCGCCGCCCCGAACGGGCTGACTTACCTGGACTACCTGGCGCCCGGCATTCCTGCCCAGTCCACGCTGTTCATCGCGATCTTCTACGGCATCCAGATCATCTGGGAGCGCGACGCGGGCGTGCTCAGCAAGCTCATGGTCACGCCCACACCGCGGGCGGCCCTCATCACCGGCAAGGCATTCGCGGCCGGAGTGCGCTCGATCGTCCAGGCAGCGGTCGTCGTCGTGCTGTCAGCCCTGCTCGGCATGAGCCTCATCATCAACCCGGTCAGGCTGCTCGGCGTGGCCTGTGTCGTGGTGCTGGGATCGGCGTTCTTCTCCTGCCTGTCCATGAGCATCGCCGGCCTGGCACTGTCCCGGGACCGGCTGATGGGCATAGGCCAGGCGATCACCATGCCGCTGTTCTTCAGCTCCAACGCTCTCTCCCGACCCGGCTGATGCCCGGCTGGCTGCAGGTGATCAGCAAGATCAACCCGCTGTCCTACGAGGTGAACGCGCTGCGCTGGCTGCTCATCGGCCTGCCAACCAACCTGTGGCTGGATGTGGGCGTGCTGGTGTGCTCGACCCTGGCCGGCATCACCGTCGCCTCCCTGCTCCTCCCCCCGCTGGCCCGCTAGCCGTACTGGCCAGCGACCCCGCTGGCTGTACCGGCCGGAGACGTGGACGATTTGGGTTGCCCGGACAGCCCAATCGTCCACGTCTGGGGTCGGCGGGCACTGGGTCGGCGGGCACTGGGGTCAGGGGCGATGGCCGGCGGGCAGTGGGGTCGGCGGGCACTGGGGTCAGGGGCGATGGCCGGCGGGGCAGCCGCCTTCGGCTGCCCGGCACAGGCCCACGTCGCACAGGCGGCACAGCCAGCGGGTGGCCCCCGGTCCCCGGACGAAGCCGGCCAGCATCTTGGCCGCCAGTTCGCGCAGCATCGACCGCTCCTGCTCGGACAGCCCGGCCAGGGCACCGGCGAGCACGCGGGTCCGCGCATCGGAAACCCGGGTGGCCGTGACCCGGCCGGACGGGGTGAGCGACACCGAGGTGGAGCGGCCATCCGCGCCCGCGCCCCGGTGCACCTGGCCGGCCGACTCCAGCCGGTCGATCAGCCGGACCGTACCCGAGGAGGTGAGCCCGAGCACCTGCCGGAGCAGGTCGATCGTGGGCGAGTCAAGGAAGTGCAGCAGCGCCGACAGCGCCGCGGCGGCCGACTCGGGGCGGCCGCCCGCCGCGGCCATCTCGCCGGCCATCCGGTCGGCGATCACCAGCGACAGCGCGCCCAGCAGGTTGGCGGTCTGGTCCAGTTCCGCGCCCGGCGGGTCAGCCGAAGTCGTAGTCAAGGGTGTACCTGCCAGGCGGCTCGGCCGACGCCTCCGACGAGCCTGACCCGGTCAGCCCGGCCAGACCCCCGGTGCCGGAGCCGGGGATGACCCGCCAGGCCGACCGTGCCACCCCGCCGTCGTAGCCGCCGTCCGCCACCATCACGCAGGTGCCGGACCGCCCGCCGATCTCGCCCGAGAACCGCTGCAGCCCGGTGTATTCGGCGGTGCCGTCCTCCCGGTAGTACATGAACGTGTCCGAGACCAGGTCCCCGGCCAGGTCGCCGGCCAGCCGGAAGCCCATCTGGGCCTTGGTGATCTTCGCCTTTCCGCCCAGCTCGGTGTGGGTGTCCTCCTGCCAGGCCGTGACCGTGAACGTGCCCGTTGCCGATACCGCCATGAGTCCTCCCAGATATATGTGTGACTCACACACTAGTTGTGAATTCATGATCACGGAATCCTGTCAGGGAACATGGCTGACCCGATTCCGTGATCATGCGGCCTGGGCGGCGAGCCCCGGGCGGTTACGGCTCGCCGGTGGGGCCGGCGCCGTCAGCGAGCGCCGCCCGCAGCAGGTTCTCGGCCGAGTCGGTGGCTGCCCGGGCCATGATCGTGTGCGTGTGTGCCCGGTCCAGCTCGCCGAGCTGGACGCAGTCGAAGGCCACCCGCGCGTCGTGCGCCGCAAGCTGCAGCTGCCGGGCCGCCTCCGCCAGATCCACCTGCCGCGCGCCAGCGTCGGGGATGCTCACCATGCCGGCCACCTTGCCTTTCCTGGCGGGGCTTGCTTGCTGACCAGGGCAAGATACCCGCCGAACGTGCCGGTATGCGGCTGGCCACCGGGCCGTCCTGGGCCCGGTCTGCCCGGCCGGCCGTCACTAGGATGAAAGGGTCGCAGCCGCCAGCCCGAGAAAGCGCCGGCCATGCCTGAGTTCGCCTACACCGACCTGCTGCCGCTCGGCCAGGACACCACCTCCTACCGCCTGCTGTCCGATAGCGGGGTGACCCGCCGCCAGGCGTTTGGCCGCGAATTCCTCGAGGTGGACCCAGCGGCGCTGACCCTGCTCGCGCGGGAGGGCATGCGCGACATCGCCCACCTGCTGCGGCCCGGCCACCTGCGCCAGCTGCGGTCCATCCTGGCCGATCCGGAGGCGAGCCCCAACGACCGGTATGTCGCCCGCGACCTGCTCACTAACGCCTGCATCGCGGCGGGCGGGGTGCTGCCAATGTGCCAGGACACCGGCACCGCGATCATTATGGGCAAGCGTGGCGGCGGCGTGCTCACCGACGGGCGGGACGAGGAGCACCTGGCCCGCGGCGTGTATGACGCCTACACCCAGCTCAACCTGCGCTATTCACAGCTGGCCCCGCTGACCATGTGGGAGGAGCGGAACACCGGCTCGAACCTGCCCGCCCAGATCGAGCTGTACGCCGCACCCGGCGCGGAGTACAAGTTCCTGCTGATGGCCAAGGGCGGCGGCTCGGCCAACAAATCATTCCTCTACCAGCAGACCAAGGCGGTACTGAACGAGGCCAGCATGCTGGCGTTCCTGGAGGAGAAGGTCCGCTCGCTCGGCACCGCCGCCTGCCCGCCCTACCATCTGGCCATCGTGGTCGGCGGCACCAGCGCCGAGTACGCGCTGAAGACCGCGAAGTACGCCTCCGCCCGCTACCTGGACACGCTGCCGGCGGCCGGGTCCGCCGCTGGGCACGGATTCCGTGACACCGGGCTTGAGCAGCAGGTGCTGGAGATGACCCGCAAGATCGGCATCGGGGCGCAGTTCGGGGGCAAGTATTTCTGCCACGACGTGCGGGTCATCCGGCTGCCCCGGCACGGCGCGTCCTGCCCGGTCGCCATCGCCGTCTCCTGCTCGGCCGACCGGCAGGCCCTCGCCAAGATCACCGCGGACGGGGTCTTCCTGGAACAGCTGGAGACTGACCCGGCCCAGTATCTGCCCGACCCGACCGAGGAGGATCTGGCGGCCAGGGTGGTCCAGATCGACCTGAACCGGCCCATGACCGAGATCCGGGCTGAGCTCAGCAAGCACCCGGTCGCCACCCGGCTGTCCCTGACCGGGCCGCTGGTCGTCGCCCGTGACATCGCCCACGCCAAGATTGCCGAACGGCTGGCGGCCGGCCAGCCCATGCCGCGGTACCTGATCGACCACCCGGTGTATTACGCCGGCCCGGCCAAGACGCCGGCCGGCTATGCGTCCGGATCGTTCGGCCCGACCACGGCCGGCCGGATGGATTCCTACGTCGAGCAGTTCCAGGCCGCCGGCGGGTCGCTGGTCATGCTGGCCAAGGGAAACCGGTCAGCCGCGGTCACCCGGGCCTGCGCCGAGCATGGCGGCTTCTACCTCGGCTCGATCGGCGGCGCCGCCGCCCGGCTGGCCCAGGACTGCATCACCAAGGTCGAGGTGATCGAATACCCCGAACTCGGCATGGAAGCGGTCTGGCAGATCGAGGTACGCGACTTCCCGGCGTTCATCATCGTGGACGATAAGGGCAACGACTTCTTCGCCGGCCCAGCCGGCGGGCAGGCATCTCCGCTGCTCACCGTCGGCCCCCGCCCGGATTGACGGGTGCCCCGGCGGGCCTGGTAGTCCCACCGGGTGATGTTCTGGCGACACTAGGCGGATTCTCACGCTTCTCACATGAATCACGGCGGCTCGCCAGTGTATGGTCCGGGCCATGCAGGCAGTCACCGGGCCGGGGCGCGTCATCGCCGGGCGCTACGAACTGCTGGGCCAGATCGGCCAGGGCGCGATGGGCACGGTCTGGCGGGCCCGGGATTCTGGTGCTCACCCGTGAGGTGGCCATCAAGGAGGTCCGGCTGCCCGACCTCATGCCCGACCAGGACCGGAAGGTCCTGCGGGAGCGCACCCTGCGGGAAGCCAGGGTCTCCGCCAAGCTCAACCACCCAGGGGTCGTCACCGTCTACGACGTGATCGAGGCCGGTGGCACGCCGTGGATCGTGATGGAACTGGTTGCCGCGCGATCGCTGGAACAGGTGCTCGCGCACGATGGGCCGCTGCCTGCCCGCCAGGTGGCCCGCATCGGGGTGATGCTCCTTGGCGCGCTGGCCAGCGCGCACGCGGCCGGGATCGTGCATCGCGACGTCAAGCCGGGCAACGTGCTCATCACCGGGGACAGCCGGGCGGTGCTGACCGACTTCGGTATCGCCACCCTGGATGGGGATCCTGGGCTGACCCAGGCCGGCATGGTGATGGGGACGCCCGGGTTCTGCGCGCCAGAACGGATCCGTGGTGCGCCAGCCAGCCCGGCATCAGACCTGTGGTCGCTCGGCGCCACCCTGTACGCGGCGGTGACCGGGCGCGGGCCGTTCGAGGGGCACGGCAGCCCGATGGCGGTGCTGGCCAGCATCGTCCACTCGGACCCGCCCCAGCTGCCGGCGGCTGGCCAGCTCGGGATGGTGATCGGTTCGCTGATGAGCAAGGAACCGGATCGGCGGCCGGACGCCGCCTGCGCCATCGGCCTGCTCACCGATGTGGCCGCTGGCAACTGTGAGACGGTGCTGGCCCGCAGCCCGTACCTGGGCGGGACCAGACCTGCCACCTTGGCCAGCGCGGTGGACAGCACCGACCCGGTTGGGTTCCCGGCGGGGCCGTTCCAGGCCGGGCCGTTCCCAGCCGGGCCGAGGGGCACCGGCTCCCCCGCCTCGGCCGGGCCCCGGGTCCCGGCCAGCCCGGCCGCTCCCGCCCTGGGGGTTCCCGCCCCTGTGGTTCCCGGCGCGGTGGTTCCCGGCGGGGGGGTTTCCGCGCCCCGGGCGGCACGATCCAGTTCCCGGCCGGAACAGGCCCGGATTCCGGCCCGCCAGCCGAAGCGGTTATCCCGCCGGTAGCAGCCGCCGGGGACCTAACCACCCAGACCACCCCGGCCCGGACCGGGCGGCCGGCCGGGCCGGTGCCGGCGAACCTGGCGGAGGTGCCCTTCCCGGACGGTGTGGGCGACGTACGGTTCCCGGTCGGCGCCGGGGCGGCGGTACCACCCTGGGCACGCTCCGGCTGGTCAGGCACTCCGGCCGCGGCCGGCCCGGCTGGCGTACCGGACCGCCCCGCGGCGGTCGCGCTGGCCCGCCCGGGGGTATCAAGTGCGGGCCAGGCAGGACAGTCCCACCAGCCAGCACCACCGGGCCAGCGGGTGCCGGTCGCCCAGCCAGTGCCCGTCGGCCAGCCAGCAACGGCGGGCCAGCCAGGAGCACCAGGACAGCTCCGCCAGCCAGCAGCACCGGGGCAGCCAGGACAGCCGCGGCAGCCAGCGGCACCCGGCCAGCCGGTCCGCCCGCCAGTGCCTGGCTCACGGGACACCCGGCCCCAGCCGCCGCGTTCCTCTAGGAGCTGGGTGCTGATCCTCGGCCTGGCCGGTGCCGCGATCGTGCTGGTGGGCCTGGTCGCCGGAGTGCTGATCGCCCGCGCGTCGGGCCATGGCCAGCGGGCCACCGGTGGCACCGGCGGGTCGTCGCTGGCGGCCGGCGCCTTGCCTGCCGGATATCACTGGTACAGCCAGCCCAGTGCGGCCGGGACGGCGGCCGGGTTCGCGATGGCGGTGCCGGACGGCTGGCAGAGTAGCAAGCAGGCAACGGCCACCACGGTGCGGGATACGGTAACCGGCGGCACGATCACCGCCTCTTTCACACCGTTCCTCGCCGCCGGGCCAGTCCGGGAAGCCCAGGCCCTGGAACTGGCAGCGGTCAGCCGGGGCACTTATCCGGGCTATCGCCGGATCGCCATCACGCCCTGGCTGGTGCGCGGCCGGCTGGCCGGCGCCTGGCGGTTCTCCTACCGGCAGCCGGGTACCGGCCTGATCGAGGGGCTGGAAGTGGTGTCGGACCTGCCGTCCGCGGGCGGCCTACAGCCGTACCAGCTGCGGGTGACCGCCCCGGCCGTGAACTGGCCGGCCAGCCGGGTGGCGTTCGCGGAAGCGCTGCGGACCTTGCGGACCGGCCGGTAGCGGCCGCTATCGCCTGCCTGCCGTCCGCCAGTCTGCTGTCCACCGGTGGCGGTCGTCCGTCGGCCTCGCCGACCGGCGGACGACCCACGGCTGCCCGTCAGTACGAGCCGGTGCTCTGCTCGTGTGCCCATGCGCTGCATGGGCTGCCGTACATCGACTTGATGTAACCCAGCCCCCACCGGATCTGGGTGGCCGGGTTGGTCTGCCAGTCCGCTCCGGCACTAGCCATCTTCGAACCGGGCAGCGCCTGCGGGATGCCATACGCGCCCGAGGAGGGGTTGCTGGCCTGCGGGTTCCAGCCGCTCTCGGCGTTCCATAGTTGCTGCAGGCAGCCGAACTGGCTGGACGGCCAGCCGTAGGAGCCGAACATGGCCAGCGCGATCTGCTGCGGCGAGCCGGACGGCGCGGCCGCCGGCGGCTGGGATGGCGAGGGCGGCGCAGCCGCCTGCGCGGCTGCTTGCTGTGCCGCCCGCAGGGCTGCCTGCCGCGCGGCCGCAGCCCGGCGCCTGGCCGCCCGCCGCGCCGCAGCTTCGCGTTCGGCCCGGGCCAGCCGGTTCAGTTCGAGCGCGGACAGCGAGACTCGCGCCTGGCCGAACTCGCGCGCGGGATCGGCCAGGGCCGTTCCCGTCTCGGTGCGCGCCGACCGGGCCGCGGTCCGGTCGGCGGCCAGCCGGGCGGCCCCCACCGGGGTGGCGGGTCCGCTGACAGCAGCAACGGCCACTCCCGAGGCCAATGCCACGGTCGCGGCCGCGCCGGCTGCGATGGTGATGATGGACGGTTTGCGATACAGGTTCTGCAGCGCAGACACAAGAGACCTTTGCTCGGGCGCAGATGCACAAGCACTCGGTGGCCACCCGCGAAACTGCTGCCGACCTGTCAGCACACGGCCAGGCAGCGGCGGGGAGATGAGCCGCGGGTCAGGGCGGCGCGTTGCGCCGAGGCAACCATCGCACCCGCTGGGTGCTATTGGTCATCCACCTTGCCGAGACCGGGCCGGCCGCGCGCGGGAAATCGCCGGGACGAGGCTATGACCTCCGTCACAGCCAGCTGTCCCGCCACGGCCAGGACACAGCCAGGGTGCCTATCTGCACGGAGAACGGCGTCCCGGCCGCGGCTGGTATCTCCTAGCCGGCGACCTGGGCCTGTGCCTCGCGGAGGCCGCCCGCTCTCACGGCTGGCAGGTCCACTGCGCCCAGGTATCCCCGGAGGCGGTGAACTTGGCGACCGCGTTCCGGGCGTTCACCAGGCCGTCGAACAGGTTGCCGGGGACCACCTGGCCGAGTATCTGCCACAGGCCGGAGGCGCCGTCAGGGTTCATCGCCTGCGTGTTGTCGGTGGACTCGCACATGGCGACGGCCTCTGCCGCTGTCTCGGCCGAGGCGGGGCCGCCTGCCTCCAGCCAGAGAGCACCCACCTGGGCGGGGGTGAGTACCCCGGAGGTCGGTGGCGCAGGGCCCGCCGCAGTCCCACCAGTCCCGCCTGCGGCGGCGGCGCCTACGACGGGCACCGCGGCGACCTTGGGCGCGCTGACCAGATGCGTGGTGTGCGAGGCCGCTTCCAGGACGATCATTTGCTGGCGCTGCTGTTCCAGCACGGTCATGGCATGGCTGCTGGGCAGCACCGAGGCGATTACCGCCCCGGCGCCTGGCTGGTTGGCGCGCAACACCAAGGCCCCAGCGAGAACGACCCCAGTGATAGCAGTGACGGCCGTGGCCGTCACCGGCAGCAGCAACCTGGACCGGTGCGACGTGCGCTTCCTGCCGGGTTTCCGCCTCCGGTGCTGTGACAAGGCAGTCCTTCCGTCGGCCAAGCACGCTGGGCGGAATGCCCGGCGTCCGGACCGCTGCGGGGCAGGGCAGCGTGTCGCACGATGGCGGGCTAGCGCCCACACCGTCAGGCCACCACTAGCACGCCCGGGACCGGCGGAAATCCGGTCACCGGGGCCATCGGCGATACCCTGCCAGAACCAGACAGGAGATTCGCTTGTTTCAGCGGAAAAAGTTGTGTCGGTAGGCCACCCCAGTGGCATCAGGTGGAGGATGGATTAACAATGAGTAGTGTGAAAACTACCCAGCGGTTATGACTCCCGCTCGCCGGCCCTGGCCGGCCGCCGCCGGCCCCGGCAGAGGGTTGAGCAGGCCAGCGGTGGGCAGGGTGACACGCAGGTGTGGCAGGCAGGCACAGCGCCCAGCGGAGGGACCCCATGTCCGGCACGAAGAAGAACACTCAGGCCGAAGCCGCGATCAATACAGCGCTGCGGATGGCAGCCCAGCTGCCGCCACTGGCCCACAGCACCAGCGACGCCGCCAAGCGCGGGGTGACCCGGACCCGGGCCTGGGCGGCGCCCCAGCTCGAACGCGGCGGCCAGGTACTGCAGGATCAGGTCGCGCCCAAGGTATCGGCCGCACTCTCCACGGCCGCCCACCACGTTGACCCGGGCCAGCCCAAGCCGCGGCAATGGCGCAAGGTGGCTGCCTTCTCGCTGCTCGCAGCGGCCGGCGTGGTGACTGCCCTGGCCGGTTTCCGCCGCTACTCCGCCGCCACCACCCCGGTGGAGGAGGAGACCGCTCCTGGGGACACCGCATCGCCGGACACCGCCGACGGCGAGGCGGCTCCCGGCGGCTCCGAGGAAGCCCACGAGTCGGCCACGCACTGAACCTTCAGGACAACGCCAGCCGGCTGTCACCGCACCAGTCGGCGGCTCCTGACCTTAGCCTGCACCGCTGACGGGCGCTGGCCGGCGGTGATTGCCGTTTGTGACACTTCGTAGTTGATCATATTCGTTGGGTAGTTCTGGCCCGACGGCGGCCCCGCGTGGGGCAACCTGGTAGATCAACAGCACCCAGGCGTGGGGTGCCTGCCCGCGATCTGACCGTCGCGGGGCCGGTTCCGTGCCGGGGCGGGCCATGGCGGCAGCAGGCCGGGCCGACCCCGCCGGGCAGCGGCTGACCGCGGCGACAGGGCCAGACTGGAGGGGGCCGATCGTGTCCACCGCGCCTGTCCAGCGTCCCAGGGCGCCGCGGCCTGGCCCGAATACCGACCGCGCCCGGGACCCGCGCTATGCCCCGGACCCGCGCTATGCCCGGGACCCGCGCTATGCCCCGGACCCGCGCTATGCCCCGGACCCGCGCTATGCCCCGGATCGGCCCGGCGTCCCAGAACCCCGCCGCGCGCCTAGCCGCCCCCGTGACACCAACCCCCGTCGCGCTCCCGACCGCCCCTTCCCGGACCGCCCCGACCCGGACCGCCTGGCCGCGGACCGCCCCACCCCGGACGGCTCTGAGAACCCGGACCGCCCGGGCGCGGGCCGCCAGGGCACCCCGGCCAGACACCGGAAGCGGTCCCGGCCAACCAAGCGTGGCAAGCGCGCCTGGGCGGCGGCGGCAGCCCTGTGGGGTGTGGTGGTGCTTGTCTACTGCTGGACGGCTGCGGAGTATGGCGGCGTCAAGCCACCCACCTTCGCCGGGACGTGGCTGACGAACGCGGCCGGCGGCCTGGTGAGCTGGGGAGGCGCCTGGGCTAACCCGGCCCAGATCGTCGGTGCCGCCATCGCCAAACCTGCCACGTACGGGTACAGCAACCCGATGCGCGCGGTCAGCGGCCTGTCCCCGGAGCGGATCGACGACGGCGTCGATTTCAGCGGGGTAGGCCCCGTCTATGCGCTCGGCGACGGTGTCGTGACCAACGCGACCGGGTCCAACTACGGGTGGCCCGGCGGGGGGTGGATCACCTACCAGCTCACCGATGGCCCTGGCCGTGGGCTGATGATCTATGTGGCGGAAGACATATCGCCGGCGGTTGTGGTCGGCGAGCACGTGACGACCTCCACCGTGATCGGCACCATCTGGAATGGCGGCGACGGTATCGAAACCGGGTGGGCGCAGGCATCTGGCCTGTCCTCGGAGTCGGAGCTGCCGGAGGCCGGTGGCATCGGCGGGTACGGCCCGTTCCCGACCAGGGTCGGGGCGAACTTCGACCAGTTGCTCCAGTCACTGGGGGTGCCCGCGGCACCCAACTACGGCCAGACCGAATACGGGATCCTCCCGCTCGCCTACCCGGCCAGTTGGTGACAGCCCCGGCTAACCGGTGACAACCCCGGCGCGAGCCGGCACCTCATCGACGACGCCGGTCACCTGCCCCACATGGAGAAACCCGGCGAAGTGCTGCCCGTCATCGAGACGGCGATGCCTCGCTGGTGAGGTCGCCGAGCCATCGCGCAGTCAGACCGGCGCGTTGCGACATCCATTCCACTCAGAAGAATTCGAGGTTGGGGAGGAGTTGGGCGGCGGCGCCTATGATTTCGCTGGCGGTCTTCAGCGTTTCAGTGGCCTCATCGGCGCTGGCTTTCTCGGTTGGGTAGAGCGGGTACTCAAGTTCGTTGCGCCTACGGCGCAAGCCGCCGAAGGCTCTCAGGCCCGCGCCGAACTGGGCGCGGGCCGCCTGTTCAACTGCGTAGTGGCCGCCAGATGTGGTGGGGCGCAGGCCCTGCTGAGCAAGCAGGGCGACGCAGGCCTGCCGAGCGGCATCGTAGGCGAGGATGATGCCGCTGTCGGGTGCCGACGCCGCGACCAGTTTCGCCGCATCCAGGGCTTGCCGAGCCCGGTCCAGCCAGGATCCGCCATCCGCCTGTGCGCCTTGCACGCGTTCGAGGCCGCCCTCGGCGAGTAGCCGCTGTACGGTAGCCTCCCCGCTCCCCCAGCGCATCAGCCGTCCCGCTCATGTGGCTCTTCCCCGGTTACCCAGACCAGTGGTGCCGAGCGCACCTGCTGGATCAGCGGGTCCGCTGCCGCGAACCAGCGAGACCGAGAGCACAGGACGGGATTCACTGGCAACGCCAGGCGCTGCTCGGCGCGCTCGGCCGCCTCATAAAGGTCGCGGCGAGCCACCTGACCGACGATCAGGACGTTAACATCGTGCGGCGCGTGGCCAGGGATACCCTCATAGCGCGCAGCCCACGACCCATAGATGGCCACGGCATCCGCGTCCAGCGGGCCGAACTCTTCACCGATGACCAGATGCGGCCCGAACGCCATGGTGAGCAACTCAGTCAACGGCCGGGTGTATCTGCTTGCGGAGTCCGCGGACACCAGCCTGGCCCGTCCCACCCGGCGCTCCTTGACCAGCCCGGCACTGGTAAGCCTGACTACCTCGCGCTGAACCGTTGACATTGGCTGACCCAGCGCAGCGGCAAGCTCGGTGAGGCTGTACTCCGTGTCCGCATGGAGCAGCAGGAGGGTGAGGATCTCGGCGAGGTGACGCGAACGCAGGATCGGCAGGAGCGCCGGAGCCTCACTACGCATAGATGGAATATATCACCCAATTATGGGGACGCGGGATGCGAGGCTGAGCCGGCACACAGGTAGGGGCTACTTCAGCAGCTGGCGGGCCATCACCACGCGCTGGATCTGGTTGGTCCCCTCGTAGATCTGGGTGATCTTGGCATCCCGCATCATCCGCTCGACCGGGTAGTCCTTCACGTACCCGTAGCCGCCGAGCAGCTGGACCGCATCGGTGGTCACCGCCATCGCCACGTCCGAGGCGAAGCACTTGCAGGCCGAGGAGAAGAACGTCAGATCCGGCACCCGCTCCCCCGCTATCGCCCGCTCCGACCTGGCCGCCGCCGCGTAGGTGAGCTGGCGGGCCGCCGCCACCCGCATGGCCGCGTCGGCGAGCATGAACTGCACCCCCTGGAACTCCGCCACAGCCCGGCCGAACTGGCGCCGCTCCTTCACGTAGCCGGTGGCATAGTCGAGCGCGCCCTGCGCGATGCCGAGCGCCTGCGCGGCGATGGTGATCCGGGTGTGGTCGAGCGTGGCCAGGGCGGTCCGGAAGCCGGTCCCCTCGGCGCCGATCAGCCTGCTGGCCGGGATCGTGCAGTTGTCGAAGTACAGCTCCCGGGTGGGTGACCCCTTGATCCCGAGCTTGCGCTCCGGTGCGCCCAGCGTGAACCCGGGGTCGTCAGCCTCCACCACGAAGGCGGAAATCCCGTCCGCCCCGGCGCCCGGATCGGTCACGGCCATCACCGTGTAGAACTTCGATATCCCGGCGTTGGTGATCCACCGCTTCACGCCGTTCAGCACATAACCGCCGCCGTCGCGGACCGCTCGCAGCTTCATGTTGGCCGCATCCGAGCCCGCCTCCGGCTCGGACAGGGCATAGGAGAACATGGCCTCGCCACGCGCCACCGGCGGCAGGTAGTGCTGTTTCAGCTCCTCCGACCCGGCCAGCAGCAGCGGCATGGTGCCGAGCTTGTTGACCGCGGGGATCAGCGAGGAGGTGGCGCAGGCCCGGGCCACTTCCTCGATGACGATGGCGGCGGCGAGCGCATCCGCGCCGGCGCCGCCATAGGCCTCCGGGATGTGCACTGCGACCAGGTCCGCCTTGGCCAGCGCCTCGTGCACGTCCCACGGGAACTCGGCGGTCTCATCGATCTCCGCCGCCCGGGGCGCGATCTTGTCATCGGCCAGTGCCCGGACCGACTCCCGCAGCGCCTGGTGCTCCTGTGACAGCTCGAATGCCGGAAAATCCATAATCCGATGGTAGGAGCCCCGTGCCGGCTGTCGTCAGCCGGATCCGCCGGTCTCCCGCGACCGCAGCGCGGCGCCTTTGGCCAGCGCCTGCTCCCGCAGTTCCTGCTGGAACCGGGTCATCTTCGCCCGCAGCCGCTCGTCCCCGGTGGCCAGGATGCGCACCGCCAGCAGGCCGGCGTTCCGCGCTCCGCCCACCGCCACCGTCGCCACCGGCACGCCGGCCGGCATCGACACGATGGACAGCAGCGAATCCAGCCCGCCCAGGTGGGCCAGCGGCACCGGCACCCCGATCACCGGCAGCGGGGTGACCGCGGCCAGCATGCCCGGCAGGTGCGCGGCACCGCCCGCACCCGCGATGATCACCCGCAGCCCCCGGCCGGCCGCGCCCGATCCGTAGGCGATCATCTCGTTCGGCATCCGGTGCGCCGACACCACGTCGGCCTCATACGGCACCCCGAACTCGGCCAGCGCCTCCGCCGCCGCCCGCATCACCGGCCAGTCGGAATCACTGCCCATCACCACCCCGGCCACCGCTCCGCTCATGACCTCACTCCTCCCCAGTGGCCAGGTACCGGGCCGCCCGCCCGGCCCGCGCCCGCAGTTCGTCCACGTCGTCGCCCAGCACGGTGACATGCCCGATCTTCCGGCCCGGCCGCACCACCTTGCCGTAAAGGTGCACCTTCAGGCCCGGGTCGGCCGCCATCACATGGGTGTACCGCGCGTACACCCGCGGATCGTCACCCCCGAGCACATTAGCCATAACGACCTGCGGCACGACCGCGGCTGGCGCGCCCAGGGGCAGATCCAGGACCGCCCGCAAGTGCTGCTCGAATTGCGAGGTGGCGGCCCCTTCGATGGTCCAGTGGCCGCTGTTGTGCGGCCGCATCGCCAGCTCGTTGACCAGCAGGCCACGGGCCGTCTCGAACAGCTCGACCGCCAGCAGCCCGGTCACGCCCAGCTCGGCGGCCAGCTCCAGCGCCAGCCGCTGCGCCTGCCCGGCCCGGCTGGGTGGCAGCGCTGGCGCGGGCGCCAGCACCTCCTGGCAGACGCCGTCGCGCTGGATGGTCTGCACCACCGGGTAGACCGCGCCCTGCCGGTGCGGCGAGCGGGCAGCCAGCACGGCCAGTTCCCGGTCGAAGCCGATGTACTCCTCGGCGAACACCGCGATCCCGTGCCCGAGCACCCCGGCCGCCTCTTCCGGCCGCTGGCAGACCCACACGCCGCGGCCGTCGTAACCGCCGCTGACCGCCTTGAGCACCACCGGCCAGCCGGTCTGGCCGGCGAACGTGGTCACCTCGGCCAGGCTGGCGACCGGGACGTAGCGCGGGCAGGGCACACCCAGCCGGGTCAGCCGCTCCCGCATGGCCAGCTTGTCCTGGGTGAAGCCGAGCGCGGTGGCACCCGGCCGGGTCGCCACCACCTGCTCCAGCGCGGCCAGCGCCCCGGCCGGGACGTGCTCGTGGTCGAAGGTGACCACGTCGCAGCCGGCCGCGAAGGCCAGCAGGTCGGCCTCGCTGGTGTAGTCCCCGACGGTCACCCCGGCGCAGACCTGGGCGGCACTGTCCGCGGGCGAGCCGGCCAGGACCCGGAACCCGATGTCAAGGCTGATCGCCGCCTGGCCGGTCATCCTGGCCAGCTGGCCCGCCCCCACCATGCCGACCACCGGGGCCGGCTTGCCCGCCGCATCCGTCACGGGCGGTAGCCTACGAGCCGCCTAGCCCCTGGCGCAGCCCTGCTGGCCGGCCCGCATGGCCGGCCAGGTGCGCCATCCCCCGCATCAGCGGCCACAGATTTAGCAGCGCGGCGCCCATAGCCGGTGATGCCCGCCGCCATCTATCATCAGCCCACCTGCTGGCACTGCGGCCGGCCTGCCACCAGGCCGGCCGGGGCGATAAGGAGCGCAGCTGATGGCGACACCCGATCAGGACAACTCACCGGTCATGACCGAAGACGCGCCCGCTGGCGTGCAGGTACGTGAGGGCGAGTACGGCGCACGCATCGCCGCCGTCGAGCCGGGCGGCGCCGAGTTCATCGCGCTGCACGAGCGGCACGGGCGGCCGCTGCAGCTGTTCTGGACCTGGACCTCGCCCAACCTGGAGTTCGCCACCGTCTTCGTCGGCGTCATCGCTGTGGCGTTCTTCGGTCTGAACTTCTGGCAGGCGGTGCTGGCCGTCGTGCTGGGAACTGCGGTCGGCTCGGTCACCCAGGCCCTTCTGTCGGCGCGGGGCCCGTCCCACGGGGTGCCGCAGATGGTGCTCTCCCGGCTCGGCTTCGGCTACTGGGGCAACGCGTTCCCGGCCGGCCTGAACTCGGTCACGGCCGGGATCGGCTGGTTCGCGGTGAACAGCGTGAGCGGCACGTTCGCGCTGAACACGCTCACCCACCTGCCCAAGCCGCTATGCCTGGTGATCATCGTGGCGGTGCAGATCGTGATCGCGTTCTTCGGTCACAACCTGGTGCACGCGTTCGAGCGGTACGCCTTCCCGGTGCTCGCGGTCATCTTTCTGATCACAACAGTCGTCATCCTCGCGAAGTCCAATACCAGCTACCATCCGGCAGCCTTCTCGGGTGGCACCCTGGGCGGCTTCCTTATCGCCACCGGGGCGGCGTTCGGCTACGCAGTCGGCTGGAACCCCTACGCGGCGGACTACTCGCGCTATTTCAAGCCCGATACCAGCCGCACTGCTATCGCCTGGTGGACCGGGCTCGGCCTGTTCCTCTCCTGCGCGGTGCTGGAGATTGCCGGAGCCGGCTCGGCCACCCTGTCCAGCAGCCCGTCGGCATCTCCCACCGCTGCGTTCACCGGGCACCTGCCGACCGTGCTGGCCGACCTGACCTTGCTGGCCATCGCGATCGGCGCGGTCGCCGCGAACGTGCTGAACATCTACTCCGGCGCGCTGTCGTTCGTGGCCATGGGCATCAAGCTGCCGCTGGCGCTGCGCCGGGCCATCGTGGCGCTGGTGTTCGGGGTGATCGGCTTCATCGTCGCGCTCACCGGCCTGCACGACGCAGGCGCCAAGTACACCAACTTCCTGCTGATCATCGCCTACTGGATCGCGCCCTGGCTGGCGGTGGTGTTCTGTGACCAGTTCCTGCGCCGGAACACCGACCTCGGGCTGATCGAGCGCATGCTGTTCGACCGCAAGCACACCAACTGGGCCGGCCCGGTCGCGATGATCGTCGGGATGGTGATATCGATCTGGCTATTCTCCAACCAGACCGAGTACGTGGGCGTGGTGCCCAGCCACTACCCGGGGGTCGGCGACATCACCTTCGAGGTCGGCTTCGTGCTGACCGCGGCGATCTACCTGATCTGGCATGCGATCACCGACCGCCGCCCGGTGGTGGTCCCGGCCTGACCTGTCAGGCCGGGCCGGACACCGCCGACGGGCTGCTGTCCGGCCCGGGCAGCTCGCGCGGCAGAAACACCGCGAACACCGCTGGCCGCGGCCGGACCAGCACCACCTGGCCACCATCGGCGGCCAGGATGCTGCGGGCCAGTGCCAGGCCCAGCCCGGTACCACCCGGCAGGCCGCTCACGCTGCGCTCGAAGATCCGCGGGGCGAGATCGGCAGGCACCCCCCTGCCCTCGTCCCGCACCTCGATCACCACCGACCTGGCGGTCTGCGAGGTGCGGATGGTGACCGTTCCGGCCCCGTGCACGAGCGCGTTGTCCAGCAGCGTGGCAACCACCTGTGACAGGGTCCCCGGCGTGACATAGGCCGGCAGGCCCTTGTCCCCGGTCACCTCAAGCTTGCGGTTCCGGCTGCGGAACACCGGATCCCACTCCACCACCTGCTGGGCGACCACATCGTCCACCCACAGCCGCTCCGGGGAGCCGGCCGCCGGTGTCCGGGTCCGCCCCAGCAGCTGGCCGACCACCTCGGCCAGCCGCTCGGTCTGCTGCAGGGCGGCCGCCCCCTCCTCGCGCACCACCGCCGGGTCGTCGGCGGCCGCCATCATCTCCTCCAGCCGCATGGACAGCGCGGTGAGCGGGGTGCGCAGCTGATGCGAGGCATCCGCGGCGAAATCCCGCTCGGCGGTCAGCAGGTCGCTGATCCGCTGCGCCGACCCGTCCAGGCCCTCGGCCACCCGGTCGAGTTCGGCCACGCCGTACCGCCGCCCGAGCGGCCGCGCGTCGCCGGAGCCGAGCCGGTCCGCGGCGCTGGCCAGTTCCTGCAGCGGCCGGGCCAGCCGCCGGGCCTGCCGCAGGGCGAGCACGACCGCCACCCCGACCGCCAGCAGGGCCAGCGACGCGATCATCGCCAGCGCGGCGGTCACGCCCGCGGTCTCGTTGGCGGTGTTGGCCTCCACGACGACCTGGAAGTCCTTCGTGCTGGCGTGAGCGGCGATGGCGTCATCCAGCGGCACCACATCGCCGAAGGTGCGGGGCGGACCGCCGTCCCGGCTGATGCTGACATACCGGTCCGGCAGTGCCCGGGCCGCGTTCGCGGCATCGGAGATGTCCGGGTACAGCCCGGAGTTCAGCCGGTTCTGCAGCGTCCGGGCCACCGTGCTGGCGTCGCGCTGGACCTGCTGGTGTGCGGTGCTGATCTGGAGCCTGACCAGGACGAAGCCGAGCGGCAGGCCGAACAGCACCACCGCGGTGATAGCAACCGCGACCGTCGAGAACAGGAGCCGGCGGTGCACGTCAGCGCGCCCTGATCGGGCCCATCAGTCGCCGCGCTCGAACCGGAATCCCACCCCGCGGACAGTTGTGATGTAGCGGGGGCTGTGCGCGTCGTCGCCGAGCTTGCGGCGCAGCCAGGAGATGTGCATGTCCAGGGTCTTGGTGGAGCCCCACCACTTGCTGTCCCAGACCTCCCGCATGATCTGCTCGCGGGTGACCACCTTGCCGGCGTCGTTCACCAGCACACACAGCAGGTCGAACTCCTTGGTGGTCAGCTCCAGCTCGGTGTCGCCCAGCCAGGCCCGCCGCGCGTCGGGGTCCACCCGGACCCCCTGCACCACGTTGTTCTCGGCGGTGCCCCGGCGGAGCAGGGCCCGGACCCGGGCCAGCAGCTCGGCCAGCCGGAACGGCTTGGTCACGTAGTCGTCGGCACCGGCGTCAAGCCCGATCACCGTGTCCACCTCGTCGGCGCGAGCGGTGAGGATCAGCACCGGCACGGACTGGCCCTCTGAGCGCAGCCGGCGGCACACCTCCAGGCCGTCCAGCTTGGGCAGGCCGATGTCGAGCACGATCAGGTCGATCCCGCCCGCCAGCGCCGCGTCCAGGGTGGCCGGGCCGTCCGCCGCCACGTCGACGTCGTAGCCCTCCCGCCGCAGTGCACGCGCCAGTGGGTCGGAGATGGAGGCATCATCCTCGGCGAGCAAAACGCTGGTCATGGTCAGATGTTAAGGCCTGTCCGGACCTGGATGGCCGCGCCGACGGCCCGCACCGCGATCAGACCGGGGTGATGCCGTGACGGCGGCGGGAGAACGAGCGGTCCTTGCCGGCCGCGGCGGCAAACCGCTTGATCAGCTCGGCCCGCAGTTCGCCCGGTTCCACCACGTCGTCGGCGACCAGTTCGGCGGCCAGCCGCAGCACGTCGATATCGGTGTCGTACTGCTCGCGCAGCCGCCGCGTCTCCTCCGCCCGGGCAGCCGGGTCGGTGATGGCGGCCAGCTTGTTGAAATAGACCGCGTTGACGGCGGCGTCCGCCCCCATCACAGCGATCTTGGCGGTCGGCAGCGCAATGGTGGCGTCCGGCTCGAACCCCGGGCCGGCCATCGCGTACAGGCCCGCCCCGTAGGCCTTGCGCACGATCACGCTGATCTTCGGCACGGTCGCCTCCGACACGGCACTGATCATCTTCGCGCCGTGCCGGATGATGCCCTGCTTCTCCACCGCCGTCCCGACCATGAAGCCGGGCACATCGGCCAGGAACAGCAGCGGCACGTTGAACGCGTCGCACAGCTGGATGAACCGGGTCCCCTTGTCGGCCGAATCGACGAACAGCACCCCGCCCTTGAACATCGGGTTGTTGGCGACCACCCCCACCACCTGGCCGGCCAGCCGGGCGAATCCGGTGGTCAGCTCGCGCGCCCACAGCTGGTGGATCTCGAAGAAAGACCCGGCGTCCACCAGCCCGCGCACGTACCGGCGCATGTCGAAGGCCTGCCGCTCGCTGGCCGGAACCAGGGCGGCCAGGTCAATGTCCTCGGGACCGGCGGCCGGGCCGGCCGGTGGCAGCTGCCGCCAGCTGGATGGCAGGTAGGACAGGTAGCCGCGGGCCGCGGCCAGCGCATCAGCCTCGGTGGCGGCCAGGTAGTGGCCGCAGCCGGACACCGTGCAGTGCATCCGGGCGCCGCCCATCTCCTCCAGCGTGGTCTTCTCGGCTACCACCATCTCGACCATCCGCGGGCTGCCCAGGTACATCGACGCGTTGCCGTCCACCATGGCCACGTAGTCGCAGAACGCCGGGATATAGGCGCCACCGGCCGCGGACGGGCCGAACAGCGCGCATACCTGCGGGATGGCGCCGGATGCCCGGACCTGGCTGTGGAAGATCTTCCCGGCGCCGCGGCGGCCGGGGAACATCTCCACCTGGTCGGTGATCCGGGCACCGGCCGAGTTGACCAGATACACCATCGGCATCCCGGCACCGTAGGCCTTCTCGATGATGCGGATTATCTTCTCGACGGTGCGGGCGCCCCACGAGCCGGCCTTCACGGTGGAGTCGTTGGCCATCAGCGCGACCGGCCGCCCGTCCACGGTCGCGGTGCCGGTGATCACCCCGTCCGCGGGCAGCCCGTCAGCCAGCACGTTCGCGTACCGGCCGTCCTCGGCGAAGCTCCCCTCGTCGATCAGCAGCGCGATCCGCTCCCGGGCAAACAGCTTGCCCGCGGCGGCCGCCGCCTCGTGGTACTTGCGCGCGCCGCCCTGCTCAACCCGGGCACGCAGCTGCGCCAGGTCCGAGTGCTCAGCCACGTCTGGGACTGTACCCCGGTGGCAGCCGCTCCCCTAGGACACGGCCTGGCTGGCCGTCCCGGCGGCCGGGGGCACCGCCGCCCCGGCGCTAGGGGTGACCGTCTGCGTGCGCGGGCCCGCCCGCAGCACCTGCGAGGGCAGTTCGCGGCCGACGATCCGTTCCGCGGCCGCCGCTGCCTCGATCATCGCCATCAGATCCACACCGGTGGCCACACCCATGTCCTCGACCATGTGCACCAGTTCCTCGGTGGCGATGTTGCCGGAGGCGCCGGGCGCATACGGGCAGCCGCCGAGGCCGCCGACCGAGGCGTCGAAATCCGCCACCCCCATCTCCAGCGCGGCCAGCACATTCGCCAGGCCGGTCCCGCGGGTGTTGTGGAAGTGCAGGTTGAGCGGCAGGTCCGGGTAGCGGGACCGGAACGAGCCGACCAGATCCCACACCCGGCGGGGGGTGGCCATGCCCGTGGTGTCGCCGAACGAGATGGCGTCCGCCCCGTCCGCGACCGCCCGCCCTGCCACCTGCAGCACCCGCGCCACCGGCACGTCCCCCTCGTACGGGCAGCCCCAGGCGGTGGCGACCACCACCTGGCAGCTGGCGCCACGCTGGTGTGCCTCGCCGATGATGACCGCGATCTCGTCCAGCGACTGCCCGGTGGTCCGGTTCACGTTCGCGCGATTGTGCGTGCTGGAGGCGGACACCACCACCTCCACCTCGGTGAACCCGGCATCCAGCGCCCGGCGGGCGCCGCGCAGGTTGGGCGCGAGCGCGGAGTAGCGGATCTGCGGGTCCCGGCTGATCCCAGCCCAGACCTCATCCGCATCGGCCATCTGCGGGATCGCCTCGGCCTTCACGAAGGAGACCGCCTCGATGCGGCGCACCCCGGTCCTGGACAGCTGGTCGATCAGTGCGATCTTGGCACTGGCCGGCACCGGGGCCTCGTTCTGCAGCCCGTCCCTCGGCCCGACCTCGCGCACCGATATCCGGGCCGGCAGGTCACCCACCGCCGCCTCCCCGCTGGCCGGGCCAGACCGGGGCCCGTTTGGCATTGAACGCGGCGATCCCCTCCCGGCGGTCCGCCGACAGCGCGGCCGCCCGCCAGGCGGCGTCCTCCACCTCCAGCGCCGCGGCCAGGCCGACCCCGGCGCCGTGGCGGATCGCCCGTTTGGCCGCCTGGACCGCCACCGGGGAATTGGCCGCGATCTGCCGGGCCAGTTCCTGCGCCTGGTGGGGGGCCTGCCCGGCCGGGACCAGCCGGTCGGCCAGGCCGATCCGGCCCGCTTCCTCGGCGCTCACCCGGCGGCCGGTGAGAATGAGATCGGCCGCCCGGCCCGGGCCCAGCCTGCGCTGGGCAAGCTGGGTGCCGCCACCACCGGGCACCAGCCCCACGGTCGTCTCCGGCAGCCCGAACACGGCAGTCTCGTCGGCCACGATCAGGTCGGCGGACAGGGCCAGCTCGCAGCCGCCACCCAGGGCGAACCCGTGCACCGCGGCGACCACCGGCTGCGGCAGCCCGAGCAGGCCGCCGAACGCGGCCCGGAACACCGGCCGCTGTGCCAGCAGCCCCTCGTCGGTCAGCCGGTTGCGCTCCTTCAGGTCCGCGCCGACGCAGAAGGCACGGCCACCGTTGGTGGCCAGCACCACCGCGCGGATCGCGGCGTCGGCCGCGATCTCGGCGCAGGCCTGCGCCAGCCGGGTGGCCATGGCGGTGTCGATGGCGTTCAGCGCCTCTGGCCGGTCCAGCACGATCTCGCACACTCCGGCCTCGCCGATCAGGTGCTCGCGCACCACAATCCCGTCCACCCCACCACCCTACGGCCCCCACTGCTTGCTGCCGCTTAGTGCCGAGGACGCCAGACTTGTGCGCTTTGGTCGTGATCACAGCCCAGATAGACCACGTCTGTGCGCGGGCGGGGGCAGAGGCGGGATTAGGCGGATCAGGCGGGGGCTTCGCGATCTTCGTGGGACAGGCGGGCGTGCTCGTCTTCGACCAGCTGGAACAGGATCGACTGCACCTTCGCGACCTGCGGTATCTCGGTCAGCACAAGCTGGCCGTGCTCGCCCGCCGACTCCACGACCAGCCGGCCGCAGCCGAGCATGCGGTCGATCAGCCCGTGCGAGAACGACACGTCGCTGATCCGGATCAGCGGGAAGTCCCGGCCGGACCGGGACAGGATGCCCCGGCGCAGCCGCAGCCGCCGGGTGGTGAGTTCGTAGGTGGTCGTCTGCCAGCGCAGGAACGGGATGCCGAACCAGACCAGCGCCAGCGCGATCGCCACCACCCCGGCCGCGACCCGGGCCGGGCCCTGGTAACTGCCGCCCGGGATGAACAGCTCCGCGGCCACCCCGGCCACCAGCAGTACGATCAGGACCAGGATCGGGCCCAGGATCGTCTTCCAGTGCGGGTGCAGCAGCAGGACGCTGCGCTCACCCTCGGACAGTTCGGCGGCACCAGCCATGAGCCACATGGTGGCATGGATTCCCGGCACCCACCGGGATCACCGCACGTGCTCGACATCGCCCGCGCTGAGCCGGACCACGCCGGTGCCGGTGCGCACGGTCAGCCTGCCGCCGGGGTCGATACCGGTCGCCATCCCAGACGCCGCGCCGCCACCGGGCAGGGTGACCTTCACCCGCTGGCCGACCGTGGCGCTGCGGCGCAGGTACTCCGGCCGCAACCCACTGCCGTCGGCGTCGCCCGCCCGGTCCTGCCAGGCCTGGTACCGGGCCGCGAACTCGCGGAGCACCGCGGCCAGCAGCCGCTCCCGGGCGGCCGGGCCGGCGGCGCCGGGCGCGGCCAGCCACAGCGAGGTGGCGGTCGGCACGGGCAGTTCGGCGCGCCGCTGGTAGACGTTGAGCCCGGCACCGACCACGACCGCCCCGCCGGTGGCTTCGGCCAGGATGCCGGCCAGCTTGGCCCGGCCGGCCAGCACGTCGTTGGGCCATTTCAGGCGGGCATCCAGGCCCGCGGTCCCGGCGAGCGCAGCGGTGATCGCCACTCCTGCCAGCAGCGGCAGCCAGCCCAGCCGGGCGGGTGGCACGCCGCGCGGCCGGAGCAGCAGCGAGAAGGTGAGCGCGGCACCGGGCGGGCTCAGCCACGGCCGGCCGAGCCGGCCACGGCCGGCCGTCTGCGCCCCGGCGGCCAGCACCAGTCCCTCCGCGGCTCCGGCCCGGGCCTCGGCCAGCAGGTCGGCGTTGGTGGAGCCGGTCTCGGCGACCACCCGGATCTCGCGCCACAGCCCGGCGGCCGGCACCAGCCCAGGGGCAGGCAGCAGCCCGGCCGTCATCCCAGGCAGTGTCCCGGTGGGGCCTCCGGCGGCGTCCCCAGTGGACAGCTCGGCGGCCAGCCAGGCGGCGTCCAGGGCGGGGTGGCCGCCGCCCCCGGTCAGGGTGGAGATCATCAGCGTGGTCAGCTTTCTCGTGCTGGGTCAAGGGTAGTGACCGCCGGGCCGGGGCTCAGCCTGGGTGCGGCGGCGTAGGGTGCGGGCGTGGGAAACGTGATCTACCGGGACGCGGCGCTGGCCGACGGCCGGTCGCCGTGGCTGCGGCTCGGGGTGAGTGTGCTGGTCTCCGGCAACCGGATCAGCTGGATCCGGCCCACCGTCGACGAGGGCGAGCACCCGGCTGACTGCGAGATCATCGACGCCGGCGGCAGCACCATCGTGCCCGGCATGGTCGATGGCCATAGCCATCTGACCCTGCCCGGCGGCTCGCACTGGATCGACCGCGGCAGCGACCCGACGCCCACCCTGCTGGCGGTGGCCGAGGCCAACGGGGAATTGCAGTACCGGTCCGGCGTCCGCTGGGCCCGCGACGTCGGCTCGCCCCGGCGGGCCGTTGACGGCCAGGAGCGGGCGCTGAGCATCGGCATCCGGGACCGGTGGCGTGGCCGCCGGGACCGGCCCTACGTGCGGGCGGCGGGCACCTGGCTGACCGTGCCCGGGCTGCTGCCAGCAGGCCTGGCGGTAGAGGCGGCCGACGGCGACGCCCTGCTGCGGGCCGCTCTCGGCCAGCTCGATGACGGCGCGGACCTGGTCAAGCTCTACCTGGACGGTCCCGATCCGGACACCGCGCCGTGGACCGCTGACGAGGTCGCCCGCGTGGTCCGGGCCGTGCACGAGCGGGGTGCGAAGGTGACCGCGCACTCGTCCCGGCTGTCGGGCTCCCGGGTGTGCGCCGCGGCCGGGGTCGACGCCATCGAGCACGGCTTCGAGCTGGACGCCGATGTCGCCCAGGCGATGGCGCGGGCCGGCTGCGCGCTGGTGACCACGATGACCGTGCTGAAGTCCTGGCTGACGTTCGGGACGACCACCGCCATCCCCCGGTTCTCCGAGCCCGGCAACCGGGCGCAGATCGCCGAACGGCTGGAACGGGCCAGGCACAGCGCCCGGCTCGCGCACGAGGCCGGGGTCGCGATCGTCGGCGGCACCGACTTCGGCGGCGGCTCGGCCCGCGCGAATCAGCTGCCCTGGGAGGTGGAGTGCCTGGTCGACTCCGGGCTGGCGCCCTGGGAGGCGCTGGCCAGCGTCACCTGGCGGGGCGGTGAGCTGCTGGGCGAGCCGGAGGCCGGGGTCATCGCCGAGGGCGGGCCGGCCGACTTCTCGCTGGTGCACGGCGACCCGCTGACCGATCCGGCGGCGCTCTGGCGGGTCTGGCGGGTGGCCTGACCCGCTGCCCGGCGGCCGGCTGGCCCCGTGACGCGGCTACCCTGAGGCGCATGAGCAGCGAGGCGCCGGGCATGCCAGCGGCACCGGCCGCTGACCCGCACACCACCGCGGGCAAGATCGCCGACCTGGCACGGCGCCGGGACGAGGCGATCCACGCCGGGTCGGCGCGGGCGGTGCAGGGCCAGCAAGCCAAGGGCAGGATGACCGCCCGCGAGCGGATCGACCGGCTGCTCGATCCCGGGTCGTTCACCGAACTGGACGAGCTGGCCCGGCATCGCGCCACCGACTTCGGGGTGGCCGCGAACCGGCCGTACGGGGATGGGGTGGTGACCGGGTTCGGCACCATCGACGGCCGGCCGGTCTGTGTGTACAGCCAGGACTTCACCGTGTTCGGCGGCTCGCTGGGCGAGGTCTACGGGGAGAAGATCGTCAAGCTGATGGATCACGCGCTGACCACCGGCTGCCCGCTGATCGGCATCAATGACGGCGGCGGGGCCCGGATCCAGGAGGGCGTGGTCGCGCTCGGCCTGTTCGGCCAGATCTTCTACCGCAACGTGCTGGCCTCCGGCGTCATCCCGCAGATCTCGCTGATCATGGGCCCGTGCGCCGGTGGCGCGGTCTACTCGCCCGCCCTCACCGACTTCACGCTGATGGTCGAGGCCACCTCGCACATGTTCATCACCGGCCCGGACGTGATCAGGACGGTGACCGGCGAGGAAGTCTCGTTCGAGGACCTGGGCGGGGCGCACGCGCACAACACCCGCTCCGGCGTCGCCCACTACCAGGCCAAGAACGAGGACGACTGCCTGGACTTCGCCCGCGAACTGCTGTCCTACCTGCCGTCGAACAACCTCGACGACCCGCCCGTGGCAGCTCCGGCCAGCCCGGGCACACTGGAGATCACCGGCACCGACGCCGTGCTGGACACCCTCATCCCCGACTCGCCGAACCAGCCCTACGACATGCACCAGGCGATCACCACCGTGCTGGACGAGGGCGAGTTCTGCGAGATTCATGCCGGCTTCGCGCCGAACATCATCGTCGGCTTCGGCCGGATCGACGGCGCGAGCGTGGGAGTGGTCGCCAACCAGCCGATGCACCTGGCCGGCTGCCTGGACACCGACGCGTCCGAGAAGGCGGCCCGGTTCGTCCGCACCTGTGACGCGTTCAGCATCCCGGTGCTGACTTTCGTGGACGTGCCGGGGTTCCTGCCGGGCACCGGCCAGGAGTGGGGTGGCATCATCCGCCGCGGCGCCAAGCTCATCTACGCCTACGCCGAAGCCACCGTGCCCAAGGTCACCGTCATCACCCGCAAGGCCTACGGCGGCGCTTACGACGTGATGGGCTCCAAGCACCTGGGCGGTGATGTCAACCTGGCCTGGCCGACCGCGCAGATCGCGGTGATGGGCGCGCAGGGCGCGGTGAACATCTTGTACCGGCGCGAACTCGCCGCCGCCGGTGACGCCGACCAGCTCCGTGCCCAGCGCGCGAGCGAATACGAAGACACCCTGGCCAACCCCTACATCGCTGCCGAACGGGGATATGTGGACGCTGTCATCCGCCCCGCCGAGACCCGCTCGCAGGTCATCCGCGCGCTGCGCGCGCTGCGGACCAAACGCCAGTCCCTGCCCCCCCGCAAGCACGGGAACATCCCCCTGTAGCCGATCGGAACCCTCAAGCTGTAACCACGATGACGGAAACCCAGCCCCCGCTCCCCACCCTGGCCCGCTACGCGATCATGGTCAACGTCGGGTACATCTACGCCGCCGCCGGCGAGCTGCTGTTCAGCACCGCGTCGCGGCGTGAATACCGGGTGGACGCCGACAAGCTCATCCAGGCGCTCACCCGGCAGGCCGACAGCCAGGTCCGCGGCGAGCTGCTGCGGGTGTACTGGTACGACGCCGCCAGGGACCGGGTGCCCACCATCGACCAGCGGGTCATCGCCCAGATGGCATGGGTGAAGCTGCGGCTGGGCAACCTGAACGCACGCGGCCAGCAGAAGGGTGTGGATGCCCAGATCCGGGCCGACATGGAGGCGCTCGCCCGGCACCGGGCGATCACCGACGCGGTGCTGGTGGCCGGGGACGAGGACATGGTGCCCGCGGTGGAGGCCGCACAGGCCTACGGCGTCCGGGTGCACCTGTGGGGGGTGGAGCCGCCGTTCGGCACCAACCAGGCCGAGCGGCTGGTCTGGGAGTCCGACACGGTCGAGGTGCTGGACCGGGCCTTCCTGGAACCGTATTTCTCCCGGGTCACCCCCGAGCCGGCCGCGCCCCCGCAGGCCGTGCCGGGTGTCCCCTCGCCGGCCCAGCTGTTCGGTGAGCGGCCAGCGGCCCGGGCCGGCCAGCGCAGCGGCGCGCACCCCACCGCGGTAGCGGCCCGGCTCGGCCCGGACCGCGACCGGGTCGAGGAGGCAGGGGAGCACGTCGCGCAGAAGTGGATCCTCACCCGTGGCGAGGACAACATCCGCGATCTGCTGCCGGGGCCGATCCTGCCGCCGGTCATCGACAAGGAACTGCTGGTCGACGCGGAAAAGGAACTCGGCCAGTCGCTGCGCCCCTACCAGGAGGCGCGGGAGTGGCTGCGGGACGCGTTCTGGGCCCGGGTGCGGCGGCAGTTCGGCATTGGCACGGGGCGGGGATGACCGCGGGCACGCCCGAGTTCACGGTGGTGGCCGGCCAGCCGACCGCCGAGGATCTGGCCGCGCTAACCGCCGCGGTCGCCGCCATGCTCACCGCCCGGGCGGCCACGGACCGGGCCGCCGCGGCCCGGCGGCAGGCGGGTGGCTGGGCCGACCGGGCGCGCCTGCTGTGGCCCCCGCTGGCGCCAGGTCCGGGCGCCTGGCGCCGCTCCGCCCGGCCGTAGCATGGCGGTGCGATGGCAGTGCTGGTGACGCCGCGGCTGATCCTGCGGGAGATGACCGCCGGGGATCTCGACGACCTCGCCGCCCTGCTCGGCGACCAGGACGTCATGCGCTACTACCCGCAGCCGATGACCCGCGAGGAGGCCCAGTCCTGGATCGAGTGGAACCAGCGGCTGTACCGCCGCTACGGCTTCGGGCTGTGGGCCATGCTGCTGCGTGACACCGGCGAGTTCGCCGGGGACTGCGGGCTGACCCCGCAGCACGTGGACGGTGTGGACGAGATCGAGGTCGGTTACCACGTCCGCAGCAGCCTGCAGGGGCAGGGCCTGGCGACCGAGGCGGCCGCCGCCGCCCGGGACTTCGCCCGCGACCGGATCCAGCTGAGCCGGCTCATCGCGATCATCAACCCGGCGAACATGCCGTCCCGGCGGGTCGCGGCCAAGATCGGGCTCCGGCCGGAAAAGCGCGCCATCGTGTTCGGCCACGAGCATGTCATCTACGCGGCCGCGATCTGACCGGCGCACCCGGCGGCCCGGCTCGTCACAGCCGGCCATCAGGTCCGATTCCCGCCAGCACCATCGCCCGGCCTGGGATTGAATCAGGGGTATGACGCTCGACTTCGACACCTGCTACCGGGCCGTGGTGGCCCGCGACCCGCGGTTCGACGGGCGGTTCTTCACGGGAGTGACCAGCACCGGGGTGTACTGCCGGCCGGTCTGCCCAGCGCGCACCCCCGCCCGGCGCAACATGCGGTTCTTCCCGCACGCCGGTGCGGCGGAGGCCGCCGGGTTCCGCGCCTGCCGCCGCTGCCGGCCGGAAACCAGCCCCGGCTCGCCGGACTGGAACGTGCGGGCCGACCTCGCCGCCCGCGCGGTCCAGCTGATCACCGACGGTTACGCCGATGAGCATGGCATCAGCGGGCTCGCCGAGCGGCTTGCGGTGACCGACCGGCACCTGCGGCGGCTGCTGCTGGCCGAGCTTGGCGCCACGCCGATCGCGCTGGCCCGCACCACCCGGCTGCAGACGGCACGGCGGCTGCTGGCCGAGACCCGCATGCCGGTCACCGAGATCGCGTTCGCCAGCGGGTTCGCCAGCGTCCGGCAGTTCAACGCCAGCTTCCGGCAGGCCTACCAGCAGCCACCATCCGCACTGCGCACCCGGCCCGGCCCCGCCTCCGGCCAGGCCGCCGCCAGCGGGACCGCCCCGGGCGGCACCTGGCTCACGCTCCGGCTGGCCGTCCGGCCACCGTTCGACAGCCAGTCGCTGCTGCGCTTCCTGGCCGCCCGCGCCATCCCCGGGGTGGAGGCGGTGGACGGCCACCGCTACGCGCGCACGATCCGGTCACCGGGCGGTGCCGGGATCATCGAGCTGATCCCAGCGGCCCCCGGGATCAGTCCCGGCCAGGTACTGCTGCGGGCCCGGCTGACCGGGCTGCGCGGCGTCGGCCAGGTCGTCTCCCGCTGCCGCCGGCTGCTCGACGCCGACGCCGACCCGCAGCCGATCACCGCCGTGCTGGCCGCTGACGAGGCGCTGGCACCGCTGGTGGCGGCCCGGCCAGGGCTGCGGGTGCCCGGTGCGTACGACGGCTTCGAACTGGCCGTGCGGGCGGTACTGGGCCAGCAGGTCTCCGTCGCCGCCGCGCGCACGCTGGCCGGACGGCTCGCGGCCCGGTACGGCACGCCGCTGGCCGCCGGCGAGGCGCTCCGGCCGGGCACCGGCGAGCCATTCCCGCCGGCCGGGCCACTGACCACGCTTTTCCCGGCACCGGCCGATCTCGCGGACGCCGACCTGGCCGGCCTTGGCCTCACCGCCGGCCGCCAGCGGACGCTGCGTGCCCTGGCCACCGCCTGCGCCGACGGGCGGCTGGACCTCGGTCCCGGCACCGACCCGGACGAGGCCGCCGCCACGCTCGCCGGGCTGCCCGGGGTCGGGCCCTGGACGACCGCCTACATCTTGCTGCGGGCCGCGGCCGACCCGGATGCCTTCCCCGCTACCGACCTGGGCCTGCGCCAGGCGATGGCCCGGCTGGGCTGCGAGCCGGGGCACGACCGCCGCTGGCGGCCATGGCGGGCCTACGCCGCGATGTACCTGTGGACCGGCCCGGACCCGGGCCCGGCCGCCCGGCAGCCAACTGACCGTCTACCTACTGGACAGGAGTAAACACCATGTCAGCCGACGCCATCACGGCCGCGATCATGGACACGCCGATCGGCCCGCTGAGCCTGCTCGCGCACGGCGCGGCCCTGGTCGGGGCCGGCTTCACCGGCGACCCAGGCGAACTGCACGCCCGGCTGCACCCCAGCCTGCGCGGGCTGCCACTGACGGCGGCCGAACTGCCCTGGCTGGTCAAGCCGCTGCGCGACTACTTCGACGGCGACCTGGCCGCGCCCGGCACGCTGCCCGTGGAGCACCCCGCCAGCCCGGGCCGGGAGCGGCTGTGGGCCGAACTGCGGACGGTGCCGGCCGGGACCACCATCACCTACACCGGCCTGGCTGCCCGGGCGGGCATGCCGCGTGCCGCCCGGGCAGCCGGCTCGGCCTGCGCGGCCAACCTGATCGCCCCGGTCATCCCCTGCCACCGGGTGGTCCGCACCGACGGCGGGCTCGGCGGCTACTACTACGGCCTGGACCGCAAGCGCTGGCTGCTGGCCCACGAGGGGGCCGCCGCGGCCGGGTGAGCGGGCACGGCCGGCCCCGGCGTATCCGCAACGGCGGTACGGCCCGGGCCGTGCCATGACCGGCCCGACACCCTAGACTCCTGGCCAGTTGGGAAGGGGTCGTCAGGTGCGCAAGGTGCTCATCGCGAACCGGGGCGAGATCGCCGTCCGGATCGTGCGGGCGTGCCGGGACGCGGGCCTGGCCAGCGTCGCCGTTTACGCCGACCAGGATCTGGACGGGCTGCCCGCGGCCATGGCGGACGAGGCCTACGCCCTGGAGGGGCAGAGCCCGGCCGACACCTACCTGAGCATCGAGCGCATCCTCAAGCGGGCGATGGACTCCGGCGCGGACGCCATCCACCCCGGGTACGGGTTCCTGGCCGAGAACGCCGCCTTCGCCCGGGCGGTCATTGACGCCGGGCTGACCTGGATCGGGCCGCCACCGGCCGCCATCGAGGCGCTCGGTGACAAGGTGTCCGCCCGCTCGATCGCGCAGGCGGTCGGCGCACCACTGGCGCCAGGCACGGACGGCCCGGTCAGCAGCGCCGACGAGGTGGACGCGTTCGTCGCCCGGCATGGCCTGCCGGTCGCCATCAAGGCCGCCTACGGCGGCGGCGGGCGGGGCCTGAAGGTGGCCAGGACCCCGGCCGAGATCGGCGAGATGTACGAGTCGGCGGTCCGGGAGGCGGTGGCCGCGTTCGGCCGCGGCGAGTGCTTCGTCGAGCGGTACCTGGAACGGCCGCGGCATGTGGAAACCCAATGCCTGGCTGACACGCACGGCAACGTGGTGGTGGTGTCCACCCGCGACTGCTCGCTGCAGCGCCGCCACCAGAAGCTGGTCGAGGAGGCACCGGCTCCGTTCCTGTCCGGCGAGCAGGTGCGGCTGCTGGCCGAGTCGTCCCGGGCGATCCTGCAGCAGGCCGGCTACACCGGCGCGGGCACCTGCGAGTTCCTGGTCGGGCAGGACGGCTCCATCTCGTTTCTGGAGGTCAACACCAGGCTCCAGGTCGAGCACCCGGTGTCGGAGCAGGTCACCGGCATTGACCTGGTCACCGAGATGCTGCGGATCGCCGATGGGCAGGAGCTTGGGTATACCGACCCGGCCGCCCGCGGGCACGCGATCGAGTTCCGCATCAACGCCGAAGATCCGGGCCGCGGCTTCCTGCCCGCGCCCGGCACCATCACCGGCTGGCGTGAGCCGTCCGGGCCCGGGGTCCGGGTGGACGCGGGCTACCGGCAGGGCATGACGGTGCCGCAGGCGTTCGACTCGCTGCTGGCCAAGCTGATCGTCACCGGTGCGGACCGGCCGCAGGCGCTGGCCCGCGCCCGTCGCGCGCTGGCCGAGTTCGAGGTCGGCGGCATGCCCACGGTGCTGCCCTTCCACCGGACGGTGGTGACCGACCCGGCGTTCACCAGCGAGCCGTTCGCGGTGCACACCCGGTGGATCGAGACCGAGTTCGCCGGGCAGATCCCGCCGTTCGAAGGGTCACTGGCCGCCACCGACCCGGCGCCCGCCCGGGAGCGGATCACGGTCGAGGTGCAGGGCAAGCGGCTGGAAGTGGTCCTGCCAGCGGGGCTGGGCCAGACGGCGGGCACCGGCGGGCCAGCCGCGGGGGGCCAGCCGGGCCGGAGCCGCCGCGCGCCGCGGCGGGGCCCGGCCGCGGCCAGCGGGGACGTCCTCACCAGCCCGATGCAGGGCACGATCGTCAAGATCGTGGCCGCCGAAGGCCAGCGGGTCGCGGCCGGGGACACGGTGCTGGTGCTGGAGGCGATGAAGATGGAGCAGCCACTGACCGCGCACAAGGACGGGATCGTGACCGGCCTGGCGGTGGAGATCGGCCAGACGGTCAGCGCCGGCGCGGCCCTGTGCGAGCTGACAGACTAAAGCCCATGCGGACCCCGCTGCCGGGCGACCCGGGCCCGGCCGTGGCTGCGGTTCGCCGTCGGCTTCCGGCTGCCGCCGCGGAACGTGCACTGGGTGCGGCACGAACTGACCGACCCGGGCTGGCGCTTGCGCACGGTGCTCCGCCATCTCGTGGTGATCATCCCGGTCTGTGCCGTGCTGGTGCTGCTGCTGGCCATCTTCCTGCCGGCGCCGATGTGGGTCAGCGTGATGATGGTCGCCCTCATCCTGTCCGGCAGCGTGCTCACGGTCGCGTTCTACGCGGACGACATCCGGGCCGCCCGGCTGCGCCAGCACGGCCTGCCCGTCCCCAGCGACCCCGACCTGGGCCACCCCAGCCACTGACGGGCCACGGTCACCGCTAACCCGCGCTGGTCATGAGCTGGCGGGCGGCCTCGGTCAGGCTGCCGGACAGCGACGGGTAGACGGCGAACGTGTGCGCCATCTGATCCACGGTCAGCAGTTGCTCCACCGCCAGCGACACGGCCAGGATCAGCTCACTGGCGCGCGGCGCCACCACCACGCCGCCGAGCACGGTCCCGGTGCCGGGCCGGGCGAACAGCTTCACGAAGCCGTCCCGGAAACCCTGCATCTTCGCCCGCGCGTTGGTGGCCAGCGGCAGCTTGACCACCTCCGCTTCCACCTGGCCGGCCTCGACCGCGGCCTGGCTGACCCCGACGGTGGCGATCTCCGGCTCGGTGAAGATGGTCGCCGCGACGTGCCCCAGCCGCAGCGGCTGCACCGCCTCGCCCAGCGCGTGCCACATCGCGATCCGGCCCTGCATCGCGGCCACCGAGGCCAGCATCAGCACGCCGGTGCAGTCACCGGCCGCGTAGACGCCCGGCGCCGCGGTCCGGGACACCCGGTCCACCTGGACGAACCCGCCGCTGTCGACCGTGATCCCGGCACCGGCCAGCCCCAGCCCGCTGGTGGCAGGCACCAGGCCCACGGTGAGCAGGCAGTGGGTCCCCCGCACGGAGCGCCCGTCGGACAAGGTGACCTGCACGCCGCTCCCTTCCCGGCCGACAGAAGCCGCCCGGGACCGGCCGAGCACTGTCATGCCCCGGCGCCGGAACACGTCCTCCACCACCACCGCGGCGTCGGCGTCCTCGTGCGGCAGCACCCGCTCGCGCGAGGAGACCAGGGTGACCTGCGACCCGAGCGCCTGATAGGCACTGGCGAACTCGGCGCCGGTCACGCCGGAGCCGACCACGATCAGCTCGGGCGGCACCTCGGCCAGGTCGTACAGCTGCCGCCAGGTGAGGATGCGCTCACCGTCCGGCTCGGCACCCGGCAGCACCCTGGGCATCCCGCCGGTGGCGATCAGCACCACGTCGGCGGCGATCTCCCGGCCGCCGACGGCGACCGCATGCGGCCCGGCCAGCCGGCCGCGGCCGGTGATGACCTCCACTCCTTCGGCCGCCAGCCGGGTGGCCACGTCCGCGGACTGCGCCTGCGCCAGCGACTTCACCCGGGCGTAGAGCCGGGGCGCGTCGGCGCGGAGCAGCCGTGGCCGCCCGGGCCGGTCACCCGGCCGGCCGCCGTCCGCCAGCGCGATACCCAGCCCGGCCGCACCGTGCAGCAGGCCCATCGTCTCCGCGGTGGCGATCAGGGTCTTGGACGGCACACAGTCGGTCAGTACGCAGGCGCCGCCCAGCCCGTCGGCGTCCACCACCGTGACCTGCGCCCCGAGCTGGGCCGCGACCAGGGCTGCCTCGTAACCGCCGGGGCCGCCACCGACGATCACGACCTGCGGATGAGAATCCCTCACGCCGTCCGATTCTGTCGCACCCGGCGCGGCGGGCCGGGCCGGCCCGGCGCCCGCGGCCTTCCACAGTCATCGCCCAGCGGCGGTTCTGCCGGATTCTCCCTGATGAGGGAGGTAAACACGGCCCGCGCGGTACCCTGCACTGTGGCGTTGTACGCGGCCTATGGCAGCAACATGGATCCGGGCCAGATGGCCCAGCGCTGCCCCCATTCCCCGCAGCGGGGCACCGGCTGGCTGGAGGGCTGGCGGCTGACGTTCGGCGGCGAGGATCTCACCTGGGAAGGCGCGCACGCCACCGTGGTAGAAGACACCGGCGAGCGGGTGTTCGTCGTGCTGTACGAGGTCTCGGACTACGACGAGCGGGCACTGGACCGGTGGGACGGCGCGACTCTCGACTACTACCGCAAGCTGCGGGTCCGGGTGCAGACGCTGGACGGCGACGTGCTCGCCTGGCTGTATGTGCTGAACGCCTACGAGGGCGGGCTGCCGTCCGCGCGCAGCCTTGGCATCCTCGCCGACGCGGCGGAGAAGGCGGGAGCACCCGCTGACTACGTGGCCGGCCTGCGGGCCCGGCCCTGTGTCTCCATCGGCAGCTGACGGTCAGCTCAGCAGCACGGCGAGCAGCAGCACGGCCGGTACGGCCATCGTGGCGATCGTGAGCCAGGCCCACCGGACCCGCGGCTGGCCGCCGGCCGCGCCAGCCGCCTGCTCCCGCTGTGCCCGGTCGGCGAGCAGATGGGCGGCCTGCTCACCGGGGGTGCGCGCGAGCACGTCCTGGACCTGTGTGGGATAGCGGGCGTAGCCGGGCGGGGTGGTGCCGCGCCGCACCGCGCGCCGGGCCTTGGCCTGCTCCCGCATGACCGCCCGCGGCGAGGCCTGTACTGCCCAGCTGAGGACGACCCGGCCATTATCGGCACCCTCGGGCACCTGGCAGTGCACCCGCAGCGCCCCGTGAATGTCCACCCGGTCCACCGTCCCCCACGGCACCTGGTACTCGCGGAGGGGGTTGAGCACGGTGATGCCATCGGCGTCGGCCACCACCCGCGGCCACAGCGCGCAGGCATACATGATGCCGGTGATGGTAATGGTCAGCGCCGCCGCGACCAGGCTCATCCGGTCCCGGCCCTGTATTACCAGGTCGGCCAGCCCGGCGGCGGCAAGGACCAGCCACACCCACCAGAGGGCGACCGCAACCGAGGACCGGTACACATCCCGGGCGGCGGCGGGGGGCTTGTCAGCGGCCACCCCCGAAGCATATTCGGGCCTGATCAGACCCGCGCCTGGTGCGGCACCGATTCGTGCGCACCGCCATCGTGCAGTGCCGCCAGCGCGGTCGCGGCCATCAGCCGCACCCCGGCCGCGATCGCCCGCTCATCGACGTCGAAGGCCGCCTGGTGGATGTCGATGTCGTCGTCCACCGCGCCGGGGCTGCGGGTGCCCAGCCGGGCCAGCGCCCCGGGCACCGACTCCAGGTACCAGGCGAAGTCCTCGCCGCCCAGGCTCTGCGGCGTCGGCCGGACCGAGTCGGGGCCGAGCATCCGCTCGGCCGCCCCGGACAGCATCGTCACGCTGGCGCCATCGTTCACCGTTGGCGGGACCATGCGCTCGTACTCGAGCTTGGCGACCACCCCATAGGCGCTGGCCACCGACTCCAGCAGGGCCTTGACCAGGTCGGGTGCGGTATGCCAGGCCGCGTCGTCGAGGCAGCGGACGGTGCCCTCGGCCATGCCCTCGTCCGGGATGGCGTTGGGCCCGGAACCCGCGTTCATCCGCCCCCAGACCAGGCTCAGGCTGGACCGGGGATCGACCCGGCGGGACAGGGCGGCCGGCAGTTCGGTGACGATCTTGCCCAGCGCGTAGACCAGGTCAGCGGTCAGATGCGGGCGCGCGGTATGGCCGCCCGGGCCGGACACCCGCACCACAATCCGGTCGCAGGCCGAAGTGATCGGGCCGGTGCGCACGCCAACCTTGCCCACCTCCAGCCGCGGGTCACAGTGCACGGCGAAGATGCGGTCGATGGCGGTCACCCCGCCGAAGGCCAGCACATCCAGCGCACCCCGGCCAATCTCCTCGGCGGGCTGGAAGATGAGCCGGACCCGGCCCGGCAGCCCGCCCTCGGCCGCGCGGTGGGCCAGGAACAGCCCGGCCCCCAGCATCACCGTGGTGTGCACGTCGTGGCCGCAGGCGTGGCAGACATTGGGCACGGTGGACCGGTAGGGGACGTTCTTCTCGTCGGTGATCGGCAGCGCATCCATGTCCGCGCGCAGCGCCACCATCGGGGCATCCGGCCCGCCGCGGCCGATGTCGACGATCAGGCCGGTTCCCTTGGGCAGCGTCACCGGGTGCAGCCCCGCCGCGGCGAGCAGCTGCGCCACCCGGCTCGTCGTCCGGTGCTCGTAATAGCCCAGCTCCGGATGGGCATGCAGATCCCGGCGGAACGCGATCAGCTCCGGCTCCCAGGCGGCGAGGAACTCGCTGAGCTCCCCGGCCAGGTCATGGCCGTGCATACGCCGCCCCCACTGGCCGGCCAGGCCGGCCCACGGCGCCCCGGATGGCTCCGGCGCGGGACAGGGTCTTCATGCACTCCTCGCATTCAGTCCGCCCGCCCGCGGGTGCGCCCCGCGGGTCGGCAGGCCCCCCGTTGATACCGCTCATGCCCGTACGAGCCCGGGCCGTGCCCGCCCCAAACGAGCCCGGCCCGGTTCAGCGCCTGGAACGGCGGCAACCCCGTGGCGGGGGCTGCAGCGATCACCTGGGTCGCCCATTCCCGTCACGGAGTCACCTGGACTGCACGCACCCCGGCGTGGCTGTGTGCGGGGCGCGCCACGGCTTTCTGCTCGACGAGTCTCGGCTTAGCGCTGAGTGGCCGCCAGAGTGCATCCCGGCGATCGGGGCCAGGTTGCCTGCTGGCGCAGGTATGTATCGTATCGCGACGGCCCGATCATGCGCTGGTGTTGCGCGATTGTCGCGGTGAACTCCCGCCAGGCCACCGGGGCAGGTCAGGCCACATCCGCAGGGTGATAGCTGCCCCACACCTCCCGCAGCGCACCGCAGACCTCGCCGACCGTGGCCCGGGCCCGCAGTGCCTCGCGCAGCGGTATGAGCACGTTGCCGGAGCCGGCGGCGGCCTTCCTGAGGTCGTCCATCCGCCGCTGCCACTCCCCGCGGCCGCGGCTTGCCCGCAGCAGCGCGAGCCGTTCGGCCTGATCGTTCTCGATCGCGGGATCCACCCGCAGCGGCTGGTATGGCTCGTCACCGGTGCTGGTGAACCGGTTCACGCCGACCACCACCCGCTCGCCCGCGTCGATCTGCTGGGCCACCTGGTAGGCCGATCGCTCGATCTCCGCCTTCTGGAATCCGCGCTCGATCGCGGCGACAGCCCCGCCCATGTCGTCCACCTGCGCGATCAGGGCGGCCGCGGCCGCCTCCAGGTCGCCCGTCATCGACTCCACCGCGTAGGAGCCGGCGAACGGGTCGGCGGTGGCGGTCAGGTCGGTCTCGTGCGCCAGCACCTGCTGGGTGCGCAGCGCCAGCCGGGCAGCCTTGGCGCTGGGCAGCCCGATCGCCTCGTCGAAGGAGTTGGTATGCAGCGACTGGGTGCCGCCGAGCACCGCTGCCAGCGCCTGCACGGTGACCCGGGCCAGGTTCACCTCCGGCTGCTGCGCGGTCAGCTGGACCCCGGCGGTCTGGGTGTGGAACCGCAGCATCTGCGAGCGCGGGTCGGCCGCGCCGAACTCCCCGGCCATGATCTCGGCCCACAGGCGGCGGGCGGCGCGGAACTTGGCCACCTCCTCCAGCAGGGTGGTACGGGCCACGAAGAAGAACGACAGCCGGGGCGCGAACTCGTCCACCGCCAGGCCGGACGCGAGCGCGGCCCGGACATACTCCTTGGCGTTCGACAGCGTGAAGGCGACCTCCTGCACCGGCGTGGCCCCGGCCTCAGCCATGTGATACCCGGAGATCGAGATGGTGTTCCAGCGGGGCAGCTCGGCCCGGCAGTAGGCGAAGGTGTCGGCGACCAGCCGGAGCGAGGGCTGGGGCGGGTAGATATAGGTGCCGCGGGCGATGTACTCCTTCAGGATGTCGTTCTGGATGGTCCCGGTCAGCGCCCCGCCCGCGATCCCCTGCTCGGCCGCGACCAGCTGGTACAGCAGCAGCAGCAGTGCGGCGGGAGCGTTGATCGTCATCGAGGTGGAGACGGTGTCCAGCGGGATGCCGTCCAGCAGCGCGCGCATGTCGTCGATGGAGTCGATCGCCACCCCGACCTTGCCCACCTCACCGTGCGCGGCCGGAGCGTCGGAGTCGTAACCCATCTGGGTCGGCAGGTCGAAGGCCACCGACAGGCCGGTCGTGCCGGCCGCGATCAGCTCGTGGTAGCGCTGGTTGGATTCGCGCGCGGTGGCGAATCCGGCGTACTGCCGGATCGTCCACGGCCGGGCGGTGTACATGCCGGGATAGATGCCGCGCGTGTACGGGTACTGTCCCGGATCGCCCAGCTCCGCCGCGGGGTCGAAGCCAGCCGGCTCGCCCGGCCGGTACAGCGGCTCCAGCGGCAGCCCGGACTCAGACTGGCGTGCCATGTACCCAAGATTAGGCGGTCGGCGTACGGTGACCTGAAAGAGCCAGCCGCCACCGGCAGGGCGCCGGGTCATCCCGCCGCGGTGGCTCCACATCGCGGACGTTAACTACTCTTGGTGACTGCGGACATGAACCGGCAGCTGGTGGGGCGGCGGCTGGCCAGGGCCAGTGCCGCGACCCTGGTCACGGCGCTGGCTGCCGCGAATCTGCTGGCCGCGCCAGCGGCCCTGGCCAGCGCCGGGCCCCCGGTGGCCACGACCGGGCCGCCGGGGGCCAGCGGGCATGCACCCATCGGCGGCGCCCAGCTGGCCGGGCACGGCGTGATCGTCAACTACCCCGCCCACCATGCCCGGCATCTGCCCTACGTGGCGGCCTCCGCCTACCTGATCGCCGACGCCGGGACCGGCCAGGTGCTGGCGGCGAAGGACCCGCACGGCTGGTTCCGGCCGGCCAGCACGCTGAAGGTGCTGACCGCCATCACCTTGATGCCGGTGCTCGCCCCGGACGCGACCGTGGTCGCCTCGCACCGGGCGGCGGTCGCCGTGCCCAGCAAGGTGGGGCTCATCCAGGGGGACAGCTACCAGATCGCGGACCTGTTCAAGGCCCTGCTGATGATCTCGGCCAACGACGCCGCGGTAGCCCTGGCCCAGGCGACCGGCTCCTATGCCAGGGGCATCGCGATGATGAACGCCGAAGCCCACCACCTGCAGGCGGACGACACGGTGGCGGTCACCCCGAACGGCCTGGACGCCGACGGCCAGCACTCCTCCGCCTACGACGAGGCGCTGTTCGCCCGGCAGGCGCTGGATATCCCCGAGTTCATGGATGACGAACAGCTGCGCACGGTCAGGTTCCCGCTCAAGCCGCACCACAAGCCGGTCACCCTGTACACCCAGAACACGATGCTGGACACCTATCCGGGCGACCTCGGCGGGAAGATCGGCTGGACCACCAGGGACGAGACCACGTTCATCGGGTGGGCCCGGCGGGGCCACACCACGCTGGTGGTGACCATCCTGCACTGCACCCCGCTGACCGAGCTGACCTACGCGGCCCGCCTGCTGAACTGGGGATTCGCCATGGACGGGAAGGTCACGCCGGTGGGCGAGCTGGTCAGCCCGCTGCCCGCGGCGCCGCCGCCGGCCCAGCACCACCCGGCCGTGGCCCACCGGCCCAGGCTGGCCCGGCCGGCCGCCTCCGGCCTGGCGGCCCTGCCGCTCGCGGCCGGGCTGGCCGCGCTGCTGGTGGCCGTGCTGACCACCGTGCTGGCCGTGCTGGTCAGCCGGCGCGCCCGCCGGGCAGGGAACCCAGCCGGCCGATAGCCGCACCGCTGCCCGCGCCGACGGACCCGGCCCCGGCGGTCCCATCCCCATCCCCGGCGGCCAGCACCGGCACGATGTCCGGTACCGCGTCCCGGAGCGCGCCCGCCTCGGCATCGGTGGCCGCCTCCTGGGAGGCCAGTTCGGCCGCGACCCCGGCCCGGTAATGCCCGGCCTCCCGGGCCGCCGCGTCCGCGTCCCAGCCCAGCGGCCGGGCCATCAGGCCGGCGATCTCGTCGAGCGCGCTCATCCCCCGGTCGGGCGTCTCGATCGCGATGTGGGTGCGGCGGGTCAGCACGTCGTCGAGGTGACGTGCTCCCTCGTGTGACGCGGCATAGACGATCTCGGCCCGCAGGTAGTCGTCCGCGCCGGTGACCGGGCGGCCCAGCCCGGGGTCGGCGGCCACCAGGGCCAGCAGTTCCGGCGCCAGCGAGCCGTACCGGCGCAGCAGGTGCTCGATCCTGGCCACGTGCAGGCCCGAGGACAGCGCCAGCCGGTGCCGGGCGTTCCACAGGGCCTGGAAACCAGCGGCGCCGGCCAGCGGCACCCGGTCGGTGCAGGAGGCCGGTGCCCGCCAGTCCAGCGCGTGCACCACCGCGTCCACCGCGTCCTGGGCCATCAGCCGGTAGGTGGTGTACTTGCCGCCCGCGACCAGCACCAGCCCTGGCACCGGGTGGGCGACCACGTGCTCACGCGACAGCCGGGAGGTGGTCTCGGATTCCCCGGCCAGCAGCGGCCGCAACCCGGCGTACACTCCGATCACGTCCTCGCTGGTGAGCGGGGTTTTCAGGACCCGGTTCGCCTGGTCGAGCAGGTAGCCGATGTCCGCCTGGCTGGCGGCGGGCTCGGCCTTGCTGCCGGTCCAGTCGGTATCGGTGGTGCCGATGATCCAGTACCGCTCCCACGGGATGATGAACAGCACGCTGGCCGGGGTGCGGAAGATGATCCCGGTGGTGGAGTGGATGCGGTCCTTGGGCACGACCAGGTGGACGCCCTTGGACACGCGCAGGTTGATCATGCCGCGGCCGCCGACCATGGCCTGGATCTCGTCGGTCCAGACCCCGGTCGCGTTGACCACCTGCTGGGCCCGGATTTGGAGTTCCTGGCGGGTCTCCAGATCCACCGCGCGCACCCCGGTGACCCGCTCCCCTTCCCGCAGCAGCCCGCGCACCTGAACCCGGGAGGCCAGCTGCGCACCGTAGCCGGCCGCGGTCCGGGCCAGGGTCAGCACGTAGCGGGCGTCGTCCACCTGCGCGTCCCAGTAGGCGACAGCGCCGGTGATGGCCGAGCGCTTCAGCGCCGGCGCGAGCCTGAGCGCGCTGCGCCGGGACAGCTGGCGGTGCACCGGGAGGCCCCGGGTGTGGCCGAGCGAGAAACCGAGCGCGTCATAGGCGGTCACGCCGGTGCCCACGTAGGCGCGCTCCCAGACATGGTGGGTGAGCGGGAACAGGAACGGCACCGGCCGGACCAGATGCGGCGCGATCACCCCGAGCAGCAGTGAGCGCTCCGCCAGCGCTTCCCGGACCAGGCCCACGTTGAGCTGTTCCAGGTAGCGCAGGCCGCCGTGAATCAGCTTGCTCGACCGCGACGACGTGCCCGCCCCGAAGTCGCGCGCTTCCACCAGGCCGACCGACAGGCCACGGGTCACAGCGTCCAGCGCCACCCCCGTGCCGACCACTCCGCCGCCCACCACCAGCACCTGGAACTCGGTGCCCGCGAGCGCGGCAAGAGCCGCCGCCCTGGCGGCCGGGTCGAGCCTGGCCGCTTCCGCCCCTGGCGCCCCCACAACCGGAAACGCTAGCATCCGCAGGTCAGCGCCGTGGCTGCGCAGTAGGGGTGACCACGACCTCGACCCGCTGGAATTCCTTGAGGTCCGAATAGCCGGACGTGGCCATGGTCCGCCGGAGCGCCCCGACCAGATTCAGCAGGCCGTCCGCGACCGTGGACGGGCCGTGCAGTATCTGCTCCAGGCTGCCGATCGTGCCCACCCGCACCCGCGCACCGCGGGGCAGATCCGGGTGATGCGCCTCGCTCCCCCAGTGCCAGCCGCGGCCAGGTGCCTGCTCGGCCCGGGCGAACGGGGAACCGGTCATCACCGCGTCCGCCCCGCAGGCCAGCGCCTTGGCCAGGTCGCCGCTGCGGGTCATCCCGCCGTCCGCGATCACGTGCACGTAGCGGCCGCCCGACTCGTCCAGGTACTCGCGGCGGGCCGCCGCGACATCGGCGATCGCGGTTGCCATCGGCACCGCCACCCCCAGCACGGCGGCGGTGGTGTGGCCGGAGCCGCCGCCGAACCCGACCAGCACCCCGGCCGCGCCGGTGCGCATCAGGTGCAGCGCGGCGGTGTAGGTGGCGCACCCGCCCACGATCACCGGCACGTCCAGCTCGTAGATGAACTGCTTGAGGTTGAGCGGCTCGGCCTGGCCGGACACATGCTCGGCGGACACGGTGGTGCCGCGGATGACGAAGATGTCCACGCCCGCGTCCACCACCGTCTTGTAGTAGCGCACAGTGCGCTGCGGGGACAGCCGGGCCGCGGTGGTCACCCCGGCCGCCCGGATCTCCTCGATCCGGCGGCCGATGAGCTCCTCCTTGATCGGCTCGGCGTAGATCTCCTGCAGCCGCCGGGTGGCCGCTTCCTCATCCAGTCCGGCCGCCTCGGCCAGCAGCGGCTCCGGGTCGGCGTACCGGGTCCACAGGCCCTCCAGGTCCAGCACGCCCAGCCCACCGAGATGGCCGATGGCGATGGCGGTGGCGGGCGAGACCACGCTGTCCATCGGCGAGACCAGCAACGGCACCTCGAACCGGTAGGCGTCGATCTGCCAGGCGGTCGATACCTCTTCCGGGTCCCTGGTCCGGCGGGACGGCACAATCCCGATCTCGTCCAGGCTGTAGGCACGGCGGCCGCTTTTGCCGCGGCCGATCTCGACCGTCACGGCAGCCGCCGGGAGTAGTTGGGCGCTTCGGTGGTCATCTGCACATCGTGCGGATGGCTCTCGGTCAGCCCGGCCGCGGTGATCTGGATGAAGCGTGCCTGCTGCAATTCGGCGATGGTCCGGGTGCCGCAGTAGCCCATGGCCGCACGCAGCCCGCCCGCCAGCTGGCCGGCCACCGCGGCCAGCGGCCCGCGGTAGGGCACCTGGCCCTCGATGCCCTGCGGCACCAGTTTGTCCTCGCGCAGCACGTCGTCCTGGAAATAGCGGTCCTTGGAATAGGAGCGGCCACGCATCGCCGCCAGCGACCCCATCCCCCGGTACTGCTTGTACTGTTTGCCGTGCACGAACACCATCTCGCCGGGGGCTTCCTCACAGCCGGCCAGCAGGCTGCCGAGCATGACCGTGTCCGCGCCCGCCGCGATGGCCTTGGCGATGTCGCCGGAATGCTGCAGCCCGCCGTCCCCGATCACCGGCACCCCGGCCGGCCGGGCCGCCTGCGCGGCCTCGAAGATGGCGGTGACCTGCGGCACGCCCACCCCGGCGACGACCCGGGTGGTGCAGATCGAGCCGGGCCCGACGCCGACCTTGATACCGTCCGCGCCCGCGTCGATCAGCGCCTGAGCGCCTGCCCGGGTGGCCACGTTGCCGCCGACCACGTCCACCCGGGTGTTCGCCTTCAGCTCGGTCACCATGTCGATCACCGCTTGGGCGTGGCCGTGCGCGGTGTCCACCACCAGGAAGTCGGCTCCCGCCTCGGCCAGCGCCTGGGCCCGGCGCTTGCCGTCCGGCCCCACCCCGACGGCGGCGCCGACCACCAGCCGCCCACCGTCGTCCTTGGTGGCGCTGGGGAACTTCTCGTTCTTGGCGAAGTCCTTGACGGTGATCAGCCCGCGCAGCCTGCCCGCGTTGTCGATCAGCGGCAGCTTCTCCACCTTGTGCTGGCGGAGCAGGCTGAGCGCGGCGTCGGCGGCCACCCCGACCGGCGCGGTAATCAGCGGCATCGGGGTCATCACCGCCGATACCAGGCGGCCGTGGTCGGATTCGAACCGGATGTCGCGGTTGGTCACGATCCCCAGCAGCACCCCGTCCTCGCCGGTGACCGGCACGCCGGAGATCCGGTAGCGCGCGCACAGCGCGTCCACATCGGCCACGGTGGCATCCGGGCCGCAGGTCACCGGATTGGTGATCATCCCGGCCTCCGACCTTTTCACCATGTCCACCTGGTACGCCTGGTCCTCGACCGACAGGTTGCGGTGCAGCACCCCGGCGCCGCCCTGGCGGGCGATCGCGATGGCCATCCGCGCCTCGGTCACGGTGTCCATGGCCGAGGAGACCAGCGGCAGCCGCAGCGTGATCCGGCGGCTGAGCCGGGCGGAGGTGTCGGCGTCCGCGGGCAGCACGTCGGAATGGGCGGGCAGCAGCAGGACATCATCGAAGGTCAGCGCCGGCGGGCCGAACTTGGCCTGGTCAGTCATCGCACCTTCCGGGCAGGAGTGCTGGGTATCTCGCCAGTCTAGGGCCTCGTGCTACCCCGGCCACGGCGGCCGCGCGGGCCTGGGCACGCTCCTGGCGCGGGCCTCGACGCGGGGCGCCGCCCGGGCCGGGGCCAGCCGGCTGCGGGCCGGGCCCGGGCCGGCCGCTACCAGCCGAGTTCGCGCAGCCGCGCGTCGGTGATGCCGAAATGGTGGCCGACCTCATGGATCACCGTCCGCCGGACCTCGGCCACCACTTCCCCCTCGCTGGCACAGACCGCGCAGATCGCCTGCCGGTAGATGGTGATCCGGTCGGGCAGCACCCCGGCGTAGCCGGTAGTCCGGCTGGTGAGCGGGATCCCCTGGTAGAGGCCGAGCAGCCCGGGCGGCCCGGGCTCGTGCTGGACGGTGACGGCGACGTTGCTCATCAGGCGGCCCAACTCGGCCGGCAGGCCGTCCAGCGCCGCCGCCACCATCTCCTCGAACCGCTCCGGCGCGACCTCGATCACGCAACCATTCTCGGCGTGCCCGGCCTCACCCCGCCGCCCCGGCCCCGCGGCGCGCCCGGTCCTAACGTCGTGGTTGCGGCGATCACAACGTTCTTTTCTCATGGTTGCGGCAACCACGACATATCCGGGGTGGAGACGGGCGCGGGACGAGAGTCGGAGGGCGCCGGATCAGCGGGCGGAGGCCGGCCCACCCGGTGATCAGGCGATCTGCTCCCCATCCGCGAGTGCGCGCAGCCTGGCCAGGGTCCGGTGCTGGGCGACGCGCACCGCTCCTGCCGACATGCCGAGAACATTGCCCGTCTCTTCCGCGGACAGGCCGCTCACCATCCGCAGTATCAGCAGGTCACGCAGGTGATCAGGGAGCTGGTCGAGCAGGGCCCGGGCGCGCTCGGCCTCCAGCGAGGCGACCACTGTCTCCTCCGGGCCGGGCTGGGAGTCCGGGCCGTCCGGCAAATCCCCCGTCGGCACCGCCAGCTTGGCGGCGTGCCGCACTGCGTCCGCCACCTTGTGCGAGGCGATGCCAAACACGAAGGACGCAAACGGGCGCCCCATGTCCCGGTACCTGGGCAGCGCGGAAAGGACGGCGATGCACACTTCCTGTGCCACATCGTCCGCCCCGTGATCATCACCGGCGGCCCGGCCGAGCCGGGCCTGGCAGTACCGGACGATCATCGGCCGGATGTGTGTGAGCAGGGACTCGATCGCGGCTGGCTGGCCACGGGCCGCCTGGAGGGTGAGATCGCGCAGCCCGGGCCCGCCCGCCGGAGAGCCGGTGGCGGGCGCCCCCGGCTGCGCGAACCATCCCTGCTTCACAACCAGATGATGCCCAGCTTGCGGGTGGCGGTACCGTCAGCCGGGCAGGCAACCGGCAGCCACACCGGCGGGCCGGCACCTGCCCCGCCAGCAAATACGGCGAGTAGCAAAGAAGCTACTCGCCGTATTTAGCGTGCTGGCGTGTCAGTGCGGGTGGCTGTGGCCGTGCCCGTGCGAGTGGCCGTCGGCCGCCGCCTCCTGCTCCGGCTTGTCGGCCACCAGGACTTCCGTGGTCAGCAGCATGCCGGCGATGGAGGCCGCGTTCTCCACGGCCGACCTGGTCACCTTGACCGGGTCGATCACGCCGTCGGCCATCAGGTCGCCGTAGGTCAGCGTGGCCGCGTTGAAGCCGTGGCCACGGCTTAGCCCGGCCACCTTCTCGACCACGACCGAACCCTCCTCGCCGGCGTTCTCGGCGATCCAGTAGCAGGGCGCCTTCAGCGCGGTCCGCACCACCGCGACGCCGGTCTTCTCGTCCCCGGTCTTGCCGAGGTCACCGAGCTCGCCGGCGGTGTGCACGAGTGCGCTGCCGCCGCCGGGAATGATGCCCTCCTCGATGGCGGCCCGGGTGGCGGAGATGGCGTCCTCCAGCCGGTGCTTCTTCTCCTTCAGCTCGACCTCGGTGGCCGCCCCGACCCGCAGCACACACACGCCGCCGGACAGCTTGGCCACCCGCTCCTGGAGCTTTTCCCGGTCCCAGTCGGAGTCGGTCTCCTCGATCTCGCCCCGCAGCTGCCGGACCCGGTCGGCGATCGCGTCCGGGTCGCCGGCCCCGTCCACGATGGTGGTGGTTTCCTTGGCCACCACCACCCGGCGGGCCCGGCCCAGCGCCTCCAGCCCGGTCAGCTCCAGCTTGAGCCCGAGCTCCTCGCTGATCACCTCGCCACCGGTGAGGACGGCCATGTCGGCGAGTATGGCCTTGCGCCGGTCACCGAAGCCGGGCGCCTTCACCGCGACCACCGACAGCAGCCCGCGGATCCGGTTCACCACCAGGGTTGACAGCGCCTCCCCGTCCACGTCCTCGGCCACCACCAGCAGCGGCCTCTTGGCCTGGGCCACCTGCTCCAGCAGCGGCAGGAAGTCAGCCATCGAGGAGATCTTGGCGGCGTGCAGCAGCACGTAGGCGTCCTCCAGCACCGCCTCCATCCGGTCCTGGTCGGTGATGAAGTACGGGGAGATGTAGCCCTTGTCGAACTGCATGCCCTCGGTGAACTCCAACTCCAGCCCCATGGTCGGCGCTTCCTCGACGGTGATGACGCCGTCCTTGCCGACCTTGTCGAAGGCTTCCGCGATGACCTCGCCGATCTGGCTGTCCTGCGCGGAGACCGTCGCCACATGGGCGATCTCCTGGCGCTCGCCCACCTCGCGGGCCGCCTTGAGCAGCAGAATCCGACACCGCCGACGCGGCCGCGTCGATGCCCCGCTTGAGCGCGATCGGGTTGGCACCGGCGGTCACCGACCGGCGGCCCTCCCGGACCATAGCCTGCGCCAGCACGGTGGCGGTGGTGGTGCCGTCACCCGCGACGTCGTTGGTCTTGGTGGCCACCTCCTTGGCGAGCTGAGCGCCAAGGTTCTCGTAGGGGTCCTCAAGCTCCACTTCCCGGGCGACGGTGACCCCGTCGTTCGTGATCGTGGGAGCGCCCCACTTCTTGTCGATCACCACGTTGCGGCCGCGCGGCCCCAGCGTCACCTTCACCGCGTCCGCGAGCCGGTTGACGCCACGCTCCAGCGCGCGCCGCGCGTCCTCGTCGAACTCCAGCATCTTGGCCATGAGCACCTCTGCTTACGTCTGACCGGCCGGACGCGGCGACGGCCGTGGCCCGGTCAGGGCCACGGCCGCGCCGCACGAGCCGTGCTTACTTCTCGATGATGGCGAGCACGTCGCGGGCGGAGAGCACCAGGTACTCCTCGCCGTGGTACTTGACTTCTGTGCCGCCGTACTTGCTGTACAGCACCACGTCGCCGACCTTCACGTCCATCGGCACGCGCTTGGCACCGGCGTCGTCGAAGCGGCCGGGGCCTACCGCCAGGACTTCGCCCTCCTGCGGCTTCTCCTTGGCGGTGTCCGGGATGACCAGCCCTGACGCGGTGGTCTGCTCGGCCTCGAGCGTGCGGACAACGATGCGGTCTTCGAGTGGCTTCAGAACAACCTTGGTAGCGGTCGTCACGATCTGACCTCCCCCTCCGGAAAGGCGGGCTGACAATAACTAGAGAGGCGACCGTGGCGGCCTGTCGTCGCGGGTGCCAGACCAGCCTTGTCGCGTTAGCACTCTACCTTAGTGAGTGCCAGTTCCAGACAGTATCGCCGCCGCGTGGCCCCGTCAACTTGGCGGGGCGCCGGCCAGCACGCTGGTTATCGGCAGCGAGGAATCGGCGGGCACGTCCAGCGGGGAACCGGGCGCGTCCCGGGCGGCCAGTTCCGCGCCGAGCGCCGCCACCATAGCGCCATTGTCCGTGCACAGCCCCGGCCGGGGCACCCGCAGCGCGATCCCGGCCGCCGCGCACCGCTCCGCCGCCAGCGCCCGCAGCCGCGAGTTCGCCGCTACCCCGCCACCCACCACCAGATGCCCAACGTCATGCGACCGGCAGGCGTCGATCGCCTTGCGGGTCAGCACATCGGCGACCGCCTCCTGGAACGAGGCGGCCACGTCGGCCACCGGCACCGGCAGGCCGGCCGCCTGCCGCGCTTCCAGCCAGCGGGCGACCGACGTCTTCAGGCCAGAGAAGGAGAAGTCGAACGTCGCGTCCCGGTACTTACCGCGCGGGAACGCGATCGCCGCGCCATCCCCGCCCCGGGCCGCGGCGTCGATCGGCGGGCCACCCGGGAAGCCCATCCCCAGCAACCGGGCGACCTTGTCATAGGCCTCGCCCGCGGCGTCGTCGATGGTCGCGCCCAGCGGCACCACCTGGCCGGCCACGTCCGGCACCAGCACCAGCGAGGAGTGGCCGCCGGACACCAGCAGTGCCACCACCGGCTGGGGCAGCGGGCCGTGCTCAAGCTGGTCCACCGCGATATGCGCGGCCAGGTGGTTGACCGCATACAGCGGCTTGCCCAGCGCCAGCGCGTAGGCCTTCGCCGCGGAGACGCCCACCTGCAATGCCCCGGCCAGGCCGGGCCCGGCGGTGACGGCGATCGCATCCACCTGGGCCAGCCGCACCCCGGCGGTGGCCAGCGCCCGGTCCACCGCCGGCACCAGCGCCTGCAGGTGAGCGCGGCTGGCCACCTCCGGCACCACCCCGCCGAACCGGGCATGCTCGGCCACGCTGGACGCGACCGCATCGGCCAGCAGCTCCTGCCCGCGCACCAGCCCGGCCCCGGTCTCGTCACAGGAGGTCTCGATGCCCAGCACCAGCGGCCCGGTCATCGGGCCGGCCCCGTCGCGCCCGGCCCGGTCGCGGCCAGGCCCGTCACGGCCGGCCTCATGCGGCACCGCCCCCGGCCCTGGCGATCTCACCCTGGGCCGTTTCCCTGCGCATGACCACGGCATCCGCCCCGGATGGCTGGTAGTAGCCACGGCGCAGCCCCACCTGCGCGAAGCCGAGCTGCCGGTAGAGCCGCTGGGCGCGCTCGTTGTCCACCCGCACCTCCAGGTAGACCTCACCGCAGCCACGGCGGCCTGCCTCGGCCAGCAGCCCGGTCATCAGCGCGGTGCCGACCCCCTGGCCCCAGCGGTCTTCGTTCACCGCGATCGTGAGCACATCCGCCTGCCCGCCGCCCGGCGCGAGCAGTCCCGCGTACCCGGCCACCGTCCCGGCCTGCTCGGCCACCAGGTAGTACCGGCCGGTCGCGGCCGCGGCCAGTTCGGCCGCCAGCATGTCTACCGACCAGGCTTCCTCACCGAACAGCGCCCGCTCCAGCTCGGCCACCGCGGCCAGATCCCCGGCGGCCATCGGGCGCAGCCGCACGCTCACGCCGGGGTCACCCGCTTCGGCGGCCCGGGCACCCGGGCGTCCGGGCGGCGCAGGTACAGGGGCTCGGGCGGGGGCAGCGGGGCTCCCGCCGCCAGCCGCCGCACGGCCAGTTCCGCCAGCGTGGCGGCGGCCGGATAGCGCGGCCCGATCGGGTTGGCCAGCAGGCCGGGATACCGGGCCGGACCCTCGCCGGCGGTGGGCAGCTGGCCGGGCAGCGAGGCGGGGGCGGCCACGCCGGGCCCGGACAGCCGCTCCCCGGTGACCGAGTAGCGCGCCCAGTAGACCTCGTGCCGGCGGGCATCGGTCGCCACCAGGAACGGGCGCCCGGCCGCGGCGGCGACCGCGTCGGCCGCGATCACGTCCAGCGTGCACCATCCGTAGGCCGGGATGCCGAGCGCGCTGGCCAGCACCCGGGCGGTAACCAGGCCGATCCGCAGCCCGGTATAGGGGCCCGGGCCCGCCCCGGCCACCACCGCGGTCAGGCCGCGCCGGTCGGCACCCGCTTCGGCCAGCACCTTCTCGATGCAGGGGACGAGCAGCTCGCCCTGCCGGCGGGCGTCCACGCTGGCCGCCTGCGCGAGCACCCGGGTGCCGTCATGGACGGCGGCCGTCACCGCCGGGGTGGCGGTGTCGAAGGCAAGCAGCAGCACGGTTGCCCAGCGTAGGGCATGCGCCGCGGTGGGCCCGTCCGCTCGCGCGCTAGGGCAGGTGGGCCAGGAGGTCCCGGGCCGCCGCGGCCGCGGCGGCCCGCAGCTGCGCCGGGGACGCGGCTGAGTAGCCGCCCCGGCGGCCGGCCCCTCGGCGACCACCGTGATGAGCACATTGCGGTCCCGCACCACCACCGTCACCAGGTTGGTGGGACCCGGCCGCGGCAGCTGGGCCGCGGCGAACGCGCCGCTGCCCAGCCCCGGGATCTGGGTGAGCTGGGCGGGCGGCAGGTGAGTGGCCTTGACCGGGTGGGTCAGCTGCTGCCGGGACTGGGCGTAGGCATCCCTGGCGGCGAAGGTCGCGCTGCCGTCCCCACTGGCCAGGCCGCTGGGCGAATACGCCTGCAGGGTCACTTCCAGCACCCGGTAGAGCGGCCTGGCGTCCAGCGTCCAGTCACACAGGCTCTGCGCGCTGCCGTCCAGTGACCTGGGGGCGACGGTGCGGCGCGGGCCGGGCAGGTACGCCTGCAGCGTGGCTGGCGTCACGGCGGTGCAGGCGCTGGGCACGCTCCGGATTTCACCCGGCAGGAAGGTGGTGACCAGCGAGCTGGCGGCGGGCTTGGGGGCGCTGTGGTGGAGCAGCTGGTAGCCGGCCCCGGCGGCGATCAGCAGCAGCAGGACCAGCGTCCCGCCCCAGATGTACTTCCGCCGCGTGCGCCTGGCCCGGGCGGCGGCCCGGGGGCTGCGGCCGGGCCGGGCCGGTGGGCCACCGTCACCGGCCGCCGGTGGCCCGCTGGGCGGGCTGGGGCGATCCGGCCGCGATTCGCGCCCGTCCCGGCTGGCCCGGCCGGGCACGGCCGCGGGACCGGCCCAGGGTGGGTAATCCTCGTCGTCACCGGGATAGCCGTCACCGGACCAGCCCCGGCCGGGCGGGTCAGCAGCAGGCGTCCGCCCAGACCGCGACGGTGGCGGCCCCTGCTGAGCCACGGCGCGCCTCCGGGGGAAGGATCGGACCGTGCGTGACGGCGCATGACAGCCAGGCGTGGCCGGCCGTTACCAGCAGACCAGGCAGGCTCGGGACGCTCGAACTATAGGGCTTCCCGTGCGTCATCGTGGGCCAGACGCGCTGAATCGCCAGTAACCCACCGGTCCCCATGGCCTTCCAGCCGCACCGTCCGCGGCCGCTGGTCCGGCCCGGCGGCGGCATCGGGATCCGGCGCGTCCGCGGGCACGGTGATGGTCACGTCCAGCCGGTCGGCGGCCAGGCCCTCGGCCAGCCCGCCGCCCCACTCCACCACCGTGACCGAGGTCTCCAGGCTGGCGTCCAGGTCCAGGTCGTCCACCTCGGCCGGGCTGGCCAGCCGGTAGGCGTCGGCGTGCACCAGGGCCAGCCCGCCGGCCAGGGAGGGATGCACCCGGGCGATCACGAACGTGGGCGAGGTGACCGGCCCGCGCACCCGCAGGCCCTCCCCGATGCCCTGGACCAGGGTGGTCTTGCCGGCCCGAGCGGGCCGGTGAGCAGTACCAGGTCGCCGGGCCGCAGCAGGGCGGCCAGCCGCCGGCCGAGCGCCTGCATGCCAGCGGCGCTGGGGACGGTCAGCTCGGCTCGCACCCGGCTGGTCCCTCCGGCCCGGGGTCAGGCCGACTGGGGCAGGCCACGATCGGCGCCAGCCCGGGTCAGCATGCTGGTAACGGCCTCGTTGACCAGGTCCGGGCGCTCCAGGATGAGCACGTGCCCGCCGCCGGGCACCCAGATCAGCTGGGAGCCGGGGATGTCCATGGCCAGTTCGATGCCCAGCCGGGACGATATCAGCCGGTCTTTCTCGCCCACCAGCACCGTGACCGGCACCCGGCCGAGCACCGGCAGCGAGTCCCGCTTGTCGAGCAGCAGCAGGGCCTGGCTGAACCTGGCGATCACCTCGATCGGGGTCGACGCGATCATCTTGCTCAGGAAACCAACCACCGCGGGGCTGACCTGGCCGTCGCCGAATCCCAGGAACCGGGTGGTCAGGAAGGTCATGTCGGCCGAGCGCCGCCCGTGCTCCACCAGGATCGCCCGTCTCCCCTTGGCAGCGCCGTTGAGCATGCCAGGGAGAGCGCGGCTGAGCAGGGGCCGGATCGGGCGCGGCATCCAAGGGCTGCCGCTTTCCAGCCCCCGGGCGGTGGTGTTGATCAGCACCAGGCCCACGACCTTGCTGCCGAACAGCTCGGGGTGCTGCTCGGCCAGTGCCATGATGGTCATCCCGCCCATGGAGTGGCCCACCAGCACCACCCGCGAGTCGGCGGGCACGGTGGCGTCCAGCACCGCCTTCAGGTCCGCGCCGAGCTCGTCGATCGACGCCGCTCCATCGGCGGACCGGCCGGACCGGCCGTGATCCCGCTGGTCCCAGAACACCAGCCGGTAACCGTCCAGGTCCCGGCGCTGGAAGTGCCAGCAATCCTGGTTGAGCGTGTACCCGTGGCAGAAGACGGCGGCGACCGGCGCCGAAGCCGGGCCATGCGTCTCGACGTGCAGCGCGACCCCGTCCGCGGTCAGCACGGTGAGCGGCAGGCCGCGCAGTTCCCCCAGCGGCTCACCGGATTCGGGGTCGGGGCGGCCGCGCAGCCTGCCGACCGCGATCCGCTCGGCGGCCACGACCGCCCCCGCGCCCGCCGCGGCCGTGCCGGCGACCAGCCCGGCGGCGCCAGTGATCCGTCGCCAACTGGCCATCCGTCCTCCCGCCAGCCAGTCTGCCTCAGCGCCGGGCACGCCGTCAGGCGGGTGGTGCCGGATCACTCCCCGGCCCCCCGGTGCCCGCACCGGCGTGCACGGGATGGTTCCCATATGCTACTCCAAAGTAGCTTCTGGGCGTCCGCCCGCCGAACCCGGTGACGATCTCATAGGAGATCGTCCCGAGCGCGTCGGCCCACTCCTGCGGCGTTGGCTCCCCCGCATCGCCCGGCCCGAACAGGACCACCTCGTCCCCCTCCGCGACCGGGCCGTCGCCGGCATCGATCACGAACTGGTTCATGCAGACGGTGCCGGCGATCTGCTGCCGCCGGCCGCGCAGCTGCACCTGCGCCAGACCGGCGGCGTTGCGCGGGATGCCCTCGCCATAGCCGAGCGGGACCAGCCCCAGCGTGGCCGGCCCGGCGGTGTGGTAGCGGTGACCGTAGGACACCCCGGTACCCGCCGCCACCCGCTTCACCTGCACCACCCGGGCGCGCACCGTCATGGCCGGCCGCAGCCAGGGTGGCGGGCCGCCCGGCAGGGTGGACAGCCCGTAGCAGCCGCCGCCGGCCCGGACCAGGTCGAACCAGGTCCCCGGCAGGGTGAGGGTGGCCGGGGTGTTGGCCAGGTGCCGCAGTTCCGGCTCGGCGCCGGCTTGCGCGGCCACCGCCAGCGCCCGGTGGAACGCGGTGAGCTGGTGGTCGATCGAGGGATGACCGGGTATGTCGGCGCAGGCCAGATGTGACCAGACAGCCACGATCCGGGCCTCCCCGGCCGCCTGCGCGGCCAGCGCGGCGGCCACCACATCCGGCCAGTCGCGGGCGGTGGCACCGCCCCGCGACATGCCGGTGTCGGCCTTGAGGTGGAGCCGGGCCGGCTGGCCCACCTGGCGGGCGGCGGCGGCCAGTGCGGTGACCAGGCCCACGGTCCCGGCAGACAGGTCGATCCCGGCCCGGATGGCCGCCTGATGGTCAGCGCCGGGCACGCCCATCAGGCACAGCACCGGCGCGGTCACGCCAGCGGCGCGCAGCGCGAGCGCCTCGGGGACGGCGATCACGCCCAGCCAGCTAGCGCCGCCGGCCAGCGCCGCCCGCGCCGCCGGCACCATGCCGTGGCCGTACCCGTCGGACTTGACCACCGCCATCACCTGCGGCCCGCCCACGTGCTGGCGCAGTGCCGCGACGTTGGCGCTGATCGCGTCCAGGTCGATGAGCGTCTCCGCGAACCCGTCCATGGCCCTCAGTGTGCCAGTAGCGGCCTGCGCCGGATCGCCGTGCTCACCGGTCCGGGGTGGCCTGGACCTGGGTGGCCTGGACCTGGGTTGCCCGGATCTGGGTTGCCCGGACCTGGCTGGCCCAGACCTAGCTGGCCCAGACCTGGCTGGCCCGGACCTGGCGGATGGCGCTGGGCAGGGCACGGATCACGTCGCCCGCCGCGATCGGGCTCTCGGCTGCCGGGTCCGGCCCGGTCAGGCCGGCCGCGGCCAGCCGGCCTGCCAGGCCATGCAGGTAGGCAGCGGCGGCGGCCGCCTCCGGCACCGGCAGCCCGTGCGCCAGCAGGGCACCGGCCAGCCCGGACAGCACGTCCCCGGTGCCCGCCGTGGCCAGCCAGGAGGTGCCGGTGGAATTCACCAGCACGGTGCCGCCGCCGGCCGGGGCGATCAGCGTGGTCGAGCCCTTGAGCAGCACTGTCGCCCCGAACCGGTCGGCCGCGGCCCGGGCGTGTGCCAGCCGGGCGGCCGCCACCTGGCCGGGCTCGGTGCCCAGCAGCCGGGCCAGTTCGCCCGCGTGCGGGGTCAGCAGCGTGGGCGCGGCCCGGTCCAGCAGCCCCGGCTCCTGCCCGATCAGGGTCAGCCCGTCCGCGTCCACCAGCACCGGCAGGCCGGTGGCCAGCACGGCCGCCAGCCGGTCCCGGGCGTCCTGCTGCGTGCCCATGCCCGGCCCGGCCACCCATGCCTGCACCCGGCCGGCCCCGGCCACGTCCTGGCCGTCCTGGCCCGCCTCGGAGCCGGGCCCCGCCGCGTCCTGGCCGTCCTGGCCGCCGTGGCCCGGCTGGGAGCCGGTCCCGGCCACCGTGACCAGGGCTTCCGGCCAGTGCTGGCGGGCCACCGCGGCCGCCGCGGCGGGGGTGACCAGCCGGACCATGCCGGCCCCGCCGCGGAGCGCGCCGCCCACGGCCAGGGTGGCGGCACCGGTGAACCGGTCACTGCCGGCCACGATGCCGAGGACGCCCCGGCGGTACTTGTCGGACTCGGCGGGCGGCTGGGCCAGCAGGGCGGCGACGTCCGCGGCCTGGAGCGCGGCCACGGCAGGCCCGGCCAGGTGTGGCCGCAGGCCGATATCGACCAGTTCGGTCAGCCCGGCGTGACCAGACCCCGGGTCGATCAGCAGGCCGGGCTTCCAGGTGCCGAACGTCACGGTGACGTCCGCCCGCACGGCGGGGCCGTCCACCGCCCCGGTGTCCGCGTCGATCCCGCTCGGCAGATCCACCGCCACCACCACCGGGCCGGTCCCGGCCAGCGCCGCCAGCGCCGCGTAGGGCCCGGACAGGCCGCCCCGGCCGCCGATGCCCAGCAGGCCGTCCAGCACCAGGCCGGCGCCCCCAACCAGGCGAGCCAGATCCGGGTCACCGGGCCCGGTGACCCGGCCGCCAGCGGCCCGCAGCGCGGCCGCACCCTGCTCGTGCACCCGGCTGGCGGCGGCGACCGCGGTCACCCTGGCCCCGCGCCGGGCCAGCCGGGCGCCCGCGTAGAGCGCGTCGCCGCCGTTGTCGCCACTGCCCGCCAGCACCACCACCGACGTGCCGTAAACCCGTCCCAGCACGCCGGCGCAGACCGCGGCCAGCCCGGCGGCGGCCCGCTGCATCAGCGTGCCCGGGGGGAGCGTGGCCATGAGAGCCTGCTCGGCCGTCCGGACGGCGGCGACCTCGTGCGCTGTTCTCATCCCTCCGCCACCACCATCGCGATGCACAGGCCGCCGTCGTGCGAGATCGACAGGTGCCAGCCGCGGACTCCCCGGCTGGCGGCGGCCGCTGCCACCGTGCCGCGGACCGACAGCACCGGCCGGCCCGCCGGGTCGTGCCCGACCTCGACATCGGTCCAGCGCAGCCCGGCCGGCCCGGCCAGGGCCTTGGCCACCGCCTCCTTGGCAGCGAAACAGCCGGCCAGCGAGGCCAGGCCCCGGGCCCGTTCGCCGTCGGTGAACAGGCGGCCCGTCAGCGCCGGGGTCCGCCGCAGCGCGGACTCCAGCCGCGCGATCGCCACGATGTTGACGCCGATGCCAACGATCACCGTCCCAGCTTCCCAGATCGGCATGCTGGCGGCCCCGCCGAGGCAGGATGGTTGGCATGCGGCGGCGAGGACGGGCGGGCGGCGGCCGCCGTCGGCCCGTCCTCTGGCACCACCGGGACTTCCTGCTGCTGTGGAGCGGGCAGGCGGTGAGCGAGATCGGCTCGGCTGTCACCGTGCTCGCTCTGCCGCTGACCGCGGTGGTCGTGCTGCACGCGTCCGCCTTCGCGGTGGGAGTGCTCGCCGCCCTGGTCACGACCGCGTTCCTGGTGCTTGCCCTGCCGGCCGGGCTGGTGGTGGACCGGCTACGCAAACGCCGGCTCATGATCGTGTGTGATACCGCCCGGCTGCTGGTCATCGGCTCGGTCCCGCTGGCCGCCGCGTTCGGGAAGCTGACCATGGCCCAGCTGTATGCGGTCGCGCTGGCGGCGGGTGTGGGCACCGTGTTCTTCGACGTCGCCTATCAGAGTTATGTGCCGCTGCTGATCCGGTCCGACCAGCTGCCCGACGGCAACGGCAAGCTCGCGACGATCGCGCAGGTGGCCCAGGTGGCTGGGCCAGGCCTGGGCGGCGCGCTGGTCGGGCTGCTCGGTGCGGCCGGGGCGATGACCGCGGACGCGGCTTCCTACCTGGTCTCGGTGGTCACGCTGCTGTCCATCCGGACCACCGAGCCCCGGCCCCGCCGGCTGGCGGACGGTCCTGGTCCCGGCCCTGGCACGAACTCACCGCGGGGCTGTCGTTCGTCTTCGCCAACCCCATCCTGCGCAAGATCGTGGCCTGCACGGCCACCGCCAACCTGTGCGGCGGCATGGCGACGGCCCTCCAGATCATCTTCCTGGTGCGGGTGCTGCACGTCTGGCCGGCCTACACCGGCCTGGTCATCTCGCTGGCCGCGCTCGGCGGGGTAGCCGGTGGTGCGGCCTCGGGCCCGCTGTCCCGCCGGATTGGCTCGGCCCGGATCATCTGGGTGTCCATCCTCGGGCTCGGCCCGGCCGCCGTGCTGCTGCCGCTGGCCCAGCCCGGTCCCGGCGTGCTGCTGTATGTGGCTGGCGGCTGGGCCTTCTGCGGGGTGCTGTACAACGTCGCCCAGCTCAGCTACCGGCAGGCGATCTGCCCCCCGGAACTGCTCGGCCGGATGAATGCGGCTGTCCGCTGGATCGTCTGGGGCACGCTGCCGGTGGGCAGCCTGCTGGGCGGCGCGCTGGGCACGGTGCCCGGGATCGCGGCGCTATGGCTGGCGGCGGCCGGCGCGGCGGCCGCCGGGCTGTGGGTCTTCTTCTCGCCCCTGCGTCACGTGCGGGACGTGCCCCGGCTGGCCGGGCCGCAGCCGCACCCGGCGGCGCTCACTCCACCGTGACCGACTTGGCCAGGTTGCGTGGCTGGTCCACGTCGAGGCCGCGGGCGGTGGCCAGCTCGCACGCGAAGACCTGCAACGGCACCGTGGTCACCAGCGGCTGCATCAGCGTGGGCACGTGCGGGACCTCGATCAGGCTGTCGGCGTACTCCTTGACCTCGTGGTCGCCCTGCTCGGCGATCGCGATCACCATCGCGCCCCTGGCCCGGATCTCCTGAATGTTCGAGACGATCTTGTCGTGCAGCACCGCCTGGCCCTCCGGAGACGGCACGATCACCACCACCGGCAGGCCGTTCTCGATCAGGGCGATCGGCCCGTGCTTCAGCTCGCCCGCGGAGAACCCCTCGGCATGCATGTAGGCCAGTTCCTTCAGCTTCAGCGCGCCCTCCAGGGCGACCGGGAAGCCGACGTGGCGGCCAAGGAACAGCACGCACCGCTCGCCCGCGAGTTCCCGGGCCAGCTGCCGGACCGGTTCCATGGTCTCCAGCACCGCATCCACCGCTGCCGGGATCTGGCTGAGCTCGCCCAGCACGGCGTGCACCTCGTCGCCGAACTTGGCCCCGCGCAGCTGGGCCAGGTACAGCGCGACCAGGTAGCAGCCGACGAGCTGGGTGAGGAATGCCTTGGTGGAGGCGACGGCCACCTCCGGCCCGGCCCGGGTGTACAGCACCGCGTCGCATTCCCGCGGGATGGACGAGCCGTTGACGTTGCAGATGGCCAGCACCCGGGACCGCTGCTGGCGGGCGTGCCGGACCGCCATCAGCGTGTCCATCGTCTCGCCGGACTGGGAGATGGCGATCACCAGGGTGGTCCGGGTGAGGATGGGATCCCGGTACCGGAACTCACTGGCCAGCTCCACCTCACACGGGATGCCGCACCAGTGCTCGATGGCATATTTCGCGATCATCCCGGCGTGGTAGGCGGTGCCGCAGGCGACGACGATGATCTTGTCAATCTCCCGCAGCTCCCCGGCCGGCAGCCGCATCTCGTCCAGCGCCAGCTGCCCGTCCGTGCCGATCCGGCCGAGCAGGGTGTCGGCGACCGCGCGTGGCTGCTCGGCGATCTCCTTGCGCATGAAGTAGTCGTAGCCAGCCTTCTCGGCGGCCGACACATCCCAGTTCACCTGGTATTCGGTGATCCCGGCGGGCGCACCGGCGAACGTGGTGACGGCGATGCTGTCCGCCCGGATCTCGGCGACCTGGTCCTGGCCCAGCTCGACCGCCCGCCGGGTGTAGGCGATGAACGCCGCCACGTCGCTGGCCAGAAAGTTCTCCCCCTGGCCGCGGCCGATCACCAGCGGCGAGTTGCGCCGGGCGCCGACCACCGCCCCGGGATCCCTGGTGTCCACCGCGACCAGGGTGAACGCGCCCTCCAGCCGGCGGCATACCCGGCGCATCGCGGCCGCCAGCGGCCCGCCGTCGCTGCCGTCCGGGCCGGCCGCCAGCTCCGCTTCCAGCAGGTGCGCGACCACTTCGCTGTCGGTCTCCGACACCAGTTCATGGCCGCTGGCGGTGATCTCGGCCCGCAGGGCGGCGAAGTTCTCGATGATCCCGTTGTGCACGACCGCCAGCTGGCCGCCGCAGTCGGTGTGCGGATGCGCGTTCGGGTCGGTCGGCGGGCCGTGGGTAGCCCACCGGGTGTGCCCGATGCCGACCTGGCCGCGCAGCGGCGGGCTGCTGGCCAGCGCCTCGACCAGGTTAGCGAGCTTGCCCGCGCGCTTTTCCGACGCCAGCACGCCGTCGGCCACGACCGCCACCCCGGCCGAGTCGTAGCCGCGGTATTCCAGCCGGGTAAGCCCCTCGACGACCACCTCGACCGCCTGCCGGTAGCCCGCATAACCCACGATGCCGCACATGTGGCCAGGCTAGCGTCTGGCTGACGCGGACCGGATGGCTCCGGCCAGCTGGTCGGCCAGCTGGCTGGCCCGGGCGTGGTCGAGCGCCTCGACCATGACCCGGACCGCGGGCTCGGTGCCGCTCGGGCGGACCAGCACCCGGCCCGAGCGGCCCAGCTCCGCCTCGGCGGCGGCGATCTGGGCGGCTACTTCCGCCGATCCGGCCACCCGCTGCTTGTCCACGTCCCGGACATTGACCAGCACTTGCGGATAGCGGGTCATCACCTGCGCGATTTCGGCCAGTGGCACCCGCTCCCGGGCGACCGCGGCCAGCAGGTGCAGCGCGGTCAGCAGGCCGTCCCCGGTGGTGGCGTGCTCCAGCATGATGATGTGGCCGGACTGCTCGCCACCCAGCGTGTAGGCACCCGCCCGCATGGCCTCCAGCACGTACCGGTCGCCGACCGCGGTCTCGATGACGGCGATGCCGGCATGCTTCATCGCCTTCCGGAAGCCCAGGTTGGACATGACCGTGGCGACCACGGTGTCGGCGGCGAGCCGGCCTGCTTGAGCGCGAGCGCGAGCACCGCCATGATCTGATCCCCGTCGATGACCTGGCCATCGGCGTCGACCGCCAGGCACCGGTCCGCGTCACCATCGTGTGCGATGCCCGCGTCGGCGCCATGCCTGACCACGGCCGCCTGCAGCGGCGCCAGCTGGGTCGAGCCGCAGCCATCGTTGATGTTCTGGCCGTCGGGCTCGGCGCCGACCGCGATCACGTCGGCACCCGCGCGCCGGAGCAGTTCCGGGGCGGTCCGGTAGGCCGCGCCGTTGGCGCAGTCCACCACCACCCGCAGCCCGGCCAGTGGCCCGGCTGGCGGCGCTGGCGGCAGGGTGCCGAGCAGGTGGCTGAGATACCGCTCGCTGGCGTCACCGCTGCCGGCGACCCGGCCGAAGCCGCTGGCCGGCGGCACGGCCGGGACCGTCGCCGGCAGGGCCAGCCTGGCCTCGATCTCGTGCTCGGTGGCATCGGGCAGCTTGAAGCCGCCCCGGCCGATGAGCTTGATCCCGTTGTCCGGCGCGGGGTTGTGGCTGGCCGACAGCATGACCCCAAGCTCGGCGGAGAGGTCGGCGGTGAGGAAGGCGACGGCCGGGGTGGGGATCACGCCCAGCCGCATGACGTCCATGCCCGCCCCGGCCAGCCCGGCGACCACGGCCGCCTCCAGGAACTCGCCGGACGCACGGGGATCGCGGCCGACCACCGCCAGCGGGCGGCTGCGGGCGGGGGCGGGGGCGCCGTTGCGTTCGCGCAGCACGCCGGCGGCGGCGGCGGCCAGATCCATGGCCAGGCGGGCGGTGAGATCCTCCCCGGCTACCCCGCGCACGCCATCGGTGCCAAAGAGCCGTCTCATGACACCTGCTCCCCGGTCGGGGTGTGCCGCAGCCGCGGTTGCACCATGCGGGGCAGCCGGGCCGGTCAGCGCTTGGAGTACTGCGGTGCCTTCCGGGCCTTCTTCAGCCCGTACTTCTTGCGCTCCTTGATCCTAGCGTCCCTGGTCAGGAAGCCCGCCCGCTTCAGGGTAGCCCGGTTCTCCGGGTTGACCAGGGTGAGCGCCCGGGCGATGCCCAGCCGCAGTGCGCCGGCCTGGCCGGTGACGCCACCGCCGGTGATCCGGGCGGTCACGTCGAACTGGCCCTCCGCACCCAGGGTGACCAGCGGCTCACTGATGAGCTGCTGGTGCACCTTGTTCGGGAAGAAGTCCTCCAGCGACCGCTCGTTGATCCGCCACTGGCCGGTGCCCGGCGCGATGCGGACCCGCGCGATCGCTTCCTTCCGGCGGCCGGTGCCAAGCGCGCTGCCGGTCACCACCGGCCGACGGGCCGCCGGGCGGGCCTGTCCTTCGGCGGCCGACTCGGTGGTGTACTCCGAGACGTGCTCGCCGGTCTCGTCCTCCGTCTGCGCGTCAGCACCCTCATCGAGCGTCTGCGCGGAAGTGGGCTCGGCCACTACCTACCTCGTGCTTCCTGCTGTGCGATCTGCTTGATCGCGAACGGGACCGGTTGCTGCGCGGCATGCGGGTGATCGGGGCCTGCGTACACCTTCAGCTTCCGGAGCATGTTCCGGCCCAGCGAGTTCTTGGGCAGCATGCCCCGGACCGCCTTCTCGACCACCCGCTCCGGGTGCTTGGCCAGCAGCTCGGAGTATGTCACCGAGTGCATGCCGCCGGGGTAACCCGAGTGCCGGTAGGCGCGCTTGTCCTGCAGCTTGCTGCCACTGAGCGCGACCTTCCCGGCGTTCACCACGATCACGAAGTCGCCGGTGTCCAGGTGCGGCGCGAAGATCGGCTTGTGCTTGCCGCGCAGCAGCGTCGCTACCTGGCTGGCCAGCCGGCCGAGCACAACGTCGCGGGCATCGATGACGTGCCACTGACGCTGGATGTCACCGGCCTTGGGGCTGAAAGTGCGCACAGTCGTAAGCCTTCACAGGTGGACCTGATCGGTGGACCCGCGCCCGGGTGATCCGCCAGGCGAGGGGGCCCTCGCACCCGCCGCCACCTGACCAGCCACAGTGGGCGGTCACGCGGGCATGCGCAGGCGCAGGGGCGCTCACCAAGGATACCGGCCGCGGCCAGGGACGGCAAAGCGGGCCAGCAACGGCCGCCCGCAGGCCGCCAGCGGGCAGCGGCGCCGGCTAGCTGACCGGTGGCGCCGAAGGCAGGTCCGCGCGGCGGATCCGGATCGTGACCAGCACCACCACGAGGGCGAGCAGTGCGGCCCCAGCGCCGATGGTGAGCGCGTCAGACACTCCGGACGCCAGGGCGTGGTCGTAGACCGGGCCGCCGGGCCGGGCGATGGCGGCAATCCGGCCGCCGCCCGCGGCTGGCCCGGCCGCCAGGTGGCTGACCGCGGCCCGGAGATGGTCGTTGACCACGGTCCACGCGACCGTGCCGATCACGGCGAGCCCGATCGCACCGCCGACCTGCTGGCCGGCGTTGAACATGCTCGACGCGACGCCCGCGTCCTCGTCCGAGATCCGGGCGACCAGGATCATCGTGAGCGGCACGAAGATCAGCCCGGCGGTGGCCGCAAAGAGCATCAGCGGCAGGCATATCCCGGTCAGGTAGGAGCTGTGCTCGTGCACACGGGACAGCCAGAACATGCTGGCAGGCGCGAGCAGCGCGCCGATCGTCATCGGCACCCGCACGCCCACCCGCGGGATCAGTTTCGAGCTGAGCCCGGCGGTCACAATGAACCCGCCGATGAACGGCAGGTAGGCCAGGCCGCCGCGCAGGGCACTGTAACCCCAGACCACCTGCGTGAACAGCGTGAGGAAGAAGAACATGCCGAAGAACGTGGCGGCGAGGCAGAGCAGGATCAGGTAGGCGCCCGTACGGTTGCGGTCCATGACGATCCACAGCGGCAGCAGCGGCTGGCGGGACCGCGCCTCGATGGCCACGAACGCGAGCAGGGCGACGGCGGCGGCGGCCAGGGCCGCGATGGTCGGCGTGTCACCCCAGTGCGAGACCGCGTCCGGCCCGGTCGCCGCCCGGGTGAGCCCGTAGATCAGCAGCGCGAAGCCGGCCGTCCCGGTCACCGCGCCGGGCACATCCCACCGGCGCGGATGACGCCTGGACTCGGGCAGCGCGTACCGGGCGCCGACCGTGAGCAGCACGCCGAGCGGCACATTGACGAAGAACACCCAGCGCCAGGACGCGTAGGTGGTGAGCAGCCCGCCCGCGATCAGGCCGACGCCACCGCCCATCCCGGTCATGGCCGCGTACACGCCGAGCGCCCGCGTGCGCTGCCTGCCTTCCGGGAAGGTCACGGTGATCAGTGACAGGGCGGCCGGTGCGGCCAGCGCCGCACCCGCGCCTTGCAGCACACGCGCGGTGATGAGCTGCCACGAGAGCGTGGCCAGGCCGCCAAGCAGCGACGCGGCCGTGAAGACGGCGATGCCGGCCCGGAGCATCCGGCGCCGGCCGAGAATGTCGCCCGCCCGGCCGCCGAGCAGCAGCAGGCCGCCGAACGTGACGGCGTAGCCGGTGACCACCCATTCCAGGCCGGTCCCGGAGAAATGCAGTGCCCGCTGTATGTGCGGCAGCGCGGTGTTCACGATCAGCTCGTCCAGCACGAGCATGAGCTGGGCCAGCGAGATCACCACCAGGGCAAGCCCCAGCCCGCGTTCCGGCCCGCCCGGCGGCGCGGGCGGCGCGATAGCGGGGCCGGCCTGACCCGGGATTCGCTGAAGGTCACTGGTGTCGGAAGCCATCGGAGGTCTCCTGCCTGGCTGAGGGCGAGTGGGGACAACGCCATGACCGGCGGCCATGGGCGGACGTGCGGCACGGGGGTGTTACTGCTGGCGCTCCGGGCGCGAGAACACGTTGATCAGGTTTCCCTCCGGATCGCGGAAGATCATGCTCCGGTTCCCCCAGGGCTGGGTGGCCGGCGGCATCACCCACTCGACGCCGAGGGCCTTGATCCGCTCGTATTCGGCGTCGACGTCATCGACGAGGAAATCGAGGATGGTCTCGGGCCTGCGGTCCGGCGCGCCGGCCCCGGTTCCGCCGTCTCCTGCGGCGGGGCAGCGGTGGTATTCGGTAAACCGGCGCTTGGAGAGCCCGACCGACATCGGGCCGGCGTGCACCTCGACGTAGTACTCGTTCAGGGCCACCGGCACCCCGACCAGCCTGGCGTAGAACGCGGCCAGGCGCTCGACGTCGTCGGTGACGATCCGGCTCTGCACCAGTTCCATGTCAGCCGCGACCTTGCCCGGCGCTGGCGGCGCTGACGTCCGGGCCGACCGGCACGTCCAGTTCGGTATCGGCGTAGTTGAGGAAGTACGCGGTGAACACGGTCAGGCCCAGGTACGCGAAGGCCTCGGCGAGGTCGTCGTCGGTCCACCCGACCGCGACCGCACGGTCCCACGCCGCGTCGCTGACCCGCCCGGAATTCGCGGCCGCCTCGCGGACCACCGCGATCAGCGCGTCGGCGTGCGGCTCGCCGACCCCGGCACCGGCGCGCAGCGCCGCGATCTGGCCAGGCTCCCAGCCGGACCGCTGGGCCAGCAGCGTGATGATGGCCAGGGTGTACTCATTGCCCTCGGCGGCCGCGGTGGCGAGCATCAGCCCGGTACGCAGGCGCTGGTCCAGCGTGCCGTGCCGGGCGGTCGCCCGGCGGATCGAGGTGTAGGCCTCCAGGACGGCTGGCGAGTGCGCCATCTGCGCGTGCATGTTGAGCAGCCGCCCGGTGGGCGAGAACTGCACCATGTCCGCGAGCAGCTGCCGGGAGGCCTCCGGTGCGTCTTCGATGGTGTGGCTTGGTATGCGGGTCATGATGTCTCCTGGGAAGCCGTTTCCGCGGCCGGGTTGGTGTCGCTCACCAGTTGGTGTCGCTCACCAGCAAAGGACGGGGCGGGAACTGAGAATGTGACGCCGGCCCAGCCACCGCGGCCGGGTGTCACAATCCGCTGGGCTACGCCGTCCAGGTAGCTGGGGAGGTGTGCCATGCTGCAAGACGCGGCAATCGGCCAGGCGTACCAGGCGCATCGGCCGTACCTGGTCGACCTCGCGTTCCGGATGCTGGGCGACATCGGCGCGGCCGAGGACGTGGTCCAGGACGCCTTCTCCCGCCTGATGGGTGCCGACCTCGGCGAGATCGAGGACTACCGGGGCTGGCTCATCGTGGTCACCAGCCGCTTGTGCCCGGATCAGATCAGATCAGCGCGGGCCCGCAGGGAGCGTGCCCACGACGCCGCGGAGATCGAGTTCATCGCGCCGGAGTCCGGCCTCGCCGACCCGGCGGACCGGGTCACGCTCGACGACCGGGTCCGGATCGCGCTGCTGGTCATGTTGCAGCGGCTCAGCCCGGCCGAGCGGGTCGTGTTCGTGCTCCATGACGTGTTCAGCGTGCCGTTCGACACGATCGCCGAGACGGTCGGCCGGTCTGCCCCGGCCTGCCGGCAACTCGCCCGGCGGGCCCGGCAGAAGATCGCCGCCGGCCAGGCGGGCCTCAGCCCGCCTGGTGTGGGCCCGGAGGTCGCGGCCAGCGAGCACCGCGCGGTAACCGAGAAGTTCCTCACCGCGTGCGCCACCGGCGATATCGGCAGCCTGCTCGAGGTGCTCCACCCGGACGCGTGGGGCGAGCTTGTGCTCGGCCCTGCGGCCACCCGGCGCGAGTCCATAGTCACCGGTGCCGAACGGGTGGCCAGGAACATGGTGCGGTTCTGGGGCGAAGGCGCCACGCTGGTCTCGCTGTCCGCCGGCGGCCAGCCGGTGCTGCTGGGATTCGTCGACCGCAAGCTGACCGCGCTGCTGGTGCTGAACATGCGCGGCGAGCAGGTCCAGGCCGTCCAGGTCATCGCCGACACCCGGCTGCTCGACTTCGTGGCCGCGCGGCTGCCCGCGCTGGCCTGAACGGCGGTGCCGCCGGCTGGGCGATGTCACTATCGGCCGGCCCATCTCGTCCTTACCGGTGCCGCCGCCAGCAGTGGCCATCCGGCCGCAGCGGCGGCTCCCGTGCCGGAGGTCAGGGATGGACATGCTGAAACTAAAGATCATCATCGGCAGCACACGCCCAGGCCGGGCTGCCGACCAGGTGATCTCCTGGATCGTCCCGGTGGCCCGCGCACATGGCGGGTTCGGCGTGGAAATCGCGGACCTGCGCGAGTGGGAACTGCCGATCTTCGGCGAGACGCTGGCCACCGTCGGCGACGTCAGGGATCCGGCCTTCTCCGCCCCGGTGGTGAAGCGGTGGAACTCGATGATCGCCGATGGCGACGCCTTCCTGTTCATCACGCCGGAGTACAACCACAGCGTTCCCGCCGTGCTGAAGAACGCGATCGACAGCGTCTTCGCCACGTTCGCGTTCCGCACTAAGCCTGCCGCGTGCGTGGCGTACAGCGGCGGCATCGCGGGCGGAACGCGGGCAATCGAGCACCTCGTGCACATCGCGATCGAGGCAGAGATGGTCCCGCTGCGCAACAACGTGATCATCCCGTTCGTGGGCACCGCGTTCGGCCCGGACGGTCAGCCGGCCGATCACCGGACGACCGCGGCCGCCAAGATCATGCTCGACGACCTGGCCTGGTGGGGAAGGACGCTGCGGCAGGCCAGATCGGCCGGGACACTACCGCCCGCGATCATGCGCCTGATGGCGGCATCCGAAGGAGCAGCAAGATGACCTCTTATTCCGGGCTCACCTCGGCTCCCGTCCCGCAGCCCGCCGGGCCGGTGCCGCCGTCGTGGTTTGTCAGGATCGTCATCGGCCCGATGACGAAGGTGCTCAACCCGCTGATAGTCAGGCTCGCGGGCAGGCGGCACTTCCACATGGCCGCACAGATCACCCATACCGGCCGGCGCTCGGGGCGGACGTACCTGACGCCGGTCGGTGCCCGCCGCACCGGCGACGTGGTACTGATCCCCCTCACCTTCGGCAACCAGTCCGACTGGTCGCGGAACGTGCTGGCGGCTGGCCGCTGTTCGCTGCGGCTGGCGGGCGCCTCCTTCGAGGCCTCCGGGCCGGCGCTGGTCAGCCCGGAGGAGGCGGGCCCGGACGTCCGGGCCGCATTCAGCCGGCTCGAGCGGGCCAGCATGCGCATGCTCGGCATCAGGCAGTTCCTGCGGCTGTCCGTGGTCCCAGCCGGGTCCTGAGATGGCGGACATTAGCCGGTTCACCAAGCTGGTCGCGGGTGACCATGGGCTGGCGGTGATCGCACTGGCGCTGCCAGACGGCACCGCGCATGCCTCTGTGGCCAACGCCGGAGTGATCCGCCATCCGGTGACCGGTGCGGCCGTCGTCGGCATCGTCGCTGGCGGGAGGTCCCGCAAGCTGGCCTACCTGCGGGCCCGTCCTCGCGCGACCGTGGTGGTGCGGGCAGGATGGCAGTGGTCGGCCGTCGAGGGCCCCGTCGATCTGGCCGGCCCGGATGACCCATTGCCCGGCATCGACCCGGACCGGCTGCGGCTGCTGCTACCGGAGATCTTCACCGTGGCGGGCGGTGACCATGACGATTTCGGCGACTACGACCGCGCCATGGCCGCCGACCGCCGGGCGGCGATCCTGGTCACACCGGCGCGCGTCTTCAACCCGTGAGGCCCAGGTGAGGCCGCCCGGGTGAGATGGAACGGCAACGAGCCGCCATGGCTGAGATGTACGCTCGCGCCATGGGTTCTCCGGGAGGGTATGCCGACGGGCCGCCACGCGGCCGGCCGGATTCCCGGGCATCCCAGCATCCGTCCGGCGCGGGCGACCCAAGCCAGCCGTGGTATCCGGCGGGCACCGACCCGTACTCGCCGCCCGGCGAGGAGCCGCTGGCGCGCGCGCCAGCCCGGACCAGCGGGCCGCGTCCCGCCGGTCCGCATCCCGCCGGGACATTGCCACCGCGGGGTGGCCCGCCCGTTGGCCCACCCCCGGTGGCGCCCACTGGACCCCCGCCGGGGGCGCCGCCCGCAAGCCGGCCCCCGGTGCCGCCGCCCGCTGGCTACGCTGGCCCCTCGCCGACTCTGCCGTCACGCGGCGGTGCCCGCCCATCGCCGGCCCGGCCGGCCCGGGGCGGCCACCCCAGCCACGGCTCGGCCCCTTATCCGGCCTCCCCGGCCCGGACGGCCCCGGCCGTACTAGGCGATGCCGGGGCCGTTCCGCTGAGCGCGCCACCAGTCAGCCCGCCGGCCGGGCGCCGTGCCGCCGCTCCGGGTGCGGGTGCCCGGCCCGGGCGGGGGTACTGGCCCAGGCGGGGGTACCGGACCGGGCGGGGGTTCCTCACCGGGCAGGGGCTCCAGGCGGGGCGAGGATGCCGCACTGGGTGGCGGTGCCGCGCCGCGCAGCGCGGCCACCGCCGCGGGTGCCGTGCGGACCGCCCACCGCGGCACCGCCTGGCGGCGCGGGCCGATCCGGGGCTACCCGCCGTCGCCCGGTCAGCCAGGGCCGGTGTACCCGCCAGGCCAGTTCTCGCCCTGGAACAAGCCATCGCTGCGGGCATCCTGGCTGGGCGCGAACGGCAGCGGTGCGGACCTCGAAGCCGAGCCCGGTTACTCGGCGCTCGCCGTCAGTGACCCGTCGGCGGACGCGACGACCACCCAGACCTGGGCCGCCATCGAAGACTCCGCTGCCTGGTCCCCGCCGCCACTGGCCCGGGACGTGTCCGCTCACACCGACGGGGAGGGCTTCCCCGGGGTGGGGCCGGCCCGGCAGCCGGCCGACCAGCCGCGCGCGGCGTTCGAGGCCGGCGGCCAGCCGGCCGGCCGCCGCTCGCAGCTGGCCCCATGGGAGTCGGGCGAAATCCCGATTGCCAGCGACCTGCCCGGGCCAGTGCCTGCCCAGGCAGGCACGGCCACCGATACCGGCGCCGATGGTGCTGGCGAGCCGGTCCCGCCGGATTCTGGTCGCGGGCCAGCGGCTCCCGCGGCCGGGGCGGCCCGCAAGCGCCACCGCCCTGGGAACGGCCAGGACAGCGGCACCCGGCCGGGCGGCAAGCGCCAGCCGGGCGGCCGCCATCACCTCTCCCACCGGGCCCTGATAGGGCTGCTGATGGCACCGGTGGTCGTCGTCATCGGGGTAGTGGGGGTCATCGTCTACCGGGGCAGCCAGCCGGTGCCCACGGCCGGCCACAGCTCCTCGCCGTCGGCCCACCCGGGTGCCGCCGCCTCATCGCCGACACTGGGGCCGTGGCGGGACATCACCAGCCAGTCGGTCGACGCCCAGCCCGTTTCGGTTGCCGAACTCTTCCCGGCGACGTTCTCGATCAACGGCAGCTCCGGCGCCCGGACCGTGGACTCCACCTCGGCCAAGTGCACCAAGGAGGTGGTTGGCTCGGCGCTGCGCACGGCCGTTCGCAAGGCCAGCTGCACCCAGGTGGTCAGGGCCAGCTACCTGTCCACCGACCACAAGATGATGGCTACCATCGGGGTGCTGAACCTGGCCGACGTCACTGCCGCCGAGCAGGCCGGCCGGGAGTCCGGGTCGAGCGGGTTCATCCGCCAGCTGCCCGCCGCGCACGGCCCCACGCGCAACCTGGCGAAGGGCACCGGCCTGGAGTCGGCCGAGGTCAAAGGTCACTACCTGATCCTGATCTGGGCCGAGTTCGCCAACCTGCACGCCCCGTCCGGCTCCAAGCAGCGCAAGGAGCTGGCAAAGTTCTCCGCCGACCTGTTCTCCGGTACCGCCAACATCAGCCTGACCAGCCGGATGGTCACCGGCAAGCCGCTCTACCCGTGACCCTGCCGCGCGCACTGCCGGCCGGCCATCGGCGCCGCGCCGCTTACGGCGGGGACAGGGTCCGCTGCCGGCGGGTTAGCTGGGCCCGGGCCGCCAGCTGGTCATCGGCCGGGTAACGGACCTCCTCCAGGCACAGCCCGCAGGCGGCCACGACCGGTACTTCCGGCTGCCGCTCCCCCCGGGCCAGCACCTCCGCCAGCCAGCCTGGCGGCCTGGTCCCGTCACCTACCCGGAGCATTGCCCCGACCAGGGCCCGGACCATGTTGTGGCAGAACGCGTCGGCGGCCACGGTGACGATCGCCAGGCCCGGCTCCGGCCGGGCCCACTCCAGCCGCAGCAGTTCGCGCACCGTGCTGGCGCCGTCGCGGCGGCGGCAGAACGCGGCGAAGTCGTGCTCACCGAGGCAAGCGGCGGCGGCGGCGTTCATGACACCGATATCCAGCGGCCGCGGGTACCACAACGTCTCCTGCCGGGTCAGCGGATCGGGCCCGAGCGGGTCGTCACAGACCCGGTAGGCATAGCGGCGCCAGAGTGCGGAGAACCGGGCATCGAAGCCCGGCGGCGCCGGGCCGATCCGGCGGACCCGGACATCGGCCGGCAGTGCCCGGGCCAGCCGCCGCGCGACGTTCGCCTGCTCTGCCGCCCAGGCCGGCTCGGGCACGTCGACGTGGGTTACCTGGCCGCGCGCGTGCACGCCCGCATCGGTCCGCCCGGCCACCGTCAGTTCCGGTGGTCCGGGCAGCCGCAGGACCCGGCCGAGCGCCTCCGCCAGCACCTGCTGGACGGTGCGCCGGCCCGGCTGCCGCGCCCAGCCGGAAAATCCGGACCCGTCGTAACTGACGTCGGCCCGGATCCGGATCAGCCCGGTCCCGGGCGGAGCGCTAGTCGCCGTCCTTGGCGCCGTCGTCGCTGACGGCGGCCCCGTCCGCGTCTCCGGCGGCATCCCCGGTGACGTCGGCACTGTCCTCGGCCGCACTGTCCTCGGCTACCGATGCCTCAGCCGCCGTCCCGGTGGCGGCCGCGTCTTCGGCGGCCGCGCCCGCCGCGGTTTCGTCCACAGCGGGAGCGGCCTTGGCGGGCCGGGCCGGGGTGGCCTCGGGCTGGGCCCGGCGGGCACGGCGGCGGCGTGGCGTGGCGGCGGCTTCCTCGCGGACCAGTTCGATCACGGCCAGCGGGGCGTTGTCGCCCTTGCGCGGCCCGACCTTGGTGATCCGGGTGTAGCCGCCATCGCGCTCGGCGAAGCTCGGGCCGATCTCGGTGAACAGGGTATGCACCACGCCCTTGTCGGTGACCACCGTCAGCACCTGCCGGCGAGCATGCAGGTCACCGCGCTTGGCGAAGGTGATCAGGCGCTCGGCGAACGGCCGCAGCCGCCGGGCCTTCGCCTCGGTCGTGGTGATCTTGCCGTGCTCGAACAGAGCGGTGGCAAGGTTCGCCAGAATGTGCCGCTGATGGGCGGCACTGCCGCCCAGCCGCGAGCCCTTGGTGGGCGTGGGCATCGGAACGTTCTCCTTGCTCGGGCTACCGGGATCGTCAGTACTGCTCGGTCTCGACGTAGCTCTCGTCGTCGTCGGCGCTGTAGGAGTCCACCGCGGTGCCGGGGTCGAAGCCGGGCGGGGAGTCTTTCAGCGCCAGCCCCATGTCGGTCAGCTTCTGCTTGACCTCCTCGATCGACTTGGCGCCGAAGTTGCGGATGTCCAGCAGATCCTGCTCACTGCGGGCGACGAGTTCGCCCACGGTGTGGATGCCCTCGCGCTTGAGGCAGTTGTAGGAGCGCACGGTGAGGGCCAGTTCCTCGATTGGCAGCGCCAGGTCGGCGGCGAGCGCCGCGTCCGTCGGCGATGGCCCGATGTCGATGCCCTCGGCTTCCACGTTCAGCTCGCGGGCCAGGCCGAACAGCTCGACCAGGGTCTTGCCGGCGCTGGCCACCGCGTCCCGCGGCCGCATGGACGGCTTGGTCTCCACGTCCAGGATGAGCTTGTCGAAGTCGGTGCGCTGCTCGACCCGGGTGGCCTCGACCTTGTAGGTGACCCGCAGGACCGGCGAGTAGATCGAGTCGATGGGGATCCGGCCGATCTCCTGGCCGGGCTGCTTGTTCTGGGCGGCGGACACGTAGCCGCGGCCACGCTCGACCGTCAGCTCCATCTCCAGCTTGCCCTTGCCGTTCAGGGTGGCGATGTGCAGGGCCGGGTTGTGCACCTCGACCCCGGCCGGCGGTGCGATGTCCGCGGCGGTCACCTCGCCCGGGCCCTGCTTGCGCAGGTACATCACGACCGGCTCGTCCTGCTCGGAGGAGACAACCAGTTCCTTGAGGTTCAGGATGATGTCGGTGACATCTTCCTTGACCCCGGCCACGGTCGAGAACTCGTGCAGCACGCCCTCGATCCGGATGCTGGTGACAGCAGCCCCGGGGATGGACGACAGCAGGGTCCGCCGCAGCGAGTTGCCGATGGTGTAGCCGAATCCCGGCTCAAGCGGCTCGATGACGAACCGCGACCGGAAGTCAGCAACCGGCTCCTCGGTGAGGGTGGGACGCTGGGCGATGAGCATGGGTACCCCTCTCCGCGACGACCGCTATCTGACGTCGCGATCTAGCCTGACGGCCACCGTGGCCGTCCCCGACCGGGCTGGGCCGCCCGGCCGGTTTGTTACTTCGAGTACAGCTCGACGATGAGCTGCTCCTGCACCTGGGTGTCGATCTGGGCCCGGGCAGGCAGCGAGTGCACCAGCACACGCATCTTGTCCGGGATGACCTCGATCCAGGCCAGCGCCGGCCGCTCCCCGGCCTCGGCCCGGGCGACCACGAACGGCGTCAGCTCCACTGAGTTGGGCCGGACCTCGACGATGTCACTGCCGGTCACCCGGTAGGACGGGATGTCCACCCGCCTGCCGTTGACCAGGAAGTGGCCGTGCCGCACCAGCTGCCGCGCCATGTCCCGGCTCTTGGCGAAGCCCGCCCGGTACACCACGTTGTCCAGCCGGCTCTCCAGGATCTGGAGCAGGGCTTCGCCGGTCCGGCCGCGGGTCTGGGACGCCTCTTCGTAGTAGTTGTGGAACTGCTTTTCCAGAACCCCGTAGATCCGCTTGGTCTTCTGCTTCTCCCGGACCTGGAGCAGGTAGTCGTTGTCCTTGGGGCGGTTGCGGCCGTGCTCGCCCGGCGGGTAGGGCCGGATCTCGATCGGGCATTTGGGCGAGTCGCACTTGGCGCCCTTGAGGAACAGCTTGGTCTTCTCGCGGCGGCAGAGCTTGCAGTCCGCACCGGTGTATCGGGCCATCTTGTCGCTACTCCTCAGACCCGGCGCCGCTTCGGCGGCCGGCAGCCGTTATGCGGAACGGGGGTGACGTCCTGGATCGAGCCGACCTCCAGGCCGGTCGCCTGCAGCGACCGGATGGCGGTCTCCCGGCCCGAGCCCGGGCCCTTGACGAACACGTCGACCTTGCGCATCCCGTGCTCCATCGCCCGCCGGGCCGCGGCTTCGGCGGCCATCTGCGCGGCGAACGGGGTCGACTTGCGCGAGCCCTTGAACCCGACCTGCCCGGACGAGGCCCAGGAGATCACGTTCCCGACCGGGTCGGTGATGGACACGATGGTGTTGTTGAACGTGCTCCGGATGTGGGCGTGCCCATGGGCTATGTTCTTGCGCTCCTTGCGGCGCACCTTCTTGGTCGCGCCGGTGCGGCTCTTTGGCGGCATCTGCTTCCTTGTCAGGTGAGGTCGTCGGTTCGCGGTGGGAGGCGCGAACTACTTCTTCCCGGCCTTCTTCTTGCCGGCCACGGTCTTCTTCCGGCCCTTGCGGGTCCGGGCATTGGTCTGTGTGCGCTGGCCGTGCACCGGCAGTCCCCGCCGGTGCCGGACGCCCTGGTAGCAGCCGATCTCCACCTTGCGCCGGATGTCGGCCTGCACCTCCCGGCGCAGGTCTCCCTCGACCTTGTAGCTGGCCTCGATCCAGTCGCGGAGCTTGACCAGGTCCCCGTCCTGCAGGTCGTGCACCCGGATGTCACCGCTGACGCCGGTGGCCTTGAGGGTGGCCAGGGCGCGGGTACGGCCGATGCCATAGACATACGTAAGGGCGACCTCAAGGCGCTTGTCGCGCGGGAGGTCGACACCAACCAGACGTGCCATCTGCGGGCAGTGCTCCTTCGTGCCGGGGAGGTGTGGCACATCGCGCCCCGCCCCTGCCCGGGCGGGCCCCGGCCTCCTTCCGGGGGTTCCCCGGCCGGGCCTGGGCCCGGTCAGGGTGCGATGCGTCGGTTAGCGCCGTCAGCCCTGGCGCTGCTTGTGCCGTGGGTCAGCGCAGATGACCATGACCCGGCCATGCCTGCGGATGATCCGGCATTTGCTGCAGATCTTCTTCACGCTCGGCTTGACCTTCACCTGGTCTCCTTAGCTGCCTTACTTGTAGCGGTAGACGATGCGCCCGCGGGACAGGTCGTACGGGCTCAGCTCCACCACCACCCGGTCATCAGGCAGGATCCGGATGTAGTGCATCCGCATCTTCCCGCTGATGTGGGCCAGAACCTTGTGCCCGTTGTCCAGTTCCACGCGGAAGAAGGCATTCGGCAGTGACTCGACGATCGTGCCTTCGATCTCGATCGCGCCATCCTTCTTGGGCATGTCCTCCGCGCTTCGCTCTCGGCCCGCCAGCGACCGGCCAGCAGCCGGGAACTAACGGGATGGTGTTCCGTGCCTCGCAACCGGGCACATGCTGGCACATGCTCACTGATGCGGGCTGGACCCAGGCAAACGAGTGTCCCACGCCGGGCGTGGGACAGCTCATGGGCCGGAGCCGAGTCTACGCGAGATGCGCCGAGTATGCGAACCAGCGCCGGCCCGCTGGTATTCCCGCTACCCGCGCCGCCTGCCGCGGGCCCGGCTCCCGCCGGGCGGGCCGCCGCTGATCCAGCGGCCGAGCAGGATGATGCCGTACGGGCCGGCTATCCACAGGAACCACAGATTGTCTGGGTGGCCGCTGAGCAGCCAGACCAGGAAGGCGATCAGGCTGGCGGTGGCCCACGGGCCCCAGGCGGCACGCCAGGCCGGGGTAACCCGGCCGGGGGCCATCAGCCAGGGCAGTGGCGGCAGGCCGCCCCGGCCGCGCTGCCGCGGCAGCCCCTCGTCGGGGAGCTTGTAGAGGTCGATCGCCGGCAGGTCGGCCAGCAGCTCGTCCAGTTCACCCAGGGTCTTGGCCGCGTATGCCTTGTCCAGCCGCTCGGAGAACTCCTCCTGGGTGAGCCGCCCGGCCGCGAGATGCTCACGCAGGAATTCTGCGGTCCGGTCACGGTCGGCATCCGAGGCGCGGATCCGGGGGTCATTGGGCATGGGCATCCTCCTGCGCTGTCCGGACCCACCTCAGCACATCCTCCTCCGCGCCGCCCAGCCGGCCGCCACCGGCGGTCAGCACCCGCGGCCCGGCGGCCGTGATCGCCACCGTGTGCTCGAAATGCGCGGCCGGGCTGCCATCCTCGGTCACCACCGTCCAGCCGTCACCGAGCAGCGCGGTGCCCGGGCGGCCGAGCACCAGCAGCGGCTCGATGGCCAGCGCCATGCCGTCCGCCAGCACCGGCCCCCGGCCGGGACGGCCGGTGTTGGGCACCGCCGGATCCATGTGCATCTCGCTGCCAATGCCGTGCCCCACATAGTCCTCGACGATGCCGTAGTCACCCGCCGACCGGGCGGCCCGGGCGACCGCGGCGGAGATGTCGCCCACCCGGGCCCCCACCCGCGCCGCCGCCAGCCCCTGCCACAGGGCCTGCTCGCAGGCGGCCAGCAGCGCCGTGAGTTCGGGAGTCACCGTGCCCACGCCCACCGTCACCGCGGCGTCCGCGTGCCAGCCGCCAACCGACGCCCCGCAGTCGATCGACACCACATCCCCCTCCCGCAGCAGCCGCGCCGGGCTGGGGATCCCGTGCACCACCTCGTCGTTGACGCAGACGCAGGTGGTCGCCGGGAAGCCGTGATAGCCGAGAAAAGAGGGGGTGGCACCGGCTGCCCGGATCTGCTCGGCGGCCACCGCGTCGAGGTCGGCCGTGCTGATGCCGGCTTTCACCACGGCCGCAGCGGCGGCCAGGGCACCGGCGATCACCTCACCCGCCTCGGCCATGGCGGCCAGTTGCGCCGCCGACTTGATCTGAATCCGCGGCTCGCGCCTCATCCGTATCGTGCCTCCGCAAGACCCTTCAACGGTACCCGCCATGGCCAGGCGGCAGTCAGTCGATGAAGCGGTGCAAGGCCGACAGCGCGCGGTCGGTGATCTCGTCCACCGGGCCGGTGGCGTCGATGCCGAGCAGGATGCCCTCGTCCGCGTAGAAGGCGACCAGCGGCGCGGTCTGCTGCTGGTACACCTCCAGCCGGTGCCGGATGGTCTCCTCCCGGTCGTCGTCCCGCTGGAACAGCTCACCACCGCAGTCGTCGCAGGTGCTGGGCTGCGACGGCGGGTCGAACGCGATGTGCCAGACCCGCCCGCACCGGCGGCAGGTGCGCCGCCCAGACAGGCGGCGGACCACCTCGTCGTCGTCCACCACCAATTCCAGCACCACGTCCAGCCTGGTCTCCATGACCGTGAGCATCTTCTTCAGCGTCTCGGCCTGGGGGACGTTGCGCGGGAACCCGTCCAGCAGGAAGCCGGCGCCGGTGTCGTCGTCGGCCAGCCGGTCGGTCACCATCGCGATGGTGACCTCATCCGGCACCAGGTCGCCACGTTCCATGTATGCCTGCGCCCGGCGGCCGAGAGCGGTGCCGTGACTGACATTGTCGCGGAAGATATCGCCTGTCGAGATCTTCGGGATCGACAGGTGCGACGACAGGAACTGGGCCTGAGTCCCCTTGCCCGCGCCCGGGGGGCCCACGAGGACGGCACGCACTACCGCAGGAAACCCTCGTAATTGCGCTGCTGGAGCTGGCTTTCGATCTGCTTGACCGTGTCCAGCCCGACTCCGACCATGATCAGGATGCTGGTGCCGCCGAACGGGAAGTTCTGGCTGGCACCGACCACTGCCAGCGCGATCATCGGGATGAGCGCGATGAAAGCGAGGTAGACCGAACCAGGGGCGGTGAGGCGGGTGAGCACGTAGTTGAGATAGTCGGCGGTCGGCCGCCCGGGCCGGTAGCCCGGGATGAACCCGCCGTACTTCTTCATGTTGTCAGCGACTTCGGTGGGGTTGAAGGTGATCGCCACATAGAAATAGGTGAAGAAGATGATCAGGACGAAGAACGTGAGCATGTAGATCTTCGAGTCGCCGCGCACCAGGTAGGTCGAGACCCACCGGTACCAGCCTTGCGGCCGGGCCGGGTTGCCGAACACGCTGCCGAGCAGCTGCGGTATGTAGAGCAGCGAGGACGCGAAGATCACCGGGATGACACCGGCCTGGTTGACCTTCAGCGGGATGTAGGTCGAGGTGCCGCCGTACATCTTGCGGCCCACCATGCGTTTGGCATACTGCACCGGGATCCGGCGCTGGGCCTGTTCCATGAAGACCACGAAGGCCACGATGGCCAGGCCCACCGCCAGTACGACACCGAACACGAACGTGTGCCGGCTGCGGTAGATGTTCAGCATCTCGCCCGGGATCACCGCGATGACCTGGGTGAAGATCAGCACCGACATGCCGTTGCCGACACCCCGGTCGGTGATCAGCTCACCCAGCCACATGATGACGGCGGTACCGGCGGTCATGCAGATCACCATCGTGCTGACGGTGAAGACGGACGAGTTCGGGATCAGCGTGGAGGTGCAGCCAACGCTGCTGAACAGGCCACCGGAGCGGGCCAGCGCCACGATCGCGGTCGACTGCAAGATGGCCAGGCCGACGGTGAGGTACCGGGTGTACTGCGTGATCTTGGCCTGCCCGGCCTGCCCTTCCTGCCGCAGCGCCTCCAGCCGGGGGATGACGACCGCCAGCAGTTGCAGGATGATGCTGGCCGTGATGTAGGGCATGATCCCGAGCGCGAACACCGACAGCCGGAACAGGGCACCACCGCTGAACAGGTTGACGAGCGCGAACACGCTCCCGCCGGTGGTGCTGGCCTTCCCCAGGCACTGGTTGACCGCCTTCTCCGAGATGCCAGGGAGGGGCAGGACCGCGCCCAGCCGGAAGACGGCAATGATGAAGATGGTGAACAGCAGCTTCCGGCGCAAGTCCGGAGTCCGGAACGCGCGGAGGAACGCGGTCAGCATATGCCGTCCTCAGATCGATGGGGCAACGCCGGAATCCGGAGTGACCGCCGCAGTGTAACGCGCGCGCCGCACTGCGGCCGCCAGGCAATGGCCTGAGCAGCGCAGATGCGGTGGCCGGTGGTCACGTAGGCTTCCTCACAATTGCGTGACAGTTCCCCCGGCCGCGGTGATCTTCTCCCGCGCGGTCGCGGAGAAGGCATGCGCGCTCACCCGCCACGCCGCCCCCGCCGCACCGTTGCCCAGCACCTTGACCGGCTCGCCGGCCCGCACCGCGCCCCTGGCAGCCAGGCTCTCCGGGGTGATGTCGCCGCCCTCGGGGTACAGCTCGGTGAGCCGGCCCGTGTTCACGACTTGGTACACGGTCGTGAAGGCGGCGTTGGAGAAGCCCTTCAGCTTGGGCAGCCGGCGATGCAGCGGCATCTGCCCGCCCTCGAAGGCGGCCGGGACCTGGCCCCGGGCCTTGGTGCCCTTGGTGCCGCGGCCGGCCGTCTTGCCCTTGGATGCCTCACCGCGGCCCACCCGGGTCCGCGCGGTGTGCGCGCCCGGCGCTGGCCGCAGATGGTGGATCCGCAAGCCCTTGCCCGCGCCCGCCATGTTCAGTCCACCTCCTCGACGGTGACCAGATGGCGCACCGCCGCGATCATGCCCCGGAATTCGGGCCGGTCTTCCTTGATGACCACGTCCCCGATCCGCTTGAGCCCCAGCGAGCGCAGCGATGCCTGCTGCTGGGCCGTGCCGCCGATCCGCGACTTGGTCTGGGTTACCTTCAGCTGTGCCATCGGCCGTCTCCGTCAGCTCGTACCCGTCGGGGCGCCGTTGGCGGCCGCCGCACGGGCGCGCAGCATCGCCGCGGGCGCGACGTCCTCGATCGGCAGGCCACGCCGGGCCGCGATCTCCTCCGGGCGGTTGAGGCTCTTCAGCGCGGCCACGGTCGCGTGCACCACGTTGATCGGGTTGGAGGATCCCAGCGACCGGGACAGAACGTCGTGGATGCCCGCGCACTCCAGCACGGCCCGCACCGGCCCGCCCGCGATCACCCCGGTGCCCGGGCTGGCGGGCTTAAGCAGCACAACGCCTGCGGCCTCCTCGCCCTGCACAGTGTGCGGGATGGTGCCACCGATCCGCGGCACCCGGAAGAAGGACTTCTTGGCCGCTTCCACGCCCTTGGCGATCGCGGCGGGCACCTCCTTGGCCTTGCCGTAGCCGACGCCGACCATGCCGTTGCCGTCACCGACCACGACCAGGGCGGTGAAGCTGAACCGCCGGCCGCCCTGCACCACCTTGGCGACGCGGTTGATGGTCACCACCCGCTCCAGGTAGGCGGTGCCCTTCTCGGCTCCGCCCCGGCGGTCGTCCCGGCGGTCCCGGCGCTCGCCGCCAGCACCACCACCGCCGCCGCGGCGCGGAGTTGCTGCCATCAGATCGTCCTTCCGTCATTGGCCCGGGGGGACAGCCTCCCGGCACCCCCCGTGGCTGCGCCCATCCGGGCGCGGGTCACACTCGTCACAGCGCCAGCCCGCCTTCCCGGGCGCCATCGGCCAGTGCCGCGATGCGCCCGTGGTAGGCATGGCCGCCGCGGTCGAACACCGCGGCGCTGACCCCGGCCTCCACCGCCCGGCGGGCCAGCAGTTCACCGACCTGCTTCGCCTTGGCTGTCTTGTCGCCGTCGGCGCCGCGGATGCCGGTGTCCAGAGTAGACGCCGAGGCCAGCGTCCGGCCCGCGCCGTCGTCCACGAGCTGGGCGAAGATGTTCCGGGCCGACCGGGTGACGGTCAGCCGCGGGCGGGCCGCGGTACCGCTGACCTTCTTGCGGACCCGCAGGTGCCGCCGGGTCCGCGCGGCGGCCCGGGCGGACGTGTGCCCGCGTCCCTTGGTCCTGCTAGCAGACATGTCCTACTTCCCAGCCTTCCCGACCTTGCGGCGGATCTGCTCGCCCTGGTAGCGCACGCCCTTGCCCTTGTACGGGTCGGGCTTGCGCAGCTTGCGTATGTTCGCGGCGACCTCGCCTACCTGCTGCTTGTCGATGCCCTCGACCACCAGCCGGGTCGGGGTCTCCACCCGCAGCGTGATGCCTTCCGGTGCGATGACGGTGACCGGATGGCTGTAACCGAGCGAGAACTCCAGGTCGGCGCCCTTGGCCTGGACCCGGTAGCCGACCCCGACGATCTCCAGCGTCTTGCGGTAGCCCTCGGTCACCCCGGTCACCATGTTCGCGACCAGCGTCCGGGACAGGCCGTGCAGGGCCCGCGCCCGGCCCTCGTCGGTGGGCCGGGTGACGGTGATGACACCGTCGCGGTGGCTCACCTCGATGGGCTCGGCCACCGTGAGCGACAGCTTGCCCTTGGGGCCGGTGACGGTGACATCGCGCCCGTCGATGGCGACATCGACCCCGCTGGGGATGGTCACCGGCATGCGTCCGATCCGTGACATCGCCGTCTCCTCACCAGACGTAGGCGAGGACTTCCCCGCCCACGCCCCGTTTGACCGCCTGCCGGTCGGTCATCAGGCCACCGGAGGTGGAGATGATGGCGATGCCGAGCCCGCCCAGCACCCGCGGCAGGTTGTCCTTCTTCGCATACACCCGGAGCCCGGGCTTCGACACCCGCTTGAGCCCCGCGATCGACCGCTCCCGGGCTGGCCCGTACTTGAGCGAGACCACGAGGTTCTTGCCGACCTCGGCGTCTTCTACCTGCCAGCCGGCGATGTAGCCCTCCCGCTGGAGGATCTCAGCGATGTGGACCTTGATAGTGGAGTAAGGCATGCCCACCGTGTCGTGGTAGGCCGCGTTGGCGTTGCGCAGACGGGTCAGCATGTCTGCGATCGGGTCGGTCATCGTCATGGCCTGGTGGCCCTCCTCGCCGTGGTTTCCCTGCGGACCTGCGGCGTGGTCGGTGGGCGCCGGTGGCGCCCAGGTCTGGTTCGGTGCCCGGGTGGCCCGGGCATGGTGCTGGCGGTTACCAGCTGGACTTGGTGATACCGGGCAGTTCGCCCCGGTGGGCCATGGACCGGAAGCAGATCCGGCACAGCCCGAACCGGCGGTACACCGCCCGGGGGCGCCCGCATCGCGAGCACCTGGTGTATCCGCGCACCTTGAACTTCGGCGTGCGGTTGGCCTTGGCGATCAGCGCCTTCTTCGCCACTGGTCAGTTCTCCTTGAACGGGAATCCGAGCCGACGCAGCAGCGAGCGGCCTTCGGCGTCGGTGGTGGCGGTCGTGACCACGGTCACGTCCATGCCGCGCTGGCGGTCCACCTGGTCGGGGTTGATCTCGTGGAACATGAGCTGCTCGGTGAGGCCGAACGTGTAGTTCCCGCGCCCGTCGAACTGCTGGTCGGACAGGCCGCGGAAGTCACGGATCCGGGGCAGCGCCAGTGTCAGCAGCCGGTCCATGAACTCCCACATCCGGTCCCCGCGCAGCGTCACATGCGCGCCGATCGGCATCCCTTCCCGCAGCTTGAACTGCGCGATCGACTTGCGGGCCCGGGCCACGGCCGGCTTCTGGCCGGTGATGATAGCCAGGTCCTTGACCGCGCCCTCGATCAGCTTGGCGTCCCGCGCCGCGTCACCGACGCCCATGTTCACCGCGATCTTGGACAGCCCCGGGATCTGCATGACGTTGGCGTAGCCGAACTCCTCCCGCAGCGCCGGCGCGACCTCGGACTGGTAGCGCTCCTTCAGCCGCGGCCGGACCCGGGTCTGGGTGTCTGCTGTTGCTGTCATCAGATGTCCTTACCGCCCTGGCGGGAGATCCGGGTCTTGGTCCGGATGCCGTCGCTCTCGGTGATCCGGTAGCCCGCCCGGGCCGCCTTCTTGCTGTCCGGGTCGATCAGCGCGACGTTGCTGATGTGGATCGGCGCCTCCTGGGTGACGATGCCGCCCTCCTTGGCGCCCCGCCGGCCCTGGTAGTTCACCTTCGTGTTCTTCCGGATGATGTTGACGCCCTCCACCAGCACCCGCTGCCGGTCCGGGTAGGCGACGATGACCTTGCCCTCGCGGCCGCGGTCGCGGCCGGCCAGCACGACCACCATGTCGCCCTTCTTGATCTTCATGCCACCCGGCTTGCGGGCGGGCTGGGGCTGCCTGGCCATCACAGCACCTCCGGTGCGAGCGAGATGATCCGCATGAACCGCTTCTCCCGCAGCTCACGGCCGACCGGGCCGAAGATGCGGGTACCGCGCGGGTCCCCGCCATCGCGGATGAGCACGGCCGCGTTCTCGTCGAAGCGGATGTAGGAGCCATCACCGCGGCGGCGTTCCTTGCGGGTGCGCACCACCACGGCCTTCACCACGTCGCCCTTGCGCACGCCAGCCCCGGGCAGGGCGTCCTTCACCGTCGCCACGATGACGTCGCCGATGCCCGCATAGCGCCGGCTGGAGCCACCGAGCACCCGGATGCACAAGAGCTCCTTGGCTCCGGTGTTGTCGGCGACTTTGAGCCGCGACTCCTGCTGGATCACGTCAACTCCTGCTTCCTGGCCCGGACTGCCGGGACTGTGCTTACTTGGCCTTCTCGAGGATCTCGGCGACCCGCCAGCGCTTGGTCGCGGACAGCGGCCGGGTCTCCATCAGCCGGACGCGGTCGCCAACGCCGCAGGCGTTCTCGTCGTCGTGTGCGGTGTACTTCTTGGTGCGCCGGATGACCTTGCCGTACTTGGGGTGCTTCACCCGGTCCTCGACGACGACCACGACGGTCTTGTCCATCTTGTCGCTGACGACATAGCCCTCGCGGACCTTGCGGTAGCCGCGGGCGGGTGCGGCGCCCTGCTCGTCACTCACTGTCCTGCGCCTCCTCGGCTTCGGTTTCCACCTCGTCGGCGAAGGTCACGATGCCGAGCTCACGCTCGCGCTTCACCGTGTAGATGCGGGCGATCTCCTTGCGGACGGCACGCAGCCGGCCGTGGCTCTCCAGCTGGCCGGTAGCGGCCTGGAACCGGAGATTGAACAGCTCGGTCTTCGCTTCCGCCAGCTTGGTGTCGAGCTCTTCCTCGGTGGAGTTCCGCAGGTCGGCGGCGACCAGGCTCCTCGCCATCACGCCTCACCAACCTCTCTCTTAACGAATCGGCACTTCATGGGCAGCTTGTGCATCGCCCGCCGGAGCGCCTCCCTGGCCACCGGCTCGGCCACCCCGGACAGCTCGAACATCACCCGGCCGGGCTTGACGTTGGCGACCCACCATTCCGGCGACCCCTTGCCCGAGCCCATCCGGGTCTCGGCCGGCTTCTTGGTGAGCGGCCGGTCCGGGTAGATGGTGATCCACACCTTCCCGCCACGGCGGATGTGCCGGGTCATCGCGATCCGGGCCGCCTCGATCTGCCGGTTGGTGACGTAAGCGTGCTCCAGGGCCTGGATGCCGTACTCACCAAAGGCCACCCGGGTGCCGCCCTTGGCGTTGCCGTGCCGGTCCGGCCGGTGCTGCTTGCGGTGCGCGGTCCTGCGCGGGATGAGCATGCCTCAGCCCTCCTCGGCCACGGCCACGGCCGCATCGGGCGCCGCGGCGCGGGTTCCCTCATCGGCCGCGGGGCCATCGCCCGGTCCCGGCCGGCGGCGGCGCGGCGGCGGACGGTCGCGGTCCCGGCGCTGGCCGGCCCGCAAGGCCGCCTGCAGCGCTTCCCGCTCGGCCCGGGTCGCCGGGGCCTCGCCCCGGTAGATCCAGACCTTCACGCCGATCCGGCCGAACGTCGTCCGCGCCTCGTAGAAGCCGTAGTCGATGTCGGCGCGCAGCGTGTGCAGCGGCACCCGGCCCTCACGGTAGAACTCCGACCGGGACATTTCCGCACCGCCCAGGCGGCCCGAGCACTGGACCCGGATGCCGCGGGCGCCGCCCTTCATGGCGGTCTGCATGGCCTTGCGCATGGCCCGCCGGAACGAGACCCGGCTGGACAGCTGCTCGGCCACGCCCTGGGCGACCAGCTGTGCGTCCACCTCGGGGTTCTTCACCTCAAGGATGTTCAGCTGGATCTGCTTGCCGGTGAGCTTCTCCAGGTCGCCGCGGATGCGGTCGGCCTCGGCCCCGCGCCGCCCGATGACGATGCCCGGGCGGGCGGTGTGGATGTCCACCCGGACCCGGTCCCGGGTCCGCTCGATCTCCACCTTGGAGATGCCCGCCCGCTCCATGCCGCGCTGCAGCATCCGGCGGATGGCCACATCCTCGGCCACGTAATCCTTGTACAGCTTGTCGGCATACCACCGGCTCTTGAAGTCGGTGGTGATGCCCAGCCGGAACCCGTGCGGGTTCACCTTCTGGCCCACTAGCGGGTCCTCCCGTTCGCCTCATCGGAGACGATGACCGTGATGTGGCTCGTCCGCTTGTTGATCCGGTAGCCGCGGCCCTGGGCACGCGGGCGGAAGCGCTTCATCGTCGGGCCTTCGTCCACCCAGGCGCGGCTCACCACCAGCGAGCGCGCGTCGAGCTGCTCGTGCTGGCCGGCGTTCGCGATGGCGCTCGCCAGCACCTTGCCGACCGTGTCACTCGCGGACTGGGGCGCGAACGCAAGCACCGCCTGCGCCTCATCCGTGGGCAGGCCCCGGATGAGGTCTACGACCCGGCGGGCCTTGCGCGGGGTGACACGGACGTACCGTGCCATTGCCCTAGCCTCCATCGATTCTTCTCCGTTCTATCGCCGGCTGCGGCGGTCGTCCCGGACGTGACTGCGGAATGTCCGCGTGGGCGCGAACTCCCCGAGCTTGTGGCCGACCATCGCCTCGGTGATGAACACGGGCACGTGCTTGCGGCCGTCATGGACCGCGATGGTGTGGCCGAGCATTGCCGGCACGATCATGGAGCGGCGTGACCACGTCTTGATGACGTTGCGGGTGCCCTTGTCGTTCTGCGCATCCACCTTCTTGATCAGGTGGTCGTCGACGAACGGGCCTTTTTTCAGACTACGAGGCATCTCGGTGTGCTCCTACCGCTTCTTCTTGCCGCGACGTCGGGAAATGAGCCGGTCACTCGGCTTGTGGGCCTTGCGGGTGCGCCCCTCCGGCTTGCCCCATGGGCTGACCGGGTGCCGGCCACCGGAACTCTTCCCCTCGCCACCGCCGAGCGGGTGGTCGACCGGGTTCATGGCCACCCCGCGCACCGACGGGCGGCGGCCTTTCCAGCGGCTGCGGCCGGCCTTGCCGAGCTTGATGTTGCCCTGCTCGGCGTTGCCGACCTCACCCACGGTGGCCCGGCAGGCCGCGTCCACCCGCCGGATCTCGCCGGACGGCATCCGCAGCTGCGCGAAGCCGCCCTCCTTGGCCAGCAGCTGCACGCCGGAGCCGGCCGAGCGGGCGATCTTCGCGCCACCGCCGGGCCGCAGCTCGATCGCGTGCACCACGGTCCCGGTCGGGATGTTGCGCAACGGCAGGCAGTTGCCGGGCCGGATGTCCGCGCCGGGCCCGTTCTCCACCCGGTCGCCCTGGGACAGGCCCTGCGGGCACAGGATGTAGCGCTTCTCGCCGTCGGCATAGTGCAGCAGCGCGATCCGGGCGGTCCGGTTCGGGTCGTATTCCAGGTGGGCGACCCTGGCCGGCACGCCGTCCTTGTCGGCCCGCCGGAAGTCGATCAGCCGGTAGGCGCGCTTGTGGCCGCCACCCTGGTGGCGGACGGTGATCCGGCCGTGCACATTCCTGCCACCGTGCGAGTGCAGCGGGCGGACGAGCAACTTCTCCGGCTCACCGCGGGTGATCTCGGTGAAGTCAGCCCCGCTCGCGCCCCGCCTGCCCGGCGTGGTCGGCTTGTACTTGCGGATGCCCATGTGTGCTCAAGCTCCTGTCGGTTAGCTGACCGGTCCGCCGAAGACGTCGATCCGGTCCCCCTCGGCGAGGCTGACAATGGCCCGCTTGGTGTCCGGCCGCTTGCCCCAGCCGAACCGCGTCCGCCGCCGCTTGCCCGGCCGGTTGAGCGTGTTGACGCTGGTCACCCGGACACTGAAGATCTCCTCGACCGCCTGCCGGATCTGGGTCCGATTGGCGCCCGGGTCGACCACGAACGTGTACTTGCCGTCGTCGGCCAGCCGGTAGCTCTTTTCCGAGATCACCGGCCGCAGCAGGATGTCCCGCGGATTCGCGCTCTTGCTCACTGCTTGTCCTCCGGCTCATCGCTGGCCTTCGCGGCTGGCTTCGGCCTGGCGGGCGCCTTGGCCGCCCTGGCCCGGGCCGGTGCGTCCTTGGCCGGTGCGTCCTTGGCCGGTGCGTCCTTGGCCGGTGCGTCTTTGGCCTTGGCGGCGGGCTTGGCCGCAGCGGCCGGCTTCTCCGTTTCGGCTGGCTTGTCCGCCGCGGCGGGCTTGGCCGCAGCGGCCGCCTTCTCCTTGGCGGGTGCCTTGGCCGGGACCTCCACCAGTTCGGCGCCGGTGCCGTGGGCGACGAACTCCGACAGCGCCGTCTGGGTGAACACCACATAGTCGCTGACCAGCACGTCGCGGGTGTTCAGCTGCCCGGTGGGCAGTACCCGCACCCCCTGCGCGTTCCGCAGGCTCTTGCGGGTGAGCACGTCGTCGGCGTTCGCGACCACCAGCACCGATGCCGACAGCCGGGCGCTGGCCTCGCCGACCGCGGACCGCAGCACGGCCAGCGCGGCGGCCGTGCTCGGCTGCTCGCCCTCGACGAACCCGCTGACCACCGCCAGCCGGCCATTGCTTGCCCGGTCGGACAGGGCACCGCGCAGTGCGGCGGCCTTCATCTTCTTGGGGGTCCGCTGAACATAGGAGCGCGGCACCGGGCCATGCGCGGTGCCGCCACCGGCGAACTGGGGAGCCCGCAGCGAGCCCTGCCGGGCCCGGCCGGTGCCCTTCTGCCGGTAGGGCTTCTTGCCACCGCCGCTGACCATGCCCCGGGTCTTGGTGGCATGGCCGCCCTGCCGGGCGGCGGCCTCCTGGGCCACGACCACCTGGTGGATCAGCGGGATGTTGACCTTCGCGGCGAAGATCTCATCCGGCAGCTCGACGTCCTTGCCGCCCTTACCGGACGGGGTGACGACACTGACGACGGTCACCGTGCCTCCTTCACCGCTGGCTGCTTGGCCGCGCTGCGGACCAGCACCAGGCTGCCCTTGGCCCCGGGCACGGCGCCGCGGATGAGCAGCAGGCCGCGCTCGCTGTCCACCGCATGCACGGTGAGCAGCGGCATGGTGGTCCGGACGCCGCCCATCCGGCCCGCCATCCGCAGCCCCTTGAACACCCGGCCCGGGGTGGCGCAGCCACCGATCGAGCCCGGGGCGCGGTGCTTGCGCTGGGTGCCGTGGGAGGCGCCGAGGCCGTGGAAACCGTGCCGCTTCATCACGCCGGCGGTGCCCTTGCCCTTGGTCTTGCCGGTGACATCCACCAGCTCGCCGGCCCCGAAGGTGTCGGCGGTGACCTCCTGGCCGAGGGTGTACTGCGACGCGTCATCGGTCCGCAGCTCGACCAGGTAGCGGCGGGGGGTGACCCCAGCCTTGGCGAAGTGGCCCGCGACCGGCTTGGTCACCCGGCGGGGGTCGATCTCGCCATACCCGAGCTGCACCGCCGCGTAGCCGTCCGCGTCCGGGGTGCGCACCGCGGTCACCACGCACGGCCCGGCCGCGACCACGGTGACCGGGACGATCTTCCCGTCGTCGCTGAAGACCTGGGTCATCCCGAGCTTGGTGCCCAGTACGCCCTTGACTTGCTTAGCCATATCCGTGCAGTCCTCAGAGCTTGATCTCGATGTTGACGCCGGCCGGCAGGTCCAGCCGCATCAGCGAGTCGACTGTCTTGGGGGTGGGATCGATGATGTCGATCAGCCGCTTGTGCGTGCGCATCTCGAAGTGCTCACGCGAGTCCTTGTACTTGTGCGGCGACCGGATCACGCAGTACACGTTCTTCTCGGTCGGCAGCGGTACCGGCCCAGCCACCCGCGCACCCGTACGCGTCACCGTGTCCACGATCTTCCGCGCCGAGCTGTCAATGACCTCGTGGTCATAAGCCTTGAGCCGAATGCGGATCTTCTGTCCCGCCATGGTGGCTACCCGTGTCCTTCGCTTCGTGCTGCCGCTATTGCTGTCTGGCATTGATGCGGGGGGCCCCGGGGCCCCCCGCATCATCCGCTACTTCCTGATCTTGATGACCCGGCCGGCGCCGACGGTCCGGCCACCCTCCCGGATCGCGAACCGGAGGCCTTCCTCCATCGCGATCGGCTGGATCAGCTCGACGTTCATCTCGGTGTTGTCACCGGGCATCACCATCTCGGTGCCCTCCGGCAGGCTGACCACGCCGGTGACGTCGGTGGTGCGGAAGTAGAACTGCGGCCGGTAGTTGTTGAAGAACGGCGTGTGCCGCCCGCCCTCGTCCTTGGACAGGATGTAGACCTGGCCCTCGAACTCGGTGTGCGGGGTGTTGGTGCCCGGCTTGATCACGACCTGGCCGCGCTCCACCTCCTCGCGCTTGATACCGCGCAGCAGCAGGCCCACGTTGTCGCCGGCCTGGCCGTCATCGAGGATCTTGCGGAACATCTCGACGCCGGTGACCACCGTCTTCTGCGCCTTGGTCTTGATGCCGATGATCTCGACCTCATCGCTGGTGTGGATCTGGCCGCGCTCGATCCGGCCGGTCACCACGGTGCCGCGGCCGGTGATCGAGAACACGTCCTCGACCGGCATCAGGAATGGCTTGTCGATCTCGCGGACCGGCTCGGGGATGGACTCGTCGCAGGCGTCGAGGAGCTCCATCACCTTGGCGCCCCACTCCTCGTCGCCCTCCAGCGCCTTCAGCGCGGAGACCCGGATCACCGGTACGTCGTCACCGGGGAACTCGTACTGCGTGAGCAGCTCGCGGACCTCCAGCTCGACCAGTTCGAGGATCTCCTCGTCGTCCACCATGTCGGCCTTGTTCAGCGCGACCACGATGTAGGGGACGCCGACCTGGCGGGCCAGCAGCACGTGCTCGCGGGTCTGCGGCATCGGGCCGTCGGTGGCGGCGACCACCAGGATGGCGCCGTCCATCTGCGCCGCACCGGTGATCATGTTCTTGATGTAGTCGGCGTGCCCGGGGCAGTCCACGTGCGCGTAGTGGCGGTGCTCCGTCTGGTACTCGACGTGAGAGATCGCGATGGTGATCCCGCGCTCCTTCTCCTCCTTCGCGTTGTCGATCTGGTCGAACGGCGTGAAGGGGTTGACGTCGGGCATCCTGTCGTGCAGCACCTTGGTGATCGCCGCGGTCAATGTGGTCTTACCGTGGTCGATGTGCCCGATGGTGCCGATGTTCACGTGCGGCTTGGTCCGCTCGAACTTGGCCTTGGCCACTGGAATCTCCTCTTACCCTTTCCCCCACCCGGGGTGGGGCCTGGCCCCCTGCGGGTGCCCTTGCTCCTGACGTTGTGGACTGCTGCTACTCGCCTCGGGCCTTCGCGATGATCTCCTTGGCAATGCTTGGCGGCACTTCGGCATACGAGTCGAACTGCATGCTGTAGTCCGCCCGCCCCTGGGTCCGGCTGCGCAGGTCACCCACGTAGCCGAACATTTCCGACAGCGGCACGAGCGCCTTGACGACGCGTGCCCCGGACCGCTCCTCCATGGCCTGGATCTGGCCCCGCCGGCTGTTCAGGTCGCCGATCACGTCGCCCATGTAGTCGTCGGGCGTGGTGACGTTGACCGCCATCAGCGGCTCCAGCAGCACCGGGTCGGCCTGACCCGCCGCCTTCTTGAACGCCATCGAGCCGGCGATCTTGAAGGCAAGCTCGGAGGAGTCCACCTCGTGGTAGGCGCCATCGGTGAGGGTGACCTTCACATCCACCATCGGGTACCCGGCCAGCACGCCGAACTCGGCGGCCTCCTGGCAGCCGGCGTTGACCGACGGGATGTACTCCCGCGGGATGCGGCCGCCGGTGATCTTGTTCTCGAACTCGTAGCCGCCGCCGTCGCCGCCGGTCGGCTCCAGGTTGATGATCACCCGCGCGTACTGGCCCGCGCCGCCGGTCTGCTTCTTGTGCGTGTAGTCGATCTTCTCCGCCTTGCGCCGGATCGTTTCGCGGTAGGCGACCTGCGGGCGGCCGATGTTGGCCTCCACCCGGAACTCCCGCTTCATCCGCTCGACCAGTACCTCCAGGTGCAGTTCACCCATCCCGGAGATGATGGTCTGGCCCGTCTCCTCGTCGGTGCGGACCTGGAAGGTCGGGTCCTCCTCGGCCAGCCGGCCGATCGCGGTGGACAGCTTGTCCTGGTCGGCCTTGGTCCTCGGCTCGATCGCGACGTTGATGACCGGCGCCGGGAAGGTCATGGACTCCAGGATCACCTGCTGGGACAGGTCACACAGGGTGTCACCGGTGCTGGTGTCCTTCAGCCCCATCACGGCCACGATCTGGCCCGCGGTCGCGGTCGGCCGCTCCTCACGCTTGTTCGCGTGCATCTGGTAGACCTTGCCGATCCGCTCCCGGCGGCCCTTGGTGGAATTCAGCACGGCCGAGCCGGAATCCAGCGTGCCCGAGTAGATCCGGATGTAGGTCAGCTTGCCCAGGTGCTGGTCCGACATGATCTTGAAGGCCAGGGCCGCGAACGGCTCCGCCGGGTCGGCGTGCCGCTCGATGAGCACGTCCTCGTCGCCGACCTTGTGCCCCTTGATCGCCGGGATGTCCACCGGGCTGGGCAGGAGGTCCACGATCGCGTCCAGCATCGGCTGCACGCCCTTGTTCTTGAACGCGCTGCCGCACAGCACCGGGGTGACCCCGCTGGAGATGGTGGCCCGCCGGATCGCCGCGATGAGCTCCTCCTCGCCGGGCTCGCTGCCCTCGAGGTACAGCTCCATCATCTCCTCGTCGTTCTCGGAGATGGTCTCGACCAGCCGGTCCCGCCATTCCCTGGCCGCCTCGGCGTGGTCGTCCGGGATGGCCACCACGTCGTACTTGTCACCCTTGCCCTCGGTCTGCCAGAGCAGGGCCCGCATCCGGATCAGGTCGATGACACCACGGAAGTCGGACTCGACCCCCCACGGCAGCTGGATCACCAGCGGGGTGGCGCCGAGCCGGTCGTGGATCATCTCCACGCAGCGGTGGAACTCCGCGCCCACCCGGTCCATCTTGTTCACGAAGCAGATGCGCGGCACACCGTACCGGTCCGCCTGCCGCCAGACCGTCTCCGACTGCGGCTCGACCCCGGCCACGCCGTCGAAGACCGCCACCGCTCCGTCCAGCACCCGCAGCGACCGCTCCACCTCAACGGTGAAGTTGACGTGACCTGGCGTGTCGATGAGGTTGATGGTGTGGTCGCGCCAGCTGGCAGTGGTCGCGGCGGAGGTGATGGTGATGCCGCGCTCCTGCTCCTGCTCCATCCAGTCCATGGTGGCCGCGCCCTCATGGACCTCACCGATCTTGTAGGTGATGCCGGTGTAGAAAAGGATCCGTTCGGTGGTGGTCGTCTTGCCCGCGTCGATATGCGCCATGATCCCGATGTTGCGGACCCTGGCGAGGTCTACGGCGGTCTGGGTGGCCACGGGTGTGCTTTCCTCGTTCTCTCGTCACTACCAGCGGTAGTGGGCAAAGGCCTTGTTGGACTCGGCCATCTTGTGCATGTCCTCGCGGCGCTTCACGCTCGCCCCGAGGCCGTTGCTCGCGTCGAGCAGCTCGTTCATCAGCCGCTCGGTCATGGTCTTCTCGCGGCGCTGGCGGGAGTACGCCACGATCCAGCGCAGCGCCAGCGTGGTGCTGCGGGAGGCGCGCACCTCCACCGGCACCTGGTAGGTGGCACCGCCGACCCGGCGGGGGCGGACCTCCAGCGTGGGCTTGACGTTGTCCAGCGCCCGCTTGAGAGTGACCACCGGGTCGTTGCCGGTCTTGTCCTTGCAGCCGTCCAGCGCGCCGTAGACGATCCGCTCGGCCAGCGAGCGCTTGCCGTTCCGCAGCACCTTGTTCACGAGCGCGGTCACCAGCGGCGAGCCGTACACCGGGTCGGTGACGAGCTGCCGACGGGTCGCGGGGCCCTTGCGCGGCATGTCAGCTCTTCTCCTTCTTGGCTCCGTAGCGGCTGCGGGCCTGCTTGCGGTTGCGCACCCCCTGGGTGTCGAGCGAGCCGCGGATGACCTTGTAGCGGACACCCGGCAGATCCCGCACCCGGCCGCCCCGGACCAGCACGATGGAGTGCTCCTGCAGGTTGTGGCCGACGCCCGGGATGTAGGCGGTGACCTCGATCTGGCTGGTGAGCCGGACCCGGGCCACCTTCCGGAGGGCGGAGTTCGGCTTCTTGGGCGTGGTCGTGTAGACGCGCGTGCAGACCCCGCGGCGCTGGGGGCTGCCCTTGAGCGCCGGGGTCGTGGTCTTGGCTACCTTGTCCTGCCGGCCCTTGCGGACCAGCTGCTGGATCGTGGGCACCGCGTCTCCGTGTTCCTTCCGCGCGCCGGTGGCGCGACCGATCGCTTCTTCCGTGCTTCAGGGGCATCAGCTGACGCCTCTGACCTGCTAGTTTTCCCGCGCCTCCGACCCACGCGGTCGGGCGTGTCGCCCGGGCCGGGGCGCACCGGCCCGCAATGGACCGGACATCGGAGAGGGGAAGGCCTGCGCGCTAGGGCATATCCGCTAGCGCACGCGCGCCCGCATCACGGGCACGAGAAGCAAGAATACCTAACGGCTGTGCCAATAGCAAAGCGAATGGGAAAGGGGGCCGGGCCGCCCGGCCCCCTGCCCCATCAGCGGTTGTAGGTGCCGAAATCGTACTCGTCGAGCGGGATCGCATCGGCCGGCGGCTGCCCGAACGCATAGCTGCCGTCGTCGTAGCTGGCCGCCGGGTAGATCGATGACCGGGCATCCTCGGTCGGCTCCACCCGGAAGTTGCGGTACCGGGGCATGCCGGTGCCGGCCGGGATGAGCTTGCCGATGATGACGTTCTCCTTCAGCCCGAGCAGCGGGTCGGACTTGGCGTGGATGGCCGCGTCCGTCAGCACCCGGGTGGTCTCCTGGAACGAGGCCGCCGACAGCCACGACTCGGTTGCGAGCGAGGCCTTGGTGATCCCCATCAGCACCGGCCGGCCGGCCGCGGGCGTGCCGCCCTCCTCCACCACGCCACGGTTCAGTTCCTCGAACCGCGGCCGCTCCACCAGTTCCCCGGGGAGCAGTTCGGTGTCACCGGACTCGAGCACGTTCACCCGCTTGAGCATCTGCCGGATGATGATCTCGATGTGCTTGTCGTGGATGGACACACCCTGCGACCGGTACACCTCCTGCACCTCGTGCACCAGGTGCAGCTGCACCTCCCGGGAGCCGAGGATGCGCAGCACCTCGTGCGGGTTGACCGCGCCCTGGATGAGCTGCTGGCCGACCCGGACGTGGTCGCCGTCGGCCACCAGCAGCCGCGACCGCATCGGCACCTGGTAGGCGACCTCGTCGCCGCCATCGTCCGGCACGATGAGGATCTTGCGGGTCTTCTCGGTCTCCTCGACCTTGACCCGGCCCTCCACCTCGCTGATCGGCGCCATCCCCTTGGGGATGCGCGCCTCGAACAGCTCCTGGATTCGCGGCAGGCCGTGGGTGATGTCCTGGCCGGCCACACCACCGGTGTGGAACGTCCGCATCGTCAGCTGGGTACCCGGCTCGCCGATCGACTGCGCCGCGACGATGCCGACCGCCTCACCGACGTCCACCCGCTTGCCCGTGGCCAGGGACCGGCCATAGCACTTCGCGCAGACGCCGACCTTGGCCTCGCACACCAGCACGCTGAACGTGCTGACGGCGTCCACCCCGGCGGCGATCAGCTGGGCGATCATCGCCTCGGTGGTGTCGGTGTCGGTGGCCGCCAGCACGTTGCCGTCCACCACCACGTCCTTGCCGATGGTCCGGCCGGTGCCGGTGTTCTCGATGTTCGGCAGCTTGCGCAGGGTGCCGTCCTGGCCCGCCTCCGCGATCCGCATCACGATCGACCGGTCGGTGCCGCAGTCCTCCTCGCGCACGATGACGTCCTGCGCCACGTCCACCAGCCGCCGGGTCAGGTACCCGGAGTCGGCGGTCCGCAGCGCGGTGTCGGCCAGCCCCTTGCGGGCGCCGTGGGTGGAGATGAAGTACTCCAGCACCGAGAGCCCCTCGCGGAAGCTGGACTTGATCGGCCGCGGGATGGTCTCGCCCTTGGGGTTGGAGACCAGGCCACGCATGCCGGCGATCTGCCGGACCTGCATCGGGTTACCGCGGGCGCCAGAGTTGACCATCATCCAGACCGAGTTGGTCTCCGGGAAGGCCGCCTCCATGTCCCTGGCCACATCGGCGGTGGCGTGCGTCCAGATCTCGATGAGCTCCTGACGGCGCTCCTCGTCGGTGATCAGGCCGCGCTCGTACTCCCGCTGGACCTTGTCGGCGCGCTTCTCGTAGGACTCCAGGATCTGCGCCTTGTTCGGCGGTGCCACCACGTCCTCGATGGCGATGGTGACCCCGGCCCGGGTGGCCCAGTGGAACCCGGCGTCCTTGAGGTTGTCCAGCGCCGCCGCGACTTCCACCTTGGGGTAGCTCTCCGCCAGCTCGTTCACGATCGCGGACAGCTGCTTGCGGTCCACCTCGTAGTTCACGAACGGGAAGCTGCCCGGCAGGGCCTCGTTGAAGACGCACCGCCCGAGCGTGGTCTCGATCCGGAACGCATCGCCCGGCTGCCAGCCATCCGGCGCGGTGAAGTCCCGCGGCGGGGTGACCCCGCGCAGCCGGACCCTGATCTTGGCCTGCAGGTCCAGCTCGCCACGGTCGTAGGCCATGGTCGCCTCGGCGATGGAGGCGAACGCCCGGCCCTCGCCGGCGGCCTCGTCCGCCGCCCGGGTCAGGCAGTAGATCCCGATCACCATGTCCTGGGTGGGCATGGTCACCGGCTTGCCGTCGGCGGGCTTGAGGATGTTGTTGGTCGACAGCATCAGGATCCGGGCCTCGGCCTGCGCCTCCGCGGACAGCGGCAGGTGCACGGCCATCTGGTCACCGTCGAAGTCGGCGTTGAACGCGGTGCAGACCAGCGGGTGGATCTGGATGGCCTTGCCCTCGACCAGCTGCGGCTCGAACGCCTGGATGCCCAGCCGGTGCAGGGTGGGCGCCCGGTTCAGCAGCACCGGGTGCTCGGTGATGACCTCTTCCAGCACGTCCCAGACCACCGGCCGGGCGCGCTCCACCATCCGCTTGGCGGACTTGATGTTCTGCGCGTGGTTCAGGTCCACCAGCCGCTTCATCACGAACGGCTTGAACAGCTCGACCGCCATCTCCTTGGGCAGGCCGCACTGGTGCAGCTTGAGCTGCGGCCCGACCACGATGACCGACCGGCCCGAGTAGTCGACCCGCTTGCCCAGCAGGTTCTGCCGGAACCGGCCCTGCTTGCCCTTGAGCATGTCGGACAGCGACTTCAGCGGGCGGTTGCCCGGCCCGGTGACCGGCCGGCCGCGACGGCCGTTGTCGAACAGCGAGTCCACGGCCTCCTGCAGCATCCGCTTCTCGTTGTTCACGATGATCTCGGGCGCGCCCAGGTCGAGCAGCCGCTTGAGCCGGTTGTTCCGGTTGATCACCCGGCGGTACAGGTCGTTCAGGTCGGAGGTAGCGAACCGGCCACCGTCCAGCTGGACCATCGGCCGCAGGTCCGGCGGGATCACCGGGATGCAGTCGAGCACCATGCCCATCGGGCTGTTGCGGGTGGACAGGAAGGCCGAGACCACCTTCAGCCGCTTGAGCGCGCGGGCCTTGCGCTGGCCCTTGCCGGTGCGGATGGTCTCCCGCAGGCTGCGTGCCTCGCCCTCCAGGTCGAAGCTGGCCAGCCGCTCCTGGATGGCCTGCGCGCCCATGCCGCCGCGGAAGTAGCGGCCGAACCGGTCGCGCATCTCCCGGTAGAGCAGCTCGTCGCCCTCCAGGTCCTGGACCTTCAGGCCGCGGAAGCGGTTCCAGACCTCTTCCAGCCGGTCGATCTCCCGCTGCGCGCGGTCGCGGATCTGGCGGCACTCGCGGTCGCTCGACTCGCGCAGCTTGCGGCGGGCGTCGCTCTTGGCCCCGGCCGCCTCCAGCTCGGCCAGGTCGGCCTCCAGCTTGGCCTGCCGGGCCTCGATGTCGGCGTCACGGCGCTGCTCCAGCTGGCCGCGCTCGACCGAGATCTTGGCCTCCAGCGAGGGCAGGTCGCGGTCGCGCGCCTCCTCGTCCACGTACGTGATCATGTACGCGGCGAAGTAGATGACCTTCTCCAGGTCCTTCGGAGCCAGGTCCAGCAGGTAGCCCAGGCGGCTCGGGACACCCTTGAAGTACCAGATGTGGGTGACCGGCGCGGCCAGCTCGATGTGGCCCATCCGCTCCCGCCGCACCTTGGCCCGGGTGACCTCGACGCCGCAGCGCTCACAGATGATGCCCTTGAACCGGACCCGCTTGTACTTACCGCAGTAGCACTCCCAGTCCCGGGTCGGGCCGAAGATCTTCTCGCAGAAGAGCCCGTCCTTCTCCGGCTTGAGGGTGCGGTAGTTGATGGTCTCCGGCTTCTTGACCTCGCCGTGCGACCACTGCCGGATGTCGTCCGCCGTGGCCAGGCCGATACGCAGGTCGTCGAAGAAGTTAACGTCAAGCACGTGTATGTCCCCTGGGGTAGATCGGATCAGACCTCTTCAACGCTGCTCGGCTCGCGCCGGGACAGGTCGATGCCGAGTTCCTCGGCGGCACGGAACACATCCTCATCGGTGTCGCGCATCTCGATCGCGGCCCCGTCACTGGACAGCACCTCCACGTTCAGGCAGAGCGACTGCATCTCCTTGATCAGGACCTTGAACGACTCCGGGATGCCCGGCTCGGGGATGTTCTCGCCCTTGACGATGGCCTCGTACACCTTGACCCGGCCGAGCACGTCGTCGGACTTGATGGTGAGCAGTTCCTGCAGCGCGTAGGCGGCACCGTAGGCCTCCAGCGCCCATACCTCCATCTCACCGAACCGCTGCCCGCCGAACTGCGCCTTGCCGCCCAGCGGCTGCTGGGTGATCATCGAGTACGGCCCGGTCAACCGGGCGTGGATCTTGTCGTCCACCAGGTGCAGCAGCTTGAGGATGTAGATGTAGCCGACCGCGATCGGGTCCTTGAACGGCTCGCCGGTGCGGCCGTCGAACAGGATCGCCTTGCCGTTGCCGCCCACCATCCGGTCACCGTCCCGGTTCGGCAGCGCGCTGCCGAGCAGGCCGGTGATCTCGTCCTCGTGCGCACCGTCGAACACCGGGGTAGCCACCGGGGTGCCGGGCTCCGCGCTCTGCGCGCCGATGCCCTTCAGCCGCTGCTGCCAGGCCTCGCCGTTGCCCTCGACCTGCCAGCCGGACTTGGCCACCCAGCCGAGGTGTGTCTCCAGCACCTGGCCGACGTTCATCCGGCCGGGCACACCGAGCGGGTTGAGCACGATGTCCACCGGCGTGCCATCGGGCAGGAACGGCATGTCCTCGATCGGCAGGATCTTGGCGATGACGCCCTTGTTGCCGTGGCGGCCGGCCAGCTTGTCGCCGTCGGTGATCTTCCGCTTGGCGGCCACGTACACCCGGACCAGCTCGTTCACGCCGGGCGGCAGTTCGTCGCCGTCCTCCCGGGTGAACACCCGGACCCCGATCACCTTGCCGGACTCGCCGTGCGGCACCTTGAGCGAGGTGTCGCGCACCTCGCGCGCCTTCTCGCCGAAGATGGCCCGCAGCAGCCGCTCCTCCGGGGTCAGCTCGGTCTCCCCCTTCGGGGTCACCTTGCCGACCAGGATGTCGCCGGTGACCACCTCGGCCCCGATCCGGATGATGCCACGGTCGTCGAGATCGGCGAGCACCTCGTCGGAGACGTTGGGTATGTCGCGGGTGATCTCTTCCGGCCCGAGTTTGGTGTCGCGCGCGTTGACCTCGTGCTCCTCGATGTGGATCGAGGACAGGACGTCGTCCTGGACCAGCCGCTGGGACAGGATGATGGCGTCCTCGTAGTTGTGGCCCTCCCACGGCATGAAGGCGACCAGCAGGTTCCGGCCGAGCGCCATCTCACCCTGGTCGGTGCACGGCCCATCGGCGATGACCTGGCCTTCGGACACCCGCTCGCCCTCGGCCACCACCGGCTTCTGGTTGAAGCAGGTGCCCTGGTTGGACCGGCGGAACTTGGCCACCAGGTAGGTGCTGCGGGTGCCGTCGTCGTTGGCCACCGTCACGTAGTCGGCGCAGGACTCCTCCACCACCCCGGCCTTGCTGGCGATGATGACATCGCCGGCGTCGGTGGCGGCGCGGTACTCCATCCCCGTGCCCACCAGCGGCGCCTCGCTGCGCAGCAGCGGCACCGACTGGCGCTGCATGTTGGAGCCCATCAGCGCGCGGTTCGCGTCGTCGTGCTCCAGGAACGGGATCATCGCGGTGGCGACCGAGACCATCTGCCGCGGCGACACGTCCATGTAGTCCACGTCGTCCGGGCGGATGTAGTCGACCTCGCCGCCCTTGCGGCGGACCAGCACCCGGTCCCCGGTGAACGCCCCGTCCGGCCCGAGCGGCTCGTCCGCCTGGGCGATGACGTGCCGGTCCTCCTCGTCCGCGGTGAGGTAGTCAATCTGGGAGGTGACCTTGCCGCCCTTCACCTTGCGGTAGGGCGTCTCCACGAAGCCGAACGCGTTCACCCGGGCGTAGGAGGACAGTGAGCCGATCAGGCCGATGTTCGGCCCTTCCGGCGTCTCGATCGGGCACATCCGGCCGTAGTGGCTGGAGTGCACGTCCCGCACCTCGAACCCGGCCCGCTCCCGGGACAGGCCGCCCGGGCCCAGCGCGGACAGCCGCCGCTTGTGGGTCAGCCCGGCCAGCGGGTTGGTCTGGTCCATGAACTGGGACAGCTGGCTGGTGCCGAAGAACTCCTTGATCGAGGCGACCACCGGCCGGATATTGATCAGGGTCTGCGGCGTGATCGCCTCGACGTCCTGGGTCGTCATCCGCTCCCGGACCACCCGCTCCATCCGGGCCAGGCCAAGCCGGACCTGGTTCTGGATCAGCTCGCCGACGGTGCGCAGCCGCCGGTTGCCGAAGTGGTCGATGTCGTCGGTCTCGACCGGGATCATGACGTCGCCGGCCTTCATCTCCTCCTCGCCCGCGTGCAGCCGGACCAGGTACTCGATGGTGGCGACGATGTCTTCCTCGGTCAGCGTGCCCTGCCGGATCGGCTGGCTCAGCCCGAGCTTCTTGTTGATCTTGTAACGGCCGACCTTGGCCAGGTCGTAGCGCTTGCCGTTGAAGTACAGGTTCTCCAGCAGCGCCTGCGCCGACTCCTTGGTCGGCGGCTCGCCCGGGCGCAGCTTGCGGTAGATGTCGAGCAGCGCGTCGTCCTGGCCGCTGGTGTGGTCCTTGTCCAGGGTGGCGATCATCGACTCGTAGCCGCCGAACCGCTCCCGGATCCGGGCATCGTCCCAGCCGAGCGCCTTGAGCAGCACCGTGACGCTCTGCTTGCGCTTGCGGTCGATGCGGACGCCGACGCTGTCCCGCTTGTCGATCTCGAACTCCAGCCAGGCACCCCGGGACGGGATCACCTTGCAGCTGTAGATGTCCTTGTCGCTGGTCTTGTCGACCTGCCGGTCGAAGTACACGCCGGGCGACCTGACCAGCTGCGAGACAACCACCCGCTCGGTGCCGTTGATGATGAACGTGCCCTTGAGCGACATCAGCGGGAAGTCGCCCATGAAGACGGTCTGGCTCTTGATCTCACCGGTCGAGTTGTTGATGAACTCCGCCGTCACGAACATCGGGGCGGAGTAGGTCATGTCCTTGTCCTTGCACTCCTCCACCGTGTACTTGGGCGGCTCGAACCGGTGGTCGCGGAAGGACAGGGACATCGTCCCGGTGAAGTCCTCGATCGGGCTGATCTCCTCGAAGATCTCCTCCAGCCCCGACTGCTCCGGGGTGTCCTTGTCCCCGGCCTTGTGCGCGGCCGCCACCCGGGCAGCCCAGCGCTCGTTGCCCAGCAGCCAGTCGAACGAGTCAGTCTGCAGAGCGAGAAGGCCGGGGACCTCAAGTGGTTCGGAAAATCGGGCGAAGGAGATGCGGCGGTTAGCTGGGCTGGTGGCTGAGGCGCTGCGCGTTGCTGCCAACAGGGGTCCTTCCGAGCTTGTGGCGGACTATCACCGCACGCACACAAAACGCCCTGCGGACTCGCCGCGAGGGGGCTCGGGGGGTCGAGGACGTCAGAGTGCAGCGCAAATTCGCAGTGTAGCCGAGGGCTACACTGCTCGTCAACTGTATCTCACTCTGACGTTCACGGTTCTCCGCAGCATGGCTCGTTCTAGGTAAAACGTCAAGTCCGCAGGGCCTGTTCGGCCGGATCTTCCGGGCGTGACGAAGGCCACAGCCAGATCCAGGTGTGAGAGCTATCCCCCGCGGGTAAACCTACTTGCTTGGTGTCGGCCGTGTCTGCTGGAGCCGCTATCTGCGGCCGGAACTGGCGTACCCGCGCGGCGTGCGGGTGAGCGGACATGGCGCCCGCCCGGGGCGGTGGGCGGGTGAGCGGACTGGCGCCCGCCCGGTGCGGGTGGGCCGGCACCGGCCGGGCCCACCCGCTGTCGGGTCGTTACTTGACGGTGACCGTGGCGCCGGCGCCTTCCAGCGCGGCCCTGGCCTTGTCCGCCGCCTCCTTGTTGACGCGCTCCAGCAGCGGCTTGGGCGCGCCGTCCACCAGGTCCTTGGCCTCCTTCAGGCCCAGGCTGGTCAGGCTCCGGACTTCCTTGATGACCTGGATCTTCTTGTCGCCCGCCGCCTCCAGGATGACGTCGAACTCGTCCTTCTCCTCGACCTCGGCCTCGGCGGCGCCGCCGCCACCGGGAGCCGCGGCCGCCACCGCCACCGGGGCGGCGGCCTTGACGTCGAACGCGTCCTCGAACTTCTTCACGAAGTCCGACAGCTCGAGCAGGGTCATCTCCTTGAACGCGTCGAGCAGGTCGTCGGTGCTGAGCTTGGCCATGATGGTGATTCCTCCGGTTATTCCTGGTCCGCCACGTCGGTCGCGGTCCCGTCGTCTGCTGTGGTCTGGGTGCCGCCCGGCTGTGCCGCCGCGGCCGTCTCGGCTTCGCGCTTGGCCTCCAGCGCCGCAGCCAGCCGCGCCATCTGGCTCGGCAGTGCCACGAACGTGGCGGCCGCGTTCGCGATGGATGCCTTCATGGCACCGGCCAGCATGGCCAGCAGCACCTCGCGCGACTCCAGGTCGGCGAGCCGCTCGATCTCGGCCGGGGTCACCGACTTGCCGTTGACCACGCCGCCCTTGATCACCAGCGCCGGGTAGGTCTTGGCGAAATCGCGCAGCCCCTTGGCCGCCTCGACGACGTCGCCACGCACGAACGCGATCGCCGACGGGCCGGTGAGCAGCCCGTCCAGCTCGTCGGCCAGGCCTGCCTGGGCCACCGCCAGCTTGGTCAGCGTGTTCTTCACCACACTGAACGTCGCCTGCTCGCCGAGCGAGCGGCGCAACTCGGCCAGCTGGGCCACGGTCAGGCCGCGGTACTCGGCTAGCACGGCGCCGCTGGAGCTGCTGAACCGCTCCGTCAGCTCGGCGACCGCGGCCACCTTCTCCGCCCTCGCCATGGGCCTCCTCTCCACACCGGGATGCGTCGGCGAGGGCCCGCAAACGAAACGCCCCGGTGCAGGGCACCAGGGCGTGGCCGCCGCCCCGGCCCGGAACGGGCCAGCGCAGCTTCTCAGCTAGGTCACCTGCGTGGGTCGCCGCTCGCGCGGCCTTCGGTCAGCATGCGCTGACAACCGACGGTCTTTGGTTCCGCGGCCAGTCTACCGGAACCCACGCGCGCCCCGGCCACGATAAGCCCCGGCCGGGGTGGGTTCCGGCGCCCGGGTGGGGCCAGGGCTGGGATCAGCCGGCGGCGGGCTCGAGTTCCTCGGCCAGGCCGCGGGTCTTGGACGGGTCGACCGGGATGCTCGGCCCCATCGTGGTCGTGATGACGGCCTTCCGCAGGTAGCGGCCCTTGGCGGCGGACGGCTTCAGCCGCAGGATCTCCTCCAGCGCGGCCGCGTAGTTCTCCACCAGGGCCACGTCCGGGAAGGACGCCTTGCCGATGATGAAGTGAAGGTTCGCGTGCCGGTCCACCCGGAACTCGATCTTGCCGCCCTTGATGTCGGTCACCGCCTTGGCCACGTCCGGGGTGACGGTGCCGGTCTTGGGGTTGGGCATGAGGCCGCGCGGGCCGAGCACGCGGCCCAGCCGGCCCACCTTGCCCATCAGGTCGGGCGTAGCGACGACCGCGTCGAAGTCCAGGAAACCGCCGCCCTGGATCCGCTCGATCAGGTCGTCCGAGCCGACGTAGTCGGCCCCGGCCGCCCGCGCCTCCTCGGCCCGGTCGCCGGTGGCGAAGACCAGCACCCGGGCGGTCTTGCCGGTGCCGTGCGGCAGGTTCACGGTGCCACGCACCATCTGGTCGGCCTTGCGCGGGTCTACCCCGAGCCGGAACGCCACCTCGACGGTCGGGTCGAACTTGGTGGTGGAGGTCTTCCTGGCCAGCGCGACCGCCTCGGCCGGGCTGTACAGCCGGCCCTCATCGACCAGGTTCCCAGCGGCGCGGTACGCCTTGCTGCGCTTCATGTTCTGCTCTCCAAACGTGACGGAGGTTGTGGTCAGCGGGCCAAGCGCTGGCCCTGCCACGGACTGGGGTCAGTCCTGGACGGTGATGCCCATCGAGCGGGCCGTGCCCGCGATGATCTTCTCGGCGGCCTCGATCGTGGTGGCGTTCAGGTCGGGCATCTTGGTCTGCGCGATCTCCCGGACCTGGGCGGTGGTGACCGAGCCGACCTTGGCCGTGTGCGGCGTGCCGCTGCCCTTGGCCACCCCTGCCGCCTTCTTGATCAGCTCCGGCGCGGGCGGGGTCTTGGTGATGAACGAGAACGACCGGTCCTCGTAGATCGTGATCTCGACCGGGATGACGTTGCCCCGCTGGGACTCGGTCGCCGCGTTGTACTGCTTGCAGAAGTCCATGATGTTGACGCCGTGCGGGCCGAGCGCGGTGCCGACCGGCGGCGCCGGCGTGGCCGCGCCCGCGTTCAGCTGCACCTTGACAACGGCAGCGATCTTCTTCTTCCTCGGAGCCATCAGTTGCGGTCCTTTGTCTGCGCTCAGGTGATCAGATCTTCGCGACCTGATCGAAGGAAAGCTCGACCGGGGTCTCCCGGCCGAAAATCGACACCAGCACCTTGAGCTTCTGGGTGTCGGAGTTGATCTCGTTCACGGTCGCGGGCAGCGTCGCGAACGGACCGTCCATAACGGTAACGGATTCGCCGACCTCGTATTCCACCGCGGACCGGATGACCTCGGCCTTGGCCGCCTTCTCCTCCGGCTCCGGCGCGAGCAGGGAGGCGACCTCGCCCAGGCTCAGCGGCGACGGCCGGCTGGACAGCCCGACGAAGCCGGTCACACCGGGGGTGTTGCGGACGGCCGCCCACGACTCGTCAGTGAGGTCCATCCGCACCAGGATGTAACCGGGCAGCACCTTCTCCTGCACCTGCTGCCGCTTGCCCTGCTTGATCTCGGTCACCTGGTGCACCGGGACCTCGATCTGGAAGATGTAGTCCTCCATGTTGAGCGACTGGGTGCGGCTTTCCAGGTTGCCCTTGACCCGGTTCTCGTAACCGGCGTACGAGTGCACCACGTACCAGTCGCCGGGCAGCAGCCGCAGCTCGGCGAGATAGGCAGCGACCGGGTCAGCCTCTTCGGCTTCGGCCTCCTCGGCTTCGGCATTTTCGGCTTCGCCGGCCTCGGCCCCGTTAGCGGCCGCGGCCAGGCCGTTCGCCTCCGCCTCGGCCAGGTCATCCCCGCTGGCCTCGGCCAGGCCGGTCCCGTCCGCCCCGGTCAGGCCGTCTCCGTCTGTCCCGGCCGGACCGGCCTCCGGCCCGGGGGCCCCGGCTTCCGCCGCGGCGGGCTCGGTGATCTGGCCATCGCTGACCGTGGCGTCCTCCGGCTCGTCACCGGCGTGCGCTTGCGACTCGGACACGATTACTCTTTCTCTTCGCTTCCCTGGCGGGGGACTTCCCGGCAGTGCCGTCCCCCGGTGTTACCCCGGCCCCCGGCCTGCCACCCCGGCCCGCTTGCGGGCCGGTGGTTGCTCAGCCGAAGGCGGCGAACACCAGCTTGGTGAACCCGTAGTCGAGGCTGGTCACGATCACGACCATCACGGCTATGAAGAAAATCGCGACGATCGTGTACGTGCGCAGTTCCCGCCGGGTCGGCCAGATGACCTTGCGCAGCTCGGCGATGACCTGGCGCAGGAACAACGCAGGAGTGGTCCGGCCGCTCTTAGCCGGGCCACCGGACTTCCCCCGATTCTCGGTGGGCTGTCCCCGCGTCTGTGTCGCCATGTCCTCACCTGAACAACGCTGGTCGGGTCGCCGCCGGGCAAGCCGAAACCGGCACGCCGACGGCGCTCGCAGGGCAGGAGGGACTCGAACCCCCAACCACCGGTTTTGGAGACCGGGACTCTGGCCAATTGAGCTACTGCCCTCTGGCCGGCCGCCTGGCCAGCACACCTGGCCCTGCCGCCGGCTACTGGCCCGCCCCGCGCGGCGGCCACACTGCCCTATGGGCGTGCGGGGTCTGCGGGTGAACCAGCACCAGTCGCCAGAGTCTACGTTGCCGGATGCCCCCGCGTCGAACCATCGCGGGTCACGCCGCTGCCCGGCGATGCCAGTATGGGGGTATGACGACAGTTCACCCCCGCATCTCCGCACGTGTCTCCGCCATCGCCGAGTCGGCCACGCTGGCCGTGGACGCGAAGGCGAAGGCGCTGCGTGCCGCCGGGCGGCCGGTGATCGGGTTCGGCGCGGGCGAGCCCGACTTCCCCACGCCCGATTACATCGTCGCGGCCGCCCAGCGGGCCTGCACCGAGCCGCGCTTCCACAAGTACACGCCGACCGCCGGGCTGCCCGAACTGCGGGAGGCGGTCGCGGCCAAGACCGCCCGCGACTCCGGCTATCAGGTGACCCCCGGCCAGGTGCTCATCACCAACGGCGGCAAGCAGGCGGTCTACCAGGCGTTCGCGACGCTGCTCGACCCGGGTGACGAGGTGCTGCTGCCGACCCCGCACTGGACCACCTACCCGGAGGCGATCGCGCTGGCCGGAGGCATCCCGGTGCCGGTGATGACCGACGAGCACGGCGGCTACCTGGCCTCGGTGGCCGACCTGGAAGCGGCCCGCACCCCCCGCACCAAGCTGCTGGTGTTCGTCTCGCCATCCAACCCGACCGGGGCGGTCTACCCGCCGGAGCAGGTCGCCGAGATCGGCCGGTGGGCGGCCGGGCACGGGCTGTGGGTGGTCACCGACGAGATCTACGAGCACCTGGTCTACGGCGACGCCCAGTTCGCCTCGATCCCGGTCGCCGCCCCGGAGACCACCAGCCGCTGCGTGGTGCTGAACGGCGTGGCCAAGACCTACGCCATGACCGGCTGGCGGGTCGGCTGGATGATCGGCCCGGCCGACGTCATCAAGGCCGCCACCAACCTGCAGTCGCACTCCACCTCCAACGTCTGCAACGTGGCGCAGGCCGCGGCGCTGGCCGCGGTCAGCGGTGACCTGTCGGCGGCCGCGCGGATGCGGGCCGCGTTCGACCGGCGGCGGCTGACCATGACGGCGATGCTGAACGAGATTCCCGGGGTGGTCTGCCCGCTGCCCGAGGGCGCCTTCTACTGCTACCCGTCGGTGAAGGGCGTGCTGGGCAGGCAGGTCGCGGGTACCCGCCCGGCCAGCACGGCCGAACTGGCCGAACTGATCCTGGAGCATGCCGACGTGGCGGTGGTGCCCGGCGAGGCGTTCGGCACACCGGGCTACTTCCGGCTGTCCTGCGCGCTCGGCGACGCCGACCTGGAAGAGGGGATCAGCCGCCTCGGCAAGCTGCTCGCCCAGGCGAAGTAGCCGGATGGCCCGGGCGCTCGCCACCCTGCCCAAGGCGCACCTGCACCTGCATTTCACCGGCTCGATGCGCCATCCGACGCTGGTCGAGCTGGCCCGGGAGCGGAGGGTGAACCTGCCCGAGGCGCTGGCCGCGGCCTGGCCACCGCGGCTGCACGGCACCGACGAGCGGGGCTGGTTCCGGTTCCAGCGGCTCTACGACATCGCCCGCTCGGTGCTCACCGACGAGCCGGCCGTGTTCCGGCTGCTGCGGGAGACCGCCGAGGACGAACGGGCGGACGGGTCGGGGTGGCTGGAGATCCAGGTGGACCCGTCCGGGTACGCCAGCCGGTTGGGCGGGCTGACCCCGACCGTGGAACTGGTGCTGGCCGCCGCCCGGGCCGCCTCGGCCGCGACCGGTGTCGGCATCGGGGTGATCATCGCGGCGAACCGCACCAAGCACCCGCTGGAGGCGCGCACGCTGGCCCGGCTGGCGAGCCAGTACACCGGGCAGGGGGTGATCGGGTTCGGGCTGAGCAACGACGAGCGGCGCGGCGACGCCCGCGACTTCGCCGCCGCGTTCCGGATCGCCGACCGGGCGGGCCTGCTGCTCGCGCCGCACGGCGGCGAGCTGGCCGGGCCGGACAGCGTCCGGTCCTGCCTGGAGGACCTGCGGGCACACCGCATCGGCCACGGCGTGGCCGCCGCGAACGACCCCGATCTCACCAAACGCCTGGCGGCCGCCGGCATCACCCTGGAGGTGTGCCCGACCTCGAATGTGGCACTCGGGGTCGCCGTGAAACCCGCGAACGTGCCGCTGCCCGCCCTGCTGGACCAGGGGGTGCAGGTGGCGCTCGGGGCGGACGACCCGCTGCTGTTCGGGTCCCGGCTGACCGCACAGTACGAACTGGCCCGGGCGGTGTTCGGGCTGGCCGACGCCGAGATCGCGGAGCTGGCCCGGATGTCGGTGCGCGGCTCCGCTGCCCCGCCCGCCGTCGCGGTCGCGCTGCTGGCCGACATCGATGCCTGGCTGGCCGCGCCGGACGGCTGAGCCACCGGCACGCTTAGCGGCCTGTTGATCCCGCAGGTCACCTGGCCGATCTGGCCGCGGCCGGGCTGGTCAGACTCATACGCTGTGCAGATGCCGGACTGGGCGCTGGCGGGGATCGGGGCGGTGGCCGGGCTGCTGGCGGGCTCCTACCTGACGGTGCTCGCCGCCCGGGTGCCCGCCCGCGAGAACGTGCTGCACCCGCCCGGGCGGTGCCCGGCCTGCGGGACCCGGCTGCGGGCCGTGGACATGATCCCGCTGGCCGGCTGGCTGCGGCTGCGCGGCCGGTGCCGCACCTGCCAGACCCGGTACGGCCGCTGGTACCCGGCGGTGGAACTGTCCACCGCGCTGCTGTTCGCGCTCATGTCGCTGCGGTTCGGGGCCAGCCCGGTGCTGCCAGCGTTCTGGCTGCTTGCCGCGCTGGCGGTGGTCCTGACGGTGACCGACCTGCGGCACCGGCGGCTGCCCGACCTGCTGACCCTGCCCGCCTACCCGGCCGCCCTGGCCCTGCTCGGGATGGCCGCGCTGGCCCTGCCCGGGGGCGGCCACCGGTTCCTGGTCGCGCTCATCGGCCTGGCCGCGGCCTGGCTGCTCTTCCTGGTCCTGGCCCTGATCAGCCCGGCCGGGATGGGCGGCGGCGACGTAAAACTGTCCGGCGTGCTGGGCCTGTATCTCGGCTGGCTGGGGGCGGCCGCACTGATGGCCGGGCTGCTCGGGGCCTTCCTGCTGGCCGCGGTCACCGGCATCGGGCTGATCGCGGCCCGGAAGGCGACCCGCAAGTCCCAGCTCCCGTTCGGCCCGTTCATGCTCACCGCCACGCTCGCGGTGATCGCGGTCAGCGGCCTGCTGCCCGGCCTCGCCCGGTAGCTGGACCGGGCAGGCTGGTGCCGGCCAGCACCGGCTCGCAGGCCAGTTCCACGCCGAATCGCCCGCGCACGGCGTCCCGGATCTCGGCGGCCAGCGCCAGCAGGCTGGCGGTGCTGGCACCGCCGGGGTTGACCAGCGCCAGCGTGTGCTTGGCCGAGATGCGGGCGCCGCCGGGGTGCCGGTAGCCCTTGCCGAAGCCGGCCCGCTCGATCAGCCAGGCCGCGGGCACCTTCAGCTCGCCGGGCCCGGCCGGGTAGTGCGGCACGTCCGGCCCGGCCGCGGCGGCCAGCGCCGCGAACTGCCCGGTGGTCAGCACCGGGTTGACGAAGAAGGAGCCCACGCTGCGGGTGTCGGGGTCACCGGGATCGAGCACCATGCCCTTGCCCCGGCGCAGGCCGAGCACGGCCGCGCGGACCTCGGCCAGCGGCGCCCGGCCGCCGGGATCCAGGCCCAGCACCCGGGCCAGTTCCGGATAGCTCACCGGCATCGACAGTTTGTCCGCCACCAGCGTGAACGCGACCCGCAGGACCACGAACCGGCCGGTTACCGCGCCCGGCGCCAGGCTGCGCTTGAACACGCTGCTGCGGTAGCCGAAGCCGCAGTCGGCGGTGGCCAGATCCCGCACCTGGCCGCCCACCCGGTCGTACACCCGCACCGAGGTGATCGCCCCGGCCACCTCCTGGCCGTAAGCACCGACGTTCTGGATCGGCGTCGCCCCGGCCCGGCCCGGGATCCCGGACAGGCACTCCAGCCCGGCCAGGCCCTCGTCCACGCAGGCGGCGACCAGCGCATCCCAGTCCTGCCCGGCCGCGACGGTCAGCCCGGCCGGGCCGGACCGGTCGATGCCGGTGGTGGCGACGTGCACGACAGTGCCGGGGAAACCCTCGTCGGCGACGACCAGGTTGCTGCCGCCCCCCAGCACCAGCAGCGGTTCCCCGGCCGCGTCGGCGGAGCGTACCCCGGCGATGAGATCGTCTTCGGTGGTGGCGGTGACGAAGGCCCTGGCCGGGCCGCCCAGCCGCAGCGTGGTGTGGCCGGCCAGCGTGCCGTCTGCCGCAGCCGGCATGGTCAGCGCAGGCGCACGACCGCCCGCGCCCGGGTGAGCACCTTGGCCTCACCCGAACGGGCGGTCAGGCCCAGCACCACCCGGTTGCCGTCCAGTTTCTCCTCCACGGTGCCGGTCACCTCGATGGTGGCGCCGGTGTCGTCGTCGGGGACGACTACCGGGGCGGAGAAGCGGACGCCGAACTCCAGCAGTGCGCCGGCGTCGCCTGCCCAGTCGGTCACATACCGGCCGGCCTGCGCCATGGTGAACATGCCGTGCGCGATGACATTGGGCAGGCCGACCGACCGGGCGATCCGCTCGTTCCAGTGGATCACGTTGAAGTCGCCGGACGCGCCGCAGTACTTGACCAGGCTGAGCCGGGTCACCGGGTAACTGGCCGGGGGCAGTTCGGTCCCAGCGGCCACCTGGTCGTAGCCGGTCACTGCGCCCCCCGTTCCACCAGCGTGGAAAAGCCGGTGCAGACGTGCTCGCCGCCGGTGGTGCGGATCTGGGTTTCGGTGGTGAGCATGGTGATCGACCCCACCGCCCGGATGCCGGAGATGGTGGACTGGGCGGTCACCACGTCCCCGGCGTGCAGCGGGCGGGAGTACTCGAACCGCTGCTCGCCATGCACGACCATGGCGTAGTTCAGCCCCAGCCCCGGGTCGGCCACCGCCGCCCCGCTGGCAGCCATGGCGATCACGATCGGGAAGGTGGGCGGCGCGATCACGTCCGGGTAACCAGCCGCCTGCGCGGCGGCGGTGTCGCGGAACACCGGGTTCGGGTCGCCGATCGCGTCGGCGAACTCCGCGATCTTGACCCGGCTCACCTCGTAGGGCGCCGTAGCCGGGAAGGTCCGGCCCAGGTAGTCCTGGTTGAGGGCCACCGCGGCTAACGGGTCTCGCGGTGCGGCTGGTGCTTGCGGCAGTTGGGGCAGTACTTCTTCAGCTCCACCCGGTCCGGGTCGTTGCGCCGGTTCTTGCGGGTGATGTAGTTCCGGTGCTTGCACTCCTGGCAGGCCAGGGTGATCTTGGGCCTCACGTCGGTGGCAGCCACGAGGGAGTGCCTTTCTCTGGTGCGGACCCGCGGGGTGCCCCGCGCGGGACTTACTGGTGCCCGCCAGCCGGGCGTCCGCCCGGCAGCGGGAGCGTAGCGGAGGCCGGACTTGAACCGGCGACACAGCGATTATGAGCCGCTTGCTCTGCCTGACTGAGCTACTCCGCCGCCTGGCCGGCCATCAGCGCGCCGCCGGACCGGCAGCCCGCCGGAGCGCCGGGAGCGGACCTAGCTTACAAGGATTCTCCCCGCGCCCGTATTTCCGGTGCCCCGCATGCGAATCTGGTTGTCATGGCCGGCCGGTCACTCCGGTATCCGCGCACCCCGCACTCACCCTGGCGGCAGCTGAGCCTGCTGGCCATGGCTGGCTGCGGCGGTGGCACCTCAGCCCCGCAGCCGTCGGCGGCTGCCACGGTGGCGTTCCCAGCCACCCCGGCCGGACAGCAGGCGCGCTGGCTGTTCGGTGCGGTGACCCATGGGCCGATCCCGGTCAGCCAGCTGGACGTCCACTTCGACCGCCCGTTCCTGGCCGCCATCCCGCCCGCCCAGCTGAACGCCGACCTGGCCGGGGTCAGCAGCCTGCGGCTCGATTCGGTCATCACCAGCCAGCCGACTGCCCTGGGTCCTGCTGGTCACCGCGAACGGGACGGCCAAGCTGCGGGTCAGTCTCGGCGTCGACCCGCAGGGCCTGATCAGCGACCTGCTGCTGCAGCCAGTCGGTGCATCGGCCCCGCCCGTCCCGGTGAGCTGGGCAGGAGTCGACCGGCAGCTCCGGTCGGTGGCGCCGCAGGTCCGGTTCCTGGCCGCCGCGGTGAGCGGCGGCCAGGGCCGGGTCATCCACGCCCTCGATGCCAGCACGCCCGCCCCGCTCGGCTCGGCGTTCAAGCTCTCCGTGCTGGACGCCCTGGCCAGGGCCATCGCCGCCCACCGGGTCAGCTGGGACCAGCAGCTGACCGTCACCAGCGGCGTCAAGAGCCTGCCGTCCGGGGTGCTCCAGAACGATCCCGGCGGCACCAAGATCACGGTCTGGCAAGCGGCCGCCGACATGATCTCGATCAGCGACAACACCGCCGCCAACATGCTGATCGGGCTGCTCGGCCGGCCCGCGGTGGAGGCCGCGACGCGGTCGGCCGGGATGGCCGATCCAGCGCTGGACGTGCCGTTCCTCACCACCCGCGAGCTGTTCGTGCTGAAGCTCGACGACTGGCCCAGGCTCGCCGGCCGCTACCTGGCGCTCGAGCCCGGCCGGCCGGCTGGCCCTGCTGACCGGCACCGCCGACCACGTGCCGCTCAGCACGCTCAAGGTGGCCGGCTGGACCGCACCGCGCGACGCCGGCTCGCTGGAGTGGTTCGCGTCGGCGGCCGACATCTGCCGGGTCTACGCGTCACTGGCCACCCTGGCCCGCCAGCCCGGGCTGGCCCCGGTCACGAGCATCCTCTCGCTCAACACCGGCGGGCTCGATTTGAGCAGCAGCCAGTGGCGGCCGGTCTGGTTCAAGGGCGGGTCCGAGCCCGGCGTGCTGACGCTCAGCTACCTGGCGACCACCCGCACCGGCCAGACCTACGTGGTGACCGCGCTGGCCGAGAACCCAGCCGCCCCGATCGCGGAAGTATCCGCCCTGCCGGCCATGCTCAGCGCGATCAAGGGCGCCTTCCAGCTGGCCGCGGGCTAGCCCCGGCGTTTCACCTCATAGAGCAGCAAGGCGGCGGCGACGGCCAGGTTGAGGGATTCGGCGGTGCCGGACATCGGGATGCGCACCTGCCGGTCGCCCCGGGCCAGCACCTCGCCGGGCAGGCCGGCCCCTTCCGCGCCGAGCAGCAGCGCCAGCGGCCGGGGATAGCCGGCATCCCAGAAGCTCTGCTCGGCCCGCGCGGAGGTGGTGACCACCGTGATGCCGCCGGCGGCCGTCCAGCCGAAGAAGTCGGCCGGCCCGGCCGCGTGTGCCACCGGCAGCGTGAACAGCGCCCCCATCGACGCCTTCACCGCGGCCGGGTCGAACGGGTCCGTGGTCTGCCCGACCAGCACCACCGCGGCCGCCCCGGCCGCGTTCGCGGTCCGGATGATCGTGCCCAGGTTGCCGGGGCTGCCGATGCCATGCAGGGCCACGAAGACCGCGTCCGGCCCGGCGGCCAGCCCGGCCAGACCGGCTGGCCGGCCGCGCACGACCGCCGCCAGCCCTGACGGCCCCTCCCGGCCGGATACGCGGGTGAACAGCTCATCGCTCAGCCGGGCGACCCGCACCCCCTGCTGCTCCTGCCCGGCCATCATGGTGGTGACCTGGCGGGCGGCGGCCGAACGGCCGAGCAGGCCGGGCGCCACGATCAGCGTCTCGATATCGGCCCCGGCCTCCACCGCCTGCCAGACCGGCTGGATCCCCTCCACCACGAAGGCGCCCTCGCGGCGCCGGTGCTTGCGGTCGGCGAGCAGCCGGATCCGCTTCACCACCGGATTGGCGCCGCTGGTGATCAACTCGCCGGTCATGCCACCTCCAGCAGGACCTTGAGCTGGCCGGGCTCAGCACAGGCGGCCACCGCCCCGGCTGCGTCCGCGAGCGGGAACCGGGCGGTGACCAGCGGCGCCAGCGCCAGCCGGCCGCTGGCGGCCAGCGCGACCGCGGCGTCGCAGTCCCGCGGCCGGGCGGCGCGCGGGCTGCGGATGGTCAGTTCCTTGCGGTACCACTCGTAGGTCGGCAGCCTGGCCGCGGCCGGGATGATGCCGAACGCGATCACTGTCCCGCCCGGGCCGGCCAGCCGCATCGCCAGCGCCAGCGTCTGTGGTGTGCCCGCGCACTCCACCGCCAGCCCGGCGCCGCGCCCGCCGGTAGCCTCGGCCACCAGGCCGGGCGCCGCTTCCGGTGCGGCCACCACGGTCGCCCCCATCGCCAGCGCCAGGTCCCGCTTCACGGCCGAGCGGGAGACCCCGATCAGCGGGCTGGCCCCGCGCAGCGCCAGCAACTGCAGGTGCAGCAGGCCGGCCACGCCCAGCCCGACCACTACCGCGCCGTCCACCTCCGGCAGCCCGGACTGGGCGTGCACACAGGTGGACAGCACCTGCAGCAGGCCGGCCCCGGCCAGCCCGTCCGGCAGCGGGTGCAGGCAGCCCTCGTCCACGGCCACGAACTCGGCGAGGCAGCCGTCGGCGTCCCGGCCGAGCAGCGCCCCGTGGCGGCACAGCTGCGGCAGGTCACGGCGGCACAGGTCGCACAGGCCGCAGAACGACGCCGGGTTGACCAGCACCGGGGTGCCGGCCGGGAGCCGCCCGGACTGCGCCACCCAGCCGGTCATCTCGTGCCCCAGCACCCGCGGCATGGCCACCGGGATGTCGCCGTTCACGATCTTGACATCGGTGCCGCACAGGCCGGCCTGGTCCACCCGGACCAGCGCCCGGCCGGCCGCCGCCGGGCGCGGCACATCGCGGACGGTGACCGTCCCGGCCCGCTCCAGCACCGCTGCCCGCACGCGCCCATGGTCGCACCTGCCCGCCGCTGGCAGGATGGGGCCGTGGACTATGTGATCGCCCAGGTGAACATCGGCAAGCTGCGGGCACCGCTGGACAGCGCACAGCTAGCCGGCTTCGTGGCCGCGCTCGACCCGGTGAACGCGCTCGCGGACGTGGCGCCGGGCTTCATCTGGCGGCTGCAGACCGAGGACGGCAACGCCACCGCGGTCCGGGCCTTCGACTGGCTGCAGGACGGCGGGCCCGGCGTGCTGCTGAACATGTCGGTCTGGGAGTCGGTCGAGACGCTGGCCGCGTTCGTCTACTCCGACGAGCACAAGCGGCTGCTGCGACGGCGCCGGGAGTGGTTCGAGCCGATGACGCAGGCCTACACCGCGCTGTGGTGGGTGCCGCGCGGGCACATCCCGGGCACCGGCGAGGCCGAGGACGCGATCCGGCTGCTGCGGGCGCACGGCCCGACCGGGCGGGCGTTCACGTTGCGCGTCCACTTCCCGCCGCCCGGCAGCGGTGACCAGTCGCCCCGGCCCGGCCGGCCCGGCTGGATGTGCCCGGCCTGAACCCGGGCTGGCACCGCCGTTAAGCACCGGTGGACCGCACCGCCGGTGCGGCATCATGGGCCGGGTGGAGACCCGCGGGATGCGCTATCTCGGGCAGCACGACCTGGGCGGCCACGGCACCTGCGGTGAGGGCACCGCACTGCTGGAACGGGGCGGCCGGCGCTACCTGTACATCGCGCACGAGCGGGGCCCGGTGAACTTCAGCGTGCTGGACGTGACCGACCCCCGCGCACCGGAACTGCTGCACCAGGCCGCGCTGCCGCCCGGCGCGGTCCGGTCGAACTCGCTCGCCGTCGGCGAGGAGATCATGGTCGTTGCCTACCAGGTGAACAGTCCCGGCCAGCAGCCAGCCGGGATCGAGGTGTTCGACCTGGCCAGCCCGGCACAGCCGCGCCCGATCGGCTTCCTGGACCTGTCCGGGCCGTACTCGCGCGGCACCCACTGGGTGGGGTTCACCACCGGTCCGCTGGCCTATCTCGCCACCGGCACCCCCGATTCCCGGCCCACCAACCCGCTCGACGACCAGTTCCCGGTGATTGTGGACCTCGCCCGGCCCAGCCAGCCGGCCGAGGTGGGCCGGTGGTGGCTGCCCGGCACGCAGCACGGCGATGACGCGCCGCCGCCGGTCCGGCACGAGGTGTTCGACGCCGGGTTCCGCGCGCACAACATCAACGTCTACCCCGGCCGCCCGGACCGTGCCTACATCGGCTACCTGGACGCGGGCGCCATCACGCTGGACATCAGCGATCCCGGTGCGCCGCGCCTGGTGTCCCGGCTCGACTACCACCCGCCGATGCCCGGCTTCACCCACACCGTGCCGCCCCTGCTGCACCGCAGGCTGCTGGCCATCTGCGACGAGACGGTGCACGACAACGCCGCCGACTTCCCCAAGCTGCTCTGGTTCGCCGACGCCAGCCAGGAGACATCACCGCTGATCGTGAGCACCGCGCCGCTGCCGCCGGTGGCCGAATACGCCCGCCGGGGCGGCCGGTTCGGGGCGCACAACCTGCACGAGAACGAGCCGTTCGGCTGGTCCTGGCAGAGCGAGGAGATCGTGTTCGGCACGTTCTTCAACGCCGGGGTGCGGGCGTACGACGTGCGCAACCCCTTCCAGCCGGTGGAGGTGGCATCCTTCGTGCCGCCCGCGCCGCCCGGATCGGCCACCGGCGCCATCCAGATCAACGATGTCTACGTTTCCGCCGACGGCATCGTGTACGCGGTGGACCGCGGTGGCGGCGGGCTGTACCTGCTCCAGTTCGAGGGCGTGGCCTGACCAGGCAGGCCTCGGTTGACGGGCGCGGTCCGCGGGCAGAGCCTTTGTCCATGGCTGCGCTCCTGGCCTCGCTCCCCCGGCCGCCATGGTGGCTGCCTGCGAGCCTGCTTGCGGCCGGGGTGGCCGTCCTGGGCGCGGCCCCGTCATGCCGGCGACCGCTTCATGTGGGTCATTCTGCCCGCTGCGCAGCCGCCAGGTGCGCCAGCATCACCTCATGGTGCCGCAGCACCGACAGCCGGGCGGCCTCGGCGTCACCGGCCGCGATCGCGTCGTAGATCGCCTGGTGCAGGCCGAGCAGGGCACCCGGCACGGCCAGCCAGGCCGGCTCGGTCTCGGTGCGGACCCAGTGCTCGTACTCGTGTGCCAGCACGGCCGCGTGCACTCCCTCGTACACCGCCGTCAGGTAGGTGTTGCCGGCCGCCGCTACCGCCGCCGCGTGGAACAGGGTGTCGGCCGCGATCCAGGCCGGCGCACTGGCGGTGGCCCCGGCCAGCCGGCCCAGCGCGGCCGCGATGCTGGCCGGTTCCTGCCGGGCCGGTTTCTGCCGCGCCGCGGCCTGGGTCACCCCGAGCGTTTCCAGCCACAGCCGCAGCTGCGCCAGTTCGCCGACCGAACCGTGCAGATCGAGCAGCAAGCTGACCGATGCGGCGACCATGTCCTGCGGCCGCCGCAGCACGTAAACGCCGGAGCCACGGCGGATGTTGACCAGCCCCATCAGCGCGAGCATCCGCAGGGCCTGGCTCACCATCGGGCGGCTCACCCCGAACCGGTCGGCCAGATCGCGTTCGGCGGGCAGCCGCGCCCCCTCCGCCAGCTGCTCGGTGACGATCAGGCGCCGGATCTGCTCGGCGACCTCATCCGAGACCCGGGTCACCGGCACCGGGTGAAACAGGTCGGCCACTTCCCCGCCCCACGCCCGTCGGCTAGATTCAGAATTGGCATAGCCACATTACCAAAATGGGGTGGTCAGGCTGAACGAGCTGCAGCGGCTCGCCACCGCCATCCGGCTGCGCGCCGTGCGGATGGTGGCGCCCCAGGGGTTCGGCTACCTGGGGCAGGCGCTGTCCGCGGCGGAGCAGTACGCCGCGGTCTACGGTGCCGCGCTGCGGCCGGGCATCGACCGGGTGGTCTGCTCGCCCGCGCATTACATGGTCGCCGTCTACGCCGCCGCCGCCGAGACCGGCCTACTCGATGAGGCCGCCCTCGCCAGTTATGGGCAGAACGGCTCCGCCCTGGAAGCCATCGGCACTGAGCGCAGCCCCGTGCCCGACTACACCTGCGGTTCCCTGGGCCAGGGACTGTCCGCGGCCGCTGGTTTCGCGCTGGCCGACCGCCTGCTCGGCCGGGCCGATGCCCGCACATTCGCGTTCTGCAGCGACGGGGAGATGCAGGAAGGGCAGGTCTGGGAGGCGGCGATGTTCGCCGGCCACTACCGGCTGGACCGGCTGACCGTGCTGCTGGACGCGAACAACTCGCAGGTCGATGGCCCGGTCGACACCATCACCACGATCGAGCCGATCGCCGCCAAATGGCAGGCGTTCGGCTGGGACACCGCCGACCTGGACGGGCACGACGTGGACGCGGTGGCCGCAGCCCTGGCCGCCGGGTCCAACCGGCCCCGGATCCTGATCTGCCGCACTTCCACCCGGCACGGCCTCACCTGCCTGCCACCCGACGCCGACGGCCACTTCATCAAGCTGCCACCGGACCTAGCGGCGGCCGCCACCGCCGAACTCAGCGCGGAACTGGCCCGCCATGGCTGACTATCAGGTCCTCAGCCCGCCTTACCGGACCGTGCTCAAGCCGTACGGCCAGGCCCTGGTCGACCTCGCGCGGCAGCGGCCGGAGATCGTCTGCCTGAGCGGCGACCTGACCCGCCAGTGCGAGATCGACCTCTTCCAGGCCGAGTTCGGTGACCGGTTCATCCACGCGGGCATGGCCGAGGCCAACATGATCGGCGTCGCCGGGGCACTGGCCCGCAGTGGGCTGATCCCGTTCGTGCATACGTTCGGGGTTTTCGCCACCCGGCGCCCGCTCGACCAGATCGTCAACGCGGTCGCCTACCCGCGGCTGCCGGTCCGGATCGTCGGCTTCATGCCAGGCGTGTCCAGCCCCGGCGGCCCCAGCCACCAGGCCATCGAAGACGTGGCCCTGATGCGCGCCCTGCCCGGCATGACCGTGGTGGATGTCGCTGACGCCACCGAGACCGCCCAGGTCGTCGCGGCCATCGCCGACGTACCCGGCCCGGTCTACCTGCGGCTCAAGCGGGGCGAGATTCCGGTCATCTTCCCCGCCGATCACCGGCTCTCGCTCGACCGCGCCCAGATCCTCTCCGAGACCGGCACCAGCGGTGGGGCGGCAACCAGCGGCGGCGCGGTGACCGCTGGCGGTGGCGTGACCAGGGGCGGGGCCGACAGCACAGGCGGCGCGGACAGCAGCGGCGGCGGGGCCACCAGCGGCGGCGCCGACAGCGACGGCGGCGGGCCCACCCGGGGCGGCGGGGCCAGTGCGGGCGGCGGTGTGACCACCGGCGGCGGTGAGACCGGCGGCGGTCCCGGGTGTGAGGTCGCCCTGTTCGCCAGTGGCATGATGATCGCCCCTGCCCTTGCGGCGGCCCGCGTGCTGCGGACTAGCGGTATCTCGACCGTAGTTGTGAACGTGCCGGTCATCAAGCCATTGGACACCGCCACGATCCTGGACGTCGCCACCCGGGCCGGCGCGGTGATCACCGCCGAGAATCACACCGTCATCGGCGGCCTCGGGTCCGCCGTCGCCGAGGCCCTCGCCGAAGCTGCCCTCCCAGGCCGCCTGCGCCGCGTCGGCCTGGCCGACACCTTCGCCGAAGGCGCCCAGTCCGCCCCCTACCTGTTCACCAAATACGGTCTCACCACAGATCACCTCATCCACGCCGCCTGGCAGGCACTAGACCAGCCCGGCCCACCCCCTCGCTCCCCCACCCCAGAGGTGGCGGACGGCGAATACGCCCCGGTATGACCACCGTGACCTCCCCAGCCCGAACAGGCGCGGGCGGGGGCACGCCGCCCGGCGCGTATAAGAGCCCGCAGGGCGAAGCGCAGGGCGGCGTGCCCCCGCCCGCGCCCACCACCCACCACCCACCACCCACTAAAGGAGCCGCACCATGGCCAGCAACTTCTCCGCCACCACCACCTCGCCGCCCATCGCCTCCCCCGGCGCGACCCTGGGCACCGACTGGGAGCAGCGCGTCGACTTCGCCCGGCTCAGGTCGGACCGCGCGGGCAAGGTCCGCAGCGCGCTCGAATCCTCCGACATCGCCGCCCTGATCTTGTTCGACATGAACAACATCCGCTACACCACGGCCACCCACATCGGTAACTGGGCCCGGGACAAGCTCTTCCGCTGCTGCCTGGTCATGCGCGGCCACGACCCGATCCTGTGGGACATCGGCTCGGCTGCCCGCACCCACCAGAAGTTCGCGCCCTGGAACGACAAGGCCAACTGGCGGGCCGGGATCTCCAGCTGGCGTGGCTCCATCCCGGAGGACGTCGGGGTCGAGCGCGGCAACGCGCGGCGGCTGGCCGGGCTGCTGCGCGACGCCGGGCTGGCCGATGCGCCGGTCGGGGTGGATGTGGTCGAACTGCCGGTGCTGCGCGCGCTGGAGGCCGAGGGGCTGAACATCGTGGACGGGCATGGCTTCATGCAGGACATCCGGGCCATCAAGACCGCCGACGAGATCGCCCTGCTGGATCACTCGGCCGCACTGGTGGACGGCGCCTACGACGAGCTGTACCGGTTCCTGCGGGCCGGGGTCCGCGAGAACGCCTGCGTGGCGCTGGTCAACCAGTACCTCTACGACAACGGCTCGGAGGAGGTGGAAGCGGTCAACTCCATTTCCGGCGAGCGGTGCAGCCCGCACCCGCACGTGTTCTCCGACCGGCTGATCCGGCCGGGCGACACCGCCTACTTCGACATCATCCATTCCTTCAACGGCTACCGGACCTGCTACTACCGGACGCTGAACGTTGGCTCGGCAAACCGCCGCCAGCGCGAGGCCTACCGCCGGGCCCGCGAGTTCATGGACAACGCGATCTTTGAGATCCGGCCCGGCGCCACCTCGGCCGATGTGGTCCGCCACTTCCCGGCCGCGACCGAGTTCGGGTTCGCCGACGAGGAGGAGGCGTTCGGCCTGCAGTACTGCCACGGCCTGGGGCTGTCCAACTGGGAGCGGCCGCTGATGAGCCGCTACCACTCGTTCGAGCATCCGGTCGAGCTGAAGCAGGGGATGGTGTTCGCGATCGAGACCTACTGGCCGACCGACGACGGCTCAGCCGCGGCGCGGATCGAGGAAGAGGTGGTGGTCACCGCGGACGGCTGCGAGCTGCTCACCCGGTTCCCCGCTGACCAGCTGTATGTGGCCGGCACCCAGCTGTTCACCGGGGCTGACCTGCCGGGCGCCGGCGCATGATCGGGTGGGCCGGCACCGGCCGGATGGGCACGGTGATGGCCGGGCGGCTGCTCGCCGCCGGGCGCCCGGTCATGGTCTGGAACCGGACCGCGGCCAAGGCCGGGCCGCTGGCCGAGCGGGGTGCTGAGGTCGCGGCCAGCCTGGCGGAGCTGGCCAGCCGGTGCGAGGTCGTGTTCGTCATGGTGTCCGCCTCGGCCGACCTGGAGCAGGTCGTCCTCGGCGACGGCGGGCTGCTCTGCGGCCGTGGCCGGCTGGAGATCCTGATCGACTGCTCGACAGTGTCGGAGGAGACGTCGGCCACCGTCCGGGCGGCGGCCGACGAGGCGGGTGTGCAGTTTCTGGCCGCCCCGGTATGTGGCAACCCGGGCGTGTTCGCGGACGGACACGGCTCCTTCATCGTGTCCGGCCCGGCGGCCACCTTCCAGGCGGTCCGGCCGGACCTGGAGCGGATCGCCGGGCAGGTCACCTACGTCGGGGAACAGGAGCAGGCGCGGCTGGTCAAGCTGGCGCACAACCTGTACCTCGGCATGATGGTCCAGTCCCTGGCCGAGGTGGTCACCCTGGCCGAGAAGGCCGGTACCAGCCGGGCAGCGTTCCTGGAGTTCTTCAACGGCTCGGCCATGGCCTCGCCGTGGATCCAGCGCCGCAGCCCGGAGCTGGCGGCCCGGCAGTACGAGCTGACCTTCACCCACGAACTGCTGCGCAAGGACTTCGACCTCGGCCTGGCAGCGGCCCGGGCGCTGGAGGTGCCGATGCCGACGGCGTCCACCGTCTACCAGATCATCCAGTCGGCCATCGGCACCGGCCTGCGTGGCCAGGACTTCCTGACCCTCTACGAGCACCAGGCCCGGGGAGCAGGCCTGGGTCAGGTCGAGATATCGGGATAGGGCAGGCTGAAGTGGCTCAGGCGGCGGGCGTATTCGCGCTGGAAGCCCAGCGGCTCGTCGTAGTCGCGCTCGAACATGGCGATGAACAGGGTCAGCGTCAGGAAGTGATGCGCACCCAGCTCGAACAGCCTGGGGTAGTCGTGAGTGGCCAGCGCATCCCGCTCGTCATCGGTGAACTTCAGCCAGGTACTGCGCTCCGCGGCCGGCAGGTTCAGGATGTCGTTGGCGCGCTCGGCCTCCCACCAGTCCACCGTGCCGCGCGGATCGTCCCGGTACCGCTCGACCAGTTCCGGCTCCCGGTCGATGGTGAACAGGAACTTGTTGAGCAGGTACTTGCTCATCGCGCTGCCTCCGGGTACCAGGTGAAGTACGCCTCCATGGTGTGGAACAGGTCGAGCGAGTCGGCGTAGTCGGCGGCCACGTTCTCGCCCGCCACGCCCATCATCAGCATGAAGTCCATGAAGCCGTGGGTGGCGTTGCCGGGCAGCCACAGGCTGTCCAGGCTGACCTCGGCCAGCGCCGACTTCAGGTCGCCGGACGCGATCCACTCCACCGCCTTGCGATCGAATTCCGGGTCGGGGCCGTGCGGCCCGAACTGGCGCGGGCCGCCCAGTTCCAGCGACAAATGACCGGTGCCGATGATGGCCACCCGCAGCTCGCTCGGCCAGGCCTCCACCAGCTGCCGGATGGTCTTGCCCAGCTCCACGAACCGTTTCGGCTGCGGCAAGGGGGGCGCGAAGATGTTCGTGTAGATCGGGACGATGGGCAGGTCCGACCCTGGCCGCAGCGTGATCAGCGGGCAGGTGACGCTGTGGTCGATCCGCAATTCGTTGCTGAAGGCCAGGTCGAACCCGGCATCGAGCCCCTCCCGCAGCAGGAAGGCGGACAGTTCCTCGTTGCCCCGCAGGAACATCCGGGGCAGGCCGAACTCCCGCTCCTCGTTGTAGTAGTTCGCGTCGTAGAACGGGGCCTTGCCGACCAGGAACTGCGGCATGTTGTCCAGCCACAGCTGGTGGAAGTGGTCGGAGCCGACCATCACCAGCACGTCCGGCCGGGCCCGGGTGAGGGTTTCCCGGAACGCGGTGATCTTGGTCACCCACTCGTCGGCGAACGGCGGCCGGTCGGCACCGGTGGACGTGCTGGCCCGGTAGTAGAACGGATGATGCGTCGATGCGATGACCGCGGCGACGGTGGCCATGGGCGGCTCCTTACGGGGACAGGTACTCGGCGTTGTGCTCGACGGTCAGGTAGATGTCCATGCCCACCGGCCGGCGCTGCTCCTCGGCCAGCTGGCCGAGCAGCCCGGCGCAGCGGGCCAGCAGTGCGAACCCGCGGAGCAGGTCCGGCGGCAGCCCCAGGTCGGCCAGCGCGGCACCGCAGGTGCCGGCCCCGTTCAGGGGCAGGGTCCGGCCGAGCACCTGCGGGTGGACCCGGCCGATCGCCTCGAACAGCCGCAGGTGCGGGCCACGCAGCCCCTCCTCCCCGGCGATCCGGATGAGCGCCGGGGTGCGCGGGTCGGTGACCTTGTGCACCGGGTGGCCCAGGCCGGGGACGAACTGGCTGGCCGCACGGGCCCGGGTCACCGCGGCCAGCGCCAGCGCGTCGTAGCCCGCGTCATCGGCGGGCACCGGCTGGCCGGCCAGCGCGGCGGCCAGGAACTTGCCCGCGTCCTCGGTCACGCCGAGGAACCGCGAGCCGCCCCCCAGCAGCCCGGCGGCCAGTGCCCCCTGCACCGAGTCGGGCGCGCTGAGGTAGGTCAGCCGGGCGGCGATCGCGGTCGGCGTGAAACCGTGATCGGCCAGCGCGACCAGCACCGCCTCGAACACCCGGACCTCACCCGCGGCCGGCCGCCGCTGGGTCACCAGCCAGAGCGCCAGCTCGCCGAAGCTGACCTTGCCCATCAGATCGGTGGCCAGGTCCTGGCCGAGCAGGGTGATGGTGTCCGGGCTGGAGGTGCCCAGCGAGGTCGGGAAGCGGGGCACGGCGTCGGTCATGTGCTCTCCTTCGCGGGCGGGAGCGGGCCGGGCGGGCCGGCCAGCCAGGCGCGGACCTGCTCGCCGTGCTCGTCCAGGGCCGGCGGCGCCAGCGGGTAGCTGGCCGGGGTGGCCGAGTAGCTGACCGGGTGCCGGATCACCGGCACGCCGCCGGCGCTGACCACCGGCTCCAGCCCGATGCCGCGGGCGAAGCCAATGCCGGCATCGACCGTGTTGATCGGCCCGCAGGGCACGCCGGCCCGATCAGGGCATCGAACCATTCCGCGGCCGGGCGGGCCGCCAGCAGCTGGGCCAGCAGCGGCCGCAGTTCGCCGCGGTTGGCGGTGCGGCCCTCGTTGTGCGCGAACCGGGGATCGTCGGCCAATTCCGGCGCGCCGAGGACCTCGCACAGCTTCCGGAACTGGGTGTCGTTGCCCGCGGTCACGATCAGCTCCCCGTCCGCGGTCGGCAGCGGCTCGTACGGGAACAGGCTGGGGTGGGAGTTGCCCATCCGGAACGGCACCACCCCGCCCGCCGCGTACGCGCTGCTCTGGTTCACCATGCCGGACAGCGCCGACGACATCAGGTTGGCCTCGACATGCTGGCCCTCGCCGGTGGCGGCCCGGTGATGCAGTGCGGCCAGGATGGCGATGGTGGTGTGCAGTCCGGCGATCACGTCGAACACCGAGATGCCGGCCCGGTACGGCGGCCCATCCGGGTCGCCGGTCAGGCTCATCAGCCCAGACATGGCCTGCACCATGAGGTCGTAGCCGGGCAGGTCTTTCCCGCCGCCAGCGCCGAACCCGCTGATGGAGGCGTAGATGATGGCCGGGTTGGCGGCGCTGACCGCCGGGTAGTCCAGGCCGAACCGGGTGAGCCCGCCGGGCTTGAAGTTCTGCACGAACACGTCGGCGCGGCGGGCCAGCTCACGGGCGGCGGCCAGGCCCTCAGCGCTGCGCAGATCCAGCACCACCGACCGTTTGTTGCGGTTGATGGCCAGGTAGTAGGTGGACACCCCGTCCGCGGTGACCGGCGGCGTCCAGTACCTGGTGTCATCCCCGGTCGGGCTCTCCACCTTGATCACGTCCGCGCCGAGATCACCGAGCAGCATCGTGCAGTACGGGCCGGCCAGCACCCGGGAGAAGTCGGCCACCAGCATGCCTGCCAGCGGGCCCGGTCGTCGGCTCATGGTGTGAAAGGCTACTGTCCGCAAGTCACCCGAGACACGCTCCCCTCACCCGGAGGTGCTCCACATGACAGACGCCCCCACGCCCGGCCGGCCGGTGGTGTTCCGCGACGCGACCGTGCTGACGATGGACGACGCCCATCATGTCCTGGTCAATGCCGACGTCCTGGTCACCGGCGAGACGATCGCCGCCATCGGGCCCAGCCTGCCGGTACCCGATGGCACCGCCGAGATCGACGCATCCGGCGGCATTCTGATGCCCGGCATGATCGACACTCACCGGCACATGTGGCAGACGGCCATGCGTGGGTATGGCGCCGACTGGACGCTCACCCAGTACTTTGTCTGGAACTACCTGCAGTGGGGCAAGTCGTTCCGGCCACAGGACATCTACGCGGGCAACTTGCTGTCCGCCATCGAGGCGATCGACGCCGGGGTGACCACCACCGTGGACTGGTCGCACAACCTGCAGACGGTCGAGCACGCGGAAGCGGCGGTGGACGCGCTGCAGGAGGTGCCTGGCCGGTGGGTGCTCGCCTACGGCAACATCCAGGTGGCCCCGTGGGAGTGGTCGGCCACGCCCGAGTTCCGCGACTTCGTCAGCCGCCGGTTCGGCAGCGCCAACGACATGCTCGGCTTCCAGCTGGCTTTCGACGTCCCGCCGGCCAGCCCGGACTTCCCGGAGAAGGCGGCCTTCGAGGTGGCCCGGGATCTGGGGGTGCCGGTAACCACCCACGCTGGGGTGTGGAAGGTGACCACCGACGAGGGCATCCGGCTCATGTACGAGCACGGCTTCATGACCCCGCAGACGGTCTACGTGCACGCGGCCAGCCTGTCCGCCGACTCCTACCACCGGATCGCCGCGACCGGCGGGCACGCGTCGCTGTCCACCGAGAGCGAGCAGAGCGCCGGCCAGGGCTACCCGCCGACCTGGAAGCTGCGCCAGCACGGCATTTCCGTCTCGCTGTCGATGGACACCAGCGTCTGGTGGAGCGCCGACCTGTTCTCCGCCATGCGCGCGACCCTGTCCGCCGACCGCGCCCGTGAGCACCTGGAGGCGCACGCCCGGGACGAGACGGTGACCCATCACGTGCTCCGCGCCGAGCAGGTGGTGGACTGGGCCACCCGGGGCGGCGCGAAGGCGCTCGGCCTGGACTCGGTCACCGGCAGCATCGAGGTGGGCAAGAAGGCCGACCTGGTGCTGATCAAGAACGACGCCTCGCCGGTGATGTTCCCGCTGCTCAACCCGTACGGGCATGTCGTATTCCAGGCCCAGCGCGGGGACGTCCATACGGTGGTGGTCAACGGCCGGGTGGTCAAGTACGACCATCAGCTCACCGGCGCCGACCTGGCCAAGGCCCGGCAGGTGGTGGGGCAGACGGTCGAGTACCTGCGGGGTGAACTGGGGCCGCAAGCCTGGGACGAGGGCATGCACCCGGAGATCCCGGAGACCAGGGTGCTGGACAACCCCTACACCTACACCTACACCGAGGACACCGGCCCGGTCTCATGACGACCATGCGGGCAGCGGTGCTGCACAGCCATGGCGCGCCGCCGGAGCCAGGGCAGCGCCCCGTCCCGTCCCGCCCGGCCGGGCACGCGCTCATTCGGGTCACCGCGGCGCCCATCAACCCGCTCGACCTGCTGGCTGCCTCAGGTACCTCGTACTTCGGGCAGCCCGCACTGCCGTACGTGCCGGGCACGCAGGGGATCGGGGTCGTCGCTGAATCGGACACGCTCCCGGCCGGGCAGCGGATCTGGTTCAGCGCCACCGCCGGCATTCGCCCGGGCGACGGATCGCTGGCGGAGTTCTGCGTGGTACCGGACAGCGCCACCCTGCCCGTGCCGGAGGGGGTCAGCGATGATCTCGCGGCCGCGCTCGGGCTTTCCGCGATCGCCGCCTGGATGGCGCTGTCCTGGCGGGGCCAGTTGCGGCCCGCCGAGCACGTGCTCGTGCTCGGCGCCAGCGGCAACGTCGGCCAGGTCGGCGTGCAGGCGGCCAGGCTGCTCGGAGCCGGCCGGGTGGTGGCGGCCTGCCGCGACGCGCAGGGCCGGGCCCGGGCGGCCGAACTCGGCGCCGACGCGGTCGCGGACATCACCGGGGACGACGTGGCGGCCGTGGCCGCCACGCTGGCAGAAGCCACCGGTGGCCGGACCGATCTGGTGCTCGACCCGGTCTGGGGGCATCCCGCCGAGGCCGCGCTGCGGATCCTGTCGCCGCACGGCCGGCTGGTCAACCTGGGCTCGTCCGCCGCGGCGGAGGCCCGGTTCGGCTCGGCCACCCTGCGCAGCGGGGTGCTCGCCGTCCTCGGCTATACCAACAATGACCTCACCGACGGCCAGAAGGCCAGCGCACTGGCTGAGATACTCAGCCACGCCAGTGCCGGCCGGCTCACCGCTGACCGGGAGGTCCTGCCGCTGACGGACGCTGCCAGCGCCTGGTCACGCTGCGGGCAGCCGCCCCATCGCCGTGCCGTGCTGATCCCGTGACCGGCCGGGCGGTATCCCCGCCGGGTCAGCCGGGTGAGGTGTAGTACAGCACGTCGTCCTGCTGGTCCGCGGCGGTGCAGGAGGTCACCACCGGGCAGCTCACGGCGGCCAGCACCGACGTGCCATCGATCCGGCGCACCGCCGACCAGGTGCCGTCCCGGTAGCTCACCGCACCGCCGGAGCCGTCGGTGGCCAGGCAGAAGCCGGCCGCCGGGCAGGACACCGCGGTGGCAGTGATCCCCATCGGCGCCACCGACCAGGTCCGGCCGGCCAGCACGGCGGCCCGGCCGGACGCGTCGGCCCCCACACAGAACCCCGGGGCGCCGCACGACACGGCGGTGAACGCATGGCCGGGATCGGCCCGGACGGCGGCACCCCAGGACCTGCCGTCATAGGTGTAGACATTGCCGTCGCCGCTCACCGCGACGCAGTCACTGGGGGTGGCACAGGACACGCCGGTGAGCCCGCCGCCACCGTGGTCCACCGTGAACGGCTGCCAGGTCCGGGTGTCCGCGCTGTAGGCGAACGCGTTGCCGCCGCTGTCCACCGCCATGCAGAACACCACCAGCGGGCAGGACACCGAGGTGAAGGTGCCGGACCGGGCATCCACATAGGACACGCCGTGCCATTGGCCCTGGCTCATGGCCATCGCATCGCCCGACTTGTCCACCGCCAGGCAGGACCGGACGGTCGCGCAGGAGATCGCGGCCAGGCCGCCGTTCGGATCCTGGGCGGTCAGCTGCCAGTTGCGGGCGGGCAGCGGCGCGGTGGCCCGGTACAGGACGTTTCCGGCGCTGTCGATGGCGTAGCACGCGTACGGCTGCGGGCAGGACAGCCCGGTGAGGATGCCGTGGCTGGCGCCCAGGTCGATCGGGATTGGCCCGACCCACGACCCGGTGCCGGGCAGGGCGCTGACCGGACTGCCAGCAGGTGGGGATGGCCGCGGCTTGGCCGTCCGGTGGGCCGAGGTGCCCGCCGGACGTGGCGACGGCTGAGCGGCGGCGGCCGCCCGGTGCCGCAGCGTCAGCGCACCCGCGGTGACGGCGGCGGCCAGTACGGCCAGAACCAGCACCGTCACCAGCACCCAGCGTCCGCCCCAGCGTGGCGGGTGGGACGGCGATCCCGGGCTGGTGCTCTGGTAAGACGGCAGGCTGGCAAGCACATCCGCGTGCGCGTCCCGCCACGGCTCGGGCAGGCGCGGCCGGGTGGACGGCTCCGCCGCCCGGGCGGGACCGGCCGACGGGTGGGCGGCCAGGGCCGGAACCGGGGCGGGAAACTCTCCCGCCAGCCCGGGCCCGGCTGCCTCGGATAGGGCTGGCCCGGATAGGGCTGGCCCGGATAGGGCTGGCCCGGATAGGGCTGGCCCGGATAGGGCTGGCCCGGATAGGGCTGGCCCGGATAGGGCTGGCCCGGATAGGGCTGGCCCGGATAGGGCTGGCCCGGATAGGGCTGGCCCGGATAGGGCTGGCCCGGATAGGGCTGGCCCGGATAGGGCTGGCCCGGGAAAGGCTGGCCCGGGAAAGGCTGGTTCGGATAGGGCCGGCCCGGCTCCGGCCGGCTCCGCTCCGGTCGCCTCCGGCTGGGCGGGACCGGCCTGGTCCAGTTCGGCGGAGCTGGCCAGGAAGTCCGCGAATGAGCCGGTCTGGTAGTCCAGGACCGGCGCGTGCGCCCCGCTGAGCTGATAGCTCAGTGTGGTCAGCAGCAGCTCACCGCACGTCTCGCAGAACTGCTCACCGGGGGCGCTGTGGTGGCCCTGGCTGCACCAGGGCCGGCGGACATCGTCCCCGCAGATATCGCAGAGTTCCGAGCCAGTGGGGACCGGATGCCCCCGCAGACACGTGGTCACCGCTGATCGCTTCCTATCCATGCGCGCCGCTGGTTGATGCTAGGGCACCGCAGCCCCCCTGGAGGCGCGCTTGGCGAAGCTCAGACGGGTCCGTAGAGAGTCAGGTCAAGCACGATAGCCATGACCACGGTGAGCGTGCGGGCCGGGGCCGGGACCGGGGCGTGAACTAGACGTAATAGTGGTCGGCGGGGGTGAGCATGTCCTTGACCCCGGCCCAGGTTTTGCGGATCCGGGCGAATTCGGTGCCGGCGCTGCCGGTGATGGAGAAATGCCTGAGCGCCAGGTCGCCGACGACCTCGCCCAGTATCTGGTCCTGGCCGTCGATCAGGGTGTAGTACCGGTTAGTCTGCCTAGCCCGGGTCCAGCCGGCCGGTTCGCCACGCGAATCCTGGACTTCGGTGATCCGTTCCCGTGCGTGCTTGATGAGGGTCAGCACCGGCTCGTTGCCGGACGTAGTGATCGCGAGCACGCGGGCATCCGGCATCGATTTGCTGAGCACCTGCCGCCGGGTGTGCGCCTCGGTTTCGGCGGCGATGGCCACCAGCCGCCGCTGATCGTCGAAAATCTCGTAGTTCGCGCGATCGGGCAGCAGCTTTCCCGGCTGCTGAATCCGCAGCGCCCGGGAGTTGAACGGACTGTCCACACCGGCGAATATGCAGCACCTCACCCGCTGAAACGACGGCTGCCCAGGCCAGCAAACGCTCACCCACGCGCTCACGGGGGCGCCCCGCTCGCACGGCCGGGCCGGGAAATAGCGATCATCTACGCTGGACGGCGGGTCGCCGGGAGGTGAGATGCCGGCCGGAGAAATTTTCGCCCTGGTGCTGACGGCCGCGGTGCTTTTCGCGGTCACCAACGCTGACGACATTCTCGTGCTCACCGTGCTGAACGCATCGTCGCAGGCTGGCGGCCAGCCCCGGCGCTGGCAGATCTGGGCTGGCCAGTACACCGGTTTCGCGGTCCTGGTGGCGGTGTCCGTGGCCGCGGCGGCGGGCCTGGCGCTGGTCCCGGTGCGGTGGCTGTGGCTGCTCGGGCTGCTGCCGCTGGGCCTCGGCCTGGGCAAACTGGCCACCGCCGTCCGCGCCCGGCGGTCGGGGCGCACCGTCCCGCCCGTGGTGGTGACTGGCCTGGCCGGTGTCACCGGGCTGACCATCGCCAACGGTGGCGACAACATCGCGGTCTACACCCCGGTGTTCCGCACCAGCGGCGTCACCAATACGGCCATCATCATCGCGGTGTTCATGGCCGGCGTCGCCCTGTACTGCCTGGCCAGTTCCCGGTTCGCCGCCCGGCGCACAGTCACCGAGACGCTGCGGCGCTGGGGGCAGTGGGTGGTCCCGGTGGTGTTCATCGGCCTCGGCTGCTACATCATCTACGCGGCCGGCACCCTTGCCTGACGGCGCCCCGGCCAGGGCGGGCCACCCGGCAGGAAGGCCGGCCCGTTCCAGCCGGGCTTAGCCGCGCTCCGTGGCCAGCAGCGCGGCCATCCGCTCGATCAGGTGGTACGGCACTGGCTGGCTGAGCGGGAACCGCACCGTGCCCTTGCCGTGCCGGTAGGGCTCGATGTCACGGCGGAAGGCCGCGTCCCCGCCCGGGACGGGATAGACGGAGATGTGGTGCCGCCAGGCCGCGAAGTAGATCAGCGGCCGGCCGTTCAGCGTGACAGCGGGGATCCGGTAACTGATCGTCTCCGCCGCGCCCGGCACGGCCGCCCGGATCCGGTGCCGGATCTCCTGCAGCACGGCCTGCACCTCCGCCGGGAAGGAGGCGATGTACTGGTCAGTGCCGGATGCCGTCATACCGCTCCACTCAGCCGGCCCGGGTGGCGATCCCCGGGTAGTCGAGCACCAGCCCGCACTCGTCGTAGACCAGCAGGCAGCTGAAGTCAAAGGCAGGCGCGGCGTAGTCGTACCGCTGGTGGCCAGGGTCGCCGGCCTGGCGCAGGTAAGTCTGCTCCAGCCGCTGCACGGCCAGGCCATCCACCCGGACGTAGGCGGCCGGCGCCGCCGCCCGCCCGGCCACCGGCAGCCGCATCCGCCGCACGGGCAGGGCGTTGGTCATCGCCGACGACTCCAGATCCACGTCCAGGCAGCCGTCGAGTTCGGCCGCGGGCGCGCCGTCCACCAGCCAGTGGCCCGCCCCGTCGGCGGTCAGTTCGGTGGCGCGGTAGCCCGCCGCCGACCGGGCCAGCACCCGCGCGGCCCTGGTCACCCACCCGGTGTCCACCTCGATCGCGTACTGGACGGCCCAGCCGGCGCCGTCCTCGACCGCGGTTGTCCAGCCTTCGATCGCACAGCCGCCGGGATGGGTACGGAAGTACACCACCTCGAAACCGCTGCGGGCGCCCTGATGGCGCCACGCCGCGGCCGCGGGCACCGGTGCGAAGGACATGCCTCCGACCTTCCCACCGACTGGTGCCAACGTCAGCCCAGGGTGGTGGCAGACTGACGGGACATGTTGGGATCCAGCGATGTCATCGCCTTCGTCGCGGCCACGGACCTGGCCCGGTCCCGGCTGTTCTACCAGCAGACGCTGGGCCTGCCGGTGGCCAGCGAGAACGAGTTCGCCTGCGTGTTCGACGCGCACGGGACCATGCTGCGGGTGACCGCCGTCCCGGCCGTCTCGCCCGCCCTCCACACCGTTCTCGGCTGGCGGGTCACCGACATCGAGGCGGCCGCCCGCGACCTCAAGGACAGGGGCGTGGCGTTCATCCGCTACGACAGCATGGACCAGGACAGCACCGGCATCTGGACCACCCCCGGCGGCGACCGGGTGGCCTGGTTCCCGGACCCGGACGGCAACATCCTGTCGCTCACCCAGTTCGCCTGACCTGGCTCGGTGATCAGGCGGTGCGGGCGGCGGCCGTCCCGGTGCCGGCTACTCGATGACGTCGCAGGCGGCGGGGCCGAACACCACCAGGTGGTCGAGGACCGGGGCCGGGTCGCCGGACCAGCCGAGCGCGGCGAGCTGATCCCGGCTGCGGCGGCCCATCCGCCACCGGAACGCCTCGAACCGGGTGGTGGTCAGCGTGAGCGGTGGCCCAGTGTCCGGCCCGAGCCGGAACTCGGCATCCTCCACCACCACCCGCAGCGGGACCGGCGGCCGCAGTCGGCTGAGCAGGTAGCCCGCGCACTGCCAGATCTCCTCGGTGTCCCTGGCCCCGGGCTGGCCAACCGCGCCGCGGATGTCCTGCTCGTGGCTGGCGACGTCGATCACCCCCGGCCATCTGCGGCCGGTGCCGATGAGTTCTTCGAACCGGGGCGCTATCGCCGCCCAGGCGGCCAGCACGTCCGCCAGTGGCGTGCCGTCGAAACGGCGGACCTGGGCGGCGGTCTCATCCTCGGACGGCGGCCCGGACAGCAGCCCGGCGACCGCGTCCTCGGCCACCGCGGCCAGGTGTGACAGCACGTCCCGGACCGACCAGCGAGGGCAGGCGGGCACGTTGGCGGCCAGCGCGCTGCCGCCCATGCCCGCCATCAGCCCGGCCACCCGCTGCCGGGTTTCCCGGTACAGCCGGGGCAGGTCAGGTTCCGGCATACGCGCCACTCTACGGCTGCCCGGGCGCGCCCATCTGCCAGAGTGCGGGCTCATCCCACGCCCCGGTGATGGCCGCGTCCGGATTCTGGCCGCGCAACCGGGCGAAACGTTCCGCCGCCAGCTGCAGCCGCACGGTCATCGGGATCTGGGCCAGCAGCGGCGGCAGCCCGTCGGCGGCCGCCAGCACGGTCACCGGCACCCGCTCCGCCACCGCCGCGGCGCCGAGTGCGGCGGTCAGCCCGTCCGGGTCGGCCGCCGGCTCCAGCAGCACCAGCCCGTCCGCCGCGGTGTACGGGACCGCCCCGCCGTGCAGCAGCCGGTCGGTGTCGAAGCCCTCGGCCAGCATCCGGGCGGCCTCCCGAATCTTCAGCGCCCCCTCACGGGCGGTGATCCCCCACGGCCCGCAGCCGGCGATGGCCAGCGCCCGGCCGGGCATCGGCAGCTCGTCCGGGCTGGCGCACACCCGCCGGACCGCGTCCGCCGCCCGGGCCACGTCCGCGGCGGAAAAACCGGCCGCGCCCAGCTCGCCGGCCAGCCGGGCGAGCACCGCCAGCGCGGAGGTGTAGCTGGCGGTGTAGGTGTGCGACTCATCCGGCGGAACGGTCTCGATCGCCTCCGGCCAGCCCCGGCCGGTGCCGGTGATCGACACCAGCGGTACCCCGGCCGCCAGCGCGGCGGCCCGGGCCCGGGCCGCATACGCGGTCTCCCCGGTGTGGCTGATCACCACCAGCGCATCCCCCGGGCGGGGGCCGCTGTCCCAGCGAGCCCAGCTGGCGGCCGGGTACCAGCGGGTGTCCAGGCCCGCCCCGGCCAGCATCATCGCCCCCAGCTCGGCGGCGTGCTGGCTGGTGCCGGTGCCGGTCAGCACCACCCGGCCGGCCGCGGCAAGCACCGCGGCGGGGCCGGCCAGATCCAGCCCGGCCATCCGGTCCATCGCCTCGGCCTGCTGGCCGATCATGCGCAGCAGCGCGGTCGGCATGAGGTCCCCCTCAGCACTCGATGACGTTCACCGCCAGGCCGCCGCGGGCGGTCTCCTTGTAGATGTCCTTCATGTCCCGGCCGGTATCCCGCATGGTCTTGATCACCTTGTCCAGCGACACGTGGTGCTGGCCGTCGCCGCGGACCGCCATCCGGGCCGCGGTGATCGCCTTCACCGACGCGATCGCGTTCCGCTCGATGCACGGGATCTGGACCAGCCCGCCCACCGGGTCGCAGGTCAGCCCGAGATTGTGCTCCACCGCTATCTCGGCCGCGTTCTCCACCTGCTCCGGTGACCCGCCCAGCACCTCGGCCAGCCCGGCGGCCGCCATCGAGCAGGCCGAGCCGACCTCGCCCTGGCACCCGACCTCGGCCCCGGAGATGGACGCGTTCTCCTTGAACAGCACCCCGATGGCGGCCGCGGTGAGCAGGAAGGCGATCACCCCATCCTCGCTGGCGCCGGGCACGAACGCGGTGTAGTAGTGCAGCACCGCCGGGATGATCCCGGCGGCCCCGTTGGTCGGTGCGGTCACGACCCGGCCGCCGGCCGCGTTCTCCTCGTTGACCGCCAGCGCGTACAGGGTGACCCACTCCATCGCGTACAGCGGGTCGTCGGTGTCACCGGCCTCGATCAGGTGCTCGTGCAGTGCCCTGGCCCGGCGGCGCACCTTCAGCCCGCCGGGCAGCACCCCCCGCGCCGCGCAGCCGCGCCGCACGCATTCCTGCATCACCTGCCAGATGGCCAGCAGCCCGGCCCGGACCTCAGCCTCCGGCTGCCGGGCCGTCTCGTTGGCCAGCATCAGGCCGCTGACCGGCAGCCCGGTCCGGGCGGTGAGCGCGAGCAGGTCGTCACCCGTGCGGAATGGGTAGGGGACCGGCGTCCGGTCCGGCACGATCGCCGGCTCGCCCGCCTCGTCCTCGCCGAGCACGAACCCGCCGCCGACCGAGTAGTAGATGCGCGCGGCCAGTTCGGTGCCATCGGCGCCGTACGCGGCGAACCGCATCGCGTTGGAGTGGAACGGCAGCCGCTTGCGCCGGTGCAGCACGATGTCCTCAGCCGGGTCGAAGCCGATCTCCTGCCCGGACGGCAGCCGCAGCCGGTGGCTGTCCGCCACCCGCGTGGCCAGGTCGGTCGCCGGGTCCACCGTTTCCGGCGCCTCCCCGGCCAGCCCCAGCACCACCGCCTTCACGCTGCCGTGCCCGTGCCCGGTCGCGCCCAGCGAGCCGAACAGCTCGACCCGCAGCCGGCTGACCTGGCCGGCCAGTCCGTCGGCGGCCAGCGTGGCCACGAACATCGCGGCCGCCCGCATCGGCCCCACGGTGTGCGAACTGGACGGCCCGATGCCGACCTTGAACAGATCGAACGCGCTGATCGTCATGGCCCAGGCCCGGCCGGGCTGGGCCGGACGCGCAGTCCGGCCGGGTCGTACGGCGGCCGCAGCGACAGCTCCGCCCGGTGCACCTCGCCGCCGATGTTGACCTGGTAGGAACCAGACCGGAGGTAGCCGGCGGTGACCACTTCCCCGTCCGGATGCCGCACATAGGCCAGCCCCACCGAAGCGCCCAGGGCCGCACCCCACGCCCCGGACATCACCTGGCCGGCCGGCCGTCCGTCCCGCAGCACCAGTTCGCCACCCCACATCATCGGTTCCGGCTCGGCCAGCACCAGCGAAACGAGCTTGCGCCGCGGTCCCTCTGCCTTCGCTTTCTCCACTGCCTCGCGGCCGGCGAAGCTGATGCCCGTGCCGAGCTTGCAGGCAAACAGCAGGCCAGCCTCGACCGGGTTGTAGTCCGGGGTCAGTTCCCGGCCGAACGCCCGGTAGCCCTTTTCCAGCCGCATCGCCTCGATGGCGTAGTACCCGGCGTTGACCGCGCCGAACACGGCACCGGCCGACATCAGGTCCTCATACACCCCGACCGCGAACTCGGCGGGCACGTACAGCTCCCAGCCCAGCTCGCCGACATAGGTGATCCGGGTCGCCCGGACCGTGTAATAGCCCAGGTCGATCTCCCGGCTGGTGCCGAAACCGAAGCCGGCCTCGGACAGGTCGGCGGTGGACAGCGCGGCCAGCAGGTCCCGCGAGTTCGGCCCCATCACGCCGAACACGGCATAGGCGGATGTGACGTCGACCAGGGCGGCGTGAGTGCCGGGAGGTATCCGTTTGGTGATGTGGTCTTTGTCGCGCTCAGTGGTGGCGGCGCTGCTGACGAGCAGGAACTCATCCGCGGCCAGCCGGGTGACGGTCAGGTCCGACTCGTAGGTGCCGCGCTCGTTCAGCATCCCGGTGTAGACCGTGCGGCCGGGCGGGACCGCGACGTCGGCGGTGCAGATCCACTGCAGCGCGGCCTCGCTGCCCGGGCCGGTGAGCAGGTACTTGGAGAACGAGGTCTGGTCGAACACCGCCACCTGAGTGCGGGCCGCGCGCTGCTCGGCGGCGACCCAGGGCTGCCAGTTCTGCGCCCCCCAGGAGTAGCGGATCACCGGCTCCTCCCCGGGCGGGGCGAAGAAGTTGGGCCGCTCCCAGCCCATCCGGCTGCCGAAACAGGCGTTCGCCTGCGCCATCAGGTGGTGCACCGGGGAACGCCGGAACGGCCGGGCGGTGGCCAGCTCCCGGTTCGGCCAGGGCAGCGCGTAGTGCAGGCCGAGGATCTCCCCGACCCGGTCGCGCAGCCAGCGGTTGTTGCCGTTGAAGCGGGCGAACCGGCGGATGTCGTTGCCGGTCAGGTCCAGGCCCGGATCGCCGGAGACGATCTGCTCCGCCAGCGCCCGGCCCGCCCCGCCGGCGCTGGCGATGCCGACCGAGTTGAAGCCCGCGGCGACGAAGAAGTTCCGGCACTCCGGGGCCTCGCCGATGATGAACTGGTTGTCCGGGGTGAAGCTCTCCGGCCCGTTGTAGAACTTCTTGATCCCGGTGTCGTGCAGGGCCGGGATCCGCAGCAGCGCGTTCTCCATCAGCACCGAGAAGTGATCCCAGTCCTCGGGCAGCAGCTGGAACTCGAACGGGTAGGGCAGCGCGTCCGGCGCCAGCCACGGCTTGGCCTGCGGCTCGAATCCGCCGACCACCAGGCCGCCCACCTCTTCCTTGAAATAGGTGTAGCCGTCCGGATCCCGCAGCACCGGCAGATCACGGTGCACCCCGTCGATCTGCTCGGTCACCACATAAAAGTGCTCGCAGGAGTGCAGCGGCACGGTCACCCCGCACCAGCTGGCCACCTGCTTGGCCCACTGGCCGGCGCAGTTGACCACAATCTCGGCCGCGATGTCGCCGCCGTCGGTGGCCACCCCGGTGACCGCGCCGCCCGCGGTCAGGATGCCGGTCACCCGAGTCCGCTCGCGGATGGTGGCCCCGCCCTGGCGGGCGCCCCGGGCCAGCGCGTAGGTCAGGTCGGTGGGGTTGGCCTTGCCGTCGTCGGGCAGCCAGATCGCGCCCACCAGGTCGTCGGTCCGCATCACCGGGTACATCTCGCTGGCCCGCGCCGGGGAGATGATCTCGCAGTCCAGGCCGAACGCCTCCGCCACCGCGGCGGTCCGGCGCAGCTGGGTCATCCGGTCCGGCGTGCGGGCCACGATCACGCCGCCGCACCGGCGGAACCCGGTGTCCTGGCCGGTCTCGCTGGCCAGCCGGGCGTACAGGTCGGTGGAATACTGCACCAGCCGGGTGCCGCTCTCGGACGCGCGGAGCTGGCCGACCAGGCCGGCCGCGTGCCAGGTGGTGCCGCACGACAGCTGGCCCTGCTCCAGCAGCAGCACGTCGGTCCAGCCCAGCTGGGTCAGGTGGTAGGCGACGCTGGTGCCGATGACCCCGCCGCCGATGATGACGACCCGGGCCTGTCCCGCCATCGGCCCTCCTCAGTCGTCGCGCTGGACATCGTCCAGCAGCCGGCCGAAATCGCGGCTGGTCAGCCCGGCCGCCGCGCCCTCATAGCGGGCCATCGCCCAGGACCAGAAGTCGAACTCGATCGGGCTGGTCGCGGCCTGGATCGCGCCCCACAGGGTCCAGCCGTACTTGCCGATGATGCCCAGCAGCTGGGCACGGGCGATCTTGTTCCGCAGCGGGCGGCCGTAGTAACCGGTGACCAGGTCGGCCAGCGCATCGCCGGACAGCCCGCACTCCCCCCAGATGTTGCCCAGCTCGAAGCAGGGATCGTTGTTGCCCGAGTACTCGTAGTCGATCAGCCACAGCCGGTCGCCGTCGTCGATGAAGTTGGCGGCCAGCAGGTCGTTGTTGCAGGGCATGGTCGGGGCGGCCCGCACGGCCAGCGCCCGGCGGGCCGATTCCACCTGCGGCATCAGCGCGTCATAACCAGCCGGGACCCGAAAACCCAGCTCGGCGGTGACGGCCGCGTACCGGCCCTGGATGACGAACATGTCGAAGTCGCCCAGGAACCGCGGGCCGCTGTGCAGGGTGTGGCAGGCACGGGCGATCCGCGGGATATTCGCCGGGTCCTGGACGTCGGCGTCGCCGAACGTGCGGCCCTCGATGAACTCCAGCACCAGCAGGTTGTCCTGCGGCCGGTAGGCCACCACCGGTGCGCCCACGCCCGCCTGGGCCGCGGCCACCGAGTTGTGATGCTCGTAGTCGCGGTTGATGGCCAGGAAATCGCCACCGCTGGACCACACCCGGGCCACGTACGCGCCGTCCGGCGTGGTCACCTTGTAGTTGTGGTTGGTCAGCCCGCCGGGCAGCTCAGAGACGGTGCGCGGGACCCCGGCCAGGCCAGGCACGCGGTCCAGCCGGGCGGCCAGATCGCCGGTCAGCTCGGTTGCCATTGGCCGGTCCTCCCTCCGGTCGCAGCGTAAATGCCAGGCGGTGAAAAGGTCTAGACAAAAGTTACGGGATATCCCGGCCGGTGTGAGCCACGCCAGAAGCGGCGCAAAGGGTCTAGACAGTTAGCCAGCGGCGACCATACGCTACGCCCCATCTGCGCTGTCGTCAGCGGCACCGCGAGGTGCGGCCGTACCGGGGAGGACCGGGCCCATGAGCGCTGAGTCACACGCCACCTCCGACCAGCAAGACTCCGCCGACCTGGCCAGGTTCGGCTACAAGCAGGAACTCAAGCGGGGGCTCGGGCCGTTCAGCTCGTTCGCTGTCGCGTTCAGCTACATCTCGCCGTCGACCGGCATCTTCACGCTGTTCGCGCTGGGCCTGGTCACCATCGGCGGGGTATTCATCTGGACCTGGCCGGTGGTCGCGCTCGGCCAGTTCCTCATCGCGCTCAACTTCGCCGAGGTGTCCAGCCACTACCCGATCGCGGGCTCGGTGTTCCAGTGGACCAAGTACCTGGCCCGCCGCGGCTACGCGTGGTTCGCCGGCTGGATCTACCTGTTCGCCGGCATCCTGACCATTGCCGGCGTGGTCGCCACCATCCCGCTGGCGCTGATCCCGGCCATCGACGGGCTGCCGACCCTGGTCGGCCAGACGGCCTGGAACATCAGCCTGACCCTGCACACCGAACTGGTCGTCGCGCTGATCACGCTGGCCGTGATCACGGTGCTGAACATCTATGGCGTCAGGCTGGTCGCCGTCATCAACAACACCGGGGTGATCTTCGAGATCCTCGGCATGTTCGTGTTCGCGCTCATCCTGGCCATCTTCCACAACCACCAGGGCGTGCATGTCATCACCAACAGCGCCGGGCTGCCGGTCACCCCGCAGTACCTTCCTGGCCGCCATGTTCATGTCGCTGTTCGTGATCTACGGCTTCGACACCGCGTCCACGCTGGCCGAGGAGACCCATAACCCGCGCAGCGCCGCGCCCAAGGCCGTGCTCTACTCGATCGTCGGCGCGTTCATCATCGGCGGCGTGTTCCTGCTCGGCACGCTGATGGCCATCCCGCACATGGGCGTGGCAATCAAGGGCGCGTGGAGGCCGGCCCAGATCATCCAGGCCAACTTCTCGCCCGCGTTCGCCACCGTCTACCTGCTGGTGGTCTCGGCCGCGATCTTCGTCTGCTGCCTGTCGATCATGGCCGCCACCATCCGGCTCTGCTTCGGCATGGCCCGCGACAACCAGCTGCCGTTCTCCCGGCCGCTGGCGAGGGTCGCGCCCAAGCTGCACACCCCGGTCTGGGCCTGCATCACGGTCGCGGTGCTCTCCGCGGTGCCGTTCCTGCAGTTCTCTGGCGCCGGCACCATCGCCATCGCCGCCACCGCGATGATCTACTTCGCCTACTTCCTCGGCAACCTGGCCATCCTGCGGGCCAGGCTTCGGGGCTGGCCGAAGACGGCCGCCCCGTTCCGGCTCGGCCGCTGGGGGCTGGTGGTCAACATCCTCGGGCTCGTGTACGGCGGGGCGATGCTCATCAACTTCGCCTGGCCGCGAGCGGCCAGTAACCCCACCCCCAACCAGACGGTAGTGGCCGGCACCCAGCTGCTTGACTTCCATATCTCGTTCCTGAACAAGATCCCGATCCTGTGGACCGTGTTCGCGGTGCTCGCCCTCATCGGCCTGATCTACTACCTGGTGACAGGCCGGACCAAGCAGTTCGCGCCGGTGGTCGCGCCAGCTGAGGACGACGCGCCGCTGGTGGGCGGGGCCGCGCAGCCGGGGTGACCAGCTGACCGATGCCGTCAGTACATCCGCGGACGGGTCCGGTGCCGCCCGAGGCACTCGGCCCGGCGCCACCGGAGATTCAGCGGGGACCCGGCGTTACCGTGTACGGCCAGATCGAAGACTGGCTGGCGGAGACGATCACAGCTGGCCGGATCAGCCCCGGTGACCGGATGCCGACCGAGCATGACCTGGCCGCCTGGTTCGGGGTCAGCCGGATGACCCTGCGCCAGGCGCTGGCCAGGCTGGCCCGGCGCGGGCTGGTCACCCGGACGGTCGGGCGGCGCGGCGGCACCTTCGTGGCCGAGCCCAAGCTGGAGCAGGACCACACCACCCTGGCCGGCTTTTCCGAGCAGTTGCGGCGGCAGGGGATCCAGCCGGGCGCACGGGTGCTGTCCGCGGTCCAGCGGCCCGCCGGGCCGGTGGCGGCGGCCGCGCTGGCGGTACCCGAGGGCGACCCGGTGCACGAGGTGCGGCGGGTCCGGCTCGGGGACGGCCGACCGATCGTGCTTGAGCACTCGATGTTCCCCGCCGCCATGTTCCCGGGCCTGCTCAGCTGCCGGCTCGACGGCTCCCTGTATGAGGTGCTGGAGACCCGCTACGGCCAGCGCCCGCACCGGGCGCGGGAAAGCCTGGAGCCGGTCACCGCCGGCGTCCGCGAGGCGGAGGCGCTAGAGGTGTCCGAGGGCGCGCCGCTGATGCTGGTGGTACGGGTCGCCTACGCCCGCACCGGGGAGCCGGTCGAGTTCGCCCGCGACCTGTTCCGCGGCGACCGCACCCGGATCGTCATGTGGAGTTCGGAGCTGGCCGACGTCTTTTGAGGCTCAGCGCCCGGGGCCGCGCCGGACGCCTCGGCCAGCCAGGCCACCGCCGCGCTAGCCCGAGTGCCGCTGCAGGAAGGCCAGCGTCCGCTGGTTGAAGTCCTCGATGTTCTCGTAGATCGGGGCGTGTGCGCAGTCCTCGAACACCACCACCTCCGAGCCCGCGATCGCGGTGCGCAGCGGGTCGGCGAACCGGGTGGAGGTGCACAGGTCATGACGGCCGAAGGTGATCTGGGTGGGCGCCTGGATGCTGCCGATCACACCGCTGGCATCGTGATCGAGCACGGCCTGTGACTGGCGCAGGAACGCGTCCACCGGCGGCATCGGCCGGCTCCGGACGAAGTCGGCCAGCGAGCCGATGTACTCGGGCCGGGCGGCATACAACTCGGGGGTCAAGCACCACGGGAAGATGCCCTGGATCACCATGTCGGTCACGCTGCCCAGGGCGGGGGCCATCACCCGCCAGGTGCCGACCACCGCGGCCAGGAACGGGTCGGTCCGGTGCCAGGCGCTGTGCAGGGACAGCGACTTCACCCGGGCGGGGTACTTGGCGGCCAGCCACATGCCGGTCGCCGCGCCCAGCGACAGCCCGCCGACATGAGCCTGCTCGATGCCAGCGGCCTGCATGAACGCCGCGATGTCATCTGCCAGCAACTCGGTGGTGTAGGTTCCCTCCGGCTTGCCGGACAGGCCAGCCCCCCGGAGGTCGACGGTGAAGCACCGGAAATGCTTGGCGTACTCGGCTACCTGGAACGCATAGCACGCCTGGTCGGCGGCGAGGTAGGGGATGAGCACCAGCGGCTCGCCCTCGCCCTGCACCTCGTAGTAGATGTCGATGCCATTGCCCTGCACGGTCGGCATGTCCAGACCCCTCCCTTCCCCCGCTGATGCTATGCCCGGAAGGTCACCAGGAAACAGCCCTGGCCGGGCCGGAAGACGGGCGCGAAGGCCGGTGCCCGGCTCCCCGGACGGCCCGCCAGGACTCCGCCCAGGCGGACGCCGGCGTACACGCCGCCACGGCCGGGCGGCGGCAATCCAGGCCGGCGGTAGGGTAGCCAGGCGATCACCACCAAGGAGGACGGTTTGAACCAGGAGGAGGCGCGGGCGCGGCTGCAGGCCGAACGGGCCGAGGTGATGAGCCTGCTCGCCGATACCGAGCGGTCGGGCTGGGCGGACCGGGCAGCGGAGCAGGAAACCGGCGACATCGCCGATCCGGCCCAGTCGCTGACCGCCCAGGGTGAGGACGACGCCATCGCGGAGAGCATGCGCGGCCGGCTGGCCGCACTCGACCGGGCACTGAAACGGCTGGATGACGGCAGCTACGGCCGGTCGGTGCGGAGTGGGCTGCCCATCGGTGACGAGCGCCTGGAAGCCGACCCGGCCGCCGAGCTGACCGTCGAGGAAGCCCGGGCCGGGCGCTGAACTGAGCCAGGGCCGCTGAGCTGGGGCCCGGCCGCACACTGAGTTAGCGTGTGCTGGTGGCGACTCTCGACGACGTGGCCGCGCTGGCGCTGGCCCTGCCCGGGGCCACCGAGGCGGAACGGCACGGCAACCGCACCTGGTTCGTAGCGGGCAAGGCGTTCGCCTGGGACCGGCCGTTCAGCAAGGCGGACATCCGGCGATTCGGCACCCAGACACCGCCAGCGGGGCCGATCCTGGCCGTCCGGGTCGGGGATCTCGGCGAGAAGGAGGCAGTGCTGGCGGCGCACCCGGACGCGTTCTTCACCATCCCGCACTTCGACGGGTTTGCCGCTGTTCTCATCGCGCTGCCGGAGGTCGCCACTGGCGCGCTGGCTGAAGCGGTCACCGACGGGTGGCTGGCCTGCGCGCCACCGGGTCTCACGGACCAGTACCTGGCGGGCGGGCCCTGGGACACGGCCTAACTGCCGACCGTCACCTCGTGCCAGAGCCCGCCGTTCAGGTTCACGCCGTTGCCGCTGTCCTCGCCTGGCCGGGCGTCACCGATGTAGGTGTACAGCGGGTGCCCGTTATAGGTGGCCTGGAGTGAGCCGTCGGCACGCTTGACCGTGCCGAACCTGCCCGGCACCCCGGCCGCCGTTACCGGTCCCTTCACCGGCGGCCAGTAGGCGGCGCAGGAGCCATTGCAGTTGGAGGTGGTGGGGGTGTCGGGAGCGAACCAGTACAGGGTGAAGCCCCGGGCGCTGACCAGCACGGCCGAACCGTTGATCTGGGCGGTGCGCACGTCACCGCCGGCCGAGACGGTGCTGCCCGAGCCGCCCGCCGCCGCCACCGAGCCAGCCAGCACGGCCAGCGCGGCCACCGCCACCCCGGTAGCCAGCCAGCCCGGGTGCGGTACCCGTACCCGCAGCGTGCCCGGCGGCGGGGTCAGTGCCAGCGTGCCCAGCGCCGCCACCGTGGCCACCTCGATCAGGCCGGCCACGATCCCGGCCGTGGTGCGGACCTCCCGGAACCCGAACAGGCCGAACCACAGCGACAGCAGGTAGCCACCCAGCGTGGCGAGCGCGAAGCCCGCCCCGGCAGCGGCGGCCAGCCAGCTCGCCGTGGGCCGCCGGCTGCCGATGGCCAGCACCGCCAGGCCCAGCCCGAAGGCGGCGATCACCTGCAGCAGGAACAACGGCCCGATCACGGCGATGGTCCGGTAGCCGGTCAGGTACAGGTCCAGGTGGATGGCCCCGGTCGCGATCAGCAACGCGCCGCCGGTGACCCGGAAGACGAGCCGCGGCCAGCCCGCTACCGGCCGCGGCTCCTCCGTCATGACGTCCCGCCCGGCCGGGTGAGGCCCGCGGTCAGTACCCGTAGCCACCGCCGCCACCAGCGGAGGCGCTCGGCGAGGCACCGGCCGCCGACCCGGACACGGTCACCTCATGCCACACCCCGCCCGAGGCGTTCACGCCGTTGCCGTGATTCTGGCCCGGGGCGCTGTCGCCCTGGTAGGTGTACAGCGGGTGACCGTTGTAGGTCGCCTGTACCGAGCCGTCGGCCCGGGTGATGGTGCCGAGCTTGCCGGTCACCCCGGAAGCCGCGGTCACCGGCCCCTTCACCGGTGGCCAGAAGCTGGCGCAGGACCCGTTGCAGTTCGACTTGCTGGGGGTGTCCAGGGCGAACCAGTACAGGGTGAAGCCACTGGAGTTGGCCAGCACCTTGGCACCACCAACGGTTGCCATCTTCACCTGCGAGCTGGCCGCGGCCGGCTGGGATGAAGACGGAGCGGAGGCGGCACTGCTCGAGGCCGCCGGCGCGCTGGAACTGGACGAGCTCCCGCAGGCCGCGATGACCAGCGCCACAGCGGCCAAGCCGGCTGGCGCCCACCACTTGCCACGCATCACGTTTTCTCCGTTCATGGGCAGTCCACTACCTAGATGACGTAGTGCCCGGCACTTTCGTTCACCGGGTGATAACTGCCGATGATGGCACCAGAAGATGGTGGCCGCGGCCCGCCGGGCGCCCAGCTGGGTCCCCCGCCGTATTTCCCCGCAAGGCACCGGTAGCGGCTGCTACCTGCTCCCCTCCTGCCTTGGGTGGTTCAATGCAGGCGCCCGGCGGACCGCGAGATCAGGGGTTAGTACTGGTCGGGTGAGGCAACCGCCTCACTGATGATCATCTCCGGCGGGGCCGGGGCGGCACCGATGGAGCCGACGAAGGCCTGCAGCTCGGGGTTGCTGAAGAATCGCTGGAAGTGCTCCGCGCTCTCCCATTCGTCCACGACGACCACGAACCCGTCGCCGACGCCGAACCGGTGCCGGATCCCGCCGGACGCCTGGGCCAGCTCGCCCCACTTCTCGAACTCGCTGGTTCGTTCGGTGAGTGAGCGCCGGAAGGTGTCGGTGTCTCCCTGGAACTTGCCGATAACGATCACGCTCATGCCTGCTCCCCCTCCAAGGACCGTGGCGCGATGCTCTGACCGGGATACGCCGCCGCGGCCCCGGCCGGATCACCTGGTCAGTCGAGCGCGAGCAGCGGGGCCGCGGCCAGCAGCCCGGCCACCCGGTCGGGGTCGCCGGCCGTATGCAGCTCGAGGTCGGCTGGGACGGCCCGGTTGGCGACCAGCCGGCAGAACCCGATCGCATCGGTGACGATGGTGATGGCGGCCGGGGTGGCGTCCCCGCCGATGGCCACGTCCCAGCTGCCGCCGCCCGGTCCGGTCAGCACCAGCCGCAGCTCGCTGGGCCCGGGCAGCTGCGCCCGCTCCGCCGCCAGCGGCAGCGACGTGGCCGCCAGAATCCGTCATCAGGCTCAGCGCGGCGGTGTCGGGGACGGACGGGGGCAAGCCCGCCACCCGGCGGATGTCGTTCTCGTGGGTCCACAGCTCGAAGGTCCGGACCACCAGCAGCGTGGGCAGCGGCAGCCACAGGCTGTACACGGTCACCCCGGCCGGCGGATCAGGTTCCTGCCTGGCCTGTTCCAGGGTCGCGTCGACGGCCGCGCGCCAGCCCGCCCGGGTCGCGGCCGGGCTGCGCCCGGCCTCCCGCTCGGCGGCGGGCTGGGTGGATGCGACGTGATCCGCCGCCGCCACACCAGGATCACCGGCCAGCGCCCGCTGCACGTCCTCCTCCACCCCGGTCAGGTGCCCGACCAGGCCCTGGACGTCCAGGTCCCGCAGCACCGGCCGGTGCCAGTCGGCCTCGGCCAGCGCGCACAGCAACCCGTAGCAGGAGTCCGCCGCCCGGCCGAAGGCCTCGGCTGGGGTGATCGGTGGCACGGCCGGGATAGCGGTCCCGGCCGGCCTGGCCCGCAGTGCGGCGGCCAGCACCCGGTCCCGCAGCCCGGCCGGTGGTGGCATCACGTCCCCGGCGGTCATGACAAATCCAGCATCTGCCGGTCCAATACGGTTTCCAGCTTGGCCAGGGCCAGCCGCAGCCGGGACTTGGCGGTCCCCTCCGGGATGCCGGCCACCAGCGCCACCTCCCGGTAGCTCAGCCCGCCGAAGTAGGCCAGTTCCACCACCTGCCGCTGGCTCTCGGGCAGCAGCCCGACCGCGGCCCGGACCAGGCTGGCCGCTTCGGCGGCAACCACCTCGTCGCTGGGCAGGGACGGCGGGTGCCCAGGCGTGAGCCGGTAGTTGCGCTCCTGCCGGGCGATCCGCCGCAACTCCCCTCGGATCAGGTCAACCGCGCGGTGCCGGGCCAGCATCGCGAGATAGGCGCGCAGCGGCCCGGCAGCCGGGTCGTACTTGCCGGGATGGCACCACAACTCGACGAACACATCCTGGGCAACGTCCTGCGCGGCGGCGGCGTCCCCGAGCACCCGCAGCGCGGCACCGTAGACCACCGGCCCGAGCCGGTCGAAGACCTCACCAAGGGCGCGCTCATCCCCGGCCACCAGCCGATCGGCCAGGAGCGCGTCCGTAACCTCCACCTGAGGGACGCTAGCGTCATCACCGCTGTCACGGCAATGTGATGGCAAAGCCCAGCCCGGGCCGGCCGGGCGGGTCAAGGTGGCGGGCACCGTCCCTCCTACGCCGGGCGGCGGACCCGGCTGATGTCACCTGGGCTACGTCACCGCCTCCCGGCCCGGATCAGCGGCCGCTCGTTTGGCCCGTTCACGGCGGCCACCGGCGCGACCGCGGCTATGGTGGAGCCCCAGACCCGGCCCCCTCGCAGCCGGATTGAGGCGGTGGCCCAGCCATGCACGACGCCAGCCCGTCCCGTGGCCGGCGCGGACGGCGGCGGATGATCATCGCCCTGGTCATCGTGGCGGCCGTGATCGTGGCCGGGGCCGGTGCCACGGCCGCCTACCTGGCGCTGCGCACCCGGGGCAGCCCCAGCCAGACCGCCGCCAGCTACCTGCACGGCTGGCAGCACGGCAGCTACCAGGCCATGGCCGCGGTCACCGTGAACGCGCCACCGGGCGGTCTGGCCAGGCCGCTGCAGCAGGCGGCGGCACAGCTTGGCGTGCGCGGCATGCGGCTGAAGCTGGGCCGGGTGACCATCAGCGGCGGCACCGCGCTGGCCCGCTTCACGGCCACCGACCAGCTGGCCAGTGGCCACGCCTGGGTCTACCAGGGCCAGCTGCGGCTGGTGAAGCGGAACCGGCACTGGTGGGTGAGCTGGAGCCCGGCCGCTATCTACCCGGGGCTGCGGGCGGGCGAGCGGTTCGCGCTGCGGGCGGTCTGGCCGCCGCGGGCGCAGATACTGGCCGCCGACGGGACCGTGCTCAGCTCCCCGCAGGCGATCGCGCAGTCCGGCTCGCTGTCGCTGCTGACCGGCACGGTGGTTGCCGCCACCGCCGCCCAGGCGAAGGCGCTCGGCGCGCCGTATCAGGCCGGTGACGATATCGGGCTGGGCGGGATCGAGCAGGCCTACCAGCGCCAGCTGGCCGGCCAGGCGGCCATCAGCATCCGGATCGAGGGGCCCGGCAGCCAGATCGACGCGGTGGCGGCGCACTTCCCGGCCGTGGCCGGCACGCCGGTCCGGACCAGTATCGAGATGCGCTATCAGCTGGCCGCGTCCGCCGCCGTCCGGTCGGCCGCGACCAGCAAGCCGGTGGACCTGGTGGCTATCCAGCCGTCGACCGGCCGGGTGCTCGCGGTCGTGGAGCGGCCGGGCGGGTTCGACCGGGCGCTGCAGGGCGAGTTCCCGCCCGGCTCGACCTTCAAGGTGGTGACCGCGTCCGCGCTCAGCCGGACCGGGCTGCGGCCCGGCAGCACCGTGCAGTGCCCGCCCACCGCCACCATCGACGGCCGGACGTTCCACAACTTCGACAACGAGCAGCTGGGCACCACCGACCTGCTGCACGCGTTCGCGATCTCCTGCAACACCACCTTCGCGCTGCTCGCCACCCAGCGGCTGACCGGCCCCGCGCTGGCGTCGATGGCCAGCACGCTCGGCTTCAACGCCACGCCGTCCCTGGGCATCCCGGCCACGCTGGGCCACTTCACCACCCCGCACCAGAGCGTGGACATGGCGGCGGATGCTTTCGGCCAGGGCACCGACCTGGTCAACCCGCTCAGCCAGGCGTCGGTGGTGGCCGCCATCGACAATGGCACCTGGCGGCCACCGCAGCTGGTGATCAGCCCGGCGCCGCGGCAGACCGCCCAGCCGCGCAAGCTCAGCCCGGCCTTGCTGGCTACCCTGCGGCCGATGATGCGGGCGGTGGTCACCATCGGCACCGCGGCAGGCGTCGGCTTCCCGCCCGGCGTCTACGGGAAGACCGGCACGGCCGAGTACGGCAGCGGCAGCAACCCGCCGACCCACGCCTGGTTCATTGGCTACCGCGGCGACCTCGCGTTCGCGGTGATCGTCGAGGGCGGCGGCGTCGGCGCCGACGCGTCCGGCCCGATCGCCAACGCGTTCGTCCGCCGCGTCTGACCGGCGTCTGCAGGCCGGCCCCGGCGTCTGCCAGGCCGGCCCGGCGTCCGTCACACCCGGCCGGAGTTTGTCAGGCCGGACCGGGCTGGCAGGTCACCGCCCACGCGGCCGCCCTGATCCGGAACGGCCCCGGGCCCAGCAGCTCGCGGCAGCGGCCACGCAGCAGTTCCCGGCGGTCCGCCGCCAGCGACGCGACATACACACCGGCCGGGCCTACCCCGAGCGTGAACGGCTCCCACCAGTCCCCGAACGTGGCGTGGGTAACGGTGACGCTGATGCTGGCCATGGCGGCCGGCCCCAGCCCGGCCTGCCCGCACAGCTCGGCCAGCTGGCCGGCCCGCGACCCGGCCAGCATGGACTCGTCGGCCGCCGCCGGATCCAGTTCGCGCACCGCCCGCCAGAACGGGGCCAGCGGGGCACCCCCGCCGGCGTGGTCCCAGACGCAGGCGGCGACCACCCCGCCCGGGCGGGTGACCCGGCCCATCTCGGCCAGCCCGGCCACCGGGTCGGCCATGAAGTGCACCACCAGCTGGGCCAGGGTGACGTCGAACGCCCGGTCGCCGAACGGCAGCCGCTCGGCCGCCGCCTGCTGGACATCCACGCCGGGCAGCCGGGCCGCCACCGCCGCTGTGAACGACCGGGATGGATCGGCCGCGGTGACGGCGCCCGTGCCCAGCCGGCGCACCAGCTCGGCGGTGAGGGCACCCGGGCCGCAGCCCACATCCAGTGCCCGCTGCCCGGCATGCACCCCGGCCAGGTCGGCGAACCTGGGCGCCAGCGGTTCGGAGTACCGGCCCATGAACCGGTTGTAGGCGTCCCCGCCCACGTTGAAGACCATCAGGCGATCCGGCGCGCACCCGGGCCGGGCTGCGGCGTGACCTCGCGGGCCGACCCGAGCACATGACCGGCTGCGCAGGTCAGCGCCAGGGCGACCGGCTCGCCGCAGTCGCGGTGGGTCAGCAGCATCGCCGGGCCGCCCGGCTGCGCCGCGTGCTGGTCGCCCCACTGCATCAGCGCCACCAGCACCGGGTAGAGGTCCAGCCCCTTGCTGGTCAGCCGGTACTCATGCCGACTGCGCTGCCCCTGCTCCTGGTAGGGAACCTTGCACAGCAGGCCATCGGCGACCAGCCGGCCCAGCCGGTCGCTCAGCACCTGCCGCGGCGCGTGGGTTCGGCGCCGCATGTCGTCGAACCGGCGGACCCCGTTGAAGGCCTCCCGCAGCACCAGGAACGTCCACTTCTCGCCAATCAGCGCCACGGTCGCCCCGATCGCGCAGTTGGCGGTGTCGTAGTCAAGCATCTGCCGCTGCATCCCCCCATGCTAAGTCTAGTTGACAGACTCAGCAATGCTGGCAATGCTGGGTCTATGAACCGAATCCAGATTCGGCAGGCGGGCAGTGCCGACCGGGGCGCCCTCCGCGACTTCCTGGCCGGCCTGTCCACCCGGACCAGGTACTGTCGGTTCTTCGCCGGCAGCGTGCCGGCCAGCCCGGACATGCTCGGCGCCGTGGACAGCGGCGGCCGGGCGGATGCCATCGTGGCGGTCCGGGACGGCGCGATCATCGGCCACGCCATGGCCGTCGACACCCGCGGCCCCGACGGCGCGCTGGTGTCCGACCTCGGGGTGGTGGTGGCGGACGCCTGGCAGGGCCAGGGCGTGGGCTCGCGGCTGATCCGGACTCTGGCCAGCCGGGCCCGGGCACGCGGGGCCACCAGCGTGACGATGGACGTGCTGGCCGAGAACCGGCCCATGCTGAGCATCATCAACGGCCGCTGGCCGGCCGCCCGGCAGCACCGCAACGGCCCGTACCTCACCATCCGGGCGCCGCTCACACCAGCCCAGCACAGCTAGCCCGCCCACCACCACAGAAAGGACCGGCCGTGCGCTCCTACCAGTGGCAGGATCCGGCGATCCCGGCCGCGGCCGCCCGCGAACTCGACGGGCTGGCCTTCCTGACCCAGATAGCCGCGGGCACCATCCCGCCGCCACCGATCGCGGTCACGCTCGGCTTCCAGCTGGTCTCGGTCGAGCCGGGCCGGGCGGTGTTCAGCCTCACCCCGGCCGATTACCACTACAACCCGATCGGGTCCGTGCACGGTGGCGTCTTCGCCACCCTGTGCGACTCGGCCTGCGGCTGCGCCGTGCACAGCCTGCTCCCGGCCGGGGCCTTCTACACCTCGCTCGACCTGGCCACCCGGTTCATCCGGCCGGTCACCACCGGCACCGGGCCGCTGCGCTGCGAGGGCACCGTGCAGCACCTGGGCGCCCGCACCGCGCTCGCCGAGGCCCGGCTGACCGGCGAGGACGGGAAACTCTATGCCCACGCCACCAGCAACTGCCTGATTTCCCGCCCGGACAGGTGAAAGGCTCGCCTGGTGGGCGATGAGAGCCGGGATGGGGTGAAGCTCACCCACCTCGACCAGCCGCTGTTCGATGGGGCCGGTGCGGTCAAGCGGGATCTGATCGACTATCTGGACGCGGTGAGCGGGCTGCTCATCGCCGAACTGGCGGACCGTCCACTGTCGGTGATCCGGGTACTGCCCGGCCAGGCCCCGTTCATGCAGAAGAATCTGCCCAGGTACACCCCGGACTGGGTGCGGTCGGTGCCGATGTGGGCCGAGGCCTCGCACCGGGAGGTCCGGTACGCGCTCTGCGACGACCGGCGCACATTGCTGTGGTTCGGGAATCAGCGGGCGATCGAATACCACCCAGCCCTGGTCCGTGCCAGCGACCCGGCGCATCCCAGCTACCTGATCCTCGACATCGATCCACCGGAGGGCGGCGCGTTCAGCCTGGCGGTGCGGGCCGCCCGGCTGGTCCGGCAGGCGCTGGCCGGCGCCGGGCTGACCGGTGCGGTGAAGACCAGCGGCGCCAAAGGCGTGCACGTCTTCGTGCCGCTGGCACCGGCCGCGACCGAGGACGTGGCCGCCGCGACCCGGGCCATCGCCGTCCGGGCCGAACGGCTCGATCCCGCGCTGGCCACCACCGCGTTCATCAAGCAGGACCGGGACGGCAAGGTGTTCCTGGACTCCACCCGGGCAGGCGGCGCCACCGTGGTCGCCGCCTACAGCCCGCGGGCCCGGCCCGGCCTGCCGGTCTCGTTCCCGGTCCACTGGGACGACCTGGACCAGGTGACCCCGGCCGACTTCACCGTGCACACGGTGCCCGGGCTGGTGGCCGGCGGCGAGCCGTGGGGCGGGCAGCTGCCGGGCCCGCAGGCCCTGAGCCGCGAGCTGATCGAGGAAGGGCACACCATTCCGGTCGCCCGGGTGCAGGCGATGCACGAGGGGAAGCGGCGCGCCCGCGCCCGCCGGGAGGACCAGCAGTGACGTTCGGCACCGCCCGGGAATGCCGGCCCGGCGGGGCGCTGTTGCGGCAGGCATGCCCGCTGCTGTGATCGCCACCGCCTTCGGTGGCCCGGATGTGCTGTCCGTGATCGACGAGCCGGCTCCCGAACCGGGGCCGGGCCAGGCGCGGATCGCGGTCCGCGCGGCCGGGGTCAACCCGGTGGACTGGAAGATGTACAGCGCGCGGCCCGGCGCCGATCCCGCGCTGCTGCCGATCCGGATCGGGCTGGAGGCGGCCGGGGTGGTCACCGCGGCCGGCCGGGACTGCCCGGCCACCGTGGGCGAGGAGGTCATCGCCTTCCGGGCGCCCGGCGCCTACGCCGCCGAACTGGTGGTGCCGGCCACGTCGCTGGTGCCCAAGCCCGCCAGCCTGGGCTGGCCAGCCGCGGGTGGGCTGATGCTGACCGGCGTGACCGCCTGGCACTGCCTGGTGGCTGCCGGGGTGGCGGCGGGCGACACGGTGCTGGTGCACGGCGGCTCCGGCGGGGTCGGTTCGATGGCGGTGCAGCTGGCCGTGCTGCGCGGCGCCACGGTGGTGGCCACCGCCAGCCCGGCCCGGCACGACTTCCTGCGCGAGCTGGGCGCGGTGCCGGTGGCCTACGGCCCGGGCCTGTCCGGCCGGATCCGGGCCGCTGCCCCCGGTGGGGTGGATGTGGCGCTGGACATGGTGGGCACCGACGAAGCGGTCAACGTCTCCCTCGAACTGGTGGCCGACCGGTCCCGGATCGTCAGCATCGCCGCCTGGGCGCGCCGCGAGCGCGACGGCATCGTGACCATCGGCGGCGGCCCTGGCGCGGACCCGGGCGCCGAGATCCGCAACGCGGCCCGGCCGGAACTGGCCCGCCTGGCCGGACAGGGATCGCTGACCGTGCACGTGACACAGACGTTCCCGCTCGCGCAGGCCGCGGCCGCACATCGCGCCATCAGAATCCGGCCACACCGCCGGGAAGATCATCCTGATTCCCTGACGAGCCGCCAGCCGGCGGTCATCTCGCCGGCCGGCCATCCCCCGCCGGGCCGTTCCCCGCCCGGGCCGTTCCCGCCCGGGCCGTTCCCGCCCGGGCCGAATGGAGGTCAGCGCATGGCCGAGTGGTACCCGCCGATCGAGCCGTACGCGTCCGGCCTGCTCGACGCCGGCGACGGCACCGCCATGTACTGGGAAACCTGCGGCAACCCGGCCTGCAGGCCGGCCCTGTTCGTGCATGGCGGCCCGGGCACCGGCTGCGGGCCGAACATGCGGCGCGGATTCGACCCGGAGCGGTACCGGGCGGTGCTGTTCGACCAGCGCGGCTGCGGCCGGAGCACCCCGCACGCCAGCGACCCGGCCACCGGCATGAGCCTGAACACCACCGGGCACCTGCTGGCCGACATGGAGCGGCTGCGCGAGCACCTGGGCATCGACCGCTGGCTGCTGTGCGGCGGCTCGTGGGGGTCGACGCTGATCCTGGCCTACGCACAGCGGCAACCCGGAGCGGGTGAGCGAGATCGTCATCTCCCGGGTCACCAGCGGCCGCCGGAGCGAGGCCGACTGGCTGTACCGGGGGGCAAGCCGGTTCTTCCCGGCCGAGTGGGAGCAGTTCCGGGCGGGCGCGGGCGTGGCCGCGGGCGGCGACGTGGTTGCCGCCTACGCCGCGCTGATGGAGGACCCTGACCCCGCCGTCCGCGCCCGCGCCGCCCACGACTGGCTCACCTGGGAGGCCGCGGTCGTCTCGCTGGAACCCGCCGGTAAGAGCAGCTTCTACCGTGACAAGGCGTCCGGCGCGGCGCTGGCGTTCGTGCGGATCTGTGCCCACTACGCCACGCATGGCGCGTGGCTGGCCGAGGGTGAGCTGCTGGCCGGCGCCGGGAAGCTGGCCGGCATCCCGGGGGTGCTGATCCACGGCCGGCTCGACCTGAACTGCCCGCTGGACACCGCCTGGAGGCTGGCCCGGGCCTGGCCGGGCGCTGAGCTGATCACCATCGCCGATGGCGGCCACCAGGGGAATCCCGGTGAACGGGATGCGTACCTGGCCGCGCTGGACCGCTTCGCCCACCGCTGACCGGCACCGCGATGGTACCCAGCAAAGATCAAGGAAGCGGTCGGTATGCTTTCAGGTTTCTTCCAGGTCGGTGGCGCAGCCTGAAGGTGAACAGCTGCGACCGACGAGGGAGCGAAAGTCCGATGACCACCATCTACGACCCGCCGTCCACGGCGGTACCGGGGCAGACCGCCCCTTACCACACCTGGCCCGGCGAGGGCGGCCCGGCGGGCCCGGGCGGTCCGGCAGGGTCCGGCTATGGCGGCGGCAGCAGCGGCCGCCCCACCCGGCGTGTCCCCCGGCTGCTCGTGGCGGCCACCGCGACCGCGGTCGGCCTGGCCACGATCCTCGGGCTGCACGACGCCGGCCTGCTGGCATCCACCCCGACCCCGCTAACCACCGGCCAGATCACCGCGAAGGTCAGCCCCGGGCTGGTGGACGTGGTGTCCACGATGGGCTACCAGCAGGCGGAGGGGCCGGCACCGGGATGGTGCTGACGTCCTCGGGTGAGGTGCTGACCAACAACCATGTGGTCAACGGCGCCACCTCCATCTCGGTCACCGACATCGGCAACGGCCGTACATACCACGCCACCGTGGTCGGTTACGACCAGCACCACGACGTCGCGATCCTGCAGCTGCAGGGCGCGTCCGGGCTGCAGACGGTGAACCTGGGCAATTCCAGCAGCACCGCGGCGGGCCAGCGGGTCGTCGCGCTCGGCAACGCGGGCGGCAAGGGCGGTGCCCCGTCGGTCGTCACCGGCAAGATCGTCGGCACCAGCGCCTCGATCGGCGCCTCCGACCAGCTGGCCGGCACCGTCGAGCAGCTGCACGGGCTGATCCACCACAACGCGGCCATCCAGCCCGGTGACTCCGGCGGCCCGCTGGTGAACCAGTACGGGCAGGTCATCGGCATCGACACGGCCGGCGGCAAGTCGCAGTCCGGGCAGACCCAGGGCTTCGCCATCCCGATCATCCAGGCGGTCACCATCGCCCGGCAGATCGAGGCCGGCACCGCCTCGGCCACCGTCCACATCGGGCGGACCGGGCTGATGGGCGTGCAGATCTTGCAGGCGAACCAGGCCGCCGCGAATGGTGTCCCGGCCGGCAGCGGTGCCGCCGTCGCCGGTGTGCTGCCCTCCTCGCCCGCCGCCAACGCCGGCCTGCAGGCCGGAGACGTGATCGTGTCGGTGAACGGGCACCGGGTCACCTCGCCCGAGGGGCTGCAGGCCGCACTCGAGCCGCACCACCCGGGCGACCGGATCACGGTGGGCTGGACCGGCCAGCAGGGCCAGGCCCAGTCCGGCACGCTCACCCTCATCCCCGGCCCCGCCGACTGAGAGACCCCCGGCGCCGGACTCCCCCCCGGCTTGCGCCTCCGGCGCCGGGTCCACGTTCGCCCCGGGCAGATCCCTGGCGGCGACTTGCTGAACCAGGTTTCATGAACCAGAATTCATGAAACCTGGTTCAGCTCTTTCCTGGGGTCCGGTGTCCCCGAGGAAGCCCGCGGCCCTGCGCGGCAGCGACGGTCCCGGCCTGCGCGAGCATCTGATCGCTACCGCGGCCGCCCTGATCAGCGAGCAGGACACCGCCGCCCTGACCGTCCGCGGCATCGCCCGGGCCGCGCGGGTCGCCGATGGGTTCTCTACAACTACTTCGCGGACAAAGAAGACCTGCTCGCGCACGCACTGCTGGCCCATGTCGCGAACGTCATGTCCAGCCGCGAGCCGATGCCGCCGGCCGGGACCGGCACGCTGGCGGGCAACCTGGAACTGTTCATCGCCGGCGGCCTGGCCACGCTGGCGCAGGTCGTGCCCGCATTCGTCGGGCTGCTGTCGCAGCCCAACGTGCTGACCCGCTTTCACGCCATGGTCGGCGGTGACCCGGCGTTCGGCGCCGGGGAGGCGGACCGTGGCGGCCCGGCGGAGGCGGGCGGCGGGGCGCAGCCGGAAGCGGGCGAGGGCGAGGGCTGCCCGCGATCCTCGCCCGCTATCTGCGGGCCGAGCAGGAACTGGGCCGGGTCGGCCCGGCAGCCGACATCGGCTCCGCCCCAAGCTGATCGTCGGCGCGATGCACGGCGAGGTGCTGCCGGGAGCGATCTTCAGCCCCGGCGGCCGTCCCGCGGCCCCTCCCCCGATCTGCCGGCCCGGCTGGCGGCCGCCGCCCTGGCCGGCCTCGCCCCGCCAGCGGGGTGACCGGCCCGGCCACGGCGGCACGCCATCACCGGATCGGGTCGCGGCTGAACAGCTTGCGTGACCACAGGTAGCTGGACAGCGTGATGGCGGCGCACCAGGCGACCGCCAGTACCCCGCTGTTGCCGATCGGGGTGCCGAACAGCAGCCCGCGCAGGGTCTCGATCATCGGCGTGAACGGCTGGTATTCGGCGAAGGCGCGCAGCCCGGGCGGCATCGACTGGGTGGGCACGAACCCGCTGCTCAGGAACGGCAGCAGGGTCAGGAACATCGGGGTGTTACTGGCGCTCTCGACACTCTTGGCGGCCAGGCCGAGCCCGACCGTCAGCCAGGTCAGCGCGAAGGTGATCATCGCCAGCACGCCGGCCGTGGCGAGCCAGGCCAGCGGGCCGGTGCTGGGCCGGAACCCGACCGCCAGCGCGACCGCGGTGACGACGGCGAGGCCGAAGAAGGTCTTGATCATGCTGCCGAGCACGTGACCCGACAGCACGGACACCCGGGCGATGGCCATGGTGCGGAACCGGGCCATGATGCCCTCGGTCATGTCCATGGCCACCGAGACCGCCGTCCCCTGGGCGGCGGTAGCGATGGTCATCAGCAGGATGCCGGGAATCACATAGTTGACGTAGGCGGCGCGGCCGCCGGACCCACCGCTGATGCCATTGCCCAGCGTGCCGCCGAAGACGTAGACGAACAGCAGCAGGAAGACGACCGGCATGCCAGCCACCAGCACGGTCAGCGACGGGTACCGCCGCATGTGCTTGAGGCTGCGCCGGAGCATGGTCGCCGAATCGGTGACGGCGAGGGTCATGGTGCTCATCGCTGGGCTTCTTCCTGTGTGCTGGGACCGCCGGTCAGGGCGAAGAACACGTCGTCGAGGTCGGGCGTGTGGATGGACAGGCCGTCGGCCTCGATCCGCGCGCCGTCAAGCTGTTCGAGCACCTTCCGCAGCGACCGGAGATTCCCGTCGGTGGGGACCTGGAGGGTGAGCGCCTCCTCCTCACGGGTGGCCGAGCCGAGTACCTGGGCAGCCGAGGCCAGCTCTTCCGGGCTGGCGAACTGCAGCTGGATGTGCCCGCCGGGGATGCGGCGCTTGAGCTCCTCGGCGGTGCCCTCGGCCACGATCCGGCCGTGATCGAGAACCGCGATCCGGCTGGCGAGCTGGTCGGCCTCGTCCAGGTACTGCGTGGTGAGGAAGATGGTGACCCCGTCGGCGGCGAGACCGCGGATGATCTCCCACATGGTGCGCCGGGCACGCGGGTCGAGCCCGGTGGTCGGCTCGTCCAGGAAGATCAGCCGCGGGTCACCGGTGAGGGTCATCGCCAGGTCCAGCCGCCGCCGCATGCCGCCCGAGTAGGTGGAGGCGGGCTTGCGGGCCACGTCGGCCAGCTCGAACCGGTCGAGCAGGGCGGCGGTGCGGTCCCGGCGCTGCGGGCGGCCCAGGTGGTGCAGGTCCGCCATCAGCAGCAGGTTCTCCTCCCCGGTGAGCAGGTTGTCCACCGCCGAGAACTGGCCGGTGACCCCGATCGCGGCGCGGATAGCGCCGGGTTCGGTGGCCAGGTCATGGCCGGCCACCCGGATCTCCCCCGCGTCCGCGCCGATCAGGGTGGACAGGATGTACACGATGGTGGTCTTGCCGGCGCCGTTCGGGCCGAGCAGGGAGAAGATCGTCCCCTCGGCGACGGTCAGGTCGATGCCGTCGAGCACCAGCTTGTCGCCGAACGACTTGCGCAGCCCGGCCACCGCGATGGCCAGCCGGGTGGCCGCGGTCGTGGTCATGTTTCCTCCTGGCTGGCCGTGGGTGACTGGCCAGCACGGCGGATCACGATGTCGCCGTAGCTGGTGCTGGCGTGCACGTCGGCGGTTTCGGCTGCGGAGCCGGGACCGGCCGAGGCGGCCAGGTCGTTGTGCACCCGGCCGAACTTGGTGGACACATCGAGCCGGGCGGCGGTGCCGTTGCGGATGCCGATCTCGATCTCGCCATAGCTGGTCCGCAGCGAGGCCTCGCCGCGCACGATCTCGCGGACCCGGACATCGCCGCAGGCGGTGCTGGCGGTGAGACTGGCACCGGCGTGGCCAACAGTGATGTCGCCGTTGGCCGTCCGCGCCCGCAGGTCGCCGGTGACCTCCCCGATCCAGCAGTCGCCGTTGGAGTTCTTGACGACCGCTCTGCCGTCGATCCCGCCCAGCCGGATCTTGCCGGTGCCGGTGCTGACCTCGGCGGGCCCGGCTACCCGGTCCACGGTGATGTCACCGAGCCCGGTCCGGACCTGGAACGCGCCCAGCCGGCCCTGGCAGTGGAAGGCCGCCGCGCCTGCCTCGCCGGACAGGTGCGACCCGGCCGGAAGCTCAATCGCCAGGTCGACCGAACCCGGCCTGCCGAACACGCCGAGGCCACGCTGCTTCGGCCCGCTGACCAGCAGCCGGCCGGCCGCGTACTCGACTCTGGTCTGTTCCGCGGCCCGCACGTCGCTCTCCTTGGCGGGGTTGGTCGGGCGCACATCCACGGCCGTGTCGGCACGGTCGCTGGCGGCGATACGGATGTCGCCGAGGCCGAGGTCGATCGTGACCGAGATCGGCTCGGGGGTGTCGAAGGTGGGCATGACGATGACTCCTAACTGACCCAGCCGGTGTAGTGCTGACCGCCACGTGGCACCCGCCGGGACGGCCCGCTCCCGGGGTCCCCGGACTCCAGTGCCGCGGTGGCCGCCCGGACGAGCCAGGCGTTGACCGACAGCCCGGCTTGGCCGGCTGCGTCCTCGATACGGCTCTTGAGGTACTCGGTGAGGCGGAAGCTGATCCGCGCGGTCGCCCCCTCCTCGGCGTCGGCCAGCCCTGGCGGCGCGGGCGCCGGGGCGGCCGGCTCGGTGAACTCGGGCTCGGCGGCGGGCGGGGTGACCACGAACGTGGGCTCCCGCCCGCGCAGCCGCAGGTCCACCGAGCCGGGCGCGAGATCATGGCTGATCTCGGCCGCCGCGGTGGACAGCGCATCGAGCAAGACCAGCCAGACCGCCGACTCCAGCGGTGCGGTCAGCCGGTCGGCCAGCGCCCGGGCATCGTCCCCGCCGGCCTCGGCGGCCACCGCCAGCTCGTGGCGGAGGCTGCTGACGTACTGCGTAAGATCCATGACGCCATCATGACATCATTTTGACGCCATTGCAAGTCATAGTGACGCCGAACTGACAGCGCAGTGACACCAACCGGGAACGAGACCTCCCGCGAGCTAACCCACGCCACCCCCCGGGAGCTAACCGCGCCGCCCTGCGAGCTAACCCGCGCCAGCCCGCACGGCACTATGAGATGTGGAAGACCTCCTGCCAGGCCGGCCCCCAGATGCCGAACTGGTGGCCGCAGCCCTGGCCCCGGGCAGCCGGGAAGCCTTCGCCGAGCTGGTCAGCCGCTACTGGCCGACCGCGGTCGCGCTGGCCGCCCGGCTGCTCGGGTCGCCGGACCTGGCCACCGACGCTGCCCAGGAGGCCGCCATCGCGGCACTGCTGAGCCTGGACCGGCTGCGCGAGCCGGGCCGGTTTCGGCGCCTGGTACTGCGGCATCACGCTGAACGTGGCCCGGCGCTGGGCTCGCCAGCTCCGTGCCGAGGGGCCCGTGGCGCCTCCGGACCGGGCGTCGGACCGGTCGTCGGACCAGCCTGGCCCGGCCGAGCAGGCCGAACTCGCCGAACTGGCGGCCACGGTGCGGGCCGCGGTGGCCCAGCTGCCAGACGGCCAGCGCCGCGCGGTCTTTCTCTTCTACCTGCAGGGGCTGACCCACCGGGAGGTGGCAGCCGAGCTCGCCATCTCGGTGGGCGCGGTCAAGGCCCGGCTGCATCAGGCCCGAGCCTCGCTCGCCCCCGCCCTCACCCCGCTGATCACCGACCAGGAGGAGAACGTGATGATGACCACCACTGGCGGCCAGGCGTGGGCCGAGGTCGCCGTGACCGAGATCCGCCGCAGCGACGGCGCCGACCCGCTCAGCCGCAAGCACGTGATGGTGCTGGCCGAGCCCGCTGGCCCGGGCTGCCTGCCGATCTGGATCGGGCCCGCCGCGGCCTATGCGCTGGCGCTCAGCCTGGAGTCGCAGGAGGCACCGCGGCCGCTGACCTACCAGCTCGCCGCCCGGCTGCTGGATGCCGCCACCGCCGCCGTGAGCGAGGTGCGCATCACGCGGCTGACCGGCCAGATCTTCTACGCGATCGTGGTGGTGGACGGGCCCGGCGGCCGCCAGGAGGTGGACGCCCGGCCCAGTGACGCGGTCAACCTGGCCCTGGTGACCGGGGCGAGGATCCTGGCCGATCCGGCGCTGCTGGCCGATCCCCGGCTGGCCGCCGAGCCACAGTGGCAGGAGTTCCGGCCCAGCACGGCGGAACTGGCCACCGAAGCCCAGCAGCGGATCCGCGAGGCAAGCCAGGACCCAGGCCGTCCGTAACTCCCGTCCAGGTGCCAGCCGCAACTCGGCCCCGGTGTCAGCCGCCACAACTCCGGCGCCACGCCGCCGGCGGCTCCCATAGTTAACTTGACAGCTAAATAACTATCAGGTTAAATATGTGCCGTGATCCCTGACCGGCTGGATGCCACCTTCACCGCGCTGGCCGACCCGACCCGGCGGGCGATCGTGGCCCGGCTGGCGGCCGGCGACGCCACCGTGACCGAACTGGCAGCGCCGTTCAGCATGTCGCTGCCGGCAATCTCCAAGCACCTGAAGGTGCTGGAGCGTGGCGGGCTCATCTCCCGCAGCCGGCAGGCCCAGTTCCGGCCCTGCCACCTGCGGGCCGAGGCGCTCGACGAAGCCCTGGGCTGGATCGAGGAAAGCAGGCGGATCTGGGATGAGCGGTTCCGCAAGCTCGATGCCCACCTGCGCGACATCCAGCAGGCACACTCAGCCGGAGACGACCATGACTGATCAGGAACTGGGTGAGCTCAGCTTCACCCGGGTATTCGACGCCCCGCGCGAACTGGTGTTCCGCTGCCTGATCGAGCCGGAGCACCTCACCCACTTCTGGGGCCCGGCCGGGACAAGCGCGCCGCTGGCGCAGATCAAGGTCGACCCCCGGCCCGGTGGCGTCTTCGAGACCGTCATGATCAGCGACGCCGACGGCAGCCAGTACCCGACCCGGGCCGTCTATGTCGAGGTCACCGAGCCAGAGCGGCTGGCGTGGACCGAGACCCACAGCGGCATGACGGTCACCGCCACCTTCACCGACCTTGGCTGCGGCCGGACCGAAGTCCACATCCACCAGGCCCGCGTGCCCGCCGCGTTCCGCACCCCGCAGGCGCAGGCAGGCTTCCTGACCTCGCTCGACCGTCTCGCCGGCTACCTCGCCGGCCTTCCCCACCAGAGGTGATCGCCATGCCGACCGTGACCATCAGCGACTTCATCGCCGCCGAACGGCAGGCGCTGGCGACCCTGCTGGCCGGGCTGACGCCGGAACAGTGGGACGCGCCGACGCTGTGCGCCGGCTGGCGGGTGCGTGAGGTGACCGCCCACATCACCATGCCGTTCCGCTACTCCACCGACCAGTACCTGCGCGAACTCCAGGCGTCGGGAGGCGACTTCAGCCAGATGTCCGACCGCTGCGCGCGCCGCGACGCGGCCGCGCCGGCGGCCGAACTGGTGGCCGCGCTGGCGGGCAACGTGCACAACCCGTGGCAGCCGCCCGGCGGCGGGCTGGAAGGGGCACTCAGCCACGACGTCATCCACGGCCTGGACATCACCGAGCCACTGGCCACCGGCCGCCGGGTGCCGGAGCCGCATCTGCTGACGGTGCTGGACTTCCTGACCGGGCGGGGTGGCGGCACCGTGTTCGGCACCGACCTGACCGGGGTGGAACTGCGGGCCGACGACCTGGACTGGTCGTACGGGTCCGGCGCGCCGGTGACCGGCCTCGGCCAGCACCTGCTGCTCGCCATGGCGGGCCGGCGGCTGCCGGCCGGCCTGCTGTGCGGAAGCCAGGCCGCCAGGTTCAGCTAGCGGCCCCGGCTGGCCTGGCTGCCCCGGCCGGCTCTGCCGAGAGGCTGCATGCCATTGGGGCGGGGACCGGGGTTAGCCGTAGCCGAGGTGGCTGCCGTGGCTGCGCATCGCGCGGCGGACCGCCGCGCGGTCGGGGCCACGGGCGGCGGGGGTAGCCCCGGCCGTGCGCAGGCCGTCCAGGGCCAGGTCCACGAAGCGTTTCCAGGCATCCGGGGCGGCACCGGCAGTGCGGTGCACCAGGCCCGCGTTGGCCATCAGCAGCAGGACCAGGTCTTCCGGCACGAAGTCGGCCCGCAGCGCACCAGCCGCCTGTGCTCGCTGGGCGATCGCGGCGAAGTCCCGCTGGGCCCCGGTGCGCAGCCTCTCCAGCGCCGGGGCCCCACGGACCTCGGTGGTGAGCAGGTCGGCCAGCCCGCGGTCGGTGGCCTGAAGCTCGCACAGATACCGGACATGGCCGGCAAAGCCCTGCCACGGGTCGGGGTTGGCCAGCGCCCGGGCGGCTGCCTCGGTTATCCGACGCAGCGTGTCCTCGAACACGGCCGCGATCAGCGTGCAGCGGGACGGGAAGTGCCGGTACAGGGTCGCGTTCCCGACGCCCGCGTCCCGGGCGATCTCGTCGAACGGCAGGTCCAGGCCACGCTGCCCGTACAGCCGTCGGGCGGTGCCGATGATCGCCTGCCGGTTCCTGGCGGCGTCCGCCCGCAGGCGGACATCAGGGTCCGGCGGCGTGGGCATGGCGACAGCGTACCTTCAAGCAGGGACGGCTCCCCGGTTCTGCTAGCGTGCAGCTATCCGGGGACCCTGCCCCGGTTACCGGCCGGATCCCGGCCCGGCCGGCCCAGACGGAAGGTGACCGCATGACCACGACCGCGGGCCAGGCACCCTCGCTCACCGATGTGCTGACCGCCCTGCGCAACTCCCACGGCCGGCTGACCGCGACGGTCAGCCCGCTGACCGCCGAGCAGCTGGCCAGCCAGTCGTATGACGACGACTGGACGATCGCCCAGGTCGCTTCGCACCTCGGCGCCAGCGCGGAGATCTGGGAGCTGTACCTCGCGGCCGGCCGGTCACGGACCGGCCCGCCAGGCATCGAGCACTTTCACCCGATCTGGGACCGCTGGAACGCCAAGCCAGGGCCACAGCAGGCGCGGGACGCGCTGGTGGCTGACGCGGCACTGCTCGACCAGATCGGCCAGCTGTCAGCGGCCGACCGGGAAAGCTGGCAGCTGGAGATGTTCGGCAGGCAGACCGACCTGCCAGGCATGCTGCGGATGCGGCTGTCCGAGCACGCCCTGCACACCTGGGACATCGTGGTCGCACTCGAACCCGCCGCGACGGTCGCCGGTGACGCGGTCGGCCTGATCGTGGACAGCCTGCCGATGCTGGCCCAGTGGGCTGGACGGGGCAGCCCGGAGCCGGTCACGGTGCACGTCGTCACCACTGACCCCGGCCGCGAGTTCCGGCTCGAACTGACCGCTGACCGGGCCGGGCTGGCCCCGGCGGACGGGCCGGGCGATGCCACCGCCACGCTCCGGCTGCCGGCGGAGGCCCTGGTCCGGCTGGTGTACGGCAGGCTCGACCCGGGCCACACCCCGGCGTCGGTCGAAGTCAGCCAGGTGGACCTGGACACCTTGCGCACCTCATTCCCCGGCATCTGACCAGACTCCGAAGGGGCCACCATGCGGCTGCGGGCACGCAATGTCCCGACCCGGCTCGTGACCGGCGCATACATCCTGCACACAGGCTGGGAGAAATGGCATGGCACCGAGGAGCGCGCCCAGGCCCTGCACGGGACAGCGGTCAAGGCGTTCCCGTTCCTGGCCAGCATCCCGCCGGCCACGTTCCTCAAGCTGCTCGCGGGCGCGGAGATCGCCACCGGTACCGCCCTGCTGCTGCCGGTGGTGCCCAACCGGCTGGCCGGCGCCGCGCTGACCGCCTTCTCGGGCAGCCTGCTCACGATGTACCTGCGGACTCCGGCCATGCACAAGCCGGGCAGCGTCTGGCCAGCCCCGGCCGGTATCGCGGTCAGCAAGGACGTCTGGATGCTCGGCATCGGGCTGGGCCTGATCGCCGACACCGGCCGGCCCGCCGGGGACGGCTAACCGGGCCGGCGGTGGCTGGCCGGGTGGCTAACCGAGCGGACGGCCCGGGCGGGGCGGGCCGAGCGCGGATCAGGCTCCCGGCGTGTGATGGGCGAGCAGCGGCGTCCACCGGGCGCTGGGCATGCCGGTCACGCCAGCGGCCCCGAGCGCCAGGCCCAGCCGCGACTCCAGGAACGCCGCCTGGTCGGCCCGCGAAGCCCACACCTCGCTCACTACGAAGGTGCCGTCATCGCTGACCCCGGCGGCGTGCGCCAGCAGGGGCACTCCCGGATCAGGTACGTCACCCGGGGCAGGCCCGTATCATCGGCCCTCCGTCAAGCCAGCGTGAACTCGAAGTAGGGGCCCTGGTCATCGTGCACGATCCGGGCCGATCCGGCCCAGCCGGCGAACCCGCCGGTGCCGGTGCCCGGCACGATGTGGCCAAACCACGAACCCGGGTCCGACTCCAGGCCGCCATGCTGGACCGTCACCGAGCCATCCCGGCCGTCCTCGGTCCGGCCGGTGATCCGCTCGGTCGCCACGTAGGACCGCGAGCCCTCCTCGGTGCCGGCCGACATGAACAGGGTGGTGGCGTGACCGGTGATCCCGGACGTGAAGGTCTTGGCGAACGTCATCAGCCCGACCCAGTCCGCGTCCAGGCCGGCTACCTGGCGCGGCTCGAAGCTGTCCACCTGAAACCGGGCGATCAGCGGCACGTCTCCTCCTGGCGTGGGCTCGCCGGGCGGCCACGCCCGGCAGCAAGGCCCCGTCGGCCCCGCTCACCTGCCCGAGCAGCCTAGCGAGCCGGGCCGCGCTGGCCGTCACCAGGCGGGTACGAGATCAGGCGCCGTCCCGAGGGTAAGCGTGGCGGCAGGGTAAGTGCCATGACCGGGAGTATGTACCGGAACACCCGCCAGCCCGGTCGAGTTATGTCTTGTCAGCTGGCGCAGGCCGCGCTACTCTGGCGATATATCGTGATCGTATCGCGAGTGGCTCATCTGGAGGCACATGATGTCTGGAGCAGAGTCCACCGCCGGTGACGTTGACACCGGGCTGGCCGACGCCCTTCAGTGCCTGATGGGCTTCCTCGGCCAGGCCCGCGGTGCCAGCCGGTCGATGGCCGGCGCGCGCGGGCCGGGCTGGCGCGGTGGCCCCTGGGAGCGGGGGTTCACCCGGCCGAAAGGCGCGCCGGACTGGGGCCGTGGTTTCGGCGGCCCACCCGGCGCCTGGTGGCCAGGCCCACCCGGGCACTTCCGCGGGCCCAAGGCGGGCCGGGGTGACGTCCGGGCCGCGATCCTGGCCCTGCTCCGGGAGGGGCCGCGCAACGGGTACCAGATCATGTCCGAAGTCGAGGAACGCAGTGGCGGTGCCTGGCGGCCCAGCCCGGGCGCGGTGTACCCGGCTCTGCAGCAACTGGCTGACGAAGGGCTGATCGAGGCGGAAGAGGCGGGGGGCGGCCGCACCTACCGGCTCACCGAGGACGGCCGCCGCCAGGTCGAGGAGAACCCGGCCATGGCCCGTGCCGCCTGGGAATCGATGACCAGCGATGAGCCGGGGGAACTGCCCGGGCTGTTCTCGCAGGCCGCGCGGCTGGCCAGCAGCATCGTGCAGATGGCCCAGGCGGGCACGCCGGAGCAGGTCCACGCCGCCGAGGACCTGCTGGCACAGACCCGGCGGCAGATGTACCAGCTGCTGGCCGGCACCAGCAGCGGCCAGGACGACGAGTAGAAGGAAAGGGGCAAGCCAATGGACGACCAGATCCGGGTTTCTGACGCAGACCGGGAGCAGGTGACCGCCCGGCTGCGCGACCACTACGCCGAAGGCCGGGCTGCACCGAGGGTGAACTGGACGAGCGGGTCACGGCGGCGCTGGGCGCGAAAACGTTCGGCGACCTGCGCGAGCTGATGGTGGATCTGCCCGGGCCGTCGCCGGTTGCGCCGCAGCAGCCACCGCAGGCACCGCGGCCGCAGTGGGGCGGGCCGCCGTGGGTCTTCCACCGGCGCGGGCCGAGGCTGCTGCCCCTGGCCCTGCTGTTCGTGCTGGTGGCGATGGTCTTCCACGGCGGGGGCTGGTTCCTGGCCGGCATCTTCCAGTTCTTCCTGCTGTTCTGGCTGTTCACCGTTGTCGCCGGGCTGCTGTTCGGGGTGTTCCGGCGGCGGACGCGCCGCTACTGGTAACCGGCATAGACTCGGCACGTCCTGCCCGCCAACCGTCAGGGGACATGCCATGACCCAGGACGCAGATCAGCCGGCTGAGCACTTCCACCGCGACCGCCGCGAGCACGCCGGCCAGCCGGCGCGCCTCGATGACGACCAGCTGGCCAGGCTGGCGGAAGAGGAGCGGGTCGAGGCCGGGATCGATGCTTTCGACCCCGACGAGGTACCGCCGGCCACCGACACGCCGCCGGAGCCGGACGTCACCCGCAGCGATACCTACCAGGAGGCGCGGGCGGAGATCCGGCGCGAGTACGACAAGGACGAACTGCTGGTCGAGGGCGAGCGGGAACAGTTCCCGCCCAGCCACTACGAGTGAACCCCCGCCCCCGGGCCAGGGGGCTTGTGCCACGGCCCGGCCGGCGCATACTGGCAGAAGGAACAGGCTGCGGCAGGTGACCCGGGGTGGACGCACGGGTATCGGCAGGCCCGGCCCGCCCGCGACGGTGGCGGCCGTGGCTGGGCCAGCCACGGGCCGCCGACCTCGTCTGCTTCGCCGGGATCGTGCTCAGCATCGGCTATGGGTTCGCCGCGATCCCGCTGACGCCGGAGCTGATCGCCTCCCATCCGGTGCTGCTGGAGATGCTGACCGGCTCGGCCGCGGCCGTGGTGGCCGCGGGCGCGTTCTCCGACATCGACAGCAAGGTGCAGCTGGGCGTGGTCATCGCGGCCGCACTGCCCGGCCTGATGATGTTCGACCCGCTCTACTGGTGGGCCGGGCGGCGCTGGGGGCACCGGGCGGTGGAGTGGCTCGGGCGGCGCAACGGCCGGGCGGCGGCGCTGGTGCAGCGGGCGGGGCAGCGGGGTTCGAAGTTCGCGGGCCCGGTGGTGCTGCTGTCGGCCTTCCTGCCCGGGATCCCCGCTCCCCTCATCTATGCCGCCGCCGGCTGGGCCGGGCTGGGCCTGCTGCCGTTCCTGGTCTGTGACCTCATCGGCTCATTGGCCTGGGCTGCTCTGCTGGCCGGGTTCGGCTATCAGCTCGGCCCCAGCGGCGTGACCGCGGCCAGCCTGGTCTCGCGCTACGCGCTGCTGGCCACCATTGCCCTGGTCGTGATCGCGGTGGCCCCGCATGCCTGGCACGTCCGGCGCAGCTGGCGGAACCGGCGCCGGGGGCTGGCCCCGCCCGAGCCGTAGCCGCCGCTTATTCGAGCGGCTGGCGGCTGATGGCAGCCGGCTCGCGCCCGGCGAACAGCCAGCCGATCACGGCCGCGAAGAGCGGCATGCCCACGACGATGACGAGCAGGTTCCCGACCGGGACACTGGCCAGGGCGGAGGCACCGCCGTTCAGCGTGCTGCTGCGGAACCAGGCGTAGGTGGCCAGGTAGGCAGCCAGCGTGCCCATCACCGCGCCCAGCAGGCCCAGCGCACCGGCGGTGACCGCCGTGAGGTTGCGCCTGGTCGCGCCGCTTGCCCCGGTGGCGGACAGGGTGCGCAGGTCGCGGGCGGTCTCACTGCGGATGAGGCCGACCGACATGGCCAGGATGCCCAGCGCCAGCACGATCCCGAACACGGTGGCCCAGTCGACGATCTCCCTCAGCCCCGGCACGCTGGACCTGGTCTCGATGGACATGCCCGCTGCCCCCGCCGTCTGCCGCGCGTTGTAGATCTGCGCGGTGGTGAGCGGGTTCGGGGTCTGGATGAGCCACCCGGACACGGCAGGCTTCAGCCCGAGCCGGTGGATGGCGTGCTCGGTAATCACGGTGTTCGGCGCGGACGTGCCCGACGGGAGCGCCGTGACCTCCCGGATCACCGGGTTGGCCAGGCAGTCGCTGGCTGGGCAGGCGAACGTGCGGCCGCCAGCCCCGGCCGGAGGCGCCCCGTTCGCGAAGTAATTGCCGTAGACCAGCTGCATCCCGGTGATGCCGGACAACCCCGGCCGCATGCTCAGGATGTTGGCAGCCGGGCTGACGTCAGCGCTCTTGATCCCGAAGGCGGCCAGCAGCTTGGGGGTCGCGACATACAGCGGCCCGGAGTAGTTGCGCCCGGCCGCGTCGTGCTGGAGCGTCGCGCTGGTCGAGTCCAGCTGGATGACCTGGCGCGACCCCAGCGCAGCGGCGATGCCGCGGGCCCGGGCCGTCATGGCCCGCAGGCTGGCCGGCTTGGTGGCAGGTGCTGGTCCGGCACCCGGGCCGCCGGGGCCGTACGGGCCGGCCGGCGTGTACACGATGAGCTGGCTGGACGTCAGGTTCGGGCCGGCATAGTCAAGCACGTTCGAGTAGCGGGCGGTGGCGGCCACGCAGATGACCACGGCGATGAGCACGCCAACACTGATCGCTCCCAGCGCCGAGCCAGACCGGGCCCGGTAGCGGGCCAGATCCCGCAGCGCCAGCCGCACCGAGACCGGGCCGCGCCGCGCGATGCGGGACAAGATGCCCAGGCAGAACGGGGCCAGCAGGACCACCGCCACCACCAGCGCGACAAACCCGAAGACCAGGAAGGCCTGACCGCCGCCTTGGCCCCCGCGCGCGGCCGAATCGCCCAGCAGCAGGAAGGCGAGGGCCAGGAAGACGATCCCGGCCGGCACGGCCCAGCGGTGCACCGCCTTCGGGGGTGCGGGGCGGCCGGACAGGGCCATCACCACCGGAATCCGGGTGATGGCGCGGGCCGGCCGGGAGGCGGCAATGTAGGTGGCCACCACGGCGAGCACCATCGCCAGCACGACCACCAGCCACGGAACGCTGAGCACGCCGATGGCATGGTGGGTGTTCGTCTCCAGCAGCGGACGGTAGGCCAGCCACAGGGCCAGGCCCAGGGCGGCCCCGATCACCGCGCCGACAATGCCGACCACGACACCGTTGGCCCGCACCACCAGCCGGACGTTCCGGTCGGTGGCGCCCAGTGAGGCCAGCATCCCGATCGAGCGCAGCCGCCGCTGCGCCACCACGGTGAAGCCGCCCACCGCGACCAGGGCGATGAGGAGCATCCCGAGCGTGACCCCGGCGATGGTGATGCTCTCGGGATTGACCGGGTTGCTGTTCCCTGCCGCGTGCACCGACACCACATTCGGGCCGATGTGGCTGGCGGCCACCCCGGGCGCGTCGAACAGCACCGTGACCTCAGAGGGCGCGCGGACCTGGCCCGGTGCCACCAGCGCGAACTCGTCCAGCAGGTTCTGCGGGTTCTCGACGATGCCGGTGATCCGCCGGCCCTGCCAGAGTTCACCCACCCGGAGCCGGAAGTCGGCGGCCACCCCGCTGGTCACCGCGACCTCGCCGGGCCCGGCCGGGTAGTGGCCGGAGACCAGCGACAGCATCGGCTGCCCGAACGCGCCCCGCGGGTCCTGCGCACGCAGGTTGTAGGTGTCGATCGAGCCGGGGACCGCGATCGTCTGGTTCTCGATCACGTCCACCTGGCCGAACCGCTGCTCCAGGGCGGCGATCTGGCTGGCCAGATGCGGATCCGGGGCCTGGAACGTCGCCATGTCCTGAGCGGTGCCAAAGCCCGTGCCCACCGGGAGCGGGGTGTTGGTGGCCACCGCCACCCCGACCAGGGTGGCGGCCACCGCCACCACGATGAGCGACAGGATCAGCAGCTGCTGGCGCCATTCGCGGCGGAACATCCGCCAGGCCCAGCGGATGACCGCCCGGCGGGCGGGCAGGCCGCCATTGCCGCCCCGCGGGGCGGCCGGGGCCGGACGCTCCAGGACCGGGGCGCTCACGGCGTGCCCGGCCCGGGCACGAGCAGCGACTCCGGTCCCGGCGGGGGCGCGGTCTGGTCCACCACCCGGCCGTCCCGCAGGAACATGACCCGGTCGGCCCATGAGGCGAGTTGCGCGTCATGGGTCACCACCACCGCGGCGACACCGCGCTTGCACGCCTCGTGCAGCAGGCGCATGACCTCCTCGGCGTTGATCGAATCCAGCGCGCCCGAGGGCTCGTCGGCCAGCAGCAGCCGCCGGTCGCCCACGACCGCCCGGGCGATCGCGACGCGCTGCCGCTCCCCGCCGGACAGCTGGTCGGGGTACCGGGCGGCCCGGTCGGCCAGCCCCAGCCCGGCCAGGGCTTGCATCCCGGCCGCGCGGGCCTTGCCGGCGGAGACACCATCCAGTTCCAGCGGCAGCGCAACGTTCTCGGCGGCGGTGAGGCCGGGCAGCAGGTTGAAGTCCTGGAAGACGTAGCCCACAGTGCGGCGGCGCAGCCGGGCCTTGTCGCCGCGCGACATCTGGGACAGTGCCCGGCCGCCGACCAGCACCTCACCGCTGTCGGGTTCCTCCAGGCTGCCGGCGATCGTCAGCAAGGTAGATTTCCCGGAGCCGCTGGGCCCCATCACCGCCACCATGGCCCCTGCTTCCACCGACAGGCTCACCTCAAGCAGTGCATGCACCGTCGCGTCGCCGGTCCCGTAGGTCTTCGACACGTTCTGCATGTCCAGCACACTCATTGCCGTCCCTCCAGCTCCGCGTCCGGTTCCTGGCCTGCTCACCGCCGCGCACCCGCCCGGCGCCGCACCCGCGGCATTGGCCACGGGGCAAGCTCGGCCGGATCGGCCGGATCGTCTGCCGCGGCCCGCTTCAGGCGGCCATCGGCCGAGTCCAGCCACCTGATGACCGCATCCAGCCGGAACAGCTCGGCGTCCACGACCAGTGCCAGGCTCAGGTCGTGCTCGGCTTCGTCTTCCTTGATGTGGGTCCACTGCTGCATCAGCTCGACCAGATAGCGGCGATGGACCTGGATCACCTCGTGCACGTTGGTGCCGGGCACCCGCACTGCCACCAGTACCTTCATCACCAGTTCGTCGCGGGGCGGGGAGGCCAGGTCCGGCGGCGTGCGCAGCCAGGCGGCCAGCTCCCGCTCACCGGTGGCGGTGATCCGGAAACCCTTCTGCGGGCCGGCGTCCTCGTTGCCGTCGGACTCCACCAGCCCGTCCCGCTCCAGCCGCTGCAGGGTGGTGTAGACCTGGCCGACGTTCAGCGGCCACACCTCACCGGTGCCTGACTCGAACTCCTCACGCAGCTGGAGACCGTACTTAGGCCCCTCACTCAGCAGTGCCAGCAAGGCATGGCGGATGCTCATGACGCCTTCAGAATGCGTATCATGCTGAAGATGATACTCAGTATATAGGCGATGGGCAAGCGGGCGCTGCGGGCGAGGACGGCGGCCCGCAGGCAAGGGGCAGGCACGCAGGCAGGCGGGTCATGCCGGCCGGCCAGGCCCGGGCCGGGCCGGCGGTTATCCTGCCGGCGCTGGCCCGGGCCACAGCGTCAGGGCAGCGGCACTTCCAGCACCCGGGTGCCCCAGTTCTGCTGCCCGGTCGTGGTCTGGCTGGACTTGGGCGGGATGTACTCGGTCGCCAGCCAGGCGGCGTGGGCCGAGCTGTCCGGGACCGCGAAGGAGTAGTCACCCCAGCGGGTGGACAGCTTGTAGTAGGGCCCGCTGCCCGCCGCGGCCACCATGGCCGGCCCGAAATTGCTGCCGCTGGCCTTCAGGGTGGCGTAGGCGACGCTGGGGTAGCGGCTGGAACCGGTCAGTGTGAAGATCACCGCCGCGTTCCCGGCGGCGTCCGGCTGCACCGCCGGGTAAATCTCGTACTGGCCCTTGGCGGCCAGATAACCCTGCCGGACGATGCTGGCGCCGGTGAACCCGCCCGGCCCAAGCTGCGGCTGCACCTGGAACCAGGCGCCGCCGGCCCGCACCTTGGTGTCGCCGGCCGGCTGGATCGCAGTGGTCAGCTCGCCCCAGACGCTGCCGCCCGCATACTCCACCTGCTGCATCCGGTCGTCCCCCGAGTCGAGGGTGCTCTTGGCGCCCTTCTGCGGCGAGGGTGGCGGCACAGCGTACGCCTCGGACGGGATGACGACGCTGGTGAGGGCGGGCATGCCACCCAGGCCGACCTGGTTCTCATGGGTCATCGCCCAGACACCGATCCGCTTGTCACCGGTCCCGTTCGGGTCCAGCGAGCCGAGGAAGAACTCGGCGCCGGGGTTGGCACTGGTCAGGGCCGGCTGCGGCGCGGTCGGGGCATTCAGGTAGGGGAACCGCACGAAGTTCACCGTGGCGTCGCCGGCCACCAGTTGCGCCTTGTCGAACGCCCACACCTCGGGGCCGTTGAACTGCGGTCCCTGGATCGAGAACTCGTCGTCGGTGACGTACAGGTTGGTCTTGTCAATGCCGATCCGCGGCTGGTCGCCGAAGCACGGGCAGCCGTCCGCCGACGGCGCGGTGGGGTCGGTGGTGTTGATCTGGTACTCGTTCCACAGCCCGCGCGGGTCCGGGCTGTGCCGGACCGCGATGAGGAGATCGCTCGCGTTGCTGGTGGGACCGCCGAAGTTGTTGAGGAACAGGATGGTCGCGAACCAGGTCTTGGTGCTGGTGTCGTACCAGCAGCGCGGGTCGCTGGTGAACTCCTGGCCGCCCACGTTGAACAGGTCGTTGATGTTGAACGGCCCGCGCAGCGACGTCCCGCTCGTCTTATAGACCCGGTATGCGGAGTTGACCGCCTCCAGCACGAACCCGTTGCCCTGGCACAGCCCCTGGTCCGGCGGCTCAAAGGTCTGCTCGTAGTTGGTGAACTGGCTGTCCCGGCTGCTCACCCCATTGAAGTTGGCCAGCAGGCTGGCATGGGTGGCGGCGGCCGCCGCCGCGGGCGCGGCCACGGCGGGCACGGATTCGCGGACCGAGAAGTAGCGGGCTGGAGCAGCCGCGGGCCCCACGGGGCCGGGTCCGGGCGGGCGCCACGCTGGCCTGGGCGGCTGGTTTGGTCCTAGGCAGGAGCCGGGTCACGCCGCTGGTGCCGGTGTAGTGGGTGACCACCGGGGCTGGCTGGTGGCCCGCCGCCACCGATGCCTGCGCTACCGCGGGAGCCAGCCCGCCGGCCACCGCCATGCTGACGGCGATGCCCAGCCCACCCAGACGAGTCAGTTTCACGGGCTCCCCTTCGAGTTCGCTTCCGGCTCCGGTCCGGCCGGGACACTCGTACTGGCCACCCATACACCCGCGCCGTTGGTGCTGTCCGGGTCGCCGAAGTTTCGTTATGCACCGGCGATCTGACCGGGCGGACGGCGGCAGCCGGCCGCGGCAGTCACCCGCAGCCGTCACCCGCGGCGGCCAACGCGGCGATCACGTGATGCGGGTGACTCCGCTGGGGAGCGGCCGGGACAATATGACGGGATGGACCTCGAGATCTTCCTCGCCACTGCCGCCGGACTGCTGGCCGTACCCTCGACCGCGGACCGGCCGGCCGAACTGAGCCGGGCACTGGAGATGGTGATCCGCCTGGCCGGGCCGGGCGTCACGGTGGAAAGGTTCACCTCCGGCGGCAAGCCGAGCGCGCTGCTCTACCGCGGCCAGGGCCGGCCGCACTTCCGGATCATCCTCAACGCCCACCTCGATGTGGTACCGGGCGGGCCGGAACAGTTCCGGCCGCGCCGGGAGAGTGGCCGGCTGTACGCGCGGGGCGCGCAGGACATGAAGGTGTCGGCGCTGGTGATGACGCAGGTGTTCCGCGAGCTGGCCGGTGGCCTGCCCTACCCACTGGGGCTGCAACTGGTCACCGACGAGGAGGTGGGCGGCAGGGACGGCACGCTGCACCAGCTGGAGGAGGGTGTCACCGCTGACTTCGTCCTCATCGGGGAGGCCAGCGGGCTGCGGCTGGTGGCCGACTCCAAGGGCAGGATCAACGCCCGGCTGCGGGCGCACGGCCGGGCGGCCCATGGCGCCTATCCCTGGCTGGGCGACAACGCTCTGGTCAAGCTGCACCGCAGCCTGTCCAACATGCTGGCCGCCTACCCGGTCCCGGCCGGGGAGGTATGGCAGACCACCGTCAACCTGGCCCGGATCGAGACGGCCAACCAGGCGTTCAACCAGATCCCCGACCAGGCCGAGGCCTGGCTCGACATCCGCTTCCCGGCCGACGACACCGATCTGAACGGCAAGACGGCCCAGCAGATCGCCGCCCATCTGGCGGGTTTCTGCGAGCTGGCGTCACGGCCGTGGTCGACAGCGCCGACCCGGCCCGCCACGCCAGAGCCGACCGGCCGGAGATGGTCCGGCTCTCCGAAGCCATCACCCGCCAGGGATACCGGCCCGATCTGCTGCGCCGGCACGGCACGTCGGACGGCCGGTTCTACTACCAGCGGGGCATCGACGCGGTCATCTTCGGCGCCGGAGGAAGCGGCCAGCACGGCCCAGCCGAATACGCCGACACCACCACGGTCGTGCCCTACTGCCGGGCGCTGACGGACTTTCTGCTCGACCCCGGGCCCGCTCCGCTGGCCGCCGGTGGCTGACCCAGCA
>CAWIMG010000035.1:0-192239 GCA_963837105.1 uncultured Actinomycetes bacterium | reverse complement strand
ATTGAACGTTGTTGAAGGGTTCGTAAACCCGCTTTGTTCTGGTGCCCGAAATTAGTGTAGGTCAGTACGAAAGTGCCCTGATCTCGCAGCAGCCCCGCTATCTCGCTGAACTTTTGGTCCTGAAGTTCGCCGACGTACTCGAAGACTCCCTGGGCCACGACGATATCGAATCGCCTGTCGGCGAACCCGATCGGGTTCTCGACGAAGTCGGTCTCGATCAGGTTCGCGGTCGGCTCATGTATCGCGATATCGATTCCATAGTAATGGATGTTCTTGTCCAGGAAGTTCATCGATTGGGCCGCAGCCGACATCGAGCAGGTCGCACTCGTTTTTCCTGGGCGATGGCGTTTCGATCCGGGCGCACTTCTGCAGCCGGTAATGCGGCGGCACGTGCTTCTGATTCTCTTTGATCCAGAAGTCCCGCTTATAGAACTTTTCGGCGCTCTCGGGTGTGACGCCCCGAGCGTTAGCTGAGTCGTTCAAGATCATCTCTCTTTCGCACCGTCAAGGTATTTCGCGAGAAACAGTCTGGCGCCCGGCGAAGGGATCCTGATCGACTGCCGGGAAGAGCAGGGTATTCAGCAATGCGAACTGCTGGCCGAGACGCTGTACCTTTACTTCATGCGCTCTACCAGTCGCTTCCGCAACTGCGCTGAACGCTTCTCCAGTTCTGTGAACTCGTTGGATGAACCGGTCCACGTCCAACGATCGGGCGGCTAGGAAGCTCTGACAGCCCCATATCAGCCATCATCAGGTCATGCTTCGGCGCGTAACCTATGGATATGGTCGGCTTCGAGAGCTTGAGTGCGCAGAGCACGTTGTGAAAGCGGGTGGCGACAACTGTCCCGACGGGTGCCATCTCCCGCATAAGCCCCCGCATCGAGGTGACGGGCTCCGCGACGGCGCACATCGGCTCGAGGCCGGGCCGTACGCCAGTCGGCCAGGATCTCCTCGGCGACCCTGTCGTCCGAACCTGTTGTCGCCCCCGAACAGCCTAATCTGGTATCCGCTGTCGGCCAGCCAGCGGACGAAACGCTTGATCTTCTCCACGTCACCAGCGTCGATCTCGTCCGCGTGCCCCCGGTCCTCGCTGCTGTTGCTGCCGTAGTAGGCCATGACGCCCACACCGACGGTCTGCGCGGTGCAGGCGGCTTCGGACGGTGCCGGAAGGCCGAACGCAAGGTGGCGCCGGGATAAACCCAGGGCCTCGCTGACATCCAGGCCCGCTTGCCGCATCGCGTCACGCGATACTTCGTCGCGGTCGGCGGTCGAAAGCCAGCCGGGCAGCGTTCGTGAACAGCCACTTCGTAAGCCGCTGCCTTACCACGGTCGCTCCCACGCTGACGAGCGCGACCTGGTCCCGAGGCCTGCCGGACGCGCTGAGCAGGAACATCGTGTACGGATACGAGGAGGCACGCACCGGGAGTCCTGCCTCGAGGACGCCCGCACCGGGAACGATCACAATATCGTGGCGGCGGACCCAGGACGCCGTCCGGTATGCGTCAATGGCCTTGCCCAGCAGTTTCAGCACGATTGCCGCGGCGCCAGGCGCCCGCTGCTCATGCTTCTGGTACCAGTTCAGGGGAATGGCCTGCACGCCGTACCGTGCTTTTATGGTCTCCGGCCCGGCACACATGAAATCCACAATGGCGTCGGGGTGATCAGCACTGAGGTAGGCCATCATGGTTTCGGCATGCCGTCATTGCCGAGATTGCCGGAGCCCGGAGGCCGCACAGGCCGACCCTCGGAGCAGCAGCAGACGGCACGCGCTGTTCGGCGGATCCTCGCGATGTCACGAAAGCTTTACCTCACGGCCGGGCACGATGGAGTCAATCGGGATCGACGGCAGAGTGGTGCCGACCGGATCGGGCGGCTGAACAGCACCTGGGCGGGCACGGCTGACAAACCACTCTGCCAGGTATCGGTAGCACTCCCGCCGGTCCGCGGGCGACAGCGGCGCGCGTCTTATCGCTCTGATGTACGCCCAGATATATTCGCCGTACAGGCGGACGGCCGGGTGCCGGAGCCGATTCGCCCGCCGCGGGTCCATGTCGCGCAACGGCTCAGCAGCTCGTGGCCCTGCCGCTCTGCCCCAGGGGTGGTCGCGCCGGAAGTACAGCCAGTCCGGGATCTGGTAGAACGAGCCGTGCAGGGCGAGTTCGGCGATGATCGTGCGGTCGGCGTGATGATAGCTCTCCTTCATCGCGGTCCGGCGGAGCACCTCGGTCCTGATGACTCCGTCGTCGTCATCGCCCCCGCTGTCGAACAGGAGGCTGCGGAAGCGCTCCGGGGCACTCGGAGAATTCGTGGTAAGCGGGTACTCATACGCGTCCGTGACCTTCCCGGAATCGTCGATCTTCGCGGTCCAGCAGTCGGCGAGACCACCTGCGGGTACTCGTCCAGCGCAGCGATACAGCGCTCATGGAGGTCACGGGCGTAGAGGTCGTCGCCCGCCGCCCACTTGAACAGCTCGCCTCTGGCGGCCTCGACAACGGCGTTGTGGTTCAGGGGCGAGGCCAACATTGCGGTGCTGGCGGAGATAGCGGACCCGGGAGTCCTGTTTCTCGTAGTGCCGACAGATTTCGGCCGTACTGTCAGTGGATGCGTTGTCCGAGATGATCAGCTCGAAATGCGTGTAGGTCTGGCCGAGCAGGGCTTCGAGTGACTCAGCGAGGTAGGCTTCGCCGTTATACACCGGAAGCCCGACACTCAGCCTGGGTGCCGCGCTCATCGTCCGCCGCCCGCGTACCTGGCAGCGGGCAGGAACCAGCGTCATAGCGAAACTGCGGCGGCCCGCGCCGAGAACCCGCATCGATCCCTCCTGATTCTTAAGGACAGCATCAGCCGGGGTGGCGCAAGCACCATCCCACCACAAGATCCCTGAGAGCCTCCTCCTGATACACTGCAGTCAAAGTTTCCCGGCCAGGATCTGGCTCATGCCCGGAGCACCTGCACCAGGTGCTTGCGCTTATCTCGGGCCCCGCCCCCAAGAGGGGCCTAGAGCGCCAGCGGACATAACCCCCACTAGCCCCGAGTACTGGGGTTGTAAGTGCTCCCGGCGTCCTGCCCAAACGGGCCGGTGCAGTATCCGCTCTTATGATCATTCGGAGAGCTGCATTTGTCGCCGCCTGAAATACTGCCAGTCCACTGTTCCCAGCTAACTGGGTTATCACCATTGCCCTGGTTCCAGGCGTAAAAGGTCATAGGGCCATGGTAGACGTTGTGCGACCAGGTATCGTTCTGGAAGAACGTGAGCTGAGTGGGGATGACCCAGCCTCCAGGCGAGGTGTATGGAGGGGTCGTGCTGTATTCGCTGAAAATTCCGTTCGCGCCACAATCCGGCCAGGCGTTGCGATTGCAGTCGGCAACGTTGCCGGGTTGAAGTCGATGATGTTGTTGGTGACGCTCACATTCTCCGTCTTCCACAGGCAGCCATCCCACCAGTCCTGCCGCGGTGAACCGGAATCCCTGCCGACGTATGTAGCAGTATCCAGCGAGGCCGAAGGAATGTTGGCATGGCATCCGGCAAGCGTGAAGGAAGTAGGGCCTGCACTGGCTAGCAGTGTACAGACGCTATCAAGTCCGCTTGAGCAATGACGGTCAGAATTCTGCCGGAGAAAGATGCCCCCTCCGCTATTGTCGAGCAGAAAAACATTTCCGCCGATAACAGAACGACTGGGATACGAGCGCTGAGCAGAGCATGACGGCTCACGGCATGCTGGGACACCACCAAATGTGGTACTGCTGCCACTTTCGCTGACGTAGATAGCTGCGGTGGGGAACCTTGGATTCCCAAGTCCGGCTGCCCAGCCATTGTAGGCGAGGTAATTGCCCGTGATAGAGAAATTATAGGAGATCTCCTCGATGACCGCTTCACCGTCGTTATGAGTGAGTGTATTACCGACAATGGTGGTGTTCGCGTTGTTCGTATCTGCCCAGATACCCGGCCCCCAGTTGTTGTGAATGTAGTTATGCTTGATCGTCACGCCATTGGTCTGCCAGAGCTTGAAGCCACCCTGGTCTCCGTCTGGCGTGACGGGGCCACAATCAGAGTTCCGGTATCGTGCCGGACGGCTCGTAATGTGACCAGCCAATTGACGGGTTGCTAAGCGTCCCCTCGAAGTCACAGGTATCGTTATAGCTGATTTCGTTCCCTTCGATGGTGAGGTCATAGGGGCCACCGGTCAGCGAATCGTGGCCCCAGGGACCGACGTTCGACGATTGGAAGCCATACTGGCCGTTCAGGGTCAAGCAATTGTCTTTGAGCGTATTCTCAGCGCCAGCAATTGGCCCCGGCGCCAGGCACGTTGAGAGTGACCGTATTATAGCGGATGGTCCAGTTGGTGTTGGAATCCTGATTCATTGCAGCGCCGTTGCTCTGCGGCTGGAATTTCTCGATCGTCAAGTACTCGATCGTCACGCCGGGCTGGTCCCCAGCCGAATAGCTTGAGTCGATCGCCCACGGATAGCCTGAATACTCACCAGAAAGAAAGGTTTTCATTCCGTCATGAAATCCTCCCACAAAGGCATCACCACTATCAGCCTGAAGCGATCCGATGTGGATGCCCGGTAGCAGGCAATAGACGGTGTTCGGATCAAGGTTGTAAGAAGAGTAGCTATGCTTACCGGCCGGGAGAATAACCCCCGCAGTCGCTTTCGGGAAGTCCGTGCCGGGCCTCCCGACGTAGGCAACCCCACAGTGCCGCTTGAGTACCTGCCTGGCGCGCCGTGGTAACTGAAGGGAGAGTTGAGGATCGGATGTCCGCAGGTCCGGGCCAGCCGAGCCGACTGCGCTGGATATGCCGACCCGGTGGGCTGAGCCGGGGAATCGGTGGCAGGCGAGGCGGGCTTGGTGGTGCAGCCCGCCACAGCTACGAGCAGGAAGAAGGGCACCGCAAGAGCCTGCGTGATGATTCGGCGGGCGATGGCCGCCGACTTGGACACGCATCCCCCTCTCACGGGAAAAACACGAGGAAGGCGCCAGAGGGTCGCGGCCGGCGGTGACGTGGTCCCGCCTGGGGTGACCTCGACATCCACCCAACGACTTTCCCCGCCGTCCTCGCTGTCCCATGCATTGGGATACGTGGGGCCACTGCTGCCCACGTAATAACAACTGTTTCCGCCCGGCGGGTTGAACGCATTCGCCAGGGAGGGGGACGAAGGAGCGGACCGTTAGTCATGCCGTTGGTGGCAGGCCCGGTATCGCCGCCATGCGCGCCGAAGTAGCCCCGTGACTCCATGTAGAACACGTGGCCGCCACCGTAGTAGATGGTGGCGATGTACTTACCAGCTGGCAGGACGATGTTCTTGCCGCTGTAGGAGTTGGCCACCCACCCGCTGGCTACCGCCCCTGACCAGGATGCTGTCAGGTTCGTCCCGCTGACCAGAGTCTGCGTGCTGGCGTTCCATATCTGGGTGCTGCGCCGGCAGGTCCACGGCGAACGGCGCGCTGTAGAACCACACGTTATCCAGGGTGCAGGGCTGTGACAGGGAGAACTGCGTGCGCGACGGTCTGTGCTTGGGTGTCAATCGTCGGGGCTGGGTCGGGAACACCGTGGGGTAGTTCGGCCACAGCCTGTACGACCCGTTATAGCCGCCCGGTGTGTCGGTGCTGACCTGGAGGTCCATCCAGAAATTCGAGGAGCCTGAGCCTTGCGCCGGCAGGCTGACCGACGGGTCGGTGCCGCTGACGCCGAAGGAGCCCTGGAACGCGGTGGGGGCTGCTGGGCAGGGCGCTGACGCGCCCTGGTCCGAATATGCGAAAAGCGGCCCGCTCGTGATGCCGGACGCGTAGGTACCACCGACGCCGAACTGGCTGCTGGTGATCGGGAAGCTGTTGCTGAATCCCGTCACGGCCTCGTAGACGGCGGCACCGACCCCCGATACGTTGCCGATGCTCAACTGGAGCGGGGCCGGCAGCGGGATGTAGTTCCACTGTCCTGCCGTCAGGCTTCCTGAGGTGACCACGCTTCCTGGGAGCAGGTTGCCCTGCCCCGCACCGTAGACCTGCCACAGCGCGAACTTCTGCGGCGCCGTCGACTGGCCGGACGGGCAGACCCACCACCAGTAGCCCTGGAACCAGCAGTTGCTGGTGACACAGAAAAGCACGCCGGCCAGGAAAGGTCCGGTGTAGAAAACCGGGCTGGATGGCCCGCTCGTGGACGGGAACAGCCGGTAGGTGCCCATCAGTCGAACCCGTTGACGAACGCGGCAAGCAGCCACATACCCCGAGCCGCATCATAGATGAAACCCAGCAGGTCAATCTGCCCCGCAGTGGTGCTGAGCGAAGGCTGCGGCAATGCGGCGGAAAACTCATAACCGCTGCCCCAGGACAGCACGAACGGCCCGCCTGAGCCCTGGGTGACCTGGAAGATGATCTGCTGCCCGCCGGTTGCGTTGGACGGAGTGCCCATCGTGCGGTTCCCGCCGAGGGTCACGCGGAAATCGTTGCCGAGGGAGGCGTCGACGGCGATCGTCGCCGCGTCGGCAAGGGCAACGACGGCAGGCGCCAACGCCCCAGGCTCGACGGTCGTGGCCCGCGCCACTACGGTGGCAGCCGAGGCCGGCGCGGCTGCCACCTGGGCCAAAACTGCACCCCCGGCAGCTACCCCGATGGCGCTTTTGAAGATGTTCCTCCGGCTCAGCGTCTCCCGCGGGCTCTTCGTGCCCGTCATGCCAGGATCGGAGCCTGCCTCAAGAGAACCCGACGCTCGTCGGCGAGTCGGGAGCAGCCCGCCCAAGTTGTCTCGCTTTCCCTCCTCAGGAACCGAGTCGATCCCCTAGGCATAGGACGCCTAGGCCGCCGACCTGGTTCACACGTCACAACCCACTACTTTCACCTCCATCAGGTCTCCCCGCGCACACGTCCTCACGTGGCGCCGGGTCATCGCGATGGCGACAGCCTGATCATTCGGAACCCCGGGTTTCGGTCAGAAGTCTTTCCAGCTGGTGCAGAAACCGGCCGCTTTCGCGGCAGCGACATTGGCTGCGACGGACCCGTGCTGGTAGATGCCCGGGTCGCCGGGCGAGTAGCCCCAGTGGTTGTCCGCGTAGCTGAACACAACTGTGTTCCTGCGTTGCTTCGCCCGGGTTCCCGGGCGCGTCTCGGTAACGATCGCGGTATCGCCGAAGAGGGTCACGGTCCTGATCCTGGCCTGCCCGGCCGTGGCGGATGGGCAGCTGTTGTGCACACTCTCCCAGATGCCCTGCGGGACCTCCTGCTTCACGGCGGGGGCCAACAGGTCCCATGCCGCCGCGAACTGGCCGGCGAAGTAGAGGCGGTCGAAGCGCACCGCAGCCGCGCGGGCGGCGGCCCGGGTCTTGGGCTCAGCGGGGCCGGGCGGTGCTGGTGCGGGCCGAATGCCGGCACTGCCCGTCGGGGACGGACTAGCGGCGATCCCGGGAGCGGAGGGCGCTGCGGAGTTATTGCAGCCAACGAGGCCCACGGCAGCCAGGCTGGCCAGCAGGCCCAGCGCATGCCGCACCGTGGCGGTTCGCGAGAGCCTGGTCATGTGGGCGTGACCTCGACATCGGTCCAGAAGTTCTCGCCGTTGCCGCTGGGGGCGTAGCTCTGCGGGTAGGCCCAGGAGCCCGCGTTATATGTGCCCTGGCCAGGGGCCGTGGCGGCAGAGGTTCCCGGCGCGGTGACTGGCCCAGCCGTGATCCCGCCGGCCGCTGACCCCCCGCTGCCCCAGTAACCGGTGGTCGCCTGGTACCAGGTCGCTCCGCCACCATTGAAGACCGCCACCTTGTAGTCACCGGCTGGTAGCGTGACGCCGCTGTACGAGCACGCCACCCAGCCGGACCCGGCCGCGCCCGACCAGGATGGCGATGTGTTGTCGGTGCCCGTGACCACGGCCTGAGTGGCCACATTCCAGATCGCGCACCTTGTCGGCAGCGCACCCGCGCCGGACGCGGAGTAGAACCAGATGTTGTTCAGCGTGCAGGACGCCGAGAGCTGGAACTCCGTCGCCAGGGTATAGCCCGCGGTGTCCGAGTCCAGGTGCCCCGGGAGCGTCGGGTAGCTCGGCCATAGCCGGTACGACGTACCCGTTGGGGGATTGGTGTCAACCAGGACATCTATCCAGAAGTTGCACGAGCTGGAGCCGTAGATCGGCACGTATGCCGTCGGGTCGGCGCTTGCCACGCTGAACACGCCCTGGGCTGTCTTGAACGGCGACGGGAGCGTCCCTGAGGCGTCGGAATAGGCGGTCAGCGGGCCTTTCGTGATCCCGCCACTGTAAGGGCCGCCGCTGCCGAACTGGTTGTTGGTATCCGGGAAGCTGCCGTTGAATCCGGTCGCCGCGACGTACGTGGCACCCATCGCCAAGGGCAGCGGCGCCGAGAGCTTCACGTAGTTCCACTGCCCGGCGTTGAGGGTTCCAGATGTGACCACGCTGTTGGCGACCACTGTGCCCTGTTGGCCGTTGTAGACCTGCCACAACGCGAACTTCTGTGGCGCCGTCGATTGGCCGGACTGGCACACCCACCACCAGTAGCCGTCCAGCCAGCAACCACCGGCCGTAACCCCCCAGATCACACCGCACGTGAACGCGCCGGAATAGGAGACGGGACTGGACGGCCCGTCCGTGGACGGGAACAGCCGGTAGGTGCCCGGCGGTGGCGGGGTCACGACGACCCCGTTAAACCCGGGCACGAACGCGGCGAACAGCCACTTGCCCTTGGCCTGGTTGTAGATGAAACAGCACAGGTCGGTCTGCCCTGCCGCGGTGCTAAGCGTGGGCTGGGGCAGGGCGGCGGAGAATTGGTAACCATTAGCCCAGGACAGCGTGAACGGCCCGCCTGTGCCCTGGGTCATCTGGAAGGTGACCTTTTGCCCGTCCACCGGGTTAACCGGGTTGCCCATGGTCCGGTTCCCGGCGATGGTCACTCGGAAGTCGTTGCCGAGCGAGGCATCCACGGCTATCGTTGCCGCGTCCGCCAGGCTGACCACAGCGGGCGCCAAGGCGCCCTGCTCCACGGTCGTCGCCAAGAGGGCGGCTCCGGTACTTGTTACGGCTTTCGCCGGAGAAGCGGCAACCTGGGAAAGCACGGCTCCCCCGGCCACCCCTGCGGCGGCCACCCCGGCCGCACTCTTGAAGATATTTCTCCGGCTCAGCGTCCCCAGCGGCCCCCCTGGGCCTGCCAGCTCAGGATTGGAGCCTGTCTCGATTGCACCGGACGGCCGACGGCGAGCCGGGGAATGTCTGCTCAATGACGTCTCGCTTTCCCACCCTGCAAAAACTGAGTTGAGCCCTCAGGCATAGGACGCCTTGGCAGCCGAACAGGTTGACACGTTACCGGTCACGATGCCGGCATGCAGGTGGAGTTGGGAACCGATGGCCGACCGCGAGTGATGACCGGGCCGGGGCCTAGGTCACGCAGGCGCTCGGGGTGGACCCGCCGGTGGCCGGTGCAACGGCTTCGCCCGCCGGACTGGTGCCCTGCTGAGCCGGGGGTCATCGGTGTGCATGACGTCGACGCTCGGCAACCTCGCGGTATACGTCAAGGGTCGACGCGGCCGTCGCGGCCCAGGTGAACTGCTTGGCTCGGCTGAGTCCCTTGTCGCGCAAGCGGTCGCGGCCGGGCCCTACTGCCTCGATGAGGGCGCGGGCGATGGACCCCGGATCCGTGGGGTCGCACAGTACCGCGGCTCCGCCTGCGGTTTCCGGCATAGCGCTGATGTCCGAGGTCACAACCGGGCAGCCACAGGCCATGGCCTCGAGGATCGGAAGACCGAAGGTCTCGTTTAGAGATGGGTACGCTAGCGCATCGGCTGCTTGGTAGAACCGGACAGTCTCCTCCAGCGGAACGCCACCGACAAAGACGACGTCTCGCGAGATACCCAGTTCGGCGGCGAGTGAGTGCAGTTGAGCGACATACCCTTCGTCTCGCCCTTTGCCGACGATTGCCAATTGGCGATCCCCGAACTCGCTGCGGGCCAGTGCCCAGGCCCGCAGCAATCCGTCACAGTTCTTGTACTTCCACAGCGAGGAAACGAACAACACGAATGGCTTTGTGACACCGTACGAAGCAACCCGCGCGCGAGCCTCAGCCGCATCACCTTGCCGGAAAAGGTCGTGGTCGACCGCCTCGTAGATAAGCCTGAATTTGCGCAGGTCAACATTCAGGTAGCGCTCGACCTCGGAGCGCAGGCTCTCAGAGTTGACGATGACCGCGTCTGCGGCGCGCGCGGAACGGGAGTAATTCATCCGGCGGTAGGCAAGGGCCAGCGGAGTGAGCGAGTCGGGCGCGGTGAACGCGTGCATCGTCTTCATGTGGATAACCTGCGCCCTCGGGATTTTCAGGAGCGGCGCTATCAGGGTGACGAAGACGTCGATGCCGCTAAGCGGCAAGCGCACGGGCGTATAGAGATGCTCGGAGAGCGTGCGCAATATGCGCTGCTCGTTCGACCACGGGTAGGTGATGTAGAAGACGTTCGGCCCGTATCCCTCGTGGAGGTGCCGCGACTTCGGGCTGACCAGCAGGTGCAGTTCCTCGCCGAACTCGAGCCGCTTGGCCATCTCGGGGACCACCCGGGTCCAGCACCAGTGAGCTCCCGATGGCGCGTCGGGGTGGTCGGTCAGGAGGTTGATCGCCACACGCATGACTTCCTACCTTCTTTCGTGAAGTCCTGTTCGATCCGTCGGCGGTCATATACCAGGGCATACGGGTTCGCCGGCCCGTCGGTGTTGTGGTGGGTGAACTCCTGCAGGCGCAGGTAGCGGAACAGGCCCATTGCCTTGGCGTTGGCAAGGTGGCTGGCCAGCATCCCGCGCCCGCCGTCGGTCTTCAGCACTCCCGCCTGGGCGAGCGGATACGTCGCGAGCAGGGCATCGCGCCGGATCAAGCCGATCGACACCAGGTAGTTCAGCGACCAGCGGGCGTACATCATGATCACCAGTTCCCCGCCGGGGTGGAGGACCCGGTGTAGTTCCTTCTGGGCTTGCTTGATGTCAGGCACGTGATGCAGGACGCCGTGGCTGAACACCATGTCGAAGGCGTTGTCGGGGAACGGCAGGTCGAGCACGCTGGCCTGCCGCAGCTCTTCGTAAGGAAGCTCCCGCAGCGTCAACCGGGTCTGGACCCGCGCAATGGACTCGGCGGTCAGGTCGGCTCCCGACCAGCGAGCACCGTGGCGGATCAGGAGTTCCGAGTCGGACCCCTCGCCCAGGCCGATCTCGAGCACCTGCTTACCGGCCACGTTCAGGCCATCGATGCAGGCCGGCAGGTGCCGTTCGTTCTGATAGCGGAAATGGTCGTAGTCGGTAAAGAACTTCTCGTAGTCGTCGTGGAAGCGCTGGTGAAGCCCACCGACCTGATCATCACCACACGCGTGCTCCTGCCAGAACCCCTGGACGGTTTGCTCGTCCATCATGTGCACGTGCCTCCCGCGTCTACGAACGGCCGGACCGCCACGCCCACGGCTCCCCGGGCCAGGCGCGGAAGCCGGAGGTCAGACCTATTGCGCCGAGCGACCCGCTTCAGGCGCACTGAACACCAGCATCGCGTCGGACGGCGGCGCCCCGAACAGCCTGGTGACGGTCGCCTCGTCGAAAGTGCTGCCGTCGGCGATGTTGTGGAAGTCCCGTATCGACGTTCCCGTGCAGTGGACGTCCACCAGCGGCGCCCCGCGCCCCGCCAGCAGGTCCATGGCATCGACCGTGCGGAAGTCGATGCTGTAGCGAGCGCACCCGGAGGTGTTCGGGATAGAGGTGTGCAGCTGGGCCCCGGAGAAGAGCAGTACCGCCCCGGGAGCCGGGAGCACCACGAGGTCGTGGGCAGGCTTGTGGTCGATGGCGCCCGGCCGGGCCTGCTGCTCCTTGGTGACCTGTGCCGCGGTCGCCTGCGCAGCGGTGGTCAGCCGCTGGGCGTTGTTCCGGTAGTAGTCGAACGTGCCCGAGCTGTTGGGAACCGCCTGATCGAAGCTGGCCAGGTCGAAACTCATGGAGTTATCCGGGCGGGCGGCGAAGATCGGAAGCCACCAGTTAATTTGCTGGGCCGGCGCGCTGTACCAGGCGTCGCGATGCCATGGGAAGGCGAACGCCACCCCGGTGGTGAGGTGCCCCATCGGAAAAGACGTGCGCGGCTTAGGCACATCGAAGTGCGTACGGTCGGCCGCGAAGCCGGCTTCGGTGATGATGTCGCAGACCAGGCGCTTCGACCTCCCGGCGTGGATAAAGCGTGGCTTCCACGAGCCGAGCATCTTGGCCATCTCGGGCGGGTCGAAGTGCTCGTGGGCGTGCTCCGGGTCGTACGGCTTGAACAGCTCGGCGAGCTGGTCGCGGGTGTAGTCGACCAACTCACCGACCGCCTTCAGGCGGGTCAGGATGATCAAGTTTCCGTCATAGAGGGTCTGCCGCAGTTCATCGGCAGGCACGTTCAGGTCCACGAAGACAGACATACAGATTCCCTTGCTTCCTCACATCGCCCCGCCCCGCGCGAGGGCATGGGGCAGTATCACTGACTTGGTGCAGGCGAATGCCTCGGCGTAGGGCGCCCGGCACTCCATTCCGCGCAGTCTCGCCATTCCCAGGAAGACTTCGTCATCCCACCAGTCCCGAGCTCGCTGCGACGGAAAGCATTTGTGCAGAAGCTCGACCTTGCGCCTGACCATCTCGGCCGACAGCGGGAAGTACGTCGACGGCTGGCCGAGGTCACCGTCCCACTTCGGGATCTCGTAGGCGAGGCAGAGCTGGTCGCGGAACACGGTTGGCACGATCTCGCCGATGGTCCGGTGATCCTGGTGGGCGTCGGCACGCGATGGGGCGAGGATGAGGTCGGGCGAGCAGGATCTCGCCACCTTCTCCAGGACATCCTTCACCAGGCCCCAAACGGCGGGCAGCCTGCCTTCTGGCAGTTCGTGCAGTTCGATCGTGAGATCCGCCGCTGGCAGGAAGGCGCTCGCCGCGCCGCGCGTCTCCTGGTGACGCTCGGCGGCCCCGGTCAGCACGAGGTAATGTGCCCGCAGCCCCGGCTGGGCCTCGGCGAGGCTGAGCAGCGTCCCGCCCGCGCCGATCTCGATGTCGTCGGGGTGTGCCCCGATCGCCAGGACGGACAGGGGCCGGCCCGCCTGTACATTCAGATGCAGCGGCAGCACGGCCGGATCACTGTGGCCCAGCGGTGGGTGCTGCCAGCGAGTTCCCACTAGCGGCGATCGCAGGCAGGGCACTGCCAGCCGGCGCGGTGGCGCCCGACCGTTCGCCATCCCAGATCATCCAGGGGCAGGTCCCCCGGTGGTACATCTCATCGAGTTGGGCCCGTTCCTTCACCGTGTCCGCGGGAGACCAGTAGCCCTTGTACGGGTAGGCAATGACCCGTCCCTGCGGGACCAGGCGCCGCATGATGGCGTCTTCGACCAGGTCCTCACCCTCGTTGAGGTGATCGAAGATCTCCTGGCGGAGCACGAAGTAGCCACCGTTCTCCCACTGACGCAGGTCCCGCATGGGGGTCACCTGGGTGATGAGCCCGTCATCGGCGATATCCACCACGTGATGCGACGATTGGGGTGGCACCGCGATCAGGCTGGCCACCGCGCTGCTGGCCTCGAACCGGGCGATCATGTCGGGCAGCGACGCGTTCGTGAGCACGTCCGCGTAGTTGGCCATGAACATCGCCTCGCCCTCAACGAAGCGGCGTGCCCGGCGCAGCCGTTCGCCGATCGCCGAGTTCAGGCCCGTGTCCACGAAGGTGATCCGCCAGTCGGAGATGTCAGTGCTGAACAGCTTCACCTCGCGCGCACCGTTTTCCAGGACGAAGTCGTTGGACCGCGTCTCGTCATAGCTCAGGAAGAAATCCTTGACATGCGAGGCCCCGTAACCTAGGCAGAGCACGAAATCGGTGTGGCCGAAGTGAGCGTAGTAGCGCATGACGTGCCAGAGCAGCGGGCGCTCCCCGACCATCGCCATCGGCTTGGGCCCGGTGGTGACACCATCGCGCATCCGCATCCCGAGACCACCGCAGAACAAGACGACCTTCACGAGCAGCACCCCAATTCAGGCAACTTCAAGCGCGGGGATCGGGAAAACTAGCCGTCCTCCCCAAGACCGGACGTACTCGAGCTGCGGTGTGATCTCTTCCCGGAGATTCCATGGCAGGACGAGAATGTAGTCAGGCCTGGTCTCGGCAAGGTGCTCGGGCGCGTAGATCGGGATATGCGTGCCCGGGAGGAACTTTCCCTGTTTCACAGGGCTACGGTCAACGGTGTATTGCAGGAGATCAGATCGGATACCACAGTGGTTGAGGAGGGTGTTCCCCTTGCCTGGAGCACCGTACCCAGCCACGGACCGGCCGGCTCCCGCCGCGGCAAGCAGGAACTCCAGCAGATCGCTCTTGATCTTCAGCACCTCGCTCGCGAAGCCCCCATAACCGGCCACCGCGTGCAGCCCAGCTGACTCCTCCTCATCGAGCACCGCCTTGACTCGTGCGGTCGGCTCACTGGCGTTCTCCTCGGGCTGGGCGTAGACGCGCAGCGAGCCGCCGTGCGTGTCAAGTTCATCGACGTCAACCACGCGAAGGCCGGCCGTGGCCAGAGCGCGGGAGGAGGTCAGCAGGGAGAGATAAGAGAAATGCTCGTGATAGATCGTGTCGTACTGCCGCCGCTCGATCAGGCGGAGCAGGTGCGGGAACTCGAGGGTCACCAGACCGTCGTCCTTGACCAAGGCGCGCAGGCCTGCGGCGAAGCCCCGGATGTCGGGGACATGTGCGAAGACATTGTTTCCGGCGACCAGGTCGGCTCGCCCGTGCCGACGGGCGATCTCCTGGCCCGTCTCCGGCCCGAGGAAAAGAACCTCTGTCGGAATACCCCGCGAGCGGGCAGCCTCGGCGACGTTGGCCGCGGGCTCGACGCCAAGGACGGGGATTCCCCGGGCAGCAAAGTGCTGCAGAAGGTAGCCATCGTTGCTGGCAACCTCGGTAACCAGGCTGCCGGGCGTAAGACCAAGCCGGGCGATCATCGTGTCGGCGTAACTCTTCGCGTGTGCCACCCACGAGTCGGAGTAGGAGGAGAAGTACGCGTAGTCGGAAAAGATGTCCTCGCCTGATACATACGCAGGGATCTGCACAAGCAGGCACGAGGTGCACAGGCGCACGTGCAGCGGGTAGAAGGTCTCCGCCGCGTCGAGCCGCTCGGCGGGGATGTAACTCTCACACAGCGGAGACATTCCCAGGTCAACGAATGTGCGGGTAAGACCCGCGCTACAAAGGCGGCATACATGAAGCGTCGGCATGCCCCTCCTCGGCACAGCTTCCCAAGCGCCGCGTCGGCACCCATGGTCTTGCGTCGGTTCCGGCCGCTACGCGGCCTGTCCCTACCTCACAAACAAGACGCCTAGCTGCGGCAGTCGGTTGACGTAAGGTGCCGGGAGAGGTTTTCACCTTTTGCGGACGCAGTGGGAGGGAGCAGGGCAGATGAGCGAGCCTGCCTGTCGGGCATGCCGCGGGAAGGCCGGCCACCTGGTACTTGACCTGGGTGAACAGTTGGCCTGTGACTATTTCCCGCCCTGCGATGATCCCGGCCCTGATCCCGTCTACCCGCTGCAGATGTGGCTGTGCTCCTCGTGCGGCCTGGCTCAGCTGGTGGCCGACCCAACAGTGCCGGAGGAGCCGCGGGGCCGCGAGCCGGCCGCACTCGTGGCACAGGCGGCCGATGCGGTGGAGCGGGTCGCGGCGGCGGGGCTGTTGCCGGACGGTGGGTGGGTTGTCGAGTACGGAAGCCCGCACGGGGGCTCCTGGCTCGGGCTGCTGGCCCAGCGCGGGCTCAGGCCAGTCCACGGCAACCAGCGGGCGGACGTCATACTGGACTGTTTTGGCATGATGCACGCTGCCGACCAGGCCTCGGCGCTCGCCGAGCGGGTGGCGCGGGTGAGTCCAGGCGGAGTACTGCTGCTGCAATACCACTCGCTGGCCACAATCATCCGTTGCAGGCAGTGGAACGCGCTCCGGCACGGGCACTACGCGTACTATTCGACGACGGTCCTGGCAGCCATGCTGGCTGCGAACGGCTTCAGCCCGCGGATGGCGTGGCAGTTTGAGCTCTACGGGGGCACGGTGCTGCTCGCCGCCAGCCGGGACTCCGATGTGGGCCCTGAGCCGCGCGGGCCGGTGCACGCGCTGCTGGCTGATGAGGCCGGTGCCGGTGTCCGTGATCCTGCTGTTCTCGCCGACTTGCAGCGCGACGCACAGGCTCAGGCCAGCGGACTGCATGGCTGGCTGGCGGCCCAGCGATCCGCGGGGCGCACCGTTCTCGGTTACGGTGCCGCCTCACGCGCAGTCGCACTCTTGCATCAGGCGGAGGTGGATCGCACGCTTCTGCCCGCAATCGTGGACGCATCGCCGGCCAAACAAGGCTTGCGGATGCCGGGAACTGACATCCCAATCGCCGATCCCGCCGAACTCGCCGTACGTCAGCCTGATGCGGTGCTGCTGTTCGTCCCGGATCTGCTGGAAGAGGTCCGGGCAGCGTATCCGGAAGTGGAATCGTCTGGCGGCCGGTGGGTGGACGCTGAGGAGCTCGGCTCCTGACTTGCCAGAGATCGACCGACCGGCTCGTCGGCCGATCCTGCCTTACTACGGTTCAGGAGGCCTGCAGCAGGTCGCGGAGCCTTGCCAGGCAGCGTCCGCGGGTGGGGCCGATGCTCCCGACCGGGAGGCCCAGCTGGTCGGAAATCTCGGCGTAGGAAGCCGGCGGGTCGGCCATGAGCAGTTGCAGCAGCTGCCGCCACTGCGGGGGAAGGCAGGCCAAGGCCCGGCGGACGTCCTGGGCGCGCTCGTCGGCGAGGAGACGCTCATCGACTTCGGGCTGATGCACCGCGACACCGTCAAGGGCGGTGGCGTCGTGGACCAGCACGATCTTCTTGCGTGCCGCCACCTTGCGCAAGCATTCGTGGCGGGCGGTGGCCGCCAGCCACGAGGCCACCCGGGCCGGCTGCTCAAGCCGGTCGATGTGCTCAAACAGCCGTAGCCAGGTCACCTGGGCGACGTCAGCGGCGTCGCTTTCGATCAGGTTGAAATCGCGGGTCATGGCCCAGATGAGCCGGGCGTACTGGTCAACCAGCCGCTCCCACGCCCACCGGTCTCCGCTGGCGGCGCGCCGTACCAGCCCTGCCGCATCAAACGATCCGATGTCTTGCTCCCTCGTAGCGGCGAGGTTGTCGCCGGCGTCAGCCTTCGCTCGCTGGCGCAGCCGACCGCTTGTCCGGGTGGCTGAACGCATGATGGGCTGCACAACGAGGCAGTCGTTAATGTGACGCCCGTCACCGGCCTGGCCAGACACGCTAAATCCCCTCACACTGGCTTCCCCACGGCACCGCGCTGGAGTCAGGGAACCTGCGGCAGTTCGCCGCCCGGCCCAAACCATCACCGCACCCACAGGCAAGACGCCCAGCTGAGTCAGTTGGTTGACGCGGGGGGCTGCCTCAGCCCGATGAGCTTGAGCCTGGATGTCAACCACCGGAGCCTTTGAGGCGTCTCACTCGTAGCTCTGCGGGGCTAGGGGTGAAGTGGGGGCGAGCGATGCCTAGCGGTGTGACCACAACTACCAGTGAGCGGACCAAACACACCGGGCGGTCGGCCAACGTCCGTACCACGTGGACGAGTACGTACGTACGCACCGCCGCGGTGCTGGACTTCAGCTGCGCTCTGCTGGCGGGGCTGGGTGCGCTTGGGCTCCGTTTCAGCGACCAGAGCGGTGGCTTTCCGGCCGAGTATGCCGCTTTCACTGTGATCCTGCCGTTCCTGTGGCTCGGCGCGGTCGCATTGGCGGGGGGCTATGACCCGCGATTCATCGGGGTCGGCTCCGACGAGTTCCGGAAGGTCATGAACGCGGGTGTGAGCCTGACAGCTGCCGTGGCCATCTTCTCTTACGCGACGAAGTTCGAGATCGCGCGCGGGTACGTGGTTCTGGCGCTGCCCTGTGCTGTCGCCTTGGACCTCACCGCCCGCTACGGCCGGCGGAAGCGGCTGCATCGGTCGCGGCGCCACGGTCAGCAAATGCGGCGCACGGTCGCGGTGGGCCATCCGGCGCCGGTCGAGGACCTGGTGGCCCTGCTGCGCAGGAACAACCATCACGGCTTGTCGGTGGTGGCCGCATGCGTGGCGGGTGCTCACTATCAGGGCGAAGTGGCCGACATCCCGGTCTGCGGCGACCTGGACAGCGTGGCATCGGTGGTGAGCCGCTTCGGCGCGGACACCGTGGCCATCCTGGCGTGCCCCGAGATGAACGGTACCCGTCTGCGCGAGCTTGCCTGGGAACTGGAGAAGACCGGCACCCAGATGTATGTGGCGTCGGCCCTGCTCGATGTCGCCGGGCCACGGACGACCATCCGGCCGATCGCGGGACTCCCGCTGCTGCACGTTGACCACGCGGAGCTTGCCGGGAGCAAGCAAGTGATCAAGGCAGTGTTTGACAGGGTTTCCGCCGCGCTGGCGCTGATGCTGCTCGCTCCGCTATTCGTGGTGATCGCCCTCGCCGTACGGATGACTGATCATGGACCGGTCTTCTTCCGCCAGATCAGGATCGGTAAGAATGGCGCGCCGTTCACCGTCTGGAAGTTCCGGACCATGGTGATTGGCGCGGAATCGCGCAAGGCCGAACTCCTGGCGCTCAACGAGGGAAACGGGGCACTCTTCAAGCTCCGCCGCGATCCACGGGTTACCCGGGCTGGCGCCTGGCTGCGGCGGCGGTCGCTCGATGAGCTTCCGCAGTTGTTCAACGTGCTGCTTGGAAACATGTCCCTGGTCGGGCCCCGCCCGGCGCTGCCCGTGGAGGTAGCGGGGTACCGGGACCATATGCGGCGCAGGCTGGTGGTCAAGCCGGGCATTACCGGTTTGTGGCAGGTCAACGGGCGGTCAGACCTGTCCTGGGACGAGGCGGAGCGGCTTGATCTGCGCTACGTCGAGAACTGGTCGCTCGCGCTCGACCTGCAGATCCTCTGGAAGACGCTCTCGGCTGTCATCCACGGCTCCGGCGCCTACTAGCCTGGGGTCCCCGGCGGGCCTGCACGCCAGCCGGCTGGAAGGCTCGAAGCTGGCATACAACCAGGCTTCACCCTGGCAGCCGGATATCCTGATCTGCCCGGAGGCCATCACGGATGCGCTGCTGCCGGGATCAGCGGCGCGCGGCTCCCGGCAACTGAATAGGCTACCCCGACGCGCGGCGCCGGCCGCACCTGCCCGATGACCCGGAGTCCACTGATGCCCTCGACGCATTCCGACTACTCGCTCTCCCAGCTTGACGTGCTGGAGGCCGAGTCCATCCACGTCATCCGCGAGGTGGCGGCCGAGTTCGAGCGGCCGGTGCTGCTGTTCTCCGGCGGCAAGGACTCGATCGTCATGCTCGCGCTGGCGGAGCGGGCGTTCTGGCCGGCCAGGGTCCCGTTCCCGGTCATGCACGTGGACACCGGGCACAACTTCCCCGAGGTGATCGAGTTCCGGGACCGCCGGGTGGCCGAGACCGGGGTGCGGCTGGTGGTCGCCTCGGTGCAGGAGTCCATCGACGCGGGCCGGGTCGCGGAGGAAACCGGCCGCTGGGCCAGCCGGAACCGGCTGCAGACCGTCACTCTGCTGGACGCGATTGCCGACCACCGGTTCGACGCGGTGTTCGGCGGCGCCCGCCGGGACGAGGAGAAAGCCAGGGCCAAGGAGCGGGTGTTCTCGTTCCGGGACGAGTTCGGCCAGTGGGACCCGAAAAACCAGCGGCCGGAGCTGTGGAACCTCTACAACACGCGGATCCGGATGGGTGAGCACATCCGGGTTTTCCCGCTGTCCAACTGGACCGAGCTGGACGTGTGGCAGTACATCGCCCGGGAGGAACTGGAGATCCCCTCCATCTACTTCGGGCACCCGCGGAGCGTGTTCGAGCGGGACGGGATGCTGCTGGCGGACAACCCCCACATCCCGCGCGGCGAGGACGAGCCGGTCTTCCAGGCCACCGTCCGCTACCGCACCGTCGGGGACATGACCTGCACCGGGGCGGTCGAGTCGGCGGCGGTGCAGATCGATGACGTCATCGCGGAGATCGCGGCCACCCGGATCACCGAGCGCGGCCAGACCCGCGCCGACGACCGCACCAGCGAGGCCGCCATGGAAGATCGCAAGCGGGAAGGGTACTTCTGATGCCTAACGGACCTGACGGCGCGGCGGCTGAGGGCACCGTGGCGGCGAGCCCGTGGCCAAGCCACCGGCATACGGACATCCTGCGGCTGGCCACGGCCGGCTCGGTGGACGACGGCAAGAGCACCCTGATCGGGCGGCTGCTGTACGACTCCAAGGCGATCTTCGAGGACCAGCTGGCGGCGGTGGAGCGGACCAGCCGGGCCCGGGGCGAGGACTACACCAACCTCGCACTGCTCACCGACGGGCTGCGGGCGGAGCGCGAGCAGGGCATCACGATCGACGTGGCCTACCGGTATTTCGCCACCCCCCGGCGCAAGTTCATCATCGCCGACACCCCCGGGCACATCCAGTACACCCGGAACATGGTGACCGGGGCGTCCACCGCCGACCTGGCGGTCATCCTGGTGGACGCACGGAACGGGCTCACCGAGCAGAGCCGGCGGCACGCCTTCCTGGCCACCCTGCTGCGGGTGCCGCACCTGGTGCTGGCCGTCAACAAGATGGACCTGGTCGGCTATGACCAGGGCGTGTTCGAGAGCATCTGCGATGAGTTCAGCGCCTTCGCCGCCAAGCTGGACATCGGCGACCTCACCTTCGTGCCGATCTCCGCGCTGCACGGCGACAACGTGGTCCAGCGCTCGGAGAACATGGCCTGGCACGACGGGCCGCCGCTGCTGCGGCACCTGGAGCACGTGCACATCGCCTCCGACCGCAACCTGATCGACGTCCGCTTCCCGGTGCAGTACGTCATCCGCCCGCACCAGGCCACCGACCCCGACCTGCACGACTACCGGGGTTACGCCGGCCAGGTGGCCGGGGGGGTGCTCAAACCGGGGGATGAGGTGATGCATCTGCCGTCCGGGATGACCACCCAGATCAGCCGGATCGACACCGCCAAGGGCCCGGTGGACGAGGCGTTCCCGCCGATGTCGGTGACCCTCGTGCTGGCCGACGACCTGGACATCTCCCGCGGGGACATGATCTGCCGACCGCACAACCAGCCGATGGTCGCCCAGGACGTGGAGGCGATGGTCTGCTGGATGTCCGACTCGGCCGCACTGACGCCGCGCAGCCGGGTCATCGTCAAGCACACCACCCGCACCGTGAAGGCGCTGGTACGGGACCTGCACTACCGGCTCGACGTGAACACCTTGCACCGGGAGGAAGGCATCGACCGGCTCGGCCTGAACGAGATCGGCCGGGTGACACTGCGGCTGACGCAGCCGCTGTTCTGCGACCCGTACAGCCGCAACCGGCAGACCGGCGGCCTGATCCTGATCGACGAGGCCACCAACGGCACCGTCGGAGCCGCCATGATCACCGAGGCACACTGAGCCCGGGCGCTGGCCGGGCCTGCCGGAACTCCGTGCGCTGCGGGCAAGCACCAGAGAGGAGTGGCGTGCCAGGTATACAGCTACGGCCAGGCCGGCCTCTGCTGGCCGCTTCTATCCGCCCCTGGGCGGGGGCGCTGACGGCCTGCTGCGTGATTCTCGTCGCCGTCCTCGGCCTGCTCGTCTCGCACCAGAGCACGGCGGACTGGCTCGATCGTGCCGTGGACTCTCGTGTCATCAGCTGGCTTGGTCCTCATCCGGGTCTCGACCTGTGGCTCGCCACCCCGGGAACACTCATCCCCGCGGGTGTGCTGAGCGCAGCCGTCGTCGTGGTCTGCGCACTAGGCGGCCGGCTCAACGGCGCCTTGCTTGCCGCGGCCGCCGTTCCGGTTGCCGTCGAACTCGACGAACGCCTGCTCAAACCCATGTTCCACCGCACCAGTCTGGGCTTCCTCAGCTATCCGAGCGGGCATACCACGGCCATCTTCGCGCTTGCCGCGACGGTCACGGTGCTGCTTCTCCGCCCGCCACAGCCGGCCAGGGCAGGGCCGTTGCGGGTACTGATCCCGGCAGTGGCGTGCTTGCTCGGAGCGGCCGTCGCTGCCGCCGTCATCGCTCTGCGATGGCACTACTTCACCGATACCGTGGCCGGGGCAGCCGTCGGTATCGGAACGGTCTGCGGTCTCGCCCTCATTCTTGACCTGCCAGCCGTCAGGCGGCTGCTTGCCTGGCCCGGCCGCCAGCCGGCTGGGGAGCAGGGACGGCCAACTGTGGAGCAGGGAAGACTGTAGGCCATGAAGCTGTCACGCATTGTGCCGGAACCCACCCGCCGGATACCCCAGTGACGCCCTTTGGCGATCTCCACTCATACATCGCGATTCCCCGGGTGGCCGGCCTGCGGCTGGCACCGGACGGGACCTGGCTGGCCGCCAGCGTCCAGCAGCCCGATCCGGACGGCAAGAAGTTCAGTCCCGCCATCTGGCGGATCCCGGCCGTCCCCGGCCCGGACGGCACCCCCGTCCGGCTGACCCAGTCGGCGCAGGGTGAGGACAACCCGGTGTTCCTGTCCGATGGGTCGCTGCTGTTCCTCTCCCGGCGGCCCGACCTGGCCGCCAGCACGGCCGACCGGGACGGGGACGACCCGGCGGCGGCGCTGTGGCTGCTGCCCGCCAGCGGCGGCGAGGCCCGCCGGATCGCGGCTCCGCCCGGCGGGGTCAGCCGAGTCGCCACCGCCCAGGGCGGCCCCTGGCTGGTGTTCATGTCACCGATGCTGGCCGGGGCCACCGGGCCCGAGGAGGACGCCAGCCGCCGCAAGCAGCGCAAGGACGTCGGCGTGACCGCGATCCTGCACGAGGCCGGCCCGGTCCGGTTCTGGGATCACGACCTGGGACCGGACGAGCCCCGGCTGCTGGTGGCCAGTGCCATGGGCGCCGGGCTGGCCGGGCCGCCCCGCGACCTGACCCCGCGCCCGGGCCGGGCGCTGGACGAGCAGTCCGCCGACCTGGCCCCGGACGGCTCGGTGGTGGTGACAGGCTGGGCCGTCTGGGACAGCACCGGCGGGGTACGGGAAGAAATCGCCGTCATCGACGCCACCACCGGTGACCGCCGGGTGCTGCTCGCCGCGCCCGACCATGACTTCGCCGACCCGCACATCTCGCCGGACGGCAAGCTGGTGGTCTGCGCCGCGGCGGCCCACGACAGCTATGACCGGCCCGGGGAGGCGACCCTGCTGGTCGTGCACCTGGCCGGTGGCGAGGCCACCGACCTGATGGCCGGGATGGACCGGCGGCCGTCCGAGGCCGCGTGGGCGCCGGACTCGGCGGCCGTCTACTTCACCGCCGACGACCACGGCCGCTGCCCGGTGTTCCGGGCCGGGCTGGCCGGGGATCCGGTGACGCCGGTCACCACCGACGATGCCGCCTACAGCAACCTGTGCCCGTCACCCGATGGGCGCTACCTGTACGCGCTCCGCTCGGCCGTGGACAGCCCGCCCGCGCCGGTCCGGATCGATCTGGCCGCCCCGGGCAGCCCGCCGCGGTTCCTGCCCAGCCCGGCCGGGACGGTCGATCTGCCCGGCCGGCTGACCGAGGTGACGGCCACCGCGGACGACGGCGTGCCGATCCGCGGCTGGCTGGCACTGCCCGCCAGCGCGTCCGGGCAGCACCCGGCGCCGCTGCTGCTGTGGGTGCATGGCGGCCCCCGGATGAGCTGGAACGCCTGGTCATGGCGCTGGAACCCGTGGCTGATGGTAGCCCGGGGCTATGCCGTGCTACTGCCCGATCCCGGCCTGTCCAGCGGTTACGGGCACGACTTCGTCGCCCGTGGGCATGCCGACTGGGGTGAGCGCCCGTTCGCCGACCTGATGGCCATCACCGACGCCACGGTTGCCCGGCCAGACATCGACGCGGAGCGGACGGCGGCGATGGGTGGCTCCTACGGCGGCTACATGGCCAACTGGATCGCCGGCCACACCGGCCGGTTCCAGGCGATCGTCAGCCACGCCGGCCTGTGGGCGCTGGACCAGATGTTTGGCACCACCGACATGCCCGCCTACTGGCGGCGCCACTTCGGCGACCCGATCACCCGCGCGGAGCGCTACCAGGCCACCTCGCCGCACTATCACCTGGCCGGGATCAGCACGCCCATGCTGGTCATCCATGGCGACAAGGACTACCGGGTCCCGGTCGGCGAGGCGCTGCGGCTGTGGGCGGAACTGACCGGCCGCCCGGGCGGCCCGCCGGATGTGAAGTTCCTGTACTTCCCCACCGAGAACCACTGGATCCTCACCCCCGGCCACACCGTCGTCTGGTACCAGGCCGTCCTCGCCTTCCTCGCCACCCACGTCCTCGGTGAGCCCTGGCAACGCCCCGAACTGCTCTGACGCGCGGCGGGAGGCTCTGGGGTGCCCTGGGCCCGAGCAGCCGCCGTGCCCGTCTTCCGGGCCCGGCTATCACCAGTGCCTGCCCACGAGCGAGCGAGTGGTCAGGCTGTGACGCGCAGGATCGCTAGCTGGCCGCGGCCCCTGCGCACCGTCAGCGGTCGCCGGGCGCGCCGGGCCGTTCGCTGGCCGGGCAGGTGATGGGGGCGGGCATCGCTGCGGGCCTGGCAGAGGATCAGGTCATCGCCGGGCCTGTTGCTCTGTTCGCCTTCGAGTGCCCGGCGGCGCTGCGCTGGCCGCGGCGGCAGCTGCCCGCGGGAGCGCCGCTCCTGCCAGGCGTGGACCACCCCGTATCCCAAAAAGCTCGACGCCGCGATGACCGCCGCGATCCCGGGGAAGAAGGCCAGGGGCACCAGGCTTTCCGTATGAGCCAGGGCCACGACCCCCACCAGGGCGAACTCGATGAGCATGCAGATCCCCGCCCGGCGGGCCGCCTTCGCCAGCGTCCGGGCTGGCGAACCGGCAGGCTCGGCGGGCACGTCGGCGGCGGCTGACCCGGCGGGCAGGTCGGCGGTGAGCGCGGCCAGATCGGCGTAGGTCCGTGCGGTGAGCGCCTGGCCCGCCCGCGTGTCGAGTTCGTCCTTGGCCAGCCGGCCGTGCACGAACGCGATCTTCAGCGTCTCGATCACCTGATCGCGGTCGGCGTGGCCCGCCCTGAGCCAGTCACGGCCCGCCACTTCCGGGTCTTGCGGTCCTGTCATCACCAGCCCCCCTCGCACGATGCGGGTAAAGCGTAGCGTGGCTGCTCCATGGCGGCCACGCGCAGTCAGCGTCCCTGCCGCCGGACCGCACGGATGGCGGGTGACGGTCAGGGGGCGTACTTCAGGACCAGATCGCCGACGCGCGGGAGCGCGGCCTCGACGTGCTTGGCGGCGCTGCCGCGGACAGCCCGGTACGCCTTGATGATCGTGGGCCGGTCGGAGCCCGCCGCGAGGGTGTCCGTCATCGACAGCAGCGCCTGCGACACCTCCTCGCCGCGCTTGGCCAGGTAGTCACCGAACTCGTTGCCGCCCGAGGTGCCGTAATCCGCCCAGTACGGCTCAAGCTTTCCCACCATCTCCGGAAGCATGCGCTCCAGCATGCCGTGGTAGTAACCAGGGGCGAAGCTGGTCACCGTCTTATAGGCGAGCTTCACCGCGGTCCCCGAGACCCCTGACTTTTCCGACACCTCCTGCTTGATCAGCGTCTGGCAATCGGTGAGCACCTTTGGCTGCGCCTCCGGTACGAGCAGAATTTCCTGAAGCGTGGCCGTCATAGGTATACCCGTCCCCCTTTTCGGCAGGCGTTGCCCGCAAGGTCCTGCACGCACGCTGCTGTGCTGCCATCTAGACGGTGAGCGTCGCCCGCTGGTTTACCGCTTGTGGGCGCGGCTGGCGAGGGCAGACAACTGCCGCCCGCCGCGGTCCTGCTATCCATTGGCTGAGCGCTGATGTGCCAGGCTGGGCCCATGACCCGAGCGCAGTTGGATAAGCGGCCCGCCGACGTCGCCATGGCGACCAGGGCTACCGGTCCCGGTCGGCGAGCCGCTAACTGCAGGGACGCCATCCGTGTGTAACTACCTGTGAGATCGGGGACCGGCTCAGTTCAGGAAGCCTGGAGTAGCTGGTGCACCCGCTGATGGGACACCCCGAGGATGTCCCCGATCGCTGATTGCGAAAGCCCGGCATCAGCGAGTTCCCGCAGGGCTTGCGAGCGGGCTTCCGTCCGCAAGCGGGTTGCATCGCGCAGTTCGGCTTCCGCATCCAGCAGCCTCGTCACCGCCTGTGTCACGTCGGCCTCATCGATGACGAAGCGCCAGCTGAGAATGGCTTCGTCCGGTTCCGAGCCGGTGAGGCCCGCGATAATGTCGCGCACCTCGGTATCAAGGTCGGTGAAACGTGCCGCATCGGTGGCAGCCGGGCCGAGGTCAGGATTCCAGATGTCAACCACCCACAATCCGTCCTCCCGGGTGACCGTGACCTGGTAGGTGTTCATCGCTCCGTCCACTTCTCACCAAACAGCGGCGCCAGCCGTTCCCCCATTCTGGCCGACCTGGGCCACGGGCGGGCGATGTGCGAGGGTGAAGGCATGACCCGAGCGCAGCTGGACAAGCGGCCGGCCGACGTCGCCGCCATGTTCGACCAGGTCGCCGGCCGCTATGACCTGCTCAACGACGTGCTGTCGCTGGGCCAGGACCGCTGGTGGCGGAAGGTGGTGGCCAAGGCCGTCGCCGCCCAGGCCGGGGAGCGGATCCTGGATCTCGCGGCAGGCACCGGCACCTCATCGGTCACCTTCACCGCCACCGGGGCCGCCTGCGTGGCCTGTGATTTCTCGCTGGGCATGCTCAGGGCGGGCACGGCCCGGCTCGCCCGCCAGCCGTCGCGGCCAGGTGGCCCGGTCGCCTTCGTGGCCGGTGACGCGCTCCGGCTGCCGTTCGCGGACCAGGCCTTCGACGCGGTGACCATCTCGTTCGGCCTGCGCAACGTCGCCGCCCCGGATGCCGCCCTGGCCGAGATGCTGCGGGTGACCCGGCCCGGTGGGCGGCTGGTCATCTGCGAGTTCGGGCACCTGCCCTCGCCCCGGCTGGACGCCTTGTATGACCGCTACCTGATGGCCGCGCTGCCGGCCGTGGCGCGCCGCCTGTCACCGGCCGGCGACGCCTATGAATACCTCGCCGAGTCGATCCGGGAATGGCCGGGCCGGGCCGAACTCGCCCGCTGGATAGGTGCCGCCGGATGGACGGCAGTACGCTGGCGGGACCTGACTCTCGGCGTGGTGACCGTGCACGCCGCCCGCCGTCCGGCTAGCGGCGGTGGCCAGGGCACGGACTGAGGTCACGCCGCCAGCTCACGGGGGATCCGCGCAGTACCGCCACCGGCCGCTGCTGTCAGGGGCGGATCGGTGCTGGCTGAAGGAAAGGTCTACACTCCGGAGAGAAAGTACTTGTGAACGGCTTCACAAGACACTGCAGCATGCGACAGTGCCTCGCGACACAGTCAGGACAAATTCGGTGACGCAGCCTGCATCCCCCGCCGGGTTGGGCCCTGCCCGCGCGGCCGGTGACGACGCTGACGTCATCGTGGTCGGGGCCGGGCCGGGTGGGTCGTCGGCCGCCTACCATCTCGCCCGGGCCGGGCTGGACGTGCTGCTGCTGGAGAAGAGCAGCTTCCCGCGGGAGAAGGTGTGCGGCGACGGCCTGACGCCGCGGGCCGTCAAGCAGCTGGCCGACATGGGCATCCCGCTCCGGCCGGAGGATGGCTGGTTCCCGAACAAGGGGATCCGGATTATCGGGGGCGGGGCCAGGATCGAGATGGACTGGCCGGAGCTGACCAGCTACCCGGGCTATGGGCTGGTCCGCAGCCGGTTCGGGTTCGACGAGACGGTGGTGCGGGCCGCCCAGCGGGTGGGTGCCCGGCTGCAGGAGGCAGTCACGGTGACCGGGCCGGTCCTCGACGATGACGGCCGGATCATCGGCGTCACCGCCCGCGCGACCGCACCGGGCCAGGCCAGCGACGGGGCCGGGAAGGCCAGCGGCACCGGCGGGGAGGCCGACAGCGCGGGCGGGGAGGCCGACAGCGCCGAGGCGGGACCCGAACGCGCCTACCGGGCCCGGCTGGTGGTGGCGGCGGACGGCAACTCCTCCCGGCTGTCGCTGGCGATGGGCCTGCGCAAGCGGGACGACCGGCCGCTCGGCGTGGCGATCCGCACCTACTACCGCAGCCCCCGGCACGACGACGACTACCTGGAGGCCTGGCTCGACCTGCGGGATGGGGACGTGCTGCTGCCCGGCTACGGCTGGATCTTCGGGCTCGGGGACGGCACCAGCAACGTGGGCCTGGGCCTGCTGAACACCAGCGCCGCCTTCGGCCACGTGGACTACCGGCTCATGCTGCGCCGCTGGCTGGCGAACATGCCGGCCGAGTGGGGCTACACCGAGGAGAACCGGACCACACCGGTGCGGGGGGCCGCCCTGCCGATGGGCTTCAACCGCACCCCGCACTACACCCGTGGCCTGCTGCTGGTCGGGGACGCGGGTGGCATGGTCAACCCGTTCAACGGGGAGGGCATCGCCTACGCCATGGAGTCCGGCGAGACGGCCGCGCGGGTGATCGCGAAGGCGCTCGCCCGGCCCGGCCGGGCAGGCGCGGACCTGGTGTTGCAGAGCTACCCCCGGGCGCTGAAAGATGCCTACGGTGGCTACTACACCCTCGGGCGCAAGTTCGTCGGTGCGATCGGCCATCCGCGGCTGATGGAGTTCGCCACCCGGCACGGCCTGCCCCGGCCCACGATCATGCGGTTCACCATGAAACTGCTGGCCAACCTGACCGAGCCGCGCGGCGGCGATGCGGCCGACCGGTTGATCAACGTGCTGTCCAGGATCACGCCCGCGGCATAGGCCGGCCCTGGCGGCGCAAGAGACGAGAAGGGAGGCACGGCGTGCTGAGCCTGTATGTGCCGATCCTGGTGCTTGCGGCGCTGGCGGCGGTGTTCGCCGTCTTCTCGCTGGTCATGGGTGCGCTGGCCGGCCCGAGGCGGTGGAACCGGGCCAAGCTGCAGGCCTACGAGTGCGGGATCGAGCCGACCCCGCAGCCGGTCGGCGGCGGCCGGTTCCCGGTCAAGTACTACCTGACCGCGATGCTGTTCATCCTGTTCGACATCGAGATCATCTTCCTGTATCCGTGGGCGGTCACCTTTACCGGGCTCGGCGTCTTCGGGCTGGTGGAAATGGTGCTGTTCATCGGCACGGTGCTGGTCGCCTACGCCTACGTCTGGCGGCGCGGCGGGCTGGAATGGGACTAGGCAGATGGGGCTGGAAGAAAAGCTGCCGAGCGGCATTCTGCTGACCTCGGTCGAGAAACTCGCCGGTTATGCGCGCAAGAGCTCGGTGTGGCCGGCCACCTTCGGGCTCGCCTGCTGCGCCATCGAGCTGATGGCCACCGGCGGGCCGCGGCACGACCTGGCCAGGTTCGGCATGGAACGGGCCTCCAACACGCCCCGCCAGGCCGACCTGATGATCGTGGCCGGCCGGGTCAGCCAGAAGATGGCGCCGGTGCTGCGGCAGATCTACGACCAGATGGGCGACCCCAAGTGGGTCATCTCGATGGGGGTCTGCGCCTCCAGCGGCGGCATGTTCAACAACTACGCGATCGTGCAGGGCGTCGACCACATCGTCCCGGTCAACATCTACCTGCCTGGCTGCCCGCCCCGGCCGGAGATGCTCATGGACGCGATCGTCAAGCTGCACGACAAGATCCAGAACACCAAGCTCGGTGCGAACCGGCAGGCCGAGATCACCGAACTGGAGCAGGCCCACCTGCGCCGGCTGCCGCTGGCGTCCGGCATCGGACGCCCCGAGCCGGGGAGCCCGGCATGACCGGGGAGCCGGGCGTGCCCGCCGGGAACCTGCCCGGGCAGGGCAGCCAGCCCGCGGCCGCCGGGCAGGAGCGGCTGGCCGAGCCGGTCGCCCGGACCGGGATGTTCGGTACCCACACCACCGGCGACACCTCGGGCTACGGTGGCCTGCGGGTGCGCCGCCCGGCCGTGCCCGCCAGCCCGCGGCCGTACGGCTCCTACTTCGACGAGCTCGCCGACCAGCTGGCCAGTGGCCTGAAGCAGGCCGGCGCGGAGTTCGACGACGCGGTCGAGAAGGTGGTCGTGGACCGGGGCGAGCTGACCCTGCATGTGCGGGCCGGGCAGCTGGTCACGGTGGCGACGGTGCTCCGGGACGAGCCGTCGCTGGCGTTCCAGCTGTGCCTGGGCGCGAGCGGGGTGCACTACCCGTGGGAGACCGGCCGGGAGCTGCACGCCGTCTACCCGCTGCTGTCCATCACCCACAACCGGCGGGTCCGGCTGGAGGTGAGCGTGCCCGACGCCGACCCCCACATTCCCTCGCTGACCGGCGTGTACCCGACCTGTGACTGGCACGAGCGGGAGACCTGGGATTTCTTCGGGATCATCTTCGACGGCCATCCGGCGCTGACCAGGATCGAGATGCCCGACGACTGGAAGGGCCACCCGCAGCGGAAGGACTACCCGCTCGGCGGTATCCCGGTCGAGTACCGCGGTGCCCATGTGCCGCCCCCCGATGAGCGGAGGTCGTACTCGTGAGCGGAGGTGCACGTGACCGAGACTGAGGGCCGGGTCTACCACGTCGCCGGCCAGGACTGGGACGAGGTCGTCGCCGCCGCCGACGAGGCCGGGGACCGGCCGGGCGAGGAGCGGCTGGTCGTCAACATGGGCCCGCAGCACCCGTCCACGCACGGTGTGCTCCGGCTGATCCTCACCCTGGACGGCGAGACCGTCACCGAGTTGCGGCCGGTGATCGGCTACCTGCACACCGGCATCGAGAAGAACATGGAGTTCCGCACCTGGACGCAGGGCGTGACGTTCTGCACCCGGATGGACTACCTGTCGCCGATCTTCAACGAGACCGCTTTCTGCCTGGCCACCGAGCGGCTGCTGGGCATCGAGGCGGAGGTGCCGCCGCGGGCCAACGTGCTGCGGGTGCTGATGATGGAGCTCAACCGGATCTCCTCGCACATGACCGCGATCGGCACCTTCGGCCTGGAACTGGGTGCGACCACCGTCTTCCTGTACGGCATGCGGGAGCGGGAAAAGGTGCTCGACCTGTTCGAGCTGATCTCCGGGCTGCGGATGAACCACGCCTACATCCGGCCCGGCGGTGTGTCGCAGGATCTGCCATCCGGCGCGCTGGAGCGGCTGCGCGAGTTCCTCGGGGTGATGCCCGGCCTCATCGGTGAGATGCGTGCGCTGCTGGACGCCAACCCGGTCTTCGCCCTGCGCACGAAGAACATCGCCCACCTGGACCTGGCAGGCTGCATGGCGCTCGGCATTACCGGGCCGGTGCTGCGGGCCGCTGGCCTGCCCTGGGACCTGCGCAAGAGCCAGCCCTACTGCGGCTACGAGACGTACGAATTCGCTGTCCCGGTGACCGACACCTGCGACGCCTATGGCCGGTACCGGCTCCGGATGGACGAGATGGACGAGTCGCTGAAGATCATCGAGCAATGCGTGGACCGGCTGGCCGCCAAACGCCCCGCGCACGACCCGGTGATGATCACCGACCCCAAGATCGGCTGGCCGGCCCAGCTGGCGGTTGGCACCGACGGGCTGGGCAACTCGCCGGCCCACATCGCCAAGATCATGGGCCAGTCGATGGAATCGCTGATCCACCACTTCAAGCTCGTCACCGAGGGCTTCCGGGTGCCGGCCGGGCAGGTGTATGCCGCTGTCGAGTCCCCGCGCGGGGAACTGGGCTGCCATGCGGTCAGCGACGGCGGCACCCAGCCGTACCGGGTGCACTTCCGTGACCCGTCGTTCACCAACCTGCAGGCGGCCTCGGCAATGTCCGAAGGTGGCCTGATCGCGGACGTGATTGCCGCGATCGCGAGCATTGACCCGGTGATGGGAGGCGTGGACCGGTGATGGCGTTCAGCGACGAGGTTCGTGCCCGGCTGGACGCCGACGCCGGCCAGATCATCGCCCGCTACCCGCGGCTGCGGTCGGCCCTGCTCCCGCTGCTGCACCTGGTCCAGGCCGAGCAGGGCTACGTGTCCAACGACGGCATCGCGTGGTGCGCGGCCGGCTGGGGCTGGCCGAGTCCGAGGTGGCGTCGGTGGTCAGCTTCTACACCATGTACAAGCGGCACCCGGTCGGTGAGTACCACGTGGGGGTGTGCACCAATACGCTGTGCGCGATCCTCGGCGGGGACGAGATCCTGGCCAGCCTGCGCGAGCAGCTGGGCGTCGGCGACGATGAGGCCACGCCGGACGGCAAGGTCAGCCTTGAGCATGTGGAATGCAACGCCGCCTGCGACTTCGCCCCGGTAGTGATGGTCAACTGGGAGTTCTTCGACAACATGACCCCCGACCGCGCCCGTGCGCTGGTCGATGAGCTGCGGTCCGGCGCCGACCTCCCGCCCGGCCGCCGGCCGCGGCGGCTGTGCAGCTGGCGGGAGGCGTCCCGGATCCTGGCCGGCTTCCCCGATGGGCAGGCGGGGGACGGCCCGCAAGCCGCCGGGCCCTCGCTGGCGGGCCTGCGGCTCGCCCGGGCGCGCGGCTGGACCGCACCGCCCGTGCCGGCCGCCACCACCCCGGGCGCGCCCGCCGGGGACGGCCAGCGGTGAGCGGCGGCGTGCTCACCCCGATCCTGACCGACCAGTGGGACCAGCCGGACTCGTTCACACTGGCGGGCTACCGCCGGGCGGGCGGCTACCAGGCGCTGGCCACGGCCCTGGCGCAGCAGCCGGAGACCATTGTCGCCGCGCTGAAGGAGTCTGCCCTGCGCGGCCGTGGCGGGGCGGGCTTCCCGACCGGCATGAAGTGGGGGTTCATCCCGCAGGGCGATGGCAAGCCGCACTACCTGGTGGTGAACGCGGACGAATCCGAGCCGGGCACCTGCAAGGACACCCCGCTGATGATGGCGACCCCGCACCTGCTGGTCGAGGGGGCCATCATCACCTCCTATGCGATCCGGGCTGCCAAGGCGTTCATCTACATCCGGGGCGAGATCCTGCACGTGGTCCGGCGGGTGCAGCAGGCGGTCGCCGAGGCGAAGGCGGCCGGTTACCTGGGCGAGAACATCCTCGGCTCCGGCTATGACCTGGACCTGGTGGTCCACGCCGGGGCCGGCGCCTACATCTGCGGTGAGGAGACCGCGCTGCTGGACTCGCTGGAGGGCTTCCGCGGCCAGCCCCGGCTGAAGCCGCCGTTCCCAGCGGTGGAGGGGCTGTACGCCTGCCCGACCGTGATCAACAACGTCGAGTCGATCGCGTCGGTGCCCTCGATCGTGGCCAACGGCGCGGCCTGGTTCGCCGGGATGGGCACCGAGCGGTCCAAGGGGTACGGCATCTTCTCGCTCAGCGGCCATGTCACCGTGCCCGGCCAGTACGAGGCCCCGCTGGGCATCACACTGGCGGAACTGCTGGATCTGGCGGGCGGGGTGCGGGCCGGGCACCGGCTGAAGTTCTGGACCCCGGGCGGGTCGTCCACCCCGCTGTTCACCGATGAGCACCTGCACGTGCCGCTCGACTTCGAGTCGGTCGGCGCGGCCGGGTCCATGCTCGGCACCCGGGCCCTGCAGATTTTCGACGAAACGACCTGCGTGGTCCGGGCCGTCCTCCGCTGGACCGAGTTCTACCAGCACGAGTCGTGCGGCAAGTGCACGCCGTGCCGGGAGGGGACGTTCTGGATGGTGCGGGTGCTGGACCGGCTGGAGCACGGCCAGGGCTCCGAGGAGGATCTGGACAAGCTGCTCGACATCTGTGACAACATTCTCGGCCGGGCGTTCTGCGCGCTGGGCGACGGCGCGGTCAGCCCGGTCACCTCCTCGATCAGGTACTTCCGGGATGAGTACCTCGAGCACCAGAAGACCGGCGGCTGCCCGTTCGACCCGGCCGCCGCCACCGCCTGGGCCGCCGGTGCCGGGAAAGGGCTGACCCCATGACCCAGACCAACGACGCCACCGCGGTGGTGCCGGTGACCGATGGTGTCACGGTCACCATCGACGGCTTCGAGATCACCGTCCCGAAGGGGACCCTGGTGATCCGCGCCGCCGAACTGCTCGGGCTGCAGATCCCCCGGTTCTGCGACCATCCGCTGCTGACCCCGGCGGGCGCCTGCCGGCAGTGCCTGGTCGAGGTGGAAGGCCAGGTCAAGCCGCTCGCCTCGTGCACGACTACCTGCACCGAGGGCATGACTGCGCGCACCCAGCTCACCTCCGAGGTGGCCGGGAAGGCGCAGCGCGGGGTGATGGAACTGCTGCTCATCAACCACCCGCTCGACTGCCCCATGTGCGACAAGGGCGGTGAGTGCCCGCTGCAGAACCAGGCCATGTCGGCCGGCCAGGGCGACACCAGGTTCACCGACGGCAAGCGCACGTTCGCCAAGCCGGTGGCCATCTCCAGCCAGGTGCTGCTGGACCGGGAACGCTGCATCTCCTGCACCCGCTGCACCCGGTTCTCCGAGCAGATCGCGGGCGACCCGTTCATCGAGTTCTTCGAGCGCGGGCCGGACCAGTTCATCGGCACCGCCGACGGGCTGCCGTTCAACTCCTACTTCTCCGGCAACACGGTCCAGATCTGCCCGGTCGGGGCGCTGACCGGTGCCGCCTACCGGTTCCGCAGCCGCCCGTTCGACCTGCGGTCCACCGCCACCGTGTGCGAGCACTGCGCGGCCGGCTGCCGGCAGCGGACCGACTCGCGGCGGGGCGTGGTCACCCGCCGGCTGGCCGGCAACGACCCGCAGGTCAACGAGGAATGGAATTGCGACAAGGGACGCTGGGCCTTCACCTACGCCACCCAGCCGGACCGGCTCGTCACGCCCCTGGTTCGCAACGGCGGTGGCGTGCTGGAACCGGCTTCCTGGCCCGAGGCGCTGGCTGCCGCGGCCAGCGGGCTGGCGCAGGCCCGCGGCCGGGCCGGGGTGCTCACCGGCGGCCGGCTCACCCTCGAAGACGCGTACGGCTACGCCAAGTTCGCCCGGATCGCGCTCGCCAGCAATGACATCGACATGCGCGCCCGGCCGCATTCGGTGGAGGAGGCCCAGTTCCTGGCCGCGCACGTGGCCGGGCGGGAGGTGGCGGTCAGCTATCCCGGCCTGGAGCGGGCGCCCGCGGTGCTGCTGGCCGGGTTCGAGCCCGAGGACGAGTGCCCGATCGTGTTCCTGCGGCTGCGCAAGGCGGCCCGCACAAAAGGGACCGCCGTCTACTCGCTCGCCCCGTTCGCCAGCCGCGGGCTGGCCAAGATGGGCGGGACCGTGCTGCTCACCGTCCCCGGCAGCGAGGCCGCCGCGCTCATCCGGCTGGCCGCCGGGCAGCGGCTCACCGAGGCCGAGCAGGCCGCCGCGCAGGCCCTGGCCGGCGACGGCGCGGTGATCCTGGCGGGCGAGCGGCTGGCAGAGGTGCCTGGCGCATTGTCCGCGGTGGCCGCGCTGGCCGCGGCAACCGGCGCCCGGCTCGCCTGGGTGCCACGCCGGGCCGGCGAGCGCGGGGCGATTGACGCGGGCGCGCTGCCGGGCCTGCTGCCACTGGGCCGGCCGGTCACCGACCCGCTGGCGCGGGCGGAAGTGGCCCGGCTGTGGGGCGTTGGCTCGCTGCCCGCCGCCCTGGGCCGGGACACCAGCCAGATGCTGGCCGCGGCCGCGGCGGGCGACCTCGGCGCGCTGCTCATCGCGGGCGTGGATCCCGGTGACCTGCCGGACGAGCAGGCGGCGCTGGACGCGCTGGCCGCCACCCCGTTCGTGGTCAGCCTGGAAATCCGGGCGAGCGCCATCACCGACCGTGCTGACGTGGTGCTGCCGGTGGCCGCGGTGACCGAGAAGCCCGGCACGTTCGTGAACTGGGAAGGCCGCCCGGGCACCTTCGGCGCGGTGTTCGAGGTGCCGGGGCTGGAGCCGGATCTGGTGGTGCTCGGCCGGATCGCCGACGAGATGGACGTGCATCTGGGCTTGCCGGACGCCGCGGCCGCCCGCAGCGAACTGGCCCGCCTCGGTGGCTGGCAGGGGGCGGAGCCGAGGGCGCCGTACGTGCACGCGGACCTGGCCGACGAGCCCGGCCCGGGCCAGGCGCTGCTGGCCAGCTGGTCCGAGCTGCTGGACACCGGCCGGATGAGCGACGGTGAGCCGTTCCTGGCCGGGACCGCCCGGCCGGTGCTGGCCCGGATGTCGGCGGCCACCGCCGCGGCGGCGGGCGTGGCCGACGGCGCGCCGGTGACCGTGGCCACCGACCATGGCGAGGTCACCGTGGCTGTCCGGGTGACAGGCATGCCCGACCGGGTGGTGTGGCTGCCCACCCATGCCCGGGACTGCGAGATCCGCCGCCAGCTCCGGGCCGGCCACGGCACCCCGGTGACCCTGAGGAGCCCGCAATGAGCAACCCGGCCGCTGCCCTGGTGCACCTGGCGCCCGCCGCCCGCGCCGGCCTGGCGCATGCCGCGGCCAGCACCCCGCCGCCACCCGACCCCACGCTGGCCAGCTTCATCGGCCAGCCCTGGTGGCTGATCGTGCTCAAGGTCGTGGTGCTGTTCGTCTTCCTGATGCTGGTGACCCTGTTCATGATCTGGGCGGAGCGCCGGGTCATCGGCCGGATGCAGCAGCGGCCTGGCCCGAACCGGGCTGGCCCGTTCGGCCTGCTCCAGTCGCTGATGGACGGCATCAAGCTGCCGCTGAAGGAGGACATCATCCCCCGGGGCGTGGACAAGTTCCTGTTCTGGGCGGCACCCGCGATCGCGGTGATACCGGCCTTCATCAGCTTCGCGATCATCCCGTTCGGGCCGGAGGTCTCCATCTTCGGGGTGCGCACCCCGCTGCAGGTCGCCGACCTGCCGGTAGGCGTGCTGCTGGTGCTCGCCATGAGCTCGATGGGCGTGTACGGGATCGTGCTGGCCGGCTGGTCGTCGGCGTCGCCCTATTCGCTGCTCGGCGGCCTGCGCTCATCCGCGCAGGTGATCAGCTACGAGATCGCGATGGCCCTGTCGTTCGTGGCGGTGTTCCTGTACGCGGGCTCGCTGTCCACCACCGCGATCGTCACCGCCCAGGCGCACGGTGCGCCGTTCCAGCTGTTCGGGGTCACCCTGCACTACCCGTCGTGGTTCGCGGTGCTGCTGCTGCCCTCGTTCGGTGTCTACCTGATCACCATGGTGGGGGAGACCAACCGGCTGCCGTTCGACCTGCCCGAGGGCGAGGGCGAACTGGTCGCCGGGTTCCACACCGAGTACTCCTCGCTCAAGTTCGCCCTGTTCTACCTGGCCGAGTACATCAACATGACGACGGTCGCCGCGCTGGCCACCACGCTGTTCCTGGGCGGCTGGCGGGCTCCGTGGCCGATCTCGGTGTGGCCGGGGGCGAACACCGGCTGGGTGCCGCTGCTGTGGTTCCTGGCCAAGGTGGGGATCTTGCTGTTCTGCTTCATCTGGCTGCGCGGGACGCTGCCCCGGATCCGGTACGACCAGCTGATGGCCTTCGGCTGGAAGGTGCTGATCCCGGTCTCGCTGGCCTGGATCCTGATGATCGCCACCATCCGGGTGTGGCGCCAGCACGGCGGCAGCACCCCGGTCTACATCGTCGGCGGCTGCATCCTCGCGGTGCTGCTGCTGCTCGGCTGGTCGGCGGACGTTGCCGCGGAACGGCGCCGCAGTGCCGCGGCCGGGCAGGAGGCCGGCCAGGCCGCGGCCGAGCTGGCCGGGGAGCGGGCACCCGGCTTCCCGGTGCCGCCCCTGGACCTGCCCCACTACCACGGGGTCGGCGTGGTCATTCCCGGCGGGGAGCCGGAGGTCAGCCAGGCCGGCCCGGTGAAGGAGGTAACCGGTGCCTGAGTTCCTCGGCCCCATCAAGGGCTTCGGCGTCACCTTCCGGCAGATGTTCCGGAAGGTGGATACCGTTCAGTACCCCGAGGAGAAGCTGCCGACCGCGCCCCGCTTTCACGGCCGTCACCAGCTCAACCGCTGGCCGGACGGGCTGGAGAAGTGCATCGGCTGCGAACTGTGCGCCTGGGCATGCCCGGCCGACGCCATCTACGTGGAGGGTGCGGACAACACCGAGCAGGAGCGGTACTCGCCCGGCGAGCGGTACGGCGCGGTCTACCAGATCAACTACCTGCGCTGCATCCTGTGCGGGCTGTGTGTGGAAGCCTGCCCGACCAGGGCGCTGACCATGACCAACGACTACGAGATCGCCGACAGCAGCCGGGAGAACCTGATCTGGACCAAGGAGCAACTGCTCACCCCGCTGGAGCCGGACATGACCGCCCCACCGCACCCGATGCAGCTCGGCGACAGTGAGCGCGACTACTACCGGCTGGGGGCCACCGGCCCGGCCACGCCCCGGCACCCGGCCAGCGAGGCGGACACGCCCGAGGGCTATGCGGGCGACCCGCAGGAGATGGCGGACTGGACCCCGCGGCCCGGCCGCGCCGATACCGGCCCCGGTGCTGAGCAGGCGGGTGAGCCGGAATGACCGCCCATCTGCTGGCCGCCAGCCACGTCCAGTCCGACACCACGACCGTGACCTTCTGGGTGCTGGCGGTCGCCTCGGTGGCGGCCGCGATCGGCATGGTGATGGCCCGGCGGGCGGTCCACTGCGCGGTGCTGCTGGCCGTGGTGATGCTCTGCCTGGCGGTCCTGTACGCCACCGCGGGCGCGCCGTTCCTGGCCTTCGTGCAGATCATCGTCTACACCGGCGCCGTGCTGATGCTGTTCCTGTTCGTCCTCATGATCGTTGGGGTGACCGCGGCCGACTCGACCCGGGAGACCATCCCCGGCCAGCGGCTCGCCGCCGGGCTGGCCGGGATCGCGCTGCTGGTGCTGCTGGCCCTGGTCGTCGGCCACGCCGCGATCGGCTCGGGCGGCCCGGTGGCGGGCGGCTACGGCGCGTTCAATGTGCAGCGGCTGGCCACCCTGATTTTCACCCGGTACTTCTACCCGTTCGAGATCACCAGCGCGCTGCTGATCACCGCCGCGCTCGGCGCCATGGTGCTGGCCCACCGGGAACGGACCAGCCCCAAGCCGACGCAGCGGGATCTGGCCCGGCAGCGGACCACCGGCGGCCACCCGGCACCGCTGCCCGGGCCGGGCACCTATGCCCGGCACAACGCGGTGGACTTCCCGGCGCTGCTGCCCGACGGCAGCCCGTCGGAGCTGTCGGTCAGCCCGGTGCTGCTGCGGCGTGGTGGCGGCCAGCCGGTGCCCGGCGGCGGCCGGGCCGGCCTGCCACCCGGTGAGCCGGCCGGCACCGCCACGGAGGGGGACGGCCAGTCATGAATCCGGGTAACTACGTCGCACTGGCCGTGATCCTGTTCGTGATCGGCGCGGTCGGTGTGCTGGTGCGCCGCAACGCGATCGTCATCTTCATGTGCGTCGAGCTCATGCTGAACGCGGTCAACCTGGCGTTCGTGGCCTTCGCCCGGCTGCACGGCACGGTGGACGGGCAGGTCATCGCGTTCTTCGTGATGGTGGTCGCGGCCGCCGAGGTGGTGGTCGGGCTGGCGATCCTGATGGCGATCTTCCGTACCCGCAGGTCCGCGTCGGTGGACGACGCGAACCTGCTGAAGTATTGACTCGGGGTGGCCCGGGTGGGCCGTTCCCCCGGGCCGTTGCAGAGGAGCTGCGGTGACAGGCAATCTTGCTGCCCTGCCCGCGGTGGCGCCGGCGACGGCGGCGCTGCCCGCGGTCGGTGTCCAGCGGGCGATGTGGCTGCTGCTGGCTTTCCCGCTGGCCGGCGCGGTGATCCTGCTGCTCGGCGGGCGGCGGACCAACCGGTGGGGCCACCTGGTCGGGGTCGCGATGCCGCTGGCCGCGTTCGGCTACGGCGTGCTCGCCTACCTGGCCATGCTCGGCTACCCCGGCAACCAGCGGATCCGGCAGCTCACCCTGTTCACCTGGATCCATGTGGCCCGCTTCAACGTGCCGGTGGGACTGCGGCTGGACCAGCTGTCCATCTGTTTCGTGCTGCTGATCACCGGGGTCGGCTCGCTGATCCACATATTCGCGGTTGGCTACATGTCGCACGACCCCGAGCGGCGCCGCTTCTTCGGCTACATGAACCTGTTCGTGGCCTCGATGCTGCTGCTGGTGCTGGCCAACAACTACCTGGTGCTGTACGTGGGGTGGGAAGGCGTCGGCCTGACCTCCTACCTGCTGATCGGCTTCTGGCAGTACAAGCCGTCGGCCGCGGTCGCGGCCAAGAAGGCGTTCATCGCCAACCGGGTCGGCGACGCCGGCCTGTCGCTGGCGATCATGCTGATGTTCGCCGAGTTCGGCTCGGTTTCCTTCACCGGCGTCTTCAGCCAGATCGGCTCGGCCAGCCACGGTGTGGCCACCGCGATCGGCCTGCTGCTGCTGCTCGGCGCCTGCGGCAAGTCGGCCCAGCTGCCGCTGCAGTCCTGGCTGCTGGACGCGATGGAGGGCCCCACCCCCGTCTCCGCCCTCATCCACGCGGCCACCATGGTCACCGCCGGCGTGTACCTGATCGTCCGGTCCGGCCCGATCTTCGACGTTTCCCCGCAGGCCCGGCTGGCGGTCACCATCGTGGGCGCGGCGACGCTGCTCTTCGGGGCGATCATCAGCTGCGCCAAGGACGACATCAAGAAGGCACTGGCTGGCTCCACCATGAGCCAGATCGGCTACATGATGCTGGCCGCCGGGCTGGGGCCGCCCGGGTACCCGTTCGCGATCGCCCTGCTGCTCGCGCACGGCTTCTTCAAGGCGGGGCTGTTCCTGGGCGCGGGCTCGATCAAGCATGAGATGAACGACGAGGTGGACATGCGGCGCTTCGGTGGCCTGCGCACGGTCATGCCGATCACCTTCGTCACGTTCGGGGCCTGCTATCTGGCGATCATCGGTATCCCGCCGTTCTCCGGCTTCTTCGCCAAGGACACGGTCATCGACGCCGCATTCGCCAAGGGCGGCGCGTCCGGCTGGATCTTCGGCCTGGCGGCGCTGATCGGGGCCGGCCTGACCGCGTTCTACATGAGCCGGGTGATGTTCATGACCTTCACCGGGGAACGCCGCTGGGACCCTGGGGCCGATCCGCACGAGGTGCCGCCGGTCATGACCTCGCCGATGATCCTGCTCGCGATCGGGGCCTTCGGGTTCGGCGCCTACGAGATCCTGGGCGACCGGCTCGCCCTTTTCCTGGGCCCGGTGACCGGCTACGTCCCCGCAGAGCCGCCGCTGTTCAGCGCGTCCGGGATCGCGGCGCTGGTGCTGGTGCTGCTCGCGGTCGCGGCCGCCTGGGCGCTCTACGGGCGCCGCCCGGTACCTGTCACCGCCCCGGCGGCCCGGTTCCCGGTCACCGCCGCCCGCCGGGATCTGTACGGCGACGCGGTCAACGAATCGCTGCTGATGCGGCCCGGCCAGTGGCTGACCCGGCTGTCGGTGTACTTCGACAATCGCGGTGTGGACGGCCTGGTCAATACCGTCGCCGCCACCGTGGGCGGCACCTCGGGACGGGTGCGCCGGGTGCAGACCGGCTTCGTCCGCTCCTACGCCCTGTCCATGCTCATCGGTGCGGTGCTGCTGGTGGGCGCGCTGCTGCTGGTCCGGATCTGAAGGGGGGCGGAGTCGCATGAGCACGTTTCCCTGGCTGACCGTCACGATGGCCATCCCGGCCGTGGGCGCGCTGGTGCTCGCGGTGATACCCGGCGCCGGCGCTGCCGACGAGGCCGGCGCCCGCGCCCGCGGCCTGCTGGCCAAGCGGCTGGCGCTGGTGGTGTCGCTGCTGACGCTGGCGGTGACGATCGCGATGATCGTCAGCTTCAAGCCGAACGGGGCCGCTTTCCAGTTCACCCAGACCTATCAGTGGATCCCGCAGTTCGGCATCCACTACGCGGTGGGCGTGGATGGCATCGGGCTGGTGCTGATCGGCATGACCGCGGTCCTGATGCCGGTGGTGGTGCTGGCCTCGTGGAACGACGCCGATCCACTGCCTGCCGCCGGCCCCGCCGGTAACGGTGCCGCCGCGGCCGGGCCGGGTGCCGCGGCACCGGCCGCCGCCCGGCCCCGGCACAGCGTCAAGACCTACTTCGTCTGGATGCTGCTGCTCGAGGCGATGGTGATCGGGATCTTCGCGGCCACCGACGTCTTCCTGTTCTATGTGCTGTTCGAGGCCATGCTGATCCCGATGTACTTCATGATCGGCAGCTACGGCGTCGGGCAGCGCCAGTACGCGGCGGTGAAGTTCCTGCTCTACAGCCTGCTGGGCGGCCTGCTCATGCTGGCCGCGGTGATCGCGCTGTATGTGTACTCCACCCGCGGCGGCCAGCCGGGCACCTTCCTGTTCAGCCAGCTGACCCACCTGGCGCTCAGCCCCGGTACCCAGCGGTGGCTGTTCCTCGGGTTCTTCGTCGCCTTCGCGATCAAGGCGCCGCTGTGGCCGTTCCACACCTGGCTGCCGGACGCGGCTACCTCGGCCCAGCCCGGCGCGGCGGTACTGCTGGTCGGCGTGCTGGACAAGGTCGGCACGTTCGGCATGATCCGGTACTGCCTGGAGCTGTTCCCGTCGGCAGCCCATTACTTCACGCCACTGGTGCTGGTCATGGCGGTGGTCGGGATCCTGTACGGGGCGATCGTGGCCATCGGCCAGCGGGACATGAAGCGGCTGATCGCCTACACCTCGATCTCCCACTTCGGCCTGATCGCGCTGGGCATCTTCGTGCTGACCAGCCAGGGCCAGTCCGGCGCGACCCTGTACATGGTCAACCACGGCTTCGCCACCGGCGCGCTGTTCCTGATCGCCGGCTTCCTGATCGTGCGGCGGCGCTCTCACCTGATCTCCGACTACGGGGGAGTGCAGAAGGTGGCCCCGGTGCTGGCCGGCCTGTTCCTGATCGCCGGCCTGGCGGGGCTGTCGCTGCCGGGCCTGTCCACGTTCGTCAGCGAGTTCCTGGTCCTGGTCGGCACGTTCACCAGGTACAAGGCGGCGGCGGTGGCGGCGACCATCGCGGTCATCCTGTCGGCCATCTACATCTTGTGGATGTACCAGCGCACGATGACCGGGCCGGTCCGGGAAGAGGTCGCCCACTTCGGTGACCTCAAGGCCAGGGAGCTGTGGGCGGTCGGGCCACTGATCGCGCTCATCATCGTGTTCGGCGTCTACCCGCAGCCGCTGCTGAACATCATCAATCCCGCCGTCTCCCGGACGCTGGTGCAGGTGCACGCCACCGACCCGGTGCCACCCCATCCCAGCTCCGCACTGGTCGTCCGGGTCAGTAAGAAGGCGGGCGGCAAGGTGACCCAGACCTCGAAGGTGGTGGCCCCATGACGGCGCCCGCGGCAGCAACCGCGGTCCTGGCCCACGCCGGCTACCAGCAGCTGGCCGCCGCCACCATCACCATCACCCCGCCCAGCATCGAATACCGGCAGCTGCTGCCGATGCTGGTGGTGTTCGGGGTGGCCGTGGCAGGCGTGCTGGTCGAGGCGTTCGTGCCCCGCCCCCGGCGGCGGCCGGTGCAGCTGGGGCTCGCGCTGGCCGGCCTGGCGGTGGCGTTCGTCCTTCTCATCGTGGTGGCCGCGACACCCTCGCTGTTCAGCCATGGCGGCCCGGGCCACCTGGTGGCGATGGGCGCGGTCGGGGTGGACGGGCCGACCCTGTTCATCCAGGGCACGATCCTGGTGCTCGCCTTCGCCAGCGTGCTGCTGCTGGCCGAGTCCGGCCAGGCCGGCGGTCACTTCGTGGCCCAGGCGGCTGCCGTCCCCGGCAGCGCCGAGGAGCGGGAGGGCCTGCTGGCCGGCGCCAGCCACACCGAGGTGTACCCGCTGACCATGTTCGCGGTCGGCGGCATGCTGCTCTTCCCGGCCGCGAACGACCTGCTCACCATGTTCGTGGCCCTGGAAGTGCTGTCCCTGCCGCTGTACCTGCTGTGCGGGCTGGCCCGCCGCCGGCGCCTGCTGTCGCAGGAAGCGGCGATGAAGTACTTCCTGCTGGGGGCCTTCTCGTCCGCGTTCTTCCTGTTCGGGGTGGCCATGCTGTACGGCTACTCGGGCTCGGTCAACCTGGGCGCGATCGCGGCCGCGGCCGGGTCGGACGTGGGCAGCTCGACCCTGCTCTACGCCGGCATCGCGCTGCTCGGGATCGGCCTGCTGTTCAAGATCGGCGCGGTGCCGTTCCAGAGCTGGAAGCCTGACGTCTACCAGGGCGCACCCACCCCGGTCACCGCGCTGATGGCGTCCTGCACCGTGGTCTCCGCCTTCGGCGCGCTGATGCGCGTGTACTACGTGGCGTTCGGCCAGCTCACCTGGGACTGGCGGCCCGCGCTGTGGGTGGTGGCGATCCTGACCATGCTGGCCGGCGCCATCATCGCGATCACCCAGACGGATGTGAAACGGCTGCTCGCCTACTCCTCCATCGCGCACGGCGGGTTCCTGCTGACCGGCGTCATCGCGGCGAGCGTGGCGGGGCTGTCCAGCACGCTGTTCTACCTGGCCGTGTACGGGTTCACCACCATCGGCGCGTTCGCGGTGATCACCCTGGTCCGGGACCCGGCTGGCGAGGCCAACCACCTGTCCAAGTGGGCGGGCCTGGGCCGCCGGTCGCCGCTGATCGCCGGGGTGTTCGCGTTCTTCCTGCTGGCCTTCGCCGGAATCCCGCTGACCAGCGGCTTCATCGGCAAGTTCGCAGTGTTCCAGGCGGCCATCGCGGGCGGGGCGCTGCCGCTGGTTATCGTCGGCGTGCTGGCCAGCGCTATCGCAGCCTTCTTCTACGTGCGGGTGATCGTGCTGATGTTCTTCAGCGAGCCCGCGCCGGACGGGCCAGCCGTGATCCGCCCTGGCCTGTTCACCGGCGCCGCGGTCGCGTTCGGCGCGGTCACCACCCTGGTCTTCGGGATCGTCCCGGGGCCGCTGCTGAACCTGGCGAACCATGCCGCCTCGCACCTGTTCGTGCGCTGATGCCGGCCCGCAGTCTTGGTGCCCGCACCGCCGCATGACACCCTGGTGGCACGGCGTGCACATTGACTGGGAGCTTGAGTGATCGCAGCTGTCCCCGTGGAACTGGCCGACACCTCGCTGGCGGCGGAGCTGAAGACGGCCCTGGCGGAGGTGGAGGTGGCCCTGGCCGATGCGGTGCGGGCCGAGGATGCCCTGCTCACCTCGGCGTCGCGGCACCTCATTGACGCCGGCGGCAAGCGGTTCCGGGCCACCCTGGTGCTGCTGGCGGCCCAGTTCGGCAACCCCGCCGACGACCGGATCGTGCCGGCCGCGGTCGCCATCGAACTGACCCATCTCGCCACCCTGTATCACGACGACGTGATGGACGAGGCGCTGGTCCGGCGCGGCCACGAGAGCGCCAACTCCCGCTGGGGCAACATGATCGCGATCCTCACCGGGGACTTCCTGTTCGCCCGTGCCTCGGCGATCGTGTCCGATCTGGGCGCCGAGGCGATCCGGATTCAGGCCGAGACCTTCACCCAGCTGGTCAGCGGGCAGATAGCCGAGACCGTCGGCCCCGGACCGGGCGCCGATCCGCTGGCGCACTACCTGCGGGTGGTGCGGGACAAGACCGGCTCACTCATCGCCACCGCCGGCCGGTTCGGGGCGATGTTCTCCGGCGCGCCGCCGGAGGTGGTGGCCAGGGTCACCGCCGCCTGCCAGGCCATCGGGGTGGCCTTCCAGCTGTCCGATGACATCCTCGACGTCACCAGCGACTCGGCGGAGACGGGCAAGGCGGCCGGCACCGACCTGCGGGAAGGGGTCCAGTCCCTGCCGGTGCTGCACGCGCTGGCCTCGGCCGACCCGGCGGGCGCGCGGTTGCGGCAGTTGCTGACCACGGCCGACCTGACCGACCCGGAATTGCACGCGGAGGCGCTTGCGCTGCTGCGGGCCGACCCGGCGCTGACGGCGGCGCGTGCGGACTTGCGGCGGTGGGCGGGCACCGCGAGCGAGCAGGTGGCCGGGCTGCCCGATGTCCCCGCCCGGGCCGCCTTCGAGACCATGTGCGACTACGTGCTGCGGCGTACCAGCTGACCTGGCCGGCCGCGGGCCCGGCGGGCCGGGCCGGCACCGGTCATTGCGGCGGCGGCGAGCGCCTGGAAAGCCTGAATGACACTCTGCAGGTGCTCGTGCATGGCCTGCTGGGCCTCGTCCGGTTTGTGTGCGGTGATGGCCGCGACAATCGCCTCGTGCTGCGGCAGCGAGACCGTTGGCCGGCCCGGCACCAGGGACAGCGAGAACTGGTGGCGGACCGTCTGGTCACGCAACTGCTGGAGCAGGCGGGATGCCGTCGGGTGTGCCCCCAGGTCGCGGATCGTGGCGTGCAGGCGCGCGTTGAGGTCGCTGTAGGCCAGCAGTTCCGATTTCGCGACCGCGGCGCGCATGTCCTTGACGATCCCCCGCAGCATGGCCGCACCCGGGCGGGTGATGCGTTCCGCCGCCCGCGCGGCCAGGTGGCCTTCCAGCAGAACGCGGATCTCGGTGATCTCGATGGCCTCGGCCAGGGACACCTCACGGACGCGCGCCCCCCGGTTCCGCTGGAACTCGACCAGGCCCTGTGCCGCCAGTTCCTGCAGCGCGGCGCGGAGAATGAACCGGGAGGTGCCGAAGCGCTCGCACAGATCGACCTCGACCAGCCGCTGCCGGGGCGCGAATTCCCCGCGCAGAATCGCCGCCCGGATCGCCGCGGTCACCGCCGGCTTCGGGTCCTCCTCCGGCATCCTTGCCGCTCCTTCCGGTTACCGGCGCACACCTGAACAGCCTGACCGCGGCGCCGTGCCTCATCCCACCCCGGGAGGTAACCGCCATGGCCACCCGCCGATGCCTGGCCGCCTGGTTCCCGGCACGCCCCATCGCCGCGAGCCAGCCGGCAACGGCCGGCCAGCAGCGCGGTCCTGCCCGGCAAAGTATGGCAGTGAAAGCGATATTGTCAACGATCTTTGGTGCCGCGGCCCGGGGTGCCTGCGGTGCCCAGGCCGGCTCTGGCGCCGTCGCTTTCCGGCTGGTCCCAGCCAGCTAGCTGCCGCTGACGACCGCCGCAGGCCGGGCGCTGGAAAGTACGGCGGCAAGATTGTTGACAGTGCTGGCCGGCAAGTCTAGGTTCTCGGCAGAACGTTCCTGGCGCGGACGCGCGCGGGCAGACCCGTACCCGGCCGCCACGGCTGGTCGCGCGGCGAACGTGTCACAAGTGAATAAATTTCTGCATTGCGCATAGTCGTACGCGAAGCGCACACTGGCTATGCTTCATCTCGCAGTACCTGATCTTGGGCTGAGCGTTGGTTCGAGGCGGGCCTCGGACGCCGGCGTGAGGCGGGCGCCGACGTCTAGGGGACGTAATGAAGTGCCAGGAAGCGAGCGGGGCGGCCACCCAGTATCCATGGGCTGCCGGACGCTCCCTGGCGATGGGGACTGGCTCCGGCCCGGGTTGCCGCGGTCCGGTTCCCGCCTCTGCGACAGGACCTCACAAGGAGATCGATGACATATGACTGACCAGACTGAGCCCTCCGGCAGCATCAGACCGGTCGGCGGCATCAACCGGCGGAACCTGCTGCGCGCGGTCGGCGCAGGCGCGGCCGCGATGGGGACCGGCGGACTGCTCCAGGCGTGCAGTTCCGGCGTCAAGGGCGCCAATACGGGCAGCACCAGCAGCATCACGATCGGCTGGATCCACCCGCTGACCGGTTCGCTGGCCGGATTCGGTGCGCCGGACAACTGGGTGATCTCCAAGATCAAGCAGACGGCCCCGTACAAGAACGGGTTCAAGATCGGCGGCAAGACCTACCCGGTCACCATCAAGTCCTACGACACCCAGTCCAGCCCGACCCGGGCCGGGGACCTGGCCCGGACCGCCATCCTGTCCGACCATGTGGACCTGCTGCTCGCCTCGTCCACGCCGGAAACCGTGAACGCGGTAGCCAGTCAGGCGGAGTCTCTTGGCACGCCGCTGATCTGCGCGAACATCCCATGGGAGGCCTGGTACATCAATCTCGGCGGCAACCCGGCCAAGCCGACGCTCAAGCCCAAGTACGTGGTCATGTATTTCCTGGGTGCCGAGCACCTGGCGAAGTGCTTCATCCCGATGTGGGACCGGATCCACGCCCGGCTCCACACCAACAAGATCGTCGCGGCCGCGTTCCCCAACGACTCCGACGGCAACGCGTTCCGCGCGGTGTTCCCGCCGATCGTGACGGCCGCGGGCTACAAGATGGTGCTGTCCTCTCCCTACCCCGACGGGACCACGGACTACTCGTCGATGATCTCCCAGTTCAAGGCGTCCGGCGCCGACTTCTTCACCAACGTCCCGCTGCCACCCGACTTCGCCACCATGTGGAAGCAGTCGGCGCAGCAGGGTTTCAAGCCGAAGCTGGCGACCGTGGCCAAGGTGCTGCTGTTCCCGCCCGACGCCTACGCGCTCGGGCCGCTGGCCTACAACGTCGCCACCGACGCCTGGTGGGCGCCGTCGCTGCCGTGGAAGTCCTCGTTCACCGGGGAGACCTGCCAGCAGCTGGCCAACGAGTTCGAGTCGGCGACCAACGGTCAGTGGAACTCCAACATCAGTAACTACAGCCTGTTCGAGGCCGCCCACGCGGCCCTGATCAAGGCAAGCGACCCGCACGACAAGGCCGAGGTCGCCGCCGCCATCCACAAGGTCAACCTGCCGGAGGCGGTGGCCGGGCCGCTGAACTTCACCTCCAGTAGTCCCGCGCCGGGGGTGGCGATCACCCCGCCGGTCGGCATCCAGTGGCAGAAGGGCACGAAGTTCCCGGTTGAGGCCCAGGTCGTGGACAACACCCTGCAGCCGCTGGCGAAGATCACGGCCGACCTGAACCCCACCAACCCCTAAAACCGGATGGCCAACCCACTGCTCGAGCTCGACAACGTGACGAAACGCTTCGGCCGGGTCGTCATCGCGGAGGACCTGTCCTTCGCCGTCGGCCCCGGGGACGTGGTCGGGATCGTGGGGCCGAACGGTGCTGGCAAGACCAGCCTGTTCGGCCTCATTTCCGGTGACCTGGCCCCCGGGGCCGGCGAGATCCGCTTCGCCGGGCGCACGATCACCCGGCAGGACGCTGCGGCGCGCTGCCGGCTCGGCATCGGCCGTACCTACCAGGTGCCGCGGCCGTTCGCGGACATGACCGTGTTCGAGAACCTGCTGGTCGCCGCGCAGCAGGGCGGCGGGCTGCGGCGGCGCGCCAGCTACGCGGCCGCGGTCCAGGCACTTGAGCGCTGCGGCATGTCGGGCCAGGCGAACCTGCCCAGCGAGCGGCTCGGCCTGCTGCAGCGCAAGCGGCTGGAACTGGCCCGCGCCCTCGCCACCCAGCCGACGCTGCTGCTGCTCGACGAGGTGGCCGGCGGCCTCACCGACCCCGAGGTCGCCCAGCTGGTCGAGATCGTCCGTGGCGTCAACGCCGAGGGCATCGCGGTGATCTGGATCGAGCACGTGGTGCGGGCGCTCACCGCGGTGGTGAGCCGGCTGATCTGCCTGGCCGGTGGCAAGTTCGTCGGCGACGGCGAGCCCGCCAGCGTACTGGCCGATCCCGCCGTCCGCGAGGTCTTCCTGGGCACCGAGGTCACCGCGGCCCTGGCCGGCGGCTCCCTGGCGGCGCCCACGGCGGACGGCGATGCCGCGACGGGCGGGGAACGGGGCGAGCCGTGACCGGGCCGGCCAACGGCGAGCGGCCGGAATCGGGGACGCCGCTGCTGGAAGTCCGCGACCTGACCGTTCATCACGGGCAGCTCCGGGCCCTGGACGCGATCTCGCTGCGGGTGTTTCCCGGCGAGGTGTATGCGATCATCGGCGCGAACGGGGCGGGCAAGTCGACGCTGCTGCGCACGATCGCCGGCCTGCACCACCCGGCCTCGGGCTGGATCCAGTTCGAGGGTACGGACGTGACCGGGCTGCGGCCCGAGCGGCGGGCCGGGCTTGGCATCGTCATGGTGCCGGAGGGCAGGCGGCTGTTCGAGTCGCTATCGGTCGAAGAGAACCTCAAGGTGGGTGCGACGTATGCACGGCCGGGCCCGTGGACCATCGGGCGGGTCTATGAGACGTTCGGCTGGCTGCGGGAGCGCCGCAAGCAGCTGGCCGCCCAGCTGTCCGGTGGTGAGCAGCAGACGGTCGCCATCGGCCGGGCGCTCGTGGCCAACCCCCGCGTGCTGCTGCTCGACGAACTGTCGCTCGGCCTGGCACCGGTGGTCGTCCAGCGCATCTACGGCATGCTGCCGGAGATCCTGGCGACCGGCCTGACCGTGCTGCTGGTCGAGCAGGACGTGAGCCAGGCCCTGCGGGTGGCCTCGCACATCCAGTGCCTGCTGGAGGGCCGGACCACGCTGGAAGGCAGGCCCGCCGACGTCACCGCGGACCAGGTCGAGGCGGCCTACTTCGGGCTGGCGGGTGCGGCCCCAGCCAGCCATCCCGGCGGCGGGGAGGAGCCGTAATGGCCTGGGTCAACGCCATCATCCAGGGCGTGCTGGTCGGCGGGCTGTACGCGCTGTTCGCCTGCGGGCTGTCGCTGATGTTCGGGGTGATGAAGGTGGTGAACCTCGCGCACGGCGACCTTGCCGTGCTCGCGGGCTACATCGCGATCGGCATCATCGCGGTCGTCCACGTCCCCGTGCTCTTGTCTTTCCTCATCGTGGTGCCGGTGATGGCGGGGCTCGGCTACGTGGTGCAGCGCACGATGATCCAGAGCGCGCTCAACCGCAGCCTGCTCACCACGCTGATGGTCATGCTCGGCTTGTCGGTGGTGATCGAGAACGGCCTGCTCCAGTTCTTCACCGCCAACACCCGTGGCATCGGCACCGGGCTGTCCCTGATCACCGCCTCCTTCAGCCTCGGCCCCCAGATTCAGATCGCCTACCTGCTGGTGGTCATCTTCGCCACCGCGGTGGTAGTGCTGCTGGGGCTGCAGTACTTCCTGTCCAGGTCCAAGTACGGCCGCCTGATCCGGGCCGTGGCCGACGACCGGGAGGCGGCCCAGCTTGCCGGGGCCGACTACCGGCACGTGTTCGGCATCGCGGCGGCGATCGCGTTCGGCACCGTGGCGCTGGGCGGCATCGCATACGGCATGTACTCCCAGATCTATCCGACCGCGGGCACCGACACGATCCTGCTGTTCGCGTTCGCGGCCGTGGTCATCGGGGGGCTCGGCTCCCTGTGGGGCACTCTGCTCGGCGGCGTGGTGCTGGGCGTGGCGCAGCAGATCGGCGCCCAGATCAGCATCTCGGACGAGATGCTGGCCGGGTTCATCGTGTTCCTGGCCGTGCTCGTGCTGCGCCCGCAGGGCCTGATCAGCCGGAGGGCACAGTCGTGAGCCTGGCCACGGACAGCACCTCCCGTGCGGCCGAAGCGTTCCGGGTCACCCGGTCGCGCCGGAACGTCACCTGGACCGGGCTGGGCGCGCTGATCGTCGTTGTCGTGTTCTGGCTGCTTCCCTACATCGTGTACTCGGGTACCACCGCCATCCTGGTGCAGGCGTTCATCGTGCTCACGATGGCAAGTATGTGGAACCTGCTGGCCGGGTACGCGGGCCTGGTGTCGGTGGGCCAGCAGGCGTTCGTCGGGCTCGGCGCCTACTTCGTGCTGATCCTGGCCATCCACGGCACTTCGCCGTTTGCCGCACTGCCCGTCGCCGCGGTTGGCTGCGGGGTGGCGGCGGTGCCGTTGTGGTGGCTGGTCTCCCGGCTGCGCAGCGGGTACTTCGCGATCGCCACCTGGGTGCTCGCCACCACCATCCTGCTCATCATCGAGAAGTTCTCCTCGATCGGCGGCGGCACCGGGATGCCGCTGCCCGGGCTGGCCGGGTACAGCCCGGCACTGCTCACCGCTGATACCTACTGGGCCGCGCTGATCGTCACGGTGGTCGCGCTGGCCGCCATCTACCTGCTGCTGCGCGGCCGGCTCGGGCTGGTGCTGACGGCCATCCGGGACGACGAGGTAGCCGCCCGCAGTTCCGGGGCACGGGTCGGCCTGGCCAGGATGGCGGTGTTCGTGGTGGCCGGCGCCGGCTGTGGCGCCGCCGGCGCGGTGCTGGCGGTCAGCCAGCTTCAGGTGCAGCCGGCCGCGGTGTTCACCGTGCAGTGGACCGCGGAGATGGCCTTCGTGACCATCATCGGCGGGCTGGGCACGATCGAGGGCCCGATCGTCGGCACCGTGGTGTACATAGTGCTGCAGCAGACGCTGGCCTCCTACAACGCGTGGTACCTGATCGTCCTCGGCCTGGTGGCGATCTTCGTCGCCCTGTTCGCGCGCCGCGGGCTGTGGGGGCTGGTGGACACCCGCCTCAACGTGCGGCTGTTCCCGGTCGGCTACTGGCTGCGGCTGGACTCAGACCGCCCGCGGCGGCTGCGCCTGCGCCCGCCGCACCGCTGAGGCCAGCCGGCTGGCGGCCCTACTGACTGCGCAGGCGGGCGATCAGCTCGATTTCCACGGCGATGCCAAACGGCAATTCGGCCATGCCCACCGCGGACCGGGCATGGCGCCCGGCATCACCGAATATCTCCACCAGCAGGTCGGAGCAGCCGTCGATGACCGCGGGGGTGCGGTCGAAGCCGGGTGCCACGTTCACCATGCCGAACACCTTGATGATCTGCTCGATCCGGTCGAGATCCCCCAGTTCGGCCTGGAGGGTGGCCAGGATCGACAGCGCGGTCATGCGCGCCGCCTGCTGGCCCTGCGCCAGGGTCAGCTCGCCACCGACCTTGCCCCGGATCATCTGGTCGCCAGCGATCGGGCCGTGCCCGCTGACATGCACCAGCCCGCCGTCCACCACACAGCCGCGATAGCTGCCCGCGGGCGCGAACACCGGCGGCAGTTCGATCCCCAGCGACCGCAGCCGTTCCGCGGCCGTCGTCACCGGCCGGCCGGCCGCTTGCGCCCGAACACGAAATACGAGATGGGGATGAACCCGGCCGAGCTGACGACCGAAACGACCGTGGCCCACAGCCACTTCGGGCCCCGGACCTGACTGGCCGGGCGGCGCTTGAGGTCGATGAGCGCCGCGATCTTGAGGCAGCCTTCCACGATCCCGACCGCGATCAGCAGCTTCCGGTTGCGCTCGGACAGATCGCTCCACTGTTTCCTGGCGGCCATCGATGCCCTCCGTTTCCCGGCCGCAAGCCGATGTGGTAGACCCTACGCCGGCCGGCCCGGCCCGGCCGGGCCGGGCCGGGATGCGACCACCCGCCCGGGCGGGCCGCCGCGCCAGGTAGGCAGCGGGCGCTCGCCCACCGCGGTCAGGTAAGCGGCGCGCGCCAGCAGCCGGGTGGAGTCCAGCGTCGGCAGCGGGGCGGCCCCGGCCGGGATCAGCAGCGGAATCTCGGTGCACACCAGCGCGACCGCGTCACAGCCCCGGGCGGCCAGGCCGCCGATCACCCGCAGGTACTCCTGCCGTGCGGAATCCGTGAACACCCCATGCACCAGCTCGCTGAAGATGATCTCGTTCAGCAGCTGGCGGTCCGCGGCACCGGGCAGCTCGCAGGCGATCCCGCGGTCGCCGAGCACTCGCGGGTAGAGCGGGCTGTCCATCAGGTACTTCGTGCCAAGCAGTGCCACCCGCCGCCGCCCCTCACGGGCTGCCTGGTCGGCCACCACCTCGGCGATGTGCAAGCCGGGCAGCGGAAGCGGAGGTCCGGGCGCTTCCAGTGCCAGGTGCGCGGTGTTATCCGGGCAGGCGAAGAAGTCTGCACCTGCCCTGGCGAGCCGGGCCGCGCTCACCGCCAGCGTGGCGCGGACGGTCGCAAAGTCACCGGCCTTCCAGGCGGCGATGCTGCGGCCGAACGCGATGTAGTCCAGCGTCACGTCGGGGTGCTCGTCCCGCCCGGTCCGCCGGTAGCCCTCCTGGCAGAAGGCCAGGAAGGCCAGGGCCGCCCCTTCGGTGCTGTGTGCCAGGATGCCGAGGTGAGCCATCGGGCACCTCAGGCCGCCGCACCCGCCGGGCCCCGTGGGTGCGGCGGCGGCCGCGGCTCGCGGCGGGCGGGCATCACCCGCCGGGCGGGATGGGCAGGTTGCTCGCGACCGCGGTCGGGCTCGGGGTGGCCGCCAGCGAACCGTTCAGGTCCTTGTGCACGACGACGGCGACACCCTGAATGGTGGTGACACCGTAGGAGAACGTGGGGTGGGCCGTGGTCTGGTGAGTCAGCACCACGATGCTGTAGTCCTTGCTGCCGTCACCCTTGGTGAAGCAGCCGATGCTGTTGACGTACCAGGGGTCGGATGAGGACGGCAGCGGCGCCCAGCCGTTCTTCACATGGACGGTGAAGCCGGCCGGCGCGCCATCCGGGACGCCGAACCGCTGGGACGCCGTGACCTGGCTCATCAGGCTCAGCTCGTAGGCCTGGTCGGCCGGGGTGAGCAGGCTGCCGGGGGTCAGCAGATCCCAGAGCAAGCACCGATTCGTTCTGGGCGGTGATCTGGGTCAGCCCCCAGTACCCGCCGGGGCCGAGCACCGTGTCGTGCATGCTCGCCAGGTTGAGGAACTTCTGCAGCCAGGTGCGGCCGACGTCGTTCCACAGCGCGGTGGCCGCGTTGTTGTCCGACACTGTGATCATCGACTTGGCCAGGCTCTTTTCGTGGGCGGTCAGATGCCGGCCCTGCGCCTCGGCTTTGTGCAGCAGCGCGCCCAGGATGGTGGCCTTGACCACGCTGGCTGAGTAGAAGTGCTGATTGGCGTTCTGATGGCAGATGATGCCCTCGTGCGGATCGTTGATGTCCACCGCCACCGCACCCGCCCGGCCCTGTCAGCGCCTTGCTGATGTCTGCCGACAGCTCGCTGGCCAGGGCGGCATTGGTCTGCCCGTTGACCGGCGACGCCTGGCAGATCTGGGTAGCGGCGGCGGCCGGGGGCGGAGCGGCCGTGATAGCTGGTACCAGCATCGCGGCAGCCGCCAGCGGGACCGATCCAGCCCAGCGCAGCGCGGACGTGAGGCGCACGGCGACCACCCATCCTGTCGGGTTCCAGACCGGGACTAAGAAGGCATGATGGCGATGGCCGGTTGGCCGCGGTGGGCGGATCTGGGTGATTGGGGCCGTTTTGTGATCTGGCCGCTGGCGGGTCCGGCCGGGCGTGGCGATCTGTCCGGCGGACGGGCCTGAGATCAGGCGGGCGTGATCAGGCCGGCGCCCTGCCCCGGCCCGAGCCACCGCGGAACCGGCCGACACCCTCGGCCAGGCCCGGGCCGGCCAGCACCGCCGCGCCGTGCCGGAACTCGCTGGCCATCGCGGCATCTTCGGGCAGGCCAGCGCCCGCCAGCGCGGAGGCACGATCGCTGCGCAGGCACTGTTGCGGCAGCGCCGCCAGTTCGTGGGCCAGCGCCTGTGCGGCCGCCCGCGCCTGACCCACCGGGACCACCCGGTTGACCAGGCCCATCGCCAGTGCCTCCGGGGCGGGGACCGGCCGCCCGGTGAGGATCAGGTCCAGTGCCCGGCCGAGGCCGACCACCCGTGGCAGCCGCACCGTGCCGCCGTCGATCAGCGGCACCCCCCAGCGGCGGCTGAACACGCCGAGCACCGCGTCCTCCTCGGCCACCCGCAGGTCGCACCACAGCGCGAGTTCCAGCCCGCCGGCCACGGCGTGCCCGGCGATGGCGGCGATCACCGGCTTGCCCAGCCGCAGCCGGGACGGGCCCATCGGGCCGTCGCCGTCCGGCTCAGCCCGGTTGCCATCGGGGCCGCCGACCGCCTTGAGGTCGGCGCCCGCGCAGAACGTGCCGCCCGCGCCCCACAGCACCGCCACGTGCGCCCCGGCGTCGGCGTCGAAATCACGGAAGGCGGCGGCCAGGGCGGCGGCGGTCGGCCCATCAACCGCGTTGCGCACGTCCGGGCGGTCCAGGATGACCGTGCTGACCGCCCCGTCCCGCTCGACCCGCACCGCCATCGCGCCCCCCTCTGCCCGCGATACCCCTGACGTTGCCTAACGGATGAATCGGGGCTGGTCCCGGCTCCCCCGCTGCCGCGGCAGCCGGGGCGGGCAGGTCAGGCGGGTCAGGCGACTTGCCAGGTGTCGGGGCCGGCCAGCAGCGCCGCGAGATCACCCTCACCCTGCCTGGCCCGGGCATCTTCCAGCTGCGCGGCCATGAGCTCGTCGTAGCTGGGCCGGGCGACCTTGCGGAACACCCCGATCGGCGTATGGCTGGAGTCCGCGTCACCGAGCCGGGACAGCGCGAACGCGTAGCCGGGGTCGGCCAGGCCGGCGTCGTGCACCAGCAGCGAGCCCGCATCGGCGCCGCTGACCGGGGCCGCTTCCAGCGACCCGTACCGGCCGAACCGCAGCCCCTGGTCCTGGCTGGCGCCGAACCGGACCGGCTGGCCATCTTCCAGCCGGATCAGCCGGTCGTCCCGGGTGGCCGGGGCGGTCAGCGGCGCGAACGCGTCGTCGTTGAAGATCGGGCAGTTCTGGAAGATCTCCACGAACGCCGCCCCGCGGTGGTCGGCGGCGGCCCGCAGCACGCTGGTGAGGTGCTTACGGTCGGAGTCGATGGTGCGGGCCACGAAGCTGGCCTCGGCACCGAGCGCCAGCGACAGCGGGTTGAACGGAGTGTCCAGCGAGCCGAACGGGGTGGACTTGGTCACCTTCCCCTGCTCGGAGGTGGGCGAGTACTGGCCCTTGGTCAGCCCGTAGATCCGGTTGTTGAACAGCAGGATCTTGATGTTGACATTGCGCCGCAGGGCGTGGATGAGGTGGTTGCCGCCGATCGACAGCGCGTCGCCGTCGCCGGTGATCACCCACACCGACAGGTCGGGCCGGGTGGCGGCCAGGCCGGTGGCGATCGCCGGGGCCCGGCCGTGAATCGAGTGCATCCCGTAGCTGTCCACGTAGTACGGGAGCCGGGAGGAACACCCGATGCCGGAGATGATGACCAGGTTCTCCCGCGGGATGCCCAGCTCAGGCAGGAAGGCCTGGAATGCGGCCAGGATGGCGTAGTCCCCGCAGCCAGGGCACCAGCGCACGTCCTGGTCGGACTTGAAGTCCTTGGTGGACAGCTTCTCGTCGGCGACCGGGACCAGGACGAGTGAGGCCGGCCGATGCGCCGTGGCGTCCGCGCCGTCGTTGGCCATGCTGCTGTCAGACATTGGCGATCACATCCTGGATGACCCCGGCCAGTTCGGCTGCCTTGAACGGGAGGCCGCGGACCCGGTTATAGGAGATGACGTCGGCCAGGTAGCGGCCGCGCAGCAGGAGCGCGAGCTGGCCCAGGTTGATCTCCGGGACCAGCACCTTGTCATAGGCGGCCAGCACCTCGCCCAGATTGGCCGGGAATGGGTTGAGATAGCGCAGATGAGCCTGGGCGACTGAGCCGCCGGACTGCCGGGCCCGGCGGACCGCGGCGCCGATCGAGCCGAAGGTCGAGCCCCAGCCGAGCACCAGCACCCGGGCGTCACCGTTCGGGTCGTCCACCACCAGCGGGCCGATGTCGTGCGCGATGCCGTCGATCTTGGCCTGGCGGAGCCGCACCATCATGTCGTGGTTGCCGGGGTCGTAGGAGATCGCGCCGGTCACATCGGCCTTCTCGATGCCGCCGATCCGGTGCTCCAGCCCGGGCGTGCCCGGGATCGCCCATGGCCGGGCCAGTGTCGCCGGGTCCCGCCGGAAGGGCTGGAACTCCAGCGCGCCGCCATCTTCGGCCTGCCAGTCCTTGGGGCTGGAGAACGAGAACTCGTCCCGCAGCTTGGGCAGGTCGGCGACCACCGGGATCCGCCACGGCTCGGAGCCGTTGGCCAGGTAGCCGTCGGACAGGATGATGACCGGGGTCCGGTACTTGGTGGCGATCCGCACCGCCTCGATGGCGATGTCGAAGCAGTCGCTCGGGGTGGCCGGGGCGAGCACCGGGACCGGCGACTCACCGTTCCGCCCGTACAGGGCCATCAGCAGGTCGGCCTGCTCGGTCTTGGTAGGCATGCCGGTGGACGGGCCGGCCCGCTGGACGTCACAGATGATCAGCGGCAGTTCGACCGAGACAGCCAGCCCGATCGTCTCCTCCTTCAGCGACATCCCTGGCCCGGAGGTGGTGCTGACGCCCAGTGCGCCGCCGAACGCGGCGCCCAGCGCGGCACCCACGCCGGCGATCTCGTCCTCGGCCTGGAAGGTGCGCACCCCGAACCGCTTGAGCTTGGCCAGTTCGTGCAGGATGTCGGAGGCCGGCGTGATCGGGTAGGAGCCGAGGAACAGCGGCAGCCCGGACCGGCGCGACGCGGCGACCAGGCCGTAGGCGAGGGCGACGTTGCCGGTGATGTTGCGGTAGCGGCCCGGCTTCAGGCTGGCGGGCTTGACCTCGTACTGGACCGAGAACGCCTCGGTCGTCTCGCCGTAGTTCCAGCCGGCCTGGAAGGCCGCCACGTTCGCCCGGCCGATCTCCGGCTTGGCCGCGAACTTGGACTCCAGGAACTCGACGGTGCCCTCCAGCGGCCGGTTGTACAGCCAGGAGAGCAGCCCGAGCGCGAACATGTTCTTGGCCCGCTCGGCGTCCTTGCGGGTGATCTCGAATTCTTCCAGCGCCTTGACGGTCATCGAGGTGATCGGCACCGCGTGGATGTTGTAGGCCGCGAGCGACCCATCCTCCAGCGGGCTGGCCTGGTAGCCGACCCGGCTCAGGTTGCGCTTGGTGAATTCGTCGGTGTTGGCGATGATGTCCGCGCCGCGCGGCAGGTCGCCGAGGTTCGCCTTGAGCGCCGCCGGGTTCATCGCGACCAGCACGTCGGGTGCGTCGCCGGGGGTCAGGATGTCGTGGTCGGCGAAATGAAGCTGGAAGCTGGAAACGCCGGGCAGGGTGCCGGCCGGTGCGCGGATCTCGGCCGGGAAGTTGGGCAGGGTGGAAAGGTCATTGCCGAAGGCGGCCGTCTCCTGCGTGAAGCGGTCACCGGTGAGCTGCATGCCATCACCGGAGTCGCCGGCGAAACGGATGATGACACGATCAAGCTGGTGGACCTGCTTGGCCACGGTAGGAGAACCTCCTCGACGCGCCGCGGGCGGGCGCCGGTGCCGGCGTGGGTCCGTGTGCGCTGCCCGATGCCCTGCTGGCCTCGGGATTTCTTGATTTTGGACGTCGTCAGGCTACCCGCGAGGACGGGTCGCGGGAGGTCGTACACACGCGCATAAACGGGACTGTGACGCAGATCGCATGCTTTGCCGGGACTGGGGTTGACACCTGTCCCGGATTTCCCCACCTGTATAACAGTTCCACGCTCAATCATACCCTTCATGTCATACGACGCGTGGCCGTCACGGGCGGTTCACCGAACTTTTGCAAACCTTTGCGTCCAGTGGCCGGTTTCCGCCTCTGCCCGGCCGGCCGGTGCCCGCCAGGCGCGGGCCTTAGGCTGGCGGAATGGCTGCGGTTGACCTGCCCGCCCCCCGCCAGCCGGGCGCCGGGACCGGTGCTGGTGTCGTCATCCTGGACGCCGGCCGGGGGTGCACGCTCGCGGTGTTCGACGCCGGCCTGGCCTGCTGCGCCGTCGAGGTCGCGGCCGCGCTCCGGCGCTGGCAGGAGCAGGCCCCGGCCGCCGTGCCCGCGGCGGTGCGCAACGTCTTCGTCGTGGCCGGCACCGTGACCGACAAACTGGCCCCGTTCGTGCTGGCCGCCTACCGGCAGACGCCCGAGCCCCGGCGGGTGCTGTCGTTTGGCGCCTGTGCCAGCAGCGGGGGTCCGTACTGGGACTCGTACTGCGTCACCAAGGGGGTGGACCAGTTCGTCCCGGTGGATGTGTACGTGCCCGGCTGCCCGCCACGGCCGGAGGCCCTGCTCGCAGCCGTGCACCTGCTGCTGGACCCGGAGCCCGCGCGGTGACGCCGGAGCAGATCGCCGCGGCGGTGCGGGACGGCCTGCCAGCCGGTGTCAGCTGTGAGCCCGACCACCACGGGGTGCTGCTGCGGGTGCCGCCGGAGCACTGGCTGGCAGCGGTCACCTTTGCCCGGGACCGGCTGGACTGTGCCTTCTTCGACTGGCTCACCGGAGTCGACGAGCAGGCCGCGGGCATCGCCGTGGTCGCGCACCTGTACTCGCTCACCGGCCGTCACCACGTACTGGCCCGGACCGTGCTGGCCCGGCCGGCGCCGGTGCTGCCCACGGTCACCGGCATCTACCGGGGCGCGGCGTGGCACGAGCGGGAGACGGCGGAAATGTTCGGTGTGGTGTTCGACGGCCACCCGTACCCGGTCCCGCTGCTCCTGCCCGCTGGCTTCGAGGGGCACCCGCTGCGCAAGGATTTCGCGCTGGCGGCCCGGGCGGCGCAGGAGTGGCCGGGGGCGAAGGAGCCAGGAGAGCGGGAAGTGCCACCGGCCCGGCGGCGGCTGGCCCCGCCCGGCGTGCCCGAGGGGTGGCAGCCGCCATGACCGCCCGGCCGCCCGGCGACGGTGCTCCCGGCGCCAGTGACCCTGCGGAACTGCCGCCGCGCAGCCGCGGCGTGATCGCGCTGCTGGAGGAGAACTGCACGGCCTGCATGCTGTGCGCGCGGGAGTGCCCGGACTGGTGCATCTACATCGAGTCGCACAAGGAGCCGGTGCCCGGGCAGGCACCCGGCCGCCGGGTCCGCAACGCGCTGGACCGGTTCGCGATCGACTTCTCACTCTGCATGTACTGCGGGATCTGCGTCGAGGCGTGCCCATACGACGCGCTGTTCTGGTCGCCGGAGTTCTCCTACGCCGGGACCGGCATCGCCGAGCTCACCCATGAGCAGGCCCGGCTGCGGGAGTGGATGTGGGAGGTGCCGCCGCCGCCCGATCCCGATCCCGGACGCGGCTGACCGGGAGCCGCTGACGCGGCGCCACGGCCAGGCCGGGAAGGACCTAGGCTCGGCGGTAAGCCCATCCCGCTGCCCACCGGAGGTCCCGCATGCCTGCTGCCCCGGCCGGGACCAGCAGGGTCGCCAGCGCGGGCTTCCGCTGGTAAGCGGGTTCCCAGGCGGTGTCGATCACCGGGACGGCGATGAGCCTCACCGCGCTGTACTGGCTGACGATCCAGCTGGCGGCCGGCCGCGCCGTGGTGCTGTCGACCCTGGTGGCCGCCCAGTTCCTGCCACTGCTGCTGTTCGCCCGCCGGGCCGGCACGATCGTCGCCCGCCACCGGGCGGTGCGGGTGCTCATCATCACCCAGTGCGCACTGGCGGCTGGGTCACTGGCCCTGGCCGTGCCGCTGCTGGCGGGGCCGGTGCCGGTCTGGTACCTGTGGGCGGTGTCGTTCGCGGTCGGCTGCGTGCTGGCCGTGGATGTCCCGGCCCGCCAGGCGTTCATGCTCGACCTGGTGGGCGGTGCCGAACTGCGCCGTGGTACCTCGCTGTATGCGGCGATCACCGGCATGACGAAGATCCTGGGACCGGCGCTGGCCGGGATCATCATCGCGGTCAGCGGCGAAGCCACCGTGTTCCTGCTCGACGCCGCGTCGTATGCGCTGGTGATCGGCGTGCTGGCCGGGCTGGCGCGGGTGGTGCGGCAGGCCGCAGCCGCCACGGGCCCGGGCCGCCCCGCCGCCCGCAGGTTCCGCTGGCTGCTGGATCTGCCGCGGACAGTCCAGGTGGCGGCGGCGATGGCATTGCTGGTCGGCGGGTTTGGCATCCAGTTCGAGGTCACCAATCCGCTCATGGCCACCCGGGTCTTCCAGCTGGGCTCACTGGGGTTCGGCCTGTTCGGCACCTGCATGGCGGCCGGCGGGATCGCGGCCAGCTACTACTCGTCGCGGCGGCCGGATCCCAGCTACCGGGAATTCCTGGCCTGGGCGACCGTGTTCGGGGCGGTCGAGATGACGGCGGCGGTGATGCCGGTCGCCGCCGCCTACGACCTGATGATGGTGGCCATCGGCGCGGCCATCCAGCTGTTCGCCGTGAGCGCCACCGTCTATGTGCAGCAGCACACCCCCGCGCATCAGCGTGGCTACGCGCTCAGCGCCTACAACGCGGGCTGGATGGGTTTCGTGCCGGCCGGCTCCTTCGTGGTGGTTGGCATCGCCGCGCTGGCAGGCACCCGGTGGGCGCTGTTCGGGCCGGGCGCGGCGGTGCTGGTGTCCGGTGCGGTGATGCTGGCCCTCACCTTCCGCGCCGGGCACCAGCCGGGCACGGCCAGCCCGGCGGCGCAGCCCGCTCAGCGGTAGGTGACTAGTCTCGGATCTATCGCAGCGTCCGCGCTCGCGGGTATCCGGGTACCAGGAGGAAACAGCCGATGCGCGCAGTCCTGATCGAGGTCAACGTCGGTGACGTGGACCGTGAGGCCGGCCTTCGTGGCATTCGCGAGCAGCTGGTGCCCGCGATCAGCCAGATGCCGGGCTTCCAGGCGGGCACCTGGCTCATGGGCAATGACGATGGCATCGGGCTTTCGCTCACCATCTGGGACACCGAGGAGCAGGCCCAGGCGTTCGCTGGCCGGTTCGCCGTCGGCGCCACTCCCCAGGCTGGAGCGGCCGTCACACGCTGCGAACTGCGGGAAGTCGCGGCTACCGCCTGGCCAGCCGGGTAAGGCGCTGATCAGGGCCTGTACCCGAACCCGGCCGGGTGTCAGCGGTAGTTGACGAACTGCAGCGCGAGGCCGAAGTCGCCGTCCTTCACCAGCGCGATGACCGCCTGGAGGTCGTCCTTCTTCTTGGCCGAGACGCGCAGTTCCTCACCCTGCACCTGGGCCCGGACCCCCTTGGGGCCCTCGTCCCGGATGAGCTTGGAGATCCGCCGGGCATCGTCGCTGGAGATGCCCTCCTTGAGCGCGACCGCCAGCCGGTACTCCTTGCCGGAGGCGCGCGGCTCACCCGCGTCCAGAGTCTTCAGCGAGACTCCCCGCCTGACCAGCTTCTCCTTGAACACATCCAGCACCGCCTTGGCCCGCTCCTCGCTGTTGGCGCGGATGTCGACGGCGTGGTCCCCAGACCAGGCGATGGACGCTCCCACCCCGCGAAAGTCGAACCTGGTGCCGATTTCCCTGGCGGCCTGGTTGAGGGCGTTGTCGACTTCCTGGCGGTCGAGCCGGCTCACGATGTCGAACGATGACTCAGCGGCCATGGCTGCTCCTTCTCCGGTCGGGGGGTCACCGACGGTCAAGAGGCTACTGCTCGCCGGCGCCAGCCGGCATCGCGTGTCAACCGATCCCGCCGCTGGGGCGTCCGACTGCATAGAGCACAACGTGGTCGCCAGACCCCGGGCGCTGCTCGGCTCTGGCCGCGGGAAACTCCGCCTTCCCGGAGGGTCCCCGGCCGGTGTGTGATCCCCAGCGCCCGGCCTGGCCGCCCCGTCCCGCTCATCCCCCGAGGGTGCGGGACGGGGCGGCTTTTACCCGGCGTCCCGGCGGGCTGGCTGGCCTGCCGGCCAGGCGCTGCCCGCGCGACGAGCTGCCCGTGGGTCCGCTATTCTTCACTGTGCCCGTCCACGGGGCGGCGCGCGGCAGGTTGCCCGAGCGGCCAAAGGGAGCGGTCTGTAAAACCGTCGGCTTCGCCTTCGATGGTTCGAATCCATCACCTGCCACCAGTCACCATCGCGGCTTGGGGGCACTTCGGTGCCCCTGGCCGGGTCACCGGCCGTCCGGGGACCGCAGCCAGGCGCGAACCCGCTCGGCATGGCTGGCCACGTAGCTGTCCAGCCCGTCGGTGCCGGCGATGTTCAGTGTCAGGTTCAGCTGCTGCAGGCCCCGGGCGACGATGAGTGACTCGAACAGGGCCGGCGAGACATCTGGCCAGGGCCGGTTCTCGGTGTATCCGCTGTGGAAAGCACCGGCGAGCCGGTCACCGTCCGGCCAGCGCCGCAAAGCGGCGACGGTGATCGACAAATCCTGAATCTCGAAACCCAGCACCGTGTCCTGGAAGTCGATGGGCACCAGGCCGGTCAGCGGCGACACAATCACGTTCTGCGGCGTCAGGTCGCCGTGCACAAGGTGCGGTGGGTGCGGCGGGCTCTGCCAGAGCGAGTCCACCGCAAGCTGCGCACGGGCCAGCGCATCGGTGAACAAGGTCCCGAACCCGAACCGCGACCCGGCCTCCGGCAACCGCTCCGGCAGCCGCCAGTACAGGACGCGGTCCGCCCGCAGCACATCCTTCGCGCCGGGTGGCGACCACGCCGCGCCGTCCTGGTTCAGGCGGGCCGACAATCTGCCCAGCTCGGCTGACCGCCGCTCGGTCAGGCAGGTCCGCAGGGAACGCCCGGCCACCCATTCGAACAAGATGCACACCCGGGGCGGACGATCTGCCCGGCCGTCCGGCACCAGTGTCGCGAACTCACCGTCGGTGTTGGGCAGTACATCGGGGACGCATACCCCCTGCTGGCGCAGCCGCCGATGCCAGGCCGCCTCGACGGCGGCCGTCCCCTCCGGGTGGATCTGCATCGCCGCCCCCACCCGGAGCGCATAGACCGCCGCGGCGGTGGTGATCCGGAAGATGCTGTTGTACGACTCCGCTGCCAGCCTGACCCGCTGCGGCGAGACGTGGTAGTGCCGCAGGGCCTGCCATGCCAGCGCAGTGTGCTCGGACATCGCAGATCATCATGCCGCACCGGATCACTGTCACGGCGGCTCGGCGTCGGTGCCGGCGGCGCGCCGCTGCTGGCTGATCCATGCGTTCGCATCCGCGTAGGCACGCTTGATGGTGGCGCCCACCCGCTCATCGCCGGGGTAGATGTTGCCCGGCCCGATGACGTCGGTCACCCCGGTCACCCGGAGCTGGTCCTGGATGCGCTCGCTGGCCGAGACGATGACAAGCTTGCTGCCGGTGGCGTTGAGGGTCAGCGCGTAGCGCCGCAGCACCTCCATCAAGGTCGTGCCAAGATCGGTCCGGCCGCGCAGGCGGAGGATCACCACCGAGTCGCAACAGCTCTCGGCCGGGGCGGGCAGTTTCGATTCGAGCAGGGGGGCAGCGGCGAAGAACAGGCTCCCGTAGGGCTGGAGCACGACCACTTCGCCGGCCCCGAGCTGGGCGGGCGGATCGGTCTCGATCAGGTTCCCTTCGGGGTCGAGCTGCCAGCGCTTGATGGTCATCTGGTTCGACTGGCGGATGACATGCAAGATCACTGACAGGCCCACGCCGACGAGCACCGCGTACTGCAACGGGATGATCATGGTGAGCGCGAAGCTGGTCGCAAGTACCGCCTTCTGGATCGAGCCGGTCTTCCACACCGATCGCAGGTCGGCCGGCTTGATGGTGCGGTAGCCGACCAGCATGAGCAGGCCAGCCAGGGCGGGCAAGGCGATGTAGCCGACCAGGCGGGCGAAGGCGAGGATCACCACGGCCATCGCCCCGCTGGCGATCATCAGGGACAGCCGGGACCTGGCGCCTGCGCTCTTGTTCAGTGTCGAGGCCGACATGGACCCGCCGACCGGCATCCCGCGGAAGATCCCGGCGATCACGTTCGCGGCGCCCTGCCCGATGAAGTCACGTGATGCGTCGGGGTAACGGCCGTCCGGATTGGGGAAGTTGGCCGAGATGGCCGCCCCCTGGACCAGGCCCACGAACGCCAGCGACACCGCCGGGATCAGCAGCGAGGGGACCAGCCGCAGCAGCGGGGCCGCTGGCAGCGGCAGCGAGCGGGGAATGGCGCCCAGGTCGCCGACGGTGGCCACGTGCTCCCAGCCGAGGGCGGCAACGCCGATCGAGGTGATGATGACCGCGACGACCAGCCCCAGCGGGCCGAGCCTGGTGCGCTCCAGCAGGAGTATCAGCGCGATCGTGAGCAGGCCCACGGCCAGCGACTGCAGGTGCAGCTGCCCGGGATGGATGAACGTGTTGATGGCGCGGAAGATCCGGTTGGCGCCCTCAGCTTTGTAGCCGGTGAGGTTGGCCAGCTGCCCCAGGATGATGTTGACGCCAACCGCGGAGATGAACCCCACCATCACCGCGTTCGACACGAACCGCAGCACCGACCCGAGCCGCAGCAGGCCAGCCGCGAGCATCACCACGCCCGTCAGCATGGACAGGGTGAACAATGCCCGCGCCTGGTCGGCACCGGCGTGGACGGCCGGGACGTCGGCGATGACGATGGCCATGGCGCCGGTGGCCTGCACGGCCATGAAGGCCGAGCTGGTGAACAATGCCCCGCTAACCGTGCCGAACAGGTAGGCGTAGAGCCCGGCGAGCGGGCTCAGCCCGGCGAGCAGGCCGGCCGCGAGGCCGTCCGGCACGCTCTCCACGCCGAGCACGAGGCCAGCCACGGCATCCTTGCGGAGCGTGTCTCGCCTGAGGGGGACGCGGAGTTTCATGTCTGGCTTCCAGCGTGGTCGCGGCCGCGGTCACGCGCCCACCCCACCCTGATCTGCGTGCCAGGCACCCGCCTCCCCCGGCATGGGTGATCCGGCCGCCCGCCTGTCCGCCCACAATCGTCCCAGCCCGGGCACACACCGGGCCGGACGGCAGGAGCAGCGGGACGGCGTATCACGTGCGGCGTGATGGTTCACCCGGGGCTGTCCCGGGAATCTGGACGGTAGCCGAGGCGGGACCCCGGCGGGGGGGATGAGCTGATGCTGGCGGGCAGGCGGTGAACGTCACCTTCTTCGTGCTGGCATTCACCGCGGCGCTGAACCCGAAGCTGCTGGCCGTTGACCTGCTGCTGGTCGAGAACCGGCGCCCGCGGATGATGTTCCTGTGCGTCCTGCTGGGCGGCCTCACTGTCGGCATCACCATCGGCCTGGTAGATGTCCTGTTCGTCCACGCTGACGCCATCAGCTCCCAGAAGACAGTCAGCGCAGGCATCGACCTGGCTCTCGGCTTGTTCCTGCTCGCCGTGGGCGCGCTGGTGGCGACCGGCCGCCTGCACGGCCGGCGCAAGGCGCCGGTGCCGCGCCGGGAACGACCAGCCAGGCGCGCAGGAAGAAGGCACGGAGGAAGAAAAGGACGGCTGGGCGCAGCGGGTGCTGGCGGAGCCCCGGTTCGGGCTGGGCGTCCTGGTCGGCGTGCTGATCGGGCTGCCGGGCGCGGCCTACCTCACCGCGCTGCACAACCTGGTCGCTGGGAAATACTCCACCGCCACCCAGGTCACGGCCGTCATCGTCTTCGTCCTGATTGAGTTCCTGCTGATCATCATCCCGTTCGGGTTCCTGGTCCTGCGGCCCGAGGGCACCAGGGCGGCACTCAGGAGAGGCCAGGACTGGCTGCGGGGCCACACCCGTCAGCTCATCGCCTACACCTGCCTGATCCTGGGTGCCTACCTGACAGTCAGCGCCATCATCCGCCTCACCTGACCTGCCAGGCCGCCCGCACGCGGGCAGCTTGCCTGGCCGCCCGAGCGGGGATCAGGGCAGGGGAGTTTCCTGACAGGATGGGCACCGGACGGGGCCGCCCGGCGATCGGTGTCCGCCGCCGGGGAACCATTCGCTACCCGGGAACGGAGAAGGCCCGATGCCCGCAGAGCCCACCAGCCAGCAGGACCCGGCCACGTCGCCGGCACCGGCCGGGCGGCCGCCGTTTCGCGCCGACCATGTGGGCAGCCTGCTGCGGCCGCCGCGGCTGCTGGCCGCGCGGGCGGACTTCGCCGCCGGCCGGATCAGCGCGGAGGATCTGCGTGACACCGAGGACGCGGCGATCGCCGACGTGGTGCGCAAGCAGCAGGAGGTGGGGCTGGCCGCGGCGACCGACGGCGAGTTCCGGCGTGAGTCCTGGCACATGGACTTCATCTACCAGCTTGGCGGCATCCAGCAGGTGCAGGACGACACGATCAGGGTCGCCTTCCACAACGAGCAGAAGAGCTACGAGTGGGCGCCGCCGTCGGCGCACGTGGTGGCGCCGCTGGGGCTGACGCACACGATCTTCGGGGAGGCCTTCTCGTTCCTGGCCCGCACCGTCACCACCGCCGTGCCCAAGCTGACCATCCCGTCGCCGAGCATGGTGCACTACCGGGGCGGCCGGTCGGCCATCGACGCCTCCGTGTACCCGGACCTGGACCGGTTCTGGGATGACCTGGTCGCGGCCTACGCCGAGGAAGTGCGGCGGCTGTATGACCTGGGCTGCCGTTACCTGCAGCTCGACGACACCAGCCTGGCCTATGTCAACGACCCGGCGCAGCGCCGGCACGTCGCCGAGATCGGCGGGGACCCGGCCCACCAGCACGAGCGTTACATCGCCAGCATCAACCAGGTGCTGGCGGACCGCCCGGCGGACCTGGCGGTGACCACGCACATGTGCCGCGGCAACAACCAGAGCATGTGGGCGGCCGAGGGCGGGTACGAGTTCGTCGCCGAGGCGCTGTTCAGCGGGCTGGCGGTGGACGGGTTCTTCTGCGAGTGGGACGACGAGCGGTCCGGCGGCTTCGAGCCGCTGCGGTTCGTGCCCGCGGGCAAGCGGGTGGTGCTCGGGCTGGTCACCACCAAGCGCGGCGAACTGGAGAGCAAGGACGAGCTGAAGCGGCGGATCGACGACGCCGCCCGCTATGCCGACATCGGCCAGCTGTGCCTGTCGCCGCAGTGCGGCTTCTCCTCGACCAAGGAAGGCAACGACCTGACCGCTGACCAGCAGTGGGCCAAGCTCCGGCTGGTGGTGGAGACGGCACAGGAAGTCTGGGGCTCCTGACCGGGCCGCCCGGCTGACGCGTGCGGGCTATAGCCTGCTCTGCGGGGAAGTCAAGCCGGTGAGGATGGGCACGGGTGTCCAAGGGCAGCAGGCAGAGCGAGCAGGCGCGTGCCAAGATCGCGCGGATGCGGGAGGAGGAGGCGCGCCGCCGGCGCTGCCGGCTCTGGCTCGGCGGGATCGGGGCCGCGGTGCTGCTGATAGCCGCGGGGGTGGGCATCAGCCTGGCTGTCAGCGGCGGCGGCGCCAGTAGCGGAGCCAGCGGCGGCAGCGCTTCCCACGGCGGCACGCCGCATCTCCAGCTGGCTTCGCTGAGCACGCTCGGGCCGCTCAGGCCGGCCCTGCCGCCCGGGCCGGCCGGTCCGGAGGGTGTCCCGGTGCCCGCGGCCGCCCCGCTGGCTGGCCTGGCCAGTGCCGCGACCGGGCAGCCGGTGGACCAGATCAGGTGCGGGACCAGCGAGCAGACGGTCTTCCACATCCACGCGCACCTGACCATCGTCGTCCACGGCAGCGCCCGCCAGGTGCCAGCCTCGATCGGCATTCCGGGCGGGCAGTCGCAGAACACCCAGCAGGGCCCGTTCATCGGCAGCGGCACCTGCTTCTACTGGCTGCACACCCACGCCGCGGACGGAATCATCCATATCGAGTCCCCGGTCCAGCGGACGTACACGCTGGGTGAGTTCTTCGACGAGTGGGGCCAGCCGCTCGGGCCGGACCAGGTCGGCCCGGTCACCGGGCCGGTGACCGCCCTCTACAACGGCCAGGTGTACCGGGGCAACCCGCGTGGCATCCCGCTCACCGCGCATGCTCAGATCCAGCTGGAGGTTGGCAGGCCACTCACCGCCCCGCAGCACATCACCTTCCCGTCCGGCCTGTGATCGGCCGTGGTGAGGTGCCCGGCTGAGTGGAACGGCCGGCGGCCGGATGTCGAGAACCGGCCGCCCGCTCCGTCCTGCTGGTGACTGCGCCACCATGGACGCAGCAACCAGGGAGGAGCCTGGCATGACGAAGTTCCTGCTGCTGCAGAACTACGAGGGCGGCGAAGGCTGCCAGCTGCCCATGACGGAGTGGGCCCCCGGCGACATCAGGGCACACATCGACTTCCAGCAGGCCCTGAACGCCGAACTCATCAGCACCGGCGAACTCGTGGACGCGCAGGGGCTGGCGGGCCCGGAACTGGCCAAGATCGTGACCTCCGCCGGGGCCGGCGCACCGGTGGTGACTGACGGCCCGTTCCTGGAGTCCAAGGAGTTCCTGGCCGGTTACCGGATGGTCGACGTGGAGTCGGAGGCCAGGGCCATCGAGATCGCGGCCCGCGCGTCGGCCGCGCCCGGGGCGGGCGGGGTGCCGATCCGGCAGCCGATCGAGGTGCGGCAGGTGATGAGCGCACCCGCCCCCGACCTGTGAGCCAGGCCAGCCTCGACGACCTGCTGCGGGGGCTGGCGCCACAGGTCCTGGCCACGATGATCCGCCGGTCCGGCGACTTCACCGCAGCCGAGGACGCCGTCCAGGAAGCCCTGCTCGCGGCCGCACGGCACTGGCCGGCCGAGGGGGTGCCCGCACATCCCCGGGCCTGGCTGATCCAGGCTGCCGGGCACCGGATGACCGACCAGATCCGCAGTGACCAGGCCCGGCGCCGCCGCGAGCAGGCGGCCGCCCGGCGGGAGCCACCGGCCGCCGAGGTCAGCGACCGGGACGACACGCTGAAGCTGCTGTTCATGTGCTGTCACCCGGCGCTGACCACGCCGTCCGCGATCGCTCTCACCCTGCGCGCGGTCGGTGGGCTGACCACGGCCGAGATCGCGAGCGCCTTCCTGGTCCCGGAGGCGACCATGGCCCAGCGGATCAGCCGGGCCAAGCAGCGCATCAGGGCCTCGGGAGAGCCGTTCGGGATGCCGGGACCAGCCGAGTGGCCGGCCCGGCTGCGGGCCGTGCTGCACGTGCTGTACCTGGTGTTCAACGAGGGCTACACCAGCAGCACCGGCCAGGACCTGCAGCGCACGGAACTGTCCGGGGAGGCGATCCGGCTGGCCCGGCTGGTGCACCGGCTGCTGCCCGCCGACGGGGAGGTGGCCGGCCTGCTGGCGCTCATGCTGCTGACCGACGCCAGGCGGCCCGCCCGGGCCGGTCCCGGTGGCGAGCTGATCCCGCTGGCCGAGCAGGACCGCACGCGCTGGGATCGGGGACTGATCGCCGAAGGCACCGCCGTGCTGAGCCAGGGGCTGGCCACCGGGGTGGTCGGTGCGTACCAGGTGCAGGCGATGATCGCGGCCCTGCACGATGAGGCCGGCCGGGTCGAGGACACCGACTGGCCGCAGATCCTCGCCCTGTACGGCCTGCTGGAGCGGATGACCGGCAACCCCATGGTGGCGCTCAACCGGGCCATCGCCGCCGCCATGGTGACCGGGCCGGCCGCTGGCCTGGAACTGCTCGAAGGGCTCGACGGCCCGCTGGCAGGCCATTACCGGCTGGCGGCGGTCCGGGCCCATCTGCATGAGATGGCCGGGGACACCCAGGCGGCCGTGGCCTGTTACCGCACCGCCGCGGCCCGCACCACCAGTGTCCCCGAGCAGCACTACCTGGCCACCAAGGCCGCCCGCCTTCGGCACTGAGGCCGGCGGCGGGTGCGGGTCACCGCCGGCCCAGAAGCGGGACCTGTACTATCGAGCCGTCGAGGACGGGCACCTCCCCCTCTGCCCTCACCGTGGATCTCCCCCCGTCCCGGTCTGGGCGCGGGAGTTACCCGCCCTCGACCTGCTTGTGTGGCTGCCACCGTGGCACCGCGGGGCCCGCGCTACAGCAGATCGTCGCCCGGTCCGGGGCCAGCGTCCTGCCCGGCCGATGCCACTGCCCCGGGTGGCCCGGGGGCGGCTGAGGTCGCCTGCCACAGTTCACCCACCACGACCTGGAGAGCGCCCGCGGCGGGGATCGCGATCAGGGCGGCTACGAAGGCGCCGAAGACCCCGCCGACCCAGCTCCCGATGGCCGCGCCGACCAGGATGGCCAGCAGCACCAGCAGTGGGCTGACCCGCACCGTCCGGCTCATCACCAGCGGGTTCAGCACGTGGTTCTCGACCTGGGTGTAGATGAGGAACACGGCCAGCGTGATCACGCCCGCGGCGAACGAATGAGTGAGCGCGAACAGGACGGTGGGGATCCCGGCCAGCGCCCCGCCCACCATGGGCAGGAAGTCCACCAGTGCGACCCACAGCGCCCACAAGTACGGGAACGGGACCCCCAGCACCAGCAGGGTGACCAGCACCACCGCGCCCGCGATCAGCGAGGTCAGGAAGTTCCCCAGCATGTAGCCGGTCACCGACCGGTTGACCCGGCCGGCGATCTCGGACGTCTGCCGCGCCCGCTCCGGCGACATGCTGCGCAGCAGGCCGGCCCGCATCTTCGGGCCTTCCAGCAGCAGCAGCACCACCAGCACGAAGATCGTGAGCAGGGCCACCATCAGGGACAGCGCGCCCCTGCCCAGCGTCAGCGCGGGCTTGGCCAGTCCCTGCCCGATGTTCACCAGCCGGGGCACATTGCTGGCGACCCACTGCTGGATGTGGTACCGGCGGACCAGGTGGCCCAGCCATCCCCGGCCGTGCTCCACCGCGCTCACGTAACCGGGCAGGTTATCGGCAAGGTGGGTAATGCCGTTGGCCAGCGGCAGGCCGAACATCAGCGCCAGGCCGGCGAACGCCAGCAGCCCCCAGATCACCACCACGGTGACGGCCCACCCGCGCCGCCTGATCCGCCACCGCTGGAGCGCGACCACGGGCGGGTTCAGCAGCGTGGCCAGGAACGACGCCATGACCAGCAGCAGCAGGACTTCCCGCAGCCGGTAGAGCAGCTTGGCCGCGAGATAGACCAGCACCACCACCGCGGTGGTGGCCAGGATGGCCCGCAGCGGGATTCCGCGCGAGTCGGCGGCGGCCCACAGCCGGGACCGCCGGCTGGCAGGTGATGGGTCGGGCACCAGACCATCATGGCACCGGCTGAGGGTGGGCCGAGTACGTGCGCTGAGTGACGCCGCCCCCGATACCGGGCAGGCTGGAGCCGTGACCGACCTGTGCGCGCTGGACGCGCTGACGCTGGCCCAGCTGCTGCGCCGCCGCGAGGTGTCCGCCCGGGAGGTCGTGGCGGCCAGCATCGAGCGGGTCGAGGCGGTCAACGGGCTTGTCAACGCGCTGGTGACCCGCTCATTCGGAACGGCACTGGCCACCGCCGCGGCCGCGGATGAGGCGATGGCCCGCGGTGCCAGGCCGGCCTGCTGCACGGGCTGCCGGTCGCGCACAAGGATCTCGCCGAGACCGCCGGGGTGCGCACCACCTACGGCTCGCCGCTGTTCGCCAGCCATGTGCCGGATGCCGATGCGCTCGTGGTGGCGCGGATGGCGGCGGCCGGGGCGATCAGCCTGGGCAAGACGAACACGCCCGAGTTCGGGGCGGGCTCGCACACCGTCAACCCGGTCTTCGGCGCCACCCGTAACCCGTATGACCTGAGCCGCAGCGCAGGCGGCAGCAGCGGCGGCGCCGCGGCGGCGCTGGCCGCCCGGATGATCTGCCTGGCCGACGGCAGTGACCTGGGCGGATCGCTGCGCAACCCGGCGAGCTTCTGCAATGTGACCGGGTTGCGGCCGACCCCCGGGCGGGTGCCGGCCTGGCCGCTGGCCGACGTGGCCGACACCTTCGGCGTGCATGGGCCGATGGCCCGGACGGTCGCCGACCTCGCGCTGCTGCTGGCCGTCCTGTCCGGGCCGGATCCGCGGGTTCCGCTCGCGCTGGACGCACCCGCCCCGGCGCTGGCCAGTCCCGCTGACGTGCTGCGCCTGCTGGCCCGGGACCTGCGGGGGGTGCGGGTCGCCTGGAGCGCCGACCTCGGCCTGCCGGTCGAGCCGGCCGTGCGGGCGGCGCTGGCGCCAGCCCGGCAGGTGCTGGCCAGCCTGGGCTGCGAGGTCACCGACGCGGCACCGGATCTGGCCGGTGCCGACGAGGTGTTCCGGACCTGGCGGGCCTTCCGCTTCGCCACCTACCTCGGCCCGCTGTACGCCAGGCACCGCGAGCAGCTGGGCGCCAACGTGCGCTGGAACATCGAGCAGGGACTGGCGCTGACCGCGGCCAGCCTGTCCCGCGCCACCTCCCTGCGGACGGCGCTGGCCGGGCGCGTCAGCGACTTCTTCGCCAGCTTCGAGGTGCTCGCCTGCCCGGTCAGCCAGGTCGTGCCCTTCGATGTCACGCTCGACTGGGTGCACGACATCGACGGCGTGCCGCAGCATACGTACCTGGACTGGATGGCGTCGTCGTACCTGATCTCCGCCACCGGGCTGCCCGCCATCTCGGTGCCGGCCGGGTTCACCCCTGGTGGGCTGCCGGTGGGCCTGCAACTGGTCGGCCGGTGGCGGTCGGACTGGCCGCTGCTGGGCGTGGCGCACGCCTTCGAGGCGGCGACCGGCTGGGCGAAGATCGCCCCCGGGCTGCCGGCCGGGCAGGCTCAGGGCTGATCGAACCGGCGGGCGCTGGGATAACGCTGGCCGCCGTCCACCACGATGTTCGCCCCGGTGATCCAGGAGGCGCGGCGGGATAGCAGGAAGGCGACCACGTCGGCCACCTCTTCCGGCCGCCCCAGCCGGCCGAGCGGGAACTGGGTCTGCAGGAAGGTGGCGAAGTCGCCGGGGTGCTGCTGCGCGAACCGGTCCCAGGAGCCGCCGGGGAACATGATGGATCCCGGGCTCACCGCGTTCACCCGGATGCTGTCGGCGGCCAGTTCGGCGGCGGCGGTCGCGGCCAGCTGGATCTCCGCCGCCTTGGCCACCGCATATGTGGTGCGTGGGGCCGGCCGCATCCCGGTGATCGACGAGATGATCACCACCGCACCGCCGCCGGCCGAGCGCAGGTATGGCAGCCCGGCCCGGATCAGCTCGGCCGCGTGCCCGGCGTTCAGCGCAAAGGTGGCAGTGAAGTCCCCCGCCGCGGAGCTGGCCAGGTTCCCGCCGACGGTGCCGCCGGCGTTGGCAACCAGGTGGTCGAGCCCGCCCAGGGCGGTAGCGATCTGCTGCACCGCGCCGGTCAGCGCGGGCGTGTCGGTGACGTCGGCGGCCACGGTCACGACCGGCCCACCGTGCCGGGCCAGCTGCCCGGCGGCCGCGGCCAGGCCATCGGCGCTGCGCGCCACCAGCCCGACCGCGGCGCCCTCGGCGGCCAGCGCGTCGGCCACCGCGAAGCCGATGCCGCGGCTGCCACCGGTGATGAGAACCCGTTCGCCGTGCAGGCCAAGATCCATGGCGTGCACGTTACCGGCGCTGGCTGGCAGCACCGCCCGCCGCCACGGTCACAGCTGGCCGCGGTAGAAGCCGTGCCGCGCCAGCGGCCCGATCAGCTGTGCCTCCTCATAGGCCAGGTGCGACAGCAGCGTGTCGGTCAGCAGATCCGCCGCCTGCTCCAGTTCGGTGAAGTCGGTAGGGTTGCGCAGGTGCTCGACCAGTGCCCGGTCCAGGTCGGTCAGCACCTGGTGGATGATCTTGTGCTCGTCTGACAGCCGGTCGATGACCGGCGCCAGCCCGTCCTCGGCTGCCCGCAGGTAGGGAAAGACAGCCTCGTCCTCCAGGCTGTGATGCCCGGTGACGAAACGGCAGTACGAGGCGCAGTACGCACCGAGGGTCCAATCGTTTTGCCGCATGGTCATGTCGTTGATCGCCGAACGCGCGCCGGCCGCAGTGACCGCGCCGTCGCGGACCTGGCGGATGAGATCCCGCACCTCGGCGAGTTCGCTGCGCAGGTGGTCGTGGATCTGGATGAGATGGCGGGCGACGGCACGGCCCCGGGTGGAGTAGCGCGTGCCAGGCGGGGCGGGCGGGCCGGCCGGGCGGGCGTCTTCGTCCCAGAGCCGGACCGGGCTCAGCCGTTCGCCCGGGTCCGGCGTCGGGGTCAGCCCCAGGTCCGGCTGGTCGGCCACCGCGCCTCCGGTTGCTCCGATCGTGGTTGAACTGTCAACTGTAACCGGCCTGGCCGCGGGCCGGCGCGGCCGGACCTGCGGGCCCAGCCTGCCGGGCGCGGGTCAGCGGGGCAGGACGTGCGGGTTCAGCGTGCCGGCCGGGTCGAACGCGCGGCGGATACGCGCGAACAGGTCCCGCTCCGCCGCCGACCGGACGAGCGGCAGCCAGCGGGCCTTGAGGGCGCCGACCCCATGTTCCGCCGAGATGGACCCGCCGAGCGCGGCCACGAACGAGAACACCGCGTCCTCGTGCCGCCCGTCCGCCGGGGCCGCTGGCACCAGGTTCACGTGCAGGTTCCCGTCGGCGATGTGCCCGTAGGTGATCACCCGGGCACCCGGGTCGGCCGCCGCGACCACCCCGGCCACGTCCGAGGCCAGCCGGACCCACTGGGCCGCGGGCACCGACACGTCCAGCTTCAGCGGCACCCCGAGGAAGCCCGCCGCTTCCGGGAGCCGTTCCCGGCTGGCCCAGAGCCGGGCCCGCTCGGCCGCGCTGGTGCCGACCGCGGCGGGCCGGTCCGCGGCGAGCGCGGCCAGTTCGCCGGCCGCGCCCGGCCCGGCCCCCTCCAGCAGCAGGTAGGCGGGGCTGGGCGGGCGCAGCGGCGCCGCCAGCCCGGCATGGCCGGCCAGGATGTCCAGGCCCGGCTGGGTGAAGTATTCGGCCGAGACGAGGCTGCCCGCCGTCCGCACCGCGCGCCGCGCGAGCGCGTGCGCCTGCCCCGGGCCGTCCACCCCCACGATCACCGTCACCGGATCCGGCAGCCGGGGCACCAGTTGCAGCCGGGCCGCGGTAATCACCGCCAGCGTGCCTTCCGAACCGGCCAGCAGCGCCGGGTAGTCGTAGCCGGTGTTGTCCTTGACCAGCCCGGACAGGTGCGACAGCACGGTGCCGTCGGCCAGCACCGCCTCGATCCCGCGCAGCTGCGACCGCATCGAGCCATAACGCAGCACCCGCAGCCCGCCGGCGTTGGTGGCCACCGCCCCGCCCACCGTGGCACTGCCCCGGCTGGCGATCAGGATCCCGAGATCCAGTTCCGGGCCGGCGCCGTCGGCGACCTGCTGGAGGCTCACCCCGGCACCTGCGGTGACCTGCCCGGAGTCGGCGTCCACCGGCCCGAGCCGGCCGAGCCGGGCCAGGCTGAGCACCACCTCACCGTGCCGCGGCACCCCGCCCCCGACCAGCCCGGTGTTCCCGCCCTGCGGCACCACCGCCACCCCGGCCTCCGTGCACAGCGCCAGCACGGCCGCCACCTCGGCGGTGTCCCGCGGGCGCAGCACGGCCGGGGCGTGACCGGTGAAGTAGCCGGTCCAGTCGGTGACGTAGCCGGCGGTGGCATCCCCGGTCAGCACATGTGTGCTGCCGAGCACCGCCGAGAACTCCCGCAGCAGCGCCCCGGGCAGCTCCCCGCTCACCGCGTCCCCGCGGCACAGCCATGATCCGGAAGACTCTTACGCGCATACGGCGGAAAAGTCTTCCGGATCATGAAGGATCCTGGTCCGGCCGGAGCGCGCGCATGGCGTGCGTGAACGCGTCGCCGCGGTCCCGGTAGTCGCGGAAGGCGCCGAAGCTCGGCGCGGCCGGTGACAGCAGCACCACCCCGTCGGGCTGCGCCCACCGGTAGCCGCGGCTGACCGCCTCGGCCAGGCTGGCGCAGCCGGCCGCCTCCACCGTGTCCGGGGCGGCTGCCTCGATCGCGGCGAGGATGCGCGGCCCGCTGTCCGGCACGGCCAGCACCAGGGTTGGCGCGTCCCGCTGGGCCAGCCCGGTGGCCAGCGGCTGGTAGTCGATGCCGCGGTCGTGGCCACCGGCGATGAGCGCGATCCGGCGGCCGGGGAACGCGTCCACCGCCGCCAGCGTCGGCAGCACGTTGGTGGCCAGGCTGTCGTCCACGAACGCGACCCCGCCCACCTCGCCGATCAGCTGGAGCCGGCTCGCCAGCGGGGTGAACCCGGCGGCTGCCGCGGCCAGCGCGCCGTCGTCGCCCGCCTCCGGCACCCCGAGCGCACGCAGGCAGGCCCGGGCGATCAGCGCGTTGCGCCGGTTATGCAGGCCGGGCAGGCCGAGCGGGGCCAGCCAGGACGCGCCCGGATCGTCGCTGGCGCTGACCCACTGCACCCGCGGCCCGAGCATCCCGGCCCGGGCCCGCAGCAGGTCGCTGTCGCCGTTGGCGATGGTCAGGTCCGCGCCGGGCTGGTGGCAGGCCGACAGCTTGTCGCGGTAGTACGTCTCCGCATCGCCGTGCCAGTCCAGGTGGTCCGGGTGCAGCGAGGTCACCGCCACCACCGGTGGCGAGCAGGGCAGATCGGTGGCCTGGTAGCTGGAGGTCTCGATGACCCAGTAGTCGTAGTCCCGCGCCGCGGCCGCCGGATCCCAGGGCGGCTGGCCGATGTTCCCGCCCACCAGGCAGCGGTAACCGAGCCGGGCCAGCAGATGCCCGGCGATGGCTGTGGTGCTGCTCTTGCCCTTGGTGCCGGTGATGCAGGCCACCCGGCCGCGGTCGGCACCGGCCAGCCACAGGCCCAGGCCGCCGGCCACACTGACGCCGCGCCGCTCGAGTTCGGCCACCTCGGGCCGGTACCGGCTGATGCCCGGGCTCTTGACCACCACCTCGCAGCCGGCCAGCGCGGCCAGCCCGCCATCGGCGGTGGCCAGCACCGGGCGGCCGTCCGGCCCGGCGGCGGGCGGGTGATCGTCGACCAGCACGGGTTCGGCGCCCAGCGCGAGCAGCTTGCGCAGGCTCGCCTGCCCCTCCACGCCCAGTCCCCACACCCCGGTGCGGGTCCCGCGCAGATCAGACCAGCAGATCGTGGGCCGCATAGCTATCCGGGATCCAGTGCTCGCCGACCGGGCGGAGCAGCGCGTCCATGGTGGCAGCCGACGGCGGGGGGAACTGCCCGGCCAGGGTGTGCAGCAGGGTGTGGCCGGCCCGGTCGGGCCGGGCGGCGGCGAGCACGGCCGCCGCCCGGCACTCGCCGATGTCGCCGACGCATTCGAACGGCTTGGCGGCCGCCGAGGTGCCGAGCAGCGCCTGGAACCGGCCGGTCAGGGTGGGGTCGGCCAGCGGCTCGGCGCCGCCGAAGATGGCAGCCAGTTCGGCGGCGGGCAGGAACGGGGCCAGGATGAGGTCGATGAAGCAGCACTTGTCACACTGGCCGCACCAGTGGTCCAGCCGCCGGGACGGGTCCACTGCGAACGCACGATTGCAGCTGCGGAACGTGCTGTGGTACTGCGTCAGCCCGGCGAACTTCCGCGCCACCCACAGCTCGCTGAACGGCCGCAGCGCGGAGAAGTAGCTGACCCGCCCGCCCAGCGCCCCGGCCAGCACCTGCCGGAAGCCGTCCTCGAAGGTGGCGCTCTTGGAGTACTGGTGGTTGACCGGCCGGCCGCTGGCTTCCAGCGTGGCCACGGACGCGGACCATTCATTCGACATAACGACGGTGTCCCGGCCGGCCAGCAGCCCCGCCATGACCGCGATCGCCGACAAGATGCCGGTGACCGGCACGTGCCCGTTGCGGAAGCCGAGTTCGCGGGACCGCAGCAGTTGCGGGTCGATCTCCCGGCCGGCCCGGACCACCGGCAGCCCGGTCACCGCGGCCGGCCGCTCGATGGCGGCAAACCGGTCGCCGGGCCTGCTCATGACGAACAGCGCGGCGTCCCCCCGGTCCCGCATCAGCTCGACGGTGACGATCGAGTCGATCCCGCCCCCGAACGGGATCAGCAGCCGCCCGGGCTGGTCGCCGCTGCCAGCGCCGGTGCTGGTGCCGGGGCCGGCGCCGGTGGCGTCGGCGGGGCCGCCGGCCGACTGGGCGATGGTGCCGCCCACGAACTCCAGCCCGGACAGGTCGAGGTCGTTGCGGTAGGCGAACTCGCCGAGCCCGTCGAGGTAGAACGAGCGGAGGAAGGCGCGCTCGGTGCTGGTCACCGGGGTCTGGCCCAGATCGATCACCGGCGGCGCCGCCGTCTTGTAGTAGGACACCCCGGCCAGCAGGAAGATCAGCCGGGCGGCCTGGCCGATCTGCGGTGCATGCCAGCGGCCGTGGCGCCCGAACGAGATCAGCTCGGTGAACTGCCGCTCGCCCAGCGAGTACCGGCAGGTCAGCAGCCCGCGGTCAGGTTCGGCGGCGAAACCGGAGTAGCGGAAGACGCCGCTGGCGGCGCTCACGCGGCCACCTGCGGGCGCAGCCGGGCCAGCAGGGCGAACCGCCCGCATGGCGGCCCGGCCCGGTGGCTGAAGAACAGGCCGGGCTCCGGCCCGGTAGCCAGGCCGGTCTCGTGGATCTGCCCGTCCGGCACGCCGGCGGCATGCAGCACGCACCGGTTCGCGGCAGCCAGGTCCAGCTGCCACCGGCCGGGGCCGGCCACGGTCAGCAGGCGCCCGGCGTCCGGGCCGAACGCCGCCCGGACCGCCCCCGCCACGTCCTCGCCCACCTGGTAGCGGTCAGCCCCGATGGCCGGCCCGATCCCGGCGATGACCTGCTCCGGCCGGCTGCCCAGCGACTCCATCGCGGCCACCGCGGCGGCGGTCACCCGGGCCACCGTGCCCCGCCAGCCGCCGTGCACGCAGGCCAGCACGTGGGCGGTGGGGTCGTACAGCACGACCGGCACACAGTCGGCCACCAGGATCGTGAGCACCGGCCCCGGCTCGGTGGTGACCAGGGCGTCCGCTGGCCCGACCGGGCCGGCCGCGGGCAGGGTGCTGGTGGTGGCCAGCGGGCCGGTGGCGGGAGGCGGGCCGGTGGCGGGCGGCGGGCCGGCCGTGGCCAGCGCGCCCCGGCCGCGATCCGCGGCGGTCACGATCTGGGCGTGGCTGCCGTGGACCTGTTCAGCGAAGACGAGGTCGGCCAGATCGGCCCCGAGGGCGGCGGCGGCCCGTGACCGGTTCACCCGCACGAGTGCCGGGTCGTCGCCGACCGCGAAGCTCAGGTTGAGCGTGGCGTAACGGCCGGCCGACACCCCGCCCTGGCGGGTGGTCACCAGGACGTCCACCGGCAGCGGGTCGAACACCGGCCAGGTCAGCACCGGGAGGCCGCCGTACTGGCGCAGTCCGGCCGCAGCCGGGGCTCGTGCTGTCATCGGCTGCATCTTAATGCTCTGCCCAGCCCACCTCGCCTGCACCGTCCGGCCACGCTGGCTCACCGGGCCGCGACGCCAGCACCCAGCGGGATGGACGCCAGCACCCAGCGGGATGTCAGTTGGAGAAGTCCTGGGTCAGCCACACGGTGCCCGATCTGTCCCGGTAGATGGCGATGCCGATGTGATGGAACGCCGGGTTGAGCAGATTCAGCCGGTGGCCGTCGTCGGGCGGCTTCTCGCCGAGCATGTCCCGGGTGAGCGTCAGCGCCATCTGCGTGATCGTGGCCGCGGTATCCGCGGCCGGGCCGCCTTCGCCGATGTTCTCCCCGGCCGTGGTCCAGGGCACGCCGGCCGCGGTTTCCCTGGCACCCAGGGATGGTTCCCCCGGGCATTGGTGGGACAGCCCGCAGCCATGAGCCATCAGATTGTTGTGCCGCCGGGAACTGCGCCGCAGCCCGGCGGTGAGGGTATAGCGGGGCAAACCCGCCTGGGCCCGGGCACTGTTGATCAGCTTCAGCACCCGCCGGACGGCCTGCTGGTCCAGGGCGGCGGGAGCGGGCCGGGCGATGGCAGGGGCAGCCGCGCGATCGGCGGTAGCCGAGGGGGTTCTGCTGCCGGCCATGGTGCTGGCCCGGGCGGCCGGCGAGACTGGCGGCTGCCCAGGGGCCGTCACGGCCGCTGCCTGGGAGCATGCCGATGATGCCGGGGATGTGGCGGAGCGGCACCCACTGCTGCTGGCGGTCGCTATCCCGGTCGCGCCCAGGATGTGAGCGGCGGCCATAGTGGCCAGATAACCGACCGTGAGCACGGCCGCACATATCACGGTCACGCCCAGGACGCGTGTCTCGCTGCGCCTGCGGTCTCCCCGGTAGCCCCTGGACCTCCGGGCTGGCATATCGGCCCTCACAGCACGGCGTCTGATGTGGTGAAATGTGGTCCCCGGCTGGTCAGCGCACCGGATCTGAGCCGTAAGTCCGGCGTCCGGTAAGCCCTGCGCTCACCACCTACCCACCGGTCATCATGTCACGCAGCGCGTCGCCGCGTCGCGCAGCGCGAAGAATGCCGTGTCGCGCCCGGGCGGCTACTGGGCGAAGAAGTGCAGGCCCAGCCAGGCCCAGCCGACCAGGATGGCCACCCGCAGGGTGCGGCTGCCCATCGCCCAGGTGATGACCGCGCCGAGGGCCGGGATCCTGCTCCCGGGCAGGCGGCTGAGCAGTTGGAGGCTCACCCCGGCGGCCAGCACCACCAGGTAGCCGGTGATGGTCACGCCGTGGCTGTTCAACGTGTCACCGCTCGACCAGGAACCAGCCGAGGAGAAGCCACACCGCCAGCAGTAGCGCCCGGCCTCCCCAGCCCGCCAGCACCGGATCGGTCAGTGTGCTGATGGTCGGATGGGTGTAGGAACTGGCGGTCAGCGTCGGCTGCTGCAGGAGCGCTTGCAACTCCCAAAGGCACCCCGCGAGGATCACGGCCAGCCACAGCAGCAGCCCGGTCCGCGACGGCCTGGCCGGCCGGGCCCGTGGCCGGCGGGGGCCACGCCAGCCCATCGCCACCACCACCGTGCCCAGCCCGAGCACCGCGACCGTGGCGGGCCAGGAGTAGCGGATGAACGAGCCGACCACGAGCACGTAACTGACCGCGGCCGCGAGCCAGGCCAGCGCCAGCAGGGCACGCCGGCGGCGGGTCACCGCCGGTGCCGCGCTGGCGGCCAGGCCGTCCGCCGCGCCGGGGTCCAGGTAGGCCTGATCGGTGTCGTCACTGGTCTCCACGGCCCGTCGGGATCGATGGCCGGCGTCCCAGGCCAGGCATACCGCGGCGATCATCATGAGCAGGCCATCCAGCGGCTTGCCGGACGCGGCGGTGAAGAATGCGATCAGCAGCAGGACCACCACTACGGGCATGCGCAGGCCGGTCAGCAAGGCGATCGCGTGATCGGACCGGGTCCGGGCCGCCGCCTGGTCCCGCATGCCCGGGCCTGAGTGGGTCACGTGCACAAGCTAGCGCCCGCCGATGTGCGCAGGGAAGCCTGGCCCGGCGCCGGGGATCAGCCGGTCATGCTGGCTGGTCGGCCACGAAGGTGCCGCGGCCGGGGAAGGTCTGCACCAGCCCGTTGTCCCGCAGGATCTGCAGTGCGTGCCGGACCGTGCCGCGGGAGACCCCGTGCTCGCCCATCAGATACGACTCGGACGGGATGGGCTGACGTGGGCGTAGCTCACCCGACTCGATCGCATGCCGCAGGATCGCCTCCAGCTGCAAGTACAGCGGCGTCGCGTCGAAGTGATCAACCCGCACGCCGTCACCGTAACTGACCAGCCAGGACATGCCTGACGAGAGATACAGGTTAAACATATTAGCCGTCTAACCTGTCTAACCTGTATACTTGACGGAAGATGTCCCGTCCGCACGGCTAGCTGGAAGGACGCGATGCGTGACGAAGCCGATCAGGCCGGCGGGGGCAGGCTGGGCGGCTGGGCCGGACTGGGCGGCCGGACCGGTCCGGCCGGTCCGGCCCGCTACGTCTCCGCCGGGCCACCCACCTGCGTGGCCTGCGGCCGGTTCATCCCGGAACCGCAGGCGATCCAGCCCGGATTCGACGAGATCATCGTGACCCCGGCTCAAGGCCGGCCGCTGTGCAGCAACCGGGCGCACCGTGATCTCGGCCTGGTCGCGACGGTGATGGTCACCTTCGGGCAGCTGGGCACGCTCTACTTACTCCATGCGGCGCTGTGGCCGGAGACCTGGGGATGCTGCTACCCCTTCTGCGCCGAGTGCTGGGACACGGTCCGGCAACTCGCCCAGCGCAAGCGCCCCGGGCTGGTCATCCACGACACCACCGAGCGGGGGGAGACAGCCCGTGGGCAGGCCTGACTACCCGCCGGAGGTTGCTAGCGTCCTTCCATGGCACTGCGCCGCCGCCCGCCCGCCCGGGTCATCGCCGCGGCCGTCACCGCTGCCGTGCTGCTGGCGGCCGGCATTGTGCTCGGTGTGGCGCTGGCCCGCCCCGCGCCGCTGACGATCCGCAACCTGCGGATCGCGGTCGTGGACGGCCCGCGGGACAACCAGCGCGTGGTTCTCGACGCGAGCCTCTTCCTGCCGTCCGGGACGGGCAAAGTGCCCGCCATCTTGCTGGCCCATGGCTTCGGGGAGACCAAGTATGCGGTCCAGCCGGAGGCGGAATACCTGGCCCGGGCCGGATTCGCGGTGCTGACCTGGTCCGCCCGCGGCTTCGGCGCCTCCACCGGGCAGATCGGGCTGGACGCGCCCGACTACGAAGTCAAAGATGTCGAGCAACTCGTCAGCTGGCTCGCCCGGCAGCCGCGAGTGCTGCTGGACCGGCCGGGCGACCCCCGGGTCGGCATCGCCGGGGAGTCCTATGGCGGCGGGATCGCGCTGCTGGCCGCCGCCTACGACCACCGGATCGACGCGGTCGTCGCTCAGAGCACCTGGAACAACCTGGCTACGGCCTTGTTCCCGAACGGGGCCGGCGGCGGCCCGGCCGGCGGAGTGTTCAAGCGGCAGTGGGCCGGCCTGCTGTTCACCCAGGGCGCGGTCGGGTTCGGGACCAGCACCGGCGGCGCCCTGCCGGTCCCGGGCGGCCAGGCCGGAACCAGCCAGCCGGCCAGCGGCTCCGGCTCCGCCCTGCCCCCGGCCGGGGCCGCCCGGTCCGCCCTGTGCGGCCGGTTCCAGCCCCAGATCTGTGCCATGTACCAGCAGATCGCCACCACCGGCCGGGCGACCCCGCAGGCCATCTCGCTGCTGCTGCGGTCCAGCCCGGCCAGCGTCGCGGGCCGGATGCGCGCGCCCACCCTGCTGCTGCAGGGCGAGAACGACTCGCTGTTCGGCATGGACCAGGCCAGCGCCAACTACCAGGCCATCCGCCGCAACGGCGGTCCGGTCGGCATGGTCTGGTTCGCTGGCGGGCACGACGGCGGCGACCAGGAAACGAGCCGGGTCAATTCGCTCACCGCACAGTGGTTCAGCCGCTGGCTGATGCCGGGCCAGCCCGCCCCGCCCCGGCCGGCCGCCGGCGGCCCGGGTGTCACCGGGCAGGCCGCCACCGGCCAGCCCGGGTTCGCGGTGACCCGGGTGCTCGGCTTCGACCCGTCGACCGACCAGGCGTCGCTCGGCCTCGCCACCGCCGGCAGCTATCCGGGGCTGGCGGGAACCACCCGGACGCTGGTCCGGCTCACCGGCCCGCCGCAGACGATCGTCAGCCCGGCCGGCGGCGCGCCCGCCTCCATCTCGGTGTTTCCCGGCCTCGGCTCGCTGGGCACGCCCGGCCTCACCTTCGACATGCCCGGCCAGAGTGCTGCCTTCACCTCCGTGCCGCTGGCCCACCCGCTCCAGCTGACCGGCTCCGCCACGGTCCGGATCCGGGTCTCCGGGGCGCCGGTGGTGACGTTGTTCGCCAAGATCTACGACGTCAACCAGGCGGGCAACGCCACCCTGCCCAGCCAGCTGGTGTCGCCGGTGCGGGTCACCGGCGCACAGCGCGGCCGGGTGGTCAGTGTGACGCTGCCCGGGCTCGACTACAACTTCGCGGCCGGCCACCGGCTCCGGCTCGTGCTGACCACCACCGACTTCGCCTACGCCAGCCCGGCCGGGCCGGCCGTCTACCAGGTGGCACTGGCCGGGCGGGGCGTGACCATGCCCGGGGACCCGGCGCTGACCGTGGTCACCGGCGGGGTGCCGTGGTGGGTGTGGGCGGCGCCCGCGGCCGCGCTGGTGGCCGCCGCGCTGATCCTGGTGTCCGGCCGGGCCCGCGGCCGGGGCGGCTTCGTGCCGGAACTCGCCGATGTGCCACTGGAGATCACTGGCCTGACCAAGCGGTTCCGGGATGGCCAGCTGGCGGTGGATGACCTGTCGCTGCGGGTGGAACGCGGGCAGATCCTCGGCCTGCTCGGGCCCAACGGTGCGGGCAAGACCACCACCCTGCGCGCGCTCATGGGCCTGCTGCATCCACAGGCCGGCACGATCACCATCTTCGGCCGCCGGGTGCACCCGGGGTCAGCCGCGCTGTCGCGGCTCGGGTCATTCGTGGAAGGCCCGGGTTTCCTGCCGCACTTGTCCGGGCGGGCCAATCTCGACTTGTACTGGCGCGCCACCGGCCGTCCGGCCGGCGCGGCGTACCTGCCGGAGGTACTCGCGGTGGCCGGCCTCGGTGCCGCCATCGACCGCAGGGTGCGGACCTACTCGCGCGGGATGTGCCAGCGGCTCGCCATCGCCCAGGCCATGCTCGGCATGCCCGACCTGCTGGTGCTGGACGAGCCGATGAACGGCCTGGATCCGCCGCAGATCCGGGAGATGCGGGATGTCCTGCTCCAGTACGCGGCCGATGGCCGGACGGTCATCCTGTCCAGCCATCTGCTCGGGGAGGTGGAGCAGACCTGCTCCCATGTGGTGGTCATGCACCAGGGCCGGCGGCTGGCCGCCGGCCCGGTCGCGGACATCATCGGGGATGCGGGGGCGCTGCTGGTCGGGACACCCGAGCCCGCCCGTGCCGTGGCCGCACTGCGGGCCATGGACGGGATCGCTGGGGCGGAGGCGCATCCGGACGGCGTGCTGGTCCACCATGACGGAGTGCCGCCGTCGGACGTGGTGGCGGCACTGGTGGCGGCCGGTGTGCCGGTGGAGCGGGTTGGCCCGAGCCGCCGGCTGGAGGATGCTTTCCTGGCCCTCATCGCGGAGACGGCCCTGGATGGCGCGGAGCCGCCCGGGCTGGCCGCTGCTGCGGGAGACGGCCTGGCCAGCAGGCAGGGGGCGGTATGACGGCCAGCGCGCACCCGGCGGCACCGGGTTACAACCCGCACCGGACGCTGCCGTACCGGGTGGAGATGGTCCGGCAGCTGCGGCGGCGGCGGACCACGGTGGCGTTTGGCATCCTGCTGGTGCTGCCCTGGATTCTGGTCGGCGCGTTCGAGCTCGGCGGCCCGCCACCGGCCAGCAGCAGCCCGCCCGGGCTGGTCGATCTGGCCACCTCCGGCGGGCTCAACTTCGCCGCCTTCAGCTTCTTCGCCTCGGCCGGTTTCCTGCTGGTCGTCGCCGTGGCGCTGTTCTGCGGGGACACCATCGCCAGCGAGGCGTCCTGGTCATCGCTGCGCTACCTGCTGGCAGCCCCAGTGCCGCGGGCCCGGCTGCTGCGGCAGAAACTGGCGGCCGCCCTCACCTACGCCACCGTGGCGGTGCTCAGCTTCCCGGCCATGTCACTGCTCGCGGGCACGGTGGCGTTCGGCTGGCACCCGCTGCGCCTGCCCGCCACCGGCGTGGAGATGCCCTACGGCACGGCGCTGGCCCGGATGGGCATCGTGCTGGTCTATGTCCTGATCACCGAGCTGGTGGTGGCTGGGCTGGCGTTCCTGCTGTCGGTCAGCACCGACTCGCCACTGGGCGCGGTCGGCGGCGCGGTCGGCCTGGTCATCGTCAGCAACATCCTGGACGCGGTCACCGCGCTCGGCTCATGGCGGGAAATCCTGCCGACTCACTGGCAGTTCGCCTGGCTGGATGCCTTCTCCGCACAGCTCTCCTGGGGTGGCATGGTGGAGGGGGCCGCGGTGTCGGTTTCCTATTCCCTTGTCCTGCTCGCCCTGGCGTTCCGGCACTTCCGCCGCAAGGACATCGTGTCCTGAGCCGGACTGGCCGGCCACCCATCTTGTGACGTCCGCGCAGGTGAGTTACGTTCGGGCCACCTGATCACAAGCTTTGCCCTGGGGAGGACGACGATGGCCAGCGAATCCCTTCCGTTTGGCGAAAGCAAGAGCCCGCTCATCAGCGAGCCGGGGGAGCAACTCCGGCTGCACCGGGGCGTGCTGGGCATCATGGACATCTCCGCCGCCACCATGGCCAACATCGGCCCGGCGATGAGTTTCTACTTCGGCTTCGGGCTGCTCGCCATCACCGCGGGTGTCGCGGCACCGCTGACCATCGTGGCCGCCATCGTCGCCATCGCCTTCCTGGGCAACACGCTGTCCCAGTTCTCCCGTGCCCATCCGTCCACCGGCGGGTTCATCACCTTCGTCGGCAAGTCCTTCGGCGGGACCAGCGCGGTGACCACCGCGCTGGTGGCGGGCCTGGGCTACATCATCGCGATGGCCTCGGTGATCGCCATCTCCGGCGGCTTCCTGTCCATCACGCTCAACCGCTACCTGCACTGGAACATCCCGTGGGGGTACCTGACCGTGCTGCTCACCCTGGCCGCGGTCTACATGATGATCCGCGGCGTCAGCGTGTCCACCAAGGTGGCCGGCCTCTTCTTCGCCTTCGAGATGCTGGTGCTGGTGGTTGTCTCGGTGACCACGCTGATCAAGAACAGCGGGCACCTGTCGCTCGCCCCGTTCGAGCCGAGCCACATCACCAACGGCTTCTCCGGGCTGGCGGCCGGCTTCCCGCTCGCCATCTACCTGTTCATCGGCTGGGAGAACTCCGCCGCGCTGGCCGAGGAGACCGACAACCCGCGCCGCAACGTGCCCCGGGCCGTGTTCTCCTCGATCCTCATCATGGGCGTCAGCTACCTGGTCTTCGCCTACGCCACGGTGACCGGGTTCGGCTACAACGTGACCAAGCTGGGGGCCGCCCCGATCCCCTTCATCTCCGTGGCCGACACCACCCTCGGCGTGATCGCCTTCTTCGCCTACCTGGCCGGCCTGACCTCCACCCTGGGCGCGCTCATCGCCGGCACCAACTCGCAGGCCCGGCTGGTGTTCAACGCCGGCCGGGAGCGGCTGCTGCCGGCCTGGATCGGGAAGGTCAACACCAGCCGGCGCACCCCGATGCACGCCATCTTCCTGTTCATCGGCATCTCCGGGGTCATCATCGGCGGCTGGGCGCTGGGCCACGTCATCGGCGGCAGCACCGGGTCGCTCGACCCGATCAACTTCTTCTTCGAGTCCTCCACCATGGGCACGATCCTGGTGCTGGTGGTCTACCTGCTGGCCAACCTGGCGCTGCCGTTCTACTACCGCCGGTACCGGCCGGATCAGTTCAGCGTGGTCAAGCACGCCATCCTGCCCGCCCTGGGCGCGGTGTGCATCGTGGTACCGCTGTACTACCTGGCCAAGCCGGGCCAGCCGACGCCGTACAACTGGTTCCCCTACGTCGCGCTGGTGGTAGTGGTGATCGCCGTCGCCCTTGCCTACCTGCTCAACCGCCGGGACCCCGAACTGGCCGGCCGGGTGGGCACCCTGGTGGCTGACGAGTAGCCGCCGCCGGCCTGGCCTGGCGCCCGCGGGCCCAGTGCCCGCGGGCCTGGCGCCAGGCGGCTTCGGCCTCGCCGATCGGGGTCGAGGGCGGGCCTTGCACGAACGGCCAGATCTCCTCGGCGATGGTCCGCCAGTCGGCGGTCGCGGTCAGCTCGCCCAGCAGTGCGAACAGGCCCAGGTTGATGCGCTGGAGGATCACATAGGACTGCGGGATGCTGACGTACTCCGCCACCGGGCTGCGCAGGTCGAAGAACCGCCGGACCACGGTGGAGGCGTAGTCGCCGGTGATGGTCAGCCGGCCCGGCTTGCGGATGGTCTGGTAGAAGACGGCCAGGTGGTCCACGATCGTCTCGGTGCTCAGCGGCGCGCCCGGGCGCAGGAAACCGGCGTTCTCCAGGCTGGCCCGGAACGCCTCCGCGTCGTCCTCCACGCACAGCTTGCGCGCCATGTCCATCAGCGGCTGGAGTTCGGCCAGGGTGAAGTGCTTGACCAGGCCGAAGTCGAGGAAGGTGACCCGCCCGCCGCCGTGGAACAGGTAGTTGCCCGGGTGCGGGTCGCCATTGAACGCATGCACCTCGTACAGGCTGCGGAACACGAACCGGTAGATCGTCTCCGCGGCCAGATCCTTTTCCGGCTGGGACCAGCCGGTGACCTCGGCGAAGCGGGCGCCGGCCGACAGCTCGCTGGTGACCACCCGCCGGGCCGACAGCTCGCCGACGACCTCCGGGATTCCAATCGTCGGGTGGCCATGGAAGTAGGCGGCCGCCAGCCGCTGGTTATCGGCTTCCCGCCGGTAGTCGAGTTCCTCCAGCACCCGGTCCCGCAACTCGCCGAGCAGTGCGTCCACGTCCTGGCTGGGCGCGGTCACCCGCAGCATCCGGCGCAGCAGCGAGACGTTGGCCAGGTCGGCCGCCATGGTCTCGGCGATCCCCGGGTACTGCACCTTCACCGCCACCGCGCGGCCGTCGTGCGTGATCGCCCGGTGCACCTGCCCGATCGAGGCGGCGGCGATGGGCTCGGGGTCCCAGCGGGCGAACGCCCGGTCCGGCGGCAGGCCCAGTTCCTCCTCGATCACCTGTGCGGCCAGCTCGGGACTCATCGGCGGGACGCTGTCCTGCAGCCGGGACAGCGTGCGGCGCACCGCCGGTGACAGGCCCTCGTCCACGTAGCTGGCCATCTGGCCGATCTTCATCAGGACGCCCTTCATCGCCCCGAGCGTGTCGGCGACGTCTTCGGCGGTCTGCAGCGCCAGGTCGTTGCGCAACTGCTGCCGTTCGGCGCCGGCCGCGGCGAACAGCCGGGGCGCGCTGCCCGCGTAACGCAGGCCACCGCGTGCCGCCAGCTGGAGGGCGGCCAGTCCCCGGCCAGCCCGCAGCGGACCCAGCCGCCGCCGCAGCAGCAGCACGGCCACGGCTCCGGCCGCGCCACCGGCCGCCGCCGCGGCCAGAAGCTTCGTCGTGCGCGCCGCAGCCGCCGTCATCGGCGCTGTGCGGACCGCATGCGCAGGGCGATCCGCTGGCGGGCTTCGAGCACGCCAGGCTCACCGAGGAAGACGGCATCGAGGACGCCCAGGGCCTGCCGGATCTCCAGCCGCCGGGCCGCGGTCAGCGGCGGCTGTGCCGGGAAGCCGTACAGCTGGCGCGCCCATTCCGGCAGTGAGCCGATCGCGCCCTCGCGGATGTCCTGCCAGATCTCCGAGATTTCGCTGTCCAGGCCGGGCGGGTCGAGCAGGTAGCCAACCGACTCGGCGGCCGCGGGCGTGCACCGCAGGCCGGGCCGCACCGACGACAGATACCGCCGCAGGCCAGCCAGGCTGGCCGGGGTCATCCCGGCGGGGATGCCGGCCAGTTCGGCCGCGGCGGTCATTTCCGCCACGTACCGGTCGGCTTCAGCGGGCGGCAGTGCCGTCCCGAACAGTTCGCAGGCGGCCACCAGCGAGTTGACGAACGTGGCGTGCACCCACAGCAGCAGGGCCGGGTCGCTGGCCGCGTACGGGCGGCCGGTCACCGGGTCGGTGCCACGGACGTGCTCATGAATCCGGCGGACCCGGGCCGCCGCCCGCTGCGCCGCTGCCCGGTCACCGAAGTTCACCGTGGCCAGATAGGCCGAGGTGGCCGCGAGCCTGCCCACCGGATCACGGCGCCAGCCGCTGTGCTGGTCCACCCCGGCCATGGCCAGCGGGTGCAGTGCCTGCAGCAGCAGTGCCCGCAGCCCGGCTATCGTCGAGGACAGGTCGGTGGCGACCCGCCAGCTGACACTGCCCGGGCCGAAGTAGCCATCGTCGGCGGGGTCGTCAGGCACAGCGGACACCTGCGCCGCCGCCGATCGCGCGACCAGGTCCGATGCGTCCGCATACGGTTCCACCGCCACTCTCCCAACCTACCCATCCCTCCACCCTGTCCCCGCCCGCCGCACCCCGCCCCGCAGCCGAGCAGTCCCCCCTGCCGCGCAGCCCCGCAGCGCCCATGGCGCGGGCATGAGACAGCCGGGTGGGTGCGAGCGCCAGCGGAGCGCTAGCTGCTGGCCAGGGGAAGGCCGGACGGCCCGGCGTTGGCGAAGTCGTCGTCCACCGAGACCACCTCGCGGCCGTGCGCGGCGAGCATGGACGCGGCCACAGTGGAGCGGTAGCCGGCCCCGCAGTGCACCCACACCTCACCCGGCGGCACCTCGTCCAGCCGGCCAGGCAGTTCGTGCAGCGGGATGTGCACACTGCCGGGGATGTGGCTCTCCGCCCGTTCCAGCCGCTGCCGGACATCCAGCACGACCATCTTCCCGGCCGGCGCGGCCAGGACGGCGGCCAGGTCGCCGAACTTCACCAGCCGCAGCGACGCCAGCCCGTCCGGGCCGGCCCAGTCGCCGGGCCCGCCGGTAGCGGCGGCCGCGGGCCGGTCGATGCCGATCCTGACCAGGTCCCGCTGCGCCTGGGCGACCTGGTTGGCGGATTCGCCCAGCAGCGTCACCGGGGTTCCCCACGGGATCAGCCAGCCCAGATAGGTGGCGAAGGCGTTCTCCAGCGGGAAGCTGAACGTGCCGGCCACATGACTGGCCGCGAACGCCACCCGGGCGCGCAGATCGACCACCCATTCCCCGGCCGCCAGCCGGCGGCGGATGTCGACGGGGTCAGCCCGCTGGGGCGGGGACAGGTCGGGCGCGGCCGGCCCGGCCCGGTTGGCCGGGGCCATGTGCGCGTAGTAGGCGGGCCAGGCGTCGAGCCCGGCCAGCAGCGACTCCACGAATGATGGCTCGTCCAGGGTGAGGGCGGGGTTGGCCAGCTTCTCCAGGCCGATGGTGGAGGACGCCAGCCCGGCTCCGGTCCCGGCCGCGGGCTGGCCCGCGGCGCAGAAGCTGCCGAAGCCGTGGGTGGGGAACACGGCCGCGGTATCGGGAAGTTCACGGGCCAGCCGGCGGGCGGACGCCCACTGCGCGTGGGTCAGCGTGGTGGTGTGGTCCGGGCCGAGCAGGTCGGTGCGCCCGGTGGCGCCATAGAGCAGCGAGCCGCCGGTGAAGACGGCGGCTACCGCGCCGCCGTCCGTCACCGCGTAGGCCAGGTGGCTGAACGTGTGCCCGGGCGTGGCCAGCACCTGGACGCTCAGGTGGTCGCTGACGTTGACCCGGTCGCCGTCGGTCACCGGGGTCCGGTCGAACGTCACCGGGTCATCGCCGTTGACCAGGTAGTCCGCGCCGGTCACGCGGGCCAGCGCAAGCCCGCCGGTGACGTAGTCGTTGTGCAGGTGCGTCTCGGCCACACAGGTGATGCGGACTCCCGCCCGCGCGGCCAGTGCCAGCATCCGGTCGATGTCCCGCTGCGGGTCGATGACCACCGCCCGGTCGCCGTCATGCACCAGGTAACTGCGGTCGCCGAGAGCCGGGGTCTCGACCGGGAGCACATCCACCATTGCCCGTCTTCTTTCCGAGGGTCACCCTCGGGCCAATCTACGCCGGGCCGGGCATGCTGATGAGTAACGCTGGCGGCGGTCAGGCCGCTACTCACAGGTGAGGCAGCGACAGGAGGTTCGCCGGGATGGAGGGGCGCTGGCAGTTCTGGATCGACCGCGGCGGCACCTTCACCGACGTGGTCGGCCGCCGCCCGGACGGCACGCTGGCGGTCCACAAGCTGCTGTCGGAGAACCCCGGCCGCTACCGCGATCCAGCGGTGGCAGGCATCCGGCGGCTGCTGGCGGTCCCGGACGGCCAGGCCATCCCGGCCGAGCGGATCGGCGTCGTCCGGCTCGGCACCACCGTGGCCACGAACGCGCTGCTGGAACGCAACGGCGAGCCGACGGTGCTGGTCATCACGGCCGGGTTCGCGGACGCGCTGCGGATCGGTTACCAGGACCGCCCGGCGATCTTCGCCCGGCAGATCGTCCGCCCGGATCTGGTCTACGCGCGGGTGATCGAGGCGGCCGAGCGGGTCGGTGCGGACGGCGAGGTGGTCGTCCCGCTGGACGAGGACGCGGTCGCCCGCGACCTGCGGGCCGCCTACGCGGATGGGTTCCGCTCGGTCGCGGTGGTGTGCATGCACGGCTACCGCTACCCGGCGCACGAGGCGCGGATCGGCGAGATCGCCCGTGACGCCGGATTTCGCCGGGTGTCGGAGTCGCATGCCACCAGCCCGCTGATGAAACTGGTCTCCCGGGGTGACACCACCTGCGTGGACGCCTACCTCTCACCGGTCATCGCCCGCTACGTGGATCAGGTCGCCGCCGACCTGCCGGGAGTCCGGCTCCAGTTCATGCAGTCCAACGGCGGCCTCACCGGCGCGCACAGCTTCCGCGGCAAGGACGCGATCCTGTCCGGCCCGGCCGGGGGCATCGTGGGGATGGCCCGCACCGCACGGGCGGCCGGCTTTCAGCGGGTGATCGGCTTCGACATGGGCGGTACTTCCACCGACGTCTCCCACTACGCCGGGGAGTTCGAGCGGCAGTACGAGACCCAGGTGGCCGGGGTGCGGCTGCGTGCGCCCATGCTGAGCATCCATACGGTCGCTGCCGGGGGCGGCTCCGTGCTGCATTTCGATGGCAGCCGGTACCGGGTCGGCCCCGATTCGGCCGGCGCGGACCCGGGCCCGGCCGCCTACCGGCGCGGCGGCCCGCTGACCGTGACCGACGCCAACATCATGCTCGGCCGGGTGCAGCCGGGGTATTTCCCGGCCGTGTTCGGCCCGGACGGGGACCAGCCACTGGATGCCGGCGCCGTCGCCGGCCGGTTCGCGGAACTGGCCCGGCGGATCGGCGGGGCGACCGGCACCACACCGTCCCCGGAGCAGGTGGCGGCCGGGTTCCTGGACATCGCCGTGGCCAACATGGCCAACGCGATCAAGAAGATCTCCGTGCAGCGCGGCTATGACGTGACCCGGTACGTGCTGGCCACCTTCGGCGGCGCGGGCGGCCAGCACGCCTGCGCGGTCGCCGACGCACTGGGTATCGGCCAGGTGCTCATCCACCCGCTGGCCGGGGTGCTGTCCGCCTACGGCATGGGGCTGGCCGATGTGACCGCCATGCGCGAGCGCGCGGTGGAGGCACCGCTGGCCACCGGCAGCCTGCCCGGGCTGGCAAAACTGGCCCAGGAACTGGCCGACGACGCGCTCGCGGGACTGGCCGGGCAGGGCCTTGGGCCGGGCGGGGTCAGCATCGCCCGCCGGGCCCATCTGCGTTACGAGGGCACCGACACCGCGCTGGCGGTGCCGCTCGGCCCGGTGCCGGAGATGACCACCGCCTTTGAGCAGGCCTACCGGCAGCACTTCTCGTTCCTGATGCGCGGCAAGACGATCGTGGTGGAGGCGGTGTCGGTGGAGGCCGCGGCCGCGCCCGAGCCCTCCGTCCTGGCCGGCCCGACCGGGGCAGGGGCCGCGCCCGAGCCGTCCGTGCTGGCCGGGCGGCCGGCCAGCCGGGCACCCGCCGGGCCAGCCCGGGCCGGGCAGCGGGGCTGGCCGGGGAGCATCCGTTCGGCTGCATGCGGCGGGGGAATGGCTGGACGTGCCGCTCGCCCGGCGGTCCGGCCTGCGTCCCGGGGACCGGCTGGCCGGGCCCGCGCTGATCGTGGAGGACTTCGCGACCACGGTGGTGGAGCCGGGCTGGCAGGCGGAACTGACCACGCGCGGGGATCTGCTGCTGGCCCGGGTGACCGCCCGGCCGGACCGGCTGGCCGTGCCGGCCCGGGTGGACCCGGTGATGCTGGAGATCTTCAACAACCTGTTCATGTCGGTGGCCGAGCAGATGGGCGAGCGGCTGCGGGCGACCGCACATTCGGTGAATATCAAGGAGCGGCTCGACTTCTCCTGTGCCCTGTTCGACGCGGCCGGCGGGCTGATCGCCAACGCGCCGCACATCCCCGTCCACCTGGGCTCGATGGGCGAAAGCATCAAGATCATCGCGGCGCGCAACGCGGGCCGGATGCGGCCCGGCGACGTCTACGTGCTCAACGACCCCTACCACGGCGGCACCCACCTGCCGGACGTGACGGTGGTCACCCCGGTGTTCGGCGGCGACGGCGGGCCGATCCTGTTCTTCGTCGCGTCCCGGGGGCATCACGCCGAGATCGGCGGGATCACACCCGGATCGATGCCGGCGTTCAGCACCCGGGTGGAAGAGGAGGGGGTGCTGATCGACAACTGGCTGCTGGTGCGGGACGGGCGGCTGCGCGAGGCGGAGACGCTGAGCCTGCTCACCTCGGCCGCCTATCCCTCCCGCAACCCGCAGGTGAACCTGGCCGACCTGCGGGCGCAGATCGCCGCCAACGCCAAGGGAGTGGCCGAACTGCGCCGGATGACCGGCCACTTCGGGCTGGCCGTGGTGCAGGCCTACATGCGCCATGTGCAGGACAACGCCGAGGAGGCCGTCCGGCGGGTGATCGGTTCGCTGCCTAACGGCGAGTGCGCCTACGAACTCGACAACGGTGCTGTGATCAAGGTGGCGGTGCGGGTCAACCGGCCAGCCAGGTCGGCGGAGATCGACTTCACCGGCACCTCGCCCCAGTTGCCCGGCAACTTCAACGCCCCGTCGTCGGTGGCGATGGCGGCGGTCCTGTACGTGCTGCGGACGCTGGTCGCCGACGATATCCCGCTCAACTCCGGCTGCCTGAAACCCGTGCGGGTGATCATCCCGGCCGGGTGCATGCTGGCGCCCGCGTACCCGGCAGCGGTGGCGGCCGGGAACGTGGAAACCTCGCAGGCGATCACCGGCGCCCTGCTCGGCGCGCTGCAGGTGATGGCCGAGGGCTCGGGCACCATGAACAACGTCACCATCGGCAACGCCCAGCACCAGTACTACGAGACCGTGGCCAGCGGGTCGGGGGCGGGTGACGGTTTCGCTGGCACCGACGTGGTGCAGACACACATGACCAACTCCCGGCTGACCGACCCGGAAGTGCTCGAATGGCGCTACCCGGTGCGGCTGGAGCGGTACGCGATCCGGCCTGGCAGTGGCGGCGCCGGGCGCTGGCGGGGCGGCAATGGCGGCCGGCGGGAGATCCGCTTCCTGGTCCCGATGACAGTGACGACACTGGCCAGCCACCGCCGGGTGCCGCCGTACGGGATGGCGGGCGGCGCTCCGGGCGCGCTGGGACGGCACTGGCTGGAACGGGCCGATGGAACCGTCACCGCCCTGGCCGGCTGTGACTCGGCGGAGGCCGGGGCGGGCGACCTGTTCGTGCTGGAGACGCCCGGCGGCGGTGGCTACGGGACCCGCGGTCGCGGAAGCTGGCGGCAGCTAGCAGCGCGGCCGGCGAGCGGCCGGGCCGGCCAGGCCACCGGCCCGCCGGTCAGCTGGGCACGAGGGCGGACAGGAACACCACCAGCGGGCGGTAGGGCTCCATGACCGGGCGGATCGCCTCGGTGGCGGCGTGGGCGAACTCCCGGGCACGCTGGTCACCGATGGCGTCGAGCCAGCCGGCGAAGACCGGATGCCCCAGCCGGTAGCTGACCAGCTGATCCGGCTCGGTGACACCGACGTCCACCGGGCGCTCGCTGGCGCGCACCCCGGCCAGGCCGGTGGCGGTGGCCGCGGCAGCCATGCCCGCCCGGCTGCCGAGCAACGGCATGGCGGTGGTTTTCAGCGCGCCGTACCAGGCCGGCGCATGCCAGCCCCAGCTGGCTGCCAGGGCGTCGATCCGGTCCCGGACGCTGGTGCGGTTGTGGTTGCTGAACACGGTGGCGAGCAGCGCGCCACCGGGGCGGGTGACCCGGGCGAGTTCGGCGAGCCCGCTGGCCGGCCCGGCCAGGTGGTTGAGCACGAACGCGGCGACCACGTCGTCGACCGAGCCGTCGGCCAGCGGGAGGGCCTGGATGTCAGCCACCGCGCACGGCGGCCGGGTGGCCGCGGACCATGCCAGCATCCCCGCCGACAGGTTGACCGCCAGCACGGTGGCCCGCCGGGCGGTGAGCACCCGGCTGGCCGCTCCCGTGCCCGCGCCGGCGTCCAGCACCGTGCGGCCGGCCAGCGGGTGGGGGCTCATCGCCACCAGTTCCGCGGCGACCGGGCCATACACGAGCTCGGCTCCCCCTGCCCAGCGGCGGCCGGAGCGCGCATAGTGGTCCACGGTCATCCGCTGGGGCCTGCCCCGGCCGGCCCGGACCGGGCAGCCGCGGCCGCACCGCTGGCTGCCGGTGCCAGCCGTGGCCGGGCCGTCCCCGGCGGCCGCGTCACCGGCAGGCCCGCCGCCCGCCAGGCCCGGAAGCCGCCGATCACATCGGTCGCCCGGTACAGGCCCAGGGCCTGGAGTGAAGCCGCTGCCAGTGACGATGAGAAGCCCTCGTCGCAGCACACGATCCAGGCCACCGCATGGCTGGTGGCCTCCGGCACCCGGTCCGGGCTGGCCGGGTCGCAGCGCCATTCCAGGTGGTTGCGCTCGATCACGACGGCGCCGGGAATGTCCCCGTCCGCCCGCCGCTGCCACTCGGGCCGGGTGTCGACGAGAACCGCGCCCCGCTGAACCGCCCGCATCGCCTCCGCCGGGCTCAGCCGGCGCAGGCCGGATTCTGGCGTCGGCCAGCAGGTCGCCGACGGACCGTGGCTGCGCGGCGCCCGGCGGCCGCTGATCGTTTCCGCCCATGGCGGCCCTCCCCACCCAGAGCAGGGACATGCGCGAAGATCCTATGGCGGCGCGAGCGCCCCGGATGGCCGACACTGGGGTCATGACCAGAACTCCCACGGCCGCCGCCGCACCCGCGGTGGTGCTGGCCGGACAGCGGATCGAGCTGCTCGACCGTGCCCGCGTCTATGCCTGCGGGATCACCCCCTACGACGTCACCCACCTCGGTCATGCCGCCACCTTCGCCTGGGTCAACACCCTCGGCCGCACGCTGCGTTTCCTTGGCGTGGAGCCGGAGGTGTGCCGCAACGTCACCGATGTGGATGACGTGCTCGACGCGGCGGCCGGCCGGGCCGGGGCGGCGTACGACTCGTTCGCCGCGATCCAGCAGTTCCAGTTCGACCGGGACATGGCCGCACTGAACGTCCGCGCCCCCGAGCACGAGCCGCGCGCCCACCGTTACGTAGGCCAGGTCATCCGGCTGGCGGCCGGCCTGCTGGCCACCGGTGCCGCCTACACCCGGGACGGCAGTGTCTATCTGCGGGGCGGGGAGGTGGCCAGCCGGGCCGGGCTGGACCGGGCGGAAGCGGTCCGGCTGTCCCGGGAGTTCGGCGGCCGGCCGGAAGACCCGGCGAAGGACGATCCGCTGGACGTGGCCGTCTGGCAGGTCAGCGAGCCAGGTCATCCCGCGTGGGATTCGCCCTGGGGTCCCGGCCGCCCGGGCTGGCACGCCGAGTGCGCGGCGATGGCGATGTCGGTGTTCGGCCCGGCGGTGGACGTGCACGCGGGGGGCGCTGACCTGCGCTACCCGCACCACGCGTACCACGCGGCGATGGCCGAGGCCTTCACCGGCGTCCGGCCCTACGCGCGGGCCTGGCTGCATGTGGGCACGGTCACCGTCGAGGGCGCCAAAATGGCCAAGTCGGCAGGCAACCTGGTCCTGCTCGACGAGTTGCTGGCCAGCCACCCGGCGGCCGTGGTCCGGCTGATGATCCTGGACCGGCCATGGGCGGGAAACTGGGACTACCATCCGGGGCTGCTCGCGGCGGCACAGGCGAGGCTGGACGGCCTTTACCGGGCGGCCGCGCGGACCGGGCCGGCCGGGCCGGCCGCGCTGGCCGAACTGGCCCGGCTCCTCGCCATCGACCTCGACGTCCCGGCCGCGCTGGATCTGGCCACCGACAGTGGCGGCGGGCAGGCCCGCACCCTGGCCGCCATCCTCGGGCTCAGCTGACCCGGCCTGCCGGCAGCGGGCTGCATATCTGGGCCTGCCGCGACCACGTTGCCCAGGTTTATCCTGCGCAGAGAACTGATCACCGGAAGATGGCACAGTGACGTGCCCGGTCCGGCGGGCCGTTTGGGGCGGGGAGGCGGCAGCGATGGAATCTGCTGGCGATAGCAGCGGGACCGCTGCTGCGGGAGCCGCGGCCGGAGCGGGCCGCGACGCGGCCGGTGATGCGGTTGCCCCGGCAGGGAAACCGGCGGGGAACCCACCCCCGGCCGACGCTAACTGGGCCATCTGCTGCTCGGGCGGCGGGATCCGGTCTGCGTCGTTCTGCCTGGGCGCGCTGCAGCGGCTGGAGGCGAGCGGCCTGCTGGCGAAAGCCAAGATGATCACGAGCGTGTCTGGGGGCAGTTACATCACGGCGTCCCGGGCAGTGGTCGCCCATGGCCTGACTCTCGGCGCAGCGCCCGGTGGCAGGCCCGGCAATGGCACGGGCGGCAAGCGGACGGGCGGCAAGCGGGCCGGCGGCAAGGAGGCGGGCGGCACCGGGGCTGGCCCGGATCCCGCGTACGCCCCGGGCACCCCGGAGGAGGAGCACCTGCGGGACAACACTCACTACCTGGCCCCGGATCCGACGATCGCGCTGCTCGGGATTCTGTCGGTGCTGGTAGGAGTGGTGGTCACCTTCGTGCTGGTGGCCACCCCGCTGTTCGCGGCCGCGCACGCCTGGGGCTGGCTGCTGCGCGGGCAGGGGATACTCTGCCCGGGCTCCGCGCCGCGGGTGTACCGCCCCTGGCAAGTGGACCGCATCGGCCACCGCGTGGTGGTGGTGGCTGGCACCGGCCGTTCTGGCCGGGCTGGCCTTGGCCGCCTTCGTCCGGTGGTGGCTGGCCCTGGTGCCAGGCCGGAGGGGCCGGCCCAACCGCAGCCAGCGGCTGGCCAGCCTGGTCGGCTGGGCGGTGGTGATCGCCACCACGGTGGCGGTGGCGATGCTGGCCGTCCCGCCGCTGGTGGCATGGATGACCCAGATCGCGCCCGGCCCGTTCAGGTCGCTGGCGGACGACCTCGGCTTCACCGCCGGCCGCGCGTGGACGCCCGCCGCACTGGCTGGGGTTTTCACGGCCGTGGCTGCGGTCAGCGCGTCGGTCCGGGGCAAGCTCCAGCAGTGGCACGTGATGGCGGCGCAGGGCCAGGCCTCGGCGCGCTCACCCGCCGCCCGCCCCGCCACCGCCGCCACGCCGAACCCGGGCCTGCTCGGCCAGATCGGCGGGATGATCCGCACCTACGTTCTGCCGTGGCTGGCCAGTGCCGTGGTGGTGCTGGCGCTGGTGGTGATCGGCCTGCGCTGGGTCCGGGACGGGGTGGCGACCGGGTACAGCCCGTCGGTCTCCTGGCTGGTATCGATCCCCCTGGTGCTGATGCTGATCCTGCGGCTGCTGGTCGATGTCAACCGGATCTCGATGCATGACTTCTACCGCTGGCGGCTGGCCACCGCCTATGCGGTGATGCGCAGGCTGCCCGGGGAGGACCACGGTCAGGCCCGGCGGGCCCGCCGCGGCGTGGGCACCACCGGGGTGCGGGCAGTCCCCGGCTTCTGCCTGTCCGACCTGGCCGGCCAGGAGCCGGTGCCGGTGTTCTGCACGACCGCCAACATCAACGCCGAGCGCGAGGTGCCGGTCGGGCGGGACGGGCTGTCGCTCACCTTTGACCCGAAGGAGGTGATCCTGCGCGGGGAAGGCCCGGGAGCTAGGGTCACCGCCCGTACAACCGACTACGAGGCGCTGGTCGGCAGGCAGCGGCTGGCCCTGTTCGATGTGTCAGCGATCAGCGGCGCGGCGGTCTCCCCGCTGATGGGGGCGGCGACCAGGCAGGCGTACCGGATTCTTGCTCACCGCCACCAACGTCCGGCTCGGGGTCTGGATGCCGCATCCGAAGGTCGTCGCCAACGCCCGCGGCGAGCTTGACCTCCAGTGCGCCAGCAAGCACCGCCGGGATCGCTGGCCGACCGCGCTGCGGCTGGCGCTGTGGTACATGCTGCCCCACCCCCGGTGGCGGAAGAAGCGCCGCAACTCGAAGCAGAGCAAGTCGGAGCGGAGTGAGGCCCGGCTGTGGGCCTACCTGCTGCGCCTGCGGAGCGGGAAAAGCCGGTCCAGCCAGTTCTGGGGCGGGCAGCTCCACCGGCTGCTGCAGCCCACGCTCGGGCTGCTCTGGGCGGAAGCGGCCGGCCACACCAGTTACCGGTCCACCTGGATCTGCGTTAGCGACGGTGGCCACTACGACAACCTCGGCCTGGTGGAGGCCCTGTCCCGGGGCGCCAGCAATATCCTGGTCCTGGACGCCAGCGGCGACAAGGTGAGCACCTGGTACACCCTCGGCGGGACGATCGCCCAGGCACGGGACGACGCCGGAGTGGACATCACCCTGGACCCGACCGTGATGTGCCCGTCCCCGCTGCCGCACGCGGGTGAGGTACGGCAGCCCTGGGCCAAGGGAACTTTCGCCCGGATCGAGGGCTGGCCGGCCCGGCCCGGCGGCCCAAAACCGGCTCTGTCCGGCACCATCTGGGTGGTCAAGCTCGGCTGGTGGCGGGGCGTGCCCTGGGACGTGCAGGCCTACGCGGAAGGCCACTCCACCTTCCCCACCGACCCCACCCTCTACCAGCTATTCAGCGATGCCGAGTTCGATGCCTACCGGGAACTGGGCGCCAGCGCGGCAGACCTGGCGGTGAAGGCGGGCCTCGGCACGGTGAAGGCGGACCTGGGCCCGGTGAGGACGGGCCTGCGCACGGTGAAGACGGGCCTGGGCACGGTGAAGGCAGGCCTGTGCACGGTGACGGAGAGCCTGCGCAAGTGATGCCGGGCCGCCGCCGGCCGCGGTTGCTGCTCAGCTGGTCTGGTGCACGTTGAACTGGCTGATGACCCCGTTGCTGACGGTGTAGGTGCCCTGGAAGGTCTTCACCGTGCCATCGGTCTGCAGGGCCACGACCCGGGCGGTCACCACGTTGCCGGCCACCGACAGGATCGTCACGGTGTCGTTCCTGGTGGTGGCATAGCCGCTGACGAAACTGGAGTAGCTCGACCCGCTGTTGCGCCCGCCCAGCCGCCAGGCGCGCGCGTAGTGGTGGCCGTTGATGGCGGCGTAGTACGCCTGGACCGTGCCAGCCGGGGTGACCACCGGGGGCGGGCTGGCGGTGGCGCTCCCGGCTGGGCTGGTCGCCCCGCCACTGGGTGGCGACGGGCTGGCGGTGATGGTCTTCAGCACCGGGGGCGGGGCGGCTGCGGTGTGGCGGTGCATGACCAGGTAGGTCACTCCGGCCGCGGCCAGGAAGAGCACCACCATGGCGACGATCACCCCGGCCGCGGCCGCTCCCCGCGACCGGCGGCGGGGCGGGCCGCCATAGCCGGGCGGGGGTGGCGGCGCCGGTGGCCGGCCGCCCCACCAGGCCACGTCGGTCTGGTCGTCCTGCCTGCCCGGCCCGGACGTAGCCCGGTACAGCGGCGGTGGGGGCGGCTGGCCAGCGGCCTGCCGGGGGCCGGTGAAGCGGGGGTCGGTGGGCGGCGAAGCGTTCGGGTAGCCCGGGCCGCGTGGCAGCACGGTGGCGGCATCCTGGCCGGCCCCTGCGGCGGCACCTGCCGCGGCGGCACCCGCGGCGCCAGCGGCGCCTGCGGCGGCGGCCGCAGGCAGGGCGGAACCGGCGGCGGGGGCCGCCGGGCCGGCCGGGGCCGCCGGGCCACCCGGGTCGATCCGGGTCGCGGGGCTGGCCGCGGCAATCCGGGTCGGTGGATGGGGCTCCCCGGCGGTCACCGTGCCGCCGGGCCCGCCCCGGGCCGCGGCCGTCAGCGCCTCGGCGAAGTCGAGGCAGCGCGGGAATCTGTCGGCCGGCTCCTTGGCGAGCGCCCTGGCCAGCACCTGGTTGACCATGGGTGGCAGTTCGGGGCGGCGCTCGGACAGCCGGGGCGGCGGCTCGGACAGCTGTGCCGAGATGACGGCCATCCCGTTCTCCCGCTGGAATGGGGGCGAGCCGCAGAGCATCTCGAAGCTGGCACAGGCCAGGGAGTACTGATCGGTGCGGCCGTCCAGCGGCTGGCTCTGGATCTGCTCGGGCGCGACGTAGTTGACGGTGCCGAAGAACTGGCCGGTCACGGTCAGGCCGGAGGCCGCGGTCGAGGGCTTGGCCAGGCCGAAGTCGGACAGGTACAGATGGTCCGGCCGGCTGCTCCGGGACAAATCCAGCAGCATGTTGGTCGGCTTGACGTCGCGGTGCACCAGGCCGCGGGCGTGCGCGGCGTCCAGCGCCGAGGCCGCCTGCCCGATCAGCGCGATGGCACGGGCGACCGGCAGCGGGCCCAGCCGATCCATCAGCGACCGCACGTCGCCGTCGGGAACGTAGCGCATCGCGAGATACAGCACCCCGTCGGCTTCCCCGGCATTGAAGACCGGGATGATGTGCGGGTGCTCGGTGGCCGCCGCGATCCGCGACTCCTGGATGAACCTGGCCCGGAACAGTTCGTCCCTGGCCAGGTCGGGGGCCAGCACCTTGAGTGCGACCTGGCGGTCGAGGCGCAGGTCGTACGCACGGTAGACGACGGCCATGCCACCCCGGCCGATCTCCTCCTCGCACCGGTAGCCCGCCAGCACCGCGCCGATGGCGAGCCTGCCCGGCCGCGGCGGGAGTTCCTCGCTCATCGCGCCTCCAGCGGCGCTCGCCGGTTCGGTGCGGGGCGGGCGCGCCACCCGGCCGTCAGGGATAGTCGGATCGGTGGAAACAGTCGCAAGGGACCAAAACAGTATCAGTGGTGCGATCCTGGCCATGTCAACCTGCCGGCGGCCGGCCGCCCTGGCCGTCCCCGGCCGTCAACGTCGAGGAGCGAGAATGCGGCTCACCAAGCTGGGTCATGCCTGCGTGCGGTTGGAGAAGGACGGGTCGGTGCTGGTCATCGATCCCGGCGCGTTCAGCGGTGATGATGCGCTGACCGGGGCGAACGCGGTTCTCATCACGCACGAGCACTTCGACCACATCGTGCCGGACAGCCTGCGGGCCGCGCTGGAGGCCGACCCGGGGCTGCGGGTGTGGTCGACCGCGGCGGTGGCCGGGCAGTTCCCCGGCACCGCGGACCGCGTGCACGTGGTGGACCACGGGGACACCTTCACCGCGGCCGGGTTCGACGTTCACGTCTACGGTTCGGAGCACGCGGTACTGCACCAGGACATCCCCATGATCGCGAATGTCGGGTTCATGATCGACGGTGAGGTCTTTCACCCGGGTGACGCGCTGACCGTGCCGGAAGACCCGGTCGGGACCCTGCTGCTGCCCGCCAGCGCGCCCTGGCTGAAGCTGTCGGAGATGATTGACTACGCCCGCGCGGTCGACGCGAGGCACGGGTACACCATCCACGACGCGCTGTTCAGTGAGACCGGCCTGGCGGTGCTGGGCGCCTTCCTCGGCATGGCCACCGGCCCCAGCGGCGGCACCTTCGCCCAGCTCCCGGTCGGGTCCAGCGTGGAACTTTGACCGGAGCCGCGGGCCGCTCGCCCGGGGTTCGCCTTGCCCGCACCGGCGCGCGTGGTTGACTCGCAGGTATGGCCAAGCACAGCAGCGACTCCCCGGCGCGGGCTAACGGGAATCGCGCCAAACGGCTGCCGCGCGATGTCTACGACCGGGAGCTGTACCGCCTGCAGGGAGAACTTGTCGCCCTGCAGGAGTGGGTCCGCGAGCAGAGGGCCCGGATCGTGGTCGTGTTCGAAGGCCGGGACGCGGCGGGCAAGGGCGGCACCATCAAGCGGGTGACCGAGTACCTCAATCCGCGGGTGGCCCGGATTGTCGCCCTGCCCGAGCCGACCGAGCGGGAGCGCACCCAGTGGTACTTCCAGCGTTACATCGGGCACCTGCCCGCCGCCGGGGAGATCGTCCTGTTCGACCGGAGCTGGTACAACCGGGCCGGGGTCGAGCGGGTCATGGGCTTTTGCACCAAACAGGAGTACATGCGATTCCTGCATCAGTGCCCGATTTTCGAGCGGCTGCTGGTGGAGGACGGCATCTTGCTGCGCAAGTACTGGTTCTCGGTCAGCGACGAGGAGCAGGAGCGGCGGCTGCTGTCCCGGGATGAGGATCCGCTCCGCCGCTGGAAGCTGTCCGGGCTGGACCTGGAATCCATCTCGCACTGGGAGGACTACTCGCGGGCCAAGGACGAGATGTTCCTGTACACCGACATCCCGGAGACGCCGTGGTATGTGGTGGAGAGCGACGACAAGCGGGGGGCGCGCATCAACATGATCGCCCACCTGCTGTCCAGCATCAGCTACACACCGGTCCAGCGGCCGCCGGTGAAGCTGCCCAAACGCCAGCCGTCGCAGGGGTACATCCGGGTGCCGCGGGACCTGCAGACCTACGTGCCTGATCACGCCGCGACGCTGAAGGGCCGGAGCTGAGGTCCTGCCGGCACCCCTCCGGCTCTGGTCTAATGATCTCCAGCACGAGGTCTGCGGAGGCGCCGTATGCCGGATCTGGCCGACCGGCCAGCCAGCAAGCCCGCCCGCCCGCGCGGGGTGGCCGGATCGATCTGGCTGCTGGAGCATGCCCAGGACGCGGTCACCATCGCGATCGGGGCGGTGCTGATCGCGCTGGCGGCGGTCCTGATGGTGGCGGCACTGGTGGATTTCGCCACCTCGCGCTGGCCGGTGGCCACCCGGGGGAGCATTCTGCTCGACCAGGTGCTGCTGGTGCTCATCCTGGTGGAGATCGTGCACACGGTGGTGCTGTCGCTGCGATCACACCGGCTGGCGGCACAGCCGTTCATCGTAGTCGGGCTGGTGGCCGTGATCCGGCGGATCCTGGTCCTGCTCAGTTCGTATACGCGGGTGGACACCACCGAACTCGCCCTGCTGCTCGCGATGGTGGTCGTGTTCGTGGCCGGGCTGATCGCCGTCAGCCGGTTCGAGAGACACGAGGACTGACCGGCACCCGGGGCCGCCGGGCGCTGTCCACGGCCGGCCCGGAGCGGGGGCGGGCTGCTTGCCCCATCGGGTGGCGCATGCCACTATCACCAGTGGTGACCGGCTTGCCGGGCAGCCTTGTGACCGTACCGCCGTGCTCCGGCGGCCCGAACCGGCGGCAGGTGAGAGCGACCATGGTGGCAAGCCCCGGGGCCCCGGCCCAGTGACGGCACCCCCCGCCAGCGACGCCCGCCTGCGCGGCGAGCCGGTGGCCCGTGCCGTCTTCGCGGGCCTGCCCGCACGCTACGACCGGCTCGCCTACCTGCTCTCGCTCGGCCAGGACCGGCGCTGGCGCCGGGCCGTGGTGGAGCGGACCGCGGCCGGGTCGCCGCGGCTGGTGCTGGACGTGGCAACCGGCCCGGCCGGGATCGCGCTCGCGGTGGCCAGCCGGACCGGCGCCGATGTCGCCGGGATCGATCTCAACGAGCCCATGCTGCGGGCCGGGTTGCCGCAGGTGCGGCGGCCGAGCCCGGGTGGCCGGGTCGCGCTGGCGGCCGGCCGGGCCGACCAGCTGCCCTTCCCCGACGCCACGTTCGACGGGCTGACCTTCTCCTACCTGCTGCGGTACGTGCCGGACCCGGCCGCGACCGTCGCCGAGATGGCGCGCTGCCTGCGCCCCGGCGGGACCATGGCCAGCCTGGAGTTCGCCGTCCCGCCGCAGCCGCTCTGGCACACCGCCTGGTGGTGCTACACCCGGCTGGCCCTGCCGGTGCTGGGCGTGGTCACCGGCGGCCCGGCCTGGTTCGAGGTCGGCCGGTTCCTGGGACCGAGCATCACCACCCATTACCAGCGGTACCCGGTGCGCGCGCACATCGACGCCTGGCGGGCGGCGGGGATGACCGAGGTCGGGATCAGGCTGATGAGCATGGGCGGCGGGCTGATCATGTGGGGCCGCAAGGGGGGTTCGTGAGCGACTCCCCGGAACGGCCCGCCTTCTATGCGGTCGGCCGCGGCACGGGGGGACCCGGCGACTGGGTGACCCTGCTCCACCCGCCTTACACCCTCTGGCATCTGTCCTATGTGGTGATGGGGGCGGCCGTCATGCCGCCGCTGATCCTGTGGCGGCTGGGCGGCACGCTGCTCGCGTTCTTCCTGGCGGTGGGAATCGGCGCGCACGCGCTGGACGAGCTGAAGGGACGGCCGCTCGGCACCGGCATCAGCTCCACCGTGCTGGCTGTCACCGCCGCCGCCGCCATCGGCTGCGCCATGGTGATGGGCCTGGTCGTCGGCGGGCTGCGGCTGCTGCCGTTCGTGATCGCGGGCGGGCTGCTGGTGTTCGGGTACAACCTGGAGCTGTTCGGCGGCCGGCTGCACAGCGACATCTGGTTCGCGTTGTCCTGGGGCTCGTTCCCGGCACTGGTGGGCGCCTACGCCCAGCACTGGACCCTGTCCTGGGCGGCCGGGGTGACCGCGGTGGCCGCGTTCTTCCTGTCCCTGGGCCAGCGGGCGCTGAGCACCCCCGCCCGGACCCTTCGGCGGCGGGTGAGCGGGGTGTCCGTCCGGATCACCTTCACCGACGGCGCGGAACGGCAACTGGCCCGGGCCGACCTGCTGGCCCCCATCGAGCGGGCGCTGCGCTTCTTCGTCTGGGCGACCGGCGCGGTGGCACTGGCCATGGTGCTCGCCCGATGACGGACCACTCCTTCGACGCCGTCGTGGCGGGAGCGGGCCCGGCCGGCAGCGTCGCCGCGCTGGTGCTGGCCCGGGCCGGGGCCAGCGTCGCGCTCGTCGACAAGGCCGCCTTCCCGCGTGACAAGGCCTGCGGTGACCTGGTCGGCCCGCGGGGCGTGCAGGTCCTGGCCGACCTGGGCCTGACCGTGCCGACCGCGGGGCAGGGATCCGACCTGCTCGCGGTCGGCCCGTCCGGGCAGGCGAGCCGGCTGCCCGCCTTTCCCGGGCGCAGCTACCCGGGACATGGGGTGGTGTCACCGCGGATCGGCTTCGACCACGCACTGCGGGAGGCGGCGATCGCCGCCGGGGCGCACCCGGTGCGGGCCAGGATCGCCGGTGTCGAGGCAGGCCCGGCCAGCACCCTGCGCGCCGTTGTCACCAGCGGCGGGCAGCGGCTGGCGGCGGGCACGGTCATCGGCGCGGACGGGGCGCTCAGCCCGGTCGCCCGGCTGGCCGGGATGCTGCGGCCGGAGACGGCGCTGTGGGGCTTCGCCATCCGTGCCTACCTGCCCGCAGAAGTGCCGCTGCCGCTGCTGGTGCTGCTGGACGCCGCGCCATGGCGGATCTACCCGGGCTACGGATGGCTGTTCCCGGGTGCGGACGGCCAGGCGAACGTGGGCATCGGGGTCGGTCTCGGCAGCACCCGGCGATCGGCGCCGCTGCGGGACGACCTGGCGCGGTTCTGCGCGCTGCTGGCCCGGCGGGGTGTCCTCAGTCCCGGGGTCCAGCCCGGGCAGGTGATGGGCGGCTGGCTGCGGATGGGTGGCAGCGGCACGCCGCCCGCGGCCGGGAACGTGCTGCTCGTCGGCGACGCCGCCGGGCTGATCAACCCGCTGCAGGGGGAGGGGATCGGGCCGGCCATGGTCAGCGCCCGGCTGGCCGCCCAGGCGGTGCTCGGCTGCCCGGCCGACCCCGGCCCCGGCTACACCCGCGCGCTGGCCGCGGCGGTTGGCGGCTATCTGCCCGGGGCCAGCGCGCTTCAGTCGCTGCTGCTGCGGCGGCCCCGGCTCGCCTCCGCCGGGGTCCGGCTGATCACCGCGCCGGGTGTGCGGCGGCTGGTGGCCGGCACCTGGTCGCTGTACTGGAACGGGCTGGTGGACGGGGCGCAGCCGCGCCCGGCCGCCTGGACCGCGGCACTGGTCCAGCGCACCGCCGGGCTGGCGGCTGGCCGCGGCGGCCACTGATCACCGCTCTTGGTGCCTGCCACTAACGAGCTGGCCGGGCTGGAGCTTCCCGCTCCGGCCCGGCCAGCTCAGGTGCCGGTGCTAGCTCATCCGGCGAGGTAGTTAAGCGGCTTCGGCGCGTACAGCACCCCGGTCGGCGCCGGGGGCAGCGTGGCCGGGTTGACCAAAGTGCTGCCGTCTGGGCCGGCCTGCACCGCTAGATGGGTGGCGCTGTGCTTGAGCAGCTGGTTCCAGCTGTAGAACCACTCGGTGTAGCCGTCGTTCCAGATACCGGTGGACGGGCTGCCGGTGATGGTGATCGGGTCGCCGGGCACCGCCCAGTTGTAGTAGGTCTCGGCGTTGGTCGGGGACAGGTTCACGCAGCCGTGGCTGACGTTGGTGAACCCTTGCTCGTACAGCGACCACGGCGCGGCGTGGTAGTAGTTGCCGCTCCAGGTGAACCGGACCGACCAGTAGACCGGGACGTTGTGGTAGCCGGGCCCGCTCATCAGCGTCGGGTTGGCCTTCTCGATGGTCAGGTAGGTGCCGTCGGCGGTGTCGTCACCGGGCATGCCGCTGGAGTCCGGCCAGACCGCGAACAGCTTGTTCTTCCAGTAGATCCGGGTGTGGTGGGTCCGGGTACTGGTCACCCCGATCAGCGAGTTGCCGATGTGGAATGCCTGGCTCAGGTTGGCGGTGCCGAACACGCCGGGGGCGAACTCCAGGCCGTTGAAGTGGGCCACGAAGCTGACGTTGGTGTGCTGTGGCCAGTAGACCTGGGTGCGGAAGTCCAGTGCCTCGTTGCCGTCCCACATCCAGGCCCCGGTCACCGGCTTCGAGCTCTTGATCTCGATCGCCTTCTCCACCGCGGCCCGGTGGGCGGGGGTGACCGGGGAGCTGAAGGTGATCATGATCGGCATGCCCACGCCATAGGTCTGGTCGCCGAGCGCGGTGATGGCCGACATGGTGGCCGACGGGGTCAGGGTGCGGAACGAACTGGTCGCGGTGACCGTCTTGCCCGACGGGTTGACCGCGGTCGCCGTCACGCTGTACTTCGTGCTCGGCCGGAGGGGCCACTTGGTCTGCCAGGACTGCCCGCCGGGCGCAAGCACCCCGGGCACCGCGTCGCTGCCGGTGGCGACGGTCACGTTACTGATCTTGCCCTGGATAGCGGCGACCGTGATGCCCTTGCTGGGGTTCACGTGCTTGCTGCCGTTGGCCGGGGTGATTGTCAGCTGGGCTGGCGGCGACACCGACGGTGAGGCGTGACCGGTGTTGCCGCCTGCCTGGTGGCCCGGTGCGCTGGAACAGGCCGCCGCCAGCAGCGCCGCGGCTCCGGTCATGGCAATGACGCCCAGCCTGGCCCGGCGGCTGGGGTGGTAGCGCCGGTCTGGGCGAGTGTGGACGCTCTCCCGCACCCTGATCCTCCTGTTGCGCTGATCCGAAGAGCCACGGGCGGTCCCCGCCCGTGGCCTGGCTCACTGGCCTGACTGCGATGAGGGCGCCGAACTCTCGCCCTGCCCGGTAGGCCCGGAACCGGCCTCGCGGCCGGCCGAACTGCTCAGTGTAGAGACGGATGTGACTAGCCCTGAGTTCCCGTCCAACTGTAGCGCGGCCGTGCCACGCGGGCGCCGCAGATAGATCAGCAAGGCGGCGGACAGCAGCGCGATGCCGATGGCGGTCCAGGGGACGACCTCACCGATGCGGTCGAACGGGGTCAGCGCCGTGGCCGGGGCGAGTCCCAGCCGCACGAGCAGGATCCCGCGCTGGCTGGTGGTCAGCCGGGCCAGCAGCCGCCCCTGCGCGTCGAAGGCCACGCTGTCGCCGGTCAGCGCGGCCTGCACGACCGGCCGGCCGGTCTCGGCGGCCCGTACCGCGCCCAGCGACGCGTGCTGGGCCGGTGCCCAGCTCTGCTGGAAGGTGGAGTCAGAGGTCTGGTAGACGATCAGCTGCGCGCCCCGCCGGGCGTCCACCCGCGACATGTCAGGGAACGCGGACTCGAAGCAGATCAGCACCCCGATGGTGACCTGCCGCCCGCCGGGGGTGGTGATCCGCATCGTTTTCGCGCCCGGTCCGGGCACCATGTTCACCGGCGCCGCCTTGCTGATCCTGGTCAGCCAGCTGAGCTGCTGCCGGAACGGGATGTACTCGCCGAACGGCACCAGCCGCGACTTGGTGTAGGTGGCCACGATCCCGTCCGGCCCGAGCAGGACCGCGGTCTTGGACTTCATCCCGGCGATCACAGTGTCCTGGTCGGCCAGGATTTGCGCGCCGTCGGCCGCGGAGAGTGCGGCCAGCCGGGCCCGCAGCCGGGGTGACCGGGCGAGGTCGGTGTCGGCGCTGCTCTCCCCCCACACGATCAGGCCCGGATGGTGGCTGGCCAGCCCGGCCGAGAGCCGCTGGCTGGCGTCCGGGCCCGGTTGGACGCCGGGCTGCACCAGCGCCACCGTCAGGAACCGGGTGGGATGAGGCGGCGGCGTGAGCGCGAACGCGACCGGGCCAGCCGCGAGCGCCACCGCCACCGCCATCGCACCCACCGCCCGGATGACCAGGCGGCCCCCGGTCAGCAGGATGACAATGCCGGTGTTAGCGGCCACGATCGCGAAGCTAACCAGCCACACCCCGCCGACCGCGGCCAGTCCCAGCACCGCCGGGTGCTGCCACTGGCTGACCCCCAGCAGCGCCCACGGCCCGCCCAGCGCCTGCCAGGACCGGATCCACTCGATCACCAGCCACCAGCTGGGCACCACCAGCAGCGCGGCCACCGCGCGGGCGGCAGTGATGCCGCTCGTGCCCTGGCCAGCCGGGGGACGCAGCAGCAGCCAGGTGCAGACCGCCACCGGTATCCACAGCGCGCCCAGCACGATCGCCACCAGCAGCAGGGCCGGGCCGATGTTGGGCGTGAGCCAGTAGTGGGCGGCCAGGATGAAGCCGGCGCCGAACCACCAGCCCCGGACCGCCGCCTCCCGCGCCGACGGTGCCGCGCGCATGATGAGCAGCCCTGGCACCAGCCCGAACCAGGCCAGGAACTCCAGGTTGGCGGCCGGGAAAGCGAACACCGGAAGCACGCCGGATGCCAGTGCCGCATACCTCATCGGCTTGGTCAGGGCACGCCACACCGCCATGACCCCCATTGTGCGCCGCCGGGCGGCGGCGGGGTGACGGGAGCGGGCGGGCACCGCCGTTGGGCATGCTGGTGGCGGGCGGCCGCAGCCCGGCCGGGTTAGCGGATGTGCCAGGCTGGGCAGGTACCGGTCGCAGAACAGGAGGCCGTCATGGCGGAGACCGTGTCGGGGCCAGCCGGGGCTGAGGACGGGGCCGCTCCACAGGACAGGGCGGTTCCCGGAGACGGGGTGGTTCCCGGGGACGCGGCGGCTCCCGGGGACGCGGCGGCTCCCGAAGACGAGTCGAGACGCAAGTTCCGGGAGGCGCTGGAACGCAAGCGGGCCCGCGAGGCCGGGGCCAGCGCCACCGGCCAGGGCAAGGGGGCCGGCAAGATTCACGGTGCGCAGGGCCCGGCCCGGCACCGGCGCTCGTTCCGGCGCAAGAGCGGCTGAAAGACCCGGCAACAGGACTGCCGGGCTCGCGGGACCCCGCATCCCGGCGTTCTTGCCGGGGCCGCTAGCCCCGCAGTGACGAGGGCGGGCTGAGCCCAGCCCTAGTCGCGGGCCGCCCGGGCGCTGGCCAGTGCCGGGGCGCCGGCCTTATCCGTGGCCGGCGGCACGGGCTCAGGCCCAGGCCCGTCACGCAGTTCGTCCACCCGGACCAGGGTGACTCCGGCCAGGATGAACGCGCCACCGAGGAACTGCACCGGCGAGGGCAGCTGGCCCAGCAGCAGCCAGGCGAATCCGATCGCGAACAGCACCTCGGCCAGGCCGACGAAGGACGCCAGTTTCGCGCCCAGCCGGCGGGCGGCACCGATCCCCGCCACGTAGGCGATGACGGCAGCTACCAGCGACAGGCCCAGCACTGGCACGATCCAGCTGACGCGGTGCCCGAGGAACGCGACGTCGCCGGTCCGGTAGCTGATGGGCAGCAGCCCGAGCCGGCCCAGCACGAGCAGAGTGGCCGCGCCGGTGCACATCGCGGCCCAGGCCATGACGATCGGCGGCAGCGGTTCGGTGTGCTCGGCCGCTGACAGCAGGTAGTAGACCGCCAGCCCGACCGCGGCCAGCAGTCCCCACATCACCCCGGCCAGGCTGACGTGGGCAGAGCCGGCCAGGTTGAGCACCAGGACCAGGCCGATGATCGCGGCCGATCCGCCGATCGCGGTCAGCCGCCGGGGCCGCTGGCCGTGCCGCAGCCACAGCCAGCCGACCACCAGCACCACGCCCAGGTACTCCAGCAGCAGCGCGACGCCCACCGGAAGGCGCTGGATCGCACTGAAGAAGAACAGCTGGCAGCCGGCCACCGCGATCATGCCGTAGGCCACCGCCTGCCCCGCGCCCCGGCGGAGCAGTGCCCACCGACCGCGCAGTTGCAGCAGCGCCGGGACGGTAAGGATGACCGCAGCCCCGGCGATCCGGGCGATCACCGCCGCGGCCGGGCTCCAGCCCGCCACGATCAGCGAGGAGCCGAACGTGCCCGAGGTCCCGAAGGTGGCGGCCGCCAGCACGGCCAGGGCCAGTCCGGCGCCGCCGCGGGCGGACCGGGTGCCATGCGGCTGGCGGGGCGTCATCGCACACCTCCTGTGTAATGGGTAAAATCAGGTATAGTCGTGACACTAGCCGTGGTGGCGAAAGGAGTCAAATTGCTTTTTGCCCATGACACCGAGGTCGCGCTGGCGGCTGCCGCGGCGCTGGTGAACACCGGCCGGGGCGGCCACGAGCTGCTGCCGGACCAGGCTGCGCTGGACCAGTTCGTGCAGGACTGGGGCTGGACCGGGGAGCGCACCCACGACCAGGCCGAGCTGGCTGCCGTGCGGGCGCTGCGGCCACGGCTGGAGCAGGTGTGGGAGCTGGCCGAGGACGCCGCCGCCGACCTGGTCAACGCCCTGCTGCGGGAGGCGTCAGCGCTGCCGCAACTGGTCAAGCACGACAGCTGGGGATATCACCTGCACGCCACCTCGGCGGATGCACCGCTGGCCGACCGGATGGCGGTCGAGGCGGCGATGGCGTTCACCGACGTGATCCGCACCGGGCAGCTGGACCGGCTCCGGCTGTGCGCCGCCCACGACTGCGCCAACGTGCACGTCGACCTGTCCAAGAACCGGTCCCGCCGGTTCTGCGGCATCTCGTGCTCCAACCGCACCAACGTGGCCGCCTACCGCAGCCGGCAGGCCGCGGCCCGCCGCTGACCAGGGCGGCCCTGCCCGGCCGGGACCGGCGGCCTGGCGTCAGTCCAGGCCCCAGCAGATCCAGCTGTCAGGCGGCCCGTCCGGGGTGATCGCCAGCAGCACCCGGCCCTCCTCGGTCAGCCCGCGCAACTGCTCGGTCTCATCCGGCACCGGTACCCCGTACTTCTCCCGGATGGCCCGGAACCGGGGCAGTTCGCTGGCCAGGTCCTCGCGGATCTCGACCGTCGCCGGGATGAGCGCAGCCCGGAACCCGGTCGGGTCATCCACCAGCAGCTGGGCCCGGGGATCCCGGCGGAAGATGGCGTACTTTGCCCGGTTGCGCAGGGTCAACACGTAGAACTGCTCGCCGTCCCAGTAGAACCAGTTCGGGCTCAGCTGGGGCCGCCCGTCCCGCCGGATCCCGGCCAGGATCAGATTCCGCCGCTCGGCCAGGAACGCCTCGATCTTCTCCGTTGATGCCACACCTTGCTCCTATCGTTGCCGCCGCCGGGCTGCGGGCCGGCCACGATCGGGCGGGCGGCCGCGCAGACGTTGGGCCGGAATCAGGGGGCGGGGAGCTGGTAGGGCCGTGGGCGGCGGAGCAGCCACTGCCAGAAGCTGCGGTGCGGCGGGCGGGCGATGATGTGCCCGCTGCCGACCTTGCCGGACACCGTGACGTGCAGGATGACCGGCACGTCTGGGCCCCAGGGGGTGCGGACCCTGACGTGCCCGCTGCGGACCGCGACGTCGTCGGTATCAACCACCACGCCCGGCTTGGTCAGCAGGGTCAGCGAACCGCTGAGCACCTCAGCGTCGATCCGCAGCGAGCCCTCGGCAATCACCGCCTGGGTGAAGTCCAGCCGGGCGTGGCCGCTGGTGACCCGCACCTCCATCTGGCGCGGGACCACCCAGCGGCCCTCCCGCTTGGCGTGGCCGCTGCGCAGATCGATCCGGACCAGATCCTTCGGCACCACCGGCACCGCCGGGGCCGGGCCGGGCCCGGTCGGCAGATCCCGGGTGAGCACCGCCAGGTCGGCGTAGGTGCGCGCGGTCAGCGCCGCTTCCAGCCGCTCATCCAGCTCTTCGGCGGTCAGCCGGCCATCGCCGGCCGCCACGCGCAGCACCTCCACGACCCGGTCCCGGTCCTCGTGCGAGGCCCGCAGTTCACCGCCGGGACCAGCCTGGCCGCCGAACGGGGATACCTCGCCTGCCATGGCACATACCTTAGAGCCGGTCCCGCCAGCAGCGAAGGCTCAGTGCACGGCCGCCAGCGTGGCCGCCAGTGCTGCCAGCCGGGATGCACCGGGAAGAGGCGCGGGCGGGGCGGTGACCATCACCCGCGCGTGCTGGTCAGCCCGGCGAGACCGCCAGCGAGATGTCGGTGCTGGCCAGCGCCTTGCTGACCGGGCAGGTGTCCTTGGCGTCCTGGGCGATCTTGGCGAAGTCGGCGGGGCTGACCCCGTCCGCGGAGCCGCTCACGTTCAGCGTGATGCCGCTGATCCGGAAACCGCCGGCCGGGTCGGGGCTCAGGGTGACATCGGCGGAGACGTCGATGGACTGCCCGCTGCCGCCAGCCCCGCCGAGCATGGCGGAGAACTGCATCGCAAAACAGGCTGAGTGGGCGGCGGCGATGAGCTCCTCCGGGCTCGTCACGCCGTCGGCATGCTCCGCCGCCCGGGCGGGGAAGCTGACCTGGTAGCTGGCCAGGCCGGAACTCACCAGCGTGACGGTGCCGGTGCCATCCTCCAGGCCGCCGGTCCAGGTGGTGCGTGCGCTGCGGGTAGGCATTGCTCCTCCTTGCGTGTCGTGACCGGTCCGCTCAGCCGAGGAAATCGATGATCGCCTGGCGGTATTCCCCGGGCGCCTCGATGCTGGGAATGTGGCCGCAGCCCGGGATGAGGACGAGCCGGGAACCGGCGATCGCGCCGGCGAGCGGGCGAGCCTGGACCGGGCCGCAGATGAAGTCAAGCTCACCGGCCACGATCAGGGTCGGGCAGGTGATCTGGCCGGCCAGCGGGCGCAGGTCGACCGAGTGGAACAGGCCGCTCTCCCAGGCCTTGCCCGCGGCCAGGTCGGCCTTCATCTGCTGGCCGAACTTGGCCAGGCCCGCCGCCACCTCCGGCCGGTCCGGCTCGGCCACGTAGAACGGCAGCACCGTGGCCATCATCGACTCCATCTCGGCCGGATCGGTGGCCGCCAGTATGCGCTCGGCCCACTCGTCCATGACCGGCCGCGCCTCGGCGTACCAGCGGGCGTCCGATGCCGCTGCAGCAATGCCCCGAACTCCGCCTCCGCCGCGCCGCCCTGCCCGGCATCGGCCTCCGGCCCGATGCCGAACCCGCGACCGCGATGCAGGCAGTGGTGCTCTCCGGGAACAGTGCCGCATAGGTCAGCGCGGTGGTCGCCCCGAACGAGTAGCCCAGCACCACCAGCGGTGGCAGCCCGAGGGCCTGGCGCACCTCTTCGCAGAAGCGGGCGGTCCCCTCGGGTGAGTAGGCGGCCGGGTCGGCCGGCGGCGTGGATGAGCCCGAGCCGTGCGGGTCGATGAGGTGCGAACGCAGGGCGCCGGACAGCAGTTCCGCGTCGCCGGTCATGTAGGCGGCGGTGAACCCGGGGCCGCCCGCGATCATCAGCGCCGGACGGCCGTTCCCGATGATGGTGTAACTGGCGGTCCGCCCGCCGGGCAGCGCGACGATCTCGGTCATGGCGTCCATTCAAGCGCAGCCCGCTGGGTCCCGGGCCCGGGCGGGCGGCAGCGAACGGGTGGCATCCCGCCGGCTTGCGGCGGAGCCGCGTTGTGGCTCGCCGGCTTCCCAGCGGGGGCGCTGCGCGCGGCGGCGGGGGCACGGCTCAGACGGCCCGGACCGCGAACGTGAAGCACTGCGCTACCGCGCTGCGGACGTGCAGGTATGCCACGCCGGGCTGGGCCATCACCGTGCGGACGGCGGCGTCGTGGTCGGCGCCGGGCTCGACGAAGGTGATGTGCTGATAGGCCCGCGCGCCGTCCTGGCCGAAGGGGCTGATCAGGCTGTATGACCTGCCCAGGTCGGGCGGGTAGACGCTGGGTGTCGGATAGCCCGGGCAGCGACGGAAGCAGACGAACACCGGCCCTGCCTCAGCCCACGGGGTGGTCCAGGGCAGCGGCCACGGGCTGTAGCTGATCAGTGCGATGTCCTCGTCTGCCGCCGCGGTGCGCAGGCAGCAGCGCAGCGGTTCCCAGCCCGCGGCCGCCCGGCGCTGCCAGGGATTCCCGAACTCGTCCGTGCCGCGCCGCCGCATGGCGTCCAGCCGCTCAGCGTCAATGGCCACGTACTCGATGTCACTCATGACTCCAGCGTGGCCGCCGGCTGGTCCCATTGCTGGCGGGTACCGGACGGCATAGTCCCCCTGCCTGGCCGACGCGCTGAGCCGGTCAAGGCCCTCCTGGGCTGATCCGGCCCGGAAGCGGCCCTGGACTTGGCCGATAATGGCTGCTCCCGTCGCCCGCAATCGACCATGTCGTCCGGGGTGGGCGGTGATTGCGGACGTCGGTGGGTAGGGGGCTGTCATGGCCGACATGGAAGGTGAGCCTGGGACGCAGCCAGCCCCGGACGACGTGGTCGCGGACGAGGTGATCGCGGAGCAGGCGGCTGAGCTGGCAACCCAGGTCAGCGAGGCGCCGAGCTCCCAGGAGCGGCAGCGGCTGGCCAGATCGCTGGCAGAGATGGCACGCTCCGGCGCCCGGGCGACGGGCCGCGGGGTGCGGGCGACCGGGCGCGGGGTGCGGGTGGCCCGGCGGCGGGTGGGGAGTGGCACCGGCTGGCTGGCTTCCGAGGTGGCCGTGATGGCGCCGCGGCTGCGGGTGCGTGACCAGGCCGCGCTGCAGGCACAGTTCCCCGGGCGGTCCACCGAGGACATCGCGGACGCGCTGGTCGAGGGTGCGTCGCGGGCGGCAGCGGCGGTCGGCGCAGCGGTCGGCGCCTGGGCGGTGCTGCCGGTCCCGCCCGCCTTCCCGGCCGAGATCGCTGCCGAGACGCTGGCCCTGGTCGGCATCGAGATCAAGCTGGTCGCCGAACTGCACGAGATCTACGGCCTGCCCGCCAGCGGGAACGTGGTCGAGCGGATGAGTGCCTATGTCGCCGCCTGGGCACACCGCCGGGGTGTCTTCATGGTCCCCGGCGGGCTGGCCCTGGCCGCTGGCTCCCCGCTGGCACGGCGGCTGCGCCTGCGGCTCGCGGCCCGGGCGGGCCGGAGCGCCTTCTCACTGGGGCCGCTGCTCACCGGTGCGGTGGCCGGTGCCGTGCTCAACCGCCGGGAGACCCACCGGCTGGGCCACGAGATCCGGTCCGACCTGCGCCGCCACCCGGGCATGTGAGCCTGGCAGCCATCTGGGCCAAATAGCGGCCACCTGGGCCAATGAGCTGGCGGCGGGCTGGCGGGGGTTGCTCCCTTGCCGCGACGCCCCCTCGCCTGGAATCTCTATTTGAGACTGAATATATAGGGAATTGTCTTAAGCTGGCTGGCGCATGGCGGGCGGGAGAAAGGCAAATGATGCACCTCAACCCGTACATCGTCCTCGGCAGCGCGGTGGTCGGCCTGCTGGTCGGGCTGACCGGAGCCGGTGGCGGCGCGCTGATGACCCCGATGCTCATACTGCTGTTCGGGGTAAAGCCGTCCTCGGCGATCTCCAGCGACCTGGTCGCCGCCGTGCTGATGCGGCCGGTCGGCGCGACCGTGCACCTGATCAAGGGAACGGTCAACCTGCGCCTGGTTGGCTGGATGGTGGCCGGGTCGGTGCCGATGGCGTTCTTCGGCGCCTACCTGCTGCGCCAGCTCGGCGCTGGCTCGGCTGCCCAGTCCAGGGTCGAGTTCGCGCTCGGGGCGGCCCTGCTCGCCGGCGCCGCCGCCATGGTGCTGCGTTACGTGCTGGACCGCAGAATCCGGTAACCGGCGCACGGCCACGATCGCACAGGTCAAGGTCCGCCCGGTGCCCACCATCGTGATCGGCATGATTGGGGGCCTGATCGTCGGCATGACCTCGGTAGGCTCCGGCTCTCTCATGATCGTGCTGATGCTGTTCCTCTACCCGCTGCTGAGCGCGGGCCAGCTGGTCGGGACCGACCTGACCCAGGCGGTCCCGCTGACCGCCGCGGCCGCGCTGGGCGCACTGGTCTTCGGCCATGTTGACTTCGGGGTGACCGCCTCCATCGCGCTGGGCAGCGTGCCAGCCGTGCTGATCGGCTCATTCCTGTCGTCGCGGGCGCCGGACCGCTACATCCGGCCGATCATCACCTTCGTGATCTTCGCGTCGGGCCTGAAGTATGTCGGGGTCGGCACTACCGCGCTGGGCTGGATCCTGTGCGCGGTGGCGCTGGCAGGCGGCGGCTACTGGCTGGCTCGCACTCAGCCATGGCGGAACGGCCGGCAGCCTGTTCCGGCGGTCGTCGGAACAGCGGTCGCTGCCCCTGAACACCACCCGCCAGCGCACGCCAATGGCCAGGCAGCGCCGGCCGGTGACGGGGCGGCGGGGCCCGGCGGGCAGGCAGGGACTACTCGCGCTGGTCCGCCGTCGGGCTAGCCGCGTGCAGGCCCGTCCATCCGCAGCGCCATCCAGAGTGCTCGCCGACTTATCCGGTATGTGATGGTTGCCGCAACCATGACGTAGGGCAGGCCTGGGTCAGTGGGGAATGCCTGGGTCAGTCGGCAGGCCGGGGTCAGGCGCTGAGCGCGAACAGGCAGCCGTCCCAGTACGCCGCGACCCGGGGCCGGCGCCGGCCGCGCAGCCCGATCTCCAGTACGTCCGGCGGCGCCCCGGCGGGGACGCGGAACCACAGCTCCAGTCCGTCCGCCGGCAACCGGGTGAAACCGGCCAGGTCGGCCAGTGGCTGCGTCGCGGCGTGCATGTAGGCGGGTGTGCCAGCGCAGCACATGCGCGGGTACGCCGCCCAGACCCAGAGCCGGCCGCCCCGGGCCTGCACGAAGCCGATGGCCTCGGCGCTCACTTCCACCCGCACAGCCTCACCATAGCTCCGGCCCCGGCGGCGGGCCAGGTCCCTGGCTGCCGTGACCACCCGGGCAGCAGCGCCGGATCGGCGGGTCAGCCAGACAGCGGCCCGGTGGGGATCTGGCCGTCCCACTCGGCCAGCGGCGCGCAGTGCCATTGCCAGCCCGCCGAGCGGGGCAGCCCGGGCAGGTCGATCCGGCCGTTCGCGGACAGCAGCGCCGACCAGGGATCCGGCTCCGGCTGGCGCCAGGGGAACAGCCGCGCCAGCACCCGGGCGGCCAGTTCCGGGCCGGGGCGGAAATCCTCGCCGAGGCCGGTTCCCGCGTCGTAGGTGTGCACCAGGATCTCGTCGCATGCCATCGCCGCGAAACCGGACGGGTCGGCCCTGCCCGCCGGGTCGTAGCCGCGCGCGGTGTCCGGCAGCAGGCTCACCGCCATCGCGCATAGCGTGGCGGCGGTACGCAAGCTGGCCAGCAGGGCGGCAGGCTCGGCGTCGGGCTTCACCCGCAGGTCGAACGCGGCGTCATCAGCCGGGCCGTTGGTGAGGTCGACGGCGTACCAAAGTGGCCCGCCGCCGGCGTGAGCAACCACCGACGCCACCGTGAAGTCCAGGCCGGGAACCTGCCGCGACCAGTCCCGGCCCGCCAGCGGCCGGAGGAAACGGTCGGCCGCGCCGGCGGCCGACCGGACGTCGGCACTCCACACGGGAGGCAGGCTAGCCCTGACTGCTGACAGTGTGCCGGCGGCTGGCCCGCCACCGGCGGACGGACCCGGTCACTGCCCAGCCGAAGGCGGCCAGGGTGAGCAGGATGATCACGGCCTCGGGCCAGGCGCCCAGCCGGTCGGCCAGGGTGAGCTGGCTCAGCAGTGGCACCCGGACGTCCAGCTCGGCCTGCCGCCAGGTGGCGGTATGGGCGAGCAGCCGCCCGTCCGGGGCAATGACCGCGCTCACGCCGGTGGTGGAGGCGACCACCACCGCCCGGTCCGACTCCACCGCCCGCATGCGCGCCATCGCCAGCTGCTGAAGGGTCTCGCCACGCTGGCCGTCCACTTCGAAGCTGGCGTCGTTGGTCTGCATGGCCAGCAGGTTCGCCCCGGCCCTGACCTCCGACGAGACCAGGCCGTCGAACCCGACCTCGTAGCAGATGACATCTCCCAGCCGGATCCGGCCGACCCTGAACACCACCGCCCGGTGGCCGGCCGTGAAGTTCTGCGGCTGCAGCGCGACCAGCGAGGTGATGTGGCTGAGCAGTCCGCGGAACGGGATGTACTCGCCGAAGGGCACCAGCTGGCGTTTGGCGTAGACGGTGGCCGGTCCGTGACCGGGCAGCCAGAGCACACCGGTGTTGCGGAGCGGGTCGTCGAGCACGGCGCCGACCAGCACCGGCCGGCCGATGGCCCGCACAGCTGCCGCGATCGTCGCGTACACCGGCGGGTAGAACCGGGGATCCAGGTCGGTCGAGTTCTCCGGCCAGATCACTAGTTGCGGCGCGGGCCGCCTGCCCGCCCGGACCTGCCGGGCCAGCTTCTCGGTGGCGGCGGCGTGGTTGGCCGTGACCGTGGTCGCACGGAGCAGATCGGGCAGATTCCTTGCGTGTGGCACGTCGCCCTGGATGGCGGCCACCACTGCGGTCGGGCCGCCGGGAACCGGCTGGTCAACCGGCAGCAGGAAGCCGGCTAGCGCCAGCGCCACCACGCTGGCGAACGCGAGCAGCGGCAGCCTCCGGCGGCGCAGCGCCATCTGCCGGCCGTTGCCTTCCTGCCGTTCCGGCTGCCCATCGCCCGCAGGGGTACCGGGGCTGGCCGCAGCCACGGCCGGGCCCTGCCCTAGCAGCACCCAGGCCAGCGTGGTGCCAGCCAGTGCCAGCAGGAAGCTGAGCAGGGCGACACCACCAACCGCCACCCAGGGTGCGGTCGGCGCGCCCGCCTGGCTCATCGCCAGCCGGCCCCAGGGGAACGCGTATGGCCACCGGCTGCGCAGCGCCTCGGCGCATACCCACCAGCCCGCTGCCGCCAGTGGCCAGGCCCGCAGGTTGAGCAGCAGCCGCTGGCCGACGGCGAGCACTGCGAAGATGAGCGCTTCCGCCACCGCCAACGCCCACCAGGCGTACCAGGCCAGGTTGACCAGCCATGACAGCAGCGGGACGAAGAACGCAAGCCCGAACACCAGCCCGGCCAGCAGCGAGGCCCGCAGGCTGCGCCGCCACAGGGCCACCGCCAGCAGGGCAGGCCCGGCGGGGGCGAGCGGCCAGATCCCGACCGGCGGGAAGGCGGCCGCCAGGGCCAGGCCACCGGCCAGGGCGACGGCCAGCGCCCATGGCAGCCGCAGCCCACCGCTCGCTGCCCGGCCCCAGGTGGGAAGAGCCGTCGCTGCCCGGCCGGGCCCGGGAGCAGCCGTCACCGCCGGGACCTGGCCGGGAGCCGTCATCGCCTGGCCCTGCCCGGGAGCCGTCACCGCCGGGACCTGACCGGGACCGGCCGCAGGCACCTGCGGCGCCGCCGGTGGGGCTGGCTGGCTGCCACCAGCCACCTGCCCCGCCGTCGCGGCCGCGCCGCCGGGGTCACCGCTCGCGCCGGTCAGCGTCACCGGCCCTCCTGCCAGATATGCACGACAATGCTTGTTCCTGCGAGGGTAACCGCCCGCCCGGCCATCCCCAGCATGGTCACCCGCCCGGCCCGCGCCTGGATCCCCGGCTGCTGCCCGCCCCGCCAGCCCGCGTCACCCGCCCGCCCGCGTCACCCGCCGGCCGGGGTGGGTAGCCTGCAGCCAGCGGGCGATGGGAGGTGGCTGCGGTGAGCCGCCGGGGCTGGGTGCTGTTCACCCTGATGAGCGTGATCTGGTAAATCCGCACGTCATCAGGCGTTTCCCGCCACCCGTGCCGGTGTGGTTACGTCACCGCGCAGCGCGGTGTCCACCGCCCGGCGCATCCGGTCGGCCGTGTCGGGCATCAGGTGCGTATAGACCCGGAGCGTGAACCCTGGGTCGTGGTGGCCGAGGTAGGTGGCCAGCGCCCGGATGTCCACCTGCCCGGCCAGCAGCGAGCTGGCGAAGTGGTGGCGTAGCTGGTGGAATCCGGTGCCACTCCCGGCGGGCATCCCGGCCGCTGCCACCGCTGGCCGCCAGGCCGCGCTGTTCCAGGTGTGCCGGTTGACCGCCCCGCCGGACGGGGTGGTGAACAGCAGCTCGGCCGCCACCGGCCTGGCACCGGGGGTATGCCAGGGCAGGGTCACGGCAACCGGCGGGTATGCGGCGATGTGCGCGCCCAGCCGCAGCCCGACCTCATCCGGCAACGGCACCTCGCGTTCCTTCTTGTTCTTGGTCGGGCCGAACAGCATCCGCCCGCCGATGATCTTGACCTGCCTGCGGACGTGGACCACCCGGCGCAGGAAGTCCACATCCCCGGCCGCCAGCCCCAGCACCTCACCCTGCCTCAGCCCGAGCCCGGCACCCAGGTCGGCCATCACCCTGTATCGCTCAGGCATCGCGGCCCGGATCGCGGCGACCTGCTGGGCGGTCCACGGCCGGATTTTCCGCTCTTCCGCCGGGGGGGCCTTGACGCTCCTGGCGTGGCACGGGTTCCTGGCGATCAGCCCGTCATCCACCGCGCTGTTCAATACCGACGACAGCACCGACAGGATCAGCCCGGCGTGGCTGGGAGCCACGTCCAGGCCCCGCAGCCAGGCCTGCACCACGCTGGGCGTGAGCTGGCTGACCGGCCTGTCCCCGAGCCCTGGGCAGATGTGCAGCCTCAGCCGCGACTCGACGGTCTCACGGCTTGACTCGCTGAACGTCTGGGCGGCCAGCCAGGTGCTGGCGTACCGCTTCAGAGTGATCTTCCCAGCGGCCGGGTCGGTGTAGTTCCCGCGTTCCATGTCGATCTCGGTGGCGGCCCTGAAACGATCGGCATCACCCTTGCGGATGAACGACCGCGACCGCTCGGTGCCGCCGGGATCGGTCCACCGGACCCGCCAGCGCCTGCCTATCCCGTACCGGGACCTCTTCTCCCCTTTGCGGTCGGTCCACATGTCCTCAACGTGCGCCAATGATCTTCTCCCTGTCCCTGGTCCTGGTCTTTCACCGGCTGGCTGGATCAGCCAGCCAGCGCTCCACTTCGGCCAGCTCGCGGAGGTGCACCAGCTCGCGGTGACCCTTCAGGATGTGCCAGCCGTAGTCGAGCCCGAGCGGATCGCGCTGGCGGCTCTTGACCAGCGTGAATCCCTGTCTCTCTGCCGCCCGCCTGGCGCGGGACTTGCGGAGCCGCAGGGCTGCGATCGAGCACCTTCAGCGCATCAGTGATCAGCTCGCGCAGGCGTCCTGCTGGCTCGATGACTTCGAGAGCGACCCTGGGGCCGTGAAGGCCTGCCTGCTGACCGAGGACGCCTGGAAGTCGGTCGCAGCGGCCTGCTGGTCGTTGGAAAGGGCTGCCAGGACCAGGCCTAGCGGCTGGCTGGCTGCCGATGGCCAGCAGCATGCCCCAGGTGGCTGAACAGGCCCATACGGGGCGCACCCATCGATGACCCACCAGGGCGGGAACCCCATCGATGAGCCGATCGATCACAATGACGCTCCCAGGTGGCTGAACGGCCCAGTAACGGCCCCATGACGGCCCAGATCAGCTACGCCCTGGCCATAAATGCGCTCTTACCTGCGCATATACATCAGCCTGATCAGATGTCGTATTTCTGGTGGTGCTCGTCACAGCGTCCTGACCAGCATGAACGCTGGCCTGTGCGGCTTGCCCGCGGTCGAGCGCCGCAATCTCAGCACCAGCCAGCGCTACATGATCACCGAGCAGGCCAGGCGGCTAAGGCACTCCCATCGCCCAGCTCCAGCGGGTTACCCAGGGCGGCACGTTCAGCGTGGCCAGCTCGAACCCACCAAAACGGGTCGTCCGCCCTGGAACAGAGGGACTTCTGCCCATTCAACGTTGACCTAAGTCCCCTCGCTCCCCAGGCCGGTCCACGCTGGTCTGGTATCTAGTCCTATCCCCTGGGGGCCACTCCCGAGGCTGCGCAAGACCGCTGCTCAACGGACTTCGGCCGTCAGGTGGGGAAGGTCACTGTAGGAAGGAGTGAGGGCGATGACTACTCGGGCACCGCCAGGTCAAGGCATTAATCCTCCGCCGGTCCCCCGTAAGAAGCGGCATTGGGTCCTGGACCCATCGACGGCACTGCAAGATCGCTTGGCACGGCGTTCCCGCAGGGGCGTGATCATAGCTGCGTCCGTGGTGGTTGTGGGCCTGGCCGGGTGCGGTGGGTCTTCCAGCACCTCGCCCGCTGGCCCCGCGAGCCACAGTGCGGCCCCAAGCCTCAGCGCGAGCGCGAGCCTCAGCGCAGCCCCGACGGGAGCACTGGCAGGCCCGGAACTCGTCTGGCTCCAGACGGTCAAAGCGCAACAGACGAAGATCAACAACGCACTCGGGAACGAGCCGACCAATCCGACGAAAGCGCAGATGCTGGCAACGGCGTCCGTGCTACGCGGGTGCACAACTACCATGACCCGTCTCGGCCGTCCCAGTGACCCGCGTCTGCTGCCGGTCTACGAACCGATGGTGAAGGCGTGTGCACAGTACCTGAAGGCCGCCAAGTGCGAGACCACGATCGCGGTCAGCCAGGACTATGGTCAGGTCAGCAAGGCTGCAACCTGCATGTCAACAACTACATCGGCCGGGGGCAGCCAGATGGCCGCGGCCATGCAGGCAATCTTCAGCCTTCAAAACCCCACCGGCTGACCTGGCCCAGCTGGCCCGACAATGGGCATGGGCGCTGGTACAGCAGCGCCCTGCCAGCCAGGCCGCGGGCTTGGTTGCGATCTCATCGCGGCATGGCTGGCTGCTGGGTGCGGCGCGCTGCCCCACCCGCCGCGGCGGGAGCACGAGCCCCGGTTCAGATCGGGACGTCCATGGCCGGGGGCGCGGGCGGTGACGACCGCCGCGGTGCGCCCGCACCTGGCGCGGCAGCGATCTTGAAGACGGGGAGCGCTAGTGTGCTGGCAGGGTGCTTGATCACGAGGTGCCAGGGATGCCGAGCAGCAGCTACGCCAGCCGCTCAGGTGGGCCTGTCGTCCGCCCCCACACTCCGGTCCTGCCCCGCCAGCCCGACTTCAGCGCAGGCCGGTGCAGCTCGCCCGGCGTGAACCCGGACTGGTGGACGTCAGGTGACCAGGGGGAGCGCCAGGCGGCGATCTTCATGTGCCAGAGCTGCCCACTGCGCGAGCCGTGCGCCGAGTGGAGCCTCTCACTGCCGAGCACCGCCGCGGGCATCTTCGGTGGGATGACCGCCAGTGCGCGCATCCGCGCCAGGCGGGAGCGGGCGGCGGCTGCCTCGTGCCAGCCTGGGACCCCCCTGGCGCTGGCGGGAGGCATCGCGTGGCCCAGCTCTGCAAGCGATCATGCACGTACCGTTGTAGGCGGGAGCTGCCTGGTTAAGGAGGCTGGCGTGGACGAGCAGACTGAAGAGGTCGTCAGGCCCAGACGCGCGGTGAGCCCCGCCCGCCAGCACAGAGCCGCAGCCAGAGCCTGAGCCCATGCCTGCCGGGGCTGTCGAGGCGCAGGCAGCAGCCGCCTGCCCTGCCGAGCCCCAGCCAGTCCAGGCACCGCCTAAGCCCCAGGCTGCACAGCCAGCCCAGGCCGCTGCCGTGGTCATGATCACCCGTGTGCTCGCTTCTGCCAGGCCCGCATGCCGCTGGCCGACCTCGACCAGGTAGCACCGATGATGTTGCAGTGCCAGGACGCCAGGTCTGTGCCGAGCGTGCGGCGGCTCGGGCATGTACGCGATGGACGAGCGCGAGCTGGAAATGGGCCTGGCCATCTTCGAGACCGGGCAGGGAGCCTTGCGATGAGCGAAATTATGGTGCTCACCCCGATCAGCCGCAGCCCCGCGATCGAGCTGGGAAATGGCAGGCTCTGGCGGAAGAAATTGCTCCCCGTGGGCCAGGTCCAGTACGGGGCCGCCTGCTCGACTTCACCCCTGGCTACCTGCGGGATCTCGCTGAGTCCTTCCGGCAGCGCGCCTATGACCAGGTGGCACTTCCAGCTCGCTGGGCCGGACAACGCCCACACGAACGACCCGGAGCGTTTCGCGGGTGAGGTGATCGACGCCGAAGTGCAGCCCGACGGCCTGTACGTCGTGGTCAGGCCACCGAGCGCGGTGACCGGGTGCTGTCCGAGAACCCCAGCCTGGGGTGAGTGCCCGCATCGTGGAGGCCTACGACCGCTCGACGGCGGCACGTCCCGGCTGCCTTGCAGCACGTCCTGGCGACCCTCGACCCGCGCATCCCGCAGCTCGGGGCGTGGCAGGACGGTCGAGGCCAGCGCCACCTACGACCGTGGCCCGTCGTCATCGACCTGTGCGGCAGCCAGTTCACGGGCGACCCGAGCAGCCGGTCAGCCGCTCCCCGGCGCTGGTCCATCCCGCCCGCACGCCACCCCGGCCGAGATCGACGCCCTGCTCGACGTGCTCGACGAGACCAAGACCGAGGACGAGGCGCTGGCGAGCTGGGCCGATGGCGTGGACGTGCCCCAGCCCAGGCAGCCAGGCGAGGCCGAGCTGGCACAGATGGCGTCCATCCGGCAGAGCATCGAGCTGTCCAGCGCCCTTGACGAATTGCGGACGATCGAGGATGCCGAGCCGCTGCCCCGGCTGGCAGAGGACCGGCTGAGCCACCTGCTCGGCCGCATCGGGAGGGGCAGCTACACCCCGCAGCCCCAGCCCGGTTACGCCCCTGCGCACCACCTGGACCCTGGCCACCCTGGCCCGGTCACCACGAGCCGAACTGCGGGCCTTCCGATCCGGTGGGCGGCTACTGCATGTCGAGATATCACACCGCGCACTGCGGATCATCGAGCACGACCGAGATGGCCGAAGACGTCCGCGAGCCCTTGCGGGGTGCCGCCTACCAGCCCCTCATGGGCCTGGCGGGGTGCCCTACCGATCAGCACGGCCAGGCGGTGACGATCGCCGGGGCGGTCGAGGCCAATCTGGGCCAGCGCCTGACCAGGGAAAACGCATTCGAGGGGCACCCGCGCCGCGAGCTGATCGCCATCCAGCGGCAAGTAGTGCTCGGTGACCAAGACGACCCGGACGGCGACATCCCGATGCCCGACCAGACCAGGCGTACTGCCGCCGCCCTGGCCGCCCGGCTCGGCCTGGCTGGCCCGGACGTGGCCTCCCGGCGGGAGCAGGCCAGGGCGCAGCGGGACCGGGTGATGGCCGCCCGGCAGCTCGCCTCCGGTGGCCGCAGGCACCCTGGCTACGGGGAGTCGCCGCAGGAGCGGGCGGCCAGGGTGTCCAAGCCGCCGGTCGGTGAGCTGGTCAGAGTTGCGGATGGCGTTTGCGGGTCGCTGCCGGTCTACCGGCAGCCGGGAGATGACCATGCCGAAGCCGAAGTCAGCTCGCGCTGTTCCCCGCCCGCCGCCTGGTGCCGTCCCCCGCACCCCTGCCCCGGCCAGGATGGCGGGTCCGAGCGCGGCACCGGCGAGCTGCTCCCGCCGCACCAGGACACGAGCGGGACTCGGGGTGATGTGCTTCAACGAGTCCACGAGTGGACACCCCGGGCGGTCAGCAGATCCAGCCGGGGTGCTCGAACAGGTCGCCATCTCCTGGGCATCGGCAGCCCGGCGGCGCTACCACGACGGCCCCGACGTCAGCGAGCTGAGGCAGGAGATGGGAATCTGATGACGGCAAAGACGGCCGAATCGTGCCAGGACCGCGGCGCAGGTGCGGGCAGAGGCCGCTCAGGCCCCGCAGCGGCCCCGGCCAGGGCACACGCCTACCGCACCAGCCCTGACGGCTTCCCCGCCCCCCTGGCCGGGCAGGTGCCGCAGCCAGCCCCGCCCCGTAGCCATACCAACGGCTGCCTCGCGGATTACCCCGGCTGAGGGAGCTGCCATGTCCCCGAACCGCTACCGCACCAGCCCGGACGACGGCCCGCCGATCCGTGAGGGCGGCGAGCAGACGGCCCAGCCCGCTGCCAGGACCCGCCCACCTGGCCGGCACGACTACCGGGCCAATCCCGAGGACGGCCCCCCGCTGCCCGCCGAGGTGGTGGCTGAGCGGATAGCCCTGCCCAGGACCGTCAGCAACGCCAGCAGCTAGCCAGCCCGGCAGGCCCGATGTCAGCGCGCTGCGGGAAGAGATGGGGACTTGAGCGCGATCACCAACCTTTTGGGCGGTTTACTCATCGGCGCGGTAGAGGACGTTTGGCCTGCCCAAAGACCCTTCCCAGCCCTGCCCGGATTGGCTGGAATGAGCCGTGAGAGGGGGTGGGGTCAGTGACACAAACGCAGACGCACATGCCAGCGCCGCACCAGTTCCCCCGCAACGGCCTCGGTGACGCCAGCTTCGTGCTGGGCCTGGCGTCGCTCCTTTTGAGCTGGGTGCCCTTGTTGGGCATGTTGGCTGCGCTGACCGGCGTCGTCCTGGGGCTGGGCGGCGTGCAGCGCCTGAGTGATCACACCGCGAACAACAAGGCCCTTACCTTGATCGGGATCGGGCTGAACCTGGCAGCCATCGTGATCGGCATCGTGGTCCTCTGGAAACTCGACCTCACGGACTAACATGGGCGCTGTTGACGCCATGGCTATGGTCTGGCTCGCCGACCCCCGCGGCCCGGTCAGCCGCCTGGCCCGGGCTGTCACGTCTTTGCTAAACGGCAGCCGGGCGCTTAAGAAGGACCACGGGCCACGCGATGAGGTCGCCGTACTTGAGCGATAGACCGACTGCCTCCCATCCCTGCGACCCAAGTTCATTGAGGTGGTCAGGTGCTAGGTCATCGGACTTCTTCCTGAGTCGCGCGGCATCTTGTAGGGGAACAACCAGGTATTCCCACTTTTGAGTCGTGATTGGGGAGGCCATCAGAATTCGCCTCTTATCATTGTGAAACGCTTGACCTTATGGGTGTCACAGTACGCAGTTCCTCAAGATAACGGTAAGAGTCAAAGGTCCCTAGTACCTGTGTTCTAATCGTGCCATGGACGTGCGGCGGCCAGCCTGGTGGTGCTACCCGGAGCGGTGCGCGAACGGGCATGAGTGGGGGCCGGGCCGGGTGCTCGTCGCGTGGCGGCTGTGCGGCTGCCCGCCAGCAGTGGCCGCTAACGGCGGCGAGTACGCGGGTGCGGGTCACCAGGTGGTCTACTGCAACGCCGCCGAGGGCTGCCGGTCGGCCTGGTACCAGCCGCGGCATGAACCGGTAGCCCAGCCAGAAGCACAGCGCCCGCTTGCCTGATTAGTGACTTCCGGCGTGCCATAAGTCCCTGCCAGCGAGTGGCCAGCGCGTGCACATTGGGAGCTGGGCGAACATGACTGGCGGCGCACGCCCCCCGGAATAGTGACTGCCGGTGAGAGGGGCTGAGTTGGGTGTTGAACCGGCATCGTGAGAAGCGTGCCGCCCGCGAGTACCAGCAGCAGCTCACCGGCTGGCAGCAGCAGCGGGACGGCTGCGCAGAGGCTCTGGAGATCGCCCGGACCTATACGGGTGAGCCAGCGGCTGGAACCTATGCGGGTGATCCAGCGTCCGAGATCATGCTCAAACCGGGCGAGAGGGTTTTCGCCGGGATGGCGGGGGCTTCGCTTATCGAGGAACGCCGCGGGCGCGGGCAGTGGGAGGGGCGCTCCAGCGGTGTCTCGGTCCCGGCCGGATCGCTGGGCGGGCGCTCTGTCCGTTACCGCGTTGGCAGTACCAGGGGGCACTACGTTCAGGGGGCACCGGCCCTGGCGGCGATCGACACCGGCACCTTGTATGTCACCGACATGCGGGTCATCTTCCAGGGGACCAGGCAGACCCGCGAGTGCCTGTTCAGCAAGCTGGTGGGCTTCCAGCACGACGACCAGGCAGGGACAACGGTCATCTCCGTCTCGAACCGGCAGAAGCCGATGACCGTCTTCTACGGACCCGATATGTCCGCCTGGTTCGACTTCCGGCTGGGCCTGGCACTGGCCCACTACCGGAACGATCTTGCCGCGTTCATCGCTCACCTCCAGGCCGATCTGGCGAGCCTCGACGCACACAGGCCGCAGCCGCCTGCCGCGGCAGCGTCCTGACGGCGAGCTGCCCCGGCCCGTGAGCGCGATGCTTCTGAGCCGGGCCGGGGCAACGCCCCCGTTACTTCTCTGCCTGGTCTGCGGTGTACTCGGCCAGGTGCCCGGCGCTGTGCGTGTTCAGCACCTGGCCGGTGCCGTCCCAGCGCCTGGCGCACCACAGCGGCCCGCCGACCACGCGGGCGACGAAGTGCGGCTGGCGGAACCGAAAGGCCCTAGTCCAGCCGCACGCCGGAGAGCGGATCGGGTTGATGGTGATCGAACAGCGCGGTCCTGTAGTCCCGGATCACCAGATCAATCTCGCTGATCGATTCCTGGATTCTCCCAGCTACAGGATGGTCGCCCACCAGCCCCAGCGCCGATTCGAGAGCCAGTCCCGCGGAGAACAGCCGGTCCACCACGATTGCATCGATGCCCCTGTCGATGAGGCGATCTTCTGCCCGGCGCATCATCACCGACGGGTCGCCTGCCCTCCTGGGCGGGGGACCGCGCACCGGCTGCACGACGCCGGGCTCATCCAGCTGCGGTACCGCCACGCCGAAGGTCGCTGCCGTGTACATCGCTGGCACCTTGGGTCCTATCCGGCCATTGACTGGCCGTGCCGCCAAGGTCTGGAGCAACGCGGTCACCTGCGCCCTTGCTCTGGCCCGGCGCAGGGTTGATGGGGATGTTCCTCTGCGAGTGAGCCTACGCCGACGCCCTCCCCCTGGATAGGCAGGAGCCCCAGCCTTCCCTCCAAGAGGGCTAGGGCTCCAGTGCGTGTGCGCTATCGTCTGCTAGCTCACTCCGCTTCGGCTTCCGCCGCGTCGATGTACTCCGTGAGATGTTCGGGAGTGTCGGCGTTGAGCGTCTTGCCGGTCCCGTCCCACCTCCGGGCACACCAGACCGGGCCGCCGATGTAGCGGTGAACCACCCAGACTTGCCAGTCGGGATGCTCAGCTTCCAGCCGGGCCACGATCTCGTCAGTAGGGTGCTGCATCAAGGTGATCGCCTCCTGTTAGGCGGTTGCCCCAGGCCCCGTCTGGTGCGCAATCACCGGGCGGGGCCGCTGTTGCCAGCAACCTATGACGGCTTTGATGGCCTGTATAGTCCTGATGCTCTGTACGGCCCTGATAGCTCTGTAGCCGCAAGATCACCAGGTGGGGGATGCTGAGGTGTGCCCCGCACGCCACAGATTCCGTACCAGGCCATAGCCGACGCGCTGCGGGCCAGACTGGACGCAGGCGAGTGGCTGCCTGGTGAGCAACTGCCCTCAGCGGAGCGGCTGGGTGAGCAGTACGGCGTGAGCAGGACGACGGCAGCCCGTGCGGTGCGGGTGCTGGCCGATGAGGGCCGGGTCACGGTCGTGAAGAGCTGGGGCGCTTTCGTGGCGGAATAGGGAGCACCCCGCCAGCCCGGAGGCTGCCGGGGGCTCACGGTTGCCACTTTCTCACGGGCAGCGCGACGGGTTCACCAGATCGCGGTGATGACGGTGCCCGCCAGCAGGCATGCGACACCCCATGCCTGTAGCCTCAGACCACCCCCGGCCAGGTCGGCCATGCGTTCCCGGATGCTCTGGTCTTCGGCCATCCGGGCCGCACTTTCCTGCTCTGTGGCGGCTTGCCTGTCCCGGACCTCTTGCTCGCGCCAGGCGTTCAGCGTGCGGAGCTGCTGCCCCGCGTTTGTCATGTGGTTTTCAAGCCAGGCGAGGCGTTCCTCGGTCGTGCCGGTCACTGGCGGCGGACCCCAGATCACTTCCCCGCTGCCGGTGGCAGTCAGCACTATCGCAGCACCCCCGGCCACACCGGCATGCACCGTGATCCCGTGGGCGCGCAGATGCAGCCACTTGGCGGCACGGGGCCACTTGCCCACGGCCAGGTTCCAGCGCGCCCACAGAAACGATGCGGCGCGGATACGGGTGGGCTGGGTCCTTTGCCTGACGGTCCCCCAGAAACCAGGACGCCTGGTCCACTCACGGCGGACCTTGCTGATGCCTATTGCTGCGAGAGAAATGCCGGTGATCACGAGCACCACGCCGATCCAGTGCAGCAGGGCCTTCCAGGTCATCCCGAGCGCGAGGGCGGTCACAGCCACGAGGAGCCCGGCCAGGGCGAGCACGACCGCCACGATCATGACCATGATTGGGTCCGTCCTGCTGACCTGCCCAGCGGCTTCCTGACGGTCAAGCATGTGCCGCACGGTACTCGCTCGGCAGCCACCGGTTGGCTTAACCAGAGCGCCCCGCCAGCCGTAGCCAGCGGGGCGCTCTCGTGCCTGCTCAGAGATGGAGCGGCTTTGTCCGCTTAGCCGCCGCGACCTTGTACGCCTTCGCGGCCAGGGCATCGAAGTACGGTCCTATGTGCTCCGGGCTGTCGATGGGCAGCGACGGCCCGATCTGATTGTCATCGGCGTCAGTGACAGCCACGCTCAGCCACTGGCCCTCCTTGTTCTCGCTGAAGTAGAGACGGAGGTCGAGCCGGGCACCAGATGGCGTCGGGCGCATCGCCTCGGGGAGGATCTTGTCCAGTTCCCGCACCACCATAGGTTCATCCTCGGTCGTCATCGTGATCACCTCCTCATCGTGATCTTCTGCTTCCGTCGGCGCTGGCGAGTGCAGTCAGATACTCCTGCACCTCCTGAGCGCGGGGCTGGCCGACATGCATCTCCCTGCTTATCCACCTGATACCCGCCGACCTCGCCCGTGACGAGGTCGGCGGGCGAACCATTCGGCGAAGAAGGTGAGCGAGGCTGCGGCTACCAGGACCGAGAGGGCGGCCAGAGCCGCCCAGCGCGGCTTGCGGAAGATCATGAGGACTGCCCCCCGCCGTGCAACTTCCCGTGCAACTAGTGCCGGTGTATGCGAAAGTATCCCGGTGCCGCCCGGCTGGCGTTCAGCCGGGCGTCTTGCCTGCTCAGGGTGCCTTTGGTTGCATGCCGGTGCATGCCGACGCCCCCCGGAAACTGTAGGTTCAAGTCCCCCCTCGGACACACAGTCTGTGCAGGTGAGCGCCTTGTAGTTCGCTGCTACCGGCCGGTATGGCACTTGCCTGGCACTTCTCACGAGTCGGCCGCCTCCTCAAGTGCTGCGGCAATGCTGTACAGGTTGTCGCGCGCGACCAGGCGATGCCCGGCCGAAGCATGCCCAGCCGTCGGCAGGTCGCTTGCGCTCGGGTTACCGGGCAGTTCCCCGGGGGGAAACAGATCATCAGCAGCTTGGCGGATATTGTGCGCCCAGGCGCGGAGCTGGCCCGCAGCGATATCGGTCATGCTCCGCCAGCCTCCTCGACGAGCCGCGCGAACCGCTCGGCGGCCTCCCGCTGGCTGCCAGGCAGGACGTGGGCATAGACGGTCATGGTGATCACAGGGCTGGCGTGGCCGAGCCGCTGTGAGACGACATGGACCGGCTCCCGCGAGGTCAGCAGGATCGTCGCGTGCGTGTGCCGCAGGTCATGCAGCCGGATCACCGGGAGCTGGTCCTCCCCGGCCGCCTCACGGCAGCGGGCGAGGTCGCGGGCGAACTGGCGACTCACATGCTCGCCGTTGCGGTGGCGGCCTTCGAGGTCACCGAAGATCAGCGCGTCCGGGCGGGCGAGTGAGAGCGCCAGCTCGCCGCGCCCGGCCTTCCAGGACCGCAGCACGGCCACCGTAGGCGGGTCGAGGTCGATCGGCCTCGGCCTGTCCGTCTTGGTCGAGCCCTCGACCATCTCCGCGCCCTCGCCCTTGACCCGGACCATGCCAGCCGACCGGCGGATGATGAGGGTGGCCCCGTCCGCGCTGAGGTCCCGCCAGCGCAGTGCCACGGCCCCACCACGGCGCAGGCCGGTCATGGCCAGCAGGTGCCACAGCGGGGCGTTCACGGCGTTTTCCCGTGCCCAGCCCAGGAACGTGGCGAGCTGGCCAGCGGTCCAGCATGTCATCTCGGGCGGCCTGGCCTCCCGTGCGGTCGGCGGGGTGGCAGCGTCGGCGGGGTTGCGGGCCAGCTGGCCGTCCTTCACCGCCTGGGCGAGCACCCGGTGGATGATCACATGGACGTAGCGTGTTGTGCGCGGCGACAGGCCCTCGCCAGCCCGGTGGTCCTTCCGCCCGGAGCGCTCCAGCACCTGGTAGTGGGCGGTCAGCATCGCGCCCGTGACCTGCGCCAGCGGCAGCGAGGCGAGCGGGTACGGCCCGACGTGGTTGCGCCAGTTCTTCAGGTATGACGCCCGGGTCTGCGGCTTCAGCCGCAGCCCCGCGATCACCTGCGCGCCGTAAGGCCCGAGCCGTTCCCTGGATGGCTCGACATACGCGCCCTTGCGGCCCTCGGCCTGGGCGTCGGCCAGCCACTCCCGGGCCGCCTTGCTGGTCAGGAAGCCCCGCTTGTGGACCTGCCTGACTGTGCAGTCCGCGAGCGTGACGGTGCCCTTCACCCGCCACCGCTGGCCAGCCCCCGTCCTGTAGCTGTAGACACCCCCTGACCCCGGGCTGCGCCTCCTTGCCCTGGCTGTCATCATGATCCTTTCCTGCTGGCCGGGTCGGCCAGCCACTGCTCAACGCGATCCAGGGAGCGCAGGTGCGCCAGCTGCCTGGAGCCCTTGAAGATGTGCCAGCCGAAGTTCAGCGCCAGCTCGTCTCTTGTCCGGCTCTTGCGCAGCGTGAATCCCTGCCGTGCGGCAGCACGCCTGGCCCGGTTGATGCGCGCCTTGGCTTCTGTGCTCATGCCCAGAGAGTACCAGAGGTGATGCTAAGCGCGTACCATGCAAAGTGACGGGTCAGTCAAGACCTTCGCTGGGACCTACACGGTGTCGGGCGGGGTGATTGTGGCAGCCGACATCACTCAGACAAGCTAGCGTTCCTTGGTCGCCACGCGGAAAGTCTGGCAGATCTCGGACAGCAGCAGGCCCTGCCAGCGGTCAGGGCTGTCAGCGCTCAGCGCCTGGCCGGGTCCGCCCCAGTGCCAGGTGCATCATGCGCGACCTGCGGTTGTGGGAGTGGTCACGATGCCCGAACAGCTGAGCCTGCGGGATCGCAGGGCAGCGCCAGCTCGTCGGCCAGGCGCTGGAGGTGCTCGACCGGGCGTCCAGCTGGCTCGATGACCACGAGGGCAGCCCGGAGGCCTCGAAGGCCTGCCTGCTGCTCGAAGAGGCCTGGAAATGCGCCGCCACGGCTGCCTGGACGCTGGAGCGGCCGGTCAGGACCAGGCCGGGGAGGCTGGCTCGGCAACGGCCAGCAGCGCCCTCTGGGTGGCTGAGGGGGGACTAGCATCCCGCGCAGGCAAGCCGCTGGCCACTTCGCACGCCACTTGACGGGCGCTGAACTGGCCACGACCGGGCAGTGCTCGCCACCCTCTGGCCGCCCCTGGCCAGCATGAACGTGGCCATCTGCGCCCGCCCGGGAGCTGTGACTCTCCGATTTGGCACACAGGGCGACGCGGACGGATTTGGGTAGCACTATGGGCCGCGTGAACGGAGATGCACTTGATTTCACCGCTGGCTTCCCAGGTAACGTCCTCGGACCGATTCCCGTCGATGATGCTGTGAAGCCGTCGTGGCATTCTGCTGCTGGCCGCGGAGTGGATTCGTCGGTTACGACCTGGCCGGGCACGTGGCGCGGACGGCTGGGAGACCGGCCGACGTCGGGCCGTGGACGATCTTGCTGGCCGATGCGCTGGCGGGCCGGGTGGCCGTGGGAGACGTGCACGGCTTCGCCGGTCACATCACGCGGTTCGCTGAGCTGATCGCTGCAGTGCGTGACAAGGACCTCGCAGCGCTCGATGGAGACGGGCTCGACGGAAAGCAACTAGCGGCCGTTGTCGAGTTCTGCCAGTTCGGGTTCCCGGGCGTGTGGGCGCCGACGATCACGAAGGTCGGGGCGCTATTCCGGCCCAAGGCGATCCCGATCCTCGATGGGTGGGTGGCACGCGCCTTCGGCTACCAGTCTTGGTTTCTCAGCTGGCAAGGCGCGGAGATGGGAAGCGATCGAGAGGGTTGTCACTGCCCTCGCGTCGAGCATCGGGTCACAGGGCGACGCATTGAGTGAGGTGCGCCGCCGGGCTGAGGAATACGTTCCGGTCCTTACTCATCTGTCCGATCTCCGGCTAGCTGACGTCATCATCTGGACGGCGCAGGACGACCGGATGGAGCGCCCAAGAAAGCCACGTGCTACCTGGCTGGGATCGCCGCCGGGTGAGCCGCCGACCTTGGCGGACGTAGCCTGGGTGCGGTTGGCAACGTCATGAGCCCGTAGCCCCTGACCGCCGTGCCTGTGCTGGTGGAGCCGCCCGGGGCGCCGTGGCACATGCCGATCGGTCAGGTGAGCGGCCCGGCCTCCCGGTTGATCTTGTCCACCGCTTTCACGTAACGGATGTGAGCCTGGTGGAGATCGCGCACGGTGCGCGGTTCCCCCTGCCAGACCCCCTGCGGCCAGACGCCATACTCGGGGTCGTCAGGGTTGAGGTACAGCAGGCCGCACCGGCAGTAGAACAGGTACCCATGGCGTGGTCTGCCCGGCATTGCCTCGGAATTGAACATATGCCGAAGGGCATGGCCGGGATGACTCGTGCTACTCGGATTTGCAGGCATGGCTGCTCCTCTCAACCTCTTTCGCCGGAGCTGCTGTTTCGGACGAGGCGCTACTCAAGGTCCTCACCCCAATCACGCTTGCCCGCGCTTGGAGCGCCGCTGTTAACCCAACCAGAGCCGCCCAGCGGGTCATGGCCCAGTCCTACGGACTGCGGCGCTCGGTCGGCACTATCGTGCGTGACTTGCGGGAGTTCGAGTGCTCGCGTGTGCCGGGACTAGCCCGCTGACCTGCACTGACACATCTACCGAAGACAACGTGGCAGCACGCAGAGTGACCAAGGCGCCCAGCCGACGCTACATGATCAGGCCTCTGACCCGCCCGTGACCAGCATGAACGCGGCCGATGCGTTCCTGATGCCGCCAGTTATGTGGCGGACGTCCCGCGCCTGCGGGCCTTTTGTCTCTCCCCGCTGGCCCCACCATTGCCGTCTGCTGATGCTGGGAGGTGGGGTCAATAGCGATCCCAAAGGAACGTCCAGAGTCAGCACACTCGCACAAGCCGGGAGCAAGAATGCAGCGGCAGGCGCACCGATAAGCGTCAGCCTGTCGAGGCGGAACGTCCTCGATGGCCCGCAGGGTTGCCAGGCAAGTCGTGGACGGCGCCCGGCCCGGCGTCATTGGTGGTGCTGGCCGCTGTTACGGGGAAAGACCTGGAGTACAGGTTCGATGTCGCCGCCATCGTTGCGTCTGACCCTGATCGTCACCGGCACTGCTGGCGGCCGGGCTGAAGGCCGGAAGGGGCCGGGTGGTGATCGTCGTCCGGGTCGTGGTGGGGGTGCTGCTGGTGGCCCACGGCCTGGTTCACCTGCTCTACCTCGCACCGGACGTGCCGGAGTTCTCCATCGGCCGGTCGTGGCTGCTCCCGGAGCCTGCTCGCCGGCCGGTGGCCCGGGTGCTGATCGCGGCCACCGTGGCTGGGTTCGCGCTGGTGGCGCTGGCGGTGTGGGGTGTCCCGGGGCTCTCCGCCGCCTGGCCGGCCCTCACCATTGTGGCCTGCCTGCTGTCGATGGCCCTGCTCGCCGCGTTCTGGGACACCGTGCTGGTGATCGGGATCGGGATCGACGTCGCCCTGCTGGCGGTCGCGGTGACGCAGCCAGCGTGGGCGGACCGGCTCGTTGGATAACGGGAGGAGGGGTGCATGGGCGCGGTGTCGATCGGCCGGCCCGGTGGGGCCATGCCGGCCTACCTGGCCATGCCCACGGGCGACCCGCCCTGGCCAGGGGTGGTGGTGATCCACGACGCCCTGGGCATGACCACCGACCTGCGCCGGCAGGCGGACTGGCTCGCCGCGGCTGGCTACCTCGCCCTCGCTCCCGACCTGTACTACTGGGGCCCCCGGATGCGGTGCCTGTTCGCGACGGTGCGGGCCGCCGCAAGCCGCCAGGGACAGGCATTCGATGACCTCGAAGCCGCCCGCAGCTGGCTCGCCCACCGCGGCGACTGCACCGGCCGGATCGGCGTCATCGGGTTCTGCCTGGGCGGCGGCCTCGCGCTGCTCCTGGCTCCGGTACCCGGTTACGGGGCATCCAGCGTCAACTACGGCGCCGTCCCCGGCAGCGCCATGACCCTGCTCGCTGACGCCTGCCCGATCATCGCCAGTTACGGCGCCAGGGACCGCTCGCTCGCCAAAGCCCCCACCCAGCTGGAGCACATCCTGGACGCCAACCGGGTGATGCACGACATCAGGGTCTACCCCGGCGCCGGACACGGCTTCCTCAACGACCATGCCCCCGGCGAGACACCCCTGTGGGCGCTGGTCGCAGGCAAGTTCGCCCACACCGGCTATCACCAGCCCTCAGCAGCCGACGCCCGCCAGCGCATCGTGACCTTCTTCAACACCCACCTCCGGCCAGCGCCCTGAACCCCACACCCCAGCACCGCCCCCAAGACCCGGCAGAACAGCACCGGACCACAGCATCTGGCAGCACCCGCATCAGCGATCGCGGCAGCTGGCAGTGGCAGACGCTGATCATGCAGCCGGACCCGATCGACGCGGAGCTGATCGCCGCCGCCACGGCGGAAGCGGCCAGCAAGAAGGACTGCCCGGCCTGGCCCGCCTGGAGTACATCCGGTGGGCGGAGGGCCGGTGCGCTCAGCTGCTGCACATCGGGCCGTACGCCGCCGAAGCGCCGTCGATCGCGGCACTGCACGAGGCCATCGCGGAAGCAGGCTACCGCCCCCCGTGGCCGCCACCACGAGATCTACCTCGGCGACCCGCGCCGCAGCGCGCCGGAGAAACCGCGGACGATCATCCGGCACCCCGTCGAGCCGGTGTCAGGCCTGGCATGACAAGGATCACCGGCGAGATCGTCATCGACGCACCAGCGGACGTGGTCTTCGACTTCGTCGCCGGCCAGCGGAACGAGCCGGCCTACAACCCGCACATGGTGCGATCCGCGAAGGTCACGCCGGGGCCAGCCGGGGACGGGCACCCAGTACCGGGTCCGGTTCGGCCGTGGCGTGGGCACCGCCATCATCGAGAACACTGGCTTCGACCGGCCCCGCAGCTGGTCGGCGGTCAGCACCGCCCGGCGGCTGACCGTGCGTTTCCGAGGGCAGGTCACACCGATCACGGGCGGGTGCCAGCTGGCCGTGCACACCGAACTGCGGCCGCGTGGCGTGCTGCGGGTGCTGTCGCCGTTGCTGCGCCGGGTGATGCGGCGCGGCTGAGAGCAGGACCTGCGGGCGATCAAGAGCATCATGGAGCGCTGACCCGGCGGCCAGATGAGGACCATCCGCCAGCTCCGCCCGCCCCCGTGCGGCGAATCGGTCGCCGGCCTCTCCCACGAGCGGATCAAGCGCCGCCCGGTCCCCGGCGGCCTCTGAGCGAATACCAGCGAGCCGCGTAGATGCCCGGGTCAAGGCCCGTGGCCGAGTTCTGGCACCCCACAGGCCTGGCCCCGGACAAGCCCGGGTCCACCGGCGTGCCTTGGCCCACTGGCAGACTCACCCGCTCGGCGCTCCCGCGATGTTGGCGAACAGAAAGCGATCTTGTATCGCAACGTCAGGCACACGTCAGAATGAGAGCATGGCCCGGTTGCGTGAAAGCAAGGAGATGCTGCTGTTCGTCTTGGCGGCCATGCTGCTACTGGCGGGCGGGGTGGCGTGGCTGCTGGCTGCCGGGACGCCCGCGAGCGTCCTGTGGATCGCCGGCACCGTGCTGGGCCTTGTCTTCTCGGTGTCCTGGACAGTCGGCGCGATCCGGCGCCACCAGCCGAGCGTCGACGTCATCGCGGTGCTCGCCCTGGCCGGCGCCCTGGCGGTCAACGAGCCGTTCGCCGGCGCCGTGATCACGGTGATGCTCGCCAGCGGGCAACTCCTGGAGGCCCGGGCGTCCGCGCGGGCGCGGCGCGAGCTGAGCCTGCTGGTCGAGCGGGCCCCGCGCACGGCCCGGCGCCGCGTCGGGGGCGGCGTCGCCGAGGTCCCGGTGGACGACGTCGTCCCCGGTGACCGGCTGCTCGTGGGCGCGGGAGGGATCGTCCCGGTGGACGGGCGGCTCCTCAGCTCGGCCGTGCTGGACGAATCGGCTCTCACGGGGGAGTCGCGGCCGGCGGAGCGAATCGCCGGCGAGGACGTTCGCAGCGGCGTGGTCAACGCGGGGCAGCCGATCGACCTTGTCGCGACGGCGGCGGCCGCGGAGTCCACATACGCCGGGGTGGTGCGCCTCGTCGAGCAGGCCCAGGCCTCGTCGGCGCCGTTCGTCCGCGCCGCCGACCGGTTCGCTGTTCTCTTCGTCCCGCTCACGCTCGTCCTGGCAGCAGCGGCCTGGGCGGTCAGCGCGGACCCCGTCCGCGCTGTCGCCGTGCTCGTCGTCGCGACGCCGTGCCCGCTGCTGCTCGCGGCCCCGATCGCGATCATGTCCGGCCTGTCCCGCGCCGCGCGCATCGGCGTCGTCATCAAGGGCGGCGGCGCCCTCGAACGCCTGGCCGCTGGGCAGGTGATGCTCTTCGACAAGACCGGCACGCTGACCCAGGGGCGGCCGGGGCTGGCCGGCGTCGTCACGGCGGGCGGCCCGATGGACGCGGACGGGCTGCTGCGCCTCGCCGCCTCGCTCGATCAGGTCTCGGCGCATGTCCTCGCGAGCGCCATCGTCACCGCCGCCACCAGTCGCGGGCTTGCGCTGGAGATGCCGGCCGGCGTTCGGGAGGTGCACGGCTACGGCCTGGAGGGGACCGTCGGCATTCACCGGGTGAGGCTCGGCAAGGCCGCGTGGATCGTCGGCGGCGAGCCGCCGCTGTGGGTGCGCCAGGTGCGCCGGCGCGCTGACCTGGACGGCTCGCTGACGGTCTTCGCCGCCGTCGACGGCGATCCCGCTGGCGCCTTTCTTCTTGAGGACCCGATCCGGCCCGGCGCGCCCCGGATGGTGCGCGCGCTGCGCGAGGCCGGGGTCACGCGTGTCGTCCTGGTCACCGGCGACCGCGCGGACATCGCGGACATGGTCGGGCGGGTCGTGGGCGTCGATACCGTGCTGGCCGACTGCGACCCAGCGGACAAGCTCGCCGCGATCGGACGCGAGTCGGCGCACGGTGCGACGATCATGGTCGGGGACGGGGTGAACGACGCTCCCGCGCTCGCGGCGGCCGGCGTCGGGGTGGCCCTCGCCGCGCGCGGGGCCACCGCGTCATCCGAGGCGGCCGACGTCGTTCTCACGGTCAACCGGGTCAACGCCCTGGCCGACGCGATCCTCATCGCGCGCCGCTCGAAGCGGATCGCCCTGCAGGCCGTCCTCATCGGCATGGGCCTGTCGCTTGTGGCGATGGCCGCCGCCGCGGCCGGGCTCCTCCAGCCGGCGGCGGGCGCGCTCCTGCAAGAGGTCATCGACGTGCTGGCGATCGGCATCGCCCTGCGGGCGGTGCTACCCGGCGCGATCCACACGATCGCGATGCCGCCCGCGGACATCGCCACCGCGCTCCGGCTGCGGGCCGAGCACGACGCCGTGCTGCCGGCGGTCGAGCAGATCCGGTCGGTGGCTAACGGACTGTCGACGCGCGGCTGCGACCTCGCCCCGGTGCGCACGTTGCTGGATCTGCTGGAGGGTGAACTGCTCCCGCATGAGCGGGCCGAGGAGGCGCTGCTCGTCCCCCTGGTGGCCCGAGCGCTCGACGGGAGGGACGCGACAGCGGCGATGAGCCGCACGCACGCAGAGATCGAGCACCAGGTCAGCCGGCTGCGGCGACTTCTCACGGGCCTCGACAACGAAACCGTGCAGCCCGAGGACGTCATCGAACTCCGGCGCCTGCTCTACGGGCTGTACGCCGTGCTCCGGCTGCACAACGCGCAGGAGGAGGAGGGCGCCTTCAGCCTCGTCCCGAACCAGGCCGCGATCGGTCAGGCGACCGCCACCGGGGTAGAGCCGCCCGGGAGCCGACCCCCAGCGCGGGACCGCCGAGTGACGTGAGCCCCGGCACCGACCCGGGCTCCCGCGACCGCGCGGAGTAGGCAGCGGGGGCATTGTCGCGCGCGATCACTCTGGCGGCCGCGATCACAGCGCGGGCTGCGTTCCGCTGGGAATAACCGGCCATGCTGGTGGCATGAAGCGCTTGCCCCGCGTTGACACCCACGCCGGACACGCGTTCCTTGAGCAGGTAGCCGACCCCGCCCGGGTGCTGCTCGATCAGCCGCATCGCGTAGTGCGACTGAAGATAGTGGGAGAGGACGAGCACCCCGACATCCGGATGCGAGGTGCGGATTTCCTGAGCAGCGATGAGGCCCTCGTCGGTGTGAGTCGGCGGCATCTTGATATCGATGATCGCGACGTCGGGGCGCGCGAGCTCGACTTCCCGGGCCTTGAGCAGCGGGTCGCGGCGAAGGCCCCGCGAATGAAGGGATGGGCCTTCCGTAAGCTGATCAACCTCATGGTCGCGCAGGGACAGAAGGGTCTTCCTGACACCGGCCGCGAGGGGGGCACCGGATGAATACCACCACAGTTCCAGGCACCCCCGGCAAGCTGGCCGCCGAAAGCCGCTGGGCCGTGGAGACTCACAGGCTCACCAAGCGGTTCGGGGCGAAGACCGCCGTGAACGATGTCGAGCTCCTGGTCCCCCGGGGATCGGCGTTCGGCTACCTCGGCCCCAATGGCGCCGGCAAGACCACGCTCATCCGGGTGCTGCTGGGATTGACCCGCGCTGATGCTGGCACGATGTCCCTGCTCGGGTACCCCGTCCCGCGGCATCGCGCGGCAGCTCTTACCCGGGTCGGCGCCATCGTCGACGAACCCCGGTTCCACCGCCATCTCACCGGCGGGCAGAACCTGCGGCTACTCGCCGCGGCACGCGAACCGGCCGCGCGGGACCGCATCGGGCCGGCGCTGGAACGTGTCGGTCTGGCCCACCGTGCCGGTGACCGGGTCTCGGAGTACTCAATGGGGATGCGCCAGCGGCTGGGAGTCGCCGCATGCCTGCTGGGAGACCCCCAGCTGCTCCTTCTCGACGAGCCCATGAACGGGCTCGACCCGGCCGGAATGGCTGACATGCGTGACATGATCCTTTCAATGGTGGCCGAGGGCCGCACCGTGGTGCTGTCCTCCCACCTCCTCGACGAGGTGGAGCGGACCTGCAACGCTGTCGCCATCGTGGACCGCGGCCGGATCATCCAGCAGGGACCGATCTCCGAACTGCTGGCCGGGGCCCCGCTCGCGCTTCAGATTGACTGCTCCGAACCCGGGCGGGCCCGTGCCCTGCTCGCGGGCACCACCCTCGGCGCCCGCATCGAGGACCTACCATCGGCGCTGGGCCTGGAGATCACGCTGCCTGCGGGCACCGGACGCCACGTCATCGCCGAAATCAACCGCGTTCTCGTCGCAGGCGGAATCTCCGTCTACCGGCTCCAGCCGGTCCAGACCTCGCTCGAATCGTGGTTCCTGCAAGTCACCAGCAGACTGGGGGACCCGGCATGACAACCCTGCCCGCCCACGGCACACCGGCGCCGGACCAGGCACCCCAGACGGCACCCACAGGGCACTCACGCGACCGCCGGGGATCCCCGATTCCCAGCGCCGGCATGATAACCACCAAAGTCATGGAGCTGCGCAAACGGCGCGGCCTCATGATCGCCCTCATCGCGGTGAACATCGGGCTCCCGGCGGTCTTCCTCCTCATTCGCCTGCTCGCCCACGCGTTCGCGCCGCACGCCAACCCACCTGCCGGCGGCTACGCAATCTTCGGGGTCCTGGTCGGCGGCTTTTTGCCCCTCTTCGGCTTCATACTCGCCACCACGGTGGGCTGCACGGCGGGATCGCGCGACCTCACCGAAGGAATGTTCCGGCACCTGGTCGTGACCGGCCGCTCCCGGCTGGCGCTGTACTTGGCCCGGATCCCCGCCGGACTGGCGATCGTCGTGCCGCTGGTCGCGATCGGCTACACGATGGTCTGCGCGGTAAGCGTCTTCGCCGCTCCGGCCTTCATCACTGACTCGTCCGTGAACATTCCTCCGGGCCTGTCCCGCGTCGGCTTCGAGAACTGGGCCCGGGACCACGCCAAGCCGGTCATCTGCTATCTCAACTACAACGGGCCAGTTCCGGAGAACGTCACGTGCGCCGGCCCGCCTAGCTATTCGAAGTCTGCGGTCACCCCCGCCCAGCCCGCGCCCCCTGCGGCGCAAGCTCTGGCTGTCAAGATCGCCAAGCGCGACTACTCCGGCCAGAACGGGTACACCTCTATCATCCGCATCCCGTCGATCTCCCTTATGGTCAGGGCCGGGCTGTGGATCGAGCTTGAAGCGGCCGTCGGATTCATCGTCGGGCTCGGGCTCGCCTCGCTGATGGGGCAAAGAACCGTCCCGGTGATCTTGCTAATCGTGTTCCAGATGATCCTGACGCCGATCTTTTCCGCGGTGGACATCCCCCATCTGCAGGACCTGCAACGCTCGGTCGTAGGGCTGGCCGTGGCCCACCTGGAACCAGCCGGGCTGCCGATGGCATTCGGGATGCCGGGGGTAGCCGGAGGCCTCGCCCGCCCCGGCGCCGGGCTATCACTGCTGCCCGAATCGGCCACCCAGGCCGTCTGCGTCATCATCGCCTGGCTGGTGGGCTGGACGATCCTCGGCGCATGGCGAATGATGACCAGGGACGCGTGAGAAAGGCCATTCTCACCACTTCCGTTATCTAGCCCGAAGTTACTTGATCTTGGGTATACAAATCCGCACTATGACCTGCCAAAACGTCGTCCGAGGCAAGACAACGTTCTGGCTACATGACCCCGGCCGGAGCGGCGAACGAGCCGTCCGGAGAAGATCCCTGGTGATCAAAGAGCTATCACGGTCAACCCTGCCCCTGGTCTTTCTGGCTACGTCTTTCGGCCGATTCCGTGAAGTTTTCGCAACTCATCAGCCATTTGCAGCCGACACGCCGACGTAACTTGGGTCTAGCCTCGACGCACGCCCTGCGACCAGTGCTGGTCCGCAGCAGGTGCGCGAGATCCGCCGATAGGTTCGGATAGTGCTGCGCTTGGGTGATGGCTCGGCACAGTAGCGATCAGGCTGATCTGCCCGCCTGCGGACGTCCTGTCGTGCGATGAGCGGATGTGCGGTCAGGTAGGGCCGGTGATCTTTGCCATTGCCGGGTCGCTCGGAACGGCGCTGGGGTGAAGCGCAGGAGGCTGGCGCTGAGCACGAACCACAGCATGTCCCAGCCCCCGATGGTCCAGAGCGCCAGCGGCGCTGGCAGGCCGCCCGAGGGGCGATCATCACCGGGATCAGCACGAGGATGGTGTACAGGCCGTGCGTGAGCGGCAGGAACCGGGACGGCCGGGAGCGCGGAGTCTCGTGTGGGCACGGTTGGCCTGCTTCTGTGATTCCGGCTTGTTCTTCCCCCGGTAGGGGATCTTCGCGTGCGCGGCTCCCTGGTAGCCCTTGTCAGCCAGCGTGACCAGCCCGGCGGCCTCCAGTTCGTCCAGGACACCCCAGATCCACTCGGCCTTCTTGTCGTGCACCGGGCCGGGCAGCGCCCCGGACACCCACAAGATGTCCCGTCGGGCTGGCGATGACCTGCAGGTTCATCCCGTGTTTCTTGTGCTTGCCGGAGTAGAAAGGCCGGTCTGCGGCGACCCGGTCAACCGGGATCAGCGTCCCGTCCAGGACCACGTAGGCGTATGCGGCCCTGACCGCATCCCGGACCGCCTTGCGCAGCTTCGGTGCCCGGGCGGCCAGAAAAGGATCGTCCACCGCTATGAAGTTGGGACCGCGGAATCAGCGGGCTGATGGTCGGCGTCGCCTGTGCCCGCGGCGGCCTGGGCCGGTGATCTACGAACAGGCTGCTGAGCTCGGGAGGTCAGGGCGGGGTAACGTTGTCGGTCAACACCTCCGGGCCCTGGAATTGGTCGGCCTGGCCGGGGAAGTGGTCGGCGGACTGACCGGCGGAGTCATCGAGTTCCAGGCGGTGCAGACGGCGGGCCGTCCCTGCCGTCGTAACCGCGTCAGCGGAGAGCCGCCAGGGGCGGGACCGGGTATGCCTGGATGCCCTCCCGGGTCCGGCGGATTATCGGCATGCATGTGGTGCTGCGCCGGGCTGGGCTCGACGGGCTCGTGCCTGTGGGCTGTGCCCTCCACGGGGTCCACCCGCCCGCGGTGCCGGCTAGCTGCGCTGTCGCCCGGCGCGGCCGGAGCCGAGCCGTCCGGACCCGGCTCCTGCGTTGCCGACGATTCCCGCGCTACCCTCGGTGACGTGAGGGCCGACAGGGCGAGCGCTGCGGCCGGTGGGATGGTCACCAGCGCGGGCAGCTGGTAACGCCACGAGAACTGGTAGAGGTCGGCCGTGAACAGCAGTCCGAGTCCGACAGCGAGCCAAAGCAGGCAGGCCAACTGCTGACCCGAGCGATGCGCCCGGCCGACCCCAAGGCCCGCCACGAGCGCGAGGATCACGCAGGCGAGAAGGACCAGGCCCGGTGTGTACCCAACGAAAAGCTGGTAGCGGCGCAGCACCTGGGCCAGCGGACGATTGATCACCGGGCCGTGGCCCTCCCAATGGTGAAACAGCGACAGGCTGATGCGGGTGAAGTAAAGCGGGAACGTGGTCTGGAACTGCCAGCGTTCGATCGGCAACTCGCCCGGCTTGTGGTCCCGGCGCCAGCTCAGGAACAGCCGCACCAGTGACCCACCAACCGCCCTGGCGACGGCCAGCGGCTGCTGCAGGACCGCCCTTTTGACAAAGTCGTCGAGCACCTGGCGGGTCGTCTCACCCTTGGGCGGCCGGTAGGTCGCGAGCGGACTCGTCGTCCCCAGCGCGTAACCCTGGATGAGCGATCCGCCGCGTGGCTTGACCACCCCCGGCGGCGGGCACAGCGGCCGTTCATACGACGGCAACGAAAGCCGGGCGCAGGTCACCGATGTCGCCACCCGTGCGTAGAGCCCCGTCGAGACTGCCCGCGAGGGCGCGGCGAAGGCGGCATAGCCGATCATCGGCAGGGCGAAGGCCGCCAGCAGGGCCGCGGCCGTCACCAGACGCGGGACGAACCGGCGTCCGGCGGCCAGCACACAAAACAGGAGCCCGGCCAGCACCAGCGACTGGCCGACGTACCGCGTGAGCGCTGCCGCCGCGAACGACACCCCGGCGAGCGCCGCTGTCGCCGGATTCGGGCGGGAGCGCCACAGCAGCAGCACGATCCCGAGCACGACGAAGAACTCGAACAACGGTTCGGACATCACCATCTGCTCGATGAGCAGCTGGAAGCCGTCCAGCAGCACCGGCCCGGCGGCCAGGGCAGCCATCCACGGCTTGACGCCACGGCGCAGCAAGACGGCGTAGATCAGCCCCGCGATAGTGAGCCCGAGCACATGGTTGAACGCCGCGAGCGCGGCCAGGTCGTGGAACGCCCCCAGCAGAAGGCGCACGGCGAACGGGTACCCCAGGGGGTCCGGCTCGGCCAGAGTGAGCCGGTATTTGCCCAGATAGCCCACCGAGTCGTAGTAGAGGATCGCCGGCTGATAGGCCACCTGGGCCATGACGCGCAGCAGCACGCCCAGTGTGAACAACAGGGCGAACAGCCAGTGCCGTCGCAGCGTCGCGCGTACCACCACGCCGTTCCAGCGCCAGCCGCCCGGCTCGTTCGCGCCGGGTGGCAGGCCGACTGCCCTGTCCTGCCGGGAAGCGCGGGTCACCATGGCGCCCGAGTCTAACGGCGGGCAAGCGACGATCCCGGAGATCCGCACACTGCCTCCGAAGCTGCCATCAATGATCTTTAGCGGCGGGTGTGGAGGACGAGCCAGATGCCGGTGACGTCCCAGCGGCGGGCCGGGTGGAAGCCGGGCCCGGCCAGTACCGGCACGTTGCCCCGGCCGGCGCCGGTTTCCGCGCCCCGCAGGCGGGTGACGGTGGCCAGCCGGGTCCGCACCACCGCGGTGGGCGCGCCGGTGGCGGGCAGGTGCCCGGCGCTGATCGCGGTCTGGCCCAGCGCGATGTCACCCAGGCCCCGGTGGCGGGCCGGGTGGGCCGCCTGGAACTCCCGGTCATTTGCGCCCGGCGAAGACCACCACGTCACCGGGCCGGGCATGCCGGGCCCGGCAGGTGGCTGAGCTGCCGGAGGTTCTCGCTGTGCCCGGGCACCGCCGCCGCGATGCAGAACACCACATACCGGAAGACAGCAGGACGGGTGCAGCAGCGAGCCCGCCAGCAGCAGCACGGCGGGCAGCAGCAGCCACGGCACGGCCAGCGCCAGCAGCGGCGCCGGCCACCCGGCCCGCAGCCGGGCACGGCCACGCGCCGCACCGGCCACCACCACACACACGACGATCACACCGGCCACCAGGGCCGGCCGGACCCCACCGGCCAGGCCGGTGACCTCCTTCAGGCTGACCGGCTTGACCCAGACCTCCTCATAACGCTGCGCCCAGGCCAGCACCACCACCGGGCTGACCACCACACACGCCGCCACCACCGCCGCCAGCCAGCCCCACAGCAGCTTCCGCGCCTCCCCGGCCGGGCCCGGCCCGCCCGGGCCATCCACCCGGCCCGCCCGCCGCAGGCTCAGCAGCAGCAGCGGCAGGTGCGCCGGGATCAGCAGCAGGCCGAAGACATTGGCCAGCCCCAGCCCAGCCAGCGCCGCCCCGTACCCGGCCAGCCAGCGCCCCCCGCGGCCCGGCCCGGCGGCCAGCGCCCGCACCAGCAGGTAACCGGCCACCGCCGCCAGCGCAGCCACCAGGGCATACGGACGGGCCACCTGGCCGTACCGGCTGACCGGCGGCAGCGCCACAAACACCAGCCCCGCCCCCCGGCGGCACCAGCCACCGCCCAATCACAGTCATGAACGCAGCCGCCACCGCCACCGCGGACAGGAACCGCAGCGCCACCTCACCACCGCCGGACACCCGCACCCAGAACCACACCAGCAGGCAGCAGGCGCCATGCACCGCGTCCTGATAGCCCAGCATCCGCAACATCTGCGGCAGCGGCCGGTGCACCGCGGCCAGGATGACACCCCCGTCCCGCCAGAACGACAGCCACTGGACCTGGCAGAGCACCACCGCCAGAATGACCACAGCTGGCATGACCAGCAGCCAGCCCAGCGCACCCGCCCCGGCGGTGCGCCGCTGCCCGGACACCGCGCCATCCGGCCCGTGAACCGGCACCGGGCTGCCAGCACAAGCGGTCACAAGCTGTCCTCACGGCCGCAGCGGACAGCAGCCTGAAACCCCGGGCCAGCGCACACGCGGATCATGCCGGACTGCCACTTCACGTGCCCAGACCCGGCCAGCGGCAGCCGGTTCGCGGCACCACCGCCGGTCAGTTACTCCGCATGGCACGCAACGACTCGCGCAGCGAAACCCTCACTGGCGAGCCCAGCCGATTCTCACCGGTGGACCTGGACCCAGCCTCGGCAGAAGTCGATGGTCAGGCGCTCCGTTAGGGATCTGCTCCTGCCGCGGTGACATAGGCGAATGGTTCAAGTCCCCCCTCGGACACAGACCATTTTGCCTGTATTCGCGGGTCTTGGGCTTGCTGTCGCGGGCACGAGGTCCCTCCCTGGGTGGCAGGTGAGCCGCAGGCCGGGCTTGCGGCAGGCCCGGGAGCCGCGGCCACGGCTGCGCCTGGCGTGGGCCACTCAGACATCGTTCGGCTTCAGCCAGCGGTCCATCCAGGCGAGGATCGCCTCGACACGCTGAACACGCATGGCGGAGTTGCGCACTAATCCGGGGCCGTAGAGCGGCTTGATGTCCCCGTTTGCGTGGCCTGGCTGGGATCTTGGCGAGCCCACGGCTCGTCGGCGGCCACCTGCCAGAGCCGCTGCAGCGCTGCCCTGAGCCGCTTCAGCTCGTTGTGGCCGATCTCGGCCGCCCAGGCGTCCTCCACCTCGCCCATGCCTTCGATCGCGATCGGGATCAGGTCCCTGCCCTTGGCGGTCAGCGTCACCAGCCGGGCGCGCCGGTCTGATAGGTCAGGCTCGCGGACGACGTAGCCGCCCCGCTCCAGCTGCCCGACCAGCTCCGCCATCGACTGCCACGTCATCTGCGCGCGGCTGGCCAGATCCTGCACTCGCAGTCCACCGTCGTATCCCAGGTACTGCAGCACGTTGGCGTGGGCCGGCCGCAGGTCCGCGAAGCCAGCTGCGGTGAGCCGGCCGTGGACGTGGACCTGCGCGGCGCGGAAACAGTCCCGCAACAGCGACTTCAGGTCCTCGGGGGGGTCCATCCCGGCACTCTCCTGCCACTTGACATGTCCAGGTTACCTGGACAGAATTATCAAGGTAACCTGGATAATCAGAGAGGGACCAGAATGACCAGCCAGACCGACAGGACGGCCCCAGATCGCCTGCTGGACGCGTTCAACCTGCATGATCCCAGCCTGATCGACGACGCCGTTGCCGCCGACTACATCGAGCATTCCGCACCGCCCGGCATGCCCCCGGGGGCGGACGCGCTGAAGGCGTTCACCGCCGCGATCCCCGACTTCCGCTTCGACACCGAACTGCGCACAGAGCAGGACGCCCTGGTCATGGTCTACGGCTTCGCCGAGGGGACGCTGCGCGGGCCGCTGTTCGGGTCAGACGGGACCGGCCAGCACGGCCGCTGGCCCGAGGTGCACATCTTCCGGGTCGCCGACGGCAAGATCAACGAACACTGGGACGTGATTGACAAGCTGTTCATGCGCAGCCAGCTGGGCCTGCCGCTCAGCCACTGACCAGCCCGCGAGTCACCGTGCCCAAGACATCGCTCTGCGCCTGCAAGGCGCGGGGTTCCGGGCGCCCGCGCTCAGGTGTGCACAAAGGTGGCCCAACTCGGAAACCGCGCTTCCTTCGCTGCTTCGGTCCCCGACCGCGTGGTCGGACAGCAGCCCGTCCGCAGCGGCCTGCGGCCCCAGCCTTGTGAGGTCGGGGACGTACCAAGGGGCGAGCAGCCGACCAGCGGCGCGGGACGCGCCCACCAGCACCCACCAGGCGGTCAGCACGAGGTAGGCGGGTGCCCGCACGCGCAACTTGCAGTCACGGTCGGCTGTCGCGACGGTGCGGGAGCTGGACACGGAGAATGGTCGCGCCCGGCCGCGAGTCGATGGTGATCTGGCCGTGGTGGCGCTCGACGATGATCCGCCGTGCGATGTCCAGGCCGAGCCCGGTGCCCTTGCCGACGTCTTTCGTGGTGTAGAACGCCTCGAAAGCCCGGGCCTGCACCTCGGGAGGCATCCCGGGGCCGGTGTCGGCGATGTCGATGACGATGTGCCCGGGGGCCGTGCGGGCTGAGATGCGCAACGTCCCGCTGGCGCCCATGGCGTCGATGGCGTTGTCGATGATGTTCGTCCACACCTGGTTGAGCTCGGCGGGGTATGCCTCGATTCGCGGCAGGCTGGCTTCGTAATCGCGGACAAGGGTCACACCGTCGCCCAGCTTCTGCCCCAGCATCGCGAGCGTACTGTCAATGCCCTGGGTGACGTCGATGAACTGCAGTTGTGCCCGGTCGAGTTCCGTATAGGACTTCATCATCGCGATGAGCCCGGAAACCCGCTCCGTTGCCTCCTTCACCTCGCCCAGCAGTACCGCCGCCGACAGTGTGCTGGCCACCCAGGCCAGGCCAGGCTGGAGCGTGCCGTCCCGGAGGATGTCCCCCGCCCGTTCACACCAGGCAAGATCGGCCCCGGCCGTGGCGAGGGCCGGGGCGATGTCCCACGCCGCAGCGACGCCGTGCGCCTCCAGCCAGTCAGCGAGCACTTCCTCACGATCGGCGAGGGCCAGCGGGCTGAGGCCGGTCATGGGGGTGCCGAGTTCCTCCCGCAGCCCGTTGATAGCGATGAACTGCCCGGCCGACAGCGATCCTTCGGCCAGCCGCACCAGCGACGACAGCAGGGCATCGCAGACCTCCTGCAATGCCCCGGCGGCGCGCACCGCGGAAGAAGCCGGATTATTGATCTCGTGCGCCAGGCCGGCCGCGAGCGTGCCGAGCGCGGCCAGCGCCTCCTGCTGCCGCGTCAGGGCTTCCATGCTGCGCACGGTCTGGAAAAACCCCTCGATCAGGTGCACGCCGAACGGGAACCATGTGCGCGCCCGTTCGCCCAGGGCCTCGGCAGGGATCCGCAGCATGGTGCCTGGGCTGGCGCCGCGGCCGGTCGCCAGATAACCGGCCTTGTCCGACCACGCCCGGAAGCCACCGGCCCAGACGCCGGGCCGGTCCATAACACCGGCCACGGATTCCTCCCACCGGGTACGGCGCACCAGTTCCACCCGGCCCGCCAGCAGCACCCACCAGAAGTCAGCCGCCTCGCCCTCGCGGAAAAGCACATCGCCCGGCCCGAAAGGAACCTCATCGCCGGCCTCGATCAGCTCACTGAGCTGCTCGTGGCTGAGGCCCTGGAACAGGAACAGACCGTGCAGATCGTCGGCGAGCATCAGCCGGAACCGTCCCGCGGGGTGAGCGGGCCAGCGCCTGGCATAAGCCAGGCGGACCAGGACCCAGCGCCGCACCGGCGGCGCACATCACGCGTCATCCCTGCCCCCACCGCGTGTCACGGCCAGCCGTCAGATTGCTGGCTCAACCAGCGGCGCGGCTTCCCCCTGCGGCCCGAGACTACCAGCCCGCCCCCGGGACCAGGGCTGACCAGATGGGCCCGCTTGCGGGTTCCCACCAGGCAACAGCCGCCGCCTGACCAGCCGGCGGCAGATACTCACTCCGGCAGACTGGCCATCCGCGCGTCCAGCGGCCCGGCCGGCCGGGGCATGGCCGCGATCTGCATATGGAGCGCCTTCAGCGCCGCGCCGTAGATGCCCGAGAAGCTGGGGAAGGGCTGGATCGTGTCACTCAGCACCTCGATCGGGACGTGTGCGCGGACGGCAAGCGTCGCCTGCTGCATCCACTCGCCGGCTTCGGGCCCGAGCGCATAGCCGCCCGTGAGCCGCTCGCCGTCGCTGAGCAGCGCCAGGAAGCCCTTGGATTCGGCGTAGGCGTGCGTGTAGGTGGCGGTCTTCGGCACCTCTGACAGCGGTACGGTGACGCTGTACTGCGCTTCGGCCGCGCCCACCGCCGCTGCCTGCGGATCGGTGTAGGTGACACGGGGAACGGCTTCGTAGTTCGCCGGACGCGCCTCGCCGGCGATGTTCGCCGCGACAACGTCGCCCTCATACTCGCCGACATGCGTGAGCGGCCAGATGCCGTTGACGTCGCCAATGGCCCAGAGGCGCTCGCCCGCGCGCAGGTGCTCGTCAACGGGGATGCCGTGGGGGGTGGCCGTGACGCCGACCGTCTCAAGGCCAATCCCCTCAACGCGCGGGCGCCGGCCAGTTGCCATCAGCAGCCGGTCGCCCCGGAGATCCGTACCGTCATCCAGAGCCAGGACATACTCGTCACCGTCCCGCCGGGCTGCGGTGGCGCGCGTCCCGAGCATCAGCTCGATCCCGTCCTGGCGCAAGGCCTCGCCGAGTGCCTGGCCCAGTGCCGCGGGCTCGCGTGGCAGCACCCGCTCAGCACCTTCGATGATCACCGCCTGGCCGCCGAGCCGCTGCACGACCTGTGCGATCTCGACGCCAGCCGACCCGCCACCCAATACCAGCAGGCGGCGCGGGACAGCCTTCATGCTCGTCGCCTCGCGGGTACCCCAGACGCCCTCGAGATCACGCAGTCCTGGGATCGGGGGCACGATCGGAGATGAGCCGGTCGCCACGACGATGTGCTCCGCGGTGTGACGGACGCCGTCGACGTCCACCACGCCAGTGCCAGCCAGCTTGCCCGTGCCCCGCAGCAGGTCGATACCCTGGCCCGCCAGCCAGCGCTGCTGGCCGGCGTCGGAATAGTTCGACACCATGAAGTCCCGCCAGGCCAGCGCGGCCGGGACGTCAACCTGCGCGCTGGCGGTGGCCTCGCGTGCGCCGTGCACCGCCTCGCCCGGGCGCAGCAGCGACTTCGACGGAATACAGGCCCAGTAGGAGCATTCACCGCCGACGAGCTCGCGCTCGACGACGGCGACGCGCAGCCCGCGGGCTGCCAGCGCCGCGGCGCAGTGCTCGCCGGGTGCCCCGCCACCCAGAACGATCACGTCATAGGCGCTCATGCCGGCAGCGCCGTCCCGGCCTGCTCCGCCACCATGTACGCGGCGTACCAGTCGGGCCAGTCCGGGTCTGCCGCGCCGGTGCGCTTCTCGTGCTCCCCGTGCGCGGCCTCCGCACGCCGCATCGCGCCCGCCAGCTCCGCCACTGATGTGAATGCCGTCTCAGCAGCGTCGACCCGGCCGGGCAGCCGCGTCGTGACCTCCTGCAGCAGCCAGCCGTTGCCGTCCAGGTCGCTGAATGTGGCGAAGGAGTTGTAGCTGGCACCATCAGGCGCGGGGCCGCTCACGCGGCCGCTTGTCCCGCCGGGCTGGAACTGAGCGCCCGGGGTGCCAGCATGGAACACCTCGCTCACGTCGGCACCGCGCCCGGCCAGCTCGTCGCGCGCCGCAGCGACGTCGGAGACGATCAGATACAGGCCCTGGGCCGAGCCGGGCGTGGCCGAAGTTATGTTCGTGCCGAACTGGACCGAACATCCCGAGCCCGCCGGCGTGTACTGAACGACCCGGAAGCCGTTATCGAAGGAAAAGTCGGCGTCGAGCCGCCACCCGAGCTTCCCATAGAACTCCTTCGCGCGGTCAACATCCGACACCGGGATGACGGCTACTTCAAACCTCATGCCCATGCTGGCGGCTCCTCCCGGCTGACGGCCCATGTCGATGTTCCCGGCTCCTGCGGTACCGGCTTGCCCCTGCACCCGCCATCACACCACGCAACCCAGATCCGCCGCTCTCATCGGAATGCCCGGGGGACAGCCCGGTCCGGCAAAGGCCGCCGGACCCGCGAACATGATCCGGCAGCATTCGGGTGTCGTATGGCCGCAATGGAATTGCCAGACAAACGAGCGCCTCGCCCATTCGCGTCCGCACCGAAGGTTTCCAGGGATTCGTGCAGAGCCATGCCCGGACGCCACCGCTGGCAAACGCCGGACAGATGCCCCGCGAGCAGGCGGATGCCCGGATCCCGGCCGGCCCGACGCGGCGGGAGCCGGCCAGCGGCAGCGGCGCTCAGGCGCGCCCGGCGCGCTGCTGGGCCTGGGTGATGGTCCAAGCGGCGTTGACCAGGCCTATGTGGCTGAACGCCTGCGGGAAGTTGCCGATCATCTCGCCACTGCGGGGGTTGACCTCCTCAGCGAGCAGGCCGACGTCGTTGATGGCGGCCACGGCGCGTTCGAAGGTCGCGGTGGCTGCCCCGACGTCTCCGGCGAGTGCCTGCGCCTGCGCCAGCCAGAAGGTGCACAGCAGGAACGTGCCCTCCTGGCCCGGCAGGCCATCGCGGGCCAGATACCGGTACACCAGCCCGCGCTCGTCTGTCAGCCGCCGCGCGATGGCGTCGATGGTTGCCTTCATCCGCGGGTCATCCCCCGCCAGGAACCCGGTGATGGCCAGCATCAGGCTCGACGCGTCGAGGTCCTCGCTGCCAAACGCCTGCGTGAAGGCACCGGCCCGCTCATTCCAGCCGTGGGTAAGGATGGCCGCCCGGATCTCGTCACGGGCGGTCCCCCAGTCAGCCAGGCGGTCTTCCGCACCGAGATGGCTGGCCAGGGTGATCGCGCAGTCCACCGCCACCCAGCACATCAGCTTCGAATACAGGAAGTCCCGCGGCTCGCCGCGGATCTCCCAGATCCCCTGGTCCTTCTCCCGCCAGCGGGCAGCGGCGGTGTCTGCAGCCCCGGCCAGAAACCGCCTGGTCACCGGGTCCAGCTCGCCGAGCTGGTCGACCAGCCGCTGCGCGGCGCCGAGCAGCTCCCCATACACGTCGAGCTGCCGCTGGAGCCACGCGGCGTTGCCGACCCGGACCGGCCGGCTGCCCCGCCAGCCCGCCAGCTGCGGCAGTTCCCGCTCGGACAGGTCCCGCTCGCCGCCAATGCCGAACATGATCTGCAGGTCCGTGTTGCCCCGCAGCCCGGAGGCGGCCGCATTGGCAAGGAAGACGAAGAACTTGTTGGCCTCGTCTGGGCAGGCCGCCACCCACAGCGCCTCCATGGTCAGGCTGGCATCACGCACCCAGGTGTAGCGGTAGTCCCAGTTCCGCTCCCCGCCGGCGATCTCCGGCAGAGAGGTGGTTGGCGCCGCCACGATCGCGCCCGTCGGCGCGAACGTCATGGCCTGCAGCACGCGCCCGGAATGGCGCACCAGTTCGCGCCACGGCCCCTCATAGTTCTGGTGAATCGCTGACCAGGACCGCCAGCCCTGCACCGTGTCGTCCAGCCGGCGCGATTTCCTCCGCGGCCCATGGCGTCAGTGGCGGGCCGGCCAGATCCCCGTGCCCGAGAGCGAACACGGCGGTCTGCCCCGCGGCCAGCCGGACGTGGGCGGTCGCGGTGGCATCATCCACACCGAAGCTGACCGACGTCGACAGCAACAGCCGGGTGGCGCCGCCCCGGGCGTCGAGCCCGCCGGGAACTGGGACCAGGACGGGGCGGACGAGCCCGTACTCCGGCCGGGGCGCGTAGCTGACTTCGGCCTGGATCTCGCCGCGAGTGCAGGCCAGCGAGCGCAGCAGCGTTCCGGGGGAGTGCGCACCCAGGTGGTGACCGCGCTCGTTGCGGCCGACCGCCAGGGCATCAGTGAGCACTGCGGTGCCGCGCGCGGTGGTGAAGGTGGTCTCCAGCACCAGCGTCTGGTCCACGTACCGGCGGCTGACCTGGAACTCGCCTGCGGGCCGGATCGCGAAATGCCCGCCGGCCGGGTCAAGTAGGCGGCAGAGAACCGACGGCCCGTCAAAGCGGGGGAAGCAGAGCCAGTTGACCGAGCCGTCCCGGCTGACCAGCGCCGCGGAGCGGCAGTCCGAAAGCAGCGCATACTCTCCGATCGGCAAGCTGTCCATCAGGGTTTCCTCTGTGATCGGTCAGATGCTGTACGCGGGGAACAGATGGCGGGCAGACCTCACCCACCGAACCAAACGACGGCATCAGCGCGCAGGAGCGGTCCTGCGGCAAGTAAACAGGTCACCCCGGCGGAACGCTCCGTTCCCTCCCCGGACACTAAATGACCATGGCCTGGCCGTCGGCCGGCGATGCCTTCTTAACTCTTGAGACAGAACGGCGGGTCGTGCACCTGGTATCGGGTGCGACCCGGCGCGTTCGGCGGGCCTACATCGATAACAAGCCGTGACGGTTTTCTGCCCCCATCGCCGCAGGACCTTGCCTACGCTTGCGCCAGCCCGCTAGCCAGGGCAGATGCTGCAATGTGCGGGTACCCAGCGACAACGGTAGCCAACCAGGGAAGGTGGTCAGCGATGACCAGACGGCATATCGCCAGACACGAAGCCGCGTGCCCAGCACGCGGAGTGACCCGCGAACGCGGGAGACGACCATGAGCACCTCGCGCGGGGCGATGATGCTGGTCGCGTGCGCGGCTGCCGGGACCATGGTTCTTGCCGCCTGCTCCACGAGCAGTTCCGGCGGATCGGTTTCAACTCATCGGGCGAGTTCGGCTCGGTGCCTCCGGCCACCGGCACGGCGCACGCCGGCACGATTACCTGGGCCGAGTCGCCCGGCACCGCACCGACCTGGATCTTCCCGATCGTGCCGAGTGCCAACGCCACGACGAGCACCATCAACGACTTCGTGTGGGAGATGTATCGCCCGCTGTACTGGTACACCAACGGCGTCAACCCGACCGAAACGCCGTCGATGAGCCTGGCCAACCAGGCGACGTATACCAACGGGAACAAGACCGTCACTGTCACGCTCAAGCCCAACTACAAGTGGTCCGACGGCCAGCCGCTGACCTCAAAGGACGTGCTGTTCTTCATCGATGAGATGCGCGCCGCCGTGCGGGAGAGCGGGGCCAACTGGTCCAATTACACCCCGCAGGTCGGGCTGCCCGACCAGGTGGTCAGCGCCAGCACGCCGAACCCGACCACGCTCGTGATCAACCTGAACAAGCCGGTCAACCCGGCGTGGTTCACCCAGAACGAGCTTCAGCTCATCAACCCGATGCCGGCGCATGCCTGGGCCAAGGACTCGCCGAATGGCCCGGCCCTGGACTTCACCAACCCGGCCAACGCGAAGAAGATCTACGACTTCCTGGCCAGCCAGGCCGGCTCGACGGGCACGTATGCCAGCAACCCGCTGTGGCGGGTCGTGGACGGGCCGTACAAGCTCACCGTGTTCAACAACACCACCGGCGCGTACACCATGGTGCCGAACCCGGCCTACGGCGGCCCGCACTCGGCCATAGTCCCGACCCTGCAGGCGATCCCGTACACCTCCGACACAGCGGAGTTCAACGCGGTGCTGTCCCACGCCATCGACGTCGGGTACATGCCGCTCACCGACATACCGCAGCTGAATGCGGTCGAGGCAGCCGGATATCACGTGTTCGGCTACCCCGGCTGGGGTTTCGCCTATGTGAACTACAACATGGCCGACAAGACCGGTGACTTCAACAACATCATCCGCCAGCTCTACATCCGCCAGGCGCTCGCCCACCTGGAGGACCAGGAAGGCTACATCAAGGCCTTCTTCCACGGCGCCGGCGGGCTGGCCTACGGGCCGATCCCGTCCGTCCCGACATCGCCGTACACCCCGGCGAACGCGCTGACCAACCCGTACCCGTTCAGCGTCAGCGCCGCCGCCAGCCTGCTGAAGTCGCACGGCTGGAATGTGGTGCCCGGCGGCATCTCCAGCTGCGCAAAGCCGGGCACCGGCGCCGGTGAGTGTGGGGCCGGGATCCCGGCCGGGACCAAGCTCATCATCAACGGCGTGTACTACGCGAACGAGCCAGCGATCTTCGGCGAGCAGCTGACCGCCTGGGCGTCGGAGGCCAAGAAGGTCGGCATCGATGTGGTGCTGAAGGCCGACACCTCCAACCACGTCATCGCGATCGCCGACGACCCGGGATCGCCCAAGACCATCAACCAATGGTCGATGGCGGCCTACGGCGGTTTCGTCAATCCCACCTACCCGACCATGCTCGGGATCTTCAGCAGCGGCGGGTCGTTCAACGGCGGGTTCTGGAACGACCCGAAGACCGACCAGCTGATCAAGGCGTCGGTCACCGGCGGCAATCCGGCCGCGGTCAAGGCCGAGGCGTCCTACCTCACCCAGGTGCAGCCCAGCCTGTTCCAGCCCAACTATGACCTCGTCATCGTGTGGAAGGACAACGTCTCCGGCCAGCCGGCCGCGTTCAAAGCCCTGACCCAGTACCAGCTGAACCCCGAGCTGATGTACCTGACCGGCTAGCGGCAAGCCCCGGACGCCCCTGCCCGCCAGTGACATCGTGTGGCAGGGGCGCCCGTGGCAGGCTGTTACTGGTCGCGGGTCACCCGGGAAGGGGCGTGGCGATGACGGCTTACCTGGTCCGCCGGACGGCATCGGCGATCGTGGTGCTCTTCGGGTGTCTCGATTTTTATCTTCTTCATGCTGCACCTGATCTACCCCACGCCCGCTATCGACGTGCTCGGAGCGCATGCCAACAAGTTCTCCATCAACCAGTGGAACCGGCAGCACGGCTTCGATGAGCCGTGGCTCCAGCAGTATCTGCATTACCTCGGCCAACTGCTGCAGGGCAACCTCGGTTACTCCTACAAGCTGAACCAGAGCGTGGCCGCGCTGTTCCAGGAGCGCTGGCTGCGCAGCGCTTACCTGTCCGGCGTCACGCTGTTCCTCTCGGTGGTGATCGCGGTCCCGCTGGGCATCTACCAGGCGATCCGGCGGAACAAGCTGAGTGACAGTGTGATCACGACCGGGGCGTTCGTGACCTATGCGATGCCGGACTTCTTCCTCTACCTGCTCGCGATCCAGCTGTTCGCGATCACGATTCCGATATTCAGCTATGAAGCCCCGCAGACCACCTCCATGATCTCGATCATCACGGACTGGCGGGCGATGACGCTGCCGATCGTCTGCCTGACTCTGCTGGAGCTGGCCGGTTACTCCCGGTACCAGCGCTCGGCGGCGATCGAAACACTGGCCGAGGACTACATCAAAACGGCCCGGGCGAAGGGCCTGCCGGAGCGGCTGGTCCTGTACCGGCACCTGCTCCGCAACGCCTCCCTGCCGATGATCACCTTGATCGGCCTGTCGATCCCGGTGCTGCTGGCCGGCAACCTGATCTGTGAGGCGGTCTTCAACTTCCCCGGCCTCGGGCTGCTGTTCTACGACAGCCTGGGCGTCGCGGACTACCCGGTCCTGCTCGCCTACACGCTGGTGGGCGCCGCCCTGACGATCGCAGGCAACCTCATTGCCGACATCGGCCTGACGGTCGCCGACCCACGGATCCGGCTCGTCTGAGCGACCTCCAAGAGGTGATCCCATGACCAACATCGCCCCGGAACTTCCGCCGGTTGGGCTGCGCATCCCCGAGGGTGGCGAGGTCGGCCCAGCCGCGGCTAGCTGGCGGCTGGCGCGACGGGAGTTCGCCGAGAACAAGCTGGCCGTCGCCGGGGTCGTCGCGCTGATCTTCTTCGTGCTGTTCTGCTACCTCGGTCCGCTGGTCTACCACGGCTCGCTGGCGTCCGACCTCAGCTCTACCAACCTGCCGCCCAGCCCGGGCCATCCGATGGGCACCGACAACCAGGGGTTCGACGTGCTCGCGGAGCTGATGGTCGGGGGGCAGGCCGCGCTCGAGATCGGCTTTCTGTCGGCGCTGATCGGGATCGTCATCGGCGTCGTCTGGGGAGCGGTGTCCGGGTTCGCCGGCGGGCTGCTGGACGGGTTCCTGATGCGCATCGTGGACGTCCTGCTGTCTATCCCGTTCCTGTTCGTGGTGCTGATCCTCGCCGTCAGGTACGGCGCGACCGTGCTCGGGCTCAGCGTGGTGATCGGGATTTTCACCTGGCAGGTCCCGGCCCGGCTGGTCCGGGGCGAGGTGCTCACGCTGCGGGTGCGGGACTTCGTCTCCGCGGCCCGCACGGCGGGATCCGGGCAGTTCCGCATCATGACCCGCCATCTGGTGCCGAACTCGCTGGGGGTGGTGATCGTGACCGCCACGTTCAGCGTGGCTGACGCGATCCTGGCCGTCGCCACCCTCGGCTTTCTCGGCTTCGGCCTGCAGTACCCCACGTTCGACTGGGGGGACATGCTCAACAACGGGATCTCTTACCTGCAGGACGGGTACTGGTGGCAGGTCTACCCCGTTGGTATCGCCATCATCGTGGTCGTGCTGGCCTGCAACGTACTGGGCGACGGGCTGCGGGACGCGCTAGATGTCAGGCTGCGCCGCCGGTGACCGCGGCGCACCGGTTGCGGGACGCGGGGCCGCGAGCCGCCGGGTGACGTAGCGGCCCACGTCGGCGCTCGGCTGCTCCATGGGCGCCAGGTAGCCGACGGCGAACATCCGCGAGCCCATCCCGTCCTGGACCTGCTCGCAGACCGACCAGTCCTGGCGGTTCACCAGGTCCCAGAACTCGACGGCGTCCGAGGGGTCGAAGTCATCGCGCGCGATCTCGGCCGGGTGGAACAGGAAGTCGCACAGCACGGTGGTGTGGCCGGCCTCGTGCGGCCACAGGGTGAACGCGGCTACGTGGTCGGCCGACAAGCTCAGCATGAGGTTGGGCAGGATGAGCTCGCCGCGGTGCCGCGTCACCTCTGCGGCCGGGAGCCCGGGGAAGGGTGCCCGCCTGGTCGTGCCGGTCAGCGTGAACGTGTAGGTACCGTCCCGGTGCGGGATGCCAGCGTCCCAGTCGAGGTCGCCGCCGCCGCGGCGGAACACGGGGACCAGGTCGCACAGTTCCGGGTGCACCGGGCCGCAGTGGTAGCACTCGTTGTAGTTCTCGCAGATCACCTTCCAGTTGGCGGCGACCCGGTAGACCAGCCGGCGGGCAGACCGCAGCTCCGCGAGCGGATAGGCGGCGAGCCGGGCGTCGGCACCGTTCAGCTGATCGGCCAGCGTGCCCTCAGCCTGCCCGAGGCGCACGAAGACGAACCCGCCCCAGGTGGTGACGGCGACCGGGTGCAGCGCCAGCTGGTCGCGGTAGCGCCGCAGGCTGGGCAGGAACGGCGCGGAGCGCAGCGACCCGTCGAGGCGGTAGGTCCAGCCGTGGTAGGGGCAGCGGAACGCGGTGCCCGCGCAGCCACCGCGCGCCACGTCCCGGCCGGCCCGGGAGCCCGCCGCCGGGACGAGCCGGGAGCCGCGGTGCCGGCACAGGTTGTAGAAACCGGCCAGGGAGCCGCCTGCGCCGCGGACCACCAGGATGCTCTCGCCCGCGATGTCGGCGGCAAGGTAGTCCCCGGGCCCGGCCAGCGACTCCTCCCGCCCGACGCAGAACCAGTCAGCGAACAGGATCGCCTCCCGCTCCCGGGCGAACTCGGCCTGGCCGGTGTAGCTCGGCCCCGGCAGGCTGCGCTCCAGCGGGATCTCCCGCTGGCCCGCCTGGCCGCCGGTGGGCTCCGGCCCCGCCACGCCTGGTGGCTGTGCCGCGCCTGTTCCGCTCACCGCTGCCTCCTTCCGGGCCTGGCCGGGTCCGCCACCGGGCCAGGCGCTGGTCAGTCGTCGGAATATGGGTTCGGTGGCTCGATGGGCCGGCCGTCGAGCAGCCGGCCCGGCCGGAATGGTGTGAGGTCGACCGAGCCCGCTGGCGGCCCTGCGATCAGCCCGGCGATGCCCTCACCGACCGCCGGTGCGATCTTGAAGCCCATGCCGGAGAACCCGGCCGCCACGATCAGCCCGTCCAGGCCGGGCATCCGGCCGAGCATCGGCCGCGCGTCGGGTGTCATGTCGTACACGCCGGTGACTCCCCGCGCGATACCGGCGTCGGCGAGCGCGGGAACCCGGCGCGCGGCGGCCTGCACCAGCAGGGCCAGGTCCTCGGCGGCCGCAGCCACGGTGGTGTCCGGGTCCACGCCGCGCTGGCCGGTGAAGGAGCCTGCGAGCGTCATCGCGCCCCCGGCCTCCGGCCGGAAGTAGCTCTGGGTGGTGGAGTCGATGCAGGCCACCGGGGTGCCCGCACCCACCGGGTGGGCGAGCACCGCGACCCGGTGCAGTTCGGTCTCGAGTGGCAGCACGACCCCGGCGGTCAGCAGCAGCGGGGGCGACCACACCCCGGCGGCGAGCACCACGGTGCCCGCATGCTCGCGATCACCGCTCCCACTCCCGCCCCGGCGGTTTCCACGCCGGTCACCCGGCCGTGGCTGGTGAGCAGCGCCCGGACGGGGGTGTTCGGGCGGTACCGCACTCCCCGTGCCCGGGCGGCGGCCAGCAGGTCACCGGCCACCACTGCCCCGTCCCCGTAACCGCCGTGCGGTTCCCACGCGGCGCACTCGACGTCCTCGGTGGCCAGGCCGGGCGCCACTTCCCTGAGCCCGGCGGCGTCGATCACCTCGGCCCGGGCGCCGAGCGCGCGCTGCATGGCGACATTCGCGCGCAGCGCCTGTTCCTCGCCCGGCAGCACGATCCGGACGAACCCGGTGCGGCGGATGCACCCGGGACGGCCGGTCAGGTCCGGCCACGCCCCGAACATGGCGTCGCTGCGCACGGCGAGCTCAACCTCAGGGCCGAACGTGTAGTGCATCCGCACCAGCGCGGACGAGCGGCAGCTCATCCCCGACCCGGCGGTGGCCCGGTCCAGTACGAGGACGTCCCCGGCGCCGAGCAGGCTGAGATGGAATGCGGTGGCGGCACCGATCACGCCCGCCCCGACGACGATCACGTCCGCGCTCATCGCCGCCGCTCCCGGCGCAGGTCGGCGAGTACCCGCCGGGCCGCGTTGTAGCCGGGCGCGCCGGTGACCCCGCCACCCGGATGGGCCCCCGCGCCGCACAGGTACAGCCCAGGGACCGGTGTGGCGTACCGCGCCCAGCCGGGCACCGGCCGCATGTGGAACAGCTGGTCAGCGGCGATGTCGCCGTGGAAGATGTTGCCCTCGGTGAGGCCGTACTCACGCTCCAGGTCGAGCGGGGTCAGCACCTGCCTGGCCAGCACGGCCGCGGGCACGTTCGGCGCGAACTGGCCGATTCTGGCCAGTACCCGGTCGGCCAGCTCGTCCCGGCGGCCGTCCCAGGTCCCCTCGGCCAGCCGGTAGGGCAGGTACTGCACGAAGCAGGTCATGATGTGGCGGCCGGGCGGGGCTAGCGAGCCGTCCACGGCGGAGGCGACCACGCAGTCGATGAACAGCTGGTCGGCGTCGGCCAGCTCGCCGCGTTTGGCCCGGTCGTAGCAGGCGTCGGCGACCGCCAGATCGGGCGGCAGGGTGAACAGCGCCCGGCGGCCGGGATCCGCGTCGCCCGGCATCCCGCGCACCCGCGGCTCCTCGTCGAGCACCATGTTGATCTTGCCGCACGGGCCGTCCATCCTGATCCCGTCCACCGCGGCTCGGAAGTCGCTGGGCAGCTCCGCCGCCTCGACCAGGTGCAGGAAGGTGTGCTTCGGGTCGGCGCTGGACAGCACCGTGCCAGCCGCGATCTCGGTGCCATCCGCCAGCGCGACCCCGGCCGCCCGGCCGCCCCGCACCAGGATCCGCCCGGCCGGCGCGCCGGTGACGATCTGCATCCCGGCTGCCCGGCCGGCCGAGGCGATCGCACCGCTGATCGCGCCCATCCCGCCCAGCACGTGGCCGAAGAACCCCTGCTCCGCGTGCTCGCCTCCGGACAGCAGGTGGAAGGCCAGCCCGACCAGGGTGCCCGGCTGGTAGGGGCCGCCGTGCTTGCCGTACAGGTTGTTGGCCAGCAGCAGCGCCTTGGCCTGCGGCGAGCGGAACCTGGCGTCGATGAACTGTCCCAGGCTGCCGGTCAGCAGTATGGTCAGGCCCTCAAGCTCGCGGCCACGCAGGCCGCGCACCCGCCGGGCCAGCCGCAGCAGCTCGCGGCCGCCGCGCAGGCCGGTGGCCCGGGTATCGGGCGGGAACTCGGTGAACAGCGGCTGCAGCCGGGCAGCGAGCGCCCGCAGTTCCGCATCGGCGGCCAGGTACGAGCGGGCGTCGGCGGGGCAGAACCGCCCGATCTCCGCGGCGGTCCGGCCGGGGTCGGTCCACGCGGCCACGACCTCGCCGCCGTCCAGGGCCACCTGCAATGCGGGCTCGCACGGCACCATCCGGAGCCCATGCGAGCCGAGGTCCAGCTTGCTGATCACTTCGGGCCGCAGCATGGACGCGATGTAGGAGGTGGTCGACGCCCGGCAGCCGGGGGCGATCTCCTCGGTGACACAGCAGCCGCCCACGACGTCGCGCCGCTCGACCACCAGCGTGGACAGGCCCGCCCGGGCCAGAAGTGCCCCGGCGGTGAGCCCGTTGTGGCCAGCGCCCACGACGATGACGTCCCATCGGGTGGCGGCCAGCGGGATGGTCGGCATCTCTGACTTTCAGTCAGTTAAGGTGCGTCTACTCCGCAATAGCATGATTAGATTGCCTGGAAAATGTCAATGTTCTGACCCAGCCGCGCACGAGGCGATTTATGACTCTCAGTCAAACGATGGGCTCCGCTGGCGGCCCGGCGTGGTGGCACCCGGGCCGGTCCGGGCGCCCGCCCGCCAGCTGGCCAGGCAGGAGCGGATCGTCGTGGTGGCGATGCGGCACTTCGCCGAACTCGGGTATGAGGGCGCGCGGATCGACGAGATCGCGCGGGAAGCCGGCGTGGCCAAGGGCGCGGTGTTCGGCTATTTCACCAGCAAGGCCGGGCTGTTCCTGGCCGCCTACCAGGCCGCGGCCCGTACTTTCAGCAGCTATCTGGCGGCGCCGCCGGACATACGCGAACAGGGCTTTTTCGAGGTCATCAGGTACTGGCTGGACCGCACCCCGCACCTGGTCCACGAGGACTGGGTCCCGTACCGGGTGACACTGCTCGGCAACTACTGCTCCAGCCTGCCGCTGCGGCGCGAGATCACCCAGTTCCTGCTGCGTGAGGACCCCTACGGCACCCAGGCGTTCGTGCAGTTCGGCATCGACCGGGGCGAAATCCGCCGTGACATCGACGCCAAGATGGTCGTGTCGCTGGTGGACTGGCTGATGGACCGCTGCCAGGACGCGATCGTGACCGAGGAACTCGACCCTGGGCTTTTCGGCTCCGCGGCCCCCTCCCCGCAGGTGCGGGACCTGCGGGTGCAGCAGTTCGTGGAACTGCTGCGCGGCGCTATCGGAGCGGGCCCGGCGCCCGGCGGGGGACGGCACCGGTGACCGCGGGTGGGCACATGACGGTCCGTGAGGCCCGGATCCCCATGCGGGACGGCACCGAACTCGCGGCGACGCTCTACCTGCCCGCCCAGCGGGACACTGCCGCCGTCCCGGCGCTGCTTGAGTACCTGCCGTACCGCAAGGACGATGCGATGCTCGCCCGGGACTACGAGCTCTACTCCTACCTGGCCGCCCACGGCTACGCGGGCGCCAGGGTGGACATCCGCGGCACCGGCAGCAGCGGCGGCGACCTGCCCGAGGGCGAGTACACCGAGCAGGAGCAGCGCGACGCGGAGGACGTGATCGCCTGGCTGGCGGCCCAGTCGTGGTGCACCGGTGCGGTCGGGATGTGGGGCATCTCGTGGGGCGGCTTCAACGCGATCCAGGTCGCGGTGCGCCAGCCACCGGCGCTCAGGGCGATCATCGCGGTGGATGCCTCCGACGACCTCTTCCACGACGACGTGCACTACATCGACGGGCTGCTGCACCTCGATGAGTACGCGTTGATGATCGACCACCTGAACGCCCTGCCACCCGCCCCGGGCTTCCCGCTTGACGAGGCAACCCTGGCCGCCAGGTTCGACCGCGAGCCGTGGCTCGCGACCTGGCTGGCCAGGCAGCAGGACGGCCCCTACTGGCAGCGTGCCTCACTGCGGCCGGACTACGGCCGGCTGCGGATCCCGGCGTTCCTGATCGGTGGCTGGTACGACGGATACCGGGACTCAGTGCCCCGGATGCTCGCCGCCGTGCCTGCCCCGGTCAAGATCATGATTGGACCGTGGAACCATACCTTCCCGCATAACGCGGTGCCCGGGCCGGCTGTCGAATGGCGCGCCGACGCTGTCCGCTGGTGGGATCACTGGCTGAAGGGCGTCCCGAACGGGATCATGTCCGAGCCGCCGGTCACGGCCTACATCAGGCACTGGCACCCCCCGGACCCGGACCTGGCGGAGATCCCCGGCCACTGGCGGACCGAGGCCGAATTCCCGCCCGCGCGGACCACGTACCGGGCCTGGTACTGCGGCCCGGAGCGGACCCTCGCGGCCGATCCACCCCCGGACGGCTCGGCCGCGCTGCGGTACGTGCCGTCGGCGGGGGTGGAGGCCGGCCACTGGTGGGGCGAGCTGACCGTGGACCAGCGGGGCACGGACGCGTTCGGCCTGATTTTCGATACCCCGCCGCTGGCCGAGGAGGTAGAGATCCTCGGCTTCCCGCTGGTGGAATTGCACGGCAGCCCCGACGCGGAACCCCTCAACTGGTTCGGCCGTCTGTGCGACGTGGCTCCGGACGGCACGGTCACCCTGGTGACCGGGGGAGGCCGGGCGGGACGTCCGGATCCACATCGCGACCGCGGCTCGCTGGCGGCAAGCACCCTCCCCGCCCGGCCCGCCCCGGCGGACCGGGATGTTCCGGCCGGCCCGGTCCCGGCGGCCCTGCCGCTGGAACTGCATGTCACCTCCTGGGTCTTTCCGCGCGGCCACCGGATCCGGCTCGCGCTGAGCAACGCGATGTGGCCGATGATCTGGCCGACGCCGTACCCCGCCACCGCCACGGTCCGGCTGGGCCCGGCCGGGACCCGGCTGGTGCTGCCGGTGGTTCCGGCCGCGGACCGGCCCGCGCCGGTGTTCGCCCAGCCCGCACCCGAGGATCACCCGCCCGGTGTCCGGTCCTGGGGCGAGATGCTCCCGGTGCGCTGGACCCTGGAGCGCGACGACACCGGGGCCAGCGCGATCTGGTGGCGGGGCAGCACCGGTACCGAATTTCCCTGGGGCCGGATGGTGGACGAGGAGTACCTGCGCTACTCGGTGCACGACGCGCGGCCTGCCGGTGCTTCGGCACACGGCGAGGCCCGCACCGAGATCCACCTGGACGGCCGGCTGCTGATTTTCACGTCGGTCCTGGACCTCGACGGCGACGCGGAATCGCTGCGGTACTCCTACCACCGGGAACTGCGCCGCGACGGGATACTCATCCGCGAGTGCGCGTGGAAACGCCGTTACCCGCGCGATGGCCATTAACGCGAGCGGCTCCGGGGTCCGCGGGCTTCCGGCAGAGCTTCATATGAGCTGTTCGCGCGCCGCCGGACCAGCCCGTGCCAGCGGCTCGCCGATGTGCTTCACGTCATCCCTGCCGAGCGCTTCGATGCCAACGCCCGCCAGGACTTCCCGGGGATCTCGCGTGTTGGGCGCGAAATGACGGTGCCAGCCGATATCGTCCCGGCGTGCGACAGGTCATGCCGCTGGAGTTCGATCTTGCCAGCCTGCGCCGGGCCACTGGCGGAGGCAGCTACGTGCGGGGTGCCGAGTACGCGCGCCTCGGAGCGGTTTTGCAGACGGCGTGGGACCCGGAAGACCATGCACTGCGTGGGATAGTGCGCGGCCATGGCGCCAGCGTCTACCAGGCTGCCGCGTTCTTCTCGCCAGCCGGCGGGCCGCCCGCCACGTTCGTAGCGGGTGAGTGCAGCTGCCCGGTCGGGTTCAACTGCAAGCACGTCATCGCGCTGGTCCTGACGGTCCTGACACCCGGATCCGCCCAGGCACCCCGGCCGCCGGGCCCGCGGCCAGCCGCCTGGGAGCAGTCGCTGGAATCGCTGCTGGACCCGGACAGGTCCGCGCACCCTGGCACGACGCCGCTAGCCGTCGAACTCGCGCTGAGCGGCGGCTCAGCCCAGGCCCGCGTGGGCCGGCCCGGACTGGGGCAGACGCCGCTGCGGCTACTTGCCCGGGTGGTCCGGCCTGGCAGGAACGGGGGCTGGGTCGGCAGCGGCCTGAGCTGGGGCAGGCTGGATACGCTGCGCTTTTACCGCGAATACAGCGAACAGCAGGTGCTGCTGCTGCAGGAACTGTACGCGCTCTATCAAGCCGGTGGCCGCCGCGACGGCTATGGCGGCTATCACTACGGCGACGACCGGTCGATCGAGCTTTCCTCGATCGGCTCGCGCCAGCTCTGGCCACTGCTGGACGAGGCGGGGGAGGCCGGGGTGCTGCTGGTGTACCCGGGCAAGCGCGGCGCGCTGGGCGGGTACGAGAAGGCTGAGTTCTGCCTGGACGTGACGCGCGACGCTACCGGAGGGCTGCAGATCGTTCCGGTGCTCCGCGGCCGGGATGGGGAACCGGCAGTGCCGGTGGCGTTCATCGGGGCCGAGGGGCATGGCGCGGTGTGCACCGCCCCCGGCCAGGCGGCCAGCGGAGAGCCCGGAAGCTGGCGGTTCCGGCTGGCCAGGCTCGGGCGGCCGGTGCCGCCGCCGCTGCAGCGGATGGCGCTGGGAGCCGGCCCGCTGATCGTGCCCGCCGCCGAGGAGCCGCGGTTCCGGGAGCGCTACTACCCACGGCTGCACCGGACCGTGGCGGTGACGTCCTCCGACGGGTCCTTCACCCCACCCGCCATCTCCGGGCCCGGCCTGGTGCTGCGGGCCCGCTACGCCAGCGGTCATGAGCTCGACCTCAGCTGGGAATGGGCCTACCAGGTCGGTGACTCCCAGCTGCGCGAGTCGCTGGCGGCAGGCGGACCGGATGCCGGGTACCGGGATCTGGCCGCCGAGCGGGCACTGCTGGCCGGACTGGTGGACCTGCCGCTGGACCGGTACGGGCTGCCTACCCGGGGCGGGAACGGGCCTGGCGCGCCGCTGCCCGCGCCTGCCCCGCATGCCCGCCTGAGCGGCATCGAAACGATGCGGTTCACCACCGAATTGCTGCCGCTCCTGGCCGATCAGCCCGGGCTGACCGTTGAGCTTGAGGGCGAGCCTGCTGACTACCACGATGCCGGGGATTCGCTGCGGATCGCGGTATCCGCCGATGAGGTGGCGGGGAACACCGACTGGTTCGACCTTGGCGTCACGATCACCGTGGAGGGACACCCGGTTCCGTTTCTCGATATTTTCCTGGCGCTCAACCGGGGCGAGCCGCACTTGCTGCTCCCCGACGGCGCCTACTTCTCGCTGGACAAACCGGAACTGAGGGCGCTTGCCCGGCTCATCGAGGAGGCCCGCGCGCTTCAGGATTCCCAGGCCGGGCCGCTGCGGATCAGCCGGTACCAGGCTGGCTTCTGGGAGGAACTGGTCGCGCTGGGGGTGATCGGGCACCAGGCAGCCGCGTGGCGGGAGCAGGTCCAGGGCCTGCTGTCAGCCGGCCACGACGGTCACACCGAGCCACCAGCGGGGCTGCGGGCGCGGCTGCGCCCCTACCAGCAGGACGGGTTCGGCTGGCTCGCGTTCCTGTGGCAGCACCGGCTCGGCGGGATCCTCGCCGACGACATGGGCCTCGGCAAGACACTTCAGTGCCTCTCCCTCATCAGCCACGCCAGGCAGCATGATCCGGCAGCCGGGCCTTTCCTGATTGTTGCCCCCACCAGCGTGGTGGCGAACTGGGCCAGCGAGGCCGCGCGGTTCACCCCCGAGCTGACAGTCGTGCCGGTATCCGGCACTGTGGCCCGCCTCGGCCAAGGCCTCAGTGAACTCGCCGATGGCGCCGATGCTGTCGTCACGTCCTACACGCTGCTGCGCATCGACTACCCGGCCTACGCCGAGCTGGGCTGGTCCGGGCTCCTGCTGGATGAGGCGCAGCAGGTCAAGAACCGCCAGTCGAAGGTCTACCAGTGCGCCCGCCGCCTGGCCGCCCCGGTCAAGATTGCGATCACGGGCACGCCGCTCGAAAACAACCTGATGGAACTGTGGTCACTGCTATCTATCACGGCTCCCGGGCTGTTCCCGAGCCCGGACCGGTTCCGCGACTATTACGCCCGGCCGGTCGAGCGGGCGGGCGACTCCGAGCGCGTGGCACAACTCCAGCGGCGGATCAAACCGCTCATCCGGCGCCGCACGAAGGAACAGGTAGCGCCCGAGCTGCCGGCGAAGCAGGAACAGGTGCTGGAGGTCGATCTGCACCCCCAGCACCGCAAGGTCTATCAGACGCGGTTGCAGCGGGAGCGGCAGAAGATCCTCGGCCTGATTGACGACATGGACTCCAACCGGTTCACGATCTTCCGCTCGCTGACCTTGCTGCGCCAGCTGAGCCTGCATGCTGGGCTGGTCGACGAAGCTCATGCCGGCCTGGCCTCCAGCAAGATCGATGACCTCGTGAGGCATCTGCACGAGGCGACCGGTGGCGGTCACCGCGCCCTGGTGTTCAGCCAGTTCACCGGCTTCCTTGGCAAGGTCCGCCAGCGGCTGGAGGCCGAGGGCATTGCGTACTGCTACCTCGACGGCAGCACACGCGACCGGGCCGCGGTGATCCAGCGCTTCAAAGAAGGGACCGCGCCGGTCTTCTTGATCAGCCTCAAGGCAGGCGGGTTCGGGCTGAACCTCACCGAGGCCGATTACTGCTTCCTGCTTGACCCATGGTGGAACCCAGCGACCGAGGACCAGGCGGTCGATCGTGCCCACCGGATCGGTCAGAACCGGAATGTCATGGTCTACCGCCTGGTCGCCAGGGACACGATCGAGGAAAAGGTCATGGCGCTGAAGGCCAGAAAGGCCAGGCTATTCTCCAGCGTCATGGATGACGGCAACGTGTTCGGCGCCACCCTTGGTGCCGACGACATCCGTGCCCTGCTGTCGTGATCGCACGACTGCCCGGCCGCGCGCATGCCGCCACATCTGGCTGAGCCGGGCGCCAGAACTTACTAGGGTGAATCTTGTGAAGCCGTTCCTGCTGCTGGCCGTCCGCGCCGATAACGCCGCCGCGGACAACGAGTACGAATCGTTCCTGGCCTGCACCGGGCTGCACGAGCGCGACCTGCACCGCTGCCGGCTGGAGCAGCAGCCGCTCGGCCACATCGACCTGGCGGACTGGTCGGGGATCTTCCTTGGCGGCGGGCCGTTCACGGCCAGCGATCCCGAGGGCTCGAAATCGCCAGTACAGCGGCGGATCGAGGCGGACCTGCGGGGACTCCTCGACAAGGCAATCAGGGCCGACTTCCCATTCCTGGGGGCCTGCTACGGCATCGGGACCCTCGGCAGCCATCAGGGGGCGGTCATCGACCGGCGGTACGCCGAACCGATCGGCGCGGTCCCGGTGACGTTGACCCGCGAAGGCCAGCAGGATCCGCTGCTGTGCGGGCTGCCCGCCACCTTTGATGCGTTCGTCGGCCACAAAGAGGCGGTCAGCAGGCTGCCCCGGCACGCGGTCCTGCTCGCCAGCTCACCTGCCTGCCCGGTGCAGGCGTTCCGCATCGGCTCAGCCATCTATGCCACCCAGTTCCACCCCGAACTGGACGCGGCCGCCCTGTGCACCCGGATCGAGGTCTACAAGCACGCCGGCTACTTCGAGCCCGAGCAGGCCGGCGAGCTCAAGGCGCAGGCCCACCGCAGCGACGTCACCCACCCGCCGGCCATCCTGCGCCGGTTCGCCCAGAGCTACGCCCGTGCCGCACCCGCCGGGGCCCCAGTCATGCCACGCCCGCCGGCCGGCGTTTCCTGAGCACAGCCCGCCATGGGCACCCGGCCCGGCCTGCTGGCCGGCCACGCCCGAGTCACCAGCGGTCACCAACGCCGATGTGCTCACCGGGAATCCGCGAATAGGGCAGCCCGGCGATGGCGGGCGGGATGGGGAGGCCGAGGGCGAGCATCACCTCGATCGCGGCCCGCTGGCCCGACTCCACTCCGCCGTTCAGGAACCCCTGTGAGTAGGTGGAGGTGTGCTCGCCGGCGAAGTGAACGTTGCCTTCGGGTATGCCCGCATAGCCCCAGTATGCCGTCATCTGCCCGGGCGTGTAGGCGGCGTAGGAGCCACGGGTCCAGGGATCCGCGGGCCAGTAGTCCAGCCATGCCTTCCCATTGAACTGGTCCCCGGTTCCGGGCACGACATCATTGATCTGGCCCACTACGGTCGTGGTGAGATCCTGCGGTGCCCATGCGTGATAACCCGGCCGGGCGAACGGCTCGCTGCCGGAGCCGCCCGCGTACACCGTGATCAGGCCCTCGGTACCCGGCTCGGTGGGCGCGCTGTCCCACGTCTGGTAGTTCGGGTTGGTGTAGTTGACCGTGCCACTCCACGGCGCGCCGTGCACCTTGAAGGTGGCTGGCCGCCGGTTGTACTGCAAGATCAGCTTCACATCGGTGCCCATGCCCAGTTCCCTGATCGCGGTCAGCCGGTATTGGCTGAAACCGGCGCCATCCAGGTCCACCTCACGCAGGGTGGTCCAGGGCAGCGTCAGGATGACGTGATCGGCGATCACCGGGCGGGACGGCGCGCTGCCCCCGAAGCGGAGCTCATAGCTGCCGTCGGCGCGCTTCCGCAGCGCCCGGAGCGGCGATTCGAGCTGGACAGTTCCGGCCGGCAGCGCCTGTGCGGCCAGCCGGGGGACCTGGTCGTTCCCGTGCCTGACGTGCCACCGCTCGTCCCCGCCGGGGTAGGGGATGACAAGGAAGTCGATCCAGTTCAGTGCGGACAGGCCAGCCATATCCAGGCCATACCAGCCGCTCATGGTCTGATCGAGGAACGTTTTCACATCGGCCGGCACGCCCGGCACGTGCTCGTCGATCCATTCCCGCATATTCAGCTCGTCCATCTGCCGGGCCGCCACCGTGGCCGTGCCATAGGAGTAGGCCAGGTCGGACGCATTGCCATTCGCGCCAATGACACCCACCTGCCGCGCCTGCGCGGTGACCGCCACCGAGATCCGCCTCAGCTGGGCGTTCAGCGTGGCCTGCGGGAAATAATGCCCGCCGAGCCAGTTCGGTGACACCGCGCCGGCGGCGTCCCCCTTCCACAGGTCGTCGAGCGGCAGGCCGAGTTCGGCGGCGAGGCCACGCAGGTGGACATGCCGGGTGTCGATGAACTCGCCGCCATGCTCGGCGGTCTGCCCGCCGGCGAACCCGCGGGCGGTCCAGCACCGGCCGCCGACCCGGTCGCGGGCTTCGAACACCCGCACCTGCACGCCGGCCCGCGCGAGCCGGTACGCCGCGGTCGTGCCCGCCAGCCCCGCACCGATCACGGCCACCCGCACGTCCTGGGCCGCATGTCCCGCCATCCCGGTCCGGCCCGCCGGGGAACCGCGCGCCGTGCAGGCCGCGAGCGCGGCCGCGATGCCAGCCGCGCCGCCGGCGCGCAGCAGCCCGCGCCGGGAGAGCACGCCAGGCCCGGCCGGCCCGGGTTCCGCGCCGGGCCGGGCAGGTGCCTCGCCAGGCCAGCCGGGCTCGTCACCGGGCCAGGAGGGCTGGGCACCAGACCCGGAAATGGCACCCGCCCGCTGGGCATCGGCGCCCGAGCCGCCGGAATCATGCTCCGCTTCCGCGCGCATCGCCCTCGCCAGCGTTGACAGTCTGCCACCAGCCATTGAACGGCTCCCAGCTCAGATGGGGAAACACATCTCACTCATGATGGAAGATCCCGCCGCCTGCCGGTACCCCGCACCAGGCACCGCGGTGCCCGGGCGGTCACTTCAGACCGCAGGCTGCTGCTGGGTGACACAGTGGATGCCACCGCCTCCCTCGGCCAGATTGTCGATGGTGAGCTGGACAACCTCCCGGCCCGGGTACAGGCCCCTTACCAGGGACCGCGCTGCGTCATCGGCCTTCCGGTCACCGAACCGTGGGATCAGCACAGCGCCATTGCACACGTACCAGTTGACATAGACGTTGACGAACAGGCCTGGGTTTTCGTGCGGCGGGATGGTCGCCGACTCCCGCGAGATGCGGCACCTGAGTAGCCTGCCTGCCGCGTCCTTCGACTGGCGCAGGATGAGCAGGGCCTGCCGTTCCGAGACTGCCCACGCGTCCCTGGCAGCCGGGTCCGCTGGCTGGTCGACGATCACCTCGGCGGGCCGGGCGAACCGGGCCAGGCCATCGATGTGATCGTCGGTGATGTCGTGACCGGCCAGGCCCGGTACCCAGATCATCGTGCGGGCACCCAGATACCCGCAGATGTCGTCGGTCAGCCGCGCCCTGGACCGGCCGGGATTGCGGTTCGGGTTGATGATCGAGCTTTCGGTGGCCAGCACCGTGCCCTGGCCGTCCACCTCCAGTGCCCCGCCCTCGGCGACGAACGGGGCCGCGAACCGCGGCACACCGAGCAGGGCAAGTACCTCGCGGGCGACTCTGGCGTCGTTGCGGTGCGCCTGCTTGTTGCCCCACCCGTTGAAGTTCATGTCCAGGCCGGCCAGGCCGCCATGGCCATTCACCAGGAACACCGGTCCCACATCCCGCATCCACAGGTCGTCGTTGACCAGTGGGACAATCTCCACTCCCGGCCCGCAGGCGGCTGCCGCCGCCCGCGCCTGGTGCGGACGCGCGATCATGGTGACCGGCTCGAAACGTGCGATCGCCCGGGCCACCGCAGCCACATCGCCCCGGACCCCGGCCAGCATGCTGCCCCAGATGTCCTCGCGGGCCGGCCACGCCATCCAGGTCCGCCGATGCGGAAGGTGATCCGCGGGCGCAAACCACCCCGCACCGCGCGGCGTGCCGACCCCTGGATCGGCGTGTGAACGGGCGGCAGCCCCGCTGCCCGGGACCGGGTCCGCGCGGCAGGCTGTCATCACGGCCCCCGCCGCTGCCGCCGCCCCGCCCGCCAGCACCGCCCTGCGCGACAGGGCCCGCTGGCCGGAGCCGCGCCGGGGCCGGTGAGGTCTCACCGGCTCACGGCCAGACGCGCTGGTGCCCCGGCTGCAGCGAGCATGGCCTCACGCTATGCCCGTCGCTGAGCCGCCGGGTCCGTGGGGATGGATCAGGCAGGCGCAGTGATCACCTTGGGCGGGCGCAGCTCGCACAAGCCGTCCGAGCCGATGCGGAGGCCGTGATTGGTCAGGTTGTAGACATGCTCGCTGGCGACCAGCCAGACGATGTCGCAGAATCTCGCGCTCGCTGTAGTGGCGGGCGAGCCGCTCGAACGTGCCAGGATCGACCTGCTTGCTGGTAGTGAGTTCGGTGACGTAGTCAAGTGCCGCGCGCTCGGCGTCGGTGAACAGCGGGCTGGTGCGGTAGCCGGGCAGCGCGTCGATGCGCGCCAGGTTCTCCGGCGACTTGGTCATCACATACCACCTGGCCACGTCCATGCAGTACAGGCAGGAGTTGATGCTGGCAACCCGCTCCCGGATGAGGACGGCCGTCTGGGACGGCAGCCGGAGCTTCCTGTCCAGCCGGGATATCTTGCCGTAAAAGATCAGGAAGCCCGCTGGCATGCGCGCCGAGAATACGGCGATAGGTGTGGACACCTTGCCGAACTGGCGGCGGGTGAAGAAGTAGACGATCTTGACGAGCAGGCCCCTCGGCCGCTCGATGGGGGGAAGGTACGGGGCCATCCGCTGGCCTCCTTTGCCGTTCGGTCCGGACTTCACCTTGCTGACACCTGGCGGCCTAGGGTTGTGACAGCGCCAACGGCCCGAACGGGCAGGTGCCCCGGGACCTTTGCCCCTCGCCGGCCACTGGGCGGCGGCATACGGTCACACGCAGAACAGGCGGCGGGGTCCACCTCCCCGCGTTCCCGTGGCCGGGGGTTCTGTCATGACTGTGGACGCCGGGCGGGTTCCGGGCCGGGGAACGGCCATGTCCGCCGTGGTCAACGGCACGACCCGCGAGCTGGGTGGGTCATCCGCCCGGAGCCTGCTGGCGCTGCTGCGGGCTGATCTGGGCCTGACCGGAGCGAAGCCTGGCTGCGGCGAGGGTGAGTGCGGTGCCTGCACGGTGCTCATCGACGGCGTCCCCGCGCTGGCCTGCCAGACCCGGCTCGCGGAGGTGGCGGGCAGGTCGGTCGTCACGATCGAAGGGCTCGCACCTGGCGGCCACCCGCATCCCGTCCAGCAGGCGCTGGCGGAAGAGCGCGCCTTCCAGTGCGGGTACTGCACGCCCGCCATGGCGCTGCGGGCGGCGGCTCTGCTCGCCGCTGACCCAGATCCCACGGACGGCCAGATCCGGGCGGCGCTGGAACCGGGCGTGTGCCGATGTGGCTGCTACCCGCGGATAATCCGGGCGGTGCACCGGGCGGCGGCACTGCGTCAGCACCCAGCAAGCCAGGCAGCACGGCCCGTGCCACGTGACGCAGCCAAGCTGCCCCGGCCACACCGGCCATGGGACCTGTGCCAGCCAGCGGACCGGGACTGGTTCGGCATCCTGGGGGACGGCCTGGTGGTGGTGTGGCCGCCACCAGCGGCCGGGACCTGGCCGGCGGGCGGTGGTGCGTGGGTACATGTGGCTCCGTCCGGGGTGGTGACGGCCTTCTCCGGCAAGGTGGACATCGGGCAGGACAACCAGACCGCGTTCCGGCTGCTGGTCGCGGAGGAACTGACGGTGCGGCCTGCCGACGTCCGGATGGTGCAGGGGGACACCGATCTGTGCCCGTTTGACATCGGGACGTTCGGCAGCCGGTCCATGCCCGATGGGGGAGAGCCGCTGCGCCGCGCCGCGGCCGGGGCGCGGCAGGTGCTGCGAGACCTGGCAGCGGGGCGCTGGGCCAGGCCCGCCGCGGGGACCGCCACGGACACCGGGACGGTGACCGGCGGTCCCCGCGGGGCCCGGCTGCGGTACGGGGAGCTGGTGACTGGCCTGCGCCGGCTGGAGGTGCTCTCGGCGGAGCCGCCGCTGATTCCGCCCGCTAGCTGGCGCACAGCCGGCCACCCCGGGCACACCCCGGTCCGGCTGGAGGTGACGACGGGGGAGTGCCGGTTCGTCTCCGACCTGGACCTGCCGGGCATGCTGGCGGGGGCCGTGCTGCGCCCGCCCCGGCCTGGGGCGATGCTGCGAACGGGGGACACCGGCCCGGCCGCGGCGATGCCGGGCGTCACCGTGGTGCACGATGGCCAGTTCATCGGGGTGACCGCGGCTGACCCCGCGATGGCCCGCCGCGCGGTGACCGCGATCAGGGCCGACTGGGAGGACCCGGGGGCCGGTGCCGCGGACATGACCGGCTATTTGCGCGCCCACCCCACTGCTGGGCAGGGCTGGGAGCGGCCGGTTGACCGGTCCGAGGGCGACCCTGCGGCCGGGCTGGCCAGTGCGGCCACCCAGGTGGAGGCCAGCTACACCACCGCCTATCTTGCTCATGTCCCGCTGGAGACCCGGGCGGCAGTGGCGGCCTGGGAAGGTGGCCATCTCACCGTATGGACCGGCTGCAACGTGCCGTTCGCGGTACGCCGCCAGCTCGCTGATGCGTTCGGCATCGGTGAGGCGGACGTGCTGGTGATCGTGCCCCCGGCCGGTGGCGGCTTCGGGGGCAAGCACGGCGAAGAAGCCATCGAGGCCGCCCGCCTCGCCCAGGCGGCGGGACGGCCGGTCAAAGTTCACTGGAGCCGGGCGGAGGAGTTCATCTGGGGCTACCTGCGCCCCATGGCCGTCATCGACATCCGGGCAGGCCTGGACGCCAACGGCGCCATCGCCGCCTGGGACTTCCTCGATATCAACGCCGGTGCCCAGGGCACCGCGTTCCCTTATGCCGCCGCGAACTGGCGGGTGCGCTACCAGCCTGCCGCGTCCCCACTGCCACAGGGTCCCTACCGGGCGCTTGCGGCGACCGCCAACACCTTCGCCCGCGAGTCCTGCATCGACGAGCTCGCCCAGGCGGCGGGCACCGAGCCGCTGCGGTTCCGGCTGGACCATCTGGCCGACCAGCGGCTGGCCGTGGTACTGCAGGCCGCGGCCGCGCGGTTCGGCTGGGCTCCCGGGCAGCGCCCGCCAGCGCGATTCGGCTGGGGTGCCGCCGCCGGGATGGAAAAGGGCGGCCGGGTCGCGACCTGCGCCGAGGTCCGCGCCGGGCCCGCGGGCAGGCTGCGCGTGACCCGGATCGTGACCGCTTACGAGTGCGGGGCGGTCGTCAACCCGGACACCGTCACCGGCCAGATCGAGGGCGGGACCATCATGGCCCTCGGCGGTGCCCTGTTCGAGCGGGTCGTGCTCGATCACGGGCGGCTGGCCCGCCCATCGCTGGCCAGCTACCGGGTACCGCGGTTCAGTGACGTTCCCGCCATCGACGTGGTGCTGGTCAGCCGGCCCGACATCCCGCCGGCCGGGGCCGGTGAGACGCCGCTTATCGGCGTCGCACCCGCGGTCGCCAACGCCATCTTCGCCGCCACCGGCCGGCGGCTGCGGTCCCTCCCGCTCATCCCCGGCGGCTGCCTGCCCGGCGACGGTGAGTAACGCGGCAGGACACCGATGCCCGGCGGCGGTGAGTAACGCGGCGGCTTGCTGATGCCCGGCGACAGTGACGGCACGGCGGCTCACCGGTGCCGGGCGACGGCACGGGGGCTCACCGGTGTGCCCGCCGACGGGGAACCGCGGGCTCAGCTCGCTTCGGCCATCGCCTCAGTGAACTGGCTGTTGTAGAGCCGGTAGTAGAAGCCGTGACGGCGCAGCAGTTCCTGGTGGCTGCCCTGCTCGACGATCCGGCCGTGGTCCATCACCACGATCGTGTCCGCGTTGCGGATGGTGGACAGCCGGTGCGCGATCACGAAGCTGGTCCGTCCCCGCCGCAGCCGTGCCATCGCCTCCTGGATCAGGACCTCGGTACGGGTGTCCACATTGCTGGTCGCCTCGTCGAGGATGAGGATCGCCGGGTTCGCGAGGAAAGCCCGGGCGATCGTCAGCAACTGCCGCTGCCCGGAGGAAATGTTCGAGGCGTCCTCGTCCAGCAGGGTGCGGTAGCCGTCCGGCAGGGTCCGCACGAAATGGTCGACGTAGGCCGCGCGGGCCGCGGCCACGACCTCCTCCTCCGTCGCGCCGTCCTTGCCGTAGGCGATGTTGTCGGCGATCGGGCCGGCGAACAGCCAGGTGTCCTGCAGCACCATCCCGAAGCAGCCCCGCACCTGATCCCGCGTCAGCGTGCGGTAGTCGGTGCCGTCGAGCAGGATGCGCCCGCTGTCGATCTCGTAGAACCGCATGAGCAGGTTGACCACGGTAGTCTTGCCAGCACCGGTGGGGCCCACGATGGCGACCGTCTGGCCGGGCTCGGCGGTCAGCGACAAATCCTCGATCAGCGGCGTGTCCGGGTCGTAGCGGAAGCACACGTGCGCCAGTTCGACCCGGCCGGCCACCGCTGCCGGGGCAGTGGCCGTGACCAGGGCAAGGGGGACGGCCGCCGGGACCGCCCCGGCCGGGGTGGCGGCCCCGGCGCCAGCCGCAGCGCCAGCCGTGGCGGCGGCAACGGCACGGTCGGCTGCCTCCTCCGGCGCGGCGAGGAAGTCGAACACCCGCTCGGCGGAGGCCAGGCCGGACTGGAGCATGTTCATCTGGGCGGCGATCTGGGTGATCGGCATGGTGAACTGGCGGGAGTACTGGATGAACGCCTGGACATCGCCCAGCGAGATCGTGCCCGAGGCGACCCCCCAGCCGCCGAGCACCGCGATCACGACATAGTTGAGGTTGCCGAGGAACTGCACTGACGGCTGGATCACCCCGGACAGGAACTGGGCACGGAAACTGGCGTCGTACAGCTGCCTGTTCTGACGGCCGAACTCGTCGATGATCGGCCGGCGGCGGCCGAAGGCCAGCACCAGCCTGTGCCCGGTGTGGGTCTCCTCGACCAGCCCGTTCAGGGTGCCGGTCCGTTCCCACTGGTTCGCGAACTGGGTCTGCGAGCGCCGGGCGATCACGAATGTGATCGCGACCGCCAGCGGGATCGTGATCAGCGACACCGCCGCCAGCAACGGCGAGATCCAGAACATCATCCCCAGCACGCCGAAGATCGTCAGCACCGAGGTCAGCAGCTGGCTGAACCCCTGCTGCAAGGTGGTAGACAGGTTGTCGATGTCGTTGCTGACCCGGCTCAGGATGTCGCCGTGCGGGTGGCTGTCGAAATACCGCAGCGGCAGCCGGGCCAGTTTCTCCTCCACCTCCCGCCGCAGCCCGTACATGGCGCGCTGGGTGATGCCCGCCATGATGTAGCCCTGCCCCCAGTTGAACAGCGCACCGAGCAGGTAGACCAGCGCGGCCAGCCCGAGTACCCGGCCGAACTGGGCCATGTCCACGCCCACCCCCGGCGTGACGGTCATCCCGGACAGCATCTGCGCGAGCTGGCTCTGCCCGTGCGCGCGCAGCAGGTTTTCCGCTTGCGCCTGGGTCATCCCCGGCGGGAGGCGCTTGCCGACCAGGCCGTCGAACAGGATGTTGGTCGCGGTGCCGAGGATTTTCGGGCCGGTCACCAGGAACCCGACCGAGATCACACCCAGCCCGACTGCGGTCACCAGCCGGACCCGCTCCGCCCGCAGCCGGGCCAGCAGCTTGCGCACTGTCCCCCGCAGGTCCTTGCTCCGTTCCGCGGGCTGGCCCATGCCCGGGCCCATCGGGCCCCTGGCCATCACGCGCATGCGCCCGCCGCCGATCATGCCGCCACTCCCTCGCCGAGCTGTGACGTGACGATCTCCCGGTACGGGTCACAGGCGGCCAGCAGCTGGCCATGGGTGCCGATGCCGGCGATACGGCCGTCGTCGAGCATGATGATCTGGTCGGCGTTCATGATCGTGCTGACCCGCTGGGCGACGATGACCACGGTCGCATCCCGGGTGCCCGCCCGCAGCGCCGAGCGCAGCCGCGCGTCCGTCGCCGCGTCCAGCGCCGAGAAGCAGTCGTCGAACAGGTACAGCCGGGGCCGCTTCACCAGTGCCCGGGCGATCGACAGCCGCTGCCGCTGCCCACCCGAGACGTTGGTGCCGCCCTGGTCGATCGGGGCATCCAGCTGCTCCGGCATGCTGGCCACGAAGTCACGCGCCTGCGCCACGGTGAGCGCATGCCACAGCTCCGCGTCGGTCGCCTCAGGCAGGCCGAACCGCAGGTTGCTCGCGACGGTGCCGCTGAAAAGGAACGACCGCTGCGGCACGAGCCCGATCGAGTCCCACAGCCGCTCCAGTTCCTGGTCCCGCACGTCGGTCCCGTTGACCAGCACCGAGCCGCCGGTCGCGTCGAAGAACCGGGGGATGAGACTGAGCAGCGTGCTCTTGCCGCTGCCGGTGCCGCCAACGACCGCGCAGGTCTGGCCGGGGCGGAGGGTGAACGCCAGGTCGCGCAGCACCGGCTGCTCGCTGCCCGGGTACCCGAACGTGACGTCACGGAACTCCACCAGCCCGGTGACACTGGCCGGGGTGACCGGCCGCGGCGGGTCGGTCACCGACGGCGCCGTGTCCAGCACTTCCTCGATCCGCTCCGCGCTCGCCATCGCGCGCGGAATCAGGATCACCATCATCACCGCCATCATCACCGAGATCAGGATCTGCATGATGTAGGTGAGGAACGCGGTCAGGTTGCCGATCGGCATCAGCCCCTCGCTCACCAGGCGGCCGCCGAACCAGAGCACCGCGACGCTCGACAGATTCATGACCGCCATCAGTGCCGGCATGGCCAGGGCGAAGATCCGGTTGACCCGCAGCGTGGTGGCCGTGAGATCGGCGTTCGCCGCCTGGAAGCGCCGCTGCTCGGCCGGCACCCGCAGGAACGCCCGGATCACCCGCACCCCGGTGATCTGCTCGCGCAGCACCTGGTTGATCCGGTCGATCTTGGCCTGCATGGACCGGAACAGCGGGACGACCATGACCAGCAGAGCGCCGATCACCACCGCCATGACCGGAACCGCCACCGCCAGCAGCGGTGACAGCGCCGAGCCCTCCTTGACCGCCATGAAGATGCCGCCGACGCACATGATCGGGGCGATGACCATGAGGGTCAGGGCCATCTGCATGAACAGCTGGATCTGCTGGACGTCGTTGGTGTTGCGGGTGATGAGGGAAGGCGTCCCGAAGTGGTTCATCTCCCGGGCGGAAAAGCTCTGCACCTGTGCGTAGACGTCGGCCCGCACGTCCGCACCGACGCCCATCGACACCCGTGACGCCCAGTACACCGCCACGATGGCGACCACAGCCAGCACCAGGGTGATCCCCAGCATGAGCGCGCCGGTGTGGAAGATATAGCGGACGTTGCCTGTCACCACACCGTTGTTGATGATGTCCGCGTTCAGGTTGGGCAGGTACAGGTTCCCCACCGTCTGGATCACCAGCAGCGTGACCACCACGGCAACCTGGGCCCGGTACGGCCGGAGCCGCTCGCGCATGAGCCGGGTCAGCATGGCGGCCCGCCTCCCGGGAGCCCGCGCGTCCGCTGTCCTTCCTGGCCTTGCTCCTCCGCCTGCCGGAACGCTCGCTGGAGCGTCACCAGCCCGCTTCCGATGGCGGCAAGCTCCTCATCGCTAAGTGGCTCCAGCAGCCGCCCGATGGCCTGCCGGCTCGCGGCCGACCACGCCTCGGCGCGGCGACGGCCCGCCTCGGTGAGAGTGAGCAGAACCAGGCGGCTGTCATGCTCATCGGGGTCTTTGCGGACGACCCGTTCCGCCAGCAGCCGGGTGGCCAGGACCGACACCCGGCTCTTGGGCAGCCCGGTCAGCCGGGCAAGCTCACTGACCGTCACCCCAGGATGCGCGGCGATCTCCGGCAGCAGCGCGAAGTACGCGCCGGACATCGGGAAACCCCGGCCCGCGGCCAGCGCCACCTGCTGGCGGCGCAGGCTCCGCGCCAGCGCCCGGAGCTGATCGATGACCTGTCCCTGCCGGGCGGCACGGGCATCTTCCGTATCTCCCCGCACCGCCAGCCGGGTCATTTCCCCCTGAACGTTCACAACAGAACAATGTGGCCGCCGCGGGTCCTCGGAGTAGGGACCGGAGGCCCTGGCGGCCGGGCGGTCCGGGCCACCCGCCCGGGACCATCGGCCCTGGCCCGGGCCGGTGGGCCGGGCGACGGTGAGGGGTGACTGTTCCCAGCAGGCCGTTCAGGACGTGACCGCCATGCCCCGCCGCACCTACCCCGCCCGGGCGGCCCGGACCGTCATCGCCATCACGGCAGCCGCGGCCGCGATGCTGCTGGCCATCCCCGCACTGGCTACCCCCGCACAGGCCACCCCGGCACTCGTCACACCCGCCGCGCCGGCTGACCCCTCCACCACGGTCTCCTATCCCGCCCCGGCCAGCGCGACCAGCTACAGCGGGCTCGCGTTCGATACCTGTACCGCCCCGGCCCTGGCTGACATGCAGGCATGGGGCGCGTCGCCCTACCACGCCATCGGGATCTATGTGGGTGGGCAGAACCGGACCTGCGCCCAGCCGGAACTCACCAGCAGCTGGGCCGGCTCTGTCTCAGCGCTGGGCTGGCGGCTGATTCCCATCTTCAAAGGCCGGCAGGCGCCCTGCGGCGGCAAGACCACCGACCTGAAGATCGTCCCGGCACAGGCGGCGGCCGAGGGCACCTGGGCGGCCGGCAACGCGGTCCAGCAGATCACCGCACTGGGCATGGTCAGTGGCAGCGCGATCTACTACGACATGGAGCACTACACCACCGGCGACACGTCCTGCCGGACCGCGGTGCTCACCTTCCTGTCCGCCTGGACCAGGCAGCTGCACAAACTCGGCTACGTCTCGGGTGTCTACGAGAACCTCAACCTGGGCGCCCAGGATCTCGCGGCGGTCTACAACTCGGCCGCCTATGCCCGGCCGGACGCGCTCTGGATCGCCCGTTATGACATGAACCCGGCGCTGACCGGGTGGGCTGGCATCGGGAACAGCCTGTGGGCGGTTCGCCAGCGGGCCAAGCAGTACCAGGCCGACTTCAGCGCGACCTATGGCGGCGTCACCCTGGCCATCGACGCCGACAACCTGGACGCACCGGTGGCCACCACCGCCTTCGGCTACCACGTGACCAGCGGCAGCAACCGGGCCATCGCACGCACCGGGCCGGGCGGGACCTACCCAGCGGTGCGGACCTACCCGGCGGGAGCAGGCGTCACCGTGGTCTGCCAGACCCCGGGATCGGTCTTCGGCTCCACCCGGGTGTGGGACAAGCTGGCCGACGGCAGCTACCTGACCGACTTCCGGGTGGACACCCCGTCCAGCACCGGTTACAGCGCCCCGCTCACCCGCTGCCAGTACCCCTACCAGGTGAGCGCCAGCGCTGGGGTCAACGAGCGATCGGGGCCGGGCACCTCCTACCCGGTGACCGGCCAGCTGCCCGGCGGCGCTCTCGCCTGGGCATGGTGCCAGCAGTCCGGCAGCGCCGTCGGCACCACCAGGGTCTGGGACAAGCTCAGAGACGGCGCGTACGTCTCCGACTACTACCTCGCCACCCCGGGCAAGACCAGCTACAGCAAGCCCATCCCCCGCTGCTGAGCCGCGTGACCGGTTACTGGGCGACCTGGTCCGCGCGGTGCGGCAGCTTCCAGCCCGGCCGGACGAAGTGGCAGGTGTAGCCGGCCGGGTACCTCTCCAGGTAGTCCTGGTGCTCCGGCTCGGCCTCCCAGAACGGCCCGGCGGGCGCCACCTCGGTGACCACCTTGCCCGGCCACAGGCCCGAGGCGTCCACATCGGCGATGGTGTCCTCGGCGACCTGCTTCTGCGCGTCACTGGTGTAGAAGATGGCTGAACGGTAGCTGGTCCCGATGTCGTTGCCCTGCCGGTTCCGGGTGGTCGGGTCGTGGATCTGGAAGAAGAACTCGAGCAGGTCCCGGTAGGAGATCTGCGCCGGGTCGAAGATGATCTCGATGGCCTCCGCGTGACTGCCGTGGTGCCGGTACGTCGCGTTGGGCACATCGCCGCCGGTGTAACCCACCCGGGTCGAGATCACCCCGGGGCGCCTGCGGATGAGGTCCTGCACGCCCCAGAAGCAGCCGCCCGCCAGGATGGCCTTCTCCACGTTGCCACTCATCGTCATGCACTCCTCGCATCGTCGGTGCTCTCGAACAGCTTGCGATAGGCGCCGTAGCCTTCCCGCTCCAGGTCATCGAGCGGGACGAACCGCAGCGCCGCCGAGTTGATGCAGTACCGCAGGCCACCCTGGTCCGCGGGGCCGTCCCGGAACACATGGCCGAGATGGCTGTCACCGTGCGCCGACCGGACCTCGGTCCGGATCATGCCATGGCTGAAGTCCCGCTTCCTGGTGATGTTGCCGGGCTCGATCGGCACCGTGAAGCTCGGCCAGCCGCTATGGCTGTCGAACTTGCTGACGGAGGCGAACAGCGGCTCGCCGGACACGGCATCCACATAGATGCCGGGCCGCGAGTTGTCCCAGTACTCGTTGCGGAACGGCGGCTCGGTGGCACCCTCCTGGGTGACCTGGTACTGCGCTTGCGTCAGCCGGGCCACCGCCTGCGGGTCCTTGTGATAGGTATCCGGCATCTCAGCTCCTTCGCGGGTCCCGGCCCGGCTTGGCCGGGGAACCCGCTATACACAGCGCCGGCACCGGCCCGGCTATTTCATGCCAGCCACAGGCAGGCTGCCCGGCCAGTTCCGCCCGGCCAGTTCCGCCCGGGCGGAGCATCCGGTCTGCGCCCCGCGGTCGGCGGGAGTGAAGAGGTCTTCAAGGGCATCGGCGCCTTCACCCTGCACCCCAGCAACGAGTGATCCGGCCCGCGGGCGGGCAGGATCGGCGGCCGGGCGGGGACCGGCGGCAGGCGGCCGGCCGATCAGCCAGTGCACCGTCCCCGCCGCGCGTAGCATCCCCTCGGAATTAACGAAAGGTTGACGACATGAACCGTTGTGGCTTGACCTCGCGCGCGGCCCTCGCCGGCGCCGCGCTGCTGGCTGTGGCCGGGGTGGCCGGCTGCGGGTCCGGCGCCGCCTCGACGCCGGTGACCTCGCCTGCTTCCCCGGCGGCGAACGCCTCGTCCAGCGCCGCCGCCCCGGCTGGCGGCAGTTCGTTCACCGGCACCAGCTTGTACCCGATCGCGGTGGGCAACACCTGGACGTACAAGCTCACCACCACCGGGCTGAGCACCGGCACCACGGTTGACAAGATCATCAAGGTGGCGCCGGTGTCCGGCGGCAACCAGGTGACCGCCACGCACACTTTCAACGGCGCGACGACCACTGAGACGCTCCTGTTCGGCTCGGGCGGCACGATTACCATGCCGCTGACCTCGATCGGCAGCACCACGGTCCATGTGAAGTCGGGTGGCATCGTGTGGCCGAGCCAGGCGGTCATCGAATCCGGCCAGCCGGCGACGAGCACGATTGTGGTGGCCGCCTCGGTCGCGGGCCAGAGCCATACCTTCACCGCGCACGTGACGGTCAGGGGCCTGGGCTCGGCCAGCGTCACCGTGCCGGCGGGCACCTATCACGCCACGATCGTCCAGGACACCGTGTCAGAGTCGATCGCCGGGTTTACCGTCAAGATCGGGATCCGGAACTGGCTCGCACCCGGTGTTGGCCCGGTGAAATCCCAGGTGACGACGAACGGCACGGTGGTCAGCGGGGAAGAACTGACGTCCTTCACCAAGGGCTGATCCCGGCCCGGCCGCGCTCCGCCGCGGCCCAGGTTGGCCGAGGCTTTGCGGGGACCTGACGGACGCCAGGGCTTGCAGTTGCGATACTGCGGGCCATGACGACCGCACGGCGGCGGCCTGCCCGGCTGCCATCTAGCGGCCGGCACCCGGCCAGCAAGGTGCCAGAGGTGACGGCTCTCTTCTGGATCACCAAGGTGCTGACCACCGCCATGGGCGAATCCACCTCGGACTTCCTGGTGCACCGGATGAACCCGGTGATCGCTGTCTGCCTCGGCGCGCTGGGCCTGGCGGTGGCACTGGCGCTGCAGTTCTTCCGCCGGACCTACTCGACCTGGGTCTACTGGCTGGCCGTGGTCATGGTGGCCGTCTCCGGCACGATGGCGGCCGACGTCCTGCATGTCCAGTTCGGCATTCCCTACCCGGTGACCAGTACCTGCTTCGCCATCATCCTCGCGATGATCTTCATGGCCTGGTACGCATCTGAACGGACCCTGTCCATCCACAGCATTTACACGCGCCGCCGGGAGACGTTCTACTGGGCCACCGTCATGGCCACCTTCGCGCTCGGCACCGCCGTCGGCGATCTGACCGCCGCCACCTTGGGCCTGGGCTACTTCACGTCGGCGGTGGTGTTCGCGGTTTTGATCGCGATTCCCGGGATCGGCTACCGGTGGCTGGGGCTGAACGGGATCGCGGCGTTCTGGTCCGCCTACGTCCTCACCCGGCCACTCGGCGCGTCCCTGGCGGACTGGGCATCGGTCCCGCACTGGCGGGGCGGCCTCGGGTTCGGGTGGGGCCCGGTCAGCCTGGTCCTCACCGTCATCATCATCGGCATGGTCGGCTACCTCGCCGTCAGCGGCAAGGACACCGGCCCGGTAGCGGTACCGGCCGGGCCCGGCGCCGGCCACCCCTCCCAGCCCGTCCACCCGTCCCGCCATCCCAGTCCCGTCCATGCCAGCCCCGTCCATGCCAGCCCCGTCCATGCAGGCCCCGCCTATCAGGCCCCGCCTATGCAGGCCCGCCCGCCCGCGGCGGCCGGCACCGCGCGCCCCGCTCCCCGGCACCGGAACAGGCCCGGGCCGGGAAAGGGCAGGGCCGGTGAACTTTCGTTGGGGATGGTCCGTGGTTGTGGGTGTGTCCGGGGTGCGGGCCGACTGACCGCACCGGGGTAACCGGCAGGGCGCGCCTGTCCATGGAGCCCGGGCGTGCCCGCTGCGGTTCCCGGCCACGACCCGGCACCTGCCCCGGGCCGCGGCCGGCGCCACCCACCCGCTCCCCGGCCACCACATCTCTTTCCTGATTCATGACCGTTGCTTTGGGCTACGGTGACACGGTGGAAACCGAGAAGCCCTCCGCACTCAGCGACAGCGCCGCCGGGTCGGAGAGCCCGATCAGTGCCCAGCCCGCCCCGCCGCCCGCCAGCAGCCAGCCGCCACCGCGCCGTGAGCAGGCACAACTGGTCTTCGCCAGCTTCGTGATGCTCTTTGCCGAGCTCGCCCTGATCCGCTGGGTCACCGCCAACAACGTCTACGTGACCAGGGCGACCAACTTCGTGCTGCTGGCCAGTTTCCTCGGCATCGGCATCGGGTTCCTGAACGCCCGGTCCAGCCGGGACTACCTGCGCTGGACGCCGGTGACGCTGCTCGGCCTGGTCGGCTTCGTGCTCGCGTTCCCGGTGATCCTGCAGTCGCTGTCCGGCCCGCATCCGCTGCAGGGCCTGCACGGCTCCCCCACGCTGCCACAGCCGGTCAGCCTGGGCGTGGTGTTCCTGCTCACGGTCGCCGTGATGGCCGGGTTCGGGCAGGCGGTGGCACGGATCTTCGTCCGGTTCCGGCCGCTCAGCGCGTACCGGCTGGACATCGCGGGCAGCATCGCCGGCATCGTGGTCTTCTCCGTCCTTGCCTTCCTGAATCTGCCCCCGGCCGTGTGGGGCATCATCGCGGCTGGCGGCCTGGCGGTGCTGCTGCTGCCAGGGGTCCGCTGGTGGCAGATGCTGGCCGTGGCCGGGGTGGCCGCGCTGCTGATCGGCGAGTCGTTCGTGCCACATCAGCAGTGGTCGCCGTACAACAAGCTGTCGGTGCAGCAGACCGGTGGGCACACGCCCGCGCTCTACGTGTCCGCGAACAACATCCCCTACCAGGCGGCCCGCTCACTGGCGGTGATGCGGGTGCAGAAGAAGTTCTACTTCTACCCCTACCAGCACATCGCCCGGGCGGACCTGGCCAACGTGCTGATCATCGGTGCGGGCACCGGCAACGACGCCGCGGTCGCGCTGGCCGAGGGCGCCCGGCACGTGGACGCGGTCGAGATCGACCCGCTGCTGCCGAAGATCGGCCGGGCTCACCCGGACCACCCGTACCAGAACCCCCGGCTCACCGTGCACACCGCGGACGGCCGCGCCTACCTGCAGAACACCCACACCAAGTACAACCTGATCGTGTTCGCGCTGCCGGACTCACTGGTCGCGCTCAGCGGGCAGGGCGCGCTGCGGCTGGAGAGCTACCTGCTCACCGAGCAGTCGGTGGCCGCGGCCAGGGCCGACCTCGCGGCCGGTGGCACCTTCGCGATGTACAACTACTACGCGCCGTTCCTGTTCGACCGGTACGCCACCACGCTCACGGACGTCTTCCACCGCGACCCGTGCGCCCAGGTCGGGCCGCCTCTCGGCGGCAGGCGGCTGTCGGTGCTGACCATCCGGGCAGGCGGGCAGGTGCCCAGCTGCGCGTCGCTGTGGCACGGCCCGGCCATCGCCCCGGCCACCGACGACCACCCGTTCCCTTATCTGCCAGGCAACACCATCCCCCGGCCTTACCTGCTGATGCTGGGCCTGATCCTGCTGGGGTCGCTGCTGCTGGTCCGGGTCGGCGGCGGCTCGCTGCGGCGGATGGGCGGGTTCATCGACCTGGCCTTCATGGGCGCGGCCTTCCTGCTGCTGGAGACCAAGAACGTGGTCCAGTTCGCGCTGCTGTTCGGCGCTACCTGGTTCGTCAACGCACTGGTGTTCGCCGGGGTGCTGGTGGCGGTCTATCTGGCGGTGGAAATCGCGGCCCGGTTCCGGCTGCCCCGGCCCGCCGTGCTCTACACGGCGCTGATCGCCGCGCTGGCGCTGGCCTGGCTGATACCGCAGGACGCGCTGCTCGATCTGCCGATGGTGCTGCGCTTCGCGGCCGGCAGCGCACTCGCCTTCGCGCCGGTGTTCCTGGCCAACCTGGTCTTCGCCCAGCGGTTCGCTGGGGTGGAGACGGCCGGGACGGCGTTCGCGGCGAACCTGCTCGGAGCGATGGTTGGCGGCACGCTGGAGTACATCGCGCTGATCACCGGCTACCGGTTCATCCTGATCGTGATCGGTGTGCTGTACGCACTGGCATTCATCACCGGGCTACGGTCGCGGCCCCGGCTGGCCCAGACCTGACCGTCGGCGCGGCTCGCAGGCCCGCCTGCCCGGCCCACCGGCCCGGCCCATTGGCTCAGCCCCGTGGCCTGGCCCGCCGGAAAGCTCAGCGCCGCCGCAACGGTGACGGGACGTGGGCTCATCGCTGTCACCATCGCGGCGGCGCCGCTACTGCTGATGCCCGGCGAGCGGGCGGCCGGGTCATGCGGCCTTGGTGAGTTCGGCCCGCACCAGGGAGGCGGTGTCCGAGCCGGCCGGGGTCAGCTTCAGCGCCTGACGGGCCCGCAGGTAGGTGTGCGCCTGGCTGTGGTCCGGCGCGGTCTCCGGCCGCCGGAAGGTCATCCACAGCGGGATGGCGATGAACGCCACCAGGAACGGGATCGTCAGCAGGATGCCGGTGATCACCAGCGCGGTCATGTTGGTCTCCTTCGGTTGCCGCCGGCGGCTCCTTGTCCGCCGGTCCGTTATCAGCAGGTAACCAAGGCGGCTTCTCCGGACCGTGTGCAGAGCTTCTGAGCCAGCTATGAGCCAGATCCAGGCAGGCTGAACAGGCCGGCCGCGTTCTGCCAGCAGACCGCCCGCAGCCAGGGCTCGCCCAGATCCAGCCTGGCCAGCCCGGCAATCTGCTCGGCATAGGGGTAGGGGATGTTCGGGAAATCGCTGCCCAGCAGCACCTTCCCGGCCAGCCCCAGCGCGTGCAGCCGGGGCAGCGCCCGGGCCGGGAATGGGCTGATGCCCTCGAAGAACGTTGTGAAGGCCATGGTGGT
>CAWIMG010000034.1:0-190816 GCA_963837105.1 uncultured Actinomycetes bacterium | reverse complement strand
AATTCCGCGCCGCCGACCGAAAGTAGTTCTAGCAGCCGCCACCCGGCGGCGGACGGCTGGCCGCCGACGCAAACCAGCGGCTGGCACCGGGCGCCCAGTTCGTCAGCAGCGGCCGCGACCACCACCGGGTTCTCGCATATCCGCACGCGGCCGGAGTGCAACGGCTCGTCATGGCAGCGGAGCTGACGAAGCGTGAGCACCGCCGGCTGTCCCACTTCGCGGCATGACGCCAGCGACCTGCCCAGGGCCGTGTGCGGGTCGCCGGCGAGGCCGAGGCAGAGCACCAGCGACGATAGCTCGTCGAGGTGAACTCCAACTGCGGCCCACGCGGCGCGACGGGAGCCAGCGGTTCCCTCCGCCGCGAACGGGAGGCAGGCCAGCGCACGGACCGCCGACAGCACCAGCGTGCCGACCGGGCGTCCCTCGTCCAGAGCGTGAGCATCGCCGCAGCATTCGGCGGCGAGGCGGCCGAGGGGGACGCCGCGCGACGGTAGCCGCCGGAGAACCGCCGCGACCTGCGCGAGGAGCAGCCGCGCCTGATCAGGTTCGGGGGCGAGACGTCGCACCACACCGGTTGCGTCGAGCCACGCCCGCCACGGCCCCAGCTCGTCACGGCCATCCACGGCGGTGTCCAGCGACGTGAACGCGGAAGCCCAGGCGGCCGCCAGTACTGCCCGTTCGCGGTTACGATCCCGGAGCGGACCTGTCAGGCGCGTCACCGCCTCGGCCAGCCCACCCTGCGCGGCACCGCTGTCTCGCAGGATTCGGTCAACCTCCGTCAACGACACCGACAGCGACGCCCCGGAACGGGCTGTTCGTCCAGTCAGCCGCTCAGCGGCCCGCCGCTGAGCCGACGTGGCGGCGGCCAAAGTGATCGTACCCGTCAGGGGACGTCCGGCTTCCAGCCGGTCCCGTGCCCGCTGCACCAGCCACGCAACTGGCTCGCCGCCGAGCAGGCGGTGCAGCTTGGGGTCGATCTCGGTCATACCGCCTGCCCAGTCGGCCGCCGCTCCCGCCCGTCCCACCGCCACGGCGTGACGAGGACCGCGTCGACGCCGTCCTGCCGCGCAAGCTGGCAGATGCCGAGCCCGGGGACTTGCGGATAGCATCCCCACTCCCGCTCGCTGGTCATGGCCACGTCCATATCGAAGGTGGCCAGGAGCCCGAGGCACTTCGCGCGGGAGTCGTCATCGACCCCGGCGAAGGCCTCGTCCAGCGCGATGAGCCGCGGCGCGTTCGGGTTGCTGGCCGACTTGTAGTGCGCCGACGCCGCAGCGAACAGCGGAACGGAGGCGACCAGTGCCCGCTCGCCGCCCGAGGCCGGGCCGGTGGCCGGGCGCCACTGGCCTTCCTGATAGCGCTGGATAGTGAACTCATGCCACCTGCGGTAGTCCAGCGCGGCGCCCAGCGCCTCAGCCCACCCCGCGGCGGGATTGCTCGTGTGCTCGGTGGCGATGCGCTGCTGAAGGAACGACCCGACAGCGGCACGGTCATCGGCAGACCAGGCATCGATCGTCTGCCGGAATCTGTGCCGTACCCTCTTCAGCCCCTCCGGTGCGTCCCCCGCCTGTTGCCAGATCAGGCGCAGTTTCATGCCGGTCAACGTCGGCCTGGACTCCAGCTCGTCGTTCATGGCCCTGACCTCAGCCTCGGCCGCGCTGATGAGTTCATGCAGCGTGCCGGCCACCTCGTTGAGGAGATGGTTCTCCAGGATCTCCCGTTCCCTCGCGGACAGCAGCCTCGCCCGCTGCTCGGCTTCCTCGCGCAGTGCCTCGGCGAGCCCGGGGATGTCGTGGCTGCGGCCCTGAAAGACCACGTCCACCACGATGATCCCGTCGTGCAGGGTTAGCCCCGCCGAATGGCCGTGCTGGGCCATGGCATCGGAGAGCAGCTTGTGCTCCTCGGTGACCCGCTTCTGGATCCGGTCCCAGGGGCCCTCGGCGTCGTCGATCGATTCCAGCCCCGCGTTGACGGCGCGGGCCAGGAGCACGGCTGGTGTCGCCGCCCACGGCTGGGTGACGTCGGGAACCTCCAGTGAGGCCAGCGCGACGCGCAGTACCCCGGTGACGGCGAACGACTGGAACTCCTCGACCGCGGCGTCCCGGGTCCCCGCGGCATCCTCGATCTCCGCGCGAAGTCTCCCGCGCTCTCCGTCCGCCCGGCCCCGTTCCTCCAGAGCACCCTGCTCCTGTCCGCGGGCGCTCTGCTCCAGGGCGGCCCGACGCCGCAGAGCCTCCCGGACCTCCTCGAGTTGCCGGTACAGCTCATCAACCGCTGCCCCGGCGGTCTGCAGCAGCGCTTCATACTTCGCCTGAGCGGCAGTCGCCTCGTCCCGCGATGCCGCCGCGGCCCCGGCCGCATCTTCCCGGCGCCCCTGGCTCTCGGCCAGTTCGGCGGTGGTCTCGTCGGCGGCCCGGGCCGCCCCCTGCGACGCCTCGGCGGCCGGCCACAGTCCGGCGAGCGCTAGCCGGTACGCGTCCACCCCGCCCTTGACCTCGGCGAGCTCGCCAGGCTCGGCTGGCAGTCTGACGTCGCGCGCGAACTCCGCTGCGCGTGCGACGGCGGCGTTCAGCTCCTCCTGCCGCCGCCCGGACACCGTGACTGCGCGAGCATGCTGCTCGTGCAGTCCGCCGCGACGCCGCCGATCGGTCGCGGCCACCGTGTGTGCGTCGCGTACCGCGGCGTCCGGCGGCGCTGCGCGATGTTCGTGCGCCAGCCGCTCCCGACGCGTCTCCACCTCGGCCAGCGCCGCGTCAAGTTCGCCGATCGCCCTCCGTTCCTGCTGCAGCTCCGCGGTGAGCCGCGCGATCCTGGCACGCCGAGCGGCCTCACGCGCGCCCTCGCCGATGTGGCCGGCGCTGTCCTTCCGCCAAGCGCCGCCCAGCACGCCGTTGGCCCAGCGGCCGTCGGTGCGGACCCACGTCACGCCCGTGCCATCGAGCCCGATGGCCGACAGGACGGCGCGGACCTTCTCATCGGAGAGCGTCCCCGCCCCCGGATCACCGGAGTCGACCGCCGGGACCAGCACACTCGCGCACGACGGGCCCGGCACGGGGGCGAGCCCGGACACCACGGTCACGTCGCCGTCGACGAGGTTCCCGTCGGGCGTGACCCACGCGTCGAGTATCCCGGCCGCTTCCAGTGCGGCCTCAAGCCCTGCGCGATGCGCGTCCGGCACGTCCGCCGCGAAGTCGGTCACCTTCCACAACGGCGCGCCCGGGCGGGCGTCCCGGACGCCGGGCGCCCGCGTGTGCGGAACCGGCGGGGTTTCGTGGCCGCCGTCCCGCAGCCGCCGGATCTCCCCGTCAAGTTCGCCGGCGCGGTCGGCGTGAGCTGAGCGGCGAGCCGACAGGCCCGCCTCCAGGCGGCCGAGTTCGGTACCCGCCGCACGTGCCGCGTCATCGACGGCGGAGACCGCCGGGTTGGCGCCGTCTCCGGTCGAGGCCCACCCTTCCAGGGCGGCGATCAGTTCGTCCGGGTCGGCGACCCTGAGCTCGGTCAGCCCGGCGAGGTAGGACCGGTAGGCGCCGACGAGTTCGCGTGCTCGTTCGGCGGCTTCCTGCTCGGCGGCAGAGAGTCGTCCAGAAGCGGCCTGTATCTCAGCGGTGAGCCGGTCCTCCTCGGCGCGTGCGATCTCCAGCGCCCTGCGCCGTTCCCCGGTTTCGGCGAGCAGCCGCTCCAGTTGCCCGACGGCCTGCGCCTGCCGGTCGGCAATGGCCTGCGTATCCCGCCGGGCACGTGATGGGTCCTGTTCCCAGCCGTCGGCCGCCGAACGGTGACCCGGCAAGCAGCGGGCCGTGGCCGCCGCCTCCCCGGCTCGGCGCTGCGCGGCGTCCAGCGCGTCCCGCGCCGCTTCGGCCCGCCCGGCGGCCTCGTCGGCCCGCACGGAACGTCTCTGCACCTCGGCGGCCAGCCGGTCACGGTCCTGCTCCCTGATGCGCGCCGTCTCGTCCCGGCGTCGTGCCTCGTCGCGCATCTGCTCCAGCCGTTCGGCGTCCCGCATTGCGGGGTCCTGCTGCAGCGCCTCGCGCCGCGCCTCGAGCTGGGTCCGCTGCTGCTCGAGTTCCTCCAGTTCGCGGCGTGAGGACCGCAGTTGCGAGTCCGCCGCGCTGAACGCTTCCTCCGCAGCGGCGAGTTCCCTGCCGAGCTGCTCGTACCGGCCCTGCGCCTGCCGCGGTCCCGCGGCCTTGCGCTTGGCCGCGATCATCGCGTACCTGCTGTAATGGCGGAGGAAGTCGTTCGCGGCACCGCGGGCCTCCTCCAGGGCCCGCAGCGCGTCGCGTTCTTCATCCAGCCCGCGGAATGCCTCGGCGACCGTGGTTACCAGGCCGGGGCTGAGTGGGGGCAGCGCCTCAGTGAGTGCGCGGGACAGCAGCTTCTCATCGGGCTTCTTGGAAAGCTGCGGCTGCCGGAGCTGGATCAGCAGGTTGATCAGCGCCTCGTAACGATGTTCTCCGAGCCCGAACAGGGCTTCGTTGACCGCCCGCCGGTAGTCGGCGGCCCGGTCGTACACCATCCCCTGCCCGTCGATCTCCTCGCGCAGTTTCTCCCTGGTCAGCGGGACCCGGCTGGCTGGCAGCAGCTCCAGGTCGACGCCGACCCGCTGCGTGGTGACGAAAAACCAATGGCGGGCGATGCCCCGGCCAGCGACTGCCTTCAGCCCGCAGCCGATCGTGCGGAACTCGGCGCCGCCGTCGGCGCCGCGCCGGCCGAACTCCAGCCACGTGTACCCCAGGCGCTCGGGGTGGGGATGCTTGCCGCCCAGCAGCAGGTTCCATTCCATCTTCTTCTGCCGGTCGCCGTCCGGCTCCACCCGGTGCGGTGCGAGTTCTCCGTCGAGGAGGAACGGCAGCGTCAGCGCGAGCACCTTGGACTTGCCGGTTCCGTTGTTGCCGCGCAGCAGCAGCCGGCCGTCGTGGAACCAGAACTCCTCGGCGTCGTAATAGAACAGGTTGACCAGGCCGGCACGCAGGGGCTTCCACCGCTCAGAAGAGGGTGCTGGCAGCATCGGCTTTCGCCTTTCTCGTCTTGCTGATGGTCGGCTCGTCCAGGGCGAAACGCGCGATCGCCTGCCGGCTGCGGACCACCGATCCGTCCATCTCGACCAGGCGGAGCGCCGACAGCTTCTCCAGTGCGATGGCGAGCAGTTCTGTTTCCGCGCCCGGCTCGGTCACCCCCTTGCGCCAGTACGTGGCGTGCTCAGCGGCCGCCTGCCGGACGACAGCGTGCAGTTCACCGGGAGCAGCCTGTTCCCGGCGGGCGAGGTACTCCGCGACCAGCAGCGTGACATGCCCGTCGGTGCGCTGCTCGGGCATCCGCACGTCGGTCAGCTCGTCCTCCGGGTCGACCATGGCGATCCCCTCGGCGCGCATCTCGGGGATCAGCCCGGTGGCCTCCTCGATCCGCCGGGTGATTGCGTGCCGCTGGGACAGCAGGTAAGCGCGTTCGTCGTCTTCGAGTTCGTCGTAGTAGACGACCGGATCCTCCAGCAACCGCCGGGTGAGCCGCCTGCGCAGCGCCTGGTTGCGCAGTTCGTCGCTCTCGGCGACCGGTTCCGCGGTCAGCCCCGCGAGCCGCCTGGGAAACGTCGTGGCGGTCACGGTGGAGGGCCCGCGAGCGCCGGACAGCAGCACGCCCAGCACCGGCCTGCGCACGTCGTACAGCACATCCGTCCCGGCCGACAGGTAGGCGTCCTCGTCTCCGGAAACCCGGCTCAGCACCCCCCAGCTCAGCAGCAGCCGGACCACCGCGACCAGGTCCGACCGGTCCGCCCGGGTGTCCAGGGTCAATGTGAACCCGCACCCGGCCAGCTCCGGTTCAGCGGCAGCCGTGAGCACGTCGTCTGCGAGGCTGCCGAGCGTCGTTTGCGCATCGGCGCGGGCGAGTGCCGCCAGGGCCAGGCACAAGGTGACGTACCGGCGCCGGCCGAACGGCTCTTTGCTGTGCCCGCGGGCGGGGTGGGACGCATCGGACAGCATCGGGGCAGTCTTGAACAGCCGGGCAGTCTCCGAGTCCGCCACGAGACGCCATCCGGTCTCGCGGTTCAGCCACTCACGCAACTCGGTCAGGTGCCGCCGGACCAGGATCAGTGTCTCATCATCAGTGTCGGTGATCAGCAACGGCTTGGCGAGCAAGGCGCGGAGCGCCGCCCTGCGCTGCGCCTGCTCCTCGGCTGGGATCATGACGCCGTCAGATCGGTGATCTCGATGACGTGCTCCGGACCTGTGAGCAAGCCGTCGGCGGTGCGGACTGTAGCCGTTCCGCCGTCCGGGACCAGCGAGAGCCGCACCTCCATCATGCCGTCGCTCGTCACGGTTTTCACTTCGGTGTCACCGGGCTTACGTGCCGCCAGCGCGTCGCCGAGCAGGCCCAGGAACAGCCGGAATGCCTGCGGGTCTGGCACGTCGAGATCGGACAGCAACGCCGGCCCGCCGGTGTGGAGGCGCCGCCGCGCCGCAGCGGTCTCGGCCGCTTCACTTTCCGCCTGCCTGCGCAGGAACTCCCGCTCTTCTGACCTGTCACGCACCTGGTTGGGCTTACCACGCCGCTCGTAGCTCCCGGTCTTCCTTAGCTGTGGGGAGATACGGATAGGCGGCGCATCCCGCCACGCCGTTCCGGGTGGAAGGTCGTGCCAGGCGTCGGCGGTTTCGCCGGTAACGGACAGGTGCCGGGCGGCGCATAGGCCGAACGCCGCCCGCCACAGACGGTGAGCGGCTTCGTCGTCCGGCGCCTCAGCGAACCACCGGGCGAGCACGCGGAAGTCCGCCGAGCGATCCGATCGTCCCGAGCGCCGTTCGTTGAGCAGGCCCACCGCATCGATGAGCTGCTTGATCGCGGTCACGGCAACCTGCCGCAGCAGCCGTGCCTGCGACGGGTGCCCCGGGTCCCGCGATGTGAACCAGTCGTCCAGCCCCCGCCACCGGTTCCGCCATGCATCGACTGCCTGTTTTTCCGCCCTGGCCAGGGATTCGGCGGCATCCGCGCCCTCCGGCACCGCGTCGGCTGCCTCCCGCCGCGCGGCAAGTGCCAGCAGCCGCTCGTGACCGGCGGCTTCCAGGTCGCCCAGCAGCACCGCGATCTGAGAGCCAGAGTTGGCCAGGTCCGCGATGAACCTGTTGATGTAGTCGATCAGCCGTTCCTTGTAGGCGAGGAAACCGTCAACGTCGCCGTCGGAGAAGTCGATCGCGCGTCGCAACGCGGACATGAACGCCTGCGCGTTGTCAGCCAGGGAGGAGAATCGCTCCGCTATGGACAGCAGTAGCAAGTGGGTCTTGGCCGGGTCGGGATCGTGGTCTGCGGCGAGGACCTTCAGTGAGCGAAGCTGGTCGGCGATGTCGGCCAGGGCAACCGACTGGAGCTGCCCGCGTCGCCCAATGGCCTCCTCGTAGAAAGCGATCGCCTCCTCGGCCGCCTGCCCCGCGGCGGTGAGCTGGTACAGGGACCGCTTACGGTGGAAGTCCTCCACTGTGGTGACGCGGCTGGTGTCGACGTCCGCGCGCAGATTCCCCCATGCCACGAGTTGCTCCAGGGCCTGGGTCAACTGCTCGTCGGCTTCGATCCGGAGCTCGGCCGCAACATCCTCCGGTCGCAGATGCACGATGAAGCGTTCCTTCGCCCGCGCGAAGGTGCGCAGCAGGCTCCGGTAAAGGTCCGCGTTCGGGACGCCCAGGTGCGTGAACGGCTGTGACTCGCCCTGGCCATGGGCCGACTGAGGCCCTCCGCTAACCACCACTACATCCTGCCGCAGGCGGCCGACAGAATTGCGCGATCTACCGCTCATCGCCGCCGTGCCGCACGCCGCGTCCTGGCCTTCGACGAATGCGCCGCGTTTCGGTCGGCCTGCCGGTGAACGATCCGCCAGACTCCCTCCTCCCGGCGGAACAGGTGCGTCAACCGCAGCGACGCCTCGCGGACCTAGGAACTTCCGCTGATGCGACCAGCCAGCACCGTCTGGACCTGCGGCTTCGCCAGCGAGCGTGTCATGAACTCAGCCGGAGCTGCGGAACGCAGGTCGCAGCGCCGCCCCGCGCCGAGTCGGTGTTCTGCTGCCGCCCTGTTGGCGCGGAGTGAACGACTCTCGTCACTCTTCGTAGGATCAGATCTGCGAGATGGCTGTGCCTGCGCCAGAGTCAGCCAAGGGACCTCTTCCTCTCCCCCGAAGCGGAAACGCTCTACGCGGCTCATCGCTCCGTAAAATGCCTGGTCCCATGCACTTTCTCTATAGCTTTCTCTATAGCGTGTGCCACTCAAATGCCACTCGCCGGAAGGTGAGGTATCCAGTTCTATATTCGAAAAACCCTCATAGCCTGGAGCCCCCTTACGGAATCGAACCGTAGACCTTCTCCTTACCATGGTTATTGCCATCGATACCGGGCGCTTCGCTGACCAGCCATGTTCGACGACAGGGTGCTGTTCACCTGCGGTTTTCAGGTCTGAGGGTGCCTGAGGGTGCCTGGATTCGTACGGCCGTTGTCACCACCGTTAGTCCCCACCCCGGGTTAGCCTTGTCATCATGACCGCCCGGCGCAGGCGCGGCGAGGACGGGATCTCATTCGAGCACCGCGGTCCCTGCCGCGACCCCGAACGCCACCGGCATTGCCCGGGCCTGTGGCGCGGCGAGGTAACGCTGGGCTACCCCGAAGACGGGAGACGCGCCCGGCGCAAGGTCAGCGCTAAGACCAAGACCGCCGTGCTGGACAAGCTCCGCGAGTTGCATAACGAGCTCGACAAGGGCATCGTCCCGAAGACCGGCTACGCGAACTACACCGTCCGCCAGGCCGTGGAAGACTGGCTCGCGAACGGGCTCGACGGCCGCTCAGCCAAGACGATCAAGAAGAACGAGAACGTACTGGAGCCGATCCTGAGGGTTGTCGGTACCAGGAAGCTTCGCAAGTTGACGGCCGCTGACGTGCGCCAGGCACTATTCAAGACAGCGGCCACGTACTCCAGTGCGGTCGTGACCATGGGCCACCTCGCGCTCAAGCGCGCCATCCGGCACGCCGAAGCCAACGATCTCGTGAGCCGCAACGTCGCGACGCTCGTGGACACCCCCAAAGGCCTGGAAGGCCGACCGTCGAAGTCGCTGACCCTGGACCAGGCCGTGGCGGTCATCACCGCAGCTCAGACCCTACCCGTGATGGAACTGCGCCCTGGCCTGAAGGATGTCCGCCGACCGGCCGAACTGATGTATGCCTACATCGTGCTGAGCCTGCTAGTCGGGGTCCGCACCGAAGAGGCCAGGGCACTGCGCTGGGATCACGTGGACCTGGAGGGCGACCCAGACGCTGACCCTCCGGCTCCCCCTCATGTGGCGCTCTGGCGGTCGGTACGTGAGCGCGGCGAGACCAAGACCAAGCGGTCACGCCGCACGCTTGGCCTTCCCCAGATGGCGGCCGGGGCGCTCGGTGCGCTGCTGGAGAGCCAGGCCCACGAGCGGGCGCTGGCCGGGGAACGATGGCAGGACACTGGGCTAGTGTTCACCACTCATCGCGGCACCGCCCTGGACGCGGGGAACGTCCGGAAGATATTCAAACGGGTCTGCAATGCGGCCGGAACCGGAGATAGCTGGACACCACGCGAACTACGGACCTCTTTCGTCAGCCTGATGAGCCACCGCGGCGTCAGCATCGAAGAGATCGCCCACCTGGTCGGGCATGCCTCCAGCCGCACAACCGAGGTCATCTACCGCCGGGAACTGCGGCCCGTGATCACCACCGGCGCCGAGATCATGGATGACGTCTTCGGGCGACGGTAACGTCCCGGGGCAGTCCGGGAAGCCGCCGATAAATCGCACTCACGGTGGCGAACGCGGCCGAGAAACACCATTCCGAGCTACAGCAGATGGGCAGGAAGTCACCCTGGCCCGACCACAGCGGGTGAGCAATTGCGGAGCGCTTCATTTCGTAATGCTGTCGCCGAAGTTGCCGGTTACGGCCTGGCTCACCGGAGTCCATGCCAGGCGTGATCACACGCAGAACGTCCCGTTCGGAACAGTTATCCTGACCAGCTGCTGGTCGGCCTGTTGGTAGACCACCGGGCGGTGAGCGGCTGGGCGAGAGACGCATCGATTTCGGCCTCCCTGGCGGCCTTGCTCATAACGTTCGCGAACGCCGCAGCGGGGATCCGCCATTTTCCGCGGTCAGCCCACCGGGCCCGCGCGTTTTGGCGAGGTGGTCATTTCACACACCACGCCAAGAGACCGGCTCAGGCAAGCCGACGACTGGGGGCCGCCGGAATGACCTCCGTGCGTGGCCTGACTGCCGCTTGAAACTCGGGCATGAGCTACATGGACGCGGGTTGCATATGTTGTGGGCGTGACTGAGATTCCCGCGGCTGTGGCTGCGGAACTGGCGCGGCTGCGGTCGGAGAACGCGCGCCTGCTGAAGATGCTGGAGCTGAGCCCGCGGCAGGCCGCGCCACCCGGTCCGGGTCAGGCCGGCTTCTTCGATGCGCCGCCGGGACCGGTCCATAGAGACTCACCCAATGACGCGAAGGTGGCGTTCTTCCGGGCTCTGTTCGCGGCGCGTACCGACATCTACGCCACCAGGATCGAGAATTCTCGTACCGGCTGGAAGGGCTGGCTCCCGGCGGTGCGCGGCGGGTGGCAGCGCGGGATCCCGCATGAGAAGCGGGACTACCTGCCGTTGACCACGGATGTGCTGGCTGCTCATCTGAAGGGCGATGTGCACGTCGGCGTTTATCCACTGCTGGACGGCGACAGGTGCTGGTGGCTGGCCGCTGACTTCGACGGGCACGATGCGCTGACCGAGGCGTTCATGTACGTCAAGGCGGGGCGGGCGTTCGGGGTGTCGGTGGCGCTGGAGGTGTCGCGTTCCGGGGTGGGTATGCACGCGTGGGTTTTCTTCACCGCGCCAGTGCCGGCGGAGACTGCGCGGCGACTGGGCACCGGACTGCTGCGTGAGGCGATGGCGATTCGCGGGAAGGTGAACCTGGCCAGTTATGACCGGCTGTTCCCGTCCCAGGATCTGCTCCCGGTCGGCGGTGTCGGAAACCTGATTGCGCTGCCGCTGTTCCGGTCGGCCCGCGACCGCAACGCGACGGTGTTCCTGAACCTGGAGAATCTCGAACCGCACCAGGATCAGTGGTCTTACCTGTCCACGCTTGGCCGTATGACGCCTAAGGAGGTGAGCCGGGCCGCGGACAAGGCCGGGCGGGTCCCGGCGGGCAGCGAGGTCACCAGGCTTGCCGCGCCAGTCTCCACGAAGATCCGGCCGGAGGCGGCGACTGTGGTCCGGGCCCGGCTCGGGGCGGGCATCCGGGTCGAGCTGGCCGACCTGACGCCCTCGCTCGCCGCGTCGCTGCGGCACGCTGCCTCGATGCACAACCCGCAGTTCTACGAGAAGCAGCGGATGCGCGCCTCCACCTGGGACGTCCCTCGCTTCCTGCAGTTCTTCGACGAGACCATCGATGGCGGCCTGATCGTGCCGCGCGGCATGCTCACCACCGTGAGCGAACTCGCCGCGCAGGCAGGCAGCAAGCTGGACCTGGCCGATGATCGCGCGGTCGGCACCACGCAGGCAATCACCTGCTCGGCCGTGCTGACCGAGCCGCAACAGGCGGCCGTCCAGGTCTTGACCGGGCACGATCTGGGGGTGCTGGTCGCGACGCCCGGAACCGGCAAGACCGTGATTGCATGCGCGGTCATCGCCGCGCATCAGGTCTCCACTCTCGTCCTAGTGGACCGGAAGACGCTCACGGACCAATGGCGGGCCAAGATCGCTGAGTTCCTCGGCGTCAAAGCCGGGCAGCTTGGCGGCGGCCGGACCAAGCTGCGCGGCTCCATCGATGTCGCCACCTTGCAGACCCTGTCCCGCCGCGATGACGTCGCGGACCTGACCGCCGGGTACGGCCTTATCGTCGCCGACGAATGCCATCACGTCCCGGCCGCCGCGTTCGAGCATGCGGTCAGGCAGATCCCGGCACGGCGCTGGCTCGGGCTGACCGCCACCCCGTACCGCCGCGACAAGCTCGACGACCTGATCGCCATGCAAGTGGGACCGGTCCGGCACACCATCGCGCTTTCCCGCGACGCAGCCGGCCAGGACACGCTTCTGGGCACCGGCCGCCCGATCCCCGTGTTGTACGTTCACCCGACTGCGTACCGGTACGACGGCGACGCCGACCCGTCCCGCCCTGGCGGCATGACGACCATCTACCGGCACCTGGCCGCTGATGAGCAGCGCGCTCGGCAGGTCATCGCGGATGTCCTCGCCGCACTCAGCAAGGACCGCAACTGCCTGGTCCTCACCAACCGGACCAGCCATCTGGAAAAGTTCGCCGACTTGCTGCGCGAGGCTGGGCACGACCCGGTTATTCTTCGCGGCGGGATGGGTGCCAAGAGCCGCGCGGCGGCGCTGGCCCGCCTGCAGCCGCAGCTCGGCGGGCCGCCACTCCTGGTCGTGGCCACCGGCCCGTACGCTGGCGAAGGCTTCGACTGCCCGGCCCTGGATACCTTGTTCCTCGCCGCGCCGGTCGCCAACAAGGGCAGCCTGACCCAGTACGTAGGCCGGATCCTGCGCTCGCATGAGAACAAGACCACGGCCGAAGTCCACGACTACCTCGATCAGCGGACTGGCGTCCTTGCTGCCATGCTCGCCAAACGCGCGCCCGGCTACGCCGGTCTCGGCTTCTCCGACCCGCGCAGGCTCGAACTCACTCCAAGCGCCAGTACGGACAGCTAACCGGCTCCGCAAGCCTAAAATATTACGCTGATGTGATATCATGTCTGGGTAATGCTACCGCTGCGGAGAGGCAGCTGACGTGGCCTATGTCCTGGTCATGACACCGGAGGTCCGGGCGTGGTTGCACGACTTGCGCAAGCGTGACCGGGCCAGCGCGATCCAGGTCGGCCAGGCCATCGGCATGCTGCTCGAAGCCGGGCCGGAGCTGGGCCGCCCGCTCGCCGACCGCGTCCAGCACTCCCGGCTGAGCAACCTGAAGGAACTGCGGCCAGGCTCCGCCGGGCGCAGCGAGATCCGCATCCTGTATATCCTCGATCCCCGGCGGAACGCGGTTCTGCTGGTAGCCGGAGATAAGGCTGGAAAATTGGGAGGCCTGGTACCGCCAGGCGATCCCGCTGGCCGAGCAGCGTTACGAGGACTACCTGAAACAAGAGGACATCCGATGAGCAGCGAACTCCACCACTACACCCGGGATGAGTTTCTCGCCGAGTTCTATCCCGATCCTGCCGACAAGGCCGCCATCGCGGCCGGGATGAAGCAACTACGCGCCGAGCAGCGCGCCTTCCGGCTCGCCGAGATGCGCCGCCGCCTCGGCATCACCCAGGCCCAGGTCGCTGCCCGGATGGGCATCACCCAGGGCCGCGTGTCCGCCATCGAGCACGCCAAGCCTGGCACCACCGAACTGCGCACCCTGGCCGCCTACGTCGAAGCCCTCGGCGGCCGCCTGGAGATCATCGCCGACTTCGGCGACCAGCGGCTCGCCTTCACCGAACCCGGCACCGAAGCAGCCTGATCTGATCAGTACCCGCGACCTACCAGAAACTCTGCGGTGAAGGCGAACCGGAAAAATCCTCCGCAACACCTACAGAACAAGCCAATGCTTCAGCGCATAACATCCACTCCGGCATCATCCGGAGCCACAGACGATGGCGAACGGTCCTCACGCATAACGATGCCTCTTCGCGCGGGAGCCAGGAGCGGGACCAGTCACAGAAAGTGACGTTGAGCTGAGTGCCCAAGCGGCCTGCCGAATACGCAACACTCGGCTTCATAGACCCACCCCGCATCCAAGAACGCAGTTCACCAACCGCAGCACCCTGCCTTCGGTGTTTCTCTGCTGAGTGGGGGTTACAGACCCAATAGTCCCCACCTTCGGCCTAATCGGTCATCCATTTTCAGTTCGAATTTAGCCTGTGAGCTGCAGAGCCCCCCTTACGGAATCGAACCGTAGACCTTCTCCTTACCATGGAGCCCACGCCGACCGTCGACCCCATGCAACGGACTGCCTCTCCTCAGCACTTCGTCTCGCTGGCCGGTAAAGGCGGCGCCGCTGCCGACCGTGACGGCGCCTTCCTGCTCTTTCACGTAGACGGGTCCGGGATTAATCCCTCAGCCCCACCCATAACTGCAAGTCAGTGGCTCGAGAGGCCTCCCAGGAGGGCCTCCCAGCCCTCACACCTGACATCGCCCAGCCAAAATCATGAAAGAGGCAGGCCGGGGTGGCTGCTGTGCCTCAATCAACTGATCTGATCAATTGGGCTATCTTCCGTTCAACTACCTCGTCCGTAATAGTTCCGCCATTCGGAAGTTCGTCATAGATCTCGAGCAGCAGATTCTCGACCCCAGAATACACCGCACATTCTTCTTCTGGTGGAATAGGAGATCCCTCGGCCACGGTCTTCGTGCGGATGCGGTAAGGCAGCAGGAAGAACGCCTGCACGCTTGGAAGCGCAGCGTAATGCTGAATAGCCGCCAGCGCCAGCTCGGCTATCCTGCGGGCATCGCGCGCATCGACGTCTTCGCCCGGCAGACAGGACGCGACACCGACGATCATCATGTCGATCTGGGGCTGGCTTTCGCGCCCTACTCTTCCCTGCACCACTCTGTACATGGGCTTTGTGCGCTTCGCGCCAAGACCAAGCATCTGCATTGTGGCATCCATCGGATGGTCCTTCTGCATGTAGTCCTGGACCAGCTCGATTACTCTTTGCGTCTTGCCTGGATCGGTACTCTCGTACCTGACGACTGCCGGCGTCTGCCCCACGCCAGTCTGTTCGAGGTCTTCTGGGCTGGCATCAGCAGCGCGGGGTCCGCTGATCTTGCTGAGCGCCTCAGCAGCGGCTTGGCGCACGGCGTCCTCCCCGCTCCTGGATGCGGCGGTGAGCGGCTCCACGGCCCGGGCGTCGCCAATCTTGCCGAGCGCTTCGGCGGCATGTGCTCGCATCATCACGAGGCCGTCCCTCATCACAATCCCGAGGGCTTCACCGCCCGCGCACCAGAACTCAAGATTGGCGTCCGCATTCGGGTTGCGCGGCTCCCTCAGAGCGGCGATGAGAGGCCCTACGGCGCGAGGGTCACCAATCTGGCCGAGCGCCGCGGCGGCAGCCCAGCTTGAGAACGAGTCCCGTTCCTCGCGGGGGCCCCGTTTCTCGAGGATGGCAATGAGAACCTCGACGGCGGGCGCGCCAATCTCGGCGCATCGGTCCCACTTGCCTTTGGCCATCCAATACGCCGCCCCGGTCGTCCCTTTATCCGGTGTCCAGCCGAGTCTGTCAAGTGCATCGGCGACGCTGTGGAACCCGAGTTTCTCGGTTAGCGCGATGGTGAGCGGTTCGACGGCGCGAGGGTCCACTTCACTGCTTGGCCCCGCCAGGCCTTGTGACTTGCCGCTCATGAGGAAGACGACGCCCGCACGCACAGCATTCGCTCCGCCGCCCTCGCCGAGCCCCGCGGCTATCAGGACAGTCATTTCCACCACATCGGCGATGCTGCGGAACTCGGTTAGTGCGGCGATGAGCGGTTCGACGGCACGAGGGTCACCAATCTGGCCGAGCGCCGCGGCGGCAGAGTTACGCGTCACGAAATTTTTGAGCGCGGCGATGAGCGGTTCGACGGCACGAGGGTCACCAATCTGGCCGAGCGCCGCGGCGGCAGACCCGCGCACAAAGGTCGCCTCATCTCCCAGGTGGGCGATCAGTGGCTCGACGGCGCGGATGTCGCCGATCTGGCCGAGGGCCGTCGCGGCAGCGGAGCGTATGTGCCAGTCCTTCTGATAACCCACCGCTTTGACTAGCCCGTCGAAGTCCTTCTTGGCCTGAAGCTTCGCTATGTCTGGCGGTCCAAAGAGCGGCATAACGTAACCCTCCCCCGAATTGGCCTTTCCTCTGGTTCCAGCCAACGCCGCCTCGTGCCGGGACGTGCAGGGCATTCGGCCCCTTGTCCACCTACTTTGGTCACTATCTGGCGGGCCCGGAGCCTCTGGCTGGGTGGGCGGCCGGACGAAACGCTGAGTCGATGCCTGGGACCACATCAGACTCCGGTGATGAGCGCGCGGTTCGCGTGTTCATCTCGTCGACCTTCCGTGACATGCAGCGGGAGCGCGATGAGCTGGTGAAACGCACGTTTCCGCGGCTGCGCGCCCTGTGCGAGCAGCGGGGCGTGGTCTGGACGGATGTTAACCTGCGGTGGGGCATCTCAGACGAACGGCAGGCCGAGGGCGGTGTGTTGCCGGTTTGCATTGAGGAGATCAGGCGCTGCCGTCCATTCTTCATCGGCCTGCTCGGTGAACGCTACGGATGGGTGCCGGACGGCATGCCAGCCGAACTCCTTGCGCAGGAGCCGTGGCTCGCCGATCAGTCCGGCTCATCGGTGACCGAGCTTGAGATCCTCGAGGGAGTCCTGAACGACCCGGGACAGGCTCAGTGCGCGTTCTTCTACTTCCGAGACCCGCTGGCTGTTGATGGCATACCGGCAGCCGAGCGCGCCGACTTCGTGGAGGAGCCGGCCGGCCCGGACATCGCGGCATACGGCGCCGGCGACGCATGGGTCCGCGCCGCTGATCGGCGGCGGCGGCTGGCCGCGCTCAAGGACCGGATCCGCGCGAGTGGCCTTCACCTGCGGGAAGGATTCAAGGACCCGGAGGAACTCGGCGAACTTGTCTACCGTGACCTCGCGTCGGTCATCGGTGAGCGCTTCCCCGAAGACAGCCGGCCGACACCTGATCAGCGAGAGCGCGCGGCTCATGACGCCTTCGCCGCGAACCGGGCACGCGACTACGCTGGCCGCGGCGACGCCCTGGCGGTGCTCGAAAGGCACGCGTCGGGCAGCGATCCGCCGCTCACGGTGACCGGGCCACCTGGCATCGGCAAGTCGGCGCTGCTCGCGGCGTGGGCACTGCGGTACCGGCGTGACCATCCCGGCGACCTGATGGTCCTGCACTTCGCTGGCGTCACCCCGTCGAGCGCGGACCCGGCCGCCCTTGTGCGCAGGTTGCTGACAGAGCTGGGTGACACCGGCGGCGGCTTGCCATGGGACCCCGTCGAACTGCGCGACCGGCTGGCTGCCCGGCTCGCATCGCTGGCGGCCGGCGGAGGTCGGGTACTGCTGGTGATCGCGGGGCTCGACCATCTCGATGATCACCAGGGCGGGCTCGAACTCGCGTGGCTGCCCCGGTCGCTTCCGCCCGAGACGCGCGTCATCCTGTCCAGCTGCCCTGGCCGCCCACTCGATGAGATTAGGCGGCGCGGCTGGCCGCTACTGGAGCTTCAGCCGCTGCCAGCCGGTGAGCGCCACGAGCTGGCTGTCCGCTATCTAGCACGCTACGGCAAAGCGCTCACCGCGGCGCAAGCCGGGCGGATCGTGAGCGCGCCGCAGACCGGGAATCCGCTTTACCTGCGGACGCTGCTGGAGGAACTTCGTCTCTTCGGCGCCTTCGAACTGATCGATGCCCGGATCAGCCACTATCTTGAGGCCGCCTCACCCGCCACCCTGTTCGCCCTCGTCCTCGACCGCTATGCACAGGACTATGACCGCGACCGGCCAAACCTGACCGGCGAGGCGCTGGCCCTTCTGTGTGCTGCCCGGCGAGGACTGGCCGAGGAGGAACTCCTTGAGCTGCTCGGCGCCGATGGCAGGCCGATGCCCCGTGGCTACTGGTCACCGCTTTTCCTGGCGCTGGAAGGATCGTTCACCAGGCACGCGGGGCTGCTCCGGATCGGGCATCTCTACCTTGCGGACGCGGCCGCGGCGCGCTACCTGCCCACCGCGGAACAAGCCCGCGCCGTGCACCGCCGCCTGGCCGACTACTTCGCGGCCCGGCCCCTGGGTGAGCGGCTGGTCGACGAGCTGCCATGGCAGCTCGCGCAGGCCGGGGAGTGGGACCGGCTGCGCGACGTTCTCACCGAACCCGAGACCTTCGGTGCGCTGTGGGGCACGGACCAGTCCGCCGTGATGGCCCGCTGGGCGGAAGCCGAAGCGGCCTCGGATGTGCGGATGGCCGATTCATACCGGTCATGGGCGGTGGGCGACGTCCCGTGCGAACCTCTCAGCTTTGCCATACACCTGCTGCAAGGTTCCGGTCACCTGGTGGAAGCGCTCACGCTGTGCCAGCACTTCGTCGAGCTGGCCGAGGCGACCGGCGACCACCGCTTGGTCGTGGCTGCGCTCGACGACGAGGCAGCGGTGCAGATGCAGCTGGGCCGCCCCGTGGAAGCCCTGGCGTTGTTCACTCGCGAAGAATCCCTGTGCCGCGAGGCCGGGGACTGGACCGGGGCCGGGCGTGCGCTCAACAACGAGGCGAACGTGCTGCTGGCGCAAGGTGACACCGCCGCCGCCGCCGGCCGGTACGACCGCGCCGCACGCACCTGGCGGGCCATCGGGGACCGCACGTCACTGGCAGCCACGCTGGGCAACCAGGCCGTTCTGCTTGTGGGTCTCGGCGAATACGATCGCGCCGCCAAACTGTTCGAGGAGCAGGCCAACCTCACCCGCGAGCTGGGTGACCCGATCGGGCTGGCCATGGCGCTAGGCGGACTGGCCAGCGTGCGGATAAGCCGGGGTGACTATCCGGCCGCCATGTCCTGCCTCACCGAGGAAGAGCAAATCTTGCGCCGGTACGGCCAGCGCGAGAACCTGGCCAGCTGCCTGGGGAGCCAAGGGGTGGTACAGGAGTCGCTCGGTGACCTGGACGGCGCGCTCCGGCTGTTCGCCGAAGCAACGGCGCTGTCCCGGGAAGTCGGCAACCGCCAGAGCGAAGCCGAATCTCTGGGCCGCCAGGCCGGGACCCTGATCACTCAAGGCCAGTCCGGCGAAGCGATGGCGTTGCTCGACCAGCAGGAGGCACTAGCCAGGGAGATGGGCCTTAAGGCCGTACTCCAGACCTGCGTGGGCCACAAGGCGATGATCCTCAAGGCGCGTGGCGACCTCGACGGCGCCCTTGCACTGCTCGACGAGAAGGTGAGGCTGTGCCGCGAGCTCGGTGACGAGCGCAGCCTCGCCATCGCCCTTGGGAATCAGGGAAACATAGCCACGGAGCGCGGGGACGCCGACCGCGCGCTCGGGCTTTACGAGGAGAAAATGCGCATCGACCGCAGCCTCGGCAACCTGGCAGGGCTCGCTCATGTGCTGTGGAACCAATCCAGCGTCTATCTCATCCGGGATGACTATCAACAGGCCCTGCCGCTGATCGAGGAAGAGGTCAGCCTGCGGCGCAAGCTCGGTAACCCCCAGAAGCTGGCCTACGCGCTCATCCACCGCGTCGAGGCACTCGCGCATCTCGGCAACATCAGTGAGGCGCTCACCTTCGCCCAGGAAGCCCACGATCTGGCGGAGCAGAATGATCTCACCGACCTCGCAGCCCACACCACCGAGTGGATCGAGGCACTGAGCTAGGTGTACTGCCCACGGACGTTGGTGACGGCGACACGGGCTGGATGATCTTGAATTAGGGGGGGCCTTCCGGGTTCGGTGTGGATCACCACATCAACACTGAACTCCGGGAGGCCCCTCATGCCCCACCGTAATGCCCCGCTGAGCGAGACTGGGCGGCTGCGCCTTGCCCGGTGTGTTGTTGAGGACGGCTGGCCGCTGCGGCGGGCGGCGGAGCGGTTCCAGGTCTCCCACACCACAGCGGCCCGCTGGGCCGGGCGTTACCGGCAGCTGGGGGCGGCGGGGATGGCCGACCGGTCGTCGCGCCCGCATGCCAGCCCTTCCCGCACCCCGCAGCGGGCCGAGCGGCGGATCATCAAGCTGCGCGTGGCCAGCCGGCTGGGCCCGGCCCGGATCGCCTTCCGGCTCGGCCTGAATCCGTCCACGGTCCATGCGGTGCTCACCCGGTATGGGTGCCCGCCGCTGGCGCATCGGGACCGGGCCAATGGCCGGCTCGTGCGCCGTTACGAGCACGCCGCCCCGGGCGAGCTGGTGCATGTGGACATCAAGAAGCTCGGCAATATCCCTGATGGAGGCGGCTGGCGGGTGGCTGGCAAAGCACAGGGCAAGCGCAACCGCGCCGCCACCCCCGGCATGCCACGCAGCCGCCACGGCAATCCGCTCCTGGGCTACAGCTACTTGCACACCGCCATCGACGACCACTCCCGCCTGGCCTACAGCGAGATCCTGCCCGATGAGACCAAGGAGACCGCCACCGCGTTCTGGCACCGGGCCCAGGACTGGTTCACCACCGCCGGGATCACCATCGAGCAGGTCATGACCGACAACGGATCCTGTTACCGATCTCTGGCCTGGCGCGACACCACTACCGCAGCCGGGATCACCCACAAGCGCACCCGCCCCTACCGGCCCCAGACCAACGGCAAAGCCGGACGCTTCAACCGCACCTTGCTCGACGAGTGGGCCTACGCCCGCCCCTACCGCACAGAAGCCGACCGGCGCGCCGCCTTTGACACCTGGCTGCACATCTACAACCATCACCGCGGACACACCGCACTCAAAAGGCTCCCACCCGCCAGCCGCGTCACTAACCTCTCAGGGCAGAACAGCTAGGCCCGCTTCCTGGCCGCACCTGCAGGCATGGATGGCCTGCGGCTGCCCCACCCATGCCCGGGAAGGTGACCTCGCTGCGGCAGCTGACCACCGAGATCGTGATGCTGTCGGAGGTCATCGCTGATCTGCTGGCCCTGCACCGCAGCTGCCAGACGATAGCCAGTCCTGATTCTGTCTCAGCCGTTGTCAAGCTCCATCTGGAGATACACTCTTTCGACCCAGTGCGTCACTCCGCACTCGCACGGCTCCCGATTGTCGCTATGCGTCCAGCAGGTTAGTCTTCCGCAATTTCCGCACTGAAGGCAGCCCTGCGTAGGGCTCCAGGGCTTGTCCCACTTCGTCATGTCAGTCATGACGGAGGTCACCAGCTGCATTTCCCTGATGTGCCCTTCCTCGGCGCACCGATAGCAGTGAGGCACGGCTGTTCTTACCCCAGGCTCCTGGGCAACCGGACCATCCGCCGTTGAGGATGGGCCGGCCTCCCGGAAGCGGACGACGAAACTATCTGATCTGCTGCGCATGTCCTCCAGCTCGGTATCGCCCGGGTTGTGGGCCAGGTAGTCATCGATGAGCGGGACGGCGTCGGCCAGGATGGGCAGGAATTCCCCGGGCGAATACGTGCCGCCGGAATTCTCGTGCGCCCGCAGGCAGTCGGCCACCATCCTGAGTGACAGCGCGCCTAGTTCGTATGTGGCCAGGCGCCAGCGATCACGTGCGAGCCGGAGTTCACGCCGATGATCGAGGAGGATCTGGTAGGTGGACCGGGCCTCCCCGTAGCGGCCCGGATCCCGGCTCGAATCATTGGCGTCGTAGTAGTTTTCGGCGATCTTGAAGAGCTGGTCGGACCACGGCTGGCCTTCGTCACGGGCCTTGAGCGTTTCCGGCGTGAGCTGGGTGACCGTCAGCGCATCTGGGGTCAGGGCCTGCACTCGCGCCGACAAGTGCTCGAATTCATCGAACGACAAGGCGAGCAGCATCGCGTTTTCGAGCACATTGGGCAGCAGGGGGTGGAAGCGCCTGGAAATCTTGCCCTGGCCATACTGGTCGAAGATGGCAACAGTAGCGGCGAATTCACGCCTGGCGGCGTCGCCGTTGCCGAGCCGGGCCCAGTGAGTAGCCCCCAGGTCGTAGCTCGCCAGGGCCAGCGCGTCGGGATCGCCAGTCTGGCGGCGCCCTTCTTCCAGCACCGCCACGCCCGACATCAGGCACCCTTCTTCGAGCAGCTTCTGAGCGCGCTCGAACATTTCTTCGTCAGCCGTTCTCATGCGTCACCTCCTGTCAGAGAGCACCGATACACCCGCGTCTGGCCTTCGGCCAGCCAGAACGCCGAGCTGGCCGGGCCGGGCGTCACCGCGGAGAAGGGCACGCTTCCGGCGAGGGCTGCTACCACCTGGCTGTCCGCGAGCCGCACGCAGAACATCTCCCCCGTATGGCTGAGCAGACCGAGAAAACCCTGGTCGGCTGAGAGAGCGCCCTGTTCCAACCGAAAGGCCTCCAGCCCGGCGATCCGGGTTTCCTGGAACCGCCCGGATATCCAGTCGTCTGTCGAGCCGATCCGGAGCCGCCATGGCTCGGTCCCTGCGCCTGGGGCGGCCCACAGCGCTACCAGACGGTCTCCGGCCTCGATGTGCCACAAAGCGGCGCACGTGCCTTCGGTCGGGTGAAGAGCCCGCATGCCGATCCGCTCCAGTTCGGCCTGGCGGGTACCGGTCTTGCGGAAGAAGACGAATGTCGTCGCGGGTTCGGGCCCGGTCCCGAATATCCGGCTGGAGAGTCCCCACCAGAGGAGGACCTTGCCGCAGTCGACCAGCCGGGCACCGGAAACGTCCCGCAGGCCCACGTTGACGGCCTGGGACCACCGGCCCTGGGCATCGGCGAAGTGGATGCCGCCGCCACGATCGGAGAACCAGCATCCGCCCTCCGGTTCTCCGGCAGCGCTGTTGAGCTGCATCGGGCAGCCGTTCAGCGGGGCGGCCTCGGCGGTCGTGACGTCCAGCACCACCCCCGGCCCATTGCCACTGGCCGCGTACAGCCGCCCGCGGCCATCCAGGTCGTAGTAAAGGCGCCCCCGCACATTCCGCTGCAGGAGGATCTGGCGCGATGGGCTGGCTTCGGCCAGCCACCAGTCATCCGCCCGCCGGCTGATGGCCCGCCATACGGGTCCTCCCCGCAGCCCGTCGATGCGACCGGAGACCGCAGAGCCGGCCTGATCGAGCTGGTATGCCAGCACCGAGTGCGAGGTCACGAGCAGCGTCGAGGCCCCGGGCCGGGTGATCCATCTCGACGGAACTACGCGCAGGCGCCCGCGGAAGACCTCCTCGTCCTGCACCGGGACGAGTGCCGCTGCTCCCGGGTGCCACGCTCTGAGCCCTTTCTTCTCGGCCAGCCACACGAGCCAGCCCTGGTCCCAGCCAATCGCACCGCATACCAGGCCCGATGCCACCGCTTGCCGGGCCGAGAGGGTCTGGTCGCCCTGGTAGACAACGAGGTTGCCGTCCGTGTAGGCAATGGCGGCACCGTCGCCGCATTCGCAGGCAGCGCATGCATCCACGCCGGTGCGCCGTTCTATGAGTTCACCGCCGGCAAGGACCAGAGTGTCGCGGTCTTGCCGGATCGCGATCAGGTGTTTTGATCCGGACCAGGCCAGGGCAGAAAGCTCCCCGGACTCTTCGATCGGGAGTCGCTCTTGCGAGACGCCGACGCCGTCGCCGGGCACCCGCGCCAGCCCGCCGTCCTCCGCCTGGAACCAGTAGGCCCCACGGTTCCAGACAATGAGTGGGTCGCTGAATTCCGGCAGGCGGAACCGCAGCTCGGCGGCGAGCTCCAGTCCCGCTGGCCATCCGTCCGGTCCCGGCAGGCACGTGTAGCAAGCCGCCACGCCAGACTGGTACAGCACCGCCAGGCTGCTGGCGTCGGGTGCGCATGCGAGCGCCAGCGGGCGCTCTGGCCCGATCGGGAGCGTCCGGGTGGTCTCCCGCATTGCCGCAAGGTCGAGCACACGGAGGGTGCCGAGCCGCTCCAGGCTGAATCCCGTCAGCCGTTCGGCCCCGACGGCGGTCACCCTAGGGTGGTCGAAGCTGATGCTCCCCTCGACGACCGCCCGCAGCCGTGTAGTGCTCCCGTTGCCCAGGATCGGCATCGTCTCGGGAGCCGTTCGCAGCCAGGCGCCGTGCCAGCGTGCCGTCGCGATCTGCTCCCGGGCAGCGGCGAAGCCCTCGTGGTTGACCAGGGACAGGAGGCTGGCGGGATGCCGGCTCAGTCGCTCCAGATGCTTGTGCAGAAAACCTCGCCACTCCAGCACTGCCGGGGCTGGATGTGCGCCGATGAGAGAGTAGTCGGCGATGAGTCCGTGCACCGGGCTCGACGCGACGCGCGCCGCCAGGTAGGACAGTTCCGACAACAGCCGCGCCAGGTCGGTGGCCAGCCCGCCGCCCGCCAGGTGAAACGGCAGTTCCGCCAGCGGGCGGGCCAGCAGTTCCCAGCGCCCGTCTCCGGCCGGGGCAGCCTTGGCCCGGAAGTAGTTCGCCAGCGCGGCGTGGCGCGACGGTCCCTCGGTCCCGGCAAACTCCCGCGCTGCCGCCTCGCGTAGCTGGTTGTGATAGAAGGCCAGCAGAGTGACACCGTCGGCGGCGTGCTCGGCCAGATACGGCTCGAGGTCGAAGTAAAGGCGCGACCAGACGACCACCGGCAGCCGGTCTACGTTGGGCGACCTGGGCGAACGCGCGCGGAAGTCGGCCTTCACCGCTTCGTCGGCCGATAGCGCATCGATCAGCTCGTCCTCCGACAGGCCGTAGCGCGAAGCCGCGAGGTAACCCAGGGCGTGAGAGACGAGCATCTCGCCATGGCTGCCGGGTGCGGCCAGGCGGGTGAAGAGGTTCTTGCTGATGAGGTCAGGGATCCCGGCCTGCAAGAACGTCTCCGCGCGCTCGCTGTAGGAATGCCACAGCCGGGCCTCCTCGAAGGCGAGCTTGAGGTACAGCGGCCGGCCTTCGGGCTCGAACCGGTCCAGGATCTCCTCACGTTGATGGTCGCGCAGGGCGCGTCTGGCCTTCCCGAGCCAGAGCGCGAGGGCCGTTTTACCTTCCGCCCGCGTCATCTTTTCCAGACCCAGGAACTGAAGCTCCGGGCGCTTGGCCCGCAGGGCCCACTCACAGTCGCCCGGCAGTGCCGACACGATGAGCCGCACGTGCTCGGGCAGGACCGCAGGGAGCCAGTTCAAGGTATGGGCTGGATCGGCCGGGCCGAGCTGATCGAGTGCATCGAGAAAGACGATGAGTGGTCGCTGCGCGGTTGCGAGCGTGAGGTTCTTGCCGAACTCCACAGCGAGATCCTCGTATCCGGCCGACTCGGCCGGCTCGTCCGCGCCGTATGCCCGGCTGATCTGGCGGCACAGGCTGCCGAGCAGCGTCCGGCCGTCGGACGAGCCCGGTGTCGTACCGATGAAGCGAACGACCGCGAAACTATCGGGATGCGTCGCCTTCGCCTGCTCGAACGCCTTCGCCATGAGCGCTGACTTGCCAGAGCCGGGCTCGCCGATGATTACGAGCGGTCCCGCCGGGTTCGTGTCTAGGTACTTCGCGATCGCCGCAAGTGGTCCGGCCCGCCCAACGAAGCTGGCCCGGCGATCTTCACCGAAGCTCTCGTGGGCGGCGATCTCGGCCTCCGCCGCCTTCGTTGCCGCGAGCTTGCCGAGCTGGCTGAGGATCGTGGCCGCGAGATTCCGCCAGACATCGGTGCAGAGCGTATGCGGCACATCGGCCGCATCGAGCAGTTTCAGGCAGTCATCGAGGGCGTGGCTGGAATCGAGCGGGCCGGACGGCCGGCCCGCAATAGGCGGATGCGGCAGTGCCCCGACGTGCTCATGCGTGATACCCGAGCCCTCCCACGTTGCCCGGTAATCGGAGATGTTCGCCCCCAGCAGTGGGCGGAGTCTTGCCTCCCTGAGGGCGATGAGCTCGTCGTGGGCACCCGCGTCCGGCACCCACCGGCCGTTGACCTCGGTCTCGTCGATGAAGTCCCTGGCGCTGCCGTCCGGCGGCACGGCATCGGCGAGCCGTTCGCCGTCCGGCGTGTAGATCGTCCGGTAGAAGGCGAAAACGTGTTCCGCGGCGCCCTTCGCCTCCAGCGCTCCGCGCCCGATCTCCTGCTCGGTGGCGGAAGTGACGTACTTAGCCCGCCGCGGGTCGTTCTCCGCCCAGCCGAGCCGGTCGACAGCGGCGAGCATGATCGCCCGCAGGCGCGTCCCGATCGCCTGCCATCGCCTCTCCTCCACCTCCTGCGCAGCCTTACGGGCACTGGCAGTGGACCCCTCGGGAACGTCAACCTCACGGGGAAGCAGGACATACTCGGCGGGGCTGGCGTTCTCATCGAGCCGGTACCAGCGGCCCAGCAGCGCCCGGTCAGAATCTGCGCCGTGGGTCTCGGGCACCCTCGCTCTGATCTGCTCGAACTCGGTCTTCTCGATCCGGGATGGCAGCGGCCGCCAGCCGTAACGGTCGCCCAGCAAGACGATGAAATTTGGCCGCGGCGTCAGCCGCTGGCAACGGGTGATCTCATCAAGGCAGATGGCAACCGTGCGCTGATCCAGCGCGGCCTCCTCGCTGACCCCCCAGCGCAGGTCGATCGCCTGGAACCGCGCCTGGTGAGCCGCGCACAGCTCCGCCAACCGTGGGAAGACGTACTGCTGCAGCGCGTTACGCTCTTCGATGAAGTCGCTGAACGTGGAACTGACGAAAACCCGGAACGTCCGGCTCAGCCCCGCCGCTGGTGCTGTCATCTCAGCCCCTCCACCATCACCGTCCCGCCGCCGGCCCCGCGCCGCCTAGGGCCCTAGGTCCCGCCAGTCCGCCGATGGTCGTGGCACCGTCCAGCGACCCACTGATGATGTCGGCGTGGAGATCGAAGCCGGGCAGTTGCTGATCCGCGCTCACCCGCCGCCCAGGCCCGTGACCGGCCGCCCTCGCGAGTTACGTCAGCCTGATTTCAGGTTGAGGCCGCCATGAGCCGGCGTGCCTGGGCTCCACCGGTCACGTCTGCTGGGAAGGCTGCTGGTGAAGGCCGCGAATGCCGAACCCAACGTCGGCCAGCAGGCCGGGGATGGCGCGGACCGATTGCCGGTCCCGTTCCCTGATGTCCTCAGGGAGCGAGGACCAGCCGATCAGGTAGGGGCTGCGCCGGTGCTCCACATCGCGCTTCTCAGCCCAGGTCCAGCCGGCGAGCAGCCGCTCGGCTGTCCACCGGCCGTGCTCGGCCTCAGCGAGCAATTCCACCTCGGCGTCGGTGAGGGTCACGACTTCTGCACCGGCGGGGGGCCCGGCTTCGCCTGCAGGGGCGACGGTGACCGCGCAGCCGATACGGGCGAGCTTGGCGGCGATGGCGTCTGCCTGGGCCAGGCTCGAGGCCTGCAGGTCGCCGGGCAGATTGTCCCAGCCCGCCAGCGCCGGATCAGCCGCGGGCTCGGTGCGCAGCCGGTCGCGCCGGTAGGCGTCGTGGATGGCCTGGCCGAGCCGCAGCCGGGTGCCCTCGGGCAGGGGGCTGGGAGCGGGGGTGAGGAACGCCCGCAGTGTCTCGCCGTCGGCGGGCAGCCGGACCAGCCGCTGCCCGGCCCAGCGCTCCTCGGCGAGCAGGCCGGCCTCGCGGCCGCTGTCGGCGACCAGGCCGACGGTCGCGCCGACGGCCAGGGCGATCCGGTACTCGGCGGCGGCGATCTGGCCGCCGTTAATGCCGAGCACCCGCACCTCAGCCGGGCAGATCCCGGCGGCGAGCAGATCGATCCAGTTCTGCAGCGGCTCGAGCGGGCTGAACCCGTGCCCGGCGGTCTGCCGGATCTCGTCGTAGCTGGGGTCAACGGTAGCGTCGGTGGGCAGCAGCTGCGGCAGGTAGCCGACGGTGCGGATCGCTTCGCCGCTGGTGCGGCCGATGCCGGCGACGATGCCGCAGACCCCTTGCGCGGTGCCGCCGGAGATCACCACGCCCTCGAAACCGGCCAGCGCCGAGCCGAGCAGGCCGGCGTAGGACGCCATCTGTTCCTGGATCCGGGAGTCAGTCCCGCCGGCCACGATCACCGCCGGGCCGGCCAGCGGCGGTATTGCGGGGGTGGCCAGGGCGCGGGTACGGTCCAGCGCGCCCGGGTCAGCGAACCGGGCGGCCAGGGCGAGCAGCAGCAGCCTGCGCGCCCACTCGACCCCGGGATGGCCGGCCAGTGGTGCGGTGAGGCGCTCGAGCGAGGCCAGCGACGTCTCCACGATCCAGGCGGCGGAGCTGAGGGAGAGGGCCTCCGCGTAGGCAGCGAGCGCGCCGTACGGCTCGTCGAGCAGCAGGCGGAACCGGCCGAGGTCGTACAGGGCCCACGGCAGGTTGGTCCCGGCGGCCACCTGGTGCTGGCAGCGCTCGATGGCTTGCCGGAGCAGCGGCCTGACCGAGGCGAGCAGGGCAGGCTCGCGGTCGAGCTGGAGCTCCAGGTAGCTGCCCAGGGCGTAGGGGTCGGCCGGGTCGAGCTCGAACGCCTGCCGATACAGCTCCCGGGCGCGGTTCTCATCGACGCCCTTCCAGGTGGCCGCGTAGGCGCATAGCGCGTCCACATCGCCCGCCTGGCCGGCCCGCGCCAGGTACGACTGCCCGGCCTGGTAGTCCGGGTGGCCCGGGCTGCCGTGGTGCAGCTTGCACATCGCGACGCCGAGGTCGCGCAGCGCTGCCAGCGGCGCTCCCGCCGGATCCGCCGTGACCAGCGGCGACAGCACGCGGACGACCCGCTCCCAGTCCCCGCGTGACAGGGCCAGCCGCGCCAGCCGGTCCGCCAGGACAGCGTTCCCGGGGTCGTAAGGCAGCACGATCTCCAGTAGCTCGATCTCGGCCCGCAGTTCCTCGTCGGGCAGGTACCGGCCGTAGCTCGACGCGTACTCGCGCAGGCCCTGCTGTACGCGGGTGAACACGCCGTTGACCTCCTCGAGGGTCGCCGCCGCACCCGCCAGCTCGCGCTGCCACCCGGCTGGCAGCTCGAACGCGCCCTTGTAGGACAGATCGTGCGCGAAGTCGCTATAGGCGTGTTCAGTGATGGTCCGGGCCTGGATCTCGGCCTTGAACCCGAGCACGTCGTCCGGGACGGGCACACCGTAGTCGGCGCCCGCCCGGAGCAAGACGATGTAGTGCACCGAGCGGTACCCGAACTCGCTCGGCCGCAGCCTCTTGCTGGTGTTGACGCTGTTCTCCCAGTTGACGTCGAAGTGGCCTTCCACGAACCGGCACAGGGCGTCCACCTCCGAGCGAGTGCGCGCGATGACACGGGCTCCGCACAGGTCGGTGAACTCATGCACCGGGTCCGCATGTGCGGCCCGCTTGCGCACGCACTTCTCGGCGAAGCTGCTGACCGACTTGCAGCGCGCCTGCACGATTGTCAGCGGCGCGACCTCGTCGGCGGCCCGGCGCAGCACCTGCTCCAGGACACTGGCATAACGCTGGTAGCTGGGCATCAGCGCGGCGTATTGCCCGACCTGCGCGGCAACCCACTCGCGCAGCTCGTGGGCCGCGGCGTCGCCCGGCGTCATCGTCGCCTGGCGTACGCGTCGATCTGCTCCTCGATCGCCGGGGCATAGGTCAGCCCGTGGTGGCTGCCCGGCACCACCCACGCATGCTCCACATGCTCGGCGCTCAGCCGCACCTCGCCCTCAGAGGACGGGCAGGCGAATGTCACGCAGGTGACCCAGAACGGCTCCTTGACGAAATGGGACACGTGGAACGGGACCGGCTCACCGGCCCGGATGGTCAGGCCGGTCTCCTCCTGCACCTCCCGGGCCAGCGCATCAGCCAGCCGCTCCCGGTCGCCCATCTTTCCGCCCGGCAGATCCCAGCTGCCGGGCCAGAACGATGACCACGGCGAGCGCCTGATCACCAGCACCTCGCCAGAGCTATTCACGATGATCGCCTTGGCGGCAACCCCGAGCGCGGGATATGCCGGCGGTGTCACCCCGGCCGTCCCCGGGGCGTCGCTGATTTGCCCGCGCACCGGTGATCACCTCCATCTCAGGAAGCTAGGCATGGCCACCGCGAGGATACGCGCGGCCCTGCCTGTCATCAGATCGCCGCCCACGCCCCCCCGGTAGGGACCAACGGGCCACCCCGCGGGCCGTTCGGCCCTGCCCTGGGCGCCGGCCCGGGCCGGACGATCAGAAAGCGGGCATCACCGACCTGGGAGGCGGCATGAAGGCAGGCGAGTGGACTTCGGAGTTCAGCTACGAGCAGCCCGGTCCTCGGGCGGAGTGGCTGGCCGCTCCGGTTTCACTATCCAACCGCCGGGTGATGCGTGACGCCTTGGGGATCGTGGGGCCGGGCTGGGCCGGGTTGGCCGACGCGTCCCCTCAGCTGCCCGAGGGCGCGCAGCTGCCAGACAACCTGATAGCGGCGGTGCTGGACACCGCCTACCTGGCAGATGCCCGCGGCATGCTGCCCGAAGGAGGATGAGACCAGTGGCGATCACCCCTGATCAGCTGAAGCAGCTTCTTGACACCCGCGGCATCACCTACTTCGTGGCACCCGACAAGCCGATGTTCCTGATGGGCTTCACCGGGATGTCCGGCAGCTACCAGGTGGTCATGAACATCGAGCTGGACGGCCGGTTCCTGATGATCCGGACACTCAGCTATGGCAGCTGCCCCAAGGGCCACCCGCACTGCGACGCGGTGGTCCAGGTGATTGGGGCGCTGGACTTCTTGCTGCGCACAACCAAGTTCTCGTGGGATCCGACCGACGGGGAGATCGTCGCCTCCCTCGAGTTGTGGCTGGAGGACGCAACGCTGACCAACGAACAGTTCGGGGCGCTGCTCGGCGCGTTCCTGCCCGCCATCGACCTGAGTCACCGCCGCATCAGCGTCACGATGGAAACCGGGACCGACCCCGGCATGGGCACACCCGATATCCCGCTGATTCCCGAGCCGTCCCGGGACCCAGCCCCGTCGAAGATCTAGGAGCTGGCCGTGCCCGCGGTGGCGTCCTTCACGCCCGAGGCAAACGCGGCACTCGACCTCGCCAAGCGCGCGGTCCCGGACGGCGCCGCGCTCACCGCTGAGCTGCTGCTCGCCGCGGTCTGCCATGCCGCCGACCTGCAGGACGAGGCGCCCCATCTCGCGGCCTACCTGCCCGACGTGACTCCGGTGCGCCCCGATCCCCTGGCCGAGGTCCCGGTCGATGAGCCGTTGCGCCCCGTCTTGGGCGAGCTGCTGCACCAGCATGACGTCGGGCCACGTGCGCTGGCGCTCGCGCTGGTGCAGAGCGCGCCCGCGCGCCGGTACCTGGCCAGCCGGGGGATGCCGCCGACCGAGATCGATCAGGCGATCACCGCCCTGGGCGGCCAGCCAGGCGCGGCCTGGCGGGGCAGCGCCGAGCGCACCCAGGTCCTGGACCGGCTCACGCCATGGGGCCGCGTACTCACCACCGACGGCGTGCCGGTCAAGGGCGGCATGCGCATGGACCGCTACCTGTCCTCGCTGCAGAAGAACCTGATGAAGATGCGCCGGCCCAGCGCCCTGATCATCGGCCAGCCAGGCACCGGGAAGACCGCGCTCGTCTACGAATTCGCCCGGCTGATCACCCAGCGTGATCCCAAGATCACCCCGGTGCTGCTCGACCGCGACGTGTTCGAACTGTCCGTCTCGCTGTTCCGGGCCGGCGCTGGCATAGTCGGCGAGTATGAAAAGCGCGTCGGTGAGCTGATCCGGACCATTGAAGAGCACCCACAGATCATCTTGTTCATCGACGAGATCCACTCGATGCTGCAGAGCGGCATCCACGAGTCAGGCCCGTTCACCCAGGGCGACCAGGCGTTCAAGCAGGCCATCGGGCGTGGCGGGTTCAGCCTGATCGGCGCCACCACGATCGCCGAGTACAGCCATTACATCCAGCCGGACGGTGCGCTGGCACGGCGCTTCGGCCTGCTGCGGATCGAGCCGCCCACCCCCGAGGAAGCGCTGCGGATCCTGCAAGGCCGGGCCGGGCAGTTCCGGGATCATTATGCGCCCGTGCGCATCAGTGACGAGATCCTGGCCAGGACGGTCGCGCTGTCCGAGGGCCTCCTGCTCACACGTTTCCAGCCGGACAAGTCCCTCGATGTCCTGGACGAGGCATGCGCTATCTGCGTTACCCACGAGCCGCCGCTGGCGGAAGTCACCGAGGCCGTCCTGATGGAGGCCATCGAGGACGAGACCGGCCACTCGGTGATCGTGCCCGGGACGCTAACCGCCGAGCTGGTCGCGGATCGCCTGCACGGGGCCATCCTCGGGCAGGACCAGGCGATCCAGGCCATCGCCCGGGGCTTCGTGGCCGGCCTGTCCCACGACTGGCTGCAGCACGACGGGCCGCGCCGGATCTTCTTCTTCTGCGGTCCGACCGGAACCGGCAAGACAGAGACCGCCCGGCGGCTGGCGACGATCCTGGGCGGCGGACGGGAAGCAATGATCCGGGTCGACTGCAACACGCTGATGGGCGGCGGTGCCGAAGATCCGGGCCCCATCATCAACCGGCTGCTCGGAGTCCCGCGCGGCTACATCGGCTACGCGCGCGGCGAGGGGGGCCTGCTCTCGAAGATCCGGGAAATGCCCGAAGCCGTCGTGCTGTTCGACGAGATCGAGAAGGCCAGCCCGCACATAGGCAAGCTTCTGCTGCAGATCCTCGACGAAGGCAAAGTCCAGGACGTGGACGGGAACCTGCTGGACTTCCGCCGCTCCTTCATCGTATTCACCACCAACGCCGGCTGCCGCTACGGCCAAGCAGGCGGCATCCCCCTTGGTTTCGGGTTCCGCGACCCGTCAGTCCCGGACACGATGGAGGCAGTGCCCACTGTCACCGTCGATGCGGTCAAGGAAGAACTCCGCGCGGCCGGATACGGCGAGGAGTTCTTCGGCAGGCAGATCGACTTCATCATGTTCGAGGGAATGGCGAAGGATGTCATCGAGCAGGTGCTGCACCGCCAGCTCGACGACCTGGCGTTGACCGCCGCCGAGCGTGGCTACCAGCTCACCTGGACCGACGACGTCTTCGACCACCTGCTCAGGGAATGGACGCCCCGCGTGGGCGCCCGCTGGGTCTTCAACATGCTCCGTAACCGGGTCGAGGAACAGCTCGCACTCGCCGAGGCCGAAGGCGAGCTCACAGGGATCACCCGCATCGAGCTCCGGCTCCTGAGCGCACGCGGCGAGCCTGACCTCACCGAAATCGGCCGGGCGCGCCGGCAGCGGGACGGCGACGTCCTGACCGTCTTCATCGCCTGACCGACCCCAGCCCAGCTAGCCGCCGGGAGCTAGCCGGAGCCTCAGGTCACGTGAACCGGCCCTGCCATAGCCCCGAGCCCCGGCGGCCAGAACGCGGGCCGCTCTTCCTGACCGGCTAAGGCCGCGAGGAGTGCGGCGGCAGGCCCAGGCGCTACTTGCGGTGCTTGGCCAGCCCGCTCTTCTCCAATTCCACCATGATCTGCGTGGTCTCCGCTGCCAGGAACCGGGTCACGTCAGCGCCGCTGATGTGGTCGGTCACGAAGATGTAACTGCTGGTCCACAGGTCACCGTCGTCGTCGAGGTAGAACGTGTCCAGCCACGACTCGCTGTTGGCCTTCTCCACCGCCTTCTCGATGTCCTTCTTGCCGCCGAAGCCACCGGCCTTCATCGGGAACGGCGTTCTCATCGTGATAATCCCGATGCCAGGGATGTATCTCACTACGCGGGACGGCAAGACAGGGTGCTTGGCCAGGAATATTCCGTCCTGGGCCACGTCCTCTACCTCGTAGCCTGCGGCCTTGAATATAGCTTCAAGCCACTCCTTGCTAACGGATTCACGCGCCACGGGATCCATCGTCGTGCTCACGATCCTCACCTCCAGGTATTGCTTCAGTTACAACGCAAGCACGCCGCAGGCCCGTCGCCGCAGAGGCGAACGTCCTGCCACGGCGGTAATCGGTCCCCGGTTCGCTACCAGCAGGAGGGCCCGCGGCTGCTGCCCTTGAGATGCTCGAGCGGTTCACCAACCGGACGCTGCGGGTAGTGGCCCTGGCTCAGCAGAAGGCCTCGCGAGGAGCCGGAGACCCGGCCCGGCGGCCAGCACCGCGACCGCGCTGGCCGGGGGAAGCGTCGGCTGGTGGCTGAGGTCATGCGTCGGGTCGAGCGGTCGAGTCGCGATATGCGGCTTTCCTGTCGCCGCCCCTCAACCCCAGGCCATGATGCCTAGGCCGCGATCGGCACAAATACGAAAGAGCTTCTGCAGATCACGAATCTCACCGGGACTCGGCACGAAGTCCGCATCGAGGTCCAGCCGCTCGCGAGCGGTGCCGGCATCGCAAGCGGCCAGCTTGTCGGCCATTGCCGTGACTACAACAGGCGGTAGCCACTCCTGGAAGAGGGATTCCCCCGTGACCGCCGCGACGAAGTGGGCGTAGACCTTGCCGCGGAAGGAAGTCACGCCGTCGCTGTAGATTCCGCGGCATAGTTCGATGTCGGCCTCGGTGAAGGCGCGCTCGTCCTCGGGGGTGAGCACGATATCGCCAGGAGAACGCGAGACGAAGTTGTCAAGTCCCATCGCGGACCTCTCTCAGGGGCATCTTCCGACGTTGGAGGACGCCCTGAGCGTCGTCAAGTGACGTGGCCACGCGACGTCCCCAGGCACCGGGCCTCCGCACCGCGCGGCGTAACCCGGCCGGGCCTTCGTCAGTCCTGAGCCCGGCGCTAGGCGCGGGGAGCATTCCGGCCGCCGGCGAGAGGCCAAGGCGGCTCGCTCACGCGATCAAGCGCTGAACAGGTCCCCAATAGTCAGGGCCGGTTGAACCCAGGCCCTCTTTAGTCCCCACCAATGTCCCCACGGCATTGCTCGCCTTGATCGAATCATGCCTCCGACCTGGAGCCCCCTTACGGAATCGAACCGTAGACCTTCTCCTTACCATCTGAAATCCCCCAGGTTCACAGCCCGGCAGGCACTTCCGGCAGGCCGCCGACAAGCGCTGATCCGGATCTCGCCCCGAACTGCGGCATCTGCGACCGCTCCGGCCATCGAGCGAGCAGCCAGACAACAGCCGGTGCGGGTTCATGCCCAGCCAGCGGCAGCTCCCGCCCGCGCCTGCCTGCCGCCCAGGCCCGGCCCGTGGCGCTGCATGCCGGCCAGCAACGTCCACTCCGACGGTCAAAAGACGGTCAGACGATCTTCCCCATCCCGTGTCGGTTCCCGCTCAGAGCCTGAAACCCGCACTGAACAGGCATTTCCCCATCGTCAGGAAGAGTTTGAACCAGCACGCTTATCTGCACGTCGCAGGAAGTCACCGGCGGCAGCCCAGGAGTCCATCCGAGCCGAAGGACACTGCCGAACAGGCAGGAGCACAGAGTCAGGGACCCAGCCGCCGGAGCGCGGCCCCCGGCTCCGGGCCCCCGTACGCCCGAATCTGCCGAATAGAGCGCGTTACTTCCTCGCATGTTTATGCGCTCATTGGTATGTTCACTCTCACCCTGAGAGCAGACTCGCGACCACGATGATCGGCAATTCAGGATCTTTATTCGTGTCTTGGGCACGCCGGACGCCGACTCGGCACGCTGGACACCTGAGCTGCTGGCCTCCCTCGGCGCCCGCACCAACGATCGCCGCGACCGCCTCGCCGCGGCCCTCACATCAGCTCCCGCCCTTACGTGGTCGTCTTGGTCCTCAACGGGGCGGCGTTGATCCACAATGCCACCGTGCTTACCCTGCGCAGCGGTCTGCGGCCCGCACTCCTGATCGGCGGGCTCCCGGCCGTGATCAGACTGAGCCTGGCCCCGCTCTTTGCCATTGGCACGCCGTGGCCAGGCCCGATCACCGTGAGCGGGCAACCCATCGATGCCGTCGCGAAAGATCTGAACGCCGACTATTTCCACCCCTGGCCTCGGCCCGCTATCGGACAAGCTACCCCTCGCGTTGGATCACCCCGGTCCTTTGTTCATGCACGGAGCACGATCGTTCCAAGGTGCGTGAACTCGGCCACGGCGCTGGTCCCAGGCGGCATCGGCGCGGCGTCGGTCATGCCGCCGGTGAGCACGATCCAGCCCGGTTCGAGCGCGAGCCCGCGCTCGCCGAGGCTGTTGGCCGCCAGCGCCAAGGCCTGAGCCGGATGACCTTGTACGGCTGCACCCGTCGCTGAGTCGATCGCCTCGCCGTTCACCGAGAATAGGCAGGCCTCGAGGCTGAGGTCCAGCGCGATCGGCGCCACCGCGACCGGGCCGAGCACCACCCGGGCCGAGGACGCGTTGTCGGCAACCACGTCCGGAAGCTGGAAGCGGAAGTTAGCAAAGCGACTGTCGATGACCTCGACACCCGCGCACACCGACCCGACGGCCGAGAACGCCTGCGTCGCGGTGACGCCGGGACCCGCCAGCCGGTGCGCGAGCACGAATACGATCTCCGGCTCCACGCGGGGGTGGATCAACCCTGAGCCTATCGGGTCGCCGACCGCCAGCATCATGGCGTCGGTAAGCCAAGCCACGATAGGCCGGTCTATGCCCATGGTTCGTTGCTTGGCCACCGAGGTGAGCCCGAGCTTCACGCCGACAAGATGTTCTCCGCGCTCCAAGCGCCGGCGCAACGTCTCGGCCTGCACCTCGTAGGCGGTAGGGACATCGAGCTCATTCCAGAGATCGGTCAGCGGCGAAATCTCCGAAGCGCTCGACTCGGCGCGGAGCAGAATGTCGGCAGCTTCGGCCACGTTCATCGCAGACAGCCTGGCGGTCATGCCGCTCGCTCCTCCTCAAAAGAAACGCTCACAGCGCCAAACTCGGCGAAGTCTGCGCGCAAGGTGTCACCGGCGGATGCTGGAACCGCGGGGGTACATGATCCCGAAAGCACTACCTCACCGGCTTCCAGAGTGGCGCCCAGCGACCCCAGAGTGTTGGCCAGCCACACCAATGCGGTAATGGGGTCGCCAAGTACCGCTCCTCCAGCACCGGTCGCGACGAGCGATCCGTTGCGGTAAAGATTGCACCCGACGAGCCGGGGGTCGATCCGATGCAGGCGGACGGGCCGCGACCCGAGGACGACCGCTCCCGAGGAGGCGTTATCAGCGATGGTGTCGACAAGCGTAATCTGCCAGTCGCGGACCCGCGAATCAATGAGTTCAAGCGCGGCCACCGCGAAGTTGACTGACCGCAGCGCATCGACCGGCGTCACCCCCGGACCCCGCAGGTCGCGGCCGAGGACGAAGGCGATCTCCGGCTCGACCCGCACTTGAAGGAACCTGGAAATGGCGACACGCTCACCGGGTGGCAGGAACATCGTGTCGAGGAGATGGCCGTAATCCGGCTGGTCAACCCCGAACATCTTCTGCATCGCGCGTGAGGTGAGGCCTATCTTGTGCCCCCGCACCCGTGCTCCCGATGACACGCGTCGGTCGATTTGCAAGGACTGCACCGCATAGGCGTCTTCGACGCTCAGCGTGGTGGTCTTGCTCGGTGGGCTGATTGGCATGCGTGTTTCGTAGGCGTGCGCGAGGTCATCGGCGAGCCGCGTGCGCTCCTCAGGCGTCACGTCGTCTCTAGCCTTTCGGCACGAAGGCCACGGCGTCGATCTCGATCGAAGCCCCGGGGATGATGAGACCCGCGACGGCGACCGCCGTGCTAGCCGGCAGAGCCGAGCCAAAGACCTCCTGCCTCACCTCGTTGTAGCGCCGGTAGTCGTCGAGCGCAGTGACGTACGCCGTGATCTTGACGACGTCGTCGGCCGTGCCTCCCGCCTCGCGGACGGCCCGCAGCACGTTCTCCAGCGCGGCCCTCGCCTCCGCCGCGAGGCCCCCAGGGATGACTGCCCCTGCCTCGTCCGTGCCGAACTGGCCCGAGACGTAGACCCATGTGCCCGATGACTCCTGCACTCGCAGCGAGTTGCTGAAGCTCAGGCCCGCCGGACCTGCTTGGCGTTCCACCGCCATCGCTACCTCCTGTCTGACGTCACGCGCGACTCATGACGTGCTACTCTCGCCCGCCTGCGCGGTGGCGGACTGGCTCAGCGTGAGCTTTTCCGACGCCGCACCGAAGGCCACCCGCTCGGCGTCGAAGGGTGCCCGGGCGAGGCCGGCCCGCCAGTACCGCGGGAGCGCGGCCTCGAGCTGCTGGTAGCCTCGCTCCAGCTCCTCGGGGAGGTCGTAGTCACCCCACACACGGTAGTCGCCGTAGCCGTGGTCATAGTTCCAGTCCGGCACGTGGAAGAGACGGCCCGTAACGGGCGGGCGGGCTCCCGCCTGCGCACTGAGGAAGAGGATGATCGGCACCATGTGCTCGGCCACAAGCGGTCGCATGAAGTAGACCGCATTCTCACTCTCCTGGAAGGCGCGGGCCGTCGCGTCGAACCACGAGGCGCGCGTGTGCCCTGGCATGACGGAGTTGACGGCGATCCCCTCGGAGAAGAGCTCCTGGCTGAGGTAGAACGAGGCCGTGGTGAGGGCGGACTTGGTCGCCTGGTAGGGCATCTCGACCGACCACGGACGGGCTCCGAAGTAGGCGCCGCCGGTCGAGGTCATCAGCACGCCGCTGCTGACCACATTGATGATGCTGCCCTGTCCTGCCTGGAGCATCGGGACCACAAACCGGCGGATGACCTTGATCGTCCCGAAGACATTGACCTTGAACATGGCCTCCCAGTCGCTATCCTGGGTGGCCAGCAGCTTGACGTGGCCGGCGGGTGCGAACAGTGTCTCGGAGACGAGCCCTGCGTTGTTCACTAGGGCGTCGACCCGACCGAAGTTGTTGAGCACCCCCGAGAAGGCCCGGTCGAGTGCGGCGTCGTCCGAGACGTCGGCGTCGAGCGCCATCGCTTTCTTGTTGGACGCAAGCGCCGCCCGAAACTCCTCGGCTCCCGACCAGCTCCGGTCGATGCTCACCACCGACGCACCCGCCTGCAGCAGCCCCTCGACGAGGGAGCGGCCGAGCCCGCGGGCCCCTCCGGTCACGACGACGACACGCCCGTCGAGCGCGTCCCGGTGCTGCTCGGTCGCGGCGAGGATGAAGGCCGCCTGGGTCCGACGCAATTGCTCGCTTGCTTCGCTCACGGTGGTTTCCCCTTGCCTCGACATCCGCTCTCTGCTGCCGGCGCTGGCGCCGCGGCGCGCTGTTTAAAAGAAGATCGACACACCCCTGGGCAGTACCGTGGCGTCGAGGTAGATGCAGCGGCGGGCGATGAGCCACTGGTCCTCGACGCGCCGAAGCCGGTCGTGCCGCCGCCCGACCCACCAGGCCTCGTCCCGGAGCTTCCTCGCCTGCCGCACGATGAAGCTGCTCTTCACCGTGGCCTCGCCGTCAGCTTCCTCGTCGATGAGGATGTTGCTGATCAGGTGGCAGGTCATGGAGGTCGGGATCTCGACATGCGACCAGCCGGTCTCGTCCTTGGCGACACGGGCCATCAGAGTGTTCTTGTCGTCCTTGATGATCGGGTGGCCGGCCGGCGCAACCTTGCCCTGGACGTGCTCGGTCAGCGGCATCAGGTACTCGATGTCGTCGGTGAAAAGGTCCAGCCACTCCCGGAACCGCCGCTCGTCCAGAAGGTGCGCCTCCCGGTAGAGCAGCTGCTCGATCTCCAGGCGGTCTTCGGTGGTCAGCATCAGGCACGGCCTCCTCGCTCGTCACCGTCCGGTCCCATGAGCTCGAGCCAGAATCGGTAGAACTCCCGCTGGTTGACCTCGCTCGGCTCGGCGCCGATGTTCCCCGGCAGGTGCGGTATCTGGTCCTCATCGTGGCCGAGGTGGATCTCGTAGTTCATCGGGTAGCGCCAGGTCCGCGGCGAGTGCGAGGCCTCCACGATCCGCTCGAAGTTCTCCACGTCGTCCGGCGCGATCACGCCGGCCATGTGCTGGCCCTGGTAGACCCGCTGCACCGCGATCTCCTTGACCGCCTCGGGCGCCTCGCGCTCGACCATCGTCCACTGCCAGAATCTCATGCGCGGCCGGGCCCCGCGGATGGAACAGCAGGAAGTGCTTGCCTATCATCGGCGACATGTAGCCCATGAGGCCCAGGTTCGGGAACAGCAGCCCGTTGACGAAGCTGTCCGGCCTTGGCTCGTACCCGGCCAGCGCCTTGGACATCCGGTCGTTCCGCTCCCGCACCCACTCGAATGCCTCCTTGCCGAGGGAGCGACTCTCCTCGAGATCCCGCTCGTAGATCGCCTCGCTATGCATGCGCAGCGCGCCGAGCCCGAGGGGAGCGCCCGAGCGGTAGCCGGCCGTGACCTCGTAGGTCTCATGCCAAAGCGGGGAGAAGGTGGTCATCGGCATGACGATCCCGTTCTCGATGCACTCCTGCCGGACGCGGAGCCATGAGGTGTGGGTGTGCGCGAAGTGGTAGTTGTCGCCGATGAAGTTCTCCGCGATCAGCTTCCAGTTCGCCGGGGACTCATACCGGTGCCAGCCCGGCAGCGCCTCCAGCCCGCCCACCGGCTCGGCCAGCACGAAGTACCGCAGCCACCACCGCACATCGGCACCCAGCCAGTCCTCGAACGCCGGCGCCTCGCGGTTCAACGTGGCGAAAAGGAGGCCGTAGAAGTTGACCACAGCGGCCTCCTCCAGGCCCCACTTCTCCTTCTCCAGCGCCCCGTGGTAGAACTGCTGCTCCTCCGGCACGCTGATCAGCCGGCCATCGGTCCCGTAGGCCCAGCCGTGATAGGAGCAGGTGAACCCGCGCACGTTGCCCCGGTCGAACAGGCACACCTGGTTGCCACGATGACGGCACTTGTTGATCAGAACCCGCACGGTCCCGCCGCGGTCGCGGACCAGGATCACGGGCACCTCGCCCATGTAGTTGGTGACGTAATCGCCGGGGTTACGCACCATGTCCTCATGGCCGATCGGTACCCAGCTCTCTTCGAAGATCCGGGCATGCTCGCGCCGGTAAACCTCCTCATCGAAATAGATCGCAGGAGAAATCCGGCCCTGCTCCCACCCGACGAGGCTCCTCAGATCTCCCAGAACCGACATCCAACCCACCTCCAACACGAGGGCTTATAAGGCGACAGCTTCTCGGCACCTGTCTACCGGCCGAGCGGCAGGCCGAGGCGCCCATCGGGCCCCACCCTCCGGTGACCCCAGCTGCTCATAAGCCCGCTGCCACCCGACTCTCCCCGGCTCCACCGCTCGGGAGCCACCTTCCGGCCGCCGAAGCCGTACTCGATGTCAAACCCCGACGGCGTCCTCAGGTAGAACGAGATCATCTGGTCGTTCCAGTGCCTGCCCAGCGAGACGGTGATCGGGGCCAGGCCGTCCAGGCACCGATCCATCGCCCTCCCGACCGCGTCGAGTTCGCTCACCTCGATAAGGATGTGACCGAGCCTGCTCGTCTCGTCCCTCCCGAGGAGGGCCAGACTGTGCTCGCGCTGGCTCGGGCTCAGGAAGACCGCTTGCAGCGTCCCATCGTCGGCCGACTTCGCCTCGCGGACCTGGAAGGCGAGCACGCGCGAGTAGAAGTCCAGCGACTTCGCGCACGCGTTGGCAAAGACCAGCACGTGTCCCATGCCTTGCTCCCCCGTGATGAAGCTGACGCCCCTGGGCGATACAAAATGCGAGGCTGGATCCCGCTTGCCGCCGTAGAAGAACTCGCAGCGAAAACCGCTTGGATCCGTGCAGGCGAACCAGTCACGGCACCAGGCCGTCGGCCCGTTCCCGTCCTCCGTGTGGACACCAGCGCCGTCGATGGCCCGCCGTGCGCTCGACCAGGCCTCCTCGCTGGTGCATTCCCAGCCGATGGCGACGTTCGGCACCGCCGAGCCGGAGCCCTGAGCGAAGCCGGCTGGGCCTTCCTCGACGATGAAGCGACCGACCCAGTCGTCCATGCGGACGAGCAGACGGCTGTCTCCGTCGCGCTCGCCCATCATGCCGAGCACGCCCTCGGCGAATTGCTGCCACTGCGCCAGATCCGCCTCCCAGATCCGCATGTAGCCGAGGCCGAAGACTGGTGACGCATCCATGTGTTGACTCCTCTCGCTTGCGGCTTCTCGCACGGGCCTAGCTCGTCTTCTCCGCCGCTGACCGTTCGACGAAGGCGCCGAAGACCCTGGCGAAGGCCGCCGCCTGGTTCTGCGCAGCCGAGAAGGCCGTCCCGGGGGCGATCCACAGCCACGAGGAGGGACGGGCGGCATGCCACTCGATCGCGTGCGAAAGCGGGTGGACGTCGTCGTCGATGTCGCCTCGCGTGATTAGCGTCGGCAGGGTGATCGAGGACAGATGGGGCCGCAGCGTCAGATGTTCCTGCAGCGCCGGCTCGTTCCTCGCCCGCAAGTAGAAGGAGACGGCCTCCCGCCAGTCGGCTCCGTGGAAGAGCTGCCAGCGGCGGCGGTCGATCGGGTCGGGTTTGTCGAGGTTGCTGAAGCGGGTGTTCAGCCGGGAGTTCGCGGCCTGTGCCACCGCCACGAGCGGCGCGTCGACGGTCAAGGTCTCGAATCGTCCGGGATGGTCGAGTACCAGCCAGGCGATTCGTGCCCCAAGCGAGCAGCCGAGCAGGTGCGCCTTGTCGATCCCGAGATGGTCCATCAGCGTCATGGTGTCGTCGCACCAAGCGGTCGGAGTGACGGCGTCGACCCGGTCGCTCCGGCCGAGACCGCGCAGGTCCAGCCTGATGCAGCGGAACTGGGCCACCATGCGCGAGGCGAGGCCGTCGTAGACCTTGCTCGAGGTGGCGGCGCCGTGGATCATCATCACGGGCGCTCCCGAGCCGACGTCGTCGTAGTAGATCTGGACCTTCTCCTCCGCCGTGAAGTACATCCGCTGTCCCTCCGCTAGCTGGGCTTTCTAGTCGTTTCGCCAAGGAAGAGGCGCCCGATGTCTGCCCGCTCCAGGAGCGCGCTCGGCGGCCCGGAGACCTCGATCCGCCCTCCGCTCATCACGCAGGCGTGGTGCGCGACCTCCAGAGCCTCCTTCGTCCGCTGTTCTACGAGCAGGACACCCGTTCCGGCCTCCGCCACCTGGGTCACGTACTTTGTGAGTACCGAGTGCGCATTGCTCGGCGAGAGGTTGGCCGTCGGCTCGTCGAGGAGCAGTACCTCGGGGGAAAGTACGAGTGCCCTCCCGATGGCGACCAGCCGCCGCTCCCCGCCTGAGAGCTGGCCCACTTTGCGGCGCATGAGCGGCCTCAACGGGGGGAATTGCCGGAGGATTACCTCGATCTTTTCTCCTACCCGCCGCCGCGGGGCGCGGAAGGCACCCATCTCCAGGTTCTCAAGGACGGTAAGTGAGGGAAAGACGTTGTCATTCTGGGGGACATAGCCCAGCCCCATCCGGGCGAGGCGCTCGGGGGGCCATCCAGTGACATCTTCCCCCCGCAGCAGGACCGTGCCCGAGAAAACCCTTGCCTCACCCACGAGGGCCTTCAAGAGCGTGGACTTGCCGGCACCGTTTGGCCCCAGGAGGGCGACAATTTCCGCCCTGCCCACCGCGAGGGAGACCTTCGTCGTGACTGGGATGTCGTTGTAGCCGGCCGTCAGGGACTGGAACTCGAGCAGGTCCATCGTGAGCACACCTGCCTAGCCTGTGAGATATGCATCGAGGACGGCGGCGTGCTCGCGCAACGCGCTCATCTTTCCTTCGCCTATCACCCTTCCCTGGGCGAGCACGAGGATGTGACCGCAGACATGTTCGACAAATTGCAGCTCATGCTCGACGAGTACGATGGCGATGCCGCTATCTGCCACTTCTAGCAGGTGCTCGCCAAGGCGTTCGCGCATCGCCGGATTCACCCCTGCCATGGGCTCGTCTAGCAGCAGCAGCCTTGGCTTTGCCATTAGCGCCCGCGCGAGCTCCATCAACCGACGCTGGCCGCCGCTCAGGTCCGCGGCGTACACGTTCTCGTGGTCGAGGATCCCGAATCGTTCGAGGAGTTCACGCGCCTGGTCCACCAACTCACGCTGCTGCCGCCTCCAAGTTCTTCGGACCGAGTAGACGTTGCGTATCTTTTCGCCCAGCTGTCCCGGAGCGGCGACGAGGAGGTTCTCAAGAACGGTGAGCCGATCGAACTCGCCCCGCATTTGGAAGGTCCGGATCATCCCGAGCCGGGCACGCCGGTAGCTCGGCAGTTTGGTGACGTCTCGCCCGGCGAACTGGATGGTGCCCGTCGTCGGCCTGATCGCGCCGGCCACGATGCCGAGCGCTGTGGACTTGCCAGCGCCGTTCGGCCCGATCAGCCCAGTGATCTGCCCGATCGGCGCTGCGAAGCTTACGTCTACAACGGCGCGGACCCCTCCGAAGGTGCGGGAGATGCCGCGCACCGAAAGTAGCGGCGCGTCCAGCGCGACAGGGAAACGGCCCGCGTTCACCGGCTCGGTTCCTTTTCTCTTTTCAGGTTCTTCGCCAAACGGGCGCGCGCCGTCCGCGGTGTGAGTGGCCGGGACGAAGACGCTGGTGGGAAGGTGTGCTTCCGCTCGGGCACGATTCCGCTGGGCCAGAACCAGAGGAAGACGAGGAGAATCACCCCGATCGTGATCCACTCGAGCGAGGGCACGAGGGTCGGAGGGCCGAACTGCGGGAGGTAGCGGCTCCCTTCCGCGAGCACGACGGGCACCAGGACCGCGCCAACGACGGGACCGAGGTTGCTGCCAGCACCCCCGACGATGAGGGCGGTGAAGAGCACGAATGTCTCTGCATACAGCCAGGACGAGGGCGACCACGCCTGTGTGAAGGAGACCAGCAGCGAGCCGCTGATGCCAGCCAAGGCTCCGCCGACGCCGAAGACCAAGAGCCTGAGCCCGGTCACGTTCTTGCCAAGCGCGGCCGCGGCGTTTTCGTTCTCCCGGACGGCCCGCAGACTCCTGCCGAGCGGTGATTCCACCATCATGCGTGTCGCGAGCAGGACCAGCGCACAGACAACGCCGGCTACGAGGGCGTAAAGCCAGTCGTAGACGATCGTATTGCTGGTGAGGCTGGCGAAAGGCTGCGGGATAAGCGCGAGGCCGGCGGCTCCGTTGAACAGGCCCTGGTAGTCGGTGATGACGCCGGTGGCGATCAGTGAGATGACCAGCATGACGATGGCGAGGTAGTCGGCTCGAAGCCGCCGCACCGTGAGGGCGCCTAGTCCGACTCCGAGGAGGCCTGCCACCACCGCACTCGCGAGGAGCGGCACTGGGAAGGGGAGATGGAGACCGAGGATATAGCTTTGGAAACCGCCGGCAGCGCTCGAGGGCCCAAGCGAAAGCACGGCTGTGCAGTAGGCGCCCGCGGCCTGGAAGACAATGAAGGCGAAGTTGTATACGCCCGTGAGACCGAACTGAAGGTTGAGCCCGGCTGCCGCGATGATGTAGACGAAGCTATAGATGATGAGGGTCGCGGCGTAGAACTGCCACGCGCTACTCACCGGGCCATCTCCTTGGCGGAGGAGATCGAGCTGATGACGCCAGTCGGCCGCAGCAACAGCACGGCCGCCAGGATAATGAAGGCTGAGATGTCCTTGAACTGCGGGTTGAGGTAGCCCGCCGCGAGCTCGGTCACCAGGCCAATGATGAGAGCGCCCAACATCGCGCCGTAAGCCGAGCCGATCCCACCGAGGACTGTCGCCGCCACAATGAGGATGAGGAATTCGTCCCCGCTACCGGAATTGAGGACCTGCACGTCCATCACGATGACGACGCCCGCCAGCCCGCAGAGCGCTCCCGAGAGGAGCCAGGTACTGTCGACCACCGCCTTGACGGGAATGCCGCAGTTCCGGGCGAGCCGCTCGTTCACTGCGACTGCCCGCATCGCCTTGCCGAGCCGGGTGTAGCGAAGCAGGATGTGTATCGCGACGGCGGTCACCGCCGCGATCGCGATGACGGTCAGCTGTGGCGTGGTGAAGAGCATGCCGGCGACATGCACGGGACGCCCGGCGGGCATGTTGTAGGAGAAATTGTCTCCCCCCCAAATCGCCTCGATCCCGAACTGAATGATGATGCCAACCCCCAGCGTCACCATGATCATCGTGAACATGCTCCTGGCACGGCGTTTGAAGGGGCGATAGATGCTCCGGTTCAACAGGAACGAGATCAGTGAGGCAGCTAGGCTGCCGAGAACGAGCGAGATCCAAATGTTGAGGCCGTGGGCGTTGCACACGTAGGCGACGAACGCCGCTGCCGTCATCGTCGCTCCGAACGCCAGATTGAACAGATTGCTGATGCCGAACTGCAGCGTGAAGCTGACGGCCCCGATGCACAGGATCGACGCCGTGACGAGGCCGAAGCCGATGTAGAGGGCCAGGGATTGCATCGCGACTCCCTCCTCAGGCTCCACGTCGCGCGGTGCCGCCGCCAGTTACAGTCCGGCTAGCCCCTCTTCTGCCCGTCGGTCTGTTTCTCGGCCAGCGAGCCGGCCGTCCTCGTGTCACCGGATGGTTCCACGTGGCCGCTGCCTCGGTTAGACGGCTCACTCAGCTCCTCTCTTCATCAATGACCGTCTCTTCAGCAATGACCGCCCGCAGGCGAGTGAGGAGGTGGCGCTCATCGCCGCCTCAACCGCCCTGTGCGGCGGCCAACTGGGCGGCCGAGATGGTGCCGGCCAGCTTCAAGTTGCCGTTCACGTACTGGTACACGCCGTACTCGCCAGTGGCATTGTGCCAGCGGTTGAAGATCGTAGGCCCGCCTGCTCCGACATACTGGATCTTCTTACCGGCCTTGAGGGCTGCCACGCCGGCGCTGTATGAGTAGACAACCGTCTTGCCCGTGCCGGGTGCCGTCACGCTGAGGATGTCCTTATTGAAGACGGCCGGGTTGGTGGAGTGCGCCTCGGTCATCGCGAGTGCGAAGATGATCAGTCCGTCGAAGGGCGCGGTCGAGTATTGCTGGCCAAGCCACTGGGAAGGCTGCGGCACCTGCTTCCCATCGGCCAGGAGCGCCTGGTTGAAGTAGCGTGTGCCCGGGAAGTTCGGCTCGTACGGCTCGACGCCCCGGTAGTACGTGGCCATCCTCGCGTTCCCGAGGACTTTGTTAACCGCCTTCAGCCACTGCGGAATCACCGTGGCGTTCGTGCCGAAGATCGGGATCTGCGAGCCGAACTCGGTCAGGTTGCCAAAGGCCGTCGCAGCGGTCTGGGGATCTGACTCGGTGAAGATGACCTGGGGGTGGGCCTGGATGAGCCGGTGGATCTCCGACCCGTACGAGGTGCTGTCGGGGGGGACGGAAAGGTTGATGACGATCTTGCCGCCAAGTCGCTGGTAGGTGCGGAGCAGACCCGGCACGCTGCCCTGCGCGGCGACCGAGTTGTCGAAAAGCAGCGCCGCGCGGTTGTAGCCGACGTGGTGCGCCCAGTAGGCAAGCGCCACACCGCCGACGTCATCAGCCGGATAGTTCCGCCAGAAGTAGGGATCCGTGTTGTGGTCGTACAGTGAGAGACCGTTCTGGCTGATCATGGGGATGTGGGCCCTGCTGAGGATCGGGACGAGCGCAGCCGCCGTGTTCGATTCTGGCCCTGCCACACCCACCAAGCCGCTCGTCGTGGCGAGGAGCTTCTCCACGGCTGGGATGGCGTCCGTCGGATCGCCCCGGGTGTCGACGGGGACGCACTGGATCTTGTCGCCCATGACTCCGCCGGACTGATTGATCACCCGTGCCGCGGGATAGCAGCCGGCTGCGGCCGCGATCCCGTCGATGGAGTTCGGCCCGGTAAACGCCTCGACCATGGCCACGGTCAGCGTCTTTCCGCTTGAACTTCCACTTGTGCTGCCCGAGCTGCATGCGGCCATGGCCAGCGTGAAAGCGACCATGAGCACCAGTGCGCTCGCCTGACGGCGTGCCCGGCGCCCTGTCGCAGGTGTGGATCTGCGCCGACGCCCGGGCTCGACCGCCGCCCTACACTTACCCGCCATGCGGCACTCCCTTGTCCACGACCTATAGAATCTGCCGTTCCCTTGGCTGTGAAAGAATCTGGATTCCGGCTCCGGCCACCACGCGACACCTCCGGGTCGCCCTGGACCGGAGGACTAGCTCCCTATGGGATGTGCAGGACAGTAAGGGCTCAGCCCAGCCCCTGCAAGGGATGCGGTCCAATGGGCGAAACAGTGCGCCGGCGGAGCACACCTGGCATCATCTCCCATCCTTATCTTCCCCTCCTTGAGCGCCTGGGTCTCCACGCGGGCGGGGCGAATCTGTCAAGCTGACTGTCTGGTCGCGGGTGCGCGGCGCCTCCGCGGGCGTCCCCGGTGCGGGCGGTGTAAGCACCGGCGCCCCGAGCTTAGCCGGAGCAAGTGGGAGCAGCCCGGAGGCGGTCCGATCACCGGAACGTTCTTCTTGCCGCCATTCCGGCGCAACCACATACTCGACACCAGTCGCCGCGGACAAAGTGGAGGCCGGGTTCGTCGGCCAGCCCGGTGAGGTTGAGGAACGCCCGTGCGGAGCCGGGTCCGCCTCCGCACGCCAGTCACGTGGAGGAAGCAGTGACGCTTGCCGAGGACGTAGCCCGGTGGACGTGGCACAAGGGCAGGTTCGAAGAGATCTTCGGGGACCGCTCGGAGGGCCGCTTCGTTCAGTCCTGGCCCAAGGGCAAATCGCTCGCCATCCTCCTCTCCTTCGACATGCAGGCAGACGTGGATGCCGCCGCGGCCTGGTCGAGTCACCCCAATGCGTTCTGGGAGAACGGCGCGATCAACTTCTGCGATGCGACGATGCGCCTGTACGACGCGCGTGAAGGCCTCGGGAGGGTGCTGCGGATCCTCGACAAGTACCATGCGCCCGCTACCTTCATGTTCTGCGGCCTCACGGCGGAGTGGTACCCGGAGCTGGCACACGAGGTTCTGGACGCCGGTCACGAGATCGGCGTGCACGGCTACCGTCACGTCAAGCTGTGCACCCTGGATCCGGACGAGGAAATCGAAGAGCTGACACTCGCCACCAGCGCCATCAGAAAGTTCGTGGGCGACCGGCCCCTCGGCTGGCGCTCTCCCATTTACTCGGTCACCGAGCGAACGCTCGACATCCTGAGAGACCTGGGATACGCATGGCACAGTGACTTCCACGACCAGGATTTTCCCTACGTCCTCACCAAGGGCCGCAAGCCCATCGTGGAGATCCCCCCGGGCAACGACGACTGGGGCCAGTACAACCTCTTCACCGGGCAGGGATCTCCCCTCATGGGAGGGACCCGTTACGGGACCGTTGAGGGCGTCTTGAGCAGCATGAAGGGGGAGTTCGACGTGCTCTACGAGGAGTCGCGGTCCGCGCCCCGGATCCTGCACTGGGCGATGCACCCGAAGATCTCGGGGCGGCCGTATCCTGCCGCGGTTCTCGACCGGCTCTTGGCATACGTCGTCGCCCGCCAAGGGGTCTGGATCGCGACCGCGAATGAGGTCGCGACGCTCGCCTAGCAGCGAAGCCCCCGGTTCGGAGGTGGGTCGGATGTCGGTTCTGGGTGATCTGAGGAGCCTCGTCGGGTGGGAGCAGGGCCGGATTTCTCCTGCGATCTATTTCGATGAGGAGGTTTACCGGCGCGAGCATGCCCGGATCTTCGAAGAGAGCTGGGTACCGATCGGCCATGAGGACATGGTGCGTAACCCCGGCGATTACGTCACCAACTACATGGGCGAGGTGCCCGTGATCCTGGTCCGCGACCGCGGCGGGACCGTGCGGGTTCTGATCAACAAGTGCCGTCATCGTGGCAACCAGGTGTGCCTGTTCGACCGGGGCAACGTGCGCGGGTTCACCTGCTCCTATCACGGCTGGGCCTACGGGACCGATGGCCGGCTGATCAGCGTGCCGGAGGAGCAGCAGTTCTACCACGGGGCGCTGGAGAAGGAGAAGTGGGGCCTGGAGGAGGCCGCTGTGGTCAACTTCTACGGCCTCCTTTTCGCCACGTTGAACCGCGAGGCGCCGGCGTTCGAGGACTGGCTGGGTGCCGATGTGCGGTGGTGGCTGCGGTACTTCGTGCTGGCCGAGCCGGTGGGCGGGCTGGAGGCGCTGCCGGGCTGGCACCGGTATGAGTCCCCGGCGAACTGGAAGCTGATCGCGGAGAACTTCATCGGCGACAACTACCACTTCGCGCACACCCACACCTCATGGCTCCGGGTGGCGCGGGCGTTCCGCGAACAAGGGATTCTCACGCCGATGACAACGGCTCCGCACTCGGCTCTTCGCGACAGCGCGAAGTATTCGGTGACGGTCGGTTATCGCTCGGGCGCTCCCCTCGGGCTCGGCGCCCTGCTTACCTACAGCGAGGCCCTGTACGAACGAGACTTGGCGGACGCTCGCCCGCTCGGCCCGGCGGCCGTCGAGTGGGTGCGGGAGCGCAACGACCGGATGTCCCAGGCGCTGGCCGGGTATGAGCCGCGGCCTGCCGCGTTCGGGCACGGGCTGCTGTTCCCGAACCTGGGCCTCATGGGCTACGTGTCGCCGATGATAGGCAAGCACTTCCTGCTGTTCCATCCGCGGGGCCCGGCCGCGCATGAGATCTGGCAGTGGACGATGGTCGAGCGCGAGGCGCCCGAGGCGGTCAAGGAGATCGCGGTGCAGCGGGTCTACCAGGGCCAGCACATGGCCGGCGTGATCGCGCCGGACGACGTGGAGAACTTCGAGCGGATCGTGGAGGCCTCGCACTCGCCGCGGACCTGGCGCTACCCGATGAACTACGAGATCCACCTCGGCCACGATGAGGACCAGATACCGCACCTGCCGGGGAACATCGGCGCCGAGCCGAGCGAGGTCAACCAGCGGGAGTTCTACCGATTCTGGCTCGAAGTGATGTCAGACTCTGATCCGCAGGACCGGGCCGGGCGTCCGGATGGCCGCATTCCCCAGGAAAGGTGAGCGCCGTGCGAGCGCGCCCCGTCGTTGACGCACACATCCACTACCTCCCGCCTGCGCTGCTCAAAGTCTTCATGAGGCGCACGAGGCCTCCGCGAGCAGAGCGGCAGGACGGGTGGCTCGTGCTGGACTTCGGCGATGGCTACACAGAGCGAATCGACGCCCGCCTAGTAGAGCCCGAGCACCTACTCGAGAACCTTCATCGGGCGGGAATCGACGTTGCCGTCCTCAGCATCAACCAGCCGGGCGTCCTGAAGCTGGCCACACCGGAGGCGGAGGCCGTCGCCCGAGAGGCGAACGACGAGCTCGCCGAGCTGGTCGGGGGGAGCCGGGGTGCACTTGAAGGCCTCGCCACGCTGCCGTGGCAAGCCACCGGCGCCGCGGTCGACGAGCTTGGGCGGGCTGCGTCTCTCGGGCTCAAGGGGGCGATGGTCTGCTCCAACGTGGCCGGTCGGCCGCTCGACGATCCCGCTTTCGACGCCACCTTCGAGGCGGCGGCGTCGCTCTCGATGCCGCTCCTTCTCCACCCGACGGTGCCGGCTCAGGTCTCCGCCCTGAGCGAGTACGGGCTCATCTGCGCAGCGGGCTTCCTATTCGACACCACCACCGCTGTCCTGCGGATGGTCTTCGCGGGGACCTTCGAACGCCACCCCGGCCTGAATGTGATCCTCGCTCATGCCGGCAGCCTGCTGCCCCTCCTGACAGGCCGCGCCGACCGTGAGTACGCGAGGAACGCGCTGCCGTGCGCGCTTCCCGAAGGGCGCCGACCCAGTGACTACGTGCGCAGGCTTTACACCGACACGATCGCCGGCTCGCCGGGCGCACTTGAGCTCGCGATCGAGCTACTCGGTGCGGATCGAGTCTGCTTCGGCAGCGACTACCCCTTCGGCAACCAGCAGCAAGCACTTGACCTGGTGATGGCGACCTCCCTGCCGGGCGAGACCGTCTCCGCCATCTGCGGTCAGAATGCGGCTGAGCTGTTCGGCCTCAAGCTGATCGGAGCGGCCGACGCGGAAGGCCCGGACGTGGCGAAGCGGTCACCGTGAGAAGGAGCCAGCCATGCTGGTGCGACGGGACGCAATGGTCCGGGAGATCACAAGCCACCTTGCGGCGGAGAGCACCCAGAACCTCGAGGCCCTCCTTGCCGGGATGACGGAGGACTGCTACAACCTTGTGGTTTGCGATCCCTCGCCGCTGTACCAGGGGGCCGAGGCGGTCGCGAGGCGGTACCGGGGGCTGTGGACCGCATTTCCCGATCTTCACGTGGAGCTGCGGCGTATCGTCGCGATCGAAGGTGACCTGGCAGTGACCGAACATACGCTGTCGGGCACCCACGGTGGGCCGCTCTTCGGAGTCCCGCCAACGGGACGCCGTGTGCAGGTTCAGACGGCCGTCATCTGGGAGTTCGCCGGCGAGCGAATCCGGGGAGAGACGGTTTACTTTGACCTCGCGACCATGTTCCGGCAGGTGGGGCGCTGGCGCTGCCTGAGGTCGGCTCCGCTCCCCTTGCCAGGTGAGCGCGGGCGGGACGACGCGGCCTAGTCAAATGAGCCGCGTCAATGGTCAGCGAGCACGTCGGCGGCAAAGACATGATCATGAAAGGCCGGGCCTAAGACGATCGCTCCCAGCCACTTTGGTGAGTGAGCACTCTGGTAAGCCCAAGTGCGGCAGTCCGCACGGCTGCGGCGGTCCGCTCGGGATGAAAACGTGTGGTGGGCCCGGTCACGGATATCGCCGCCCAGGCTCGCCCGGCTCGGTTCAGCAGAGGGCTGCCGACACAGGTGATCCCAAGTTCATACTCTTCCCGGTCGTAGGCGACTCCCGTTTCGGCCGCGCGCGTAAGCTCGAGTTGAAGCCGATGCGGGTCCGTAATCGTGAACCGAGTGCAGCGCAGAAGGCCATTTTGTATCACGGCATCCAGCAGCTGAGGAGTGGAGTAGGCCAGGATCGCTTTGCCAAGGCCCGTGCAGTAAAGGGGCTTCCGGGTCCCCAGCGTGGTTGGGACGGTGCACTTGCGTCGCCCGGCGATCTTTTCGACATAGAGGACTTCAATGTCGTCGAGAACGCCGAGATGAATGGTCTCGTGAGTGGCTTCGTAGAGGTCTTCCATAAACGGCAAGGCGGCTTCGCGCAGCTCCCGCTGGCGTGCCACAGAGTTGCCGAGTTCAAACAGCTTCAGCCCTAGTTGGTATTCCTGCCCCACCCGTTCCAGCACATGGAGATCGATGAGTTGATTGGCCAAGCGGTAGGCAGTGGCCTTGGGTAGTCCCGCTCGCCGGGCCAGTTCGGCCAGTCCGACGCTTGCGCCGTCGGAACCGAGAACCTCCAGTAGGGAGAAAGCCCGCTCCAGGACCGAGGTGCCGGTTCGCCCAGTGGACCGCATGCCTTGCATTCTGGTCTTCATGGTCCATGCTGTCAATCATGATCCGTGAGTAAGACCGTCGCCAGGCGGCTGTGGCGCTGGCTGCGCGGAGTGTGATCAGAGCCCTCATCATGCCACTCGGTGAAACGTACATGGACCTGGACGCATCAGTGAGCTTGGAGCATGTGGGGTACCTCGCCGAAAGCATCAACCGGCTTGGCTGAAAGCGCAGCAGAAGGAAGAAAGGACTTCGGGAATGGGTAAGGTGAATGCGGCCATCGTAGGTTCGGGTAATATAGGCACCGATCTGCTCTATAAGCTGCTCCGTTCTCGAATCATTGCCCCGCGCTACATGGTGGGAATAGATCCCGACAGCGAGGGTTTGCGCAGGGCGGCCGACCTCGGCCTGGAAGTTTCCGCCGAAGGCGCAGGTTGGCTACTTTCGCGCCCTGAACTGCCTGACTTGGTATTCGAGGCAACTTCGGCAAAGGTCCATCAGGCGAACGCCGTCCTGTACCGGGACGCAGGTATCCAGGCCGTCGATCTCACCCCGGCCGCTGTTGGCCCTTATGTGGTCCCCAGTGTCAACCTGACCGAACACCTCAATGCACAAAACGTTAATCTGGTCTCCTGTGGGGGCCAGGCCACCGTCCCAATTGTGCACGCTGCGGCGCGGGTAGCACCGGTGGCCTACGCGGAGATCGTGGCCAGTGTGGCCTCGGCCTCGGCCGGCCCAGGGACTCGCGCCAACATCGACGAATTCACCAGGACCACAGCCAAGGGGCTGGAAGCCGTGGGTGACGCAGACCGGGGCAAAGCGATCATTGTCCTGAACCCGGCAGAACCGCCGCTGATCATGCGGGACACGATCTTCTGCTCGCTGCCACCAGATGTCGATGAGGGGGCGGTCGCCACCTCGATCAAGTCCGCGGTGGCTGAGGTTCAAAGCTATGTGCCCGGCTACCGCCTGCTGGCCGAGCCCCAGTTCGACCCTCCCGGCGTCGGTACTCCTCAGGGCCGGGTGACGGTCCTTGTCGAGGTCGCGGGGGCAGGCGACTACCTGCCCACGTATGCGGGCAACCTCGACGTCATGACTTCTGCCGCCGTCAGGGTGGGGGAAGAGCTGGTCCATCACCGGATGGAGGCTACGGCGTGATGGCGTACTCGGCTGCGCTTGATGTGAGAGTCACGGACTCTACGCTGCGAGACGGCTCTCACGCCGTCAGGCACCGGTTCACCAAGGACGAGGTGCAAAGGGTGGTCCAGGCCCTGGACGAGGCGGGGGTGCCCGTCATCGAGGTCAGCCACGGGGACGGGCTGGGGGGGTCTTCGTTCACCTATGGCCTTTCCCGGGTGGACGAACGTCTGCTCATCCAAGCCGCGGCGACGGTGGTGAAAAGGGCCAAGATCGCCGTCCTGCTGCTGCCCGGTGTCGGCACCATGGATGATATCCGGGCTGCCCATGATCTCGGGGCTTCGGTTGTGCGGGTCGCTACGCACTGCACCGAAGCCGATATTGCTATCCAGCACTTTGGGCTGGCCCGGGAGCTGGGGATGGAGACGGTGGGCTTGCTGATGCTGGCTCACTCGATCTCACCTGAAAGGCTGGCGAAACAGGCGCGTGTCATGGCGGACGCGGGGTCGAACTGCGTATACGTGACCGATTCGGCCGGCGCCCTCATACTCGACCAGGCGACGGAACGGGTGGCGGCGCTGGCGGCCGAGCTGGGCGTGGACGCTCAGGTAGGTTTTCACGGGCATGAGAACCTGGGACTCAGCGTGGCTAATACCGTGCTGGCCATCCGGGCCGGGGCGCTCCAGGTGGATGGCTGCACTCGAGGGTTGGGGGCTGGGGCAGGTAATACCCCGACCGAGTTGCTGGTAGCCGTGCTGGACAAGCTTGGTGTGCGCAGTGGAATTAACACCCTGGCAGTGATCGACGCCGCCGAGGATGTGGTGCGGCCGTTGATGGATGCTGAATGCGTGACGGACCGTATGTCAATACTCATGGGCTACGCCGGGGTTTATTCCAGTTTCCTGCATCACGCCGAGCGGATCGCAGAACGATACGACGTTTCAGGAGCTGAGATTCTCATTCGGGCGGGCGAGCGCAATCTGGTAGGTGGCCAGGAAGATCAGCTTGTGAGTATCGCCGTCGAGCTTGCTGACGAAGCGGCCCAGTCGGGGAAGGGCTAGCGCGGCCCTCTCCGGCGCCATCCGGGCATCGAGGTGAATGGTCGTAGCCTCGTACCCACGTTGAGACGACGAGCAAAAGAATAAGTTATGCTCGGGCCAGTCGGGCAGCCTGCCTCGTTCCTCGCTTGATGTGGCCACCGCGACAGACACGTAACGTCCGCTCATGCAAGGTCGCGCGCGGTCAGCCGTGTCGGTCAGGCGCGTGCGGCATACAGATCACTCCGTTCGGGCGCAGTACGGCTGGCTCGCTGGCGACCGGGTTGCCGCGCCGATCGGTGGCTACGTGCGCGCGTGCGCACAGCGCAGAATCGGTCAGCACCAACTGATCGGCCTCACGGATGATCGGCGTTGGGCTAACGGCAAGACCGCATACTTACGCGGTGGCGGAGCCGCAGGGCGACATCCGCTATTGCCGCGAAGAGGTGCATCGCTCCTGCACGTCGGCAACTGAAGGCCGCCCTCTTCTGGCCGCGATTCGTGTACGCCATCCGTTATCGTGGGCGTAGGATTGCACCTGACTGAGACCGTCACGGTGCGGGTGGGTGCTCCGCATCGTAGGTCGCCGGAACGGCTGGTCAGTGGCTTCCGAGGTCAATCGTGAGAATCTTGACGACCCCGTGAGGATCGCCGCGTCTACCCTCGGTAGTTGCTGGATTGAACTGGTAATCGATCCTTCCCGCGCCACTGATCTCGTAGTGGATGGTCTTGGAGTACCCCGGCCACTTGGGGGCGGCATGCTTGCCCTTCATCACGCTGGAGGTGCCGACTTTCGGCGGCTGCCCGGGCGTCATCGCGACGTGGTCCCAGAACTGCTGCGCGTTGGCCAAGCCCACCCGGTCGGGCAACTCATTCCAGATTCCGAGATACTGACGATGAACGAGCACCCGGAAGGTTGGCCTTTCAGCTGGCGGCCCGCCGGGGCGGCGCGCCGCCACGTGCGGGCGGTAGGCACCAGGTACAGGCTCACTCTTGCGGCCGGGATACCTCGGCATAATCATCGTCCCCCGGCGCGGTCAAGATCGCCCGCCGCTGCGGGTCGGCAAGCGCGCGGGCGGTCGTGCGCCACCCCCGCAAACATGTCTCCACCGGCACCGCGTCGCGAGTTGCTTCGGCTAGCGCAAGCGCATCGCGCAGCTCCGCGAAGAACTCCGCTCGGTCGTCGTCGTCGAAGACAGCTAGCCAGGCCAACTGGCCGAGCTCTGCCGGACGGACAGACTCCCGGCCCAAGGCCCCCGCGGCCAGCAGCGCTGCAACTGCGGTATGGGCGACCTCGGTGATCGCTTCCAGCTGGGCCAGCGGGATCATCGTCAGCGCGAAGCCATCGGTATCGCGCAGCAGCGCGCCTCCCTCGCGGGCAGCACCGAGAAACTCGCGGCGTTTCGCGCCAGCAAGATCGCTTGCCTGGAACACTTCGCTGGTAATCTCGCACACGCCCCCTTACTAGGATCGTACATACGATCTTACTAGGACTATCAGCGCAACGCGAACGGAGGACCGGCGGGCTGCGGCTGGCCCAGCTCGATGCAAGTCAAGTGATGGGTAGAAGCGTGGCAAGCCCTCCGGATGCGCATCGTGACCGGCTGCCTCAGCGGCCAGTGCGCAAGATCCGCCGATCTGTACGGTTGGCGGCCTCTCGGCTATCGCCCAGCTGGGGTGCGCCAGATCGGATCTGTCTGCGCGGCTGGCAGCCGGTGCGGGTGGATGCGGCGGTTGCCTGATCACGCCCGCCGTTTGCTCGTTGCTGCGGGTAAGGCCGGACCCGCCTGGTGACTTGTGGCCCTGTGCTGCCCGGCGGGGTGGGGAACATCTGGCACTGACCGGAAAGCCGGTAGGAGCCAAGAGAGCGGCTGGCAGGGACCGCCGAAGGGCCGGAAGGGGTTGTGAGAGTGAAAGCGGTTGTGTGCCCGAGGTACGGGCCGCCGGAGGTTCTTCGGGTCGAAGAGGTGCCGATGCCGGTTCCCCGCAGGAACCAGGTCCGCATCCGGGTTGCGGCAACGGCAGTGACATCCAGCGACTGTTATGTGCGGGGCCTGGATTTCCGGCCCGCTACCAGGTTGCCGCCAGGCTGGCGCTGGGCCTGACCAGGCCGCGGCAGCGCATCCTGGGCATGGTGCTGGCCGGTGAGGTCGAATCCGCCGGCGCGGATGTCACCGCCTTCGGCCTAGGTGACCAGGTGTTCGGGTTTGACCGTCATGCCTTCGGAACCTACGCGCAATACGTGTGCTGGCCCCAGGACACGGTGCTGGCGGCAATGCCGGGCGGCCTGACGCATGAGGAGGCCGCAGCCATTCCCTATGGCGGCCTGCTGGCCCTGCACTTCCTGCGGCGTGCGGGCGTGCGCGGCGACCAGCGGGTGGCCGTGTACGGGGCTTCCGGTGCGGTCGGCACCAGCGCCGTCCAACTCGCCCGGCACTTCGGAGCCGACGTCACCGGCGTGTGCAGCGGCGCGAACCTGGAACTCGTCAGGTCGCTGGGAGCCGCCACCGTGATCGACTACACCGCCGATGACTTCACCCACAACCAGCAGCCCTACGACGTCATCTTCGACGCAGTCGGGAGACGCAAGAGCGCAGCCGCGCTCCGCCACGCCCGCCGGGCGCTGTCCCCCGGCGGGATCTGCATCTCGGTCAACGACGGGACACCCAAGCTGCTCGCCAGCGACCTGACCCTGCTGAAAGAACTGGCCGAGACGAAGGCGATCCGGCCAGTCATCGACCGCTGCTACCGGCTGGAGCAGATGGCCGAAGCGCACCGGTACGTCGAGGGCGGGCACAAGAAGGGCAACGTAGTCGTGACCGTGAGCACATGAAACGCCGATCGGCCCACGCTACGCAGAGCGGGGTGATCTGTGCACCTCGCCGCTGCGATCGCGCCACATCACTATGTGTACCTATTCGATCTGTACCGGATTAAACCCGAGCGGCCGCCCTCGCCGCCCGCAGTTGAGCGTACGCGGATGCCACTGACCGTCATGGCTGGCTTCAGCTAAGTGTGCTGGCAGCCCCGAGCCGGTCGCGGCAGTGCCCATAAGGGTCATCTCCGCAGCGATGCCCGCCGTCCACGACTGACCGGAGCCGAGCGGACTACTGGCCAGACGCGCCCCCGCTCGTGCGCCGGGCCTGGGACCGCAGGTGCGTTCCCCGCCTGTTCAACCGACGCGAACCGCCGCGCCGGCCGACCTGTCATCGGGGATCAGTCCGTGAGGCTGGGTGCCAACTCTCTGCGCCCAGAACGACGGTCAACTGACGGTCAGACGAACTTGACGTCAACGTCGCTGACCGGAAACCTGCCTCTGACCTGCGATTTTGTGGAGCCCCCTTACGGAATCGAACCGTAGACCTTCTCCTTACCATAAGCACGGTCGCCCGCCCTGGGCGCTCTGCCTGCACTGATAGCCCGCTTCGGTGCTCGCAATGCCCTGAGTGCACGCGATGCTCACGGCTCCTGTTCCACGACCCGTTCCACGGCCATCGCCGGCAAAGCCATAACGCTTGGTAACCGGGTAAGTTGACGGACTCCTCACGGGCCTGCGGGAGCAACCCCGCTCCCAGGACAGCACCCGCAATCGCCACAGGGTCAGCTGGCGGCGCTGAGCGGCCGGATCCCGTCGAGTGCGCTGCCGAGCCGGTCTTTCTCGGCCTCCAGGTCATAGCGCGCCTGCAAAGCTGACCCAGAACCGCTCCTGGCCCGGTGCCCATCCGGCCCGCCCCGTCATCGCCGGGTCATGCCAGGCCAGCCTGGCTGACGTGGCTGGGCCCCGGGCTGGTCCCGGCGAGATCGCAGGCGATGCTGAGCACAGCGGCGCGGAGCTTGCCGCGGTCGTCCACCTGGTCGGCGAAAAACATCCAGCCGACGCTCACCCCGCCCAGCGCCATCGCCGCGCGCAGCCGGTCGTCGGCGCTCGCGCCTGGCTCGGTGAGCTGCTCGATGAGCGCGCTCATCCGCTCCCGGAACAGCTCCCCGCGGCCCTTGGCGGCGGCGAGGCTGTTGACCGCGGCCTGGTTCAGCTGCAGCATCCGGAATGCCTCGCTGCCGTCGGCGACAATCGCGACGTAACGGCGCATGATCTCCCGCCGGGTTGGCGCGGTGCGCGGCTGTGTTCGCGCCCAGGTGATCAGCGCGTCGATCTGGCCGAAGTAGTCCTCGACGAGGCTGCGTACGATGTCTTCCTTGGACTTGAAGTGGTAGTACAGCGCGGCCTTCGTGACGTCGAGCCGCCCGGCGATCTCGCGCAGTGAAGTCTTGTCGTATCCCTGCTCGGCGAACAGCTCCAGCGCGACCTGCTGGATGCGCGTCCTGGTGTCGCCGCGGCCGCCCGAATCGCGGTGCGCGTCACCCCGCGCCGTATCCGGCTTACGGGCGCGCGCCGTGTCGCTGGGCACTGCTGGATCCTGCCATTGCTCGTCCATGCCGTTGCGCCGCTGTCGTCAATCCCGATACTGACGGTACCTATTTGACGGCCGGTTAACTTAAGCATAGCGTGGCTTCTGGTGATATGCTAACCGGCCGGCAAGTAGGTGGAGAAGAGCCGGGCCGCGCCCGCTCCGCCAGGTCACCAGCAACGTCGGCCGGCACCTGGGGGGAACTTGATGCCTGACAGTCCCGGTTCTGTGGCCGTCGCTGAGACCGGTGAGATCAGCAAGGCAGAGCATCGCAGGATCCTGGTGATCCTCGGGGCGCTGATGCTCGGCATGTTCCTGGCGGCGCTCGACCAGACGATCGTCGCCACCGCACTGCCGACGATCGCGGGCGATCTGCATGGCCTGAACCACCTGTCCTGGGTGGTGACCGCCTACATTCTCACCGCGACGATCTCGACCCCGCTGTGGGGCAAGCTGGGTGACCTCTATGGCCGGAAGAAGCTCTTCCAGGCGGCGATCGTGATCTTCCTCATCGGGTCGGCGCTGTCCGGGCTGTCGCAGAACATGGCCCAGCTGATCGGATTCCGGGCGCTGCAGGGGGTCGGCGCCGGCGGGCTGATGGTCGGCGCCCAGGCGATCATCGGCGACATCGTCAGCCCCCGCCAGCGCGGCCGCTACATGGGTTACTTCGGCGCGGTCTTCGGCCTGTCCAGTGTCATCGGCCCCCTTGCCGGGGGCTTCATCACCCAGCACCTGAGCTGGCGGTGGGTCTTCTACATCAACCTGCCGATCGGCGCCGTCGCGCTCGCCGTCATCGCGGTGGTGCTCCACCTGCCGCGCCACCGCACCCACCACGCCATCGACTATCTCGGAACTGCCGTGCTGGGCGCGGGGGTTACCGCCATCATCCTGCTCACCACCTGGGGCGGCACGACCTACGCCTGGGGCTCCACGACGATCATCTCGCTCGCGGTGGCCGCGGTGGTATTCGCCGCCCTGTTCTGCTGGGCAGAGATACGCGCCGCCGAGCCGGTCATTCCGCTCGGGCTGTTCCGGAACTCCGTGTTCACCGTGTCGAACTCGATCGGGTTCATCGTCGGCTTCGTGATGTTCGGCGCGATCATCTACATCCCGCTCTACCTCCAGACCGTTCACTCCGCTACACCGACCAGCTCGGGGCTGCAGCTGCTGCCGCTGGTCTGCGGGATGCTCATCACGTTCACGATCAGCGGGCGGCTGGTGACCAAATGGGGCAGATACAAGATCTTCCCAGTCATCGGCACCGCGGTGATGTCCATCGGGCTTTTCCTGTTCTCGCTCCTGACGCCGTCGACCCCGCTGGTCATCTCATCGATCTACATGGTCGTCCTCGGCCTGGGCATCGGCTGCGTCATGCAGGTCCTGGTCGTCGCCGTGCAGAACGCCGTCCCCCGCAGCCAGCTCGGCACAGCAACCTCCTCCTCCACGTTCTTCCGCTCGATCGGCGGCGCGTTCGGCGTCGCCGTCTTCGGCGCGATCTTCAACAACCGCCTCGCCGCCAACCTGCCGAAATACCTGCCACCGTCCGCACTGCGGGCCGTCCACGGCAGCAACATCTCCGCCAGCCCCGCCCAGCTCGACGCGCTGCCGCCCGCCATCCACCACGGCTACGTGCTGGCGTTCAGCGACTCACTCCATGCCGTCTTCCTGATCGGCGCGCCCATCGCCCTGCTTGCCTTCGCCCTCACCTGGTTCCTCAAAGACCTGCCCTTGCGGGGCCACGCCTACCTCGCCGCCGACGACGTAATGCCACAAGGGAACGCACCTGACACTCCCCAGGACGCCGCCAAGCTGTAAGCCACGCCGGAAACTGGCGGAGATATCTACCCGAGCGTCCGGTATTCCCGGCCCCGCCGTTGATGCCTCGCACAGGCGCCCTGCGCCAGGGCTGCCGCGGTCAGCGTGGCGTCCGCGCATTCCCAGCCACAGGCCTGTTGGCAGCGGAAACGGCTAAGGGCGCGCGCCGGGCCATCCAGTTTTGGCGAGCTTGTGCTCACAGCCGGTTCAGCCCAGCGTGGCAAGGGACTATGTCGTCTGTCCTGCGCTTGGCGGGTAGGGGGCTCGCTGAGGCCGCGGTCACGGCAGGATGGGCCGAAGTCCATCCGTCGCCCTGGCCGGGCTCGCCCCCCGCAACCGGGTCATGCTCTACGGCCCCCGCAACGAGCAGGAAACAGACATCATCTTCGGCCTGATCGCGGCCGCGGTACGGCGGGCCGCCGGGCACCAGGCGCAGTAGGCGGCACGGTCGTGACCCATCTCGACCGCCAGCAGCTAGCAGACATCTACACCAGCACCCACACCATCGCCGTCATCGGTCCCTCCGCCGACCCGGATGCTGCCGTCTTGGCACGCAGAATTGGCCTTGGTATGTGCCCCAAGCCCAGCTGCGCCCTCGACACCGCCAGGCGTACAAACTCGGCAGGGAGGCGGTAAAGCTCCTCCCGCTCAGTGAGGAGGGCAGGCTGCCGGGTTTAGAGGACAACTTCTGGTACCACCCTTGCATTGTGATGTGAAACATCGATTACAGAGGGTGATCAATAATTATCAGGAGTGGTCAGCCTGAGCAGTCTGTGCGCTGGAGCGCCCTACCTGCACGGATAGCGCCGCTTCAGTGCTCGCAATGCGCTGATTGCACACGGCGCTCACTGCTGTCGTTCCACGGCGCGTTCCATGCCGGCCGATAGGGCCATAACCGGGGCCGGGCTTGCCGGGTTTGGGTGCACCGGCTAGGCAGGGCATGGTCGCGCGGATGTTCCTAAATCCGCGGCGGACCCGGGCGGGGGTCAGCTGTCCTGGGGGAGCGGGCCGTTCCCAGGGCAGGCGCAGGTCGTCAGCGAGCGGCCGGGCGAGCCGGAGCTGGGCATGGGCGGTGATGATGAGCCAGGTCCAGCGGTCGGCAGCTTGTGGGTCGCGGATCTTCGGCGCGGTCCAGCCGAGGACCTGCTTGAACATCCGGAAGGTGTGCTCCAGGTCGAAGCGGCGCAAGAACGCCTGCCAGCAGCGGTCCACGTCATGCGGCAGTGCCCCGGTGCGTGACCACCACAGCCATACCGGCTTGGGATCGCGGTCACCGGGCAGGTGATCGACCTGGAGGCGGATCAGGGTGCCTTCGATGACCGGCAGCGGGCCGTCGTGATCCAGCCAGGCCGAGCGGCGGGTCAGCCGTGGGTGCACCCGGTCCCAGGCAGCCGCCACCGCCGTCCCATATCTGGAGGTCAGCGTGCTCGTGGTGACCTGCGGGGCTGGCCAGGTCGCCGGGTCGGCGAGCGCGAGTCCCCCGCCGTGCTTGCAGGGCCGCCCCCGGGTGCCGGCCCGGCGCGGCGGCACGGGCAGCTGCATCACCCGGTCGCTGCGCAGCCGCCCCAGCACCTCCACCGGCAGGTCTGCCAGCAGGAACGACAGCCGGGGCAGGTCGTAGCCGGCATCGAAGATGACCAGGGCAGGCGCGTCACCGTCGCGCCAGTGCCCGGCGGTGATCAGCCGGGTGATCACATCGCGGACCTGCGCGGCGGTGACTGCGATCTCATCGTCGTCTGGGCCCAGCCGCACCGCGTCCAGCACAGCGGTCCAGGAGGTGCGGCCGGGTTCCAGCGCCGCGACCACCGAGTACGGCCAGCCCGGGATCATCTGCGCCTGGCCCTTCCCGCGGCCATACACATGGCAGAACAACCTGTCCGGGCTGGTCGCTGCTCCGGGCCGCAGCCAGCTGCTCACATCCACCGCCAGCATCAGCCTGCCATCAGTTGCCCGCGGCAACGGCAGCCCGGCCAGCGCCCGCCGCAGCCGCGTGATGCTGATCCGCCCATGGCTGACCGCGTCATACAGCGCACCGTGGCCACGCTGGTGCTCAGCCGCCAGCGACAGCCCGGCCAGGGTCCTCACCGGCCCGTCCGCACACAGCACCGCGTCGGCCAGTTCAAACAACTCATCACGCCGCGTGGCCAGGCACTCATAGAAGTCAAGCCGGAACCGCGACAGCACGGCGAGTGGCCCGGCACCGGCGTCCTCTGGCAGTCTGTCCATCACGGCCTTCGTTCGTGATCATGCGGTCTTCAGCGAGAACACATGATCATGCGGAGGCCGTACTCACGCACCACGACACGCCGGGACCACCTGGCACAAGCCGCGCCAAACACCCAGGTCACAGCCGTGGAGGTTAAACGGCAAGCTCGAGCACAGACCCAGGGTCGGATCACGATCAGTGACAGCAATGGTCTGCCCAGTGCGCCTGGAGCCGCTGTTATGGACGGCTGCGAGCTCAAGAAGCACCCCCGCGGGACAGGCCAGATGCATTGATATGACCGGCTCCATCGTCGAGGTCGATGGCGGCAGACAACCCGGTCGGCAGGGCGACTTGGTGCGCTCGGCCGCGGCAGACGCGGCCGGTGTGATCGCGGACGCGCCAGAGCATCTGACGGAGTACATTCAGAATTGGACTCCCCGACTGGCTAGGTGGCTGGCCGGGTGAGCGGCCCCCGGTGCTTTCCCCCCCAGCACCGGGGGCCTGCTCTGTACGTGAAGGTCCCGGCCACAAGGACCGGGGCAGTGTTAAGTCTGCGGCGGCAGGCGGCGAGGCGGGCCAGGATGGCGTCGATCTGGCGGATGGCCTCAGCGTTCACAGCGGGACGCGCCGTCCGCCGGGCTGACGCAGCATGCAGCCCCGTCATCCGGAGCGGCGCGGCGCGGCGGGGATCGAATCGATGCAGTTCGCGCTGGCAGGCATGAATGCAGATATCAGCCACGACCTGCCGGTGGCCATGGTCGTACCTGCGCAGCCTGGCCAGCTCACCGTATGCTGGCCAGCATTTCGCTAACTACCAGAAGGTGGACCAGTTGCTGGGCGCCGCTGAGCAGTCCATCGGGCAGTCCTTTGGAACCGCCACCGAACTGGCTGTTGATCATCATGTGAGCGCGGTGGCCACCTTGACCTGCAACTGGACTATTAACAGTGCCCGGGACCTGGCGTGGAATAACGCCCGGCCGCTGTGGGCAGTGCGCGGTGATCCGCTCGCGCGCGGGCTCTTCCTGGATGGCCTGGTCGCCTCGATAGCACTAGTGGTCTGACGCGTGTATCACTTTAGTTTTGACTTGGCGTGCGGGATAATCACTCATGCCGAATCGCGTGCGCATTCTGATGGTTTCCGATGCGGACCGGGCAAAGCTGGAGCGGCGGGCCCGGGACCGCGGCGCTCCGGCCCGGGTGGCTGAGCGGGCCCGGATCGTGCTGCTGGCGGCGGACGGGCTGACCGGGCCGCAGATCGCGGAGCGGGCCGGGTGCACCGAGCCGACGGTGGTCAAGTGGCGGCGGCAGTACGCCGGCGCCGGGCTGGCAGGGCTGGAGGACGCGCCGCGGCCGGGCGGCCCGAAGACGGTGATGACCGATGAGGCGATCGCGGAGATCTTGTCGGCGACGGTCACCCCGCCGCCGGAGGCGCTCCGGGACCAGGGCTTCACGCACTGGTCGGCCCGGCGGCTGGCGGACTGGCTGCGCCGGGAGAAGAAGCTGGCGGTCAGCCACGACTCGATCACCCGGCTGTGGCGCCGCTTCTGCCTGCAGCCACACCGCACGGAGGGGTTCAAGTTCTCCACCGACCCGCAGCTCGACGCCAAGGTCCGCGACGTCGTCGGCCTCTACCTGGCCCCTCCCGAGAACGCCGTCGTGGTCTGCGTGGACGAGAAGAGCCAGTGCCAGGCCCTGGAACGGTCCCAGCCGATCCTGCCGATGCGCTCCGGGATACCGGAGCGGCAGACCCACGACTATGTCCGGCACGGGACGACCAGCTTGTTCGCCGCGCTGAACATCGCGACCGGCCAGGTGACCGACGCGTGTTACCCCAAGCACCGGCACCAGGAGTTCGGCAAGTTCCTCAAGAAGGTCGCCGCCGCCTACCCCGGCCGCGAGCTGCACGTGGTCTGCGACAACTACGCCACCCACAAGCACGCCGAGGTCAGGGCCTGGCTAGCGAAGAACCCCCGCGTAACCCTGCACTTCACGCCGACCAGCTGCTCGTGGCTCAACCTGGTGGAATGCTTCTTCTCCGTCATCACCCGCCAGGCCATCCGCCGCGGCTCGTTCACCTCCGTCAAGGAACTCACCACCACCATCGGTGCCTTCATCGACTCCTGGAACGAGCACCCAGTACCGTTTGCCTGGACCAAGGACGCAGACACGATCCTCGGCAAGATCAAACGTGCGAAGACTAAAACCAGCGGCCTTACAGACCACTAGCAAGCCGGAGGTCACGTCCCGCCGAGTGGTGTAACTGGGCGCGTGTGATTCTTCGCGCTGGCGGGTGCCGTTAGGCACTATGACGCGATCTGGGCCGTGCTGGCAACTGAATCGAGGGCCGGCTGCCCGGCCGGGTCGGGCTCGTGGAGCTTGGCCATGGATGCTTCGGAGAGGATTGCGCCGGTCGCTGACTTGCCATTCGTCGTGGATCTCGGCCAGGACCGCGCCGGCGAGGCGCAGCAGCGACGGAGGGCTGGGAACACACCGACGACGTCGGTTCTGCGCTTGATCTCCTTGTTGGTGCGCTCGAGGCCGTGGACCAGATCTTCTTCCAGTGCTCGGCCGGGAAGTCGGCGAACGCGGTGAGGTCGTCGCGGGCGTCCCGCAGCATGGTCTCGACCTTGGGGAACCGCCGGCCGAGCATGCCGGCGATGACGTGCAGCTGGCTGCGGACGCTGGCGGCGTCGGGCTGGGCGTAGATGGTGCGCACGGCGGCGGCGACCACGTCGGCGTGGCCCTTGGGCACCGCGGCGGTCAGGTTCCGCCCGGCGTGGGCGCGGCAGCGCTGCCAGGCCGCGCCGAGCAGGATCGACCCGACCGCTGCTTTCAGCCCGGTGTGCGCATCGGAGGTGACCAGCTGCACCCCCGCCAGGCCGTGGGCCTTGAGCTGGCGCAAGAACCCGGTCCAGAACACCGCGGACTCGCTGTCGCCGACGTCGAACCCGAGGACTTCGCGGCGGCCGTCGGCGCTGATCCCGGTAGCGATGACCACGGCCTGGGCGGTGACCCGGCTGCCCCGGCCGCGCCGGTCCCCGCCGGTGCGGGCCTTGCAGAACGTGGCGTCCAGGAACACGTACGGGAACGCCGCGTGCGCCAGGGACCGGTCGCGGAACGCGGCGACCTCGGCGTCCAGGTCCGCGCAGATCCGGCTGACCTCCTCTTGGAGATCCCGGTGCCGGCGCCCAGCGCCGCCACCAGGTCATCGACCTTGCGGGTCGAGGTGCCGGTCACGTACGCCTCCATCACGACCGCGAACAGCGCCTGGTCGATGCGGCGGCGCCGCTCCAGCAGCGACGGGAATAACGACCCCGAGCGCAGTTTGGGGATCCGCAGCCCGACATCCCCCGCGGCGGTGGTCAGCGGCCGATCCCGGTACCCGTTGCGCCGGGTCACGCGCTGCGGGCTGCGCTCATGCTGCCCGGCCCCGATCACGGCGGTCGCCTCCGCATCGATCAGCGCCTGGAACACCGCTTGCACGGCGCTGCGCACCACATCACCGCCATCGGCGGCCTTGAGCACATCGAGAAGCTCCATCAGGGCAGACTGGTCAAGGGCCATCGTGTGCATCTCCTTCGCGACGACTTGGTAGGTCTCCGCGAAGACTCACACGATGGCTCCGCTACTCCCGGGAGCCTCGCCGCTAGTTACACCACCCGAGGGGACGCGACCAAGCCGCGGATGTTGCTGGTGGCGGTCTGAGACCGCCCCGGCGGAGCACTCCTGATCAACCGGGGACCCTGGCGCCACCCGTTCCGGAGCCCGATGCCCTTCTCCGCTATCGAGGGATTGCTGTCAGACTGGACTGATGGCGCAGGTATTGTGCCCGGTCCTGATCGGCAGGGACGCTGCACTAGAGGCGGTCAACGCGGCGCTGACGGCCGCTATGGCCGGGCACGGCGGGTGTGTAGTGATCACCGGGGAGCCGGGGATCGGCAAGTCGCGGCTGGCCCTGGAGACGGCCAGCCGGGCGGCCAGCCGTGGCATATGGGTCGTTACCAGCCGGGCGGTGCCGCAGTCAGCGACTGCTGCTTACCGGCCGCTAACGGACGCGCTTGTGCAGCTCCTCAGGGACAAGGCCGTTCCCGATGACGCGGCGATGGAGCCTTGGCTGCCCGCGCTGAGCGCGCTGCTGCCGGGGATGGCTGGCCGCGCTCCGGGGCGTGGAGAGGTCTCACCTGGGATCCGCGGTGAGGCGCTGATCCAGCTTCTTCGGCGTCTCGCGCCGCAGGGCCTGGTCATAGTGCTAGAGGACCTGCACTGGGCGGACCCGGACACCGTGGCCCTGATGGAGTACCTGGGCGAGCACTTTGATGGCGAGTCGTTGATGTGCGTACTTACCCTGCGCGCCAACCGGCCGTCGGCCGCACTGGAAGTGGCTCGCCGACTGCGGGGCCGACCCGGTGTACTTCACCTCGCTCTTGACCGGCTCAGCGATGAGGACATGGCGCGCATGGTCCATGCCTGCATCCCGGGAGCAGAGGCGGAACTCCTGCGCCGGGTGCAGGCCTCCGCCGAAGGAGTACCGCTGCTGGTGGAAGACTTGCTGGCGTCGCCCGGGCTGCCGGAGTCGTTCACCGAGACGGTCCGCGAGCGCCTGGCCGAGTTCAGCGAACCGCAGCGATCGGTGATCGAGGCCGCTGCCGTCCTCGGCCGCCATTTCGACTGGGAGCTGCTCCCGGCCGTGAGCGGCCAGACTGCGGCCCTGGTGGCGGAGACGCTCGGGCTGGCTGTCGAGCAACTGCTGGTGAGCGCCGACGGTATGGCCTTCCGCTTCCGGCACGCGCTGACCCGCGAAGCCGTGCTCGACACCATGCTGCCACCCCGCCAGCGGGCCCTGGCCTCGGCGGCGCTCGCCGTTCTGGACGCCGCACACCCGCACCTGGAAGGCGGCTTGCGCGAGCTGGCCGTCGAGCTGGCGAACCGTGCCGGGGACCGCCGCCGGGCCGGAACGCTGCTAAGCCAGTCCGGCGGCCAGTCGCTGGCCTGGGGGGCGCTGGCCACTGCGATCGGCACCCTGCGGCGTGCCGCTGACCTCCTCGAAGGCACTCCCGAGCGGGAACAGGCGGAACTTCTGCTGGTCGAAGCGCTGGCCCTGGCCGGGCGGGTTGAGGAGGCAGCGGCGGCCGGCGGCCATCTCATCACCCGGCTCGGGACCGAGGCGGCGGAACTCCGGACGGAGGTCCACCTTCGCCTCAGCCAGGCGGCGGTGGGCGCCTCGCGGTGGGAGATGGCCCGTCACCACCTCGGCGCCGCCCGGCGCCTGGCCGGAACCGCCCCGCCGGCTGGCGTGCGCGCCCGCATGGGCGTCATCGATGCCGAGGTGGCCTTCGCCGCCGATGACCTCGATGAGGCCCGGCTTTTCGCCGAGGACGTCCTCGCCGCCGAGGGCAGTGCTGCGGATGTCCGCTGTCATGCGCTGGAGCTCATCGGCCGGAGCTACCGGCTGCGTGATCTCGGCGCCGCCCGCGCGGCCTTCGCGAGCGCGCTGGTCACCGCGGAGGCAGCCGACCTGCCGTTGTGGCGGCTGCGCGCCCTGCACGAGCTGGGCACCATCGACCTACTTGATCATGCCGGAGTGGAGCGGTTGTCCGAGGCGCGGCGCGCTGCCGAGCAGATGGGTGCGCTGAGTACCGTGGCGATTCTGGATCTCCAGCTCGCCGCGGGCTTCACCTGCCGCTGGGAACTGGACACGTGTGATGCCCACGCGCAGGCCGCCGTCAGCCTCGCCGAGCGGCTCGGCCTGGACCAGGTCCGGGCCAAGGCGCTGGCGGTACTTACCGGCAGCGCCAGCATGCGCGCCGACGCCGGGCAGACAGAGCGCTACGCCGCCCGCGCCATCGCGGCCGCTCCGGATGACCAGATGGTCGAGGGCATCTGCTGGGCCAGCCGGGGAGCAGTGGTTCTGCTCGGTGGCGAGGCCGCGGCGGCCGTGGAACCCTACGCCCGGGGGATGGCGATCCTGGCCCGCCTCCCGCATGCTGAACCCGCGGGGCTTCGGGCGCTATGGCCGCTGCTCCTGGCCTCACTTGGTGATCACCAGGCGGCACGGGCGATCGAGGAGGCCCGCCGGCTCGGCGTCGGCGCCATCCGCCAGAACCGGAGCCTTATCGGCTACGCCGAGGCGGTGCTGGCCGGGCGAGCCGGGCAGCGGCAGCGGGCCAACGAACTGGCGGCGGGCTGCGACGTTGGCTTCACGAACGGCGAGGCCTGGGGTGAGCTGGCGAGGTTCTGCGCCGCCCCCGCTGCTCTTGCCGACGGATGGGGCGACCCGCTTCGCTGGCTGGCCGAGGCCGAGGCGGGATTTGATAGCCGGGACCTGCCCCGTCTGGCCGAGCGCTGCCGCGAACTGCTCAAGGAGTCGCAGCCCAATCCCTGGGTGGCGGCGGGAATTACCGCCAGGGAGGCGGACGTGCTGCGCCTCGTCGCCGGCGGGCTGGCCAACAAGCAGATCGCGGCACGGCTGCATCTGTCGCCACGGACCGTGGAGAAGCACGTCGAGAGCGTGCTGCGCAAGACGGGCGCCCGCTCCCGAACCGGCCTGGTGGCGGCCGTATCACAGGCCGCAGCCCGCGACTCTCAGCGGGCGTTTCCTCCCTCGGCCACTACGTAGTCCCGGCTGCATCTACGTGTTGTTCCCGATGTGACGGCAGGCCGCCGGCTTGCATGCTGGCCTGGCAAGCCAGGCCAAGGGAAGGCAACACCCGATGCTCGAAGCTACGAAACTAATCGTGGCAGTCAAGAACATCGAGACGCCCGATGAGCGGCACGCGTGCGAACACGCCTCGCTCAACGTGGTCAACCTGCCCGGCGTCACGATCGCCCGCACTGTGTATCAGCCTGGTTGGAAGTGGTCAACCGACGTCAAGCCGGTCGTCGGCACGGAAGCCTGCCAGGCGGCCCACACCGGCTACATCATCTCCGGCCGGCTCCACGCCCGCATGGACGACGGCCGCGAATACGACTTCGGCCCGGGTGATGCGCACGTGGTGTCGGCCGGTCACGATGCCTGGGTGGAGGGGGAAGAGCCGTGCGTCGTGCTTGACCTCGCTTTCACCGGACGTGCACTAGCCGGGCACGTCGGCCGCTGCCCCTGCGGGGTTGAGTTCCGGGTCGCTAGCGACGACCAGCTCGGCCAGCTTGTCGCCGCCATCCGCGAGCACGCGCGCGGCTCCCACGGGCACGAGCTCACCACCCAGCAGGTGCTCGCCGAGGTGATGGCATGATCGGCTCCCACCTGGATGGCGCCGACCTGGAAAGCCGGGTGGCGAGCTGGGCCGCCAGCGCCACCGTCAAACGCGACCTCGCGGCAGTCAGGGCAACAAGCCAGGGGACGATCACGATCCGCGCTACCGGCGAGACGCAGCCAGCGCGTCTCCGGAAGCTGTTCGTTCTGGAACGCACCGGGGCAACTGGAAGATCACGCAGTACATGTACCTGCCGGAGCAGCCAGGAGGGGACTGCTCCGGCATCGAGCGAGTCCGCCACCCGGATTCGGGCACGTTCCGCATCCGCTTGCGGTCGCCGAGGACGACGCGGCTCGGGCACGCCGACGTCTACCTGCCCGTACAGGGGCCGTGCAGGTAGACGTCGGCGTGCCCGAGCCGTCCGTCTGCCTGCTCTCGAAGCGCCGGCGCCGCTGGCAATCACGGCTCCGCCCACCGATGCACTGAGGGCAACGTGAAGGCCGGGCCCGCCATCTGGCCGACCGGCCCAGTCCCTGCGGCGGGTCAGGTTGGGGCGGATCCGGCGAGGATCCCGGAAATGTCGGAGGTTCGGACAAGCGCCCGTCGCGCTGAGTGATGGAGCAGATCAAAGAGACGCGCGCTGAGCCGCCTGATTGCGCGGTCAGCGAGTATGTACGGCAGGTCGCCGGCTGGCACGTGATTGGCTGATCTGGCGCGTGCGAGCAGATCGTGGTTAGAGGAGGTCACCACACGTGCTGTGGACGCGTGAGTCAACGCTCAAGGGCGGCGATGAAGCCGCCCGGATCGACGAGGCTCACGATCAGTTCGTTGACTTCCATCCGGCGGAACAGGGTCCTGAGGCAGCGGTCGGTGTAACTGGGCGGGTCGGTCTTGATCTCCACGAGGCCGTCAGCCGAACCGTTCGCCAGCCAGCTGCCGCTCCTTGCCATGCACGCCGACCGTTCCCGGGTCCGATGCGAGGACCGGGCCGCCCGGCGAACGGAGGCGCGTGGCGCGCCGACCTTGAAGTCGGCCATCCGGAGCCGTAGCTCGCTGGCGTCGATCTCGATTCGCCCTCCGGCTGGACCGCCACCGAGCAGGGTGTCGGTCCAGTTGGAGATCGGGCCCAGGTCGTCATAGCTGATCGCGAACCATTCCGGTTCCCCGGCCGGACCGGTTGCTCCGGCTGCCCGGAACTCCCTGATGCGATGAAGAAGCGGGCCTCCGCTTCTGGCGGATGCTGGAAGTTGCACGCATCCGTCTCCACCAGGTTGGGAGGCCCTTATGTCCGAAGCCTATGACGGCCCGCAGGTCGGCCCGCAAGGCGGGGTGATCAGCCCCGTGCTGATGAACGTGGCCCTGCAGGGATGGAGCAAGCCGCCGGAGTCCGCTACATCACCACCGGCAGCAACGCCGGAACGGCGTGGCCGGGCTCCCCGGTTGTGATCAGGTACGCCGATGACCTGCTGGCACTATGCCATTCCAGGCAGCAGGCCGAGCAGGTTAAGGCGCGGCTGGCCCGGTGGCTGGCGCCCAGAGGTCTTGCCTTCAACGAGGACAAGACCCGCGTCGTCCACCTCGATGACGGGGTGGACTTCCTGGGGTTCAACGTCCGCCGCTACCGGGGCAAGCTGCTGATCAAGCCGAGCAATGCGGCGGTGAAACGGGCACGGGAACGGCTGAGCACCGAGATGAGGGCACTGCGCGGCCACAACGCGCAGATGGTCCTCGTCCGGCTGAACCCCTTCATCCGGGGCTGGTCGGCCCATTACCGGCACTGCGTGTCCGCGCGGGTGTTCAACGAGCTGGACTGGCACGTGTGGAAGCTCACCTACAAGTGGGCGAAGTTCACTCATCCGCACAAGGGGAAACGCTGGATCACCGGCAAGTACTTCGGCCAGTTCAACACCGCCAGGCGCGACCGGTGGGTGTTCGGCGACCGCGACAGCGGCGCCTACCTGCTCAAGTTCGCCTGGACGAAGATCACCCGGCACACGCTGGTCAAGGGCTGGGCATCACCCGATGACCCCGCGCTGGCCAGCTACTGGACGGCCCGGCGGCGACGCGGGACACCCCCGCTCGACCCCGCCAGGCTGCGGCTGCTCCAGCGGCAACGCGGGCGCTGCCCGCTATGCGGCGAACTACTGCTGCACGCCAGCCAGGAGCCCCAGCACCCCGATGAGTGGGTGCAGTGGATCAAAGCCGTCCGCGTCGCGACCCGCCACCAGGCGATCAGCCTCGGCGCGGCACCCGGGAAACCAGGCGGGCACGCCGTCTACCGGCTCACCCACGCCTACTGCTCACGCCGCCAGCCAGGCGCGGAAGCAGCAGGCCCAGCGCTTCAGCGGCCCTGACCCGAAAACCCTGGGGGCCTGCTTGAGCCCGGTGCGCCGAAACGGCGCACGCCGGGTTCTGAGGGGGCGGCGGCGCGGCAACGCGCCGCCGCTACCCGACTACTGGGCGGCGGACACGCTGGCCGCGACCGGTGCGCAGGTGCACCTGGCCCACCCGCTGGGGGTGCGGGGCTTCGCTTACCGGCGGGTCAAGAACGACGAGAAAGACGCCGCGGACCTGGCCGACTTGCTGCGGATGGGGCGGCTGCCCGAGGCGTGGATCGCCCCGGATGAGATCCGCGAGCTGCGGGAGCTGACCCGCTACCGGATCAAGCTGGTCCGGCTGCGCACCAGCTGCAAAGACCAGGTCCACGCGGTGCTGGCCAAGCTCGGTATCCCGGTCACCTGCACCGACATCTTCGGGGTCTGGGGGAACACCTGGCTGGATGGCCTGGAGCTGGGCCAGCCGTATGCGGGGAAAGTGGCCTCGCTGCGCACGCTCGCCAGTGAGCTGACCGCCGAGATCACCGTGCTGGAGGCGGCCATCGCCGACCTGCTAGAACACCACGACGGCTACCACGCCATCCGGGCACTGCCAGGCATCGGCCCGGTACTCGCAGCGGTGCTGGTGGCCGAGATCGGCGACATTACCCGGTTCCCTCACCCAGCCCGGCTGTGCTCGTGGGCCGGGCTGACCCCCCGGCACCGGGAGTCCGATGTCAAGGTCAGCCGCGGGCACATCACCAAGCAAGGATCCCCGCTCGTGCGGTGGGCGCTGATGGAGGCCATCCAGCACGTGCCCGCCGGCCACCCGCTGCGCCAGCGCAAAGACGACATCCTCGCCCGCCGCGGCAAGGAGGCCAAGAACATCGCCAAGGTCGCCGCCGCGCGCCAGCTGCTCACCTGGGTCTTCTACGCGATGCGCGACGGCCAGGTCCGCACCCTGGCCGCCAGCTCGCCGAAGACGGCGTGAGCAGGCCCGGACGCGGGCAGCGCGTGATCGCTGGTTTTACTGGCCCCCGCCTGATGGGCGGGCGGCCGCCTGTCTGATTGATCCCGCTGCCCGCACGCGAACCCGCCCCATGCCCCCGCGGCCACCAGCCGCGGGCACCCCCGAAGGGATGAACGCAGCCGCGCGCCTGCCAAGGACACGACCTGCCCACGGGGCGCGCCACCCACATACCCCATAGCCGTTCCCGGCCTGGTCCAGTGTGAGCCGGGAGAAGGACCGGCCTCCAGGTCGGTCGTCCAGCCGGGCGCTCCACCTGGACCCCGGCCCTTCTCCCGGTATGCCAAAATCCGGCCCGGAAACGCCACAAAAACGGGCACACCAGCCCCTTGACCCCGGCCCGCTTCTTCAGGGATGTGAAACCGTGCCAGGACGCGACTTTGATTACGGAAGGTGATCAGCGGTTATCAACTGTGGGCAGCCTGAGCGTAGGAGCGTCTCCTTGACCCGTTCTACGAAAGAGACAAAACGGATCGGTGCTAATCTCGAAATATCTCCACTACCTGGGAGCCCCCTTACGGAATCGAACCGTAGACCTTCTCCTTACCATAAGCACGGCCCGATGCCCGAGGCTCTCTGCCTGCACTGATGAACTGTCCGCTCCGCTCAGAATGCTCAGAACGCCCAGGAATCCACAAGCGCGCGGTCCACGACCCGTTCCACGGCTCGCCGCTGGAGACATCGAGGGGTGGTCACGTGAGTGACGGTCGCTGCAGGCGGGATCCCGACTATCGCGTGAACGCGATATAGTGTTGGTGCGATACTCGGCGGGTGAGCAAGCGCTGGATCGTGGAGATCTCCCCGGAGGTCGAGAACTGGTACGCCACGCTTAGGAGCAAGGACAAGGCGATGGCTGATCGCGCGTTCGACCGGCTGGCCGAGTTCGGGCCTGCGCTGCGGATGCCGCATGCCCGGCCGCTTGGCGGCGGCCTGTTCGAGTTACGGTTCACCTGCGAGGGAACGGCCCGCCGAGTGACGTACTTCATCGACAAGCGGGCGAAGGTCATCACGCTGACGACCTTCCGCAAGCAGCGGCAGAACGAGCGGCAGGAGGTGGCCCGGGCCAAGCAGGCCATGCGGGCCAGCCAGGAAGCAGGCGGCAGCGATGGCTAACATCACCCTCGACGAACTCCGCGCCAAGTACCCGCCCGAGGACCGTGGGGAATATGACCGCGCCTACGCCGCGGCCACCCTCGCGGGCCAGCTGGCCGAGCTGGTCTACACCCTGCGCACCCGGGCGGGCCTGACCCAGACCGAGCTTGCCCGGCGCATGGGCACCACCCAGTCCTCGATTGCCCGCATCGAAAGCGGCGGCAGCCTGCCCACCCTCGACATGCTGGCCCGCATCGCCCACGCCACTGGCAGCACCCTGCGCATCGCCGCACCAGGCATCAGCGACATAGACCTCGGCGGGGCCGCCTGACCAGGCGCGACAAAGCCACGCCGTCACCCGGCCTGCAACTCCGGCGAACCAGGGCGCCAATCGTCCGCACGCTGGGAAAGGCAGTCGGTGACATCGTGGTCAACACCAAATACAGGAGCGCGCCTACACGCCTTAGCTGCGCGCTTGTCCGGTGGTCCGGATGGCCGCCGACCGCCGAGCCCAATGGGGTGATCTACGCGGCTGCAGCGCCTGCGCGGCCTGGCCGTCCGGGTAGCCGGGGCTTCGACGCCGAGGGTGTCAGCCGTGGAATGATCTGGCGTATGGCGTTGGCCTACGCAGCAGCCATTGCCGGAATGTCCGCCGCGGTGGGCGGGCGACGACGTGGCCGCGGTTCTCGCCCGAGACCTCCACTCTGAGGTGTACCGCCTCCGTCCACCCATTCCGCGGCCGGACCTTGACCCTTTCCGCCACTCACTGTTATCCCGTCGGGCATCTACCTCGATGCCAGGGCTTGGTCACCAGGACGAATCTCCCGCCACGGACATGTGCTTGGATCTGCCTTCGCCGCCCGGCGCTATTGCTCTGACCTCTCGTGCTCCTCGTGCTCCTCGCGTTCTCGTTGCCTGCGGTGGCCGCAGCAGCAGAGCAGTATTAGGCGTTCCCGGCGCTCGCGTTCTTCGCGGCGCTCGCGCTCCTCGCGCTCCCGCCGTTCCTCGCGTTCTCGCCGCTCGCGTTCTTCCTTGCGCTCACGTTCTTCACGTTCTCGCCGCTCCCGCTCCTCGCGCTCCCGCCGTTCCTCGCGCTCGCGCTCTTCACGATGTTCGCGCCCCTCGCGCTCCCGCCGTTCCTCGCGCTCGCGCTGCTCCTCACGCTCCCAGAGCGTCCAGCAGCGGCATCGGTGCTCCTCACGCTCCCCGCGCTCCTCACGCTCCCCGCGTTCCTCGCGTTCCTCGCGCTCGGCCATGTTACCCTCCCATTCAACGTCGGGCGCTCTAAAGGCTTGCCGGGCCTTTCCAGCGAATCCTGCCTCTGGATAGTTCAGGCCGACCTGCCAAACCTCCAGGATTATGTTTGCGCAGATCGCCCTAACCCTGTATGGCTGATGAGTGCACACGATACGCTTAGCCGCTTAACTAGCACTAAGGGCGGGCTTAGTTTCCAGTTATTTTGCGCGAATACTTCGGCTATACGCTTATTTAGCGCTTAAGGTTCGGGCTCACCCATGGTGAGCCTCGACATGCCGAACTCGGTCCAACGCATGCGCGTGGCCGTCCAGCGGCTGCGCAGCACGCTGAAGTCGTTCGGCACGGTCCTACGCCGCGAGGACCGGAGGCGGATAACGAGGGGCGGCCCCGCCATCGCATAGCGTCATCCGGGGCACGAAGCTACTCCTCGGTCATCTTGGCTACCCGCCCCTCGGCGGGTGGCCCGCTCACATCCCCGGGCGCGGCGCCTGGATGAGCTTGTCATCAACGGAATGGAGAGCCTGCTGGTATTTCTGTGGCCTCGCGCAGGAGCGCGCGGCCGTCCTGTCGTATGAGAATTTGCGCGGGAGCCGTGCGTGGGACGGGCTCGGACGTCATTATCGGGCAGGGGCGAGCAGAGCCGAACGCTCACGTAGCGCATGGCAGTCCGTTTTCGATCCAACGATCGCGGGTCGGCGGACGGGACGACCGGCGCCATTCCGCGCCACGCACATGAATCAGTCCGCGAGTTGGGCTTCGACGACGGGCGCGAAAACGAGGAGATGCCCTGTTCCCCCGGATCAGCGACTCCAGGCGCGGACAGATCAACGCTGACCACGCTGAGCTCCGCGACCACCCTGCCAGCCTGGCGTTCTCCGCAGCCAGCACCGTGATCCCCCTGGTTTGGGCAACGATTTCCCGTCCCTGACAGCGGAGCCTGCGCACCCCGGGTGCCCAGCTAAGATGCGGGTGCTCCTTGCGGACGATGGCCCGCATCCCTTTGGGCCAGCCGGCCAGGTTGAGCATGCAAGTAAGCTCGGCCACCCACGCGCCGGGACGCACCTGCCGTTAGCTGTCATAGGCCGCGATCCAGGCCGCGGCCGGGAGCTTGAGGATGGCGCCGGCGATGTCATCGGTTATTGGGAACCCCACCGAATAGTGCAGGTGCCGGCCGGAGCCTGATGAGCCAGGCCAGGAACTCATGCGTGCCGCCGCCAGAGTCAGCCCGGATCAGCACGCGGCACCGCGGGTCCTTGGGCAGCTAGGCAAGGGTGAGCCGGACCGCCTCGATGTGGTCGGTCGCGGTGTTGGATCCGGCGTTCCCGGGCCGCAGCATGATGGCCAGCGGCTCCTCCCTAGCCTTTCCGGCCCGTGGTCGGCGAACCAGGGCTCCGGCAAAGTCGGTTAACACTTCGTGATCGTTCGCAGGGGGCGGCTGGGCCGGCGGGCGTGGTAGCGGAGGGCGGCGGCGATGCTGGTGGTTCCGGCCAGCCGCAAGATGGTGATGACCAGGTTGCGCAGGCTGGCCATGATGTGCGGGCCGCTGGCGGTGCGCACCTGGGAGCGATCCTCATCGAAGTCGATGTCGCGGGCCCAGTGGAGCCGGTCTTCGATGCCCCAGTGGCCGCGGATGATGGCGGCGAGCTGGGCCGGGCTGGCCTGGGTGATGCGCAGCGAGGTGACGGCGTAGCAGGTCCCGGCGGACCACTTCCCTTTCACTTTGCGGCGGCGCACGATCTTGATGGCCTGGGCGGCGCAGGGGAAGGCCAGGCCAGCGGCCACGGAGGTGATTTTCAGGGTGCGCCGCTCGGTGCGGCCGTGCCCGCGTTCGGCCTTGGTATAGGCGACCGGGACGTCGTGCCAGGGCAGGGCGGTGAGCTGGGCGTGCAGGCCGGGCTGGTTGCGCTTGACGGTCAGCAGGTAGTGGGCGCCGCGCCTGGCCAGGTAGTCGGCGTGGGAGCGCTGAGCGTGCAACGCGTCGGCGGTGACGACCGCATCGCCGATATCAACCCGGTCCAGCAGCGTGGTGAACATCGGGATCTCGTTGGTCTTGGTATCCACGTCCACCTGCCCCAGCACCACGCCATGGGCATGGTCAAAGGCGGCGAGCAAGTGGCGGCTGTCCTGTCCGCCATGGCCGGAGCCGCGTAACGTCTTGCCGTCCACAGCGATCACCCGCCGCGCCCCCGGCCCGGGCGTGGTGCGCCGGGCCGCCCACCTACCGGCCAGGTGATCGAAGGCGTCCGCGTCCAGGCGCTGCAGCACCCGCCGGAACGTGGACTCCGAGGGCACCACGCCGGTCACTCCCAGCCTGGCCAGGGTTTCCTCATCGGCATCGGCGGCCCATTCGGCGATCGCGGTGAACGAGCGCGCCCCGGCCAGCACCGCACACACCGTCAGCCCCAAGATCACCGCCAGCCGGTGCCGCACGCCCCGCCGGTGCCGCGGGTCAACCACCCCCGCGAGCGCTCCCAGCAGCCCGGGCGGGTCTGCGGCATCTTCAGCAAGGCCAGCGAGGTGGCCGACGGCAGGGTCTATCGGTGATGATGGCGGCGCGGGCACGGTTTCCTCGGCGTGATCTGGCAGGTGTGGTAACCGCCATGATCATCCCAGGGCCGTGCCCGCGCGGTTCCTCGTGCCCGCAGAGCGCCGCTGGCTACTCAGCCGCCATCAAGAAGGACTTTGCCGACCCCCTTGTCGGCGAACACCGTCAAGAGGTGAGACCCGAACGTCTTTCTTCCAGGTCGGCGCCGCGTGTTCCTTCTCCGAGCAGGAGGTCACGATCGTGGCCTCCACATCCAGCGGGATCAGCCCGCCACCTGCTCCCGGGGCGGCGGACCCAGCCCAGCGTCCACGCCCGTTCCAGGGGCGGCCGCCCGCGCCGCCCGGATTGCCTCAGCGCTCTGGGCATGTCGCTGGCCAGGGCGCATCGGCCGGGACACCACCGGGCCGGAGGCCAACCGCCCGAACAACTCCGGCTGCGCCCCTCAGCACCGTCACATCGGCCAGGCAGTCACCGCCCGGCCGGTACGCCACCGCGCCAGGCCCGCCGAAAGGCTTTGACCCAGACCCGTTAACCGGGCCGTCTGCACCAGCAGCAGCCCGCTCGCCTGGGACACGATCCCCGATCCATCAGCAGACACAGTAATCTTGGCGCGGCGACTCGTAGTCTTCACCTGGAAAGCGCCTTTCGAACTGGCGTGGACAGGCCCTAGACAAAGCCCTATCTTCCCAGGTCAAAGGTACTCTTGGTCCAAAGATGGCCCCTGCGGTGCGTGTCGGCGAAAGCCCGAGGTTAACGGCACCGACCCGGGATCTGAACATATCTACTTGACAGCGTGTATGCGAGACCTTGAATGGGAGTATCAAATGGATGAACCTCGGTGGTGGTTCCAGCTGGTTCCGCGCGGGGCGGGGCGCTTGGGGGCCTACTATGGCAACTCATCGCGACGAACAACACGCCTTGTACTGCCCGGGGGCTGATGATGGCCATACGGGGGGCGCACGAACTCGGTTGACCGAGGCGGTCACTGAACTGCGGCGGCTGACACAGAACCCGTCGTTTCAGTCGGTGGAACGCCTACTGGCCGACCTCGACAATGCCCCTAGTGGCTCCAGCGCCGGAATTCAGGCCGTGCGCGCGCTACGACAGTGGAGTGCCGAGGACCTGCGCGTCGCCGATGAGCTCCAGGCCGCCGCCCACTGCTGCCGCCTCGTCGAGCGAGAGATAGACCAGCGGATCGACGCTTTCCTTGCGGGCTGGGAGGGACGACTCGAGACGACGCGCACGCACGAATCGGGCGTGTCGGCCGACATCCGTCAGCGCAATAGCCTGGATGGCTGGCTTCGGCAGCTATTCCATCGAGGCCGCACCGGCCAGGAACGGCCCGGGGACAAGCTTGTACCCGCTTCAAGCACGCGCGGGATGCTGCCCCTCCCGCTGTCGGTGGCACCGGTATGTTGGCTGCCCGCATCGATTGCGCCTGCGGCTGATATCACAGCGCTGGTGCTCGGGCCGCTGGAGCTGAACGTCGCTGGTTGGCGCGTGTTGAGATGGGACAGCCTGAAGGCGAGGGCGGTGTTCCAGTATCTTCTGATCCACCAGGGCCGGCCCGTCAGGCGCGAGGAGCTGATGGAGTTGCAGTGGCCGGACCACACCCATAACTCTGCTCGCAACAACCTCAACGTCACGCTTAACAGCCTGCGTAATACCCTTGATGGACGAGGCCAAGGCGTCCAGCCCATCATCTACCAGGCCGGGTGTTACAGCCTGAATCCGGAGCTGACGTGGTGGATAGACCGGGCCGAGTTCCTTTCAACCCTCCACCACGGAGAGTCGGCTCGCCGTGCCGACCGGCCCCAGCAGGCCATCGATGCCTACGAGAAAGCCGTCCAGCTCTACCGGGGACCACTATTTGAGGATGACTCAGCCGGTGAATGGTTTTTGCCTGAACAGCGCCATTTGAAGGACCTGTACCTACAAACACTGGAGCATCTCGCGGCGGTCTACTTCGAGCTCGGCAAGCTCTCCGAGGCTGTACGGTTCGGCCAACTCGCGGTACGCAGCGACCGTTGCTGCGAGTCCATGCACAGGCTGCTCATGCGCTGCTTCGCCTCGCTGCATCAACGAGAGCTGGTGAGCCGTCAGTACCGCTCCTGCGTCGCTGCCTTGCGCGACGAGCTCGACATTCCTCCTGCGGAGGAGACGGTCCAGCTCTTCCACAGCCTTACGGCGGGCGGCATCAGCACGGCCCATGAGTGCTCAAATCCTGAACGCAGCTAGAGGTGACTGGGGCGTGTCCGGTAGATCTCCTGGTTCTGGCTGGTGTACATCAGAGCGGGTGGATGATCGCCTGAGTCGCTTGACCTGACTGATGAGCAATGGGGGCGGCTGGCTGGCCTGCTGCCGGAGAACGCGCGGCAGAGCCGCCGGCGGTGACAGACGGCGCCAGAACTGACCGTTCTGTGCCGCTCGGCCGCGGTGAACTAGTCATCCACAGGTAGCGCATACTCGGCAGGCGGCGGTGAAGCTCTTCGCGCCCAGTGAGGAGGTCACGCTGCCAGGTTTAGAGGACACCTCTGGTAGCACCACTTGCTTGCGTGATGCAGACAATACGATTACAGAGGGTGATCAACAATTATCAGGAGTGGCCAGCCTGAGCAATCTGAGCGCCGGAGCGTCTCTATGACTCGTTCCACAAAAGCGACAAATAGGATCGATATTAATTTCGAAATATCCTCGCTACTTGCGAGCCCCCTTACGGAATCGAACCGTAGACCTTCTCCTTACCATGGAGACGCTCTGCCGACTGAGCTAAGGGGGCACACGTCTGGCTGGGCAACAAGTTCCGCCGCCAGGCGACCGGGACAAGTGCCCGGGGCGGGCTAGACCAGCCAACCATCCGCGCCTGGAGAGCATACACGCCCAGTCCTCGCGGAACCGAATCACCCGGCAGAGCCGATCGCCAGGCCGGCGCCGAGGGGCCTGGCCGCTGCCAGTGATCCGGTGACCACTCCAGGTGTCGCGCTTGGAGTGGCGGGGAATGTCTTCGCGCAGTGAGAGACCACACGGCAGCAGGTGTGACCGCGGACGGGATGATCGGGACGGTACGGGCGCGGCCATGAGCGCACGCCTCACCAGACGCCGGGCTTGGGGTGCACTGTCCGGGTTCTTCGCCATCCCGGTCGGGGCAGCCGGCCTGTTCCTGGCTGCCCCCCTGCTGACCGGTGGCACCGGTCCCGGGCTAGCGGCGGTCCCGGGCTCAGGGTCACCGCCGCCCACGGTGAACCCGTGCGTGCTGCACCTGACCGCGGCGCAGGTGGCCCAGTTGCACCTCAGCACAATCACCACCGCCGCCCAGCCGGGGGCGCAGACCAGCATCAGCCAGACCGCGGCCGGCACGACCATCACCGCCCCGCCGCCCATCCCGGCCGCGGCCGGCTCGACACCGGCCCCCAGCCCGGGCGCGAGCACTCCGCCACCGGATGTCCTGTGCGTGGCCGTCCAGTCGCTGGACACCTCGGGTGACGTGGCGCCGGGCGGGCAGGCCGGGTTCGCCATCTGGGTCTGGCTGGCCGGGGCCGTGGACGGCACCGCGACCATCAGCCTGGCATCGCAGCCAAGCACGCTGGTACCGAGCTTCACCGTCTGCCCCTCGCTGGCCGGGAGTCAGTGCGCGCTCGCCCTGACCGCGGGCCTGCCGGACGAACTGCAGGCCGCGATCGCCGTCCCCACCAGCGCCCTGGGCGACACCATCACCCTGACCGCGGCGGGCAGCTCACCGCAGGCCGCCGACATCGCCGCCGGGTCGGCCAGCGTCGTGGTCGCGAACCCGCCATCGCCCACGCCGACGCCAACTCCCACGCCGACGCCCACCCCGACACCGACACCGACACCGACGCCCACCCCGACTCCTAGCCCCACGCATACGCCAACTACCACCAGCACCACGCCAGCGACGAGCGTCCCGGCGCCGGTCGGGGTGGGCCTGACTCTGCCCCCCGGCTCCGCGCCGGGATCGCTCCCGACCGGCTCACTCCCGTTGCTGCCAAGCCCGGCCAGCAACCCCGGCGTTACCTTCCCCAAGGTCACCCCTGGGCCGTCCGGGGCATCCACCCAGCCGGCCCAGGTGACCGACGTGTCGGCCTCGTTCCCCCTCGACACCCGGCTGATCGGCGGCCAGCTCGTCGGCCTGGCCGTGCTGGCCGCCGCCGTCACCTTCGCCGTCGCCAGGCTCTCGCTACGCAGGCCATCCCCGCAGCACAGTAAGGACCCGCAGGCCAGCGAGGACACGACCGAGTAGCCGGGCGCCGCTGCGGCTACTTCGCCGGGTGCTCGACCAGCGGCCGGATGAAGCGCATCTGGGCCGCGAGCTGGGCCGTGCTCATCGTCGGAGACGCGACCACGCCGAATGTGTCATTGTCCGCCCAGGTGCACAGGGCAACCTGGCCGGTCACGTTGGCGTTGGCGTTGACGCAGGCCGCGCTGCCGCCCATGCTGCCGGGGCTGGTGCTGTGCGCCCCTTTGAACTGCATGGTGAAGCTGGAAATGAACCCGCTCGGCGACACTCCGGACAGGTGGCCGCCTATGAAGAGGATCACCTGCGGGGTGCCACCGGACGCGGCCGCGTTGTTCTCGTAGACCGCGTAAATCACATGACTGGCCTGGCCAGCGCTCTTGGAGATGACCTGCTGCTGCAGGTTCCCGGCACCCATCTGCTGCTCAAGCTGGGGACTGCGGACAAAGGAGCCGAGCTTGGCGGGCGTGACCAGGACGTGGGCGGGGCCATTGTGGCCCAGCAGCAACGTCCCGCCCAGCAGCAGCGAGAGCACCACGACCAGCCCCGCCGCGCCGGCCAGCAGCCAGATCCGCGACCTGGTCAGAACCCGCCGCCCACGGCTGGCCGGTTCCGCGGCCCGGCGCGGCGCGTCCGGGCCAGATGCGGCCGGGCGGCGTCCCGGCCGGCCGAAGCGGCGACCGCGGCGCCCGCTGTCCGGCTGCGGCCCAGGATCGGGGCGATCACGGGTGACCTGGCCGCCTGGCGCCTGGGTATCGCGTTCCTGCCAGCTGTCATACTCCGGTGCCGCCTGGGAAGGGTGGCCGGGCACTGGTGACGGGCCGGAGCGCGCGCGGCTGCCGGGGCTGGTGTGCGGGCCAGTACCCGGGCTGGTGTGGGGCCCGGTGCCAGGGCTGGTGTGGGGGCCGGTACCCGGGCTGGTATGCGGGCCACTGGCCGGCATGGCATCTGGGCCGCTGCGCACGCTCGTGTTGGGGCCGCTACCCGGCCTGGCGTACGGGCTCCTGCCGGGGCTCGTGTGCGGCCCGCTGCCTGGGCTGGTGTGCGGCCCGCTGCCCGGGCTCGTATGCGGGCCACTGGCCGGGCGTGCGCGGGAATCGGCGCGGCCGGGCTGTGAGCCGGGCACCCCGCGTGGCCCGAACTGGTCCGGCTGAGGGCCGCCCTGGCCGGGCCAGTCGGCGGGCCTCGCATCACGTGACCGGCCCGCCCGCCGGGTTCCGGAGCCCTCACCCGTGGCAGACGCCGGCCGGGAATCCGAGGCCGGCCAGGAGTCGTCGATCGGGCTCATCCCGGTTCCCGGCCAGGAGTCCGCCTGCGGTCGCGGTGCCGGTCCCACCCGCGGCATGGGGCCAGAGTCCATCCGTGGCATCGGGCCGGAGTCCACCCGCGGCATCGGGCGGGAATCCACCCGCGGCATAGGCCCCGAATCCACCCGGGGCATGGGGCCGGAGTCCACCCGCGGCATGGGGCCGGAGTCCACCCGGGGCATGGGCCGGGAATGGCGCGGCATCGGCCCGGAGTCGTATACGCCGCGCCCCGGGTCGTACGGCATGCGGCCAGGCCCAGCCGGGGGCATCGGCCCAGGCCCGGGACGGAGATCCCGCCGCGGATCGCGTGGCTCACCTCGCGGACCCGGGCGAGCACCGGGCGGCGGGCCCGACCGCCGGTCATCGTAGGACTGTGGCGGCATGCGCCGTGGATCGCTCCCGGAGCGGTCTCGCGACCGCGGGTCCCCCCGCGAATCGGGCGGCACCGGCCAGCCACCTGATGGCGGCCGCGAACCCTCCCGTGGGTCGCTCCGCGGGTCGGCGCGCATCTGCCGTGGATCACCCCGCGCGCCGTCCCGTGGATCACGCCCTGCCCGCCGCGGGTCAGCCTGGCCGGGCGGGCGCTGCCGCGGGTCAGCCTGGCCGGGCGGGCGCTGCCGCGGGTCGGCCTGGCCGGGCGGGCGCTGCCGCGGGTCGGCCCGCCGGTCGTCCGGCTGCCTTCCGGCCCGGGACAGCCGCGGGTCGGTCCATGGGTCATCCGGCAATTCCCCTGCCTGGGGCAGCCGCGGGTCGGTCCAGGAACCGGAATGGTCGCGCTGCTCCGGCTCGGGATCCGGATACGGGTTGCTGGCGGGCGCACGGCGCTGACGCGAGCCGGGGCGGTGCGAGCCACCGTTCGGCATGCTGTGCCCTTTCGCCCGGCCAGAGAGAAATCACTACATCATGCGGCACACAAGTGTCTGCCCGCAGGCATTCGTGCCCGCCGGTGACGTTTGGCTAGGTCGTGCCTGGCCGGAGACCGGCCGGATTCCGGCCTAGCTAGCCTGGGCGGCCCGGCCCTGCGCCGCTGGTCTCAGCGGGCGGGCCGGTGGTAGGCGGCGCGGGTCCGCTCGGTGTGCTGGCGGGCGATCTCCGACGCCCGCTCCGCGTCGCCCGCCTCCAGCGCCGCCACCATGTCCAGATGCTCAGCGCACGATTCGTGCCCACGCAACGGCGCCACCAGCCGGTAATACCAGCGCACCCGGCGGCCGACGATCCCGGCCAGCTCGGCGAGCACCGCATTGCCCGCCATCTGCGCCAGCTCGGCGTGAAACTGACTGTTCAGAGCCACGAACCGGAGCGTGTCGCCGGCCTGCACGGCGGCCTGGCCCTGCTGGCAGATCTCACGCAGCCGGACCAGCTGATCGGCGGCCGCCGCCGCCGCTGCCAGCCGGGCGGTTTCCACCTCCAGCAGCTCGCGCACGTCGAGCAGCTCATCGACCTCCTGGTCGGTAGGCACGTGCACGAACGCGCCCTGGTTGGGCCGCAGGTCGACCCAGCCCTCGGCCTCCAGCCGGTGCAGCGCTTCCCGGACCGGCTGGCGGCTCACTCCCAGCTGGCCGGCCAGCTCGGTTTCCACCAGGTGCTGCGCGGGCCGGAGCCGGCCTTCCACCACCAGTTCCAGCAGTGCGTCGTAGACCGACTGGCGCAACGGCACCGGCCGCTGCACCGGCCGGATTGCCGCAGTGCTCTCGGCAGGCCCGGCATCTACAGTCATGCTTGCCTCCCCCACGACCCGCCTCAGCATATCGGCTCCTGTATCCAAAATGCGGTTGCCGGACGCCGGGACGATCATGCCCAGGACTGGCAGGAGAGCCGGAGGTGACTTCCGTTAAGCATGAGAATGAAGGACGATACCGGCATGACGCATCAGGTACGGGGCGTGATCGCCCGCGGCAAGGGAGCGCCCGTCGAGATCGCCACCGTACTCGTGCCGGACCCGGGGCCCGGGGAGGCCCTGGTCGCCGTCCAGGCGTGCGGCGTCTGCCATACCGACCTGCACTACCGCGAGGGCGGCATCGGGGACGACTTCCCGTACCTGCTCGGGCACGAGGCGGCCGGGGTGGTAGAGGCGGTCGGCGACGGGGTGACCGCGGTCGCACCCGGCGACTTTGTCATCCTCAACTGGCGGGCGGTGTGCGGGCAGTGCCGGGCGTGCAAGCGGGGCCGTCCCTGGTACTGCTTCGCCACGCACAACGCCACCCAGAAGATGACGCTCGGCGACGGCACCGTGCTCTCCCCCGCGCTCGGTATCGGCGCGTTCGCGGAGAAGACCCTCGTCGCGGCCGGGCAGTGCACCAAGGTGGACCCGGCGGTGCCGCCGGAGGTGGCCGGCCTGCTCGGCTGCGGCGTGATGGCCGGGCTGGGCGCGGCACTCAACACCGCCCCGGTCAGCCGCGGTGACTCGGTAGCGGTGATCGGCTGTGGCGGCGTCGGCGATGCGGCCATCCTGGGTGCCCGGCTGGCTGGCGCGGGCACGATCATCGGGGTCGACATCGACCCCCGGAAGCTGGACTGGGCCCGGCAGTTCGGCGCCAGCCACGTGGTCAACGCCCGCGAGACCGACCCGGTGGCCGCGATCAGGGAACTGACCGGCGGCCACGGCGCCGATGTGGTGATCGAGGCGATCGGCCGCCCGGAGACCTACGAGCAGGCGTTCTACGCCCGTGACCTGGCCGGGGTGGTAGTGCTGGTCGGCGTGCCCACCCCGGACATGCGGCTGGACCTGCCGCTGCTGGACTTCTTCGGCCGCGGCGGCGCGCTCAAGTCCTCCTGGTACGGCGACTGCCTGCCCGAACGTGACTTCCCCCAGCTCACCGGCCTGTTCCTGGCCGGGCGCCTGCCGCTGGACAAGTTCGTGTCGGAGACCATCGGGCTCGGCGATGTGGAGGCGGCCTTCGGCAAGATGGAGCGGGGTGAGGTGCTCCGCTCGGTGGTGAAACTCTGACCGCTGGCGTTACCCGGATCGCGATGTGGTCCGGGCCGCGGACGGTTTCCACCGCGCTGATGCGGGCCTGGGAGAACCGGCCCGACACGGCCGTGGTGGACGAGCCGCTCTACGCCTTCTACCTGGCCCGCACCGGTATCGACCACCCAGGCCGGGCGGAAATTCTCGCCAGCCAGCCAAACGACTGGCGGGTGGTACTCGACCGGCTCACCCGCGAGCCGGTGCCGCCCGGGACCACCGTGTCCTACGCCAAGCACATGACTCATCACCTGCTGCCAGAGGTTGACCGGCGGCCGCTGGCGGCGCTGCGGCACGCCCACCTGATCCGGGACCCGGCCGAACTGCTCGCCTCCTACGCCCGGGTCCGGTCCGCGCCGACCCTGGCCGACCTCGGGATCGTGCAGCAGGCAGAGATCTTCGCCGAGTTCGGCGGCCCGGTGCTCGACTCGCGGGATTCTGCTGGCCGCCCCCGGGCCGATGCTGCGCGCCCTGTGCGCGGCCCTGGACGTGCCCTTCGACCAGGCCATGCTGTCCTGGCCACCCGGGCCACGGGACAGCGACGGGGTGTGGGGGCGGTACTGGTACGCCAGCGTGTGGCGCTCGACCGGGTTCGGCCCCTACCGGCCGCCGGCCGGGCCGCTGCCGGCGCACCTGGCCGGCCTGGCCGAGCAGTGCCGTCCGTACTATGAGCGGCTGCGGGCCGCCCGGCTACGGCCGGCCCAATAGCACCAGGAGACACCATGCTGCAGGAGTTCGACGAGCGGAACCGGGACCTGATCATCGGCGTGGCCGGCGGCTCGTGCCGCGCGACCAGGCGGGGATCAGCCCGTTCGACTCCGCCGTGCAAGGTGGCGACGCGGTCTGGGAGGGGCTGCGGCTCTACCAGGGGAAGATCTTCCGGCTGACCGAGCACCTGGCCCGGCTGCGCCGGTCGGCGGCTGCGCTGGCGTTCGCCGCGGTGCCGTCCGACGAGGAGATCACCGATCAGATCCGGGCCGTGCTGCGGGCCAACCAGATGACTGATGACGTGCATGTCCGGCTCACTCTCACCCGCGGCGTGAAGATCACCAGCGGCATGGACCCACGGCTCAACCAGTCCGGCCCGACCCTGATCGTGCTGGCCGAGCACAAGCCCCCGGTGTACGACCAGGCCGGGATCACGCTGTTCACCGCCAGCGTCCGCCGCCCGCCGCCGGACTGCCTGGACCCGAAGATCCACCACACCAACCTGCTGGGCTCGATCCTGGCCAAGATCGAGGCGAACGTGGCCGGGGCCGACGACGCGGTCATGCTCGACCAGCGCGGGTTCGTGGCCGAGACCAACGCCACCCACCTGTTCCTGGTGTCCGGCGGGCGGCTGGCCACCCCCTCGACCGCCGCCTGCCCGGAAGGGATCACCCGGGCGGCCGTGCTGGAACTGGCCGCGGCCGCGGGCATCGGCTGCACGGTCGGCGACCTCAGCCTGCCCCAGTTCTACGCGGCCGACGAGGTGTTCGTGACCGGCACCATGGGCGGCCTCACGCCGGTGACCGCGATCGACGGCCGGGTCATCGGCGGCGGCTCGGCTGGCCCGGTGACGCGGCGGCTCACCGGCCTGTTCGCGGACCTGACGGCCCGCTCCGGCACACCCGTCGGGTGATGGCAGTGGTGTGACAGCGGTGGCCAGGGCAGACTAGATCACATGACCGAGGCAGCCGCGATTCCGGCGGTGACGCTGCCGGGCGGCGTCTCGATGCCGATGATCGGATTTGGCACCTGGCAGCTGCGGGGCCGGCCGGGCCGGGAGGCGATGCGGAGCGCGCTGGCCGCGGGCTACCGGCACATCGACACCGCCACCATGTATGGCAACGAAGCCGACGTCGGCTACGCGCTGGCCGAGAGCAAGCTGGACCGGGCCGAGGTGTTCATCACCACCAAGCTGCCCTCGGGCCGGGCCGGGCGGGAACGCTCCACCCTGTCCGCCAGCCTGCGGGCACTCGGCACGTCCCAGGTCGACCTGTGGCTGGTCCACTGGCCGCCGGCCGGCCGGATGCTCACCCTGGTCTGGCGGGAGTTCCTGGCCATGCGGGACGACGGCCGGGTCCGCGCGGTCGGGGTGAGCAACTACTCGCTCGCCCAGATCGACCGGCTGATCGAGGCCACCGGCGAGGCGCCAGCGGTCAACCAGATCCCGTGGAGCCCGGCCCGCTACGACCCGGCGCTGCTGGCCGGTCACCGCGAGCGCGGGGTGATCGTGGAAGGGTACAGCCCGCTCAAGGGCACCGACCTGGCCAACCCGGTGCTGGCCCGGATCGCGGAAGCGCATGGGGTGAGCACGGCCCAGGTGGTGGTGCGCTGGCATCTGGAACACGGCGTCACGGTGCTGGTGAAGTCGTCCCACCCGGACCGGATCGAGGGCAACATCGACGTATCCGGGTTCTCGCTCAGCCCGGACGAGGTGACGGCGGTCAACGGCCTGTCCCGGCGCTGACCGGCCGCACACCTGGCTGGCACTGGCCGCCCCGGCCAGGCCGGCATACTGTCGCAGGCATGACCGCGACGATGCCGCTGTTCCCCCTCGGCACCGTGCTGTACCCGGGGCTGGTGCTGCCGCTGCACATCTTCGAGGAGCGGTACCGGCAGCTGGTACGGGATCTGCTGGCCGGGCCGGAGCCGCGATGCTTCGGTGTGGTGGCGATCAAGCGTGGACGCGAGACCGGCATCGACGGCGTCGCCGCCCTGCATCAGATCGGCTGCACGGCGACGCTGCGCGAGGTCACCTCGCTGGAGGATGGCCGGTTCGAACTGGTGACGGTCGGCACCCAGCGATTCCGGCTGCTCACGCTCGACCAGTCGCGGCCATACCTGCAGGGCGAGATCGACCTGCTGGCCGAGGACACCGGCGACGAGGCGGCCGCGGCGCTGGCCGTGCAGGTGGTACAGCGGGCGTTCGGCGAGTACCTGGCGGCGCTCGCGGCACATCGGGCGGCCCGGATCACCCTGCCGGAACTGCCGGACGAACCGGTGCTGCTGTCCTACCTGGTCGCCGCGACCATGATCGTTGACCTGGCGGACCGGCAACTGCTGCTGGCCGAGCCGGATGCGGTGGCCCGGCTGACGGCCGAGCGGGCGCTGCTGGCGCGGGAGACCGCGATGCTGCGCACGCTCCCCTCCACCCCCGCCACCGACCTGCGCAACTCCCCCTACCACCTCAACTAGCCAGACGCGAGCGTCACCTGCCATGGGTGATCCCGCCGCGACTCACCCGGTGACGGGTGATGCAGCCGATCCCTGCTGAGGAGGAGGATGATCCTCCCGGGGGCGCGGCGACGGTAAGCGCGCTGCCGCGCCCGAGATCTGCTTGCCGCGAAGGAGTGGGCATGTCACTTGCCAGTTCGTCTTATCCGCTGCTGAACATCTTCTGGTCGATGTTCATCTTCTTCCTGTGGATCCTCTGGATCTGGATCCTGATCTGGATCATCATCGACATCTTCCGCAGCCACGACCTGTCCGGCTGGGCCAAGGCGCTGTGGTTCCTGTTCATCCTGTTCATCCCGCTCGTCGGGGTGCTGGTCTACCTGATCGCCCGCGGCCACAAGATGCACGAGCACGCGGTGCAGCAGGCCCAGCAGCAGGACCAGGAGTTCCGGGCTTATGTCCAGGACGCGGCCGGTTCGCAGAGCTCGGCGGACCAGCTGGCCAAGCTGGCCGACCTGCGCGACCGGGGCGTCATCTCCGCCGAGGAGTTCGAGCGGGAGAAGGCCAAGGTCCTGTCACCCTGACGGGCTGGCTGAAAGGCCCCGGCAACCTGACTGCCGGGGCCTTTTGGCGGGCCGGGGCCCGGGTCAGCCCAGGACTATCTGTTCGCCGGAGCCTGACTGCTCTGGGTCGGGCTGGCGGATCATGCGGGATGAGATGAGCAGCCCGCCCGGGCCGGCCAGGATCGGGATGAGCGGGGCTATCTGCAGGGCGAGGTGCCTGGCCTGGGTGTTGATCTTGATGATCTCGTCCTGGGTTTTCTCCGGCTGGCCGGCGGGCTGCTTTCCCAGCTGGGTGTTGCTGACCACTTCGGCGTCGTGCTGCAGGGCCGTGGCGACGTGCTGCTGTTCGGCTTTGGACAGCACGGTGCTGGAGTTGGCCATGGTGGTGAACGACGCCGACAGTGCCGCCAGCAAGATGGCGCCGGCGAATGCCAGCCCGAACGACAGGCCGAACGACCCTCCGGCCGAGTTCACCCGGCGGCTTCGCTGACCCGTTCCTCCGAGACCGGGGCCAGGGTGTAGTTGTTCAGCTGGGAGACCATCAGGCCCAGCCCCGATCCCGCGGCCAGCAATGGCAGCGCCAGGTACCAGCCTGAGGCCGCCCGGGGCACGATCGGCTCGATGACGATCATCCCGATCGTGAACAGCGCGAACCCCGCCCGGATCAGGGCCCGCCGGGCGGCGGTTCCCGCCCCTTGCGCCCGGCGATCAGGGCGACCGCGGACATGGACAGCGACAGCGGGGCGATGGGCAGGCCCGCGCCCATCGCGCTGTATTCGAGCACGATCTGCAGGTAGATCGGCAGCGCGATCACCGTCCCGCCCAGCCCGACCTGCTGCAGCAGCTGCCCGGACACCCCGGACCTGAACAGCTTGGCCCTGAACAGGTCCGGATCCAGCAGCACCGCCTTGCCCGCCCGCTTGCGCCGCACCAGCCACCACGCCAGGGCCCCGAGCGAGACCGCCCCGAGCGCCAGCAGCAGGCCGACCGCCTCACCGCCTTCCTGCCACACCAAGATGCCCAGCACGATGCCGCCCATCCCCAGCACGGACAGGACCGCACCCACCACATCGACGTGGCGGGACCCGGTGTAGGGCACGTCGTGGATGAGCCTGATCCCGGCCAGCACGACCGCGATGATGACGTCCTCCAGCAAGAACGCGATCCGCCACGACAGGTACGTCGGTGATGAACCCGCCCAGCAGCGGGCCAACCGCGGCAGCGGCCGCGGCCGCGGCCCCGGCCAGCGCATAAGCCTGCCGCTGCGCCGCACCCGCGAAAATTGCCGTGGCTCCGCGGCAGCACCGACGGCAGCAGCAGCGACGCGCCAAGCCCGCCCACGACCGCCCAGAACACGATGACCGCGGTCAGCCCCTGCGCCAGCGCCATGGCCAGCGCCCCGGCCGCGTAACCGAGCAGCCCCAGCACATACGCACGCCTGCGCCCGATCAGGTCACCGGCCCTTGCTGCCGATCAAGATGAACGCCGCCGACACCAGCGCCTCAAGCGCGATCGCCGACTGCACCCCGCTGACCGTCGTATGCAGAACATGCACCACCGGCGCAATGGACACATTCATCACCGACGTGTCCACCACCAGCACAAACATCGCCATCGCCAGCAGAACAGCCAGCCTGCGGTCCCCCCCGGCCAGTCGCGCAGCGCCGGCCTCAGACCCGCCAGTCATAGCCGGTTATCGCCCCCGCCCATTACACGCGTTTGGCTGGAGAAAGGCGGATGCTCTTGGGGCCAGTGTGCCCAGAACAGATGCTGGCGACGCGACATTTGCCGCGATTGGGCCGGACCCGGCAGGCTCTCAAGCCGGCGCTGTGCAGGCCGGGAATTGTGCACCGCTCTCGCCCGGTAACCTCAATCCTGATTACATGGCGATCATGAGCGTGACCGGTGTCACGAGTGTGATCGGCGGCAGGTGGGGGCGGGATTAGCTCGTGACAGCGCTGGAACCGGGTGATCCCCCGCGGGTCGGCAGGTACCGGCTGCTGGCGCGGCTCGGCAGTGGCGGCATGGGCCAGGTCTTCCTGGGCCAGTCCCCCGGCGGCCGGCTGGTCGCGGTCAAGCTGATCCGGCCGGAACTGGCCGCCGATCCCGAGTTCCGCGCCCGGTTCGCCCGCGAGGTAGCGGCGGCCCGGCACGTCAGCGGCATGTTCACGGCCGCGGTCGTGGACGCCGACCCGGAAGGGCCGCAGCCGTGGCTGGTCACCGCCTATGTGCCAGGCCCTTCCCTGTCCGACGCGGTCCGCAAGCACGGGCCACTGCCGGTCAGCTCGGTGCTGACGCTGGCCGCGGGACTGGCCGAAGGGCTGGGCGCGGTCCACGCGGCGGGCATGGTGCACCGCGACCTCAAACCATCCAATGTGCTGCTGGCCAGCGACGGGCCGCGGATCATCGATTTCGGTATCTCGCGGGCGGCCGATGCCACCGCGCTGACCCGGGCGGACCTGGTGGTCGGCTCGCCCGGGTTCATGTCCCCCGAGCAGGCCATGGGGCTGGAGGTCGGCCCGGCCAGCGACGTGTTCAGCCTGGGCGCCGTGATCGCCTTCGCGGCGACCGGTGCCGGGCCGTTCGGGACCGGCTCCGCCACCGCCCTGCTCTACCGGGTCGTGCACGACCCGCCGGGGACAGACCGGCTGCCCGCCGAGATCCAGCCGCTCGCCGCCGCCTGCCTGGCCAAGGACCCGTCCCGGCGGCCGACCTGCGAGCAGTTGCTGGCACAGCTCGGCAGCGCCCAGCCGGCCGCCAACTGGCTGCCCTGGCCGGTCGCGGCCGAGGCCGTCTATCCCCGCAGCGCCGCAGCCGCGCAGCCGTGGACGCTGACCGAGCCGTACGGCCCGCCCCTGCCTGCGCCGGACCGCCCAGCCGGGCACGAATCGGCACCAGGGCAGGCACAGGCACCGGGGCAGGCGCAGCCGCCACCGCCGGCGCCACGCGGCCAGGAACTGGGCCCGACCAGGGTGCTAGGCCCGGTCCCCGGGCCGGACGCCAGCCCAGGCCGGCCCCGCGGCCCGGGCCACCCCCCAGGCCCGGGCCAGCGCCCCAGCGCACGCCCGGCTCCCGGCGCACGCCCGGCTCCCGGCGCACGCCCATCCAGCCAGCGGCGGGTGGCGCGCTGGGCAGCCGTGGTGGTGGTCGTCGCGGGCCTGGTGGCGATCGCGCTGGCCCTGACCCGCCCGGCCAGCAGCCACCCGGCCAGCCCGCCGCCGCCAGGGCCCCGTGCGGTGGTGCTGGCCTACATCGCCGCGATCAACGCCCACCGCTGGCACCGGGTGTGGGAGCTGGGCGGCCGCAACCTCAACCCGTCCTACCGGGCCATGGTCGCCGGTTACCGGCTGACCGCCCACGACCAGCTCACCGCGGTCACGGTCCACGGCCACACCGTGGACGCGGATCTGTCCGCCCGCGAGACAACGGGCGTGGTGCAGCGTTACCGGATGCACTATGTAGTCAGAGACGGCGTCATCGTTGCCGGGCACGCCACCTTGCTGAGCACCAGCTAGGCACCATGCGGACGGCGGGAGCCGAACATGAAGAGCGGAACATGAAGAGAGCCATCATTGCCGCTGGCCTGCTGCTCACGATCGCGGGCTGCGGCGCTGGCAGCGGGCATTCCTCCGGGCAGACGCCGGCCCCCGGGCACACCTCCGGGACGGCCACCGGCGGCCCGTCCGCCACCAGCACGTCCCCGGTGACCACGACCGGGCAGGGCAAGTGCACCCACCCCTACCCGGGGAACCCGCACATCACCGCGTGTGCCTACCCGTCCGGGCTGTACTCGATCTCGTACCGGCTGGAGAACCAGTACTACTGGCACCCGGGGCCGGGCTACTTCGCGGTGGCCGAGACCTTCTACAAGCAGAACGCCCCTGGCCGGGCGGCGGGCGCCTGGACCGGCCGGGCGATCTCGGTCGGCGACAGCTGCCTGATCGACGATGAGTGGATACCGAACCTGAAGACCCCGCCGGGAAACTGCCTGGACGCCCGGGACAGTGAATACCGCTCGGCCACCACTGAGGAGCAGCGGAGCGTGCTGGCGTTCTGGCGGATCATGACCGCGTACGTGCCGGCCAGCCAGCGGTGACACCGGCCCGCGCGGACACGTTCTGGCACCACGCCGCGGCCGTGCTGGCCGGGACCGGGCACCCGCCGTCCCGGGTGCTGGTCCTGGCCACCGCGCTGGTGGCGCTGGTGGCCGTGGCCTCGTCACGGCTGTGGCCGGTGACCCGCACGGTGGTGACCATGGCCCACGAAGGCGGGCATGCCCTGGTGGCGCTGCTGGCCGGGCGCCGGGTCAACGGTGTGCGGGTGATGCGCAGCACCGCCGGGGTGACCGTGTCGGAGGGGCATGCGGCGGGCCCCGGCATCGTGCTGACCGCTGCGGCCGGCTATCTCGCGCCGCCGCTGCTCGGGCTGGGCGCGGCAGCCCTGCTGGCCAGCGGCCACCTGGCCGGGATGCTGCTGCTCAGCCTGGTCCTGCTGGCCGCACTCGCGGTGGCCATGCGCAACGCCTTCGGCATCGCCGCCGTCGTCGTCACCGGAGCCGCGATCGCGGCCGTCCTGTGGCGGGGGTCTGCGCTGGGCGAAAACGTGCTCGGCTACCTGCTGACCTGGTTCCTGCTGTTCGGCGGCGTCCGGCCAGTGCTCGAACTGCAGCGGACCCGGCGGCGCCAGCGCGGCCGCGGCACCGATGCCGACCAGCTTGCGCTGCTCACCGGTGTCCCGGCCGGCCTGTGGGTGCTGCTGTTCGGCCTGGCCGCGCTGGCTGCCCTGGCCGTGGGCGCGCTCTGGCTCGTGCCCTGACCCAGCCAGCCGACCGGCCGGGCCGCCCGGCCAGCGGCCCGCCCTCTAAGCTGATCGCCGTGGCATAGCGCGGGGCACGCAGGCCTGGAATGGGGAGGGGAACATGGTCACGCGCGGCAGCGCCTGGCCCAGCGGGACACCGTGCTGGGTGGATCTCGGGGTCGCCGACATCCCACGGGCGGGCAGGTTCTACTCCCAGCTGTTCGGCTGGCAGCTCCAGGCCGGCCCGCCCGAGGCCGGGGGCTACACCGTGTGCCTGCAGGCCGGCCACCCGGTGGCGGGCATCGGCCCGCAACTGTCGCCGGAGAGCCCGCCCGGCTGGGCCGTCTACCTGGCCAGCGACGACGCGGACACGACCGCGAGCGCGATCGCGGCGGCGGGCGGGGAGATGCTGATCGCTCCCCGCGACGTGCTGGACGCCGGCCGGATGGCCCTGGCCACCGACCCGGGCGGGGCGGTGTTCGGCATCTGGCAGGCCCGCAGCCACACCGGTTTCGGGCTGGCCAACGAGCCAGGCGCGGTCTGCTGGAACGAGAACTTCAGCCGCGACCTGGCCGGTAACCAGGCCTTCTACCAGCAGGTGTTCGGCTACGACTTCGGGGCTCTGCCCGATCCGGACTTCCGGTACGCCACGCTCAAGCTCGCCGGGACCGAGGTCGGCGGGATCGGCGAACTCGGCAGCGGATTCCCGCCGGAGGTGCCGGCCCACTGGTCGACGTATTTCGCCGTTACCGACACCGACGCGGCGGTGGCAACCGTCACTGCGGCGGGCGGTGCGGTCCAGCGGGCGCCCTGGGACACCCCCTACGGCCGGATGGCCGTGGTCCGCGACGACCAGGGCGCCGTCTTCTCGCTGATGTGCCTGCCCGGGACGGCCGCGGGCTGAACGCCCGGCCCGGCAACGGGCTGACGCCCGGCACCGCCGTTAGGCACGCAACGCGGTGACCTGGGTCCTGGCGTCGCCGGTGGTGATCCGCTCGGCCGTGCGCACGGCCGTGGCGGTGGCCCAGCGCCCGGTGGTGACCAGGGCAAGCACCAGCACCGCGGCGCCGCAGCCGGTGATGATCCACCAGGCGGGCAGGCTGGCCTTGGTGAAGCCGGCCGCCAGCGGCCCGTGCAGCCCGGATGCGAGGACCGCGCCGGTCACGGCCACCCCCAGCGACGAGCCGACCTGGCGGCTGGTGGAAGCGATCCCGGCCGCCACCCCCGCCTGGGCGCGGGGCATGCCGGCCACCGCGGTGGTCGTGATCGGCGCGTTGACCATGCCGTACCCGATGCCCAGGATCACGTATGTGGCCAGCAGCAGGCCGAACGGGGAGTCCGGCCGCAGGCCGGTCAGCAGCGCCGCGCCCGCGGTCATGGCCAGGCCCGCCGCCACCAGCGGCAGCCGGGGACCGCGGCGGCCGATGATCCGGCCCGACAGCGGCGAAAAGACCAGCGTCATCAGTGCCACCGGCAGCGTGGACAGCCCGGCGTGCAGCGGCGAAAGGCCGCGTACCTCCTGCAGGTACAGGGTGTTCAGGAACAGGAACCCGCCCATCGAGGCGAACGTGCTGACCGCGATCAGGGTGGCGCCGGTGAACGGGGCACTGCCGAAGAACCTGAGATCCAGCAGCGGCTCGTGCCGCCGCGGCTCGTACGCCACCAGCCCGGCCAGCGCCACCACGGCCAGGCCGAACAGGGCCAGGATCTCCGCCGAGAACCAGCCCGCCCGCGGCCCCTCGATGATCGCGTAGGTGAGGCTGGCCAGCAGCACGATGACCAGCACCTCGCCGACCGGGTCCAGGCGGCGGGCCCGGTCCGCCCGGGACTCGGGCACGAACAGCGCGGTCAGCACGACCGCGGCCACCCCGATCGGCACGTTGACCCAGAAGATGCCGCGCCAGCCGACGGCGGCCACCAGCAGCCCGCCGCAGACCGGGCCGGCCGCGATCGACAGGCCGAACACCCCGCCCCAGATCCCGATCGCACGGGCCCGCTCGCGGGGATCGGTGAAGGTGTTGGCGATGATCGACACCGCGACCGGGTTCATCATCGACCCGCCGACCGCCTGCATCATCCGGAACGCGACCAGCCAGCCCAGCCCCGGCGCCAGGCTGCACAGCAGCGAGCCCAGGGTGAACGCGGCCAGCCCGGTCTGGAACACCCGCCGCCGGCCGAACCGGTCCGCCATCGACCCGGACAGGATCAGCAGGCTGGCGATGACCAGCGTGTAGGCATCGACCACCCACTGCAGGCCGGAGACCGGCGCGTGCAGGGACCGCTGGATCGAGGGCAGCCCGACGTTGACGATCGTGACGTCCACCCCGACGATGAACAGGCTCGAACAGCAGATGGCCAGGATGAGCAGCCGCCGCTGCCGGCTTAGTTCGGGCACGGGCCTCCTGCCGGGTCGCAATCGTGCGGGCACTTGCGAAAATACAACTAACGTTCGCGTGGCCGGGACCCGGCCCATCAGGCGAAGGCGCGTTCGCCGATCAGGTAACAGCCGAGCAGGATCAGGGCGACCGCGGCGGCCTGCTCAGCACGTTCGCGGAAATGCTCACCGATGACGGCGCCCAGGGCCAGCCCGAGCTGGCTGGCTACCAGCGCCAGCACCGCGATGGCCACGATGACCGGCACTACCGGCAGCCGGACCAGGCCCAGCGTGAACCCGATCGCGAACTCGTCCATGCTGATGCTGATCCCGAGGGCGATGACGGCCAGCCCGCGGGTGCTGGCCAGCCAGGCCGCCGCCTCCTCCTCGTCTTCCTTGCTGACCAGCATCCAGATCCCGGTGCCGATCACGGCCGCCCCGGCCAGGTAGCCGGCCCAGTCCCCGATGACACGGGCCAGCCCGCTACCCAGCGCCAGCCCGATCAGCGGCATCCCCGCCTCGAACGCCACGAAGATCGCCGAGATACGCAGCCGCAGGGCAAAGCCGGCCGGCCGTGCGGCCGCCACCGCGAAGGAATCCAGCCCCAGCGGCAGCACGAAGGCCAGCAGCCTGATCATGCCTGGACCATCTCATGCTTGCGGCCGCCGACCATCATGGTTGACTGCTGCCATGCCCTCGGACCAGCTGCCGGTGCTCTGTTTCGAGTCGGTGGGCGCGTGGGACGCCTGGCTGGCCGAGCACGCCAGCACCACCGCCGGGCTGTGGCTCAAGATCCCCAAGAAGGGCTCGGGCGCCACCGGCATCGGCTACTCCGAGGCACTGGACGTGGCGCTGTGCCACGGCTGGATCGATGGCCAGAAGGGCCGCCACGACGACGGTTACTGGCTGCAGCGCTTCACTCCGCGCAAACCCGGCAGCCGCTGGTCCCGGATCAACACCGAGCGGGCCGAGGCGCTGGCCGAGGCCGGCCGGATGCGGCCCGGCGGGCTGCGCGAGGTCGAGCAGGCCCGCGCCGACGGCCGGTGGGAGCAGGCCTATGAGTCCCAGTCGCGGGTAACCGTACCCGCGGATCTGGCCCGGGCGCTGGCGGCGAACGAGCGGGCGCGGGCGTTCTTCGCCACCCTCGACAGCACCAACCGGTACGCGATCCTGTACCGGATCGGCGCCGCGAAGCGGCCGGAGACCAGGGCCCGGCGGGTAGCCACGTTCGTGGCCATGCTGAGCGAGCACAAGAAGATCTACCCGTGACCGGATGGTGACGCCCGCGGCCGCGGGCGCGGCCAGCCGGCGGGCCAGGAACGCCGTCTATCTCGTCTTCGCCGCCGCCGGCTTCGCGGTCGCCAGCTGGGCCGCCCGGATCCCGCAGATCCGGGCGGCGCTCGGGGTGACGCCTGGCGTGCTCGGGCTGATCCTGCTGTGCGCGGCGGTGGGCGCGGCCATCTCCACGCCGGCCTCCGGCCTGGTGATCTCCTGGCTGGGGGAAGCCAGGACGGTGGTGGTCACGGCGCTGACCGCGGCCGCCGGGCTGGCCACCGCCGCGGCCGGCTACCGGGCAGGCATCGCGCCGGTGGCGGCCGGGCTGTTCCTGTTCGGCGTGGGCACAGCCGCCTGGGACGTGGCCATGAACGTGCAGGGTGCGGTAGTTGAGCAGGCGCTCCGCCGGTCGATCATGCCCAGATTCCACGCCGGCTGGAGCATCGGGACGGTGGCCGGGGCTGGCATCGGGGCGGTCATGGTGGCGCTGGGGGTGCCGGCCAGTGCGCACCTGCTGGCCGTCGCGGTCGTGGTCGCGGTGACGGTCCCGGTGGCCACCCGCCATTTCCTCGCCCACCGGCCCAGCCCGGCCCGGGCCACCTCGGACCGGCCGCTGGCCGCCTGGACGGAGCGGCGCACCCTGCTCATCGGGCTGTTCCTGCTGTGCATGGCGTTCGCCGAGGGCACCGGCAACGACTGGCTGAGCCTGGCGGTCATCGACGGTCACCACGCCGCCGCGGCGGCGGGTACGGCGACCTTCGCGCTCTTCCTGGCCGCGATGACCACCGGTCGCTGGTTCGGCCCCCGGTTCATCGACCGCTATGGCCGGGTCACTGTGCTGCGGGCGGGCGCGGCCGTCGCCCTGGCCGGGCTGCTCCTCATCGGTTTCGGTGCCGCGCTGCTGCTCGCCCCGGCCGGGGCGCTGCTGATGGGACTGGGCATCGCGCTGGGCTTCCCGGTGGGTGTCAGCTCGGCCGCTGACGACCCCAGGCGGGCGGCCGGCCGGGTGAGCGCCGCGGCCTCGATCGGCTACCTGGCCTTCCTGTTCGGGCCGCCCGCCATTGGTTTCCTGTCCGACAAGGTGGGCGTCCAGCACGGCATCGTGCTGGCCAGCCTGCTGCTCGCCGCCGCCTTCTTCCTGGCCAGTGCCACCGCGCCGTTGCCCGTCCCCGCCCCCGTCATGGATGCCTAACGTCTGCGATCCGGCCCAGCCGGATCGGGCGGCGTGTCGATCCGGCCGGGCGCGTTCGTGAACATGGTGAGGAGCCAGATTGGTACTGGCGCCCGGGACCGTGGAGGACGAGATGAGCAGAATCGTGGTGACAGAGTTCATGTCGCTGGACGGCGTGATGGAAGAACCCCGCTGGACGTTCGAGTTCGAGCGCGGCCCGGAGGGCGACAAGTTCAAGTACGACGAGCTGTTCGCCAGCGACGCACTGCTGCTCGGCCGAATCACCTATCAGGGGTTCGCGCAGGCCTGGCCGTCGATGGGCGGGGACGACTTCGGCCAGCGGATGAACAGCATGCCCAAGTACGTCGTGTCCGGCACGCTGACCGACGCCGAGGCAAGCTGGGGACCAACCACCGTGCTCCGGGGTGAGGCGGCGGCGGAGGTCGCCGCGCTGAAGGCACAGCCCGGCGGGGACCTGCTGGTCGAGGGCAGCAGCCAGCTTGTGCAGGCGCTGGCCCGGCACGGCCTGGTGGACGAGTACCGGCTGATGATCTTCCCGCTCCTGCTCGGCCGCGGCAAGCGCGTCTTCCCGGACGACTTGACTGACCCCACCAAGCTGACCGTGGTGTCACACCAGACCGCCGGTGATGGCGTCACGATGCTCACTCTCCGGCCCACCAGGCAGGACTGACAGGCCGGCCCGGTCCTGGCCCGGGCACACTACCTGCTGTCCCGCCCGGTTACGGCCTAGCGGCGATCAGCCGGGCCGGTGGGTGAAGCCGAGCGTGCGCTGGCCCGCCTTCTCTGCCTCAATGACAAAGCACACCCGGCCCGGGCCGCGGGCCGGGAACGGCGCACCGGTGTACTTCACCGAGATCGGGTCCATGTAGCGGCAGTCCTGATCCGGGCGGATCTCGGCCACCCGGCCCTGGATCGCCGCCATCCGGTAGGGGTTGGCCTGGTCGGTGACCGACAGGCCGACCCGCGGGTCGCGGCGCATGTCCCGGGCCTTCCAGGTCGACTCGCCAGTGCAGATCAGGATGCGGTCACCCGCCAGGCCAGCCCACACCACCCAGTTGCGCGGCGAGCCGTCCGCCCGCAGCGTGGACAAGTGCACGTAATTGGGCCCGTTCAGCAATTCCCGGACCTCGTCCGGCAGCGGCACTGGCACTGTGCCACCGTATCGCCGGGTCAGGCCAGGTCGCGGTGGCGGAACGCGGCCAGGCCGGCCACGGTCAGCACGGCCGCGACTGCCACCAGCCACACCAGCGGGGTGGCCGTGAACGTCCCGCCCGGCAGCTTCGGCACGTGGGTGAACGGGGAGATGTCGGGCAGCCACTTGCTCAGCACCGAGAACGAGCCGAGTTCGGTGAGGGCCACGAACAGCACCAGCGCCCCCCAGGCGGCCGCGGTGAACCGCGGCACCAGGCCGAACAGCACCGCCGCGATCCCGGCGAACACCCAGACCGCCGGCAGCTGGACCAGCGCGCTGCCCAGCATCCGCGCGGTCTGGCCACCCACGTCACCGATGGCCGCGCCGTAGACCAGCCCCGAGGTGAGCCCGGCGATCACCAGCAGCACCACCGGGCCGATGACCGCGAAAGCCAGATGGCTCAGCGCCCACTGGGTCCGGCCGACCGCGCCGGCCAGTACCGGCTCGGCCCGCTGCCCGGACTCCTCGGTCCGCATCCGCAGCACCGCCTGCACCGCGTACACCGACGCGAACACGGCCATGAAGGCCATGATGGCGCCCAGGTACGCGTTCACCAGCCCGCTGTGACCGCCCAGCCGGATGAACATCTGCCGGACGGTGGCGTTGGTGCCGACCAGGCTGCTGACCCCGTTCGCCAGCGCCCCCATGAGCAGCCCGTACACCGCTATGCCAGCCGACCAGGCCAGCAGCGGGCCGCGCTGCAGCCGCCAGGCGAGGCCGAATGGCCCGGCCAGCCGGGGACTGGCGGCGGCTGGACCGGGCCGCACCGGCAGCAGCCCGCTGCCCAGATCCCGGCGCCCGGCCAGGGCGAACCCGAGCGCACTGAGTGCGATGGCGAACAGCACGGAGATGCCCAGCGCCCACCAGCGCAGCGGGCCGAACGGCCGCAGCGCCAGGCTCCAGCCGAACGGCGACAGCCAGCTCAGCCGGGACGGCCACGTGCCCGGGCTGGCGGTGTCGCCGACCGCGCGCAGCAGGTAGGCAACGCCGAGCGCACCGATCACCAGCCCGATGGCGGTCCGGGCACTGGCCGCCAGCTGGGCGGCCACGGCCGTGAGGGCGGCGAAGACAATGCCCACCGCCGCCATCGCCAGCCCGCAGCCCAGCGACGGCACCACCGGCAGCCCGGACAGCGCCAGCGCGGCACCACTGACCAGGGCCAGCCCCAGGCTGGCGAGCAGGGCGGTCAGCAGGCCCGCGGCCATGGCCGCCTGGCGGCCGACGGCGCCCGCGTCCACCAGTTCCAGCCGCCCTGCGTCCTCGTCCCCCCGGGTCTGCCTGATCACCAGGAACATGCCCATCAGGGCCGCCGCGGCGGCGCCGTAGACGTTCAGCTTCCAGGTCGCCAGCCCGCCGAGGGTGCGCAGGTCGCTGGCCGGGCCGTAGAGCGCGAGCGTGACCCGGTTGGTGGTGGCCGCGACCGCGAGCGGGATCCGGGCCGCGACCGTGGGCGCGAGCTTGCGGGTGGCAACCACGCTCACGTAGCCGAACGCGGCGACCGCGTAGATCCAGCACGCGATCATGATCCGGCTGCGGCGCAGCCCCAGCCGGGTCAGCGCCGCCGTACCGGCCAGCTGCCGCCACGCTCCCCCGGAACCGGCCTGCCCGGTGCCCGCCAGCTCCGGCCGGGCGGTGGCGGTCATGATCCGGCCTCCTCCGGCCCGTAGTGGCGCAGGAACAGTTCCTCCAGCGTCGGCGGCAGGCTGATCAGGCTCCGTACCCCGGCGGTCGCGAGCCGCCGCAGGACCTCGTCCATCGCCTCACTGTCCACCTGGCAGCGGACCCGCTCCCCCGTCACGTCCAGGTCGTGCACACCCGCCAGCCCGGCCAGGTCCGGCGGCGGGCCTGCCAGCTCGGCGTCGATCGCGGTCCGGGTCAGGTGGCGCAGGTCGGCCAGGGCACCGGTCTCCACGGTCCGGCCGGACCGGATGATCGTCACCCGGTCGCACAGTGCCTCGACCTCGCTCAGGATGTGGCTGGACAGCAGCACGGTGGTACCGCTCTGCCGCAGTTCCTCGATGGCCTCCCGGAACGCGGCCTCCATCAGCGGGTCCAGCCCCGCCGTCGGCTCGTCCAGCAGCAGCAGCTCGGCGCCGGAAGCGAGCGCGGCGATCAGCGCCACCTTCTGCCGGTTCCCCTTGGAGTAGGCGCGGATCTTCCGGGTGAGGTCGAGGTCGAACCGCTTGACCAGCACGTCCCGGCGCTCGTTGTCCAGCCCGCCGCGCAGCCGCGCGAGCAGGTCGATGACCTCGCCGCCGGACAGGTTCGGCCACAGCGTGACGTCACCGGGCAGGTAGGCGATCCGCCGGTGCAGGGCGGTGGCGTCCCGCCATGGATCCCCGCCGAGCAGCCGCGCGGTGCCCGCGTCGGCGCGCAGCAGCCCGAGCAGCACCCGCAAGGTGGTGGTCTTGCCCGCCCCGTTGGGCCCGAGGAAGCCGTGCACCTCGCCCGGTGTGACCGACAGGTCCAGCCCATCCAGCGCCCGCGTCCGGCCGAAACTCTTCACCAGGCCGGTTACGTCGATTGCCGTCGTCATGAGCTAGACTATACACTAAATTCAGAAGAACATGAATGTTCATAACGATCATGCGGAGGGACGCGCAGCCGATGACGGAGCCGCCAGCCGGGCGCGACGAGCAGGCCATCCGGGCCTTCATCGAGCGATTCGCCGCCGTCCTGGTGCAGGCTGGCATGCCGCCCATGCCGTCGCGGGTGTTCGCCGCCGTGCTGGTCACCGACTCCGGCCGGCTGACCGCCGCCGAGCTGTCCGGGCTGCTGGGCGCCAGCCCGGCAGCCATCTCCGGTGCCGTCGGGTACCTGTCCCAGCTGGCGATGATCGGCCGTGAACGCGAGCCGGGCAGCCGGCGGGACGTGTACCTGCTGCTGGACGACCTCTGGTATGAGATCGCCATCCGCCGGGACCAGGTGCTGGCCCAGTGGGTGATCGTCGCCCGGGACGGCGCCAAACTGCTGGGCCCGGACTCCCCGGCCGGGCAGCGGCTCGCCGATTCGCAGGACTTCTTCGAGTTCCTCCAGCAGGAGATGCCCGCCCTGCTGGAGCGCTGGCGGGCGCACCGCGCCGCCCGGCTGGCCCCGCAGTAACCGGGGCGTGGCCCCGGCGGCCGCGGTAAGAGAGAATCCGGGCGTGACCGAATCGCCCCGCCAGGCCACCGCCACGCCCGGTCACACCGCCTGGAGCGGGCAGCTGAAGACGCCGCTGCGCCAGTTCCTGCGCACCCAGACCGGCAGCGCGGCCGTCCTGCTCGCGGCCACGGTCGCCGCCCTGATCTGGGCCAACGTCGCACCCGGCGGATATCAGCAGCTGTGGGGCACCCAGCTGTCCCTCCAGCTCGGCCGCCTGAGCGTGTCCCATGACCTGCACGTCTGGGTCAACAGCGGCCTGATGACCTTCTTCTTCTTCGTGGTCGGGCTGGAGGCGCGGCGTGAGTTCGACCTGGGCGAGCTGCGGGAACGCCGCCGGCTGGCGATGCCGCTGCTGGCCGGGCTGGGCGGGATGATGGTGCCGGTCGCGATCTACCTGGCCGCCAACGCGGGTGGCCCGGCGGCGCACGGCTGGGGCACCGCCATGTCCACCGACACCGCGTTCGCGCTGGGAATGCTGGCGCTGGTCGGGCGGAAGGCGCCGGACCGGCTGCGCAGCTTCCTGCTCACCTTCGCGGTGGTGGATGACCTGTCCGCGCTGGTCATCATCGCCATCTTCTACAGCCACCAGATCTCGCTGCCCGCCTTGCTGGCCGGGCTGGGGGTGTTCGCCGTGGTGCTGGCGGTGCGCGCGGCCGGGGTCCGGCGGGGGCTGGTCTACCTGGTGCTGGGGGTGGCCGCCTGGGGCGCGTTCATGCGGTCCGGGGTCAACCCGGTGGTGGTCGGCCTGGTGATGGGGCTGCTGACCCAGGCCTACCCGGCCGCCCGGGGCGACCTGGAGCGGGCCAGCGAGCAGTTCCGGCTGTTCCGCGAGCAGCCCACGGCCGAACTGGCGCGGGAGGCGGGCACCGGCCTGGCCGCTTCACTGTCGCCGAACGACCGGCTGCAGGCGGTGTTCCATCCCTGGACCAGCTATCTCATCGTGCCGCTGTTCGCCCTCGCCAACGCGGGGATCGTGATCAGCGGCCCGTTCCTGGCCCAGGCCTTCACCTCACCGGTCACGCTGGGCATCCTGGCCGCCTACGTGATCGGCAAGCCGGTGGGCGTCGCCGGTGGTACCGCGCTGGCCGGCCTGATCAGCCGGGGGCGGCTCCGGCCCCCGGTCGGCTGGGCCTCGCTGCTGGGCGCGGGCACCATCGCCGGTATCGGGTTCACCGTGTCGCTGCTGATCGCGTCGCTGGCCTTCACCGGCCCGCTGCTGGCCGAGGCCAAGGCCGGGGTGCTGACCGCGGCGCTGTGCGCGGCCGCGCTGACCTGGCTGGTGTTCCGGCTCACCGGGCTGCTGCCCAAGTACGCCCGGCTGCGGGCGCTGCTCGGCACGTCGCCGCTCATCCAGGACCTGGCTGTCCCGGTCGACCCCCGCCGCGACCACCTGCGCGGGCCGCTGAACGCGCCGGTGACCGTGGTCGAGTACGGCGACTTCGAGTGCCCCTACTGCGGCCGGGCCGAGCCGGCCGTGCGGGAACTGCTGGCCGGCTTCGGCGATGTCCGCTACGTCTGGCGCCACCTGCCGCTCACCGACGTGCACCCGCACGCGCAACTCGCCGCCGAAGCGGCCGAAGCGGCTGCGGCCCAGGGGGCGTTCTGGGAGATGCACGACCTGCTGCTGGATCACCAGGACGAGCTGCGCCCGGCCGACCTGTCCCGGCACGCGGCCCAGCTGGGCCTGGACGCCGCCCGGTTCGGCAAGGACCTCGGCAAGCGCTCCGGCGCGGGCCGGGTCGCCGAGGACGTTGACTCGGCCGACCTGTCCGGGGTGTCCGGCACGCCCACCTTTTTCGTCAATGGCCAGCGTCACCAGGGCGCCTATGACATCGCGGCGCTGTCGGCCGCGGTCATGGCCGCCCGCGCCCGGGCCGCCATCGCCCGCTGACCGCCCGGTCGCTGCCCGCGGGCGGGGCGGGTACCGTAGGCGCACGCGCGTTAGGCGCGCGATGGGGGATGGATGGCCGCCATCCGCTGGTTACTAGCTGTACCACGGGGACCGCGGCCGAGGAGGATCTGATCATGGTGCGAGACGCGGGAGACCTCTACGAGGTGAGCCCCGGCGCGCCCACCCTCGACGGTGCCGCGCTGCTGCACTACCTGGACGGTTTCATCGACGCGGGCGCGGCCGGGCGGCTGCTGACCGCGCACCTGCTGGGCAGCCTCGAGCACGAGCCGGTGGTGACCTTCGATGTGGACCGGCTGATCGACTACCGGTCCCGCCGCCCGCCGATGACCTTCGACAAAGATCACTGGGCCGAGTACGAGGCGCCCGAACTGGCCATTCACCTCGGGCGTGATGCCACCGGAACCCCATTCCTGCTGCTCACCGGCCCGGAGCCGGATCACGAATGGGAGCGGTTCACCACCGCGGTCCGCTCGGTGGCCACCCGGCTGGGCGCGGAACTGGCCGTCGGCTTCCACGGCATCCCGATGGGCGTGCCGCACAGCCGTCCGCTCGGCCTGACCGCCCACGGCACCCGGCCCGACCTGATCGCCGGGTCGCGGCCGATCGTGGACCGGCTGCAGGTGCCCGGGAGCGTTGCCTCACTGCTGGAGTTCCGGCTGCGGGAGGAGGACCGGGCGGCGGTCGGTTTCGCCGTCCATGTGCCGCACTACCTGGCCCAGGCCGCCTACCCGGCGGCGGCCGTCACCCTGCTGGCGTCGGTGACCAGAGTGACCGGCCTGTCCGTGCCGGACGAGGAACTGCGGGAGGCCGCCCGCCGGACCGATGAGGAGATCAGCCGCCAGGTGGAGGCGTCCGAGGAGATCACCGAACTGGTGCAGGCGCTGGAACGGCAGTACGACGCGTTCGCCGAGGCGGAGGGCCGGGATGGCCTGCTGGCCGAGGACGCGGCGAACATGCCGACCGCCGAGGAACTCGGCGCCCAGTTCGAGCGGTTCCTGGCCGAGCAGCAGGGCCGCACGGACTCACCGGACCCCTGACTGGGGGTGCCGGAGCCCCGCTCAGGCCACCTCGCGCAGGCGGCCGGTGGCCACCTCGAACACGAATCCACGCACCTGGCCGGTGTCCAGCAGGAACGGGCTGGCCTTGATCCGCGCGATGGACTGGCGGACGTCGCCGTCCAGATCGGGAAAGGCCTTCGCGGCCCAGACCGGCCGGAGCCCGGTATCGGCCTCGATGCTGGCCTTGAAGCCGTCGTCGGTGAAGGTGGTCATGCCGCACCCGGTGTGGTGAATGAGGATGGCAGCAGGGGCCGAACGTGCTCGCGTACCGCTCGTTGCTGGCCAGCAGATCGTCCGTGACCGGCATGCCCCACGACCCTTCCCGGCTCGCCCGGCCCACCGCCATCCGGTGCGGCGGAAACAGGAGCATAACGGCAGGCGCGGCCCGGCCTGGCCGGGCCGGGGCCGTCCTGGCTGGCCGGGACGGCGCCCGGTGACCGCCGGACTGCCGGCGCTGTCTGCCTGCCCGGCATATCGTGACGTGTGACCCCCGGTAGCCCAGCCGGGGCCGACGGCCCAGCCGGCCACGGGGCCCGGCTGCCCAGCCTCCCAGGAGACCGCATGCTCTTCCCCACCTCACTTGTCGGCAGTTACCCGCAGCCGGACTGGCTGATCGACCGGGAGCGGCTGCAGGACCGGTTCCCGCCCCGGGTCCGGGCGCGTGAACTGTGGCGGGTGGACCCTCTCTACCTGGAGCAGGCCCAGCGGGACGCGACGCTGCTGGCCATCCGGGCGCAGGAGCAGGCGGGGCTGGACATCCTGACCGACGGCGAGATCTGCCGGGAGAGCTATTCCAACCGGTTCGCGACCGCCCTGGCCGGGGTGGACATCGACAACCCGGGCACCGCGCTGGACCGCAGCGGCCACCCGAACCCGGTGCCCCGGATCACCGGCCCGATCCGCCGGCGCCATCCGGTGGAGGTCGAGGACGTCAGGTTCCTGCGGGCCAGCACCCGCAAGCCGATCAAGATCACGGTGCCTGGCCCGTTCACGATGGCCCAGCAGGCGCAGAACGACTACTACGCCAGCACCGAGGACGCCGCGCTCGGCTACGCGGAGGTGGTGAACGAGGAGGTGGCGGACCTGTTCGCGGCCGGCGCGGACATCGTCCAGCTGGACGAGCCCTACCTGCAGGCCCGGCCGGAGGAGGCCCGCCGGTACGGCGTGAAGGTGATCAACCGGGCGCTGGCGGGCGTCACCGGCACCACCGCGGTGCACCTGTGCTTCGGTTACGCGGCGATCATCCACGACCGCCCGGCGGGCTACTCGTTCCTGCCGGAACTGGCCGGTGCCGACTGCGATCAGATCTCGATCGAGACCGCGCAATCCGGCCTGGACTGCGCGGTGCTCGGCGATCTGGACGGCAAGACGATCATCCTGGGCGTGCTCAACCTCGGCGACCCGGCCGTGGAGACCGGCGAGGAAGTGGCGGCCCGGGTCCGCCGCGCCCTGCCCTACGTGCCGGCCGAGCGGGTCGTGCTCGCGCCCGACTGCGGCATGAAGTACCTGCCCCGCGAGTCCGCCTACGGCAAGCTGGCCGCCCTGTCCCAGGCCGCGGCGCTGCTGCGGGACGAGGCGGACGCCTAGCACCTGTGCTGGTACCCCGCCCGGGCCGGATGCGGCGCCCGGATGCCGGTCAGGCCGGGACGGCCGCGCGGTACCGGGCGAGCGCTTCCAGCCGGGCCGCCCGGTGGTCGACGATCGGCGCCGGGTAGTCCACGCCGATCCGGCAGCCGGCCCGCTCCTGCTCGGCCGCGGGCATCAGCGCGGGCTCGGCCAGGTACCGGTCCGGCACCCGGGCCAGTTCCGGCAGGTACCTGCGGACGTACCGGCCGTCCGGGTCGAGCCGGCGCTGATGCAGCGCGGGGTTGTAGATCCGGCGGGCGGCCGGCTGCCGGTCCACCCCCACCGAGGCCATCCACTGCCAGTTGCCGTTGTTGGCGGCTTCGTCTCCGTCGAGCAGCATCCGCATGAACCAGCGCTCGCCCCGCCGCCAGTCGATGCCGAGATCCTTGGTCAGGAAGGACGCCACCACCAGCCGGACCCGGCCGGGCAGCCAGCCCTCCTGGCGCAGCTGCCGCATGCCCGCGTCCACCAGCGGGAATCCGGTCTGGCCCTGGGTCCAGGCGGCGAACCCCACATCGTCGGCGCGCCAGGCCAGGGTGCCGCGGTAGCGCGGCTGGAATTCCTGGCCGGTGTTGGCCGGATGGTGGCTCAGCAGGTAGTGGTAGAAGTCGCGCCAGCACAGCTGGCGGGCGAATGCGGCCGCTCCCTCCCCCGCGGGCAGCCGGGCCTCGGCCATGCGCGGCGACAGGCAGCCGAACCGCAGGTATGGCGACAGCCCGGACGACCCGGCCGGGGCAAGGCTGTCCCGGCCACTGCCGTAGCCGTGCACCCCGGTGGCCAGGAAACGGTCCAGCCGGGCAAGCGCCTCGGTGCCCCCGCCCGGCACCGGGGACGCCGCCTCCGCCCGCAGGCCCAGGCTGGCCAGGGTGGGCACGGGCGTGACCGGCAGCCCGCTGGGCACCGGAACCCGGCTGGGGGCGGCCAGCGGCGGGCGGCGCGGGACCTGCGCCCAGGCCCGGTAGAACGGGGTGAACACGGTGTAGGGGCGGCCCTGCCGGGTCACGATCCCGGCCAGGTCGTCCACCGCGGCCAGGCCCGGATGGGCGTGCACGGCCAGGCCGGGCGCGGCCGCCCGCAGCAGCGCGCCGCGGCGGCGGTCGTAGGGGCTGCCGTCCTGGCTGAGGTAGATCGCGGTGGCGCCGGCCTGGCTGGCCAGCGCGGGCAGTTCGGCCTCCGGCGGGCCGTGCCGGATCACCAGCCGTCCGCCCCGGCCGCTGAGCTGGCGGTCCAGGTCGGCCAGGCATTCCAGCAGGAACTGGGTCCTGGTGCCGGACGCGTGCCGCCCGTGCAGCAGCCGGTCGTCCAGGCAGAACGCGGGCACGACCCGGTCATGGGCGGCCAGGGCCGCCCGCAGCGCCGGATGGTCGGGCACCCGCAGATCCCGGCGGAACCACACGATGGCTACCACCGGCCCCACGATAACGACCGGCCCGCGGTGATCCCGCGTCACCGGCGGCCGGGGGCCTAGGATTCCCGGCAGATGATGGCCCGGGCCGGCGAAACGAGGATGGATGCTCTCCGTCAGCTGGGACACGATTCGGCTGTTCCTGCACGTGCTCGCGGCGACGGTGTGGGTGGGCGGGCAGATCACGCTGGCCGCGCTGGTCCCGGTCCTGCGCCGCCGCGGGGCGGAGATCCCGCGCGCCGCCGCCCGCCGGTTCAACCTGGTGGCGTGGCCGGCCTTCGGGGTGCTGATCGTCACCGGAATCTGGAGCATCGCCGCGGTCCGGTCGCAGATCCACGGCAGCTACCGCACGACGCTGATCGTCAAGCTGGTCGTGGTCGCCATCTCCGGGGTCACCGCGCTGCTGCACGCGCGTGCCCGCACACCCGCCGGGCAGGCGGTGTCCGGCGCGCTCACCGGCCTGAGCGCGCTGGCCGCCCTGTTCCTCGGCGTCCTGCTGGCCGGCTGACCGCCGCTGGGGACCGGCCGGCGAGCCGGTACGAAGCTGGAAAGAAGACATGATGCCGTAACGGTTGCGGTAACGCCCGGCGCCTACCGTGCAGGTGAGAGCCAGTACACCGACACCCCTGGGGTGGGCACATGAACGAGTTTGAGATCACTGTCGTGATCGAGCGCCCGGTGGAGGACGTCTTCGCGGTCCTGACGGACATGAGCAAGACGCCAGCCTGGACCCCCGGGCTGGCCGAGGTCCGCCGGGACGGCGATGGCCCGCTCCAGGTGGGCGAGGCGCTCACCTTCGTGGGCAGCTTCCTGGGCCGCAGCTACGAGTCGGCGGCCGCGGTCACCGAACTGGTGGCTGACGAGCGGTTCGCGAGCAAGACCACGTCCGGCCCGTTCCACCTGGAGACGGACTCCCGGCTGGAGCCGGTCGCCAACGGCACCCGGCTGGCCACCATCTACCGGGGCGAGAGCGACGGCTTCTTCAAGATCGCCGAGTCCATCGTCACCCGGCTGGCCCGCAAGCAGTTCGAGACGGCGGCCGTCAACCTCAAGGCCCTGATGGAAGAGAAGGCGCTGTAGCCCAGGCCCGGGCTCGCCTAGTCGCCGAGCTCGGCGCGGCGGCGGGCGACGTAGTCGCCGAGTTCGGCGCGGATGGCGTCGTCCAGCGGCGGCGGCTCGTAGTCGGTCAGGGTCTTCGCGCAGATGTCGGACGCCCGGGCGGCGGCGTCCTTGCCACCAAGTTTCAGCCAGCGCTCGTAGTTGGCGGTGGACGACAGCAGCGGCCGGTAGAAGCACTCCCGGAACCGTTCCATGGTGTGTGCCGCGCCCAGGAAGTGCCCGCCGTGGCCCACCTCCTCGTGCGCGCCGAACGCCAGCGAATCCTCGTCGATCTCCAGCGGCGTGAACTCCACCCGCAGCATCCGCAGCAGCTCGATGTCGATGATGAACTTCTCGTAGCAGCTGACCAGCCCGCCCTCCAGCCAGCCGGCCGCGTGCATGACGAAGTTGGTGCCGGCCAGGAACGTCGGCAGCAGCGTCATCAGCGACTCATAGGCGGCCTGCGCGTCCGCGGTCTGGCTGGCGGTCAGCCCGCCGCCGGTGCGGAACGGCAGCCCGAAATGCCGGGCCAGCTGCCCGGTGCACAGCAGCCCGATGGCCGACTCGGGGGTGCCGAAGCTGGGCGAGCCGGACTGCATGTCGATGTTGGACAGGAACGAGCCGAAGATGATCGGGCAGCCGGGGCGGATCAGCTGGGCCAGCGCGATCCCCGACAGCGCCTCGGCGAGCTGCTGGGCCAGCGCGGCCGGGATGGTGACCGGTGACATCGCCCCCATCAGCAGGAAGGGCGTGAGCACCACCGCCTGGTTGGCGGCGCAGTACTCGAACTGGGCGTCCAGCATCCGGTCGTCCCAGCGCAGCGGCGAGTTGCAGTTGATCAGCGAGATGGTGGCCGGGGTCTGCTCGATCTTGGCCCGGCCCTTGTCCAGCCCGCCGAACAGGATCGACGTCATGGCGATCGTGTCGGCCGCGTTCGGGCCGGACACGACGTTGCCCATGTAGAACTTGTCGGTCAGGGTGGCCAGTGCGTAGACCATGTCGAGGTGCCGGGAATCGAGCGGCGCGTCGTTCGGCTCGCAGATCACCCCGCCGGCGGTGTCGAGCTGGCCGAACGACTGGGCGAGCATGGTCAGCCGCCGGAAGTCGTCCAGCGTGGCCTCCCGGCGCACCTGTCCCTCCCGCACGAACGGGCAGCCGTACACCCCGCCGAACACCATCTGGTCGCCGCCGATGTGCACGCTGTTGGCCGGGTTGCGGGCCTGCACGTCGAATTCGCGTGGGGCCTTGGCCACCTGCGCGAGCACGAACTCCGGATCGAGATAGACCACTTCGCCATCCACCCGCTGCCCGGCGGCGCGGAACAGCTCGACCGCCTCGGGCTTGGCGAACTGGATGCCGATCTCGGACACGATCCGGCGCCAGCCGCGATCGAGCACCCCCACCGCGTCGGCGGACAGGATCTCGTACCGCGGCATCGTATTAACGAACATCGCCACCCCACCTCGCCCGCCTGTGCGGGCACGCCTTGACCGGCCCAGCACCCGCCCGTACGATCACATAGTAGAACAGAGTTCCGCAACATGGAACTCGCAGGGGTGGAGCCCAGATGACAAGTCCCAGCGGAACACAAGCCGTTGACCGGGCGGCGCGGCTGCTCACCGAGGTAGTGCACGCGCCCGGCTCGGTAACGTTCACCGAGCTGGCGGCGGCCACCGGCCTGGCCAGGAGCACCACCTCCCGGCTGCTCATGGCGCTGGAGCGGAACGGCCTGATCCGCCGGGACGGCCACGGCCAGTTCCGGCCCGGCGAGGTCTTCGTCCGGTTCGCCTGGCGCGGCGGCGCCGAGGCCGGGCTGACCGAACTGGCCCAGCCACTGCTGGAGGGACTCGGCACGCGGACCGGGGAGACGGTCAACCTCGGGGTGGAACGGGATGGCCTGGTCGAGCAGATCGCCCAGGTGGACAGCGGGTACGTGATCGGCGCCACCAACTGGCTGGGGCGCCCGGTGCCGCTGCACTGCACCGCACTGGGCAAGGTGCTGCTGGCCTACGGGGTGGCACCGCTGCCCACCGGCCGGCTGGAACGGCTGACCGCGTGGACGATCACCAGCCGGCCCGCGCTGCAGGCCGAGCTGGCCACGGTCCGCGCGCGCGGCTATGCGGTCACCGACTCCGAGCTGGAGCCGGGCCTGGTCGCGGTGGCCGCCCCGGTCTGCCGGGACGGCGGCGCCGTGGTGGCCGCGCTGTCGGTGTCCGGCCCCGCCACCCGGCTCACCCCGTCCCGGCTGCCGCGGGTGGCCGCCGAGTGCGCGGCCGCGGCCGCGGAACTGTCCGCCATGCTCGGCCACCGGCCCGGCGAACCACGAGTGCCCGCACAGGAAGAAGGTGCCCGTTGACTACTGAAGAGCTCCTGCGGCAGCTCTACGACTCCACCCTGGTCGGCAACGGGCCGGAGGTGCTCGAACTGACCCGCGCCGGGCTGGCGGCAGGGCTCGGCCCGGAGACGCTGCTGTACGAGGCGCTGATCCCGGCGCTGGAAGAGGTCGGCGCCCGGTTCGAGCGGGGCGACTTCTTCGTCCCGGAGATGCTCATCGCGGGCAAGGCGATGGCGGGCGCGCTGGAAATCCTCCGCCCGCTGCTGGCCGAGACCGGCGCGCAGTCGATCGGCACCATCGTCATGGGCACGGTCAAGGGTGACGTCCACGACATCGGCAAGAACCTGGTCAACATCATGTTCGAGGGCGCCGGGTTCCAGGTGATCGACCTCGGCGTGCAGGTCGCGCCGGAGAAGTTCGTGGACGCGGTGCGCGAGCATCAGCCCGACATCGTCGGCTTCTCCGCCTTCCTGACCACCACCATGCCGATGTTCAAGGCCAACATCAACGCCCTGACCAAGTCCGGCCTGCGCGACCAGGTGATCGTCATGGTCGGCGGCGCACCGGTCACCCAGGAGTACGCGGACGTGGTCGGCGCCGACGGGTACGCGGCGGACGCGTCGGCCGCGGTGGTGCGGGCCAAGGAACTGCTCCAGCGGCGGCGCGCCGCGCTGCCGGCCTAGGCGGGCAGGCGGCATGCGCACCGTCCTATCGTCGGCCGGCCGGGAAACGGTGATCGGCCCGGCAGAGCCGTTCTGCATCATCGGGGAGCGGATCAACCCCACCGGGCGCAAGATCTTCCAGCAGCAGTTGCGGGCCGGCGACCTGTCCCGGATCGAGATCGACGTGGCCGACCAGCTGGCCGGCGGCGCGATGGTGCTCGATGTCAACATGGGCGCGCCGCTGGCCGACGAGGCCGAGCTGATGGTCCGGGCGGTCAAGCTCATCCAGGGCCTGACCGACCTGCCGCTGTGCATCGACTCCTCGATCGTCGAGGTGCTCGACGCCGGGCTGGCCGCCTACCAGGGCAAGGCGCTGGTCAACTCGGTCACCGCCGAGGACGAGCGGCTGGCGGCGATCCTGCCGCTGGTCGCCCGGCACGGGGCGGCGGTCATCGGGCTGCCCAACGACGAGGAGGAGATCCCCGCCGAGCCCCACCGCCGGGTGGAACTGGCCCGCAAGATCATCGATGTGGCGACCAGCCAGTACGGCATCGCCATCGAGGACATCGTGATCGACCCGCTGGCCATGCCGGTCGGCGCCGACACCTCGCTGGTCGGCACCACGCTGGAGACCATCGCGCTGCTGCGGGACGAGTTCGGCGTGAACATGACACTCGGGGCGTCGAACGTGTCGTTCGGCATGCCCGACCGGCACGCGATCGGGGCCGCGTTCCTGCCCATGGCCATCTCGGCCGGGCTGACCAGCGCCATCATGGACGCGCGGTCGCCGCAGATCGTGCGCGCCGTCAAGGCCGCCGACCTGCTGCTGGACCGTGACGCCTGGGGGGCGGCCTGGATCGCGGCGCACCGGGCCGCCCAGGCCAGCCAGGCCGCGCAGCCACAGGGCGGGCCGTGACCACGGCCAACCTCGACGGACAGGCCACATCGGCCGGACCGGTCCGGGTCGACCTGGTCTTCGAGCCGGGCACCCGGCGGGTCCGGGTGCCGGCCGGGGTCAGCGTGTTCGACGCCGCCAGCTGGAACGGCATCGCCATCGACTCCACCTGCGGCGGCCACGGCACATGCAAGAAATGCAAGGTCAGGATGCTGGACGGGGCCGCTCCCCCATCCCCGCTGGACATCCGCGCGTTCAGCCCGGACGAGCTGCGCGGCGGCTGGCGGCTGGCCTGCCGGGCGCTGGCCGGTGCCGACGCCACCGTCGAGGTGCCGCCGCTGGCCACCCGGCCGAAGGCGGCCACGGTCGGGGTCGGCCGCCAGGTCATCCTCCGCCCGGCCGTGCAGAAGCGCTACCTGGAACTCTCCGAGCCGACACTGCGCGACCAGGCCAGTGACACCGAACGGGTACTGGCCGCGATCGACGACCTGGAACTGCGGGTGGACCTGGCCGTGCTGCGCACCCTCGGCCAGGTGCTGCGGGCGGCCGACTACCGGGTTACCGCGGTGGTGGTGGACGATGTGCTGATCGCGGTCGAGCCCGGCGACACCACCGCCCGCCGGTTCGGCATCGCGTTCGACCTCGGCACCACCACCGTGGTCGCCACCCTGCTCGATCTGTCCACCGGCACGCCGGCCGCGGTCGATTCGGTGCTGAACGCGCAGCAGCCGTTTGGCGCCGATGTGATCACCCGGATCAGCGCGACCATGCTCGACCCGGCCAACCTGGACCGGCTGGCCGGGCTGGCCCGGGACACCCTGGCCGGGCTGGCCGCCACCGTGTGCCAGGCGGCCGGGGTGGACCCGGCCGAGGTGTATGAGGTAGCGGTGGCCGGCAACGCCACCATGACCCACCTGCTGCTCGGCATCGACCCGGAGCCGCTCGGGGTGGCGCCGTTCATCATGTCCACCCGGCTCTACCCGGAGGTGCTCGCCGCCGACCTTGGCATCGCGGTGCACCCGCGGGCCCGGGCGGTGGTGTTCCCGGCGTTCGGCGCCTACGTGGGCGGCGACATCACGGCCGGGCTGCTCGCCTCGGGCATGGACCGGGACCAGCGCACGCGGCTGTTCATCGACATCGGCACCAACTGCGAGATCGTGCTGGGCAACGCCGACTGGCTGCTGGCCACCGCCGCACCGGCCGGGCCGGCCTTCGAGGGGGCGGCAATCCGGTGCGGGATGCGGGCCGCCGACGGCGCCATCGAGGTGGTCACGATGACCCCGGGCACGCTGGAACTGACCGTCATCGGCGATGCCGAGCCGGCCGGGCTGTGCGGATCCGGGCTGGTCGACGCGGTCACCGGGCTGGTCCGGGTAGGGCTGCTGGACTCCTCCGGGCGGCTCGTGCCGGACGAGGCGGCCGCCACGCTGGCGCCCGGGCTGGCCGGCCGGCTGACCCGGATCGGCGACGAGCGGGTGTTCGTGCTGCACTGGCTGGGCGAGGTGGGTGACGCGGCGAACTCGGTCTACCTGTCCCAGCGGGACATCCGCGAACTCCAGTTCGCCAAGGCGGCCATCGCCACCGGATGGCACATCCTGCTGGCGGAGGCGGGGCTGGCAGCCGGCGACGTGCAGCAGGTGCTGCTGGCCGGGTCGTTCGGCAGCTACCTGTCGCCGGCCAGCGCGATCCGGCTCGGCCTGGTCCCGCCGCTACCGGTGCTGCGGGTGGTCAGCGCGGGCAATGTGGCCGGCGAAGGCGCGAAGATGGCGCTGCTGTCGCTGCGCGAGCGCGCAGCCGGGCTGGCGCTGCTGGAGGAGGTGAGGTATGTCGAGCTCTCCGACCGCTCCGATTTCAACGACCAGTTCGTGGGCCAGCTCGCCTTCCCGGACTGATCTGGTGCTGATCGCCTGCGGGGCGCTCGGCGCCCACCTGCGCGAGATCATCAGCCGCCGCGGCTGGCCGGTCGAGCTGCACTGCCTGCCCGCGCTGCTGCACAACCGGCCCGCCCAGATCGCCGGCCATGCCGAACGTCTGGCGCGGCCGGCCCTGGCCCGCGGGGCCCGGGTCGTGCTCGCCTATGCCGACTGCGGCAGTTACGGGGCGCTGGACGAACTGTGCGCACGGCTCGGGCTGGCGCGGCTGCCCGGGCTGCACTGCTATGACGTGCTGGCCGGGCCGGACCGGATGCGCGAGCTGTTCGCGGCCGAGCCGGGGACATATGTGCTGACCGATTTCCTGATCCGCAGCTTCGGCCGGACGGTGCTGGCCGAACTGGGGCTGGACCGGCATCCGCAGCTGTGGCCGGACTACTTCGGGCACTACCGGCGGCTGGTCTGGCTGGCCCAGCAGCCCGATCCGGACCTGACCGCGCAGGCGCAGCAGGTGGCCGCCCGGTTCGGGCTGCCACTGGTCATCGTGGAGACCGGCACGGGCCGGCTGGAACGGGAACTGGCCGAGCTGCTGGCAGGCCCGGCCGCCCTGAGGGAGGCCGGGTGATCCGCGCCGGGGTGCTGGGCGGCGGGCTGGCCAAGGCCGCGCCGCTGCTGGCCGATCCCCGGTTCGAGGTGTTCCCGGCGGCCGGGGCGCAGGACGCCGTCGTCAACTGGCTGCCCGCCGGGGCCACGGTGACCGTGACCGCGTCACCCACCAAGGGCCTGGACGCCACCGTCGACCTGGCCGAGCGGCTGGCCGGGCGGGGCTACCGGGTGGTGCCGCACCTGTCGGCGCGGCTGGTCACCGGCGACGCCCACCTGGCCGCGGTCGTGAACCGGCTGACCGCCTGCGGCATCGACGACGTCTTCGTCCCGGCCGGCGACGCCGACCCGCCGGCCGGCCCGTTCGACAGTGCGCTGCCACTGCTGGAGCGGCTGGCCGAGATGGGCAGTCCTTTCGCCCGGACCGGGATCACCGGCTATCCCGAGTCCCACCCGCGGATCGGCGACGACGTGACCATCCAGGCCATGTGGGACAAGCGCCGCTATGCCAGCTACATCGTGAGCAACCTGTGCTTCGACCCGGCGGTGCTGCGCCGGTGGATCACCCGGGTCCGCGACCGGGGGGTGACCCTGCCGCTGTACCTGGGGCTGGCCGGCCCGGTCGAGCGGACCCGGCTGCTGCGGATGGCGGCCAAGGCCGGCGCCGCCGAATCCGCCCGGTTCCTGGCCGGGCACACCGAGTGGTTCCTGCGGCTGGGCACTCCCGGCGGCTACCGCCCGGAGCGGCTGCTGGCCCGGCTGGGACCGACCCTGTCCGCGCCCACCGCCGGGATCGCGGGCCTGCATCTGTTCACGTTCAACCAGGTGGCGCAGACCGAGCGGTGGCGGCAGGAACTGCTGGCCCGGCTGGCCTGACCGCGGTTCCCCCCGTTGTCCCGCCAGCCAGCCGTCCAGGCTGGGCCTGACCGGCTGAACTCGGCCGGTGCCCGGCGGTGACCGCAATCGGATGCATTCGCCCTTTGCCCCGCGGATCTGCCGCAAAATGCACCGCAGGACGGAACAGCCCTGTATAAACCACCTGAAACCAGCCATCGCGGCCCGGCCGGCCGCCTCCCGGCCACCGCGGGCTGCCCTGGAAGAAGAGCCGAGCACCCGGGCCGGTGACCAGATCGCGATGAGCAGTCAGGCCGTCTACCGCGGCGGAACCGGCCAGCGGTCGCCAGACGTGCCCTGGCCGGTGCTCTCGGGCCTGATGCCACCGGTCACCGGCTTCTACACCGCCCGGACCGAAACCGGGCTGACGCTGGCGGACAGCCTGAACCCGGGCGAGACCGCGGTGCTGGTGACCGCCGACGAGGTGGCCCAGTCGCTGGGCCCACTGGGCGGTACCGGCAAGACCCAGCTGGCGGTGGCGATCGCCGGCGCCTTCTGGGGGCAGCAGTCGGTGGACCTGCTGTGCTGGGTATCCGCGACCGGCCGGGACTCGGTCCTGCTCGGCTACGCACAGGCGCTGGCCGACATCGGGGCACCCTATCCGGAGACGGGCCCGGAGGAAGCCGCGCGGCGCTTCCTCGGCTGGCTGGCCAGAACGGGCCGGCCGTGGCTGGTGGTGCTGGACGACCTGGCCGACCCGGCCGTGCTGGAGGGGCTGTGGCCGCACGGGCCGGGCGGCCGGGTGGTGGTCACCACCAACCGGCCGGACACCGCGCTGCGCGCACCCAGCCCCCGGGTGATGGAAGTCGGCGTGTTCAGCCGCCGGGAGAGCCTGAACTACCTGTCCGCCCGCCTGAACGCCGAGCCCGACCTGTGGACCGGCGCCCTCGACCTGGCCACCGAGCTTGGCTTCCTGCCGGTCGCCCTGGCGCAGGCGGGCGCGGTGGTGGCCGAAGCCGCGATCGACTGCCGCGAGTACCGGAGCCGGATAGCGGGCCGGCAGCTTCCTGGCGCGGCCGGCCGGGGCGGCGTGCAGCCGGCCGTGGTCGCCACCACCAGCGCGCTGTCACTGGAACTGGCCGATCAGCTGCCGCCGGCCGGGCTGGCCCGGCCGGCACTGGTGCTGGCCAGCCTGCTGGACCCGAACGGGATTCCGGGTGCGGTGCTCACCAGCCAGGCCGCCTGCCTGTTCCTGGCCCGGTACCGGGGCGGGGCGCCGGTGGATGAGGCGGATGCCCGCACCGCCATGCACAACCTGGCCCGGTGCGGCCTGGTCACCATCGACACCGCCACCCCGGCCCGGACGGTCCGGGTGCACGCCCTCGTCCAGGCGAGCGTCCGGCAGGCCATGGCCAGCGCCGAGAGTGACTACGCCGCCCTGGCGGCGGCCGATGCGCTGCTGCAGGCCTGGCCACAGCACCCGGTGCCGACCGCGGTCGACCAGGCGCTGCGCGACTGCACGGCCCGGCTCCGGAAGGGGGCCGGTGCCCTGCTGTGGACCCCGCAATGCCACCCGGTGCTGATCCGGGCCGGCCAGAGCCTGGACACCAGTGAGCTGATCGGCCCGGCCATCACGTACTGGCAGGCGATGACCGACATTGGCCGCCCTGCGCTGGGCGCCGCCCACGCGCACACGGTGTTCGCCCGCAACCGGCTGGCGGAAGCGTACGAGGCAGCCGGGCGGCCCGGGGACGCCGTGGTCATGTACGAGCTGACGACCGCCGAATGGGAACGCAACCTGGGCCCGGGCCATCCCGATACCCTGACCGCCCGCAGCAACCTGGCCCGCGCCTACCGCGCCGCCGGCCGGCCCGGGGATGCGATCGCGCTGGCGGAGCCGACCCTGGCCGGGCTGGCACATATGCATGGGCGCGACCATCCGGAGACCATGGCCCTGCGCGCCGAGCTTGCGCAGGCCTACCTGGCCGCCGGATTGCTGGCGGAGGCGACCGGCGTGCTGCGGGAGGTCCTGGCCGAACGGGAGCAGGCACTCGGGCCGGATCACCCCGACACCCTGGCCGTCCAGGCCGACCTGGCCGACTGCCTGCGGGCAGCGGGCCAGCTGGATGAGGCGCTGCCGCTGCTGGAGCGCACGCTCACCGACTGGGAGCAGCACCAGGGCCGGGACCATCCGGCCACGATCTCCGCCCGGGCCAGCCTGGCCGCCGGCTACCTCACCGCCGGCCGGCACCGGGATGCCATCGCCATCTGCAAGCGTGTGGTGGCCGACCGGGAACGGGTGCAGGGGCCCGACCACCCCGATGCCCTGGCCGCCCGGGCCGACCTGGCCGACGCCTACCACGAGGCACACAAGCTCCGCGACGCGCTCGCCCTCTATCAGCGGCTCGTGGCCGACCGGGAACAGGTGCAGGGGCCCGACCACCCGGACACCCTGGCCGCCCGGGCCGACCTGGCCGGCGCCTACCAGTCGGCCCGCAAGCGGTCCGCCGCGCTGCCGCTCTACGAGCGAACGCTGGCCGACTGCGAGCGGGTCCTCGGCCATGACCACCCGCTGACCCGGACCACCCGCGAGAGCTTCCTGGCCGCGGCCCGCAGCTAGCGAGGCCGGCGCCTGGCCGGAATGACCGCCGCCCGCCTGGCGTTCCCAACCGCCGTACGCCGCCATCGGGTGGCCCGCGACGCGAGGAGAGACATGACTGTCATCAGCGAGTGGAACCGCAGGGTGGTCGAAGAATTCCGGGCCAACGAGGGCCGGGTGGGCGGTCCGTTCGAGGGGGCACCGGTCCTTCTGCTGCACACCTGGGGGCGCAAGACCCAGACCGAGCGGGTGAACCCGATGATGTACCTGGCCCAGGACGGCCGCACGTTCGTCTTCGCCTCCAAGAGCGGTGCCCCGGAGGACCCGGACTGGTACCTCAACCTGCGGGCCAACCCCCAGGTGACGGTGGAACTCGGGACCGAGACCTTCACCGCCACCGCGGTCCCGGTCACCGGCCAGGAGCGGGACACGATTTACGCCGAGCAGGGCCGCCGGTACCCGGGCTTCGCCGAGTATCAGGCCAAGACCGACCGGGTGATCCCGGTCGTGGAACTGATCAGAGCGAGCTGACGCCGCCGCGTCCGGGGTCAGCGGGCCGGGCGGTCCGCCTCCACCCGGGCCCGGAAACCGTGCTCGATGTAACCGGCCAGCTGCCTGCCGAGCATCAGGCTGACCCGGTAGCCACTGTGCTCGACGGCCAGCCCGGTCAGGTCCTGGGTCGGGGTCACCTGCCAGCCGTGCAGGTCCACGTTGCGGACGGCGTACTGCCGCACCCGGTCCGCCCGCTCCGCCGCACTGTGGTACCAGCGGTTGTCGTCGTTCAGCGCCAGCGCCAGCGAGTACTCCAGGTCGTCGGTGTCACGCACCAGCGCCAGGTTCCGCTCGATGTTGATCAGAACCGGCGCGAGCGCCAGGTCGGTGGCCGAGTGCGGGTGAGGGGAGGACATGAGGATCACCGTGCTTCCGGGATCGGCGTACCTGCCCCGAGCATGCCGGACCGGCTAACGCCGGCGCAGGGCCGATGGTCGGCCGTCACGGGCCGAAGGTCCCGGGCTGGTCAGCCCCGGTCCCGGATGGCAGCCACCAGCGCCGGGATCACCTGGTGCAGATCGCCGATCACGGCGTACTCGGCGTGCGCCAGGATCGGCGCACCAGGGTCGGAGTTGACGGCGATGATGTGCTTCGCGCTGGCGCAGCCCGCGATGTGCTGGATGGCCCCACTGATCCCGCAGGCCAGGTACAGCTCGGGGGTGATCTTGGTGCCGGTCTGGCCGACCTGCTGGGAGTGCGGGCGCCAGCCCTCGCTGGTGACGACCCGCGATACCCCCACCACCCCGCCGAGCAGCGCGGCCAGTTCCTCCAGCGCGGCGAAACCGTCCGGGCCGCCGACCCCGCGGCCGCCGCCGACCACCACCCGGGCCGTGGCCAGCGAGGTACCGCCCGCCTGCCCGGCCGATTCGGTGGCCCGCACCGCCAGATCCCCCTCGGCCAGGCCGGGCTGGTGGGCGTGCACGGCCAGGCTGGCCGGGCTGGCCGCTGGCTGCGGCGGCACGGTGTCCGTGGCCACCGTCAGCAGTGCCAGCGGGGCCGTCAGCATCGCATCCTCCAGCAGCAGGCCCGCCCACCGCTGCCGGGACAGCCGCCAGCTGCCGTCCCCGGCCGGCTCGGCGGATACGCAATTGGCCGCCATCGGGTGGCCGGTGAGCGCACCGAGGTGGGCCATCACCTCGCTGCCGTGATCGGTGCCCGCCGCCACCACCGCGCTGGCGCCGGTCTGCCCGGCCAGCCCGGCCAGCACCCGCGCCCAGGCCAGCGGGGCATACCCAGCCAGCAGGTCCGGGCCGGTGACATAGGCAGCGGCCACCCCGTACCCGGCGAGCGCCTGCACGAGCGCCGGGCTGGCTTCCCCGAACACCACCGCGGCCAGCCCGCCGCTGGCCGCCGGCGGTGAGCCGGCCGCCAGTCCCCGGGCGAAGGTGAGCGCACGCAGCGACGCGTCGGCCGGGGCGTCGCCGTCCAGCTCGACCAGGCAGAGCACGGTCATGGCAGCACCCCGAACTCGGCCAGCACGCCGACCAGCGCCGGCACCGCGTCCGGTCCGGTGCCCAGCACGGTGGCCCGCTTCCGCTCCGTCTCCGGTACCCGCAGCCCCTGCTTGCGCAGCCCTTCGGGCTGCCAGGGTGGCTCGTGCTGCTCGATCTCCGCCCGCTTGGCCCGCAGCCGGCCCGGCAGCGACGGGTAGCGGGGCAGGTTGATGCCCTCCTTGACGGTGATCACCGCGGGCAGGCCGAACTCGAACAGTTCCTCCCGGCCGCGGTACTCCCGCCGGGCCCGGACCGTGCTGCCGTCGGTCTCGATCCCCTTGATCCCGGTCACCACCGGCCAGCCGAGCGCGTGCGCGGCGCGGACCCCGACCTGGTAGTCGCCGGTGTCGGCCGCCTCGTTGCCGAGCAGCAGCAGGTCGTAGCCCTGGCCGGCGTCCGCCCGGCGGCGGGCCTCGGCCACGATCGCGCCGGCGGTGGCGATCGGCCCCCACTCGCGGCCGTCGGTGGCCAGCAGCACCGCCCGCCCGGCACCGAGCGCGAGCGCCTCGCGCAGCTGCTCGGTGGCGTCCGGCGGCCCGAGCGTCAGCACCGACACGCCGCCCCCGAGCCGCTCGGTGAGCCGGATCGCCTCCTCCACGGCGCACTCCTCGTGCGGGCTCATCGCGAACCCGGACATCTTGGTGTCCACATCCTGGCCGTCGGCGGTGACCACGATCATGCCGCCCACCATCGGCACCCGCTTGACGCAGACCAGAACCTCCACCGGCATCAGCTCCGGATCCGCTCGTTCTGCGGATCGAACAGCGGGGTCGCGCCGGCCACCGCCACCGTGACCGGGTACCGCTCACCGAGGTACTCCACGCTCAGCCGCGCGCCCGGCTGGGCTTGCGCGGCGGGCAGGTAGGCCATCAGCAGGTGCTTGCCGGTGGACGGGCCTGAGCCCGCGCTGGTCACGTAGGACGGCCGGCCGCTATCGTCGGTCAGCGGCTCACCGTCGGCCGACAGGATGGGCTCGCCGCCCAGCATGTAACGCAGCTCACCGCTGGCCGACCGGTGGTCGTCCACGGTCAGCGTGCACAGCACCGCCACCGGCGGCCGCTCCCGCTGCGCGAGGCAGGCGTCCTTGCCGATGAAGGGGTGCTCCTTCACCCGCGGCCGCATCATGCCGGCCTCGGCCAGGTTGTAGTCGGGGGTCAGCTCGTTGCCGTAGGCGCGGTACCCCTTCTCCAGCCGGCCGGTGGTGCCGTAGACGCCGATACCGACCGGCACCAGGCCGCCCGGCCGGCCCGCCTCCCACAGCGCGTCCCAGAGCCGGGCCCCCTGCTCCATCGGCACGTACAGCTCCCAGCCCAGCTCACCCACGTAGGAGATACGGGACGCGAGCACCGTGATGCCCGCCGCCTCCACTTCCCGGCAGCTGCCGAATGCGAAGCCGGCCTGGCTGAAGTCTTCGTCGCTGACCGCCTGCATGATCTGCCTGGCCTGTGGCCCCCACAGCCCGAGCGTGGTCCAGGCAGAGGTCAGGTCGGCCAGCGCGGCCGTGCCGTCGGCGGGCAGGTGGTCGGTGAACCACTTCTTCTCGGCCATGCCGGTGGCGCCGCCGGTGACCACCCGGAAGTGGCTGGCGCCGAGCCGCATGACGGTCAGGTCCGCCTTGAACCCACCCTTGTCGTCGAGCAGCGAGGTGTAGACGACCCGGCCGGGCGCCACGTCCAGCTGGGCCACGGCCAGCGACTGCATGACCGCCAGCGCGCCCGGCCCGGTGATGTCGAGCACCACGAACGCCGACAGATCGACCAGCCCGCAGCTGTCCCGCATGGCCAGGTGCTCGGCGTTGATCACCGGCGACCACCACCGGGCCTCCCACTCGGCCTCGCGCGGCATCAGCCGGCCAGCGTAGCGGTCCAGCAGCACCTCGTTGCAGGCGTACCAGTGCGGCCGCTCCCAGCCCGCGGTCTCGAAGAAGACCGCACCCAGCTCACGTTCCCGCTGGTAAACCGGGCTGACCCGGACCGGCCGGCCGGACTCCCACTGCTCGGCCGGGTGGACGATCCCGTACATCTTGTTGAAGCCCTCGCGGGCCCGCGCCTGGACATGGGCGGCGGTCCGCTGGCACGGGTAGAACCGGGCGATGTCCGCCTCGTGCACATCCACCGTCGGCACCTGGCCACTCATCCACTCGGCGACCACCCGGCCGCAGCCCGGGCCCTCCTTGATCCAGCTGGCCGCGGCCGACCACAGGCCCTTGACCTCGGGCGTCTCCCCCAGCAGCGGGTGGCCGTCCGGGGTCATCGAGATCAGCCCGTTGATGGCGTACCGGATGCCGACCCGCTCGTCGCCGAGCAGTTCCGGCATCAGCTCCAGCGCCTGCGCGAGCTGGGGGTCGAAGTCGTCGGCGGTGAACGGCAGCTCGGTCGGGGACAGCGCCGCCCCGGCGATTGACGGGATGTCGTCCGGGGCGACGATGATCGGGCGGTGAGCGTAGGAGCCGACCTCCATGTCGCCGCCGTGCTGCCGCTCGTACATGTTGGTGTCCACGTCGCGCACGATCGGGTAGGTGATTTCCCCGCTGGTGCCGGCGAACAGCGGCACCGGGCCCACGCTGATCATCTGGTGGACGATCGGGGTGAGCGGGAGCCGGGCGCCGGCCATCGCGGCCACCCGGGGGCTCCACACCCCGCAGGCGATCACGCAGTCATCGGTCGCGATCTCGCCCTGGTCGGTGCGGACCGCGCGCACCCGCGGCCGGGGGCCGGTGCTGTCCAGTTCGATGCCGAGCAGCTCGGCACCGGCGAGCACCCGCAGCGCGCCGGCCTGCTCGGCCTCTTCCCGCATCAAGGTGCCGGCCCGCAGCGAGTCGACCACCCCGACGGTCGGGAAGTGCGCGCCGCCGAGGATCACCGCCTCATCCAGGTAGGGCACGAGCTTGCGCACCTCACCTGGGGAGACCATCTGAGCCGGGATGCCCCAGGCCCTGGCCGCGGTGCAGCGCCGGCGCAGTTCGGCCATCCGTTCCGGGGTACGCGCCACCTCGATGCCACCGCTGCGGGTGAACACTCCCAGCGCCTCGTACTGCTCGGTGCTGTCGCGGGTCAGCTCCATCATCATCTTCGAGTACTCGATGGGGAAGATGAAGTTGGAGGCATGGCCGGTCGAGCCGCCCGGGTTGGGCATAGGCCCCTTGTCCACCAGGACCAGGTCCCGCCAGCCGAGCCGCGCCAGGTGGCAGGCGAGACTGTTGCCGACGATGCCGGCGCCGATGATAACGGCGCTCGCCCGCGCCGGTGTGTCATTCATGCCGCTGAATACCGCCCATCACTGGTTCCGCGTTGCTGCCGACTCCGGCCCCGCCGCCGGTACTGCTGGCGGAGGGGCCGGAGTCGTCCGTGCGATGATGCCGCTGCCTACTCGACCGGGATCTCCTTGTTGATCAGGCCAAGGTCGATTCCCTGCCGCCTGCGCACCAGCCGCGCCACGACATACAAGACGATGGCCAGCAAATACAGCACCCCCATGAAGTACAGCGAGTCGCGGTTGTTCACCCCGTAGCTGGCGTTCGTGAACCATTCATACAGATTGAAGCCGAGCAGCCCGATCGTGACCCAGCCGGCGACAGGGACGATCTGCACGCCGAAGACCCTGATCTTGCTCGCCGGTGATGCTCGCCAGAGATCCTTCTTCAGGAACGGCAGCAGCACCACGGCGATCGCGCTGAACAGGAACGTCACTGCGATCACCAGCGTTGCGTCGTAGGTGTAGGTCACGAACGTCGCGTTGTAGGCATACACGGCGCTCAGGCCCACGGCCGGCAGCAGCATCAGGATGAGTGAGTAGAACGGCACCTTCCGCTTCTCCGACACCTCTGCCGCCCGGTCCGGCAGCACCCGGTCGAAGGCGGCAGCGAAGATGACCCGGGTCGAGGACAGGAACAGGGTTCCCACCCAGCCGAAGAACCACAGGCTCATCACCAGGATCAGCGCGACCTGGAACGCCGTGTTATGCACCAGCCAGGCTGCGAACAGGACCGGATACGGCCAGATGGGCAGGACCGTGCTGACGTGCGGAGTCAGGATGAAGACTTGATAGTTCAGCTGGTTCGAGTTCTGGTAGAAGGCCCAGCCCATCGTCTTGTTGATCAGCAGCAGGAAGATCACGGTCAGGGCTACCGTGATCCACAGGCCACCGAACATGCCGGTGAATACCCGCCTGAAGTCGCTCGCGCCGCGGATCTCGCCGTACAAGGTGGCGCCCCAGTTCGGCCACAGGATGAAGAACATCATCACCGGCACCAGGAGCATCGTCGGCCCGAGCGGGCCGAATCCGAGGGGCTGAGCGTGGAAGCCGATCTTGGCGGCCGCGGCCTGCGTGGCCCCGTATGCGTTGTTAAGGCCGAAAAGCTTGTGCGTCTCGAGGTTGAACGAGTTGACGAAATTGGCGTGCGAGTTGACCAGCAGCAGCACCACGATGACGCCGAACCCGACCAGCCCGCCGTAGATACACCACTTCTGGATCCTGGCGTAGCCTGCCATCCCGATCGACACCAGGACGCCGGCCAGCACGATGGTGATCATCGAGACGAGGAAGATCCCGTTATGGGTGCCGAACCACGCGGCTCCGCCCGTGGGCCAGGTCCACTTGAGAGTCGCCCACAGCGGCTCGAAGAACTGGACGGCCAGGATGTTGCCGTAGATCGGCGCCCACAGCCAGAGGATGAACCACCACCCGGTGGCGGCCATCACGAAGCCGATGCCGCTGCCGAGGATGCGCGTCTGCCAGACGTAGTCACCGCCTGCCCGCGGGATCGTGACGATCAGGCCGGCGTAAGCGATCACCAGGAACGATACCCAGACACCTGAGATCAGCACCGACGTGATCAGCTGCCCCTGGGGAAAGGCCGGGGCGGCGAAGGCGAACTCGTAGATCGCCAGCGTCACGAAGTTGGTCGCTAGGACGGCATAGATCATCGAGTCCCGGACCGACCAGCCGCGAACGAGTCCAGTGGCGTTCCGGAGGAAGAGCGCCGGTCTCTCGTCGCCGAGTGCTTCTGTCGCCATGCATACCTCCCATGTGTGCGCTGATCAGGGATGGCGGGGAGAACAACCTGCGTCCAACGGGGTCAGGCGGTGCTGCTCAACCATTGACGAGAAGGTATTTGCTGACCTTGCCCTTCTTCGCGTCCAGTTCGAGCACGGCGCCCTGCAGGACGCCATCACCATAGACGCTGCCCGGATTGATGGCGAGGGTCCTCCCCATCTTTTTGATTCCTCTGCTTTCGTGGATGTGCCCGTGCACACCAAGCATGGGCTGATATCGATCGATCGCATCCTTGACGGCCCTCGACCCGACCGGTTTCATGACTGCCCCACCGTGCGTGGGGCGCAGCGTCGCGTCGAGCGCGGGCGCCTCGTCCAGGCCGGTCCCATAGGGCGGCGCGTGGAAATTGAAGATCGCCCGCTCCATGTCGGGCACCAGGTTCGCGACCGCTTCGATCTTGGCCGCCAGTTCCTCTTCCGGCGCCTCGCGGAAGGTGTTCCAGGGTGTGGGATTCGTCCATCCCATCGAGACCAGATGGAAGCCGCCGAGGTCGATCAGCCTGCCCTCGCCGAATGTCACGTTTGGTGAGGAGTCGATGACGTCATCGATTTCCCAGATGTCGTCATTCCCCCCGTTGAGCAGGCACGGGATCTCGCCGCCCCGGAGCTTGCCGTCCGCCATGTCCAGCCAGCGGTCCAGCGAGGCGATCATCTCCTTGCTGAAGCGCCGGTCGACGGCGCCCTCTTCCCTGCTGAGCTGGGCCAGCTCGTCCGGGGGCATGACCGCTGGGTAGGAGCCGCGGTTGCGGATCTGGCGCTCGGCTTCCGCCAGCGCCTCCCGGCTCTCCAGCCGCACCCGCTCGCCGCCGAGCACCACTTCCCAGTAGCCGTTGTGCTCGGTGATCGGCACCATCACCTTGCCGGTGACGTCACCGCCCAGGATGACCACGTCGGCCTTGTAGAAGCTGGCCGCGTTGAGGAACTTGCGCCAGCAGATCTCTGACCCGTGAATATCGGTGGCGAAGAAGACTCTCACGCAGACCACCCCACGCCTTCCCGCGGGCCGTCCGCTCACCTGCACGACCTGCAACGGCTACGCGTTTTGTGCAACGTGTAGCATCCAGCGAATCCGCCGTCAAGATGCCCGGCTGGTCAGTGCGCGACTTCCTCGGGCAGCTCGTACCAGCGGACCCGGTCGCCGACGTTGGACCGCAGCCGCCACTTGACGCTCTTGGGTGCGCTGTCGGCCAGCTCGGACAGCCGCTGGATCTGGGCCAGCGGGTCGAATCGGGTGCCGGGCGGCTCCAGGTGCGGCTGCTCGGCCAGCAGTCCCGGCAGCTTCCCGAGGTTGCCGGTGACCGTCCGCCACCAGCCCCAGTCGGCGCCCAGCACGGCGCAGTACCGGCCGGTGTCCAGGCTGGTCCCGTCCCCGCCCAGCGGCAGCCACGCCAGCAGATGGATGATGTCCCGCGCGTCCTTCTCGTTCAGCTCCACGATCTGCAGCTTGGACAGCAGCACGTCGATCGGGGCGACGGTGAGGGGCTGGCCGCCGAAGGCCGGCCGCAGGTCCAGGGTGTGGCACATGGTGAGCTGGTTCACCATCACGTCGATCGCCCGCCCGGATGGGGCGTTGAAGTACATCTGGCGGTCGCCGTTGAGGTTGTTGAAGCGCCGGTCGCCCAGGCAGCCGACCGTCTCCAGGTGGGCGGCCACCTTCTTGCGCTCCTTGGACAGGCAGGCGAAGTCGATGTCCTGGTCACGGCGCAGCCGGGGCGGGAATTCCGGGCAGAGCACCCGTACCGCCAGCCCGCCGAGCAGCTTGAGCCCGAGCCCGGCGTCCGCCGCGCTGCGGGCCAGCATCAGCGCCTCCGGCAGCGGGTCATCCGCGGCCGTGGGGGCAGCACTGCCGTCCGTGCCGGGTGTGGACATAAACCCAGCCCCGCTCTCTTGTGGTCACGCGCACTCGCCGACGTGCGAGCACGTCGGAACAATACTGCTCAGAGTGCACGCCATGACGCAACGGCGGCACCGGGGCGCGGTTGACGCACGCCGGGCACAGTCGTCATCCTGGTTGCGTGAGCGAGAACGAGGTTGCGCGCAACGCAACCTATCAGTCAGTCGAGAGGGTGCTGGCACTGCTCAAGACCTTCGACGATACCCGGATGGAACTGGGCGTCGCCGATCTCGCCCGGGCCCTGAACGTGCACAAGTCGACCGCCTCCCGGCTGGCCGCGGCACTGGAGCGGACCGGGTTCCTGACCCGGGTCGGCCGGCGCTACCGGCTGGGGGTGGAGATCATCCGGCTGGGCTCGCTGGCGCTGCGCAGTTTCGACCTCGTCGCCACCATGCAGCCCGCCATGGAAAAGCTGTCCCAGCGGACCGGCGAGACCGTGAACCTGGCCGTAGCCGACGGCGCGGACGTGCTCAACGTGGCCGAGGTGGCCAGTACGTACATACTGTCCTCCTCCGGCGGCTGGATCGGCCGCCGGACCAGGCCGCACGCGGTCGCCAACGGCAAGGTGCTGCTCGCGTACGGGGTGCTGCCCCCGCCGGAGACGCTGGAGCGGTACACCCCGCGCACGATCATCAGCCTGGACGTGCTCGCCGCCGAACTGGCCGGGGTCCGCCGCGACGGCTACGCCACCGCGGTCGCCGAACTGGAGGAGGGGCTGGTGGCCGTCGCCGCGCCGGTGTTCGACCCGGCCGGGACCTGCGTCGCCGCGCTGTCGATCACCGGCCCCGAGTACCGGATGCTGCCCGGAACGCTGGATACGCTCGGGCGATTGTGCGCGAGCGCCTGACCCGGGGTGGGGGGATACCTGATGCGTGAGCATCTGCTGTATATCGGCGGCCACTGGCGGCCCGGCCAGGCCGGCGCCGCCCCGGCGGTCAGCCCGGCCACCGGCAGGCAGTTCGCCACCGTCGCGGTCGCCAGCCCCGCCGACGTGGATGCCGCCGTCACGGCGGCCCAGCACGCCCAGCCCGGGTGGGCCGCACGGTCGGCGTTCGACCGGGCCGCCTGGTGCCTGGCGGTGGCCGGCGCGATCGAGGCGCGCGCTGACGAGCTGGCCCGTGCGCTCACCGAGGACCAGGGCAAGCCGCTGGCCGCCGAGGCTCAGGACGAGGTCGCCGAGCTGGCCGAGTACTTCCGGATGGCGGCCGAAGATGCCAAACGCCTGGCGGGCTCGATCCCGCCGTCGGTGGCCGCGGGCCGCCGGGTGCTCACCACCACCGTCCCGCTCGGCGTGGTGGCCGTGGTCAGCCCGTGGAACTGGCCCTACACCATGGGCGCGGAACTGTTCGCGCCGGCGCTGGCCGCCGGCAACGCCGTGGTCTGGCTGCCCGCGCCCACCACCACGGCCTGCTCCGCGCTGCTGACCGAGGTAATCGCCGGGGTGGACGCCCCGCCAGGCCTGATGAACATGGTGTCCGGGCCGGGCCCGGTGGTGGGCGATGCGCTGGTCGGCCATCCCGGTGTGAACGGGGTGGGATTCATCGGGTCGGTCGCCACCGGCGCGTCCGTCGCCGCCCGCGCCGCGGGCAAGACCCAGCTGCTGGAACTGGGCGGCAACGGGCCCATGGTGGTGCTGGACGACGCCGACCTGGCACTGGCCACCGATGCCGTGCTGGAAGCCGCCTACCTGTGCGCCGGGCAGAGCTGCACCGCCGGGGAGCGGTTCCTGGTGCACCGGGATGTCCGGGCCGAGTTCACCGAGCGGGTGGTGGCCGCCACCAAGGAGCGGGTCCGGCTCGGTGACCCGTTCGACCCGGCGACCACCATGGGCCCGCTGAACAACGAGCCCACCGCCGCCAAGTTCGACCGGCATGTGTCCGGGGCGCTGGCGGCCGGGGCCCGGATCTGCTGCGGCGGGACCCGGGCGGCCGGGCATCCGACCACGCTGTTCGCCGAACCGACCGTGCTGGACGGGGTCACGCCGGAGATGGAGATCGCCCGGGAGGAGACCTTCGGCCCGGTCGTGCCGATCATCGAGGTGACCTCGGCCGGGCACGCGCTGGAACTCACCAATGGCTCACCGTTCGGCCTGACCGCCGCGGTGTTCACCAGCGACCTGGGCCGCGGGCTGGCCTTCGCCGAGCGGGCCAGGACGGGCTGGGTGAACATCAACGCCTCGACCAACCTGTGGGAATCCCACCTGCCCTTCGGCGGCCGGTCCGGCTCGGTGAGCGGCCGCGGCAGGGTCGGCGGGGCCTTCGCCATGCAGGCCTTCACCGAGCCGAAGACCATCCTTTACCCCGCACCAGAACTGGACGGCTGACCCCGGCCAGTACCAGCTGACATCCAACCCGGAAGGCGGCAAGAACGCGGTGGCTATGCCCAGCGCACTCGATATCTCCCGGCAGGCGACCCTCAAGCCGATCGCCGAGATCGCGGCCGGGATAGGCCTGCCACCCTGGCTGATCGAGCCCTACGGCGAGCATGTGGCCAAGATCGACCTCGCGGCCATCTCGGAACTGGCCGACCGGCCACGGGCGCGGTACGTGGTCGTCACCGCGGTGACTCCCACCCCGCTGGGCGAAGGCAAGACCACCACCACCATCGGCCTCGGCCAGGCGATGTCGGTCATCGGCAAGCAGGCCACCATCGCGATCCGGCAGGCGTCGATGGGGCCCACGTTCGGGATCAAGGGCGGGGCGGCCGGTGGCGGTTACAGCCAGGCCGTCCCGTTCGAGCGGCTCAACCTGCACCTGACCGGCGACATGCACGCGGTCACCGCCGCGCACAACCAGCTGTCCGCGATGCTCGACAACCACCTGCATCAGGGCAACGCGCTCGGCCTGGATCTGCGCAACATCACCTGGCGCCGGGTACTGGACGTGAATGACCGGGCGCTGCGCAACATCGTGCTCGGCCTCGGCTCGCGCGAGGACGGGCTGCCCCGGCAGAGCGGCTTCGACATCACCGCCGCCTCCGAGGTGATGGCGGTGCTGGCGCTGTCCGCCTCGCTGGCCGACATGCGGGCCCGGCTGGGCCGGATCGTGGTCGGCTACACCACCGACGGCGAGCCGGTGACCGCCGAGCAGTTGCAGGCAGCGGGTGCGATGGCGGTGATCATGCGCGAGGCGATCAAGCCGAACCTGCTGCAGACCCTGGAGAACACCCCGGTGCTCGTGCACGCGGGGCCGTTCGGCAACATCGCGCACGGCAACTCCTCGGTCGTGGCCGACCTGATCGGCATCCGGACCGGGGACTTCCTCATCACCGAGGCCGGGTTCGGCGCCGACATGGGCGCGGAGCGGTTCTTCAATATCAAGTGCCGGGTGTCCGGCCTGGTCCCGGACGCCGCCGTGGTGGTGACCACGGTCCGCGCCCTGAAGGTCCACTCTGGCAAGCACAAGGTGGTGGCCAGGCCGCTGCCGCCGGCGCTGCTCGCCGAGAACCCGGCCGAGGTCGTCGAGGGTGCCGCCAACCTGCGCAAGCACATCGAGAACGTGCGGCTGCACGGGGTGACCCCGGTGGTGGCGATCAACGCGATGCCCGGCGACTTCGGCTCCGAGCACGCCGCCATCGGCGAGGTGGCCGAGTCGATGGGCGTGCGCTGGGCTGTCTGCACGAACTTCACCGACGGCGGGGCCGGCGCGGCGGCGCTGGCCGAGGCGGTGGCCGAGGCGGCCGAGGAACCCAGCCAGTTCCGCTTCCTGTACCCGGCGGAGGCATCGATCCGGGAGAAGATAGAGACCGTCGCGGCCCAGGTGTACGGAGCGGACGGGGTGGACTACTCGCCGGCCGCCAGCCGTCAGCTCGACACCTATGAGAAGAACGGCTTCGGGCCGTTCCCGGTCTGCATCGCCAAGACCCACCTGTCGCTGTCGGCCGACCCCACCCGCAAGGGCGCGCCCACCGGCTGGCGGCTGCCGGTCCGGGAGGCCCGCGCCTCGGCCGGGGCCGGCTTCATCTACCCGATCTGCGGGGACATGCGGACCATGCCCGGCCTGTCCTCGCACCCGGCCGCCGAGCACATCGACATCGACGCCGATGGCCAGGTGGTCGGGCTGGCGTGAACCACCCGCCGGAGCCGGAGCGGGAGCCTGGGCCGCCAGGCCCATACCCGGAACCGGAACCGGGCCGGCACCCGGAGCCGGGCCGGTATCTGGACCTGCCGGTCGGCCAGTTCCTGGCCGCCCTGTCGGCACCCACGCCGGACCCGGGCGGTGGCTCAGCGGCGGCGCTGGCGGTGGCCCTCGCCGCCAGCCTGTGCGCCATGACCGCCAGCCTGTCCACCCGCGAGCTCACTGGGCCGGGACCAGATGCCGGATCGCTGGCGCGGCGGGCTGGCCAGCTGCGGGACGAGGCGGCTCCGCTGGCCCAGGCCGACGCCGACGGGTACCGCGCCGTGCTGGCCGCCCAGCGCACAGGCAGCCAGCAGGCCCTCCGGGCCGCACTGTCGGCGGCCTGCGACACGCCCCTGCGGATGGCGCGGATCGGGGCCGAGGTGGCGGGCATCGCGGCCACGGTGGCCGCCAGCGGCAACCCGGCGGTGCGGGGCGATGCCGTCACCGCCACGCTGCTCGCGGCGGCCGGGGCCCAGTCGGCGGCCCTGCTCGTGCGGATCAACCTGGCCGGCGCCGCCGGTGACGGCCGGCCCGGCCAGGCCGCCCAGCTGGCCGCCGAAGCCGCCCGGCTCGCCGGGCAGGTGAGCACAGCGCGGGACCGGAGGCCGGGCCCGGGCTAGCTCTGCCCCGCTGAGCCACACCGAGACATGCGCGGGCGCCAGCGCCTGCCGGATGACGCTGGCCGCGGCGGTGCGGCAGCCGCCGGGATCAGGCGACCTGGATGGACCGCTTCGCCATCCCGTACCAGAAGCCGTCGATGACCGTCTCGGCGCCGGACAGGTCACCACCCGCGGCGCCCAGCGTGACGAACAGGGGCGCGAAATGCTCAGTGCGCGGATGCGCCTGCCGGGCCGCAGGAGCCTTGTGCTGGAAGTCGAGCAGGGCATCGATGTCACCACGGGCCAGCGTCTCGGCGCCCCACTGGTCGAAGTCCGACATCACCAGGCTGACCGAGCCGTCCCAGTTCAGGGCCCGCAGGTTGTGGGTGAAGAAGCCGCTGCCCACGATCAGCACACCTGCGTCGCGCAGCGGCGCCAGCCTGCGGCCGATCTCGAACAGCTGCTGCGGGTCCAGCGTCGGCATCGAGATCTGCAGCACCGGGACGTCCGCCTCCGGGTACATCTCCACCAGCGGGACATAGGCGCCGTGGTCCAGCCCGCGATCGGGAGTGTCCTGGACGGTGCGGCCCGCCGCCCGCAGCAGTTTGCGTACGTCGTCGGCGAGCTGGGGAGCGCCCGGGGCCGGGTAGGTCACCTGGTAGTACCGGTCCTCGAACCCCCAGAAGTCGTAGACAAGCGGCACCGTGGTGGTCGGGCCGATAGCGAGTGGGGCCGACTCCCAGTGTGCGGAAACCATGAGCACCGCGGTGGGGCGGGGCAGGTCGGTGGACCAGTCCGCGAGCTGCCGGGTCCACAGCCGGTCGTCGGCCAGCGGCGGCGCCCCGTGGCTGAGGTAGATCGCCGGCATCCGGGTCTGAGCCTGACCCGCCGCTTCCTCGCGCTCGGTCGCGTCCTGGGTTGCCGTGTACTCGCCGGACATCGTGCCCTCCTGCCGCCATGCTCACTGTCTGCCCGCGGATAATAACAGTTCAAATTCAAACTACATTCCCCGAGGGGCGCCGGCCGGTAACTGTGTCACCTGGGAGAGGCTCTTCCGGAAACCAGGTCGAGGGCCTGATCGGGGCTGAACGCCATGCCCGCGGCGTAAGCCTGGTCGAATTGCTCCTGGCCCAGGTGGGCGCGCACCTGGCCGAGGCTGTCATGCCGGTACTGCGCTTCCAGTTCCTGCCACGGTTGCCGGGACCGGTCGAGGAAGGCTTGCGCGATGCCGTGCAGCACGGCCGCCTGCCGCCAGTCGCCCGCGTCCGCGGCCAGGCACGCCAGGCCGAGGCTGGCGCAGGCGATCCCGAACCTGTCCCCGTTGCGGCGGCTTAGCCGCAGGGCTACCCGGAAGCTGGCGTGCGCGCCGTCGGGGTCGTGGTCCTGGCGCAGCACCCAGCCCATGTTGATCGACAGGTGGGGGTCCGTATACCCGACCGCGCGCATGGCTTGCTCAACCTGGTGCAGATGAGACCGGGCGGCTGGGATGTCCCCGGCGCGCAGCGCGTCGATGCCGGCGATGGTGTACAGGTACCCGGCAATCAGATGGTCACCGGATCGCTGGACACAGGCGATGGCTTCGGTGAACAGCGGCCCGGCATGCGCCGGGTTGATGTGCGCGTCGCAGAACAGGTAATCGGTGAGGCTCTCACCGAGCAGGACATCATCGCCGAGCTGGCGGGCGAGCTTAACAGCCTCCCGGCCCGGCCGGAGTCCTCGCTGCGGCTGGCCGGCCACGTAGCACACGTAGCTGAGGGCGGCGAGCGATTCGGCGAGCAGCCGGCCGCCGCCGAGCTGCCGGGCGAGCGCGACCGCCTGGTCACCCAGCCGCAGTGCTGCCGCTACGTCAACAAGGCGAGCGGTGAGGGTGGCTGTGACCAGCGCCGCCGCGTACAGCTCGGGGTACGCCCGGGCGTCCGGCCGGTCCAGCACCGGCCTGAGCAGGGCCAGGGCTTCCTCGCCCCGGTAGAGCTCCATCCAGTAGCGCCGCAGGGCGAGGGCGAAGCGCAGGACCTGTTCGGTCTCTTCCGGGTCGCGGGCTGCGTGCCTGGCCGCGCGGCGCAGGTTCGCCTGGTCGGCGTCCAGCCGGGTGAACCACCTGCCCTGGTCGGGTCCGGTCAGCTGACGGGCCGCCATCTCGGCGAGGGCGAGGAAGTGCGCGGTGTGTGCCGCTGCCACCGCAGCCTGGTCACCGCCGGACCCGGCGAGCCGGTCGGCGGCGAACTGGCGGATCGTCTCCAGCAGCCGGTAGCGCAGCGCTGCGCCGGCCGGCTCGGCCACCACCAGGCTCTTGTCCACCAGCGACCCGAGCAGCCCGGCCACCTCGGCCGCCGCGATGTCACCGAACCCGCACACCGCCTCGGCGGCATCCAGATCGAAGGTCTCGGCGAACACCGAAAGGCGGCCCAGCAGCGACTGCTCGGCGCTGTGCAGCAGGGCATAGGACCAGTTGACGGTCGCCCGCAGGGTCTGCTGCCGTCCCGGGGCGGTGCGGCTTCCCCCGGTGAGCAGGGCGAACCGCTGGTCGAGGCGGTCGGCAAGACCGGCCAGCGACAGTGACCGCAGCCGGGCGGCAGCCAGCTCGATGGCCAGCGGCATCCCGTCCAGCCGCGCGCAGATCGAGGCGATGAGCGGCCCGGTCTCTTCATCGACCGCCAGCCCGGTGCCCTGCTCCCTGGCCCGCTCGATGAACAGCGCGACTGCGTCGGAGTACTCAGCCGCCGGCGGGCCAGCCTCGCCGAGTCCGGGCAGCGACAGCGGCGGCACCTGGTAGATGGCTTCCCCGCCGATGCCCAGCGGCTCCCGGCTGGTAGCCATCAGGTGAACCTTCGGGCACCGGCGCAAGATGGCATCGGCGGTCTTGGCGCAGCCGCCGATCAGGTGCTCGCAGTTATCCAGCACGAGCAGCATCGCCTGCGGGGCCAGCGCGTCGGCCAGGGCTTCCAGGGCCGGCCGCTCCAGCTGGGCCGTGACCCCCAGCGTCTGGCAGATGGCAGGCGCCACGGCGTCCTCACCGGTGACCGTGGCCAGGTCCACCAGCCAGACCCCATCGCCGGACCCATCGGCCAGTTCGGCGGCCACCTGCAGGCCCAGCCGCGTCTTGCCGCACCCCCCGGCCCCGGTCACGGTCACCAGCCGCGAGGACGCCAGCAGCGCCCGCAGGTCCGACAGCTCTTGGCCCCGGCCGATGAACGAGCTGACCTGGGCGGGCAGGTTGGTGGTGGGTTCGGCGCTGGTGGCTAGCGGCGGAAAGCCGGCCGGCAGGTCAGTATGGGTCAGCTGGTAGATCAGTTCTGGCTCGGCCAGGTCGCGCAGCCGGAACTCACCGAGCCGGGCCAGGCCGAACCCGCCGCCGAGCCGGCCTTCCACCAGGTCGCAGGTGGTCTTGGTAACCAGCACCTGCCCGCCGTGCCCGGCCGCCTTCACCCGCGCACACCGGTTGATCGGCGCATGGTCGATGCGGTCGCTGCCGCGCGGGCGCACCTCCCCCGTGTGCAAGCCCATCCGCACCCGCAAGCTGGCCCCCTCCGGCCACGGCTCGGCCGCCAGCGCCAGCTGGCACGCGCCGGCCGCCTGCACTGCGGCCACCGCGCTGGGGAACACGGCGAAGAAGCTGTCCCCCTCGCCGCGGGAGGTCACCACCACCCCATCATGACCTTCGATGACGCTGGTGAGCAGCCGGTTGTGCGCCGCCAGCGCTGCTTCCATCGCTTCCGGCACGCTCTCCCACAGCCGGGTTGACCCCTCAATATCGGTCAGCAAGAACGTCACCGTCCCGGCCGGCAGGTGTTCCCCGCCGGCCTCGCCCGCAAAGCTCTCACTCAGCAGCACGGCCAGGTCGTCGGCCAGCAGCCGCTCCAGCTCCCGCGGCGTCGCGAACGTCCGGTACGACACGCTCCCAGCCGCCCGGATGCCATCGAGGAACGCCGCCAGCCGCGGCTCCACGTCCGGGGCCGGGCGCTTGAGATACAGCAGCATCGGCTTGCCCGCGGCGAGCCGGTACTCATCCTCCAGCCCGGAAATCTCCATCCCCGGGGCGATCCACCCGTACCGCTGCCAGTAGATGCCCACAAACACCTGGCTCTGCGCGAGATACGCCCGGTACATGCTGCGGGGCGGATGCGGCCGCGCCCCCGACTCATACCACACCGGCACCAGGTGCAGCCGGGTGACTGCCCGCCGGGCGGCTGCCCGCTCTTCCGCCAGTTGCCCCAGCGTTGAGGAGATGAACACCCGCACCCGCTGATCCGGCGTGAGGATCACCTCGGCCTGGCCGGGGGCCGAGTCAGTGGAAGACGAAGGGGTCACACCCGGGTCGTGCGAATCCCCCACATCAGCCTCTCTCGCCACCGGACTCCAAGGCCATCCTCACATCTGGCTCGGCCAGCAGGACAGATGCTGGTGCCCGTGGCATGACCAGGGCCCCCGCGCCGCTGTCGTCCCGCAGGTGCAGCCAGGCTAGTTTGAATTTGAATCATAGACGCTAGGCTCGGCTCGTGGCAGACGGGCCAGCCTGGCTGGATGACGCGGAGATGGCGGCTTGGCTGGCCTTCCTGGAGGTCAGCCACCGGCTCGACCGCGTCATCGAACAGCAGCTCAGGGCCGACGCCGGGCTGTCCCACCCGCAGTACGAGATCCTGTCCCGGCTCGGCTCCGCACCCGGCAGCCGGCAGCGGATGAGCGGCCTCGCCGACATGATCACAGTTTCCCGCAGCGCGCTGACCTACCAGATCACCCAGCTGGAACGGGCCGGGCTGGTCCGCCGCGAGCGCGACCCCGCGGACGAGCGGGGGGTGCTGGCCGTGCTCACCGAGCCGGGCCGGGCCGCACTCAGCCGGGCCGCGCCTGGCCACGTCCGGGTGGTGCGCCAGTACCTGATCGACGTCCTCACCCCGGCTCAGCGCACTGTCCTCGCGGGCGGCCTGGCCGCCGCCCGCGACCGGCTGCGGCAGGGCACCGGCGGCCGCCCATGATCACGGAATCCGGTCAGGGACTATGACTGACAGGATTCCGTGATCACGCCGCGACGACCTGGAAAGTGGCCAGGGTGGGGTCGGCCGCGTAGGCGATCCGGCTGCCTTCGGCCTGGGCGGCGCACAGCGCCGCCAGCGCCCCGTCGGTGATGACCTCGCCCGGGGCGAGCACCGGGATCCCGGGCGGGTAGGGGGCCACCAGTTCCGCGCTCGTGCGCCCGATCGCGGCGCCGGCCACGACCGTTTCGTTAGGTGCGAAGAATGCGTCCCGGGGCGGCAGGGCCACCCGCGGCGTCACCGACCAGGCCGGGGACGGAGCCGGGGTGCGGGGAGCCGCCCGGTGCCGCTCGATCGCCGCCACCAGCGTCTGGGTGAAGCGGGTCACCGTGTCCTCGTCGTCAGCGAGGGTGATGATCGGCACGATCGTGTCCCGGTCGGCCAACTCGACCGGCATGCCCGCCGCGATCAGGTCCGCTTCCACCGCGTTCCCGTGCGCGCCGGTGCCGGGCAGCAGCACGACCAGTTTGCTGGGCTCGACGCCGGGGCCGGCCAGCACCGCCACGCCGGGCACCGCGGCCAGCCGGGCCCGGGCCGCCGCGACCAGCCGCAGCAGCCCGGCGCATAGTTCTGCCCCGTCCCGGGCCAGCAGCGCCCGGCAGGCATCGATGCTGGCGGCGATCGCGCCCGCCGGGCTGGTCGTGTGTGTCGCGTCGAAGGCGCGATCCAGCCGGGCCCGGTCCAGCAGCCCGGTCCTGGCCAGCACCAGCGCGCCCTGGGTGTAGGCGGGCAGGGCCTTGTGCGCGCTGGTGACCATCGCGTCGGCCCCGGCGGCCAGCGCGTGCGGCGGCAGGTCCGGATGGAAGCCCAGGTGCGCGGCCCAGGCCGCGTCCACCAGCAGCGGCACCCCGGCCTCGTGGGCGGCCCGTGCGTGGCCGGCCAGGTCGCCGGTGGTGCCCACATAGGAGGGGTCGCCCAGGAACACCGCGCAGGCGGCGGGGTGGCTGGCCAGGGCGGTCCTGACCGCGGCGACCGGGACCGCCCGTGGAAGGCCGGTGGCCTGGTCGCGGTCCGGCTGCACCCACACCGGCCGCAGCCCGGCCAGCACCAGCCCGAGCAGCAGCGAGCGGTGCAGGTTCCGGGTGACGATCACCTCCTGGCCGGGCGAGCCGGCCGCCAGCACCAGCGCCTGGTTCCCATGGGTCGAGCCGGTCACCGAGAACCGGCACCAGTCGGCACCCCAGAGCCGGGCGGCGCGCTGCTCCGCCTCGGCCAGCAGCACATCCGCGTGCTTGATCGTGTCAAGGCCGCCGTACAGCGGGGAGTCGCCGGCCACGACCGCGCCGGTCAGGTGCTGGCGCTGCTTGTGCCCCGGCACGCTCATCGGGGTCAGATCGCCGGCTGCCGCCCGCTCGGTGGCCCGCAGCCAGGCGTCGAGCAGCGGTGCGTCCGCGCGCAGCCCCCTCGGATCCCGCGGATCCACCATCCCCCGGGCCCTTTCCATGATCCCCCTGGCCCCTTTCCATGATCGTGAAGACTTCTACGCGGATAGCACGTAAAAGTCTTCACGATCACGATGGCTGGTGCTGGGCCGGGTCCGGGCGATTGCGGTAGAAGGGCACCGGGTCGGGCGGCAGCGGGGTGTTGCCCAGGATGAGGTCGGCCGCCTTCTCGGCGGTCATCATCACCGGCGCGTAGATGTTGCCGTTGGTCACGTACGGCATCACCGACGCATCCACCACCCGCAGGCCGGTCAGCCCGTGCACGCCCATGGTGGCCGGATCGACCACCGCGTCCGGGCCGGTGCCCATCTTGCAGGTGCACGAGGGATGCAGCGCGGTCTCCGCGTCCCGGCGCACCCAGTCCAGCACCTGCTCCTGCGTGCTGACCTCCGGGCCCGGCGACAGCTCGCCCGCGTTGTAGGGGGCGAAAGCGGGCTGGTTGAGGATGTCGCGGGCGATGGCGATCGCCTCCGTCCACTCCCGCTGGTCGGTCGGGGTGGACAGGTAGTTGAAGCGCAGCGCCGGGTGCACCGCGGGGTCGGCCGAGGTGATCTTGACCGTGCCGCGCGAGTCTGAATACATCGGGCCGATGTGCACCTGGTAGCCGTGCCCGCCGGCTGGTGCCGAGCCGTCGTAGCGGATCGCGATCGGCAGGAAGTGGAACATCAGGTTCGGGTAGGCGACCTCGTCGTTGCTGCGGACGAAACCGCCACCCTCGAAGTGGTTGGTCGCGCCCGGGCCGCTGCGGCCAAACAGCCAGCGGGCGCCGACCATCGGCCGGTTGCGCCACTTCAGCGCGGGCGCGACCGAAACCGGCAGCTTGGACGCGTACTGGATGTACACCTCCAGGTGGTCCTGCAGGTTCTCGCCCACGCCGGGCAGGTCGGCGACCACGCCGATGCCGAGCCCGGCCAGCAGCTGCGCGCTGCCGACACCGGACAGCTGCAGCAGCTGGGGCGAGTTGATCGCGCCGCCGCACAGGATCACCTCCCCCGCCTCGACGGTCCGCGGTGCGCCGCCCCCGTGCCGGTACTCGACGCCGGTGGCCCGCGTCCCGTCGAAGATGATCTTCGTGGTGAGCGCCCGGCAGGTCACGTCCAGGTTGGGCCGGCCCATCACCGGGTGCAGGTACGCGCGGGCCGCGCTGAGCCGGCGGCCCCGGTGAATGTTGCGGTCGAAGGCGGCGAAACCCTCCTGCCGGAACCCGTTGACGTCACTGGTGAGCGGGTGGCCCGCCTGCTGGACGGCCTCGAAGAAGGCCTGGAACAGCGGGCTGGAGGCCGGCCCGCGCTCCAGCACCAGCGGCCCGTCGCCGCCACGGAACTCGTCCGCGCCGGCCAGGCAGGTCTCCATCCGCTTGAAGTAGGGCAAGCAGTGCGCGTAGTCCCAGTCCGCCATGCCGGGATCGGCCGCCCAGCGCTGGTAGTCCAGCGGGTTGCCGCGCTGGAAGATCATCCCGTTGATGCTGCTGGACCCCCCGAGCACCTTCCCGCGGGCGTGGTAGACCCGGCGGCCGTTCAGGCAGGGCTCCGGCTCCGACTCGTATTTCCAGTCGTAGAACTTGCTTCCGATCGGGAAGGTCAGCGCGGCCGGCATGTGGATGAACACATCCCAGCGGTAGTCCGGGCGGCCTGCCTCCAGGACCAGCACCCGGTTGGACGGATTGGCCGAGAGCCGGTTGGACAGGGCGCAGCCCGCCGATCCGCCGCCGACGATCACGAAGTCATAGCGGGCCTGTGCCATGCACCCTCCCCATCGAGCCGCGCGCTCGCCATCGAGTCACGCGCCGCCCGCACCTCCGGCATCCGCCGCCCTCCGCAGTGGTGCCCGGCGGTGGAATCCCACCATATGGGCCAGATGACCGCACGTTGACGGGCCGGCGCCCCGGCCGCTGCCGGGCTGCCGCCACGGTCTGGCCGGCCGCGGCCGCGGCCGGCCGGGCGGCTACGCTACCCAGGTTGTGACATCTCCTGACGAGCCATCGACCGCCGGCGGCTACCGGCAGAACCGGTTCACCCTGCCGCCAGACGCCGCGGAACTGCTGCTGATCCGGCATGGCGAGTCCGAACGCGCCACGCTGGCCGCCCCCTTCCCGATGGTGGACGGGCGGGCCGATCCCGCGCTCGCACCGGAAGGGCACCAACAGGCCGAACGGCTGGCGGACCGGCTGGGGCCGGCCGGGATCAGCGCCATCTACGTGAGCACGCTGCGCCGTACCACGCTCACCGCGGCACCGCTGGCCGCCCAGCTCGGCCTGACCCCGCGGGTAGAGCCTGGGCTGCGCGAGATCGGGCTGGGTGAGTGGGAAGGCGGTCTGTTCCGGATCCGGGTGGCCGAGCATCATCCCACCGCCCAGCAGATGTGGGCGCAGGAGAGCTTCGAGGTCATCCCCGGGGCCGAGGCAGCGGCCGAGTTCACCGCCCGGGTCCGGGACGCGGTCAGCCGGATCGCGGCGGCCCACCCCGGGCAGCGGGTGGCGGCCTTCACCCATGGCGGTGTGGTCGGCGAGGCACTTGCGCAGGCCAGCGGATCCCGGCCATTCGCCTTCATCACTGCCGACAACGGCTCCATCTCCCGGCTGGTGGTCACCCCCGACCGGTGGATCGTCCGCGGCTTCAACGACACCGCGCACCTGGACGCGCACGGCCGCTGACGCGCATCCCGGCGGGCCGGCCAGCACAATGAGCAATGTGGTTGATGTTCGGTGCCAGATCGTGGTCGGCCGGGAGGCGGAACTTGCCCTGCTCGGCGAGGCGCTCGCCGCCGCGCTCGCCGGATCCGGGCGGGCTGTGTTCCTCACTGGCGAACCTGGCATCGGCAAGTCCCGGCTGGCCCGGGAGGTCGCTGACCAAGCACGGAGCCGGGGGGCCCTGGCCGCCGTGGGCCGGGCGGTCCCGGCCGGTGCCAGCACGCCGTACCGGCCGCTGACCGAGGCGCTGCTGCAGGCCCTGCGCGGCCGGCTGCTGCCCACCGGCCGCGATCTGGCTCCCTGGCTGCCCGCTCTCGCCGCCATCGTGCCCACGCCAGGCGGGGACCGGCGGACCGAGCCCGGCACCCTGACCGCGGCGATCCGGGGCGAAGCCGTCATCCGGCTGCTGGGCGCGCTGGCCGGCCCGGCCGGGCTGGTCCTGGTGCTGGAGGACCTGCACTGGGCGGACCCGGACACGCTGGCGGTCACCGAATACCTGGCTGACAACCTCACCGCCCAGCCGGTGCTGTGCCTTGCCACCAGCCGGAGCGAGCCGCCGTCCGCCGCGCTCGACCTGATCCGGCGGCTGCATGACCGGCGGGCGGCGGTGCATCTTGCCCTGGAGCGGCTGGCCCCGGCACAGGTCGCCGACATGATCAGGGCGTGCCTGCCGGACGCCGGTGATGATGTCGTCGCCCGGGTGCAGCACACCGCCGATGGCGTGCCCTTCCTGGTCGAAGAGGTGCTGGCCTCGCCCGGTGTGCCTGCCTCGTTCCGGGACACGGTCCGCGCCCGGCTCGCCGAGATCAGTCCGGACGAGCGGGCCGTGCTGGAGGCCGCCGCGGTCCTCGGCCGGCACTTCGACTGGCGGCTGCTCGGCGAGGTCACCGGCCAGCCGCCCAACCTGATCAGCCGGGCGCTGGAACGCGGCGTCAGCCAGCTGCTGCTGGCGGTGGACGGCCAGGAGTTCCGGTTCCGCCACGCCCTGACCCGGGGTGCGGTCGCGGCGACCCTGCTGCCGCCACGGCAGGCCGCCATGGCCGAGGCGGCGCTGGCGGCCGTGGAGTCGGCCCACCCGGGGCTGCCCGGGCCGTGGCGCGATGTCGCGGCCGATCTGGCCGCCCAGGCTGGCGACCGGGTGCGGGCCGGTCTGCTGGTCACCGCATCCGGCCGTGACTCGCTGGCCGCGGGGGCGCTGGCCACAGCGGTGGACACGCTGCGCCGGGCAGCCACCCTGCTGGCCGGGGCCGACGGAACCGGGCTCACCGAAGCCGAGACCGCCCTGGTGGAAGCGCTGGCGCTGGCCGGGCGGGTAGACGAGGCGGATGCGGTCGGTGCCCGCCTGATCGAGCGGCTGGGCGACGCGGAGGCGACCGCGCAGGTCCGGGCCCGGGTCCACCTCCAGCTGGCACACGCGTGTGTCGCCGCTACCCGCTGGGCTGCCGCGGCCAGCCACCTGGCCGCGGCCTCCGGGCTGCTCGCCATCGCCCCGGACCCGGCCCTGGCCGGGCAGGCAGCGGTGCTGGCCGCGGAGGTCGCCCTGGCTGGCGGCGATCTCGCGCGCGCCCGGGGGCTGGCGGCCGGGGCACTCGAAGGCGGCGGCACCCGGCCGGACGTGCGCTGCCAGGCCTGGGAGCTGATCGGGCGCAGCCTGCGGCTGCCGAACATTGACGCCGCGGAGGAGGCGTTCGGACAGGCCCTGGCCGAGGCTGACCGGGCCGGGCTGCCGTTCTGGCGGCTCCGTGCCCTGCACGAACTGGGCACGATCGAAATGTTCCGTGGCACACCGCCGCGGCGGCTGAATCAGGCCCGCCAGATGGCGGACGAGCTTGGCGCCATGAGCACCGCCGCGGTGCTCGACCTTCAGCTCGCCGCGACCGCCGACGCCCGGTTCGACCTGGACGGCCTGACCCGGCACGCCAGAAGCTCACTGGCGATCAGCGAACGGCTGGGCCTGGACGCGGTGAAAGCCAAGGCCCTGCACTTCATGGTGGAAAGCCGGGCGCTGCGCGGCGACCGCGACGGCTGTGAGCGCTACATCGCGCTGGCCCGCGCGGCGGCGGGCGGCGATCCGGCGATAGAAGCGTTCACCCTGGGTGGCGGCCGCGGGATGATGGCCTTGCTGTCCGGTGATCAGGCCGGCGCGCTTCGTGCCTTCGAGCGGAGCGTGGCCATCCTGCGCGACTGCCAGAATGCTGAGCCAGCGAATTTCCGCGGGATCTGGCTGGTGGTGCTGTCAGCGACCGGCGACGACCGGGCAGTCGCGGAACTCCAGGCGGCTAGGGAGGAAGGGATCACCGGGGTCTTCGCGATCCGCGGCTTCGCGCAGTGCGCCGAAGCCATCGTGGCCGGGCGGGCCGGTGACCGGGACCGGGCGGCGGACCTGGCGGCCGCGGCTGAGCAGCTGCTGGCGCCCTACCCAGTCTGGGCGGATGTGGCCCGCATGTATCTGGCCGAAGCGGCCCTGGCCGGCGGCTGGGGCGAGCCGCGGCCGTGGCTGCGGGCAGCGCAGGTGAGTTTCGCCCAGTATGGCATCACCGCGCTGGCCGACCGGTGCGCGGCCGCGCTCGGTGAGCCCGCGCCGGGACGGTGGGCCCGGCTGGGGATCACCGCCCGGGAGGCGGATGTACTCCGGCTGGTCGCCGAGGGCCTGGCCAACCGGGAGATCGCGGCCCGGCTGTACCTGTCGCCGCGGACGGTGGAGAAGCACGTGGAGAGCCTGCTCCGGAAGACCGGCGCCCGGTCGCGCACCCAGCTGGTGGCCATCGCCGGGCCGGGTGACGCGGCGGCAGAACCAGCCGGGTAACGGTCAGCCCAGGCTGGCCAGGAAGGCGTCGGCCTCCTCCTCGGTCATCGACGGCCCCACCACGATGACGTCATGCTCGGCCATGGACCTGGACAGGTCCTCCAGGTTCGGTCCGTCCCCCGGCGGCGGCAGCCCCAGCGCCGCGGCGGGCTCGCCCAGATCATGCACAAAGCCCACGAACCCGGCGTCCGCATGCACCCCCAGTATCCTGGCCGGCTCCTGACCGACCACCCGGAACGAATGCGGAACGCTGCGCGGCAGTGACACCCACTGCCCCGGCCGGGCCAGCGATATCTGGTCACCGGAGCGGACAACGATCTCACCGGCCAGCAGGTACCAGCTGTCATCGGCGTCGTTGTGCAAGTGCCGGGGCGGCGCGGCCCCGGCCGGCAGGGTCGTCTCCAGGACCACCGGGAGATCGCTGGTGGCCAGGCGGTGCTCCACCACCAGCGTGCCCAGGAACCACCAGGCCTGGCTGACCGTCGTGGGCGCAGACCCGGTCATCGCGTCTAGTGCGCTGCTCATCTCGTCCCTCCTCATCGCGCCGCGCGCTGGCGGCGGTTCTTGCCTGGCCTCCATCGTCGGCGGCAGGGGGCGGATGGGCATCGGGGAGAACACGTAACCGGTCCCGGCCGCGGCGGTTACGTATTCTCCCCGATGCGAGGGCCCGGCGGTGCCGCGCAGCATGCCGGTAACACCACTTCGTCTTATCGGAGGCACACCATGACGCTGGCAGCGAAGAACCTTGACACCCCGGACCAGAAGCGGAGCTTTGAGCACGGCGACCTGAACGTGGTCGTCCTGGACGGGGCCATGATCGCAAGAGCCGACTTCCGGCCCGGTTTCCGCTGGTCCACCGACATCGGCCCGGCCGCCGGCACCAGTTCCTGCCAGGTAGCCCACACCGGGGTCGTGCTGTCCGGCCGGTTCGCGGTGCGGATGGACGATGGCACTCAGCTCGAGTTCGGCCCTGGTGACGCCCACGTGGTCAGTCCGGGTCATGACGCCTGGGTGGTCGGGGACGAGCCCTGCGTCATCATCGACATCGGCCCGGCCCCGGCCTGACGCCGGACCGGCACCGGGCCGGCCGTCCTTTATAGCCGGCCCGGTGCCGGCCGCTCCCGGAATCCCGGCCGGTTCCGGTCAGCCGCCGAGCAGTGGCGCCAGCAGGTCGCCGTGGCCGGCGACCCGGGCCAGCACATCGTCACTGGTGAACACCAGATCCCCGGGCTCGCCGCAGGAGCCGATCTCTGCCCAGGTCACCGGGGTGGACACGGTCGGCTGGGGCATCGCCCGGAGCGAGTAAGGGGCAACCGTGGTCTTGGCCGCGTTGTTCTGGCTCCAGTCCACCAGCACCTTCCCTGGCCGCAGCGCCCTGGTCATTCTGGACACCACCAGCTCCGGATGAGCGTGGGCCAGCCGCTCGGCCAGATCCCGCGCCAGCTTGCTGGCCTGTTCCGAGGTGAGCCCGGTGATGGCCGCCATCAGCTGCAGGCCCTTCCCGCCCGAGGTCTTCGCCAGCGGCTCCAGCCCCTGCTCGGCCAGCAGCGGCCGCAGCAACTGGGCGACGGCGCAGCACTCGACGAGGCCAGCCGGCGGCCCCGGGTCCAGATCGAACATGAGCAGGTCGGGCCGGCCCACCCCGGGCAGCCGCCACATCGGTACGTGCAGTTCCAGGCCGGCCAGGTTGGCCGTCCAGATCAGCGTGGGCAGGTCGCCGGCCAGCAGGTAGCGCACGGATGTGCCACGCGCCCGGGATCCCTCCGACGGCAGCCGGACCGTCTCCACCCAGGCGGGCCGGTGATCGGGGGCGTGCTTGGCGTAGAAATACTGGCCGGTCACCCCGTCCGGGTAACGCTTGAGCGTGAGCGGCCGGCCAGCCAGGTGCGGCAGCAGCACCGGCGCCACCCGCAGGTAGTAGTCGATCACCTGCGCCTTGGTGAAGCCCGCCGCCGGGTACAGCACCTTGCCCAGGTTGGTGAGAATCAGCTGGCGACCATCGACCTCGACCGGCACCTTCTCCGGCTCCGGGCTCACCCCGCCGTCACCTCCGGACCGCCACGATCCCCTGCTACCCAGCCCGCCATCAGGCAAAACGGCTGCCCGCCAACCGCAGACTGCCGACCCGCCGGGGGACTTGGCCGATGTGGGCTGCTACCACAGCCCACATCGATCATGTCTGGTCAGGGGAGAGTGTGGCTCAGGTGAGTTGGGGCTCGGGTGAGTTGGGGCTCAGGGGTTAGCTGGCGGTGGCGCGGCGGGCGCGGTAGGCGGCGACGTGGATCCGGTTGCCGCATGTGCGGCTGTCGCAGTAGCGGCGCGAGCGGTTACGGGACAGGTCCAGGAAGACGGCCCGGCAGGCTGGCGATGCGCAGCTGCGGAACCGCTCGCTTTCCCCCGCGACCACCAGTTCGGCCAGGCCCATCGCGAAGTGCGCCGCCATCCGGTCGGCCAGCGGCGCGGTGGGCGAGGAGACGTGGATGTGTGGTCCCCGGCCGCCATGGTCCACGATCTGCGGGGTCGCTCCGGTCTCCGCCAGCAGGGCGTTCAGCATGCCGACCGCGGCCGGCTGCCTGCCTGCCTCGCAGGCAGTGACGATCTCGTCCAGCCGGGACCGGTGAGCGCGCAGCAGGGTGACGTCGGCCCGGTCGGCCGCACGGCCCACGAAGTCGTAGCGCGCGCCGAACTCCCGCACGTCGGCCACCTCGCGCAGGCCATCTCCGGCATCCGCCCGGCCGGTGTTGATCAGCTCGGCGCAGGCGGTCAGCGCCTCCACCAGGTCAGCACCAAAGCCGCTTTGACTCCTGTCGGCCCGCTCTCGTAGAGTGAGCGTCATGTCAGTACCGTATGCGAGAACGGTCATGACAGGCAACGATCCTGGCAGTGACTCGCGGACCGCCGCGCCTGGTCAGGCGGATAGCCGGCGGGCGCTCGTGGCAGCGGGCCTGGGGGCGGCCTGCATATCCGCCTCGGCCGTGCTGGTGACGCTGGCTCACACCGGCCCGGCTACCGCCGCCTTCTACCGTTGCTTCCTTGCGCTGCCGGTGCTCATCCTGCTGGCGATCGCCGAGCAGCGGCGACTCGGCCCACGGCTGCCGCGGGCCAGGCTCGGGGCGCTGGCCGCGGGCGGCTTCCTCGCGGCCGACCTGGTGCTGTGGAATCACACGATCGCGGACGTGGGCGCCGGGATCGCCACCGTGCTGGGGAACTTGCAGGTGCTGTTCGTGATGGCAGCGGCCTGGGTGCTGCTGCGGGAGCGGCCGGCCCGCAGTTTCCTGATCGGGCTGCCGGTGGTGATGGCCGGCGTGGCGCTGGTCTCCGGGCTGGCTGGTGCCGGGGCGGGCGACTCCCACCCGCTGGCCGGCATCGTGTTCGGGATCGGCACTTCGGCTGCCTACGCCGCGTTCCTGCTCATCATGCGGCAGTCGTCGATCGGGACCCGGCACATCGCCGGGCCACTGTCCGAGGCCACCATCGGGGCGGCCGCCGGGGCCCTGCTGCTCGGCCTGGCGTTCGGTGGCCTGCGGCTGGACGTGCCCTGGCCGTCGCTGCGGTGGCTGCTGCTGCTATCGGTCACCAGCCAGACGCTGGGCTGGCTGCTGATCACGTCCTCGCTGCCCCGGCTGCCCGCGGCGATGTCATCGCTGCTGCTCCTGCTGCAGCCGGTGGCGGCGCTGGCACTGGCCGCCGTGGTCCTCGGCCAGCGGCCGAGCCTGAGCCAGGCCGGGGGCGCCGCGCTGGTCTGCGGCGGCGTGCTGGCGATCAGCCGGGCCGCCAGCACAGCCCGGCGCGCGGCACCGCCGCCCGCCGATCAGCCGGTCAGCCCATCGTCTTCTGGCCGTCCAGCGACTCCCGGATGATGTCGGCATGACCGGCGTGCTGCGCGGTCTCGGCGATCACGTGCAGCACTACCCGCCGGGCCGTCCACCGGGTACCCGGCGGGAACCAGGGTGAGTTCAGTGGCTGCTCGGCATCCAGGTCCGGCAGCGCGGCCACCAGTTCATCGGTCTGCCGCGCCACCCGCTCATACTCCGCCAGCAGCCCGGCCAGGGTTTCGGTGTCCAGCATCCGGAACAGGTTCGCCCAGGCGTCCGGGTCGCCACTTCCGCCGCCGGCCATGGCCTGCGGCCCATCGGCGATGAAGCGCATCCAGCGCTGCTCGACCGCCGCGACGTGCTTGATCAGGCCACCCAGGCACAGTTCGCTCACGGTGGTGCGCTGCCTGGCCTGCTCGTCGGTCAGGTCCCGGACCGTGTGACGCAGGAAATGGCGCTGCCGGGCCAGCGACGCCAGCAGATCCGCCCGCTCCCCGGTCACGGTGGCCTGAGTACTGTTCATGATGCCGCCTTCCGCTCGTTGCCCGTACTGCCACGGTAGGCGCCAGGTCTGACACTCGTGCGGGAGGGGCGATATGCGAGCCATCGACTTCCATGTCCACCTGCCCACCCCGGACTGGCTCGACTGCAGCATGGCGGGTTACGTCGAAGCGGCCGAGGCCTATTTCCGGTCCCCGGTGACCCGCATGTCACTGGCCAGCCTCGCCGCCGCCTACCGCGACCTGGATGCCAGGGCGGTGCTGCTGGCCTGGGACGCCGAGACCGCGACCGGCCGCCCGCGGGTGCCGAACGAGACGGTGGCCGCCGCCTGCCGTGACCACCCGGACGTCTTCACCGGGCTCGGCAGCGTCAACCCGCACAAGGGCGCGGCCGCTGTCGCCGAGGTGGCGAACATCGCGGCGCTGGGCCTGCGCGGGGTCAAGTTCCATCCGTCACTGCAGGCGTTCGCCCCCGACGACCCGGCGTTCTCGCCGCTGTTCGCCGCCTGCGAGCAGCATGGCCTGCTGGCCCTGTTCCACACCGGGACCAGCGGGATCGGCGCCAGGCAGCCGGGCGGCCAGGGCATCCGGCTCGACTATGCCCGGCCGATACGGCTGGACGCCGTCGCCGCGGACCATCCGGGGCTGACCGTGGTGGCCGCTCATTTCGGCTGGCCCTGGCACCTGGAACTGATCGCGATGGCCCTGCACAAGACCAACGTCTACATCGACATCTCCGGCTGGTCACCCCGCCGGATTCCGGCGGAGGTGATCGCCGAACTGCGCGGCCGGCTATCCGGGCAGTTCGTGTGGGGCAGCGACTTCCCGTTCCTGACCCCACAGCGGTGCCTGGCCGAACTGGACGGCCTGGGGCTGCCGGACGAGGTACAGCACCGGCTGCTGCACGGCAACGCGGCCGGCATCCTGGGCCTGGCCTGACCTATCAGGCGGCGGGGTCAGCGGTGCAGTTCGGCGTCCAGCGCGTCCGCGAACACGGCCGCGATCTGCCCGATCTCGTCCTCGGTGATCACGAACGGCGGTGAGACCTGCAGCGCCACCCCGCGCAGCAAGCGGGTGATCACCCCGCGCTCACGGACGGCGGCCACCAGCCGCGGGCCGATACCGGGATCGGCGGCCAGTGCGTCCTCGGCGATCTCGACCGCGGCCAGCAGCCCGGTGCCGGCCCGCACCTCGGCCACCAGTTCGTGCCCGGCCAGCGGGGCCAGCGCAGCCGCCAGCACCGGGGCCAGCGCGGCTACCCGGCTGACCAGTTGCTCCCGCTCGATCAGTGCCAGGTTGGCCAGCGCCACCGCGCATGCCGCCGGATGGGCCGAGTAGGTGTACCCGTGCCGGAACACCTCGCGGGAGCCGGGCCGCCAGAACGGCTCGGCCACCCGCGGCGAGATGACCACCGCTCCGATCGGGGCGTAGCCGGAGCTGAGGCCCTTGGCCCCGGTGATCAGATCCGGGTCGAGGCCGAACCGCTCGCTGGCGAACCAGGTCCCGACCCGGCCGAAGCCGGTGATCACTTCGTCGGAGACGAACAGGACGTCGTGCCGGCGGCAGATCTCGCGCACCGCCGCCAGGTAGCCAGCCGGCGGCGGGTAGACCCCGCCCGCCCCGATCACCGGCTCGCAGAAGAACGCCGCCACCCGGGCCGCGCCCAGCTGCTCGATGGTCTTGTCCAGCGCTGCCGGGTCGTCCCAGGCCACGTGCTCGATCTGGGAGACCAGGGGCAGGAACGCATCGGTGTTCGCCGGGATGCCGCCCAGTGACGTCCCGTACGCGTTCATGCCGTGGTAGGCGTGGTACCGGCCGATGGTGATCTGCTTGCCGGGCTGGCCCACCGCGCGCCAGTAGGCACGGGCGAGCTTCGCGGCGGTGTCGACCGCGTCCGATCCGCCGCCGGGAGTGAAGAACACCTTGGCGCCCGGCACCGGGGACAGCCCGGCCACCCGTTCCGCCAGTTCCTCGGCGGGCGGGTTGGAGAAGTGCTCGAAGACCTGGTAACCGGCCAGGGCGCGGATCTGCCGGGCCGCGGCATCGGCCAGCTCGGCCCGGCCGTGACCGACACTGCAGTACCAGAGGCTGGCCAGGGCATCCAGGTAGGCGCGGCCGGTGTCGTCGAAGACGGACGAGCCCTGCCCGCGCACGATGGTGACCGGCCCGGCACCATCGGCCAGGCCCGCCATGTTGGCGAACGGGTTCCACAGCACCGGCTCGCGTGCATCTTGACCGGATCCCCGTCCCATGAGCCCTCATTTCCTGCCGCGGACCGCGATCACGCCAACCTACCGTGGCCGGTGTGGTGAGGGGGTTCAGCGCTGGATCTCGACCAGCAGAATCCAGGCATTGACCGCGATGCCGCCCCGGTTCCGGCGCAGCCGCAGTCGCGGCACCAGCAGCGCGACCGCCATGCCCGCGCCCAGGATCAGGATCTCCGTGCCCAGCACGATCCGGCTCTGCCCGGGCACCAGCGGCGACACCAGCAGCAGCCGACCGCAATGGCCAGGGTCTCCACCGCCCGCCTGGGCAGATTCGCCAGCCGCAGGATCTGGGCCAGGTTGATCGACACCGCGACGAAGATCAGCCCGGCCAGCGCCGCGGCCGCGCCGGCCGTGGGCGGTGAACAGGTCGTGCCAGGCGGCGGGCTGGTAAGCGGTCACCCCGGCCCGTCCGCCGCGAGGACCGCGAGCACCTGCTCGCCGTACCTGGCCAGCTTGCTGTCGCCGATGCCGGTCACCGCGCCCAGCCCGGCCAGTGAGCCGGGGCGGGTCGCGGCGATCTCCCGCAGGGTGGCGTCGTGGAAGATCACATAGGCGGGCACACCCTGCTCCCGGGCGGTGGTGGCCCGCCAGGCCCGCAGCCGCTCGAACCGCCCGGCCGCCTCGCCGGTCAGGCCGTCTGGCGCGGCGGCCGCCGGGCGCCGCGCCCGGGGCGCCCGCGCGGGCCGTTCCGGCTCCCGCCGCAGCAGCACCTCCCGCTGGCCGCGCAGCACCGCCGCGCTGGCCCCGGTCAGGGTCAGCGTGCCGTAGTCGCCTTCCACCGCGAGCAGGCCCTGGGCCAGCAGTTGGCGGACCACGCCGCGCCATTGCGGCTCGGTCAGCTCGGTGCCGATCCCGTAGACGGTCAGCGAGGCATGATCATGCTGGCTGATCTTGGCGGTCTGGCGGCCGAGCAGGATGTCGACCAGGTGCCCGGCCCCGAACCGCTGGCCCCGCTCCCGCTGCAGCCTGACCACCGTGGACAGCAGCTTCTGCGCGGCGACCGTGCCGTCCCAGGACTGCGGCGGCGACAGGCAGGTATCGCAGTTGCCGCAGGCCGCCGCCTGCTCACCGAAGTAGCCCAGCAGCTGGGCCCGGCGGCACTGGATGGTCTCGCAGAGCGCCAGCATCGCATCCAGCCGGGCGCTCTGGCGGCGGCGGTGTGCTTCGCCGCCGTCGGCCGCATCGATCAGCTTGCGCTGCTGCACCACGTCGGCCAGGCCGTAGGCGAGCCAGGCGGTGGACGGCTGGCCATCCCGGCCCGCCCGGCCCGTCTCCTGGTAGTAGCCCTCGACCGACTTGGGCAGGTCGAGATGGGCGACGTAGCGAACGTCCGGCTTGTCGATGCCCATCCCGAAGGCGATGGTGGCGACCATCGCGATCCCGTCCTCGCGCAGGAACCGTGCCTGGTTCGCGGCCCGGGTGGCCCCGTCCAGCCCGGCGTGGTAGGGCAGCGCGGTGATCCCCTGGCCGGCCAGGAACTCGGCGGTCTGGTTGACGGACGCCCGGGACAGGCAGTAGACGATGCCCGCGTCCCCGTTGTGCTCGGTGCGCAGCAGGTCCAGCAGCTGCCGCCGCGGCTCGGTCTTCGGCTCGATCCGGTAACAGATGTTCGGCCGGTCGAAACTCGCGATGAACTGGCGGGCACCGGCCAGGTTCAGCCGTTCGGTGATCTCGGTCCGGGTGGCCTGGGTGGCGGTGGCGGTCAGCGCCACCCGCGGGACGGCTGGCCACCGTTCGTGCAGTGCGGAAAGAGCCAGGTAATCGGGCCGGAAATCGTGCCCCCACTGCGACACGCAATGCGCCTCGTCAATGGCGAACAGCGCGATCCTGCCCCGGTCCAGCAGCCGGAGGGTCGGCTCCAGCAGCAGCCGCTCTGGCGCCAGGTACAGCAGATCGAGTTCACCGCCGGTGAAGGCGGATTCGACCTGGTGCCGGGCGGACGGGCTCTGGGTCGAGTTCAGGAAGCCCGCCCGCAGGCCCAGCGCGATCGCCGCATCGACCTGGTCCTGCATCAGCGCGATCAGCGGCGAGATCACCACCCCGGTGCCGGGCCGGAGCAGGGAGGGTATCTGGTAGCACAGCGACTTGCCGCCCCCGGTGGGCATCAGCACCAGGGCGTCACCACCGGCCGTCACCTGGTCGATGATCTCCTGCTGCTGGCCCCGGAAGGAGCCGTAGCCGAAGACGCGGCGGAGCACCTCCTGCGCACCGCCGGTGGTGATACCAGGCCCGGGGGGAATCACCCGGCCAACTTTACGGTCAGTGGGGGCCGGTCAGCCGCTGGCCCGCCGGCTGGGCGGGAATGGTGGCCGGATGCGCAGTTCCACGTTCCGGTCGGGCGGCTTTCCGGCCAGGTGTGACCCATGGCCGGTGAACGGGGCGTTGGCGGACAGTTCCCGGTGCAGCGAGGCCAGTTCCCCGATGGTGGCCAGAGTCAACGGCACCGGAGGGGAGTCGTGGTCGGCCATCGTGCAGACGATGGCCAGATAGCTGCCATGATCGGCGATCTCGACCAGCCGCGTCTGGCAGGGCCAGTCGGCGATGGAGCAGGTGGTGACCTCCCAGAAGCCGCCGCCGGGACAGCCGGGGTGGTGCCGGGGCCGGACCGCGTTCACGTGGGTGTGACCGTTCAGCCACAGCACGACGTTGCCGAACCGGTGCGTCAGCGCGAGCACCTCCGGGCCGCCGAGCAGCGGCTCGCCGTCCGGGCCCGGGTGGGCGGTGTTGGTCAGGGTGTCGATCCCGTGGTGGGAGAAAAGGATCACCAGCCGGTCCTCGTGGCCGGTCCTGACCTCGCTGCCGTCCGGCCCGGTGTAGCTGGCGTGCACTTCGGCCAGGCGGCTCTCCAGCCACCGGGCCTGCTGCCGGTCCAGGCAGCCGGCCGAGCCGCCGGCCAGGCAGTTGGTGTCCAGCGCGATCAGCCTGGCGGTGGGTGTGTCGTGCACGTAGTAGGCCGTGCCATCGAGCAGGTTCTGGGCGCCGAAGCCGTGCCCGTCCGGCCGGGCGCCGGGGCGGAAGTGAGCCTCCACGAACTCCCGCCGGGTGATGTGCCGCCGGGCCGGATCCGCGGTCACCGCCCGGGACGGCCCGGCCAGGAACGCCTCCGGCCGGTGGGTGAACAGCTCCTCCGCGCGGTCGTGGTTGAAGTCAGATGGCAGTCCCACCGGTTTGCTGGCGCCGGTCATCGCCGCCGCGGCCGCGGCGGTCACCACGCCCACGCCCTGGTTGAGCGCCTCATGGTTGCCATAGCAGGTCAGCCAGGGCATGTTCAGCCCGCTCGCGTCGAACTCGGCCAGCGCCCGGGCCAGCAGGCCCGGGTGCCGCGGGAAACCGAACTCGCGCCGGAACAGGTCGGGGCCGGCCGGGCCGTCGCCGTCCGGTTTCCAGAAGAAGTCGTCCGGCCAGTCCACCGCCTGGACGCCCTCGTAGCGCGGGCCGCCCGAATCCGGGGTCACCCGGCCGCCGTCGAGCAGGCTGAGGAAGTTCAGCAGCTCGTTCCACTGCGCGTTGTCGATGGCATCGCCGGTGGTGACCGCGAGCTGCGGGGCCAGCCCGGTGGCCGGGCCGGACAGCGAGTTCACCGTCCGCACCGTGGCCTCGACCGCATGCACCACCAGCGCCTCCTGCGACCGCTGCACCGGGATGATCGCGGCATAGCGGGGATCGGCGTAGCGGCGGTTCATGAACTCGAACCTGGTCGGCGACTGAATGTCCGCGAGCTGCAGGTCGGTCAGATGGACCAGGCACAGCAGCGGCTGCCCACCGCCCGGCCGGGCCGCCGCGTCGCCGTCGCCGGCGCCAGCGCCGAAGTCGTCCCGCACCAGATGCGGCTCACCTTCGGTGAACGCCAGCGCGTGATAACTGGCGGCCGAGCCCTGCCGCAGCATCGGCCCGGTACCCAGCCGCCGCTGGGTGGTCAGCTGCGGAATGGCCAGCCGACCCAGCGGCGGCAAACTCACTCCTGGCTCACCGCGGGCTCGGCCCCGGACACCAGCACCGGATCCGGGCGGATCGTGAGGGTGACCCGGCTGCCGGCCGGCAGCCCGGTGGCATCCGAGGTCGGCAGCTGGGCCATGATCCGGGTGTCGCCCAGATCGACGGTCACCCGGCTGGTCGCACCCAGGAACGTGGTGGCGATCACGGTGCCGGTCAGCGGCCCTTCCCCGGCCCGGTCATCCGAGGCCACGGTGACCGCCTCCGGCCGGACCAGCGCGATCGCCGGGCCGGGCGGGGTGGACACATCGACCAGTGGCAGGTCCCGGCCGCGCACGGTGACCGTGCTGCCCGACACGGTGCCCGCCAGCCGGTTGGTGAGGCCCACGAACTCGGCCACGAACGGGGTGGCCGGGCGGGAATAGATCTCGGTGGGCGGGCCGAGCTGCTCGAGCCGGCCGTCCTTCATCACCCCGACCCGGTCGGCGATCGCCAGCGCCTCCTCCTGGTCGTGGGTGACGAACAAGGTGGTGATGCCCACTTCCAGCTGGATCCGGCGGATCTCGTCCCGCAGCTGGGCCCGCACCTTGGCGTCCAGCGCCGACAGCGGCTCGTCCAGCAGCAGCACCTGCGGCTGGATGGCCAGGGCCCGGGCCAGCGCGACCCGCTGCTGCTGGCCACCGGAGATCTGGTGGGCATACCGGTCCGCCTGCTCGCTGAGCCCGACCAGTTCCAGCATCTCCAGCGCCCGCTTCTCGCGCTCCGCCTTGCCGCGGTGGCGCAGCCGCAGGCCGAAGGCGACGTTCTGGGTGACCGTCATGTGCGGGAACAGGGAGTAGGCCTGGAAGACCATGCCCATGTCGCGGCGGTTGGCGGGCACGCGGGTGATCTCTTTGTCCGCCACGGTGATGGTGCCGCCGTCGGCGTCTTCCAGCCCGGCCAGCAGCCGCAGAGTCGTGGTCTTCCCGCAGCCCGAAGGGCCGAGCAGGACAACCAGTTCACCGGGCCCGATGGTCAGGTCGAGGCCGTCGAGGGCCAGCACGCTGCCGTACTGCCGGCGCAGGCCGGCCAGCCGCACTTCGACCCCCGCGCGGGCCGGCGTCGAATGGGCTTCGGCAACTGAGGTAGTCACATCTCCACCTTCATCCGCGGGCGCGCCGCCGGCGGCGGCCGGCAAAGGACAGGATAAGCAGCAGGCCGAAAGCGAATAGCAGCGCAGCAGACGAGGTGGAGAAGAGCACTCCGGCATTCGGCGTTGTCCGGCTGATGTAGTACAGCGCTGTCTGCATGTTGGTGTAGAGCAGGAGAAGGGCGATGGTGAACTCGCCGAGAACCAGGGCCGAGGAAAGCAGCAAGGCGTTAAGGATCGCCTGCCGCATGTTCGGCATGATGATCCGCACCATCACCGTGTACCAGTTCGCCCCCAGGCTGCGGGCGGCTTCGGACAGGGTCGTGGCGTCCATCGCGTTGAGCCCGGCGGCGAGCGCCCGGTAGGCGTAAGGCAGCGCCAGGACGGCGTAGACCCAGAACAGCTGGAGCGCCGATATCTGGTAGTGCCTGATGAAGTTGTAGATCGGGGCGAGACCGACCACCAGGACGATTGCCGGGATGGTGAGCGGCAGCAGGCAGAGGAACTCGAAGGGCCGGCTGATCCACCGCACCCGCAGCCGGATCCAGATCATGGTCGGCACCAGCAGCACCAGCACCACCATGCAGGTGAGGACGGCCAGTTCCAGGGTGATTTCCACCGCGCTCAGCAGGCCCGGGAAGGACGGGATCGCCTTCCAGGCCGCCAGCGACCAGCTGCCGGACGTGCTCCCTTCCAGGGAGAACCTGACCATCGCCAGCAGTGGCAGCAGGAAGAAGGTCGTGAAAACCGTGAAAACCACATAGCGGAAGAGGTTGAGCCGCCTGCGCCGGCGGGATTGCATGCCGCGTGCGGCAGGCCCCGCCGACGGGATCACATCGCCGCGGTCGCCCAGCGAGGTTACCGCAGCCACCGTGCCGCCCTCCGCTGCAGCACGGCGTATCCCGTCATGACGATGATCACCATGATCACCATGCCCAGCGCGAGCGCTTGGGCCGCGTTGACGTTGCCGAGCCCGACCTCGCTGGACAGTGCGGTGCTGATCTGTTGCGGCACGGTGTAGGCGATCTGGTTCTCCCAGGCCTGGATGGTCGCGAAGGCCGACAGCGCGTTGGCGAACAGCAGCAGGGTCGCGCCGCTGAAGGCGGGCAGCAGCAGCGGCCCGCCGACATGCCGCCAGTACTGCCACGCCGACGCGCCGAGGCTCTCGGACGCCTCCCGCCACTGGATCTTCAGCCCGTCGATCGCCGGCAGGAAGACGAGCACCATCAGCGGTATCTGGAAGTAGATGTAGATCAGCGCGATTCCCTGCGGGAAGTCGTAATACCAGCTGGCATGCAGCAGGAGACCGACCGGCCCGATCAGCACGAGGAACGCGAACGCCAGGGTGACCCCGCCGAACTGGGCGAGCACGCCCGAGCCGGCCAGGTAGACCCGGCGCACCGTCCCGTCCGGGTTCCCCGATGCCACCGCGTACGCCAGGACCGCACCGAGCACGGCCCCGGCCACCGCCGAGACCGCGCTCAGCTCGATCGAGCCGACGAAGTAGGTGCGCACAGCCGAACTGCCCAGGACCTTCAGGCCGGCCAAGGTAAATGCACCGGTGGGGGTACGGAACGCGTTGTACACCACGATCGCGGTGGGGAGCAGCAGGAAGACTCCGACGTAGCCGAGGAACGGCAGGATGCCGACCCAGGCTGGCACTGACGGCCGGCGCCCGGCCCTGGCGGGCCGGGCGCCGGTCTCGGTCGTCGCCGTGACCGTCACGGCTTGCCTGCTACCCGACGGCCTTGGCCCAGTTCGCCGCCAGGTAGTTGGCGGCCGCGGTGGACTGGGACTGGGTCAGGAAGACTGGCGTGCCGGTGACGGCCGGCAGCTTGGACGCGTCCGCCTTGTTGATGGTGCCGTTGTTGGCCATGGCCAGCTGCTCGACCGGCCGGGCGCCACCTGCCAGCCACAGGTTCTGGCCGCCGTCCGCGGCCTGGGAGTACAGGTATTCCTCCCACAGCCGGGCCGCCGCCGGGTGCGGCGCGTTCTTGTTGACCGCCTGCGCGTAGTAGCCGCCCAGCACCGAGCCCGACGGGATGAACACCTTCCAGTTCGACACCCCAACGTAGCTGGGCAGGTTGAGGTAGTCCCAGTTGAACACGACCGGGGTCGTGCCCGCCTTGATCGTGGCACCGGTGGCCTGCGTGGGAGAGAAGTTGCCCACCGACTTGAGCTGGTGGAAGAAGTTCACGCCCTTGGAGATGTCGCTCGCCGTCCCGCCCGATGCGAGGTTGGCCAGCATCACGCCGTTCAGCGCGGCGTTGGCCTGGGTCGGGTTCCCGTTGAGCGCGACCGCGCCCTTGAACTTGGGCTGCAGCAGCTGGCTCAGCGAGGTGATGGTGCCGAACTTGGACGAGTAACCGATGGCCATGTAGCCCCCGTAGTCCTGCACCCAGACCCCGTTGGCGTCCTTCTGTGCGGTCGGGATGGAACTCCAGGTGGCGACCTTGTACGGCGCGAACAGGCTGGTGTTCACCACCGCGACGGCCATGCCGATGTCGAGAACATCGGGGGCGGCCGAGGTGCCGTTCTCCTGCTTCACCGCATTGACCTCGTCCTGGCTGCTGCCGGCCGGGTTAGCGGAGTTGACCTTGATCCCGTACTTCTGGGAGAAGGTCTTGATGATGTTGCCATAGTTCGCCCAGGTCGGCGGCAGGGCGATGACGTTCAGCTGGCCCTCTTTCTTGGCCGCGGCGACCAGCGCGTTCATGCCGCCGCCGGCCGAGGCGGAGGTGACCGTGGCCCAGTTGGTGGAGCCCGAACTTGTCGATGAACTCGAGGAGCAGCCTGCTCCCAGCAGTGCCACGGCCGCGAGACCGGCGATGGCTATGCGATGTGACGCTCTCACGCGATTTCCTCCTGTAAGCCGTCCCCAGCCTCAGGCCAGGCAGTGGTGGCAAGCCCAGTCCGGTACGTTCCCGCGGCCGGTGAACACCCACCCCTGCACACGACCCAGCAAAACGTCCTAAAACGTTTAGCATTCGGTATGCTCACGCACTTAAAACGCGGGTGTCAAGCGACGTTACCGAGTTGACGCACGCTGGCCATCGGCCTAGCCGGGCAGGTCAGCGCCCGGTCATGAAGGTTTCAGCCAGCGGTCACACCGGCTTCGGTTTCTCCTCACCCGGCCTGCGCGGCGGCTGCAGCGACGCACGCTCGATCAGCTCGACCGGTGCCACGTACTCATCGGCCGGATCCTCACCGAGCAGCCGCCGCATCAGTACCCGCCCCATCTCCCGCCCATCCAGCCGGATGGTCGCCAGCGGCGGGTCGAGCAGCTCGGAACTGGCCAGGTCGTCGTGGCCGACCACGGACACGTCCGGCCCGACCCGCAGCGCCAGCTCCCGGGCCGCCTTGTAGACCGCGTGCGCGGTGTGGTCGGAATTGGTGATGATCGCGCTGGGTGGATCGGCGCCGGTGAGCACCGCCAGCGTGGCCTGCCTGACATCGGCCAGCGCGAGCGGCGAGTACATGACCTGGCCGTCCAGGCCCAGGTCGCGGGACAGCCGCTGGAAGTACTGCAGCCGGTCGCGGTCGGCCATCAGCCGCCGGGGCGCGGACAGGAACGCCACCGAGGTATGGCCCAGCTCAGCCAGCCGCCGCAGCGGCAGCCCGACCGCGGCGGCGTTGTCCGGGTGAACCCTGGCCACTCCGCGCGCGCCCGCCGCCGCCGTGTTCAGTGCCACCACCGGGGTCCCGGGCCGCAACTCCTGCCAGAGCCGGATCGCCTCGCCGGTGCCGACCGAGGCGATCGCCAGCCCGGCCAGCCGCTGCGCGGCCATCTCCTGCACGTGCCTGCGTTCGTATTCCAGCGAGTAGCGCGAGTCCAGGAACAGCAGCGTCGCCCCGCGCTGGCTGGCTATCTCCTCCGCACCGCTCAGCACTTCCAGGAAGAACGGGTTGGCGGAGTTCCGGACCACGATCCCGTAGCTGGTGGTCCGGCCCCGCCGCAGGGCCTGCGCCTGCGGGTTGGCCCGGTAGCCCAGCTCAGCCGCGGCCGCCAGGATCCGCCGCCGGGTATTCCCGGCGACGCCCGGCTGGCCGTTGAGGGCGAAACTGGCCGAGGCGACCGACACGCCCGCCAGCTGGGCGACGTCACGGATGCCTGCGGGCCGCTGCTGCCCATCCGGCCCAGTCGCCATGCTCACCCCCCTGCCACCAGCGCACGCCGGTCTCCCACACCTTGGAGGACAGAGGGGCAACAGCACAAGCGGCATAGAGACCCGGCAAATAGGGCGCCGGACTAAGGGAGCGGGTCATCCGCGCCCGGATGGCAAGGTGGCGACCGCAACGCCGCCAGCCGGATGCGGGGGCCCGCGTGCCCGGCAGCCCGCCATCAGCCGCCCGCGGCCGGCCAGTTCCGCGACCGGCGGCGTCCCGGGGCCCGCGAGGTGGCCGCGGCCACCCCGCCAGATGGGCGTCCGGCATGCTGGTGGCGGTGCGGACCTGCCGGAGGCATCATGATCAGCTCGGTGACACGTGACGGGGTACGGCTGGCGTACGAGACCGGGGGCAGCGGCGAGCCGCCGATCGTCTTCGTCCACGGCTGGTGCTGTGACCGGTCGTTCTTCGCCCCGCAGTTCGCGCACTTCGCCGGCCGGCACGCGGTGGCCGCGCTGGACCTGCGCGGCCACGGCGAGAGCGGCCGCGGCGGGACGGGCACTGCTGACTACCGGATCGAGACGCTGGCCGACGACGTGCTGGCGGTCGCGCAGGCAGCGGGACTGCGCCAGCCGGTGCTCGCCGGGCACAGCCTGGGCGCACTGGCCGGGCTGGCCTGCGCTGCCCGGCCCGGCGCCATCAGAGCGCTGGTGATGATCGATCCGGCCCCGATCACCAACGCCGCGGCCAAGACGTTCTTCCTGGACTCGGTGGCCGCGGTGGCCGCGGACCAGGGCGGATCCTGGCGGCGGTCGTTCGTGGCCAGCATGTTCCTGCCGGGCGACCGGGTCCGCCGGGCGGCGATCCTGAGCGGGATGGCACAGGTGCCACCGGAGGTCGCGGCCGCGATGATGCGGGCCATGGGCGAGTTCGATGGCGCCGCCGCCCTCGCCGCGGCGGCCGTGCCGGTCCTGTCCATCGGCTCGGCAGTGCCGGCCAACAAGTCAGCCGATCTGCGCGCGCTCTGCCCCTCGATCGTCATCGGCCAGACCGTGGGAGCTGGCCACTTCCTCCAGCTGGAGGTGCCCGAGCAGGTGAACCCCATGATCGAGCGCTTCCTGGCCATCACCGGCCAGTCATAGCAGCCGGCCTGGCTAACGCAGGCTGGACCGCAGTGCGCTGATCCGGGCCAGCGCGGCCGTGAAGGCCGGCCCGGCCAGCGCCCCCGAGCTGAGCGCCCTGGCGAGCGCCAGCCGGGCGGCCGCGCCCTCGCTGGGCCGCTGGCCGGAGCAGAGAATCAAATCCATCCCCGCCGCCACCGCCAGCCTGGCCCGGCGCCCGATGCCGCCAAACGGCTGCAACGCCCCCGCCTCCAGTGCGTCGGTAATGGTCACGCCGGTGAAGCCGAGCCGCTGGCGCAGTTCGCCGGTGATGACGGCCGGTGACAGCCCGGCCGGGCGGCTGGCGTCCAGCGCCGGGTAGACCGCCCAGCTGACCATCACCAGCTTGACTCCCGCGGCGATCGCTGCCCGGTACGGGAACTCGTCGATGGCGCGCAGTTCGCGCAGGCCCACGTCCAGCGTCACCGGCTGCAGGTCGGTGTTGCCGGTGACATCTGCCGCGCCCAGGCCCGGGAAGTGCTTGGCGGTCGCGGCCACCCCGGTGGCCTGCTGGGATCGGATGAAGTCGGCGCCCAGGGTGGCGACCACCCGCGGATCCATGCTGTAGGAGCGGCCGAACTGGTCGTCGAAGTTACCCGGTGCCCGGTAGACGTCGAGGACCGGCGCGAGATTCACGTTCAGGCCGGCACCGGCCAGGTTCTGCCCTGCCCCGGTCCCGGCCGCCTTGGCCTGTGCCACCGGATCCGGTGCCGCACCGATGTCCTTCTCCGACAGCACCGGCTCGCCCGGCAGCCGTCGGACGGCGCCGCCCTCCTGGTCGGTCATGAGCAGCAGCGGGTACTTGCGCAGCGGGTTGCTGGCCGCCGAGTTGGCCTGGTCCAGTTCCCTGATCACGCTGGCGATCTGGGCGGTGCTGGCGATGTTGCCGCCGAAGAAGATGACACCCGCGGCCTCCCCGTGCCGGATCCAGCCGAGCAGCGAGGCGGGCGGGGTCAGGCCCGGGTAGCTGTAGATCACCCGCTGTCCGGCCATCTGCGCCGGAGTGAGCGCGGGCAGGACGGGGCGGTGGGAGGCCGACGGGCGGAGCGAGGCCGCATGGGAGGCGGCCACCCCACCCGCGGACGAGCCAGCGGCGGACGTGCCGGTGCCACTCGTGCAGGAGACCAGCACCATCACCCCCACCACCGCGGCGGTCACCGCGCCGAGCCGGGCCACCGAGGCGGGCAGCGGGCGGCCAGCCCGCGGCGTCTGGTGACTGCTGGCCGAGGTGATCATCCCCTGACTTCGCGTACGACGGCACGGGTCATGCCCGGGGGCAACGGAGCGCACCAGGAGCGTACCGGACCGGGGCTGGCGGCCCGCGTAGGCTGCGAGGGAACAGGAGGCCGCCATGGCGTTCGAGCACATCCTGACCGGACGGTCGGGGGACTTCGCCACCATCACGATGAACCGCCCGGGGCGGCGGAACAGCCTCTCCCTGGCCCACATGCGCGAGCTGATCACGGCATTCCGCGAGATAGGCGACAGCGACGCGCTCGGGATCGTGCTGGCGGGCAACGGCCCGGTGTTCTCCGCCGGGCACGACCTGGCCGAGGTGGCCGACGGCGACCTGGCGGCGATCCGGGCGCTGCTGATGACCTGCACCGAGCTGATGACGCTCATGCAGCAGGTGCCGCAGCCGGTCGTGGCCAGGGTGCACGGGCTGGCCACCGCGGCAGGCTGCCAGCTGGTCGCAAGCGCGGACCTGGCGGTGGCCAGCGAGACGGCCGGCTTCGCCGCGCCCGGCGGCAAGGGTGGCTGGTTCTGCCACACTCCCATGGTGGCGATCGCCCGCAACATCGGCCGCAAGCGGGCCGCCGAGATGGCCCTGTCCGGCGACACCATCGACCCGGCGACCGCACTGGACTGGGGGCTGGTCAACCGGGTGGTGCCGCCCGGCCAGCTGGACTCCGCGGTGCAGGACCTGCTGGAGCGGGTCACCCGCGGGTCCGCGGAGAGCAAGGCCATCGGCAAGCAGGCCCTGTACGCCCAGATCGACCTCGACCAGCCCAAGGCCTACGCCTACGCGATCGAGGTGATGGCCGCCACCAGCCAGCTGCCGGACGCGAAGGAGGGCATGCAGGCCTTCCTCGGCAAGCGCAAGCCGGTCTGGCGGCGCGGCCGTCACTGACCTGCGCCGTGCTCCAGGATCTCGGCGGCACCCCGGACCACGCACCGCAGCGGGTCGTCCACCACCGCCACGGCGATGCCGGCGGCAGCCTCGATCCGGCTGGCGAGGCCCGGCAGCAGCGCGCCGCCGCCCGCCAGCCGGATTCTTCCCCGCACCACGTCTTCGGCGAGATTGGGTGGGATGTCGGACAAGATGCCGAGCACCGACGACACGATCATCGCGACCACGTGCTCAAGTGCATCCGCGACCAGCTGGCCCGGCACCTTCTCCACCCGCGGGTTCCGGTGCGCGACGTCCACCCCGACCGTCTCCACCCAGCCGGCCCCGCCCTCGCCGAGCCCGGCGGTCATCTTCAGGGTCCGGGCGGCGTTACGGCCGATGAGCAGGCCCAGTTCGGCCTTGACCGCGTGCACGATCGCCTCGTCCATGGCATTGCCCGCCAGCCGCAGCGATTCCGCGCGGACCAGGTGCCCGCCGGCCACCACCGCCACCTCAGTGGTGCCGCCCCCGATGTTGACGATGAACGCGCCCGAGGAGTCCGCCGGGCTGACCCCAGCCCCGGCCGCCGCCGCGACCGGTTCGTTGACCATCTGGATCGTGCACCGCGGCTTCACCGCGGCCGCTGCGGCCGCCAGCGAGCGGCGTTCCACCCAGGTCGCCCCGCCGGGCACACAGACCACCGCGTGCGGCCGGAGCAGGCCGCGGCGCAGGCCAGCCCGCCGCAGGAAGGCCTGCAGCATGGCGGCGGCCGCGTCCAGGTCGGCCACCACGCCGTCCTGCAGCGGGTGGATGACCTCGATGCCCTGCGGTTCCTTGCCCGCCAGGCCGTCCGCCGCCTGGCCAGCCGTGGTGAACCGGCCCGTCCCGCGCTCGACTGCGATCGCTGACGGCTCGTCGATCACGATGCCGCGGCCAGCTACATGCACCAGCGTGTTGACCGTGCCCAGATCGATTGCCACGCCTGCCCGGAGCCGCATGACCACCCTGCCTCGTCGGCTGACACTTACTTCGGTCCACCACTATGGTGCCTCTTTCCGGCCCGTGGTCAGTGAGGCGCCCCGCGTCCTGCCGGTCCGGGCACGCGGACGGACAGCGCGAGCGGGCGCACCGTGACCGTGAGGCGCCGGCCCTGGATGACGACCTCACCGTCGACCTCGCGTGGCAGGGCCTGCCCGGCGCGGATCTCCACCTGGCGGGCCCGGAACCTGGCCAGCCGCTGGTCGTCGTGGGTGCTGCCGGTCAGCACCCTGGCTGCCACCCGTAGCCAGTCAGCCGGGCCTGCCGGGGCGAGGATGCCCACATCCAGCAGGCCATCGTCGAGCCGCGCGGCGGGCAGCAGCCGGAATCCCCCGGGCAGCAGGCCGACGTTACCCGCCACGACCGAGCGCGCCCGCCATGCCACCGGCTCGCCGCCGTCGAGCGCCACGGTGAACCCGCGGCGGCGGCCAGCCGCGTGCAGGGCCCCGCCGCGGCGTAGGCAGGCCAGCCGGCCCGCCGCATGAGCGGGCCCGGGGTGGCGGCGACCACCTCGGCGTCCAGCCCGATGCCGGCCATGGCCGCGAAGGTCAGCCCGCCCGCGGTGCCGCCCAGGTCGGCGAGCGCCAGGTCGATCCGGCGCTCCCGGCCGCCGAACGCGGTCGCCAGTGCGGCCGCGGTCTGGTGCGGCACACCCAGCGCCCGGGCGGCCAGGTTGGCCGTGCCCAGCGGCAGGATCGCCAGCGGCACCGGCGTATCGGCCAGCGCGTGCGCGCAGGCCCGCACGGTCCCGTCCCCGCCGGCCGCGATGACCAGGCTGGCCCCGGCCGCGACCGCGCCGCGGGCCAGCCCGATCCCGCGGTCATCGACCGTCGTCTCCCAGAACTCGGGCTGCCAGCCGGCGGCCGTTGCGGCCGTCCGGCAGGCCTGCCGGAACGCGGCCAGCCCCCGGACCCGGGTGCTGTTCACGATGATCGCGGCTGACCGCACGGCACGATCCTGCCCTGCCGGGCACCGGCCCCGGACCCGGTCTGGGTGTGGCGGTCGTGGCACGGGTGCGCCGCCGGGGGCTGAGGCTGGCCCGGAGCCATCCGTTAGGTACCGGTCATGGGGGGCGTGGCCAGCGACGGCCGCGCCAGCGAGAAGCGGCTGAGGTCAGCCGGCGGCGGCTCGCCGAGCGCCAGCGCGGCCAGGATCTCCCCGAGCAGCGGACCGAACTTGAAGGCATGCCCGGAACAGCCGGCCCCCGCCACCACCGGTCCCTCCCGGCCGAGCACGAAGTCCTCGTCCGCGGTCATCGTGTACAGGCAGGTCTCCGGGGCCAGCGGGGCCGGGTCAAGCCCGGGCAGCCGGGCCCGCACGTACGCCCCAGCCTGCTCCTCCCGGACCGGGTCGGGCCCGGTGAACGGGCCGTCACCGGGATCGACCGCCGGGCCGAGTGCGTGCGAGGCGACCTTCACCCCGGGCGCCCCGCCGAGCATCGGCACCAGGTACCAGGCCGGCTCGGTGGAGGGCCATTCGATCAGGGTGGGCCAGGCGGCCAGGCTGTCCCGCGGCCGGAAGTAGCGCACCCGCTGCAGCGTGGCAGCCAGCCGGGGCGGCTGCCGGACCAGGCCGGCCAGCAGCGGTCCGCTCCACGGGCCGGCGGTGACCACCACCACCGTGGCCAGGACCGGGCCCCGGCCGGTGCGCACCAGCGCCCGGTCGCCGTCCGGCTCGATGGCCAGCACCGGGCAGTCCGGCCGGATGTCCGCCCCCTGCAGGCGGGCCAGCCGCTGCAGCGCGGCCACGGTGCGCCCGGCCAGGCAGACACCAGCGTCGGGCTGGTACAGCATGCGCTCGCCCGGCTGGAAGGCAATGCCAGGAAAGCGGCCGCGAAGCTGGGCGGCGGTCAGCCAGGAGTGGGTCACACCGCACTCGGCCAGCGCGGCCGCGCACGCGTCGGCACCTGGGCCCGCGTCCAGGCCGCCGGTCGTGACCACCAGTTCTTCGCCCGCAGCGGCCTGCAGCCGGGCCCAGGCCGGCCGGGCCGCGACCGCCATCGCGACGTACCCGGGATCCGGGTAGGACAGCCGGAAGATGCGGGTGGCACCGTGCGAGGAACCGCGGGCGTGCCCCAGCCCGAACTGCTCCAGCAGCACCGGCCGTACCCCGCGGCTGGCCAGTGCCCAGGCGGTGGCCGAGCCGAGCAGGCCAGCCCCGACGACGGCCACCTCCACCCGTTCCACCGGCGCGACGATAGCCGGCCAGGTAGCCAAGGCAAGGGCCGCGGGGGCGGTCAGGCCAGCGGCGCGAACCGGGCGGTGAAGTGCCGGAGCTGGGCCGGCTGGGACACGATCCGCAGGCCCGGCAGGCCGGCCGCGCGGGCCGCGACCCGGGTGACGACCTCGATCACATAGTCGATGTGGCTCTGCGTGTAGGTGCGCCGCGGGATGGCCAGCCGGACCAGATCCATCGCCGCCGGCGCCTCGCTGCCATCCGGCCGCCGGCCGAACATGACGGTCCCGATCTCGCAGGCACGCACCCCGCCCTCCTCGTAAAGCGCGCAGGCCAGCACCTGGCCCGGGTACTGCAGCGGGTCGAGGTGGGAAAGCATGGCCCGGGCGTCGATGAAGACCGCATGGCCGCCGAACGGGACGACCACTGGGACGCCCGCCGACTCCAGCGCCTCCCCCAGGTAGGCGATGGACCGGATGCGGTAGCGCAGGTAGCCGTCATCGATGCACTCGGCCAGCCCCTGCGCGATCGCCTCCAGATCCCGGCCGGCCAGCCCGCCGTAAGTGGGGAAACCCTCGGTGAGGATCTCCAGGTTGCGGCACCGCTCGGCCAGGCTGTCGTCGTTCAGCGCCAGCCAGCCGCCGATGTTGGCCAGCGGGTCCTTCTTCGCCGACATGGTCATGCCATCGGCCAGGCCCGCCATCTCCCGCACGATGTCCCCCACCTCGGTGCCGGCGTAGGCCGGTTCCCGGGTCTTGATCAGCCAGGCGTTCTCGGCGAACCGGCAGGCATCCAGGAACAGCGGCTTGTGGTACTGGTCACACACGGCCCGGACGGCGCGGATGTTGGCCATGCTGACCGGCTGGCCGCCGCCGGAGTTGTTGGTCACCGTCAGCATGACCAGCGGGACCGAGCTGGCGTGATCTGCAAGCAGCTTGCCGAGGGCGGTGACGTCCATGTTGCCCTTGAACGGATGCCGGGCCGCGGGCTGCAGCCCCTCCGGGGTGGGCAGGTCGACCGCTTCCGCACCGGTGAACTCGATGTTGGCGCGGGTGGTGTCGAAGTGAGTGTTGTTCGGCACGATCCGGCCGGGCCCGCCAACCGCGGTGAACAGGATCTTCTCCGCGGCCCGGCCCTGGTGTGTGGGCAGCACGTGCCGGAACGGGAACAGCCCCGTCACCGCGTCGCGGAAGCGCTGGAAGGACGGGGAGCCGGCGTAGGCCTCGTTGCCCAGCTGCAACCCGGCCCACTGGGCGGCCGACATCGCGCCGGTGCCGGAGTCGGTGAGCAGGTCGATCAGCACATCCTCGGCGCGCAGCTCGAACAGGTTGTACCCGGCCGAGGTCAGCGCGGCGGCGCGGGCGGCCCGGGTCGTCTGCCGCATCGGCTCCACCGAGTGGATGCGGAACGGCTCGATGATGGTGCGGAACGGCTCGTCGGTCATCGTCCCTCCCTGCGGCCGAGTCTGCCGCATCCACCGGCGATCGTGGCAGAGGGGAGGTCACGATGCGCCCTTGCCGCCTGGGATCCGGTCCAGGCTGATACCGAAGTGCTCGCGGTAGGCGGCCAGCACCTCGCCGCCGGTCAGCGTCTGCTCCGACCGGGAACCGCCGCTGGTGCGGATCAGGGAGTGCCCGCTGATCGAGATCCGGCCATCCTCGGTCAGCCGGGAGCAGATGGTGCTGCGGGTGAAATGCGAATCCGGTGACGTCTGCTGCCACCAGCAGGTGGGCACGAAATCGGCCAGTTCCCGCTCCCGCAGCTCGATCCGGTACTGCGGCTGCCCGTCCTTGAGCACGTCCAGGTCGGTGTCCCCGGCGGCGCCGTTATCACCGGCCGGGGCGGTGTCCCCGGCGGCGGCCAGCTGGAACAGACCCCCCGGGTCGGCCTGCCGCTGCCGGCTGGCCAGCCGCAGCGGAAAGGTGCTGTGGCTGCCGAAGCCGACGTCGGCCAGCCACGGCCCGCTGCCGTCGGCCGGGGTGACGATCAGGGCCAGATGATCGAACGGCGGCCCCAGCCTATCCCCGCCGTACACGCGCGCGGCCACCCGCCGGACCTGGGCGCCGAGCGCCTCCAGCAGCAGCGCGAACGCCCCGTTGAGCTCGTAGCAGAACCCGCCGCGCCGCCGGCTGACGATCTTGTCAAGCAGGTCGGCCGGGGCGAGCGAGATCGGCTCGCCCAGGTGGATGCTGAGATTCTCGAACGGGATGGCCAGCAGGTGGGCCTGGTGCAGTTCGCGGAGCGTGGCCTCGTCAGCGGCCGCTGGCCGGGTCACCCCGATCCGGCGGAGGTAGCCGGACAGCACCTGATCGTCCATAGCCCGCACGCTACTCGTGCCCGGATGTCGAGCCGGGTGGCCCGGCTCCGTCCTGCTGGTGGCGGCGCCCGCCAGGGGCGCGGCAAGCGGAAGGATGAGTGACATGGACTGGAAACTAGAAGTGATCGTCATCCCGGTGACCGATGTCGACCGGGCGAAGCGCTTTTACCTGGACCAGCTCGGTTTCCAGCTGGACGCGGACGTCCGGCCGAGCCCCTCGCTGCGGGTGGTGCACATGACACCACCCGGGTCGGCCTGCTCGGTGGTGATCGGGCCGGTGACCGTGCCGGCCAGTTACGACGCGGGGGCCAGCGCGCGGCTGCAGCTGGTGGTTCACGACATCGAGGCGGCCCGGGCCGAGCTGGCCGGGCGGGGCGTGCAGGTCTCGGCGGTGGAGACGCTGGACCCGCGCGACGGTGGCAAGTTCTGCTACTTCACCGACCCGGATGGCAACAACTGGGCCGTGCAGGAGATCCGGGAACGGGTGGGTGCCGAGCTGGGCTGACTCCGGTGCCAGTCCGGGCAGCCAGGCCCGGGCCAGCTGGCTCATGCGCCGGGCAGATGAGTCGCGGCTACCCGCTTGGGCACCACCATCCGCCAGGCGTCGGTGACCAGTTCCCGCATCTCATCCACACCAAGTTCGGCCATCCGGGCGTGCACCCAGTGGAACCGCTGGTCGCTGAGCCGCGGCAGCCAGAACTTGGCGGGCTCGGCGGTGATCAGGCAGTCGCGTTCCTCCCGCGGGAACCCGAAGCCCAGGGTCGTCTCGTCCGGCGAGACCGAGGCGTAGACGATCCTGCCGACCCGGAACTTCACGTGGCCGTGGATCAGGTGCTCCTGGGTCCTGGGCAGGGCCATCGCGCAGGCGCGGATGTCGTCTACGGTGACCATCGGGGTTGCTCCCAGTCTCGGCAGGCCCATGCTGCCAGCGGGGTGTGACAGTCCGGCGGGCCCGCCTGGGCGGCCGCAGGCCCAGGGGCGGCCTGGGCGGCCAGCCGACCGGCCGGGCCAGGCGGCTACCGGCGGCGGGAAATGGCCACGCCGGCCAGGCACAGCGCGCCGCCGGCCAGTGCCAGCCAGCCGGGCACCTGGCCGAGCACCGCCCACGACATGAGCACGGTGACAGCCGGCACCAGGTACGTGGTCGCGCCCATCTTCGCGGCGCTAGTCCTGGCCAGCGCGTACGCCCAGGTGGTGAAGGCCAGGGCGGTCGGGAAGACGCCGAGATAGACCATGCTCAAGGTGGCCGCCGCGGGCGCGCGGGCCAGGCCGGCCAGCAGCTGGCCGGCGAACGGCAGGCAGGCCAGTCCGCCGACGGCCGCGCCCCACGTGGTCACCTGCAGCGCCGAGGCATGGCGCAGGGCTGGCTTCTGGCAGACCACCGCGACCGCGTAGGACACCGCCGCGAGCAGGCACAGCAGCACCCCGGCTACGGCCGCATGCCCGCCACCGGCGGCCGACAGCCCGACCATGATCACCCCGGCGAAGGACACCGCCAGCCCGGCGAGCAGTGTGCGGGGCAGCCCCTCACCGAGCAGCCAGCCGCTCAGCAGCACGATGATCACCGGCCCGACGTTGACGACCATGGCCGCGGTGCCCGCGTCCACCTGCTGCTCGCCCCAGTTCAGCGCCACCATGTACACGCCGAACCAGAGCACCCCGGAAGCCACGATGCCCGGCCAGGCGGCCCGCGGCGGCCGGCCTTCCCGGCGCACCACCGACACCAGCCCCAGCACCGCCGTCGCACACAGCAGCCGCCCCAGCGCGAGCGCGCCCGGGGAGATGTCGCGCCCGGCGCCCCGGATCGCGACGAAGGCAGACGCCCACAGCACCACCGTCACACCCGCCGCCAGCCATGCCAGCCCGCTGGCCCGGCCCGGCTCAGCCGGCCGTGGGCCGCGGCCGGAAGGCTCGCTGGCCAGGCGGGACCAGTCCGCCCGGGCGGGCGGGCCGGCGTCACCCAGCGGGCCGGCATCACGCGGCGGGCCGGCGTCACCCAGCGGGGCGGCACCAGGACGCGAAGCTGCGCCAGGCAGCGGGGCGGCCGGGGCGCGCTCATCGCTCATATGCGGCATTCTTGCCGCTGCCGGCGCGGATTCCCGGCGGGAATCGGACCTCGCTAGCACCGCTCCCATGGCCGGTAACCTGGGCGACCGGGCCGGCCAGCGGCCGCGGCCGGTGTGAGAGCGTAGGCACGACGGCCCCGCGCTGGGCCGGGAGAATGGGCGGTGAGGGTTGGTCAGCGTGATGGAGCCGGGGTGACGACGGCCCCGGTCCGGCTGACCACGCCCATGCGCGCGCTGCTCGTATTCGTCTGCGCGCTGGTGCTCGTTGACACGATCTTCTTTACCGCGCTGACTCCGCTGCTGCCGCACTACGTGCGGGTGGCTGGCCTGTCCAAAGCGGGGGCCGGCTATCTGGTCGCCGCCTACCCGCTCGGCACCCTCATCGGTGCCCTGCCCGGCGGCCTGCTCACGTCGCGGTTTGGCGCGCGACCGGCAGCGGTACTCGGGCTGGCCCTGATGAGCGTATCCACGCTGGTCTTCGGGTTCGCGACGACACCGGCAGTGCTGGACGCCTCCCGGTTCATCCAGGGACTCGGCGGTGCCTGCACCTGGGCGGCCGGGCTGGCCTGGCTGGCGACCGCGGCCCCGCCCGAGCGGCGGGGCGAACTGCTCGGCACCGCGATCGGCGCCGCGGTCATCGGTGCGCTGTTCGGGCCGGTGGTCGGGACCATCGCCGATCAGGTGGGCACCGGGCCAGCGTTCGCCGCCGCCAGCGTGGCCGGCGCCGGGCTGATGCTGGCCGCCTTCCTGGTGCCGCGGCCGCGGGCGGCCGAACCACAGGGGCTGCGGGCCGCCTGGCCGGCCCTGCGTGACCGCCGGGTCGGCACCGGCATGTGGCTCACCATGCTGGCTGGCCTGGCGTTCGGCGTGGTTGACGTGCTCTCGCCGCTGCGGCTGAACGCCCTCGGTGCCTCCGGCCTGGTGATCGGGGGGACCTTCCTGGCCGCGGCGGCCATCGAAGCGGCACTGTCGCCGGTGGCCGGGCGGATGGCAGACCGGCGCGGGGCGCTATGGCCGATCCAGATCTCGCTGACGGGTGCGATCGTGGTCAGCGTGCTGGCGCCGGTACTCCAGCCCGCCCCGGTGCTGGTCGTCTTCCTGATCATCGGCCTGCCGGCCTACGGCACCTTCTATGCCCCGGCGACCGCGCTGCTCAGCGCCGGCGCCGATGACCTCCGCCTCAACCAGGGCCTCGCGTTTGGGCTGGCCAACCTGGCCTGGGCGAGCGGGCAGGCGCTCGGTTCCGGAGCGGGCGGGACGCTGGCCCAGGCGACCTCCGATCTGGTTCCTTACGGCCTGATCGGCGCAGCCTGCCTGGCCACGCTGGCAGTGCTCCGATTGCGTCCCGGGTCCGCTGCAGCCCGGCCTGAGCCAGGCCGCCGGCGGCCCACTGAGACAGGTGCCGCCCGGCGCGGCCGGGGGCCTGCTGCGGCGAAAGCCATACAATGAGGCACCCCGACCCGATGGAAAGGCATGCGCCGCCTGCTCCCCGCGCTCAGCCTGATCAGTGCCTGCGCTGTCACCGCGGCACTGGCCGGTTGCGCCGCCGCGGCGCCCACCACGCACCGGGTGCCGCCGCGCCGCCCGCCGAGCGCCATGCACCGGGTGACACCCCGCCACCCGCCACCCGCCAGCTACTACCTGGCGCTGGGCGACTCCCTGTCACAGGGCGTCCAGCCGGACGCGGCCGGGGTGAGTATCTCGACACCGGACGGGTACCCGGATCAGCTCTACACACTCCTGCGGGCCCGCCAGCCGGGCTTGCAGCTGATCAAGCTCGGCTGCATGGGGGAAACCACCGCCACCATGATCAACGGTGGGATCTGCCACTATGCGGGGGGATCACAGCTGGCCGCTGCGGTGCGCTTCCTGCACAGCCAGCGGCGGGTGTCGCTGATCACACTGGACATCGGGGCCAACGACCCCGACTCGTGCATCACCAAGCCGTCGGTGAGCAAGCTCGCTGGCTGCGTCGGGCAGGCCATCCCGCTGGCGACGGCCAACCTGGCGACGATCCTGACCAGGCTGCGCGCGGCAGCGCCGCACACCAGGATCATCGCCATGAACTACTACCTGCCCGCGCTCGCCGAGTGGCGGGATGGACTGACCGGCCAGGCCGTTGCCCGGCTGGTCGAGCCGGTCGTCGCGGGCTACAACGACCTGCTGGGGCGGGTGTACCAGCGATTCGGAGTGCGGGTGGCGAACGTGTTCAGGGCCTTCCAGAGCGGGGACTTCGGCAACCAGGTTGCCGTGCCCGGGCTCGGCACCCTGCCCCGTAACGTGGCAGATATCTGCCGGTGGACCTGGGAATGCGCGGCACCGCCGCGTGGGCCGAACGTGCACGCCAACCAGGCTGGTTACCGGGTGATCGCGCAGGCCTTCCTGACCGCCGACGGGGCCTGACGCGGCTGCCCGCTGCCCTGCTGGCCCGTGCACACCGCTGTTGCCAGGAGACCACTCCGCCTGGTTATGTCGGGCCAAAATCAGACATAGCGGCGACCACCGCGGGTCGCAGGCAGCAGCGACGGACCCTGGAGGGCTCGCCGCGAGCCCACTATCCGCAGGTCAAATTACATGCTTGGAATTTAGTTTCGAACAAGCTTTCTAGCTTCACATCGCTATCGAACTTATGTTCTAATACGGACATGCCCCTGGTCGCCGGCATCGACTGTCCACGGTCACACCCCTTGCCCGCAGGCGCAAGCCCAACGGCAGATCCGCGTGCCCACCGGACCGGCCATGGGCCAGGCGACGAGCAGGGCGGCAAGCTGGAGGTGACCTGGTGACTTCGACAGCGGACAGCTTCGAGATCAAGCGGCAGCGGCTGGCTGACCTGAACGACCGGGCCGCCGAACTGCGGCGCGAGCTTGCCGAGACGCAGCGCACGCTGGCTCAGCTGGCGCGGTCAGCGGCGGCCGCCCCCGCAGCCTGGGCGTTTGAGCCCGAAGAGGCCTATGCGGACTCGGCCGGGCTGGCTGACGCCTGGGCCGCGGAACCGGCCGAGTCCCGTACCGACGAGTTCGTCAGCCACGGCCGGCCCAGCGCCTACCGGCGCCGCCGGTGGCACAACGGCAGAGCGGTGCTTGCCACCGCAATCGGCGCGGCTGTGGTAGCCGCCGCGGTAGTGCTGATGTGGCCCGGCCCCAGCGCTTCCTGGCCGGCTGGGGTGGCCAAGGTCCAGGCCGAGGCGGCCACCGCCTGCCAGAACCCGGATGTGAAGTCCGAGCCGGGACAGATCAACTTCGCCTGCGCGAAGGCCACCCGCCAGATCCTGTGGGTCTTCGCACTGATGACCAGCCACGACAACCCCAGCTTCGCGAGCACCCGGACCGGCCGGCAGGGCCTGGAGCCGATCACCCCCGCCGAGGGCGGGGAGATTGCCTGGTCGCTGAACCTGCACCACCCGTACAACCCGGCGAACCCGCTGGACAGCCTGGCCGTCGCGGCCCGGGCCATCAACAACATCGTTGGCGGTGCGACGGTGACGGGGGCCAACGGCAGCCTGGTCATCCAGCCCGGGCTGGAGAGCGGCAGCGCGGATTGCCTGCGCTACACCGGGTCCGCGGCGCTCGCCGCGCACAGGGGCTTCCCCGACCTGTGTGCCCGGCCGGTCACTGCGGTCGGCCAGGGGGCCCTGGTGGCGGACATCTTCCAGCACTGGGTGCCGGGAGCCAGCGCGCAGTCCGCCCAGGACGCGGCGGTGCTGTTCCAGAACGCGAACGATCCCGGTAATCCGCAGGTCCAGGTGATCCTCCGGCAGTTGCTTGGTCCGGGCTTCACCGCCTGACCAGCGCCGGCTGGCCCGGCCCGGGCATACCCGATCGGCAGCAGAAATGAGGTGAACCGCGTGCATTCTGCCGGCAAGCCCGTGTGGCAGCAGCTGACCGCACTGGTGAGCCTTGGCGCGAGCGGGGCCGTGACCGGATTTACCTTCACCCCGCGGACGGCAGCCGACCTGACCTCCCCGGCCAGCCTGCCGGTCCACCTGCTGGCTCTCGCCAAGGCGGCCAAGCCGGCCACTGCCGATGATGTCCCCCTGCGATCGGCCATCGTCAACTTCGCCCACCTGTTCCTGCGGATGGCGCGGGGCAAGACTCCGGCCCAGATGGAGTCGATCATCTGGCAGCACGACAGTGTCAATGGCGTCGATCACGGCCAGTCGTGTGCCGCGTTCGCCAGCCTGACCCTGGAGCTGGCCGCTCAGGCGGTCGGCCAGCACAGCTGGGTGACCGGCGGCACGTCCTACCCGTGGCCGCTGCACAAGTGGGTGGATGCCCGGGTGGAGCCCAATCCAGCCTCACCCGGCATCACGTCGGTGCTGCAGGACGCGGAGGCCCATCACCGCTGGCATCCGCTCGGCGACGGCTACCGGCCGCTGCCCGGCGACTGGGTGCTGTTCCCCGGCCATATCGAGGTTGTCACCAAATATGCGGGTGGGGTGCTGTCCACTATCGGTGGCGACTCGCTGCCGAACTTCTCGGTCAATTCCCACCAGTACCACGGCCCGCTGGGAGCCCTGGGTGTCGCTGGCTTCGTCAACAACGGCGGCCCAACTCCGGCAGGGCTGGATAGCCAGGCTGGAGCGCAGCCGCCGGGCCACCGGGCAGGCCGGCCACGGCCACCGGCGGGCGCCACCGAGACGCCGGCGGCGGTCGTAGGCCCGGCGGCCGTCGCCGGCCCGGCGGCTGCTGGGCCGTCCGCGACCACCAGCCCGGGCGGTCGCGGAGGTGCCGCGGGCGCGCGCGCGGCCAGCGCGGAGCAGGCATCACCCGCCAATGAGCTGGTCATTCCTGGACTGCCAGCGCCTGGCCCGCCCGCCGCCCGGCAGCGGCATGCTGGCAACCAGGAGCACCACCCGCTGGCCGGGGCCGACCGTCCCGGGAGCGGCACCGAACAGCCGGGCCAGCCGCGCGCCGATGCGCCAGTCCCCGCCGCAGCCAGTCCTGGCGTCACCGCGGACCCTATGTTCCGTGGCCTGCTGGGGTCGGTCGCTGCCCAGCAGTCTGGGACAGGCCGGGACCGCGCCCATCCCCGGCCTCCCGATCGCCCCGCTCCGGCTGACCGTGGGTCCGCCCCACCAGCGGCCTCACCTTCCCCCTGCGCACCCGGCGGTGCCGGAGACACCAGCGGAGCGGGCCTTCATCAACCAGATCGCCCCCGGCGCCGTCGACGCCCAGCGCCGGTATGGCGTGCCGGCCTCCGTCACGATCGCGCAGGCGATCGTGGAATCCGGCTGGGGCCAGAGCCAGCTCGCCAGTCAGGACCACAACCTGTTCGGCATCAAGGGCACCGGCCCGGCCGGCCGCGTGCAAGAGCCCTCCTCGGAGTACCTCAACGGCCAGTCGGTGATGCAGACCAGCTCCTTCCGCGTCTACCGGAGCGCCGCAGAGAGCATCGACGACCACGGCAAGCTGCTGGCGACCAGCGACTACTACCGCCGGACGATGTCGCACCGGCGCGACCCGAACGCCTTCGCCTCCTCGCTGACCGGCGTGTACGCGACAGACCCCGAATACGGCACCAAGCTGATCAGCCTGATGCGCCGGTACAACCTCTACCGCTACGACGAGGTCACCCCGGCAGCTTCTGCCCGCCCTGCCCCGGCCGGCGGCGGCCTGGCGGCCCGGGCGGTCCCGCCAGCCACCCCGCCCGCGCCTATCTCATTGCCGGCGACTCCGTCGTCTGCCACACCCAGATCCCCGATGACCGGGCAGGTCAGCCCGGAACCCGGCACCCAGGGACCTGCCAGCAGCCCGCAGCCGGTGGCCACTCTTCCGGTCAGCCCCGGGCCGGTGCCGTCGCAGCCGGCTCCCGACCAGACAGCGCCCGAACCGGCTGTCACACCCGGACCCGTGGTCAGCTTCCCCGTCAGCCCGGGACCGGCGGTCTCCCCGCCGGACAGACATGGACCGGCCGTCTCCCGGCCGGGCAGGTCCGGCGCGGTGGCCTCGTCTCCGGACCGCACTGGGCCGGGAGTCCCCGGGCAAGGCACGAACGGGCAGGCGCCCAGCAGCCGGTCGGCGGACACCCCGCCCGCAGGAAGGCAACCGGCCGCAGCACCAGCAGCCGCTCCCCCGCCAGCCCGGCCGCATGCCCGGGCTCCCCACCCGGCCACGCCATGGGCACCGGCTCCCCACCCGGCCACGCCATGGGCACCGATTCCCCACCCGGCCACGTCGCGGGTACCGGCCCCCCACCCGGCCACGCCGTGGGCACCGGCTCCCCACCCGGCTGCATCCCAGCCGGCCGCTTCGCAGGCTTCGCCCGCCCCGCGGGTCAGCCGGCGGCCAGCTGGTCCCGCCCCGGGCCTGCAGCCAGGCTTTGTGCCGCCGGTCAGCGCGCCGTCCGCCGCTGCCATGCCTGCGCGCCCCACGCGGCCAGGCGGCGTGGCGGCCGACCGCCCGCCCGCGCCCGCCGGGCGCAGCCCGGCGCGACCTGCCAGCCCCGTGCTCACGGCGGCAGTCACCCTCCAGGCGGTGCAGTTCCGGCATCAGATTCCGCTTCCGGTCCGGCAGGCCTTCACCAGCACCGCCCGGGCAACGCTGCTCCGGGCCGAGCCGCTGTACCGCGACGTGGCCAGCGACACCGGCATCGACTGGCGGCTGCTGGCCGCCTGCGACTGGATGCAGTGCGAGGCACGGCCCCGCTACTCGCCGGTACACGGCGAGCGGCTTGGCACCGTCAACCCGGACGGCACGGTGTACCGGACCAAGTCCGCCGCGCTCGCCCAGTGCGCCATTGACCTGGTTGACCTCGCCGTCGCCGTGTACGGGATCGACCTGGCCAGCGCGGCCGAGCTGTCCGTGCGGGAGCTGGCCAGCGCATACGCCGCGTTCCGCTGGGGCGGCCTGCTCAGGGCGCATCAAACCTCGGCCATGGAGTTCCCGTACTCGGTGGCCGGCCTGACCGACCACCACACCAGCATGCGGTGGCCCGACATCGCCGACCCGAACACTCCCGACAAACCGGGCAGCCGGTTCCGGAAGCCGTTTGGCGCTGTCCCGATCGTGCTGAGCCTGAACTTCCCGGCAACCGTCTGAGCAGTCATGTCGCACACAGAAAGAGGGTGGGCCCGGTGATCCGGCTCCTGCTGATGATGCTGAACCTGCTGACCAGCAGCCGGCCGCGGGTGCCTGCCGGGTACCAGCCTGGTATGGGCGGCAGTCGGGCTGGGCCGCCGCCAGCCGCAGGCGGCCCGAGCCAGCCCCCGCAGCAGATGCCCCCGCTGGCCGCCCACACCGCGGCCGGCCAGTCAGGCCCGGACTGGCCCGGCGCTGGGCAGGCTGGCTGGGCCCCGGCGCAGCCGCGCCACCGCTCGCTCGTGCGGTGGCTGAAGTGGACTGCCGCGGCGCTGGTGACGGGCCTGATCTTCCGGCGGGTGATCGCGGCCGTGACGATGATGGCGCTCTCCGCTGTACTGCACCTTACCGGGCTTCAGGTTCGCCTCCCGCACATCAGCCTCGCCTGGCCGTGGCAGTCGATCAGTGCGGGCACCACGACGAACGTTGACCTCGGGCCGTGGGTGCTGCAGCGAATCGAGGGCATCTCCCGGCCGGCGCTGGGGCAGGCGAACTTCAGCTTCACGTTCACGCACAGGGTGAGCAAGAGCATCGGGCCCTGGCCATGCTGGTACGCGAGCACCTTCTACGCGGTAGCTCACACCTCGGCCACCGTCGACCTCAACCCCGGCCCGTCGTGGTGGCAGGCCTCAGCTGGTCACTACCAGCTTCAGGTGCTCAGTCACCCAGTCACGGGCGTGCCCGGCAGGCTGGCGATCACCATGGTCCTGCCGCACCCGCAGCTGCCTGGCTCTGTGCACGACGTGACCATCGACAACGTGCCATCCCGGCCGATCGACACTCAGCACAGCTGGACCTATCCGGGCCTTGGCTGCGGCGTCGTGCTCAAGCCCCAGTTCCCCGAGTCTGTTCTCTACACCCAGGCACAGCAGATCGCGTTCTACAAATCCCGGCACGCGCCCATGGTGACCGGCCCACTGCTCAGGGCGGCTGAGACCGAGGCGCTCCGGACTATCCGGGACAACTTCATCCAGCCCACGGTGAACGCCTTCGGCTACACCCTGACGCGTTTCACCCTGCGCTGGGTGTGAGGCCTGGCCCGGCGCGGCTGCATCCGCGGCTTGCGGGCGGGCGCTTGGCTGTCAGTTGGCGAAGGCGCGGTCCACCCAGGACAGGTGGACCGGCGCGCTCGCCGGGTCAGCAGCCGTGGCCTCGGCCAGCCAGGTAAGAGTGAGGACCCGGCAGAGCCACTCCAGCCGGGCCCGGAATCCACCGCCGAGCGGCAGGTCATATCCGGCCGCCACCTCGCCGATGAACCGATAGCCGCCGACCGTGATCAAGCCTGCGAAGTCATGCACTGGGTCGCCGGCCATGGCGTCGGTGAAGTCGATCAGGCCGGTCAGCCGCCCGGTGCCCGGGTCGGCGATCAGATGCTCGGCGCAGATGTCGTTGTGGATGAACCGGCTTGGGCCCTCCTGTGCTGGTGCTGGCACCTGCCCGGCCAGATAAGGCCCGGCCCTGGCCAGCGTGCCCGGGCGCAGCAGCGGCCTGGCAAGGCCGGCGGCGGTGACCAGGTCGGCCAGAAGCTCGTCCCAGGACTCGTGCTCCCAGCCGCCTGGCGTTGGCGGCAGCCCGCCGGGATCGATCCGGTGCAGTGCGCTGAACAGCTTGGCGATGCCGGCGGCCAGCCCGGTCCGGCCGGCCGCCGGGATTTGGTCGGCACTGACCCCGGGCAGCCGCCGGTATCCGACAAACGGATAGGGAAAGGCGCCGCTGGGCGCGCCGATCAGCTCGAACACCGGAACAAGCGGGGCGAGCGGGCCGGCCAGCATCGACATGATCGTGATCTCGCGGGTCAGCCACGGCACCCGCTCCGCCCGCCGGGGAAAGCGCAGGATCCACTCCCCGCCCACGCTGAACAGCTCGTTGTCCCATCCGGCAGCGAGCCAGTTAACCGGCTGCCCGCGCAGGCCGGGGAACTGGGCGGCGATCAGGCCGGACACCACCTGCGCGTCCAGCGGCCGGTCCGATGATGGCTGTTCCATCAGCCCAGCGTAGGGGCCTGGTGGCCGCTGCCTGAGTCCGCCAGCTTGTGCACTTTGTCCCCGAGCCGGACGGTGCCGGAGCTGAGTATACGGGCATTCAGCCCGCGCAGCCGCAGTTCCCGGCCCACCCGTGAGTTGACGAACCGCCACGCGTCCTGGCCGAACCTGGCGGCGAATTTGGCGCAGCCCAGATGCGGCCGGGCCGACACCTCGATGACGGCCGAGCCGACCGCCAGCCTGCTGCCGGGCGGCAGATTGGCCGGGCTGAGGTCGAGATCGACATACAGCTGATCACCGGCCAGCAACCGGCGGTCCGGGACCTGCGCCACGAGCAGGGCGGCGCGCGAGTTCATCACCGTCAGCTGGGCGTCGGGCTGTGGTGAGCCATCCGGGGTGCTGCTGCTGCCGCGCACCGGCCAGGTGTCGCCCACCAGGCCGGTGATCACGTCCAGCTCGGCCGCTGGCAGGGCCTCCCGCGCGTCCACGGCCGGGCGGCGGACGATCAGTTCGACCGGCCCCCAGTCCGGCGGCGAGCCGCGCACGACGTCCAGGCCAGCTTCGAGTTCGGCCTTGCTGAGATGTGCCACGCCTCCATCATGTCTCCGCGCCAGCCCGGCAGGTAATCCGTCCCGCGCCCGATGGTCTGGCCACGGCCGGCCATTGGCCGCTTGTTAGCCTCGGGTGCGTGACCGAACCGGTCGCCTCCCGGCCCTACATGCCCGGCTACGGGACCCTGCCCGCGGGCGAAGGGCGTGGCCTGCTGCCCTGGTCGTGGGCCGAGGAACGGCTGTCGGCTTCGCACGACTTCTGGCTGGCAACGGTGACCCCGGCGGGTGTCCCGCACTTGATGCCGGTCTGGGGCATCTGGCAGGCGGGCCAGCTCTGGTTCAGCAGTTCCAACGGCTCCCGGAAGACCCGCAACCTGGCGGCCGAGCCCCGCTGCACCGCGTTGACCGGCGACCCGGGCGAGCCAGTGGTGGTGCAGGGCCGGGCCAGGCGGGTTACCGACCGGGACGCACTGGCGGACCTGCTGGCAGCCGAGAACGCGAAATACGGCACCAGCTATGGCTGGGAGATGGTGGATCCGGCGGCGAACAGCGTCTTTGCGCTGCAACCCGAGTGGATCTTCGCCCTCGACGCAGCCGACTTCACCGGCTCCCCTACCCGGTTCACCTTCCCGCCCGCCACCCGCTGAACTGGGCCGGCGCGCGGCCGCCGGTCAGCCGTTCAGGATGCGGGCCTTTTGCTGGTCGAACTCGGCCTGGGTCAGCACGCCCGCCGACATCAGCTCACCGAGCTGCTTCAGCTGGGCGAGCCGCTCACCCATGTCGGCCGCCTGCGCCGGGGCGGCCGGCGGCTGCGGCGGCGCGGCCGGCTCGCTGTAAGCCGGGGGCGGGGACGCCGGTGGCGGTGGGGCGGGCGCACCCGCCGCCTGGTCCTGTGCCGCCCACCGGGCTTGCTGCCGCCGCTGGACCCGGCCGTGCACGGAACTGGCGACCGCGACCGTGGCCGCGGTTTTCAATAGGCCCATGGTGACCTCCTCGTCGCCGGATCAGGCTGCAATGCCACTAGGTCAGGAGGACTCGGCTTCGTCAAGGGCGGCAAGGATGTCGTCTGCCGACAGTCCGCCGCTGGCGATCAGCCGTGCGCCGTCGCGCCGCCAGGCATCGGCGAGCCCGAGCACCCACCGGTTCTCGTAGATCACCACCACGGCGACACTGCCAGGCTGCATCGCCGCCGAGATCTCGCCGACGTCTGCGTCATCGAGCAAGCCCGACGAGGCTCCGGCCCAGGCACTCAGGTCGACACCGCCGGGAACGGCGAACTCCCAGACGTCCACCTTCTTGCTGTGGCCGTCGGCATCCTTGGTGATGAACTCCATGTCCAGGATGTCCACGACACCCTGGTCAGCCAGGGACAGCAGCTGCTCGAAGCCCGCCGCGGTAAGCCGGCCGCCCGGGAACTCGATCGCCACGAAGTTGACCGGTCCCAGTTCGTCGCCGTCAGCGTCTGGCTGGCCTGCTGTCATCACTCACTCCCCGGGGCCTCAGCGAACCGGCTGGCTATGCGGGACAAATCTAACAGCCGAGTCACCGGGGCGGCAGAACCCGCCGCCCGGGAACTCCGCAGGCGGAGCGGATCACGGAAGGGCTGATTCGGTCCGCGGCAGCCCGGGAAGGTTCATCAAGCCGGGCCTGCCGGGCGAAGAGAGGAGACCGATGAACGCGTCCCCGCTGGCGGTTCTCAACGACGCCGAACGGCTGCTGGTGGCCCAGACCGAGCGGGCCGAGCTTGCTGCGCTGGACGAAGACGCGGCTATTGAGCTCGCAGCCCGGATCAGGCAGGCACGGAACAAGTACGTCAGCCAGTACCGCCGGACGGCCGCGGCCGCCGTGCCCGGCCACGGCGCCCGTGGCCAAGCAAGGCCGGAGAGCAGGCGGGCCGCAATGAAAGCCGAGGCGTTTGAAGAGGCCCTGGCCCGGGTGAGCCGCCGGGTCGCGAGCCTCGCCCGGCAGGCAGCCGCAGAACTGCGGGCGGAGCGGCTCGCGGCCAGCCGGGCCGCCAGGCAAGGCCGAGGTCCCGGCACGGGCAGGGCGGCACCGCCCGCCGGCCGGAAAGGCCCGGCTGTCACCGGCGAGTCCACCGGCGACCGGGCGCGGCACTCACCCGCCACGGCCAAACGCCGGGCCAGCACCCGCGCCGCAGGCGCCCGCCGCCAGGCGAAGCGAGACAGCCGGCCGTGAAGCGAGACAGCCGGGAGCGAATAGACGGGCCGGAGGCAAACAGACAGGCCGGGGGTAAACAGACAGGTCGTCAGGTGCGCTCCGCGCTGGGCCTGCCCAGCGCGGCGGCGATCTCCCGCGCGGCCTTCTCCCCGGCTCACTGCTTGATCAGTCCCTCTTTGGCGGCACCGCGGACCAGCAGCAACGTTGCGTTACCGGCTTGGCGGATCGTGACGGTGATGTTCGCGGGGTTGAGATTCGCGGCGCCGGACCACACCACGCCCACACAGCGTGCGGGTCCTGCGGAACCGGTGTCTTCGGTGCCCAGGAAATGCCCGCGTTCCGCGAGCACCTGCCGCACGCGGGCCATAGCGGCGGACGGCTGGAGATTGGTTTCGGTCTCCAGCTCCAGGACGTTCTTGCGCAGGCGCTGGGCTACCGCCTCAACAGAGTGCCGGGCCGATGCACCCGCTGCCTGGCCCCCGAGCGCGCCGAGCGCTCCCGCAAGCAGCTCATCCTCATCGAAGGTCATTCACTCCTCCTTCCTGCGCTGACTCGTGCTGCGGCAGCAGCCTGGCCCTGGCTGGCGTGGTGGCGTGACATGCCGGGCGGCCACCACCGGCCAGGTCTGTGAGGTATGTGGACTCTCAGATCTTGCGGTCGCCGCGCCGCCTGCGGCGGCGGGTAGCACTGGGCACGCGGCCAGACCAGCAGAAAGGCCCGGAAGATCATTTCCGGGCCTTCTGAACTGCGACGTGGTAGCGGGGGCGGGATTTGATTCCCTATGGGAGCTTCCATGTCAAGCCGCGGCTGAAGGGACTTCTGCGGCTGGTTGTGCGGGAGTTCCGGGCATGCCAGCAGGCCCGCCGGTGGTGTGGCCGGCAGGCTGGTGCTGGCTGGCTGGTCAGGTCACGGGGTTGACTGCCTTGGCCGGGGACCGCGGCGATCGTGGGCGGGGAGGGCCGCCTCGCTTGCCCGGCCTGGTTGAGGCCGTCTGAGGGGCCTTCCCCGCTGTCTTGCGGCTGCGGCGGCGTTTGCGGATGTCCTCGGGGACGGTCCACTTGTCCGCGATGATCTTCGTTGCCTCGGCTGGCGTGACCGGGTTGCCGTTGTTGCCGCAGACCACATACGGGGTGCCGTGGCTGAGCACGGCCCAGGCCCGTTCGGCGGGGTGCCCGGCGGCGACGCAGCAGGCCTTCAGGTGGGTGGCGCCGCGCTCGGTCATCTGCAGGTAGTAGATCCTGGCCAGCTGCGGGTCCTGGCGGCGGGCGGTGTCAGCGGCGCGGACGAACGCTGACCGCAGCTGGGACGGCCCGGCCTTGCTCATCGGCTGGCCCTTGCGGCCGGTCTCGCCGGTCTCGCTGGCGCGGGGGGCCAGCCCGGCATAGGACCTGAACCGGGTCCCGTCCCGGAACCGGCCGGGGCGGCCCATGCCGGCGGCCAGGACCGGGGCGCTGATCTCGGCGAAGCCAGGCAGCGACCGGGCGAGCTGCCCCGGATCGGCCTGACGGTAATGCTGTTCGCGGGCCGCGGCGTGGCTGGCCAGTTCCGCCTCGATGGCGCGCAGCAGCCGGATCCCGGTGGCCACCTCAGCGGCCAGCCCGTCATACGGCACGGCCGGGTGGTCCCCGTAAAGCTCAGCGGCCGCCGCCGCGGCGGCCCGCCATTGACCGGCCCGCTGCGATCCTTGCCGATGCCCGGGCACCGTGGTGATCAGGCGGGTCAGCTCGCCGTCACCGGCGGCCAGCAGCAAGCGGGGCCAGCGTAGCGTTCCAGTACCGCCAGACCGGCCTTGCCCAGGTCGCCGGTCAGCGGGGTCATCGGCATCAGCTGCCGGACCAGGTCCTTGATCCGGACCTTGTGCTTGCTGGCCGCCTCGGTGAGCCGCCCGCAGGCCCGTACCCGCCGGTCCAGCGCTGCTGCGCCCGGGCCGGGCAGCCCGGGCTGCTGCAACCCGCCGGGGCCGGCCAGCGGCATCCGCGCCAGCGTTTCGGCGCCGGCCCCGTCCGGCCTGGCGTGCCGGCGCAGGAACCGGCGCAGGTCCGCGGCCTTCGCCGGGGACACCCGGCAGGCGGCGTGCCCGCGGCGGGCGAAGAACACCGCGATCGGCATCCACGCCGGACCGGCCGGCCCGGACACCACCGCCAGTGTGGTGCCTTCCGGTGCGCCGGCCAGCGCCGCCCGCTCCACTGCGGCCAAGGACTCCACCGCCGGCACGCACGACGACCGGCACACTACCCGGCCGCCGGCCTCCAGCACCCGCACCCAATGCCGCAACGCGATCCCCAGGCCAATCCCCACCAGGCGCCGCGGCGGCTGCCCGGCCTCCTCCTGCCCCACTCGCCACCTCTCCTCCACATCGTCCGGGACTTCCAGCTCCGGCGGCGCGGCAAGGCAGCAACCCATCGGCCACGGTCCCAACGTGCAAGAGCCGGCAACGGCTCCCACTCATGTGCTGCAACCGGGCCAGGCCCTCAGCCGGGCCGGCCCACCTCCCTGATGCGGGTCATCCGTGGCCAGGCCAGCAGTGGCAATCAAATCCGCGAGGCCCGGCGCAGGGCACCGGCCCCAGAACCCAGACGTCGCCACCTACCGGACCAGCCGGGGATGCTCATGCAACCCTGGAACCCCTGCGCTGATCAAACGCCGGAGTTCCTTACATGAACCCGCGACCTCCGGGCTATGAGCCAAGACGTCAGGATTCAACACCAGGCATCATCTTGCGGGCCCGCCCAGTGATCTCTGGCAAGGCCCAGTTATGCATGGATCATTCGCTGCGGCCGGACGTGTCGAAGGGATTAAACAGCTGGACGCGGCTCCGGGCGAGGTCGGCGACATTGCGAGTGACCAGGATCAAACCCCGCGCCCTGGCCGTGGCGGCCAGGAGGCCGTCGATGACGGGGACCGGGTCGGGGACGTTCAAGAGCCCCCACTCCTCCGCGATGCCAGCGTCGACATTGATGATGTGATCGTGGTAGATGGCCCGCAGGCCATGCAGCCACTGCTCGAGCAGGTCGGCCTGGGCGCTGTCCCTGCGGCGCAGGCGTTCGATGCCCAGCCTGATCTCGCCGATTGTCAGCGCGCTAATAAAGACCTCCGCCGAGGTGATGGTGTCCCACCAGGCCATGACATGGGGATTCTGGGTGCCTTTTGCGGATCTCGGAGACGACATTGGTGTCGAGGAGGTAGGTCATGCCCCGTCGGCCCAGTCGATGGTCCGAGGATGCTCGGCGGACCTAGTCAGGTCCAGGTCATCGAAGTCAGGGCCTGACTGCAGGTAGTCCTTGAACTCGGCAGTTTCGCCCGTGAGGTGCCGGTAGTCAGCGATGTCGATGACCACGGCGATCTCCTCGCCATGGCGAGTCACGACCTGCGGGCCCTCCGCCCGGGCCGTGCGGATTAGTTCGCTGAAACGCTGCTTGGCGTCCTGCACCTGCCACCGCATGGTCGCCTCCATAGATCTAGACAGACTAGACATAACTATACCGGAGGCTGGCTCAGTGAACTTCGACTACCTGAGCTCATGGCGGGCGGCGGGTACCAGTCACGGAACTTGACAACGAGGGAGTGTAAGAGGCAGTAGTGGCACCGCAGCCCGGCGGCAACACTCCACCCGGCGACCATCAGCACCGGAGCTGCCGCCGACGAAATCACGCCCCACCATGGCATGCCCCGCACGATCTACCGCCGTAGCTGGTGGTATCACGCGGCTCCAGCAGCCAGACGACTGCCCATCGTCATCCCTGGCCGGCCGGCTACGTGACCCCGGTTATGTGTCCTGTCCGCGGCTAGAGGGCGGGCCAGTGAAGGAGGTCTGTGCATATTCATACGGCCTCGGCGACGCCTCAGTGGTCATGCCCGCGCCCGTAGATGCTGATATGGCCGGGTGGGCCGATTGCTGGTCTCCGTTCTTGAGCCGCGCAGAGCAGGGGTGATCTGCGGTCCCGGGCGTCCCGTCCTGCTTGGATTACCTGCACCGCGGGCGGGGCGCTGCCTCAGTTGCCGACCTGACGGTCAAGGGGCCGGCCCGGCCCGACGCCGCCCTGCCAGACTCCCCGGATCCGGGCCGCTTCCGCCACGGCCTGGGCCCGGCCTGCCGCCGCCGCTGCCGCCCGGCGCGACACATCAAGCACGTTGCGGCCGATGGCGTGCACGGCCGCGCGGTCGGGGCACACCAGCACCACGCGGGCCCCGGCCGCGGTGAGCGCGGCCGCCTGCCGGCGGGGCTGGTCATATGGCCGACGCCCGCGGTCACCGGCGCCACGATAACCACCCGCTGGTATCCGGCCGCCAGGTCGGCGTTGGCGACCGAGCGCATACCGCCGTCCATGAAACGGCGGTCCCCGATGGTGACCGGCGGCCAGACTCCGGGCACCGCGCAGCTGGCGCCCACCGCATCCACCAGGCCGGCGTCACCAGCGGCATCAAACACCACGAACTCGCCGGTCCGTGCGTCCACGGCGGTCACCTTCAGGGCCCTGGCGGGCCAGCCGCCAGCGGGCACCCGGGCCTCGATGACCTTACGCCGGCTGGCTTCGGGCATGGCCGGTGCGGCCAGCGCCCAGCTGCCGATCCTGGCCCGTGCCCGCACCGGGTCCCGGCTGGTGCTCATGACCCACAGCAGCCTGCCCAAGATGCCCCAGCCCATCCTGGCCGCGGGCTCGGGAGCCGGCCGCGCGAGCTGGGCCTGGTACAGCGCCTCAAGCTCCTGCCCGCAGGCAATGTCGGCGCCGACCACCGAGCCAGCCGATGTCCCAATGATCACATCAGCTCCGGCCAGGTCGATGCCCAGCCCGGCCAGCCCCGCGATCAGGCCAATCTCCCAGGCAACGCCGGTGACACCCCCGCCGCCCAGAACCAGCGCGCGCTTGTCCATGACTGTCTTCTACACCAACCCGCGGCCGGCCCGGCCGACCCGGGCTCCCAGAGCTCAGCCAGCCGCCGGAGCCGCCGCACCTAAGCATGGCCACCGAGAACACTGACAGCGGCAATAGCGGGCGTTCACCTCGACCGCGGCGATGTATAGATATACGGCTGGCTGGCC